>NZ_JBALDR010000017.1:0-113988 GCF_036917315.1 Nostoc sp. | reverse complement strand
TTTTTACTTCTGCTTCATCATAATTCCTTTGCCATTTTTATGGGATGTTTGGTTTCACCCTCTTTTAATTCGCCAACAGTCTCATTCTATTCGCCCAATACTTTTAAAACATCCTCTAAGCTAACTTTGAAAAAATGCGTCGTTTTTGCCAGAGAATACCCTGTAAGGCTTTCGGTATCGTTCTAAATTGTCCGAAGTATTGATTCCCATAACCACTGACAAAGAAATTAGTTTATGCTGGAAGCAGAAAAAGATTAAGAAATTTTAAATTCTGCTCATAGTGTACTCATGCAATGCATTGTTAATCGCCGCGCCCAGTTTGCAGCAAGTCATCGTTATTGGTTGCCAGAACTGAGTGAAGCCGAGAATATTGAGAAATTTGGTGCTGGTTCTAGATTTCCAGGACACGGGCATAACTATGTCTTATTTATCTCCCTAGCCGGGGAATTGGATGAATATGGTATGGTGCTGAACTTGTCTGATGTGAAACAGGTAATTAAACGGGAAGTTACCAGTCAATTGGACTTCTCTTATCTCAATGATGTGTGGGCAGAATTTCAACAAACTCTGCCTACCACTGAGAATATTGCACGGATTATCTGGCAGCGGCTAGCACCTCATTTGCCTCTAGTCCGCGTGCAGTTATTTGAACATCCTGAACTTTGGGCAGATTATATGGGAAACGCAATGGAAGCCTACCTCAACATCAGTACTCACTTTAGCGCCGCCCATCGGCTAGCTCATCCTAAACTCAGTAACGAAGAAAACACGCTTGTTTATGGTAAGTGCGCTCGTCCCAACGGTCACGGACACAACTACCATCTAGAAGTCACTGTCAAAGGAAAAATTGACCCGCGTACTGGCATGATTATTGATTTAGGTGCCCTGAATCAAGTGGTAGAAGATTATGTGTTAGAGCCATTCGATCACACATTTTTAAACAAAGATATTCCCTACTTTGCCGAAGTTGTGCCCACTGCTGAAAATATCGCACTTTACATTAGTAATTTACTGCGATCGCCTATTGAGGAATTGGGAGCTAAACTTTACAAGGTAAAACTGATTGAAAGTCCTAATAACTCCTGCGAAATCTACTGTACGGAATCAGAATCGGATTCAGTCAACGCATCCGCGAATCAGCCAGTACTAGCACAAGTTTAGCTAATTGCAAATTAGGCATAGGACATAGGGAATTTAGATCGTCCCCATGCCCATGCCCAGCTAAAAAAGTTTACTTACTAAGCAATTAAAACCAGGTAGCAAAGGACTTGTCAGTTCATCTTGATTGAATAAAGTAGCTGCTAACTTTAATGCAGCCTGTTCGCGTCGATAAATCTCAACTTTCTTTTGTACAGAATCGCAAATCCAATATTCTTGAACCCCTTGCACCGAGTACAGCTTTAGCTTTGTTTCCTTGTCGCGTTTTTCGTTTTTTTCGGCGGGTGATAAAACTTCTATTACTAACTCTGGTGCGCCGTGAGATGTCCAGCCTCATCTAACAAGTGTTTTAACCGTTCATGACTTGCCTATACCACATCAGGGATCGCATTGTCAGAATCTGAAAAAATAATTCCAGGTGCGATGTCTACGACGGGCTACGCCTACGCAGCTTTACCTAGACCAGTTTCATCAGACCAAATCTTTAGAACTGTAGCAATATTGACGCAGCTCGTCTGATGATCCCAGTTAGGCGCTTTAGTCACAAATAGTTCTCCATCAATAATCTCATAGCGATTTCTGCGTTCACGAAGTGTCTCGGAACGAGAATCGCCAGCAAATAGCTCTAGGTCAGCAGTCGTCCAACGCACTGGAGTTGTTTATATAGAAACCCCCTAGCCTTTTCCTAAATCATATTTTAAAAATACCGACGACGGGCGGAATGTCGCAAATAGCGATAAATGCCCCACGCTAAAACTCCAAAAAAGAGATTTAGTAAAAAACGACTAAATATAAACCACAATATATAAGTGTCAAAAAGCTTTGACGGACTCAAAGGACTAACAGTCCTGACTAAGAGAAACAGCCCAAAAATAGCATTTCCACCCAGCACAAGGGCAAACAGCACTAAACTCCTCTGCCAGTAACGGCGCTGGATTGTACGATCTGAAATTAGGGTAATTACAGGTTTACCTTGCACTTTTCGCAGTAATTGTTCCAGCCGCCAAAACATCCACAACAGAAACGGAAATAAACCATAACTCAGGAAACGTAGGGGTAATGAGTAACCCCAAGCACTAGATAGGACATTCACTAGGGCATGACAGATTACAGAATTTAGCCAAGCCCTAAAAATAAACTTTTTGTCTCGATTTAAGCGATTTTTAGAAGAAATATAGATTCCTAATGCATATCCCCAAGGTGCAGAGAACATCGCATGGACTGGCGTGCCGATAGTACGTTCAAAAACTGATGCTGTACCGTGGAAAAAGTAAATCCAGTTCTCTTCAGCAGTGAATCCAAGGGAAACAGCGATCGCGAAGAGGAAAACCGTAGAGTGAAGTAATCGATACTTGCGTTGCAGATAGTAAGTTGGGATAATAACCGCAGCCAACTTGCAGCCTTCTTCAATTGGGCCTATTTCCACAAGCTGCCGCAAGGCTGTACCAAGAAGCGTAGACGCGAAGCGGCTTGTCGCCAGACATCGCTTAATCTGATGGCAGCCTACAAAAGAGTTCGCTACATTTTCAAAATCCCATTCCAGTCTAAGGGCTAAAAAACCAGATATTGCCCCAATGATAAAGAACATCAGTAACTTTAACAGAGGTGGGGCAAATGGTATCCGACAGTAATAGTAGCCTAGCAACAGTAAGGGTGGTATTGCTGCCCACAACAGTAGAGATAAATCAACCACTCACCTGAGCAATTACTGTACGGTGACGGTGGGTATTGTTGGTGATAGTGGGAGTCTGGAAACCCGCTTCAACAATAGCTTGCTCGATGTCCAAAGCAAAATATTCATCTAAATACGGTTCAGTACTTTTGAGCAAAGTCAAAATGTAGGCTGGCATTTTCTTGTAAACTTCAGATTTGGGATTCATATCCATGATGGCCAAGTAGCCACCCGGACGCAACACGCGCCGCATTTCAGCTAAAATCTGTCGGGTTGCTGATTGGGGTAATTCGTGGCACATCAGGAAAATGGAAACTAAATCAAACGAGGCATCAGGTAGCCCGGTAGATTCAGCTTGGGCATGAAGCCAGTTAATTTTAGCTTGACGTTGCCCAGCGCGGTAATTGGCAACGGCTAAAAAGTAGGGAGATAAGTCTAAGCCTGTAATTTTGGTATGAGGATAAATTTCTTGTAGGGTAAAACTACTCAAGCCCACACTACATCCTACATCCAAGATGTCTTGCGGCTCATTAGGAATTTGACTCTTCAGGATATTGTGGTAACTTTGGCGCAGCATCGGATCGCCTTTCGCTTCTTCAGCGCCCTGCCAAATCTTAGCGTGGACAGCGTAAGCAGCAGGTTCTACCTCAAAAGCGGCTTGCCAACTGAGATTTCCGGTTTCGTAAGCATGGAATGAGGTGACGTAGTAATCGGGGTAGGAAAGCTGAGGATTTTGTACTTGAGCGAGATCGTCCTTCCAATCACGCGCTTGTAGTGTTTCGACTTCTTGCGTCCAAGGCACACCAATTCTCTCGGCACGTTTAATCATCATTTGTCTAGCTTGATGCTTGGCTAGGTTAGCTAAAGGCTGAATTGCCAGTATGCCATTTACCAAGCGGGAAGCTAAACCAGGATTAGTGTTTACAGCAGCAGTCATAAATCAGTTTGCATTTAACAGCCTTTTCTACTTATGACATAGTTGCTGGACGGCAGTCTAGAAATGAATTGAATTGTATAACGGCAGTCCGCCTCCTTTGGCTTGCCCCATGCAACAAATATTATAGAAGGTTGACATTTGCAGAGTAGCAAAGTTCTGAGAAGATTTGAATGATGCTGGGTTACATTTTATATTTATCAGAGAATTTTATTGAAGACTGGTAAAATTTTCATACTTAGCAATATTTGTCTCAACAAGAATGGCAAAAAACTGAGTGTCATTTATAAACAAAAGTACAGTAAGTTCAGCTTATTGGAGTCAAATATGGCCAGAGCAAGAAGAAGAGCAAGT
Source organism: Nostoc sp. (assembly GCF_036917315.1). Taxonomy (GTDB): domain Bacteria; phylum Cyanobacteriota; class Cyanobacteriia; order Cyanobacteriales; family Nostocaceae; genus Nostoc. Next base: position 109,870 of record NZ_JBALDR010000017.1, on the reverse strand, counting down.
GGCTTTTTAAAAGATTTTCAAGAATTTGCCCTTAAAGGCAATGTAGTTGACTTGGCGATCGCTGTGATCGTTGGTGGTGCTTTTGGCAAGATTATCACTTCCTTTGTTGAAGATGTAATCATGCCATTGATTAATCCCTTGGTTAGTTTTGCTGGCAAAGACTGGAGAACAATCGCCATTGGCCCGGGAATCAAGATTGGTCACTTTCTTGGCGCAATAGTTGACTTTGTAATCATTGCCTTAGTTTTATTTGTCGCAATTCGAGCCTTACAAAAATTTAAGAGACAAGAAGAAGTAGCCGATGAACCCTTGCCAGATCCTAACCTTGTAGCCCAAGAAAGATTGACTGGCGCCTTAGATAGGCTGAACCAAAACTTGGAATCTCGGAATAATCAAGTTTTGTGAGTAGGGAGGGGAGATGAAGGATAAATCAATTAAAAATTAAAAATTAAAAATTTTACCTTTACAGGGAAGCAAGCTACGCGCAGCGTCTCGTAGAGAATAAAAAGGCTGAGGGAGATGTAGGTTTAACTTCCCGTAGGGTGGGAGATGAGGAAGTGAGGGAGAAATATTCAATCCCCATACCCCATACTCCATGCCCAATGCCCTACTTTGTACTAGGCTTAAGAGCTAACAACATCTCTAATTCACTGGTGGATTTATCAGGGCTAATAGCGGTAAAACCAACACCGCGAATGGAATTCAAAATGGTGATGGTATCGGCGTTAGATGATACAAAACTATTGATCAGGGGCACAGTTTTAGTTTTATCCATATCGAGGTAGAAATAGCCGCCGTTGGGCTTTTGCAAAGAACCAGTCACGGCTTTGAAAGCGTCGCTAGTGTCGAGAGATGGATTTTTGCGATCGCTAACTGCGTCAGCAATGGGGCCACCAATAGCTACAAATACAGTATCTCGATCTAGCCAACCATGTGCCAATAAAGCTCCTTGTTGGGGAATTTGCCATTCAGTTACGTCTTTACCACCGATATTTCTGTTGGCGACGTTGATTTTTTGGGTTTTGGCAAGGGTATCCAATTTTGTCAAGGTGGCTTCGGCAGTTTTGCGATCGCTAGTATCAAATACTAAAGCACCTCCAAAACCAACACTCGCTAATACTCCTTGATTTGATGGAATCGCACCAAAGGCGAATTCTCCATTCATCCAGCCAAAAATATCTTTATCTAAGTCTAGATTGGCGAATTTCAGTTGTCCTCGCGCTTGTTCCAGAGCTTGCTTCATTTCTGGATAATCTTTTGACTGCTCTACCAGCACTTCCCAACCACGGCTGATGCCATTTCCGCTAATCAGAGCAAAGGTATCAGCAGGAAATTGCCCGACTATATTCCCAGGACTTGATTGATACTGAAATTTATTTAATTGCGGATCTAAATTAGCGATCGCTTTTACCCTCACTCCCGCATCATCAACACCAACACCTGCTACCACAGATTTTATCTGCTTCAGTTGCGTCAGGGTTTGTGGTGGTAACTGCTTTGCCTGCGGATTTCCAGCGGTTAATTGCTGTATCATCCCGGCATAGTCTGGTACGTAAATTTGGGCGAGGCTGTTTTTAACATCCACTCCTTTAAGAATGCTACTAGCACCTTCTTTGCTGGCAAAAGAAGACTGTCCCTTAAAGGTGTCAATTGCTTTTTCTACAGCTTGCTTTTCAGGGGCTAATACCAACTGACTATCATTTAAAACTACGCTATACGTCGGCTTGCCATTTTGTGTAGTTTCGACAATTTTTTGACCTTGATAGTCAGATTCCTGTAATTTTACTCCTTTTTGTGACTTCAATTTGTTAGCAAAATTCAAGGCGCTGAGTTTGTCCTTGATTCCCACCACTATCAGGATATTTGATTCCTGCTGTAAATTTGTTGGTACATTAGATGCCCCAGAGGGTACGTTTAACTGTGCTGGTTTTACAGGGTTTGGTGGCAATACAGCAATCATCACACCACCAGCCCAAGGCTTTATGTCTTTTTCATAAGAAATGTTACTGTCACTGAACATTTGCTTATTAAAATCTTCCAGACCTTTTGCTACTAACTTTTGTGCTTCTGGAGTGCCAAACTGCTTTAATTTTGCCCAGGCTTCAGAGTCATTAGTAATATAAGTTGCCATCAGTGCTGTTGAAGGCACTACTTTAGCATTGCCTAGAGCGTCTGAACTACCTCCTGGTGAGCCTTTAAAGTACGTGTAAGCCGCTATACTTCCTGCGACAACGACGGCAGCACCAACGGCAGGAATGAGAAATTTTGATTTACTTTCAGGCATTTTGTTATCCTCTTTTGCTCAGATTGTCACCGAGATTTATACAAGTGTCACTGTAGAGTTTTCGGATTTATAATAATTTCCGCTAATCCATCGCTAGACTAACCCATGACAAAAGGATTCAGCAGCACGCTCATTGACAAGCTGCACATCTACCTCCTACTTGCAGAAAATTATTGCTTTTGACATCCATTATTAATTGGATATTAATCATAAAGATTCTCACTTAAATCTCATGTCTCAATCAGCAAACATCCAACTTAAAAGTGATTGTTTACTACAAATGGGTTTTTGCAAATTAAATACATAGCAATCCTATCTGATTTGTAAAAATTGCAAGGGTAAGATTCCCGACAACTCTTATGAAGTTGAGAATCTCATTGTTTACGAATGATTTTAGATTGCTATAGCACTTGGATCTCGCAGTCCATCTATGCAGCAAACAAGCTAGCGATGTCTACGACGGTCACTGAGCGCAGCCGTACCACTTCGTGCAAGCAAGCTACGCGCAGCGTCTCTACGCCTACGCCGATTTGTTAAAGAAGTGAAGAGGATTTGACAAGTGCAACGTCAATCTACAAGCATTACCTCGGAGCGACTTTTACAGGCACTCGCCAGTATGGGAGTTTTTACGGAGACAGAAATTTGTTATTGTACTCTCACCCAACTGGTATCCTACATTTAGTTTCAACTCCAGTTGGTATTTACTGATAAAATTAGTAATCCTACAAATTAGCGGTCTAAAATTACTCTCAAAAATACTTCAACCAGATGAGGAGCGAATCTGCAAATGATATGCTGTTCATTTTAAACAAAATAGCGTGTTCAGGAGCAAGCTATCCTAAAGTTATAAAAATAATTAGGAGTATTTGTACTTAATGAGAATCTATCGAGGTGCAAGAGACTCTTGACTCAATGCCAAAAAAGTGCAGAACATCAGCAAAAGTAAATGCAGCAGGTATATGGAAAAAATCCCAGGATCGGTAGCCGATCTTCGGAAGTTCGGATGAGATTAATTTCAATCCCCCAATCCCAAAGGAGAGTTCTCACCTCCATAATGCCCTGTTGATTTGGTAAATACATCAAACACCGCTATTTTACTTAACTACATCCAACCAAGCCAGACTTTTCAGGATTACAAGGTCAGTAAGCATCAATGTCGCAGTCTTATTTTGATACAGATAATAACGGACACAAACCTTTTGAGTTACCGGGAGCAAGACCACACTACAACCCCGATCGCCCCGGACAGGTAGAGCATATTTTTCTCGATCTCAGCTTGGATATTCCCAAGCAAAGCTATCAGGGCAGTTGTAGCATTCGCCTCTTGCCAATCCGTAATGGTATTGATCGTTTGACTTTGGATGCTGTCAACCTAAATATCGAGTCTGTGCAGGTGGACGAAGTGCCACAAAATTTTGACTATGACGGCGAACAGCTTTCCATCCAACTTTCTCAGGCAACCCAGATTGGTAAACGCTTGCTGATTGCGATCGCCTACTCAGTGGCAAAACCGCAACGCGGTATTTATTTTATTCAACCAGATAAGCACTACCCAAACAAGCCTACTCAAGTTTGGACTCAAGGCGAAGACGAAGACTCTCGCTTTTGGTTCCCCTGCTTTGACTATCCAGGACAACTATCTACTTCGGAAATTCGCGTCCGCGTTCCTAACCCTCTTGTAGCAATTTCCAATGGCGAATTAATTGACACCACAGAAGATGGTGATTACAAAGTCTATCATTGGTTACAGCAACAAGTTCATCCTACCTACTTGATGACTTTAGCAGTAGGTGATTTTGCTGAAATTCGAGATGAGTGGAACGGTAAAGCTGTCACCTACTATGTAGAAAAGGGACGGGAGGAAGATGCTAAACGCAGCATGGACAAAACTCCCAGAATGATCGAATTTTTGAGCCAAAAGTATGGTTATCCATACCCTTTTCCGAAATACGCCCAAGTTTGCGTCGATGACTTCATCTTTGGCGGCATGGAAAACACCTCCACAACACTGTTAACAGACAGATGTTTGCTGGATGAACGCGCTGCCTTAGATAACCGCAACACTGAAAGTTTAGTTGTCCACGAACTCGCGCACCAGTGGTTTGGTGATTTGGTGGTGATTAAGCATTGGTCTCATGCTTGGATTAAAGAAGGGATGGCTTCTTACTCTGAGGTGATGTGGACAGAACAGGAATATAGTCTAGAAGAAGCAGCTTACTATCGTTTATTGGAAGCTCGTCGTTACTTAAGTGAAGATAGCAGTCGTTATCGCCGTCCAATGGTAACGCACGTTTACCGAGAAGCTATTGAACTTTACGATCGCCACATCTACGAAAAAGGATCTTGTGTCTATCACATGATTCGGGCCCAATTGGGAGATGAGTTGTTTTGGCAGGCAATTCAAACATTTGTCCGAGATAATGCCCACAAAACTGTAGAAACAGTAGACTTACTCAGGGCGATTGAAAAGGCAACCGGACGCAATCTTTTGTTCCTGTTTGACCAATACGTTTATCGTGGTGGTCATCCCGATTTTAAAGTAGCTTGCTCTTGGGATGGAGATGCTAATTTAGCAAAAATTACAGTCACTCAAACCCAAGCTGATGAAGGTAAAAATGGCACTAAGGATTTGTTTGATTTAAAAATACCTATTGGTTTTGGCTATACGCAACAAGAAGAAGTGAGAAGTAACGGAAAACTCAGCACTTCATTCTCAGCACTCAAAACTTTCACCGTCCGCGTGAATGAACGCGAACAAAGCTTCTACTTTCCCCTAGAAAATAAGCCCCAATTTATTAGCTTTGATGTTGGAAATAATTACCTAAAAACAGTAACTTTAGAATATCCAATTGCGGAGTTAAAAGCACAGTTAGAATTCGATCCCGACCCGATTTCGCGTAGTTATGCAGCAGCAGCTTTGGCGAAAAAAGGTGGGTTAGAAGCAATCATTGCACTGTCTGCATCGCTAAAAAATGACCCGTTGTGGGGTGTGCGTGTGGAAGTGGCGAAACAACTAGCCCAAATCAATTTAGATCAAGCCTTTGATGGCTTAGTTCCTGGGTTAAAAGATAAAAATGCTTATGTGCGACGAGCTGTAGTGGAAGCACTGACTCAATTCAAAACTGCTGAAAGCTATAAAGTTGTCAGAGGGTTAGTGCAAAAAGGCGATCCCAGCTACTACGTGGAAGCAGCAGCTTCTCGTGTAATCGGGGCGATCGCCTCATCAAACTTGGAAGAAAAACCCAAGGAAGACAAGGTATTAAAGCTGCTGAAATCCGTTTTAGAAGAAAAGGCGGGTTGGAATGAAGTTGTGCGGAGTGGTGCGATCGCCGGTTTAGCTGAATTCAAAACCTCAGAAGCAGCTTTAAATCTGCTGCTAGAATACACCAAACTCGGTGTGCCACAACCCCTACGTTTAGCCACAATTCGCGCTTTAGGAAAGATTTCTGTAGGTCAAAGTCCGGTTAATTTGGAACGGATTTTAGAAAAATTAACAGAACTAGCCAAAGAAAGCTTCTTTTTAACGCAAGTCTCGGTAGCAGCAGCATTAGGACAAATGGAAACACCTAAAGCAGTGGGAATTTTGCGATCGCTAGCTGAACAAACAGCTGATGGGCGTGTACGTCGCTCTGCTGAAGAAGAAATTTCCAAGGTGCAAAAGAACATTGGTTCAGAAAAAACCCTACGTCAACTGCGTGAAGATTTCGACCAACTCAAACAACAAAATCAGGAATTGAGAAGCCGTTTAGAAAACTTGGAGGCTAAATCTAAATAGCATTACATGATAATTAAAAGTCGGTAATTGGTAATTGTGGCAAAGCTATTAACAATTACCAAGGTTTTAGTTGATACTGTAATTTTATTGTGGACACATAAAATATTTTATTTTCCACTTAAATCACAGGTATAAATAAACATAGTACCAAGATCCCCGACTTCTAACATAAGTCGGGGATCTTTATGTTGTAAGCAGTTACTGAGTTTCAATTTGCATATATAGATACATATTTATATTTATATAAATTAAAGTTAAGAAAAGATAAAATCATCTAAAAGTTGGATAAGTAGTTGTAGTTTTATAAAGTATAATTAAGAAAAAGATAAACAAATCTAGGCAGTAACAGATGCTAAAATCGCCTCGAACGCTATCCCAAAGGGTAGAGTTCTAGTTGTTTTAGATAAAAAACTACCGCCATCCTGAACTTGCAACTAACTTGTGGGTTAGGAGAAAAACAATCATTGTAAATTTTTCAGTTGAAGAGGCAAAAAAAGGCGTGGGTCAGTATCAACCTGCTCAACTAAAACTCTATAATCCAGATGCGATCGCTCGCTACTATAGTTACCGTCCTTGGCTAGCCTGGGGACGAGTGCTGAGAATTATCTCCTCCTTTGCAGGATTTATATTCAGTCTGAAGTGGGACGAGTGGCAAGATAAAGTTGAGCAAAACAAGGGTAAACGAGCTATCCAGTTGCGAGAACTGCTCACCCGCCTCGGCCCGACTTTTATTAAAGTTGGTCAAGCCCTCTCCACCAGGCCCGACCTGATACGCAAAGATTTCTTAGAAGAACTGATAAAGTTACAAGACCAGTTACCACCTTTCGATAATGCGATCGCTTACCAGATTATCGAAAGTGAACTAGGCCGTCCAATTCACGAAAGTTTTAGCGAACTGTCACCTCACCCAGTCGCAGCTGCTAGCTTGGGTCAAGTGTACCGGGGTCGTTTGATTAGCGGCGAAGAAGTCGCCGTGAAGGTGCAACGCCCCAACTTACACCCGGTAATTACACGCGACCTATATCTAATGCGTTGGGCAGCAGGTTGGCTAGCTCCTTGGTTGCCTTTAAATCTCGGTCACGACCTCACTTTAATTGTGGACGAGTTTGGCACGAAGTTATTTGAGGAAATTGACTATATTAATGAAGGCCGCAACGCCGAGAAATTTGCTAGCAACTTCCACAATGACCCACAAGTAAAAGTTCCAGGCATTTATTGGCGTTATACCAATACCCACGTTTTAACCCTGGAGTGGATTGACGGTTTCAAGCTGACGGATACTCAACGCATCCGCGAAGCAGGTGTAGACCCAGAAGCAATCATCCAAATTGGTGTAACATCGGGATTGCAACAGCTTTTAGAATATGGCTTCTTCCATGCTGACCCTCATCCCGGCAATTTGTTTGCTGTACCAGATGGTCGTATGGCTTATATTGACTTCGGTATGATGGATCAGTTGGAAGAAAGCACCAAAGAAACACTGGTAGATGCGCTAGTGCATTTGGTGAATAAAGACTATACCGACTTAGCCGAAGACTTTGTAAAATTAGGGTTTCTGACTCCAGATACGAATATTTGCCCGATAGTGCCAGCATTAGAAGCAGTGCTAGGAAACGCTATTGGTAAAAATGTCAAGGATTTTAACTTCAAAACTATTACCGATGAATTTTCGGAACTGATGTATGAATATCCTTTCCGAGTTCCGGCAAAGTTTGCTTTGATTATTCGTTCTCTAGTTACCCAAGAAGGTATTGCCCTTAGCCTCAACCCCGATTTCAAAATTGTTGAAGTGGGTTATCCCTATATAGCGCGGCGGTTGCTGACAGGAGAATCGCCGGAATTACGGCGACGATTATTGAATGTGTTGTTCAAAGATGGTAAATTTCAGTGGCAGCGGTTAGAGAATTTGATTGCGATCGCTCGTAGTGATAACAACTTTGATGTATTGCCCACAGCGCAGATGGGGTTCCAATACTTAATGTCGGAAGAAGGCAAGTTTCTTCGGCGACAGTTGGTGCTTGCTCTCACCGAAGATGACCGCCTGCACACAGAAGATGTCCAACGCCTGTGGAACCTAGTTAAAGATGACTTAAAACCGGATCGTTTATTAAATGTAGCGATCGGGATTTTAACAGAGTTATCCAGAGAAGGGGCAGCCGCTATCTTGCCAAAAGCGACATTACTTGGGTCTTTTGCTGAGAACCAGTCAACAAATAAAAAGTAAAAAATCTTTAATATAAATTAGGAGTTTTCATGTATTATTTTCCTGAGCAACCGCCTTACTTTCTCCTACTTGTTGGCTTTTTGATAGCATTAACATCTGGTTTGGCATTATCTGGTACTTTGAAAGTAATTGTGCAGAACTGGCCAAGCGAACGAGCAGAAAATACTCAGCCACGTTCCTCACTGAAACAATTACTTATACCATTTATCGGCATAACAGGCGGTACTTGTCTATTTATGTCTTCAGGTTTAGAGATATTTGGCTTTCCATCATCCTTGGCTTTAGGAGTCGGTCTACCAATTAGTCTGTTTACTTGTTTGCTAGTTTGGTTGCAGTTGGGAAGTATGATGACTTTTATAGAACGCGAAGGGATGCAATCTTTAGATTTAGATTCTTTTTCTTAGAAAAGGTAGGAAATTAATAATTTAAAATTAAAGAGAGTTTAAGACTCTCTTTAATTTTTATTGAGCAATTCTATGCTTGAAGTTGCGATACTTTAGCTTAATATTGTTTATTCTTTGCTGAATAAAGCTACTAGTGGACTTTTGCAGAAGTGTTAGCTTGCTTGGGCGCTTAAAGCTTTGAGGACGTTTTTCAGGTGATTTTAAATAGCGATAATATAAGAAAACATCGCGGTAAGCAATATCAACATCTTCACCCCCACAAAGCCTCGTAAAAGCTGAAGAAGATACACTCATATAGTGTAAGTATGTCAATTTCTGCCCTTGATCGTAAAGAATATTATCTACAACATCAAATTTAGAAGTCCAATGGCAACCAGTCGCTTTACCGTGATAGGCGTAATTGTAGTAAGAAATTCCACTACGTAAAACTAAATAGTTGAGAACTGTTTGATCGGAATCTGCCCATGCCAGTGCATCAGCTTCACCTGCTTCTAAGTTTGCTCGTAAATTTGCTAACTTAGCATCGTCAAAAACACCTTTTTTAGAAGCAAACCAACCAGAACAAAAAATTTGATTCCTAATATCTTCTATAGGAAAAATCTCACCTAGCTTATCTTCTGTCCAGTTGAAAATATAATTTAAATCGGATCTATATTGAAAGTCATTTGTAATCCAATCATATTCATCCAACTTTTGATAAACATCATCGAGTGATTTCATCAACAAGGTATCTCCATCAAAGAAGATATACTTGTCAAATGGGCCATCTAGACAGCAGAGTTTTCGATGTCTTTCTATGCGATAATTATCTGGCAAACCATATTCTCGCCATAGCTTTAACGCCCTTGGGTGAGCTTTCCAAATCCGAGAGCCAAAGTCCTCCCAGTAGGCTATGGAATCAGAATTTTCAAATAAAGTAACATTATCTCTAGATGCAATTTCTGCCTTTACTTTCTCTAGCTGGTCATTATATGGAATTACACAAACAGGAATTTTTCTACCAGCATTAGCTTCTATGCTGTTGAGCAAAGCAACTAGTTGGTCATAGACAACATCATTCGCTAAGGTGTAAATACCATCAATCATGGGGATACTCCTAATATTAAGTACGCGCAGAAACAAAGGGAAATAAACGGCGAGTCAGTTTGGGAATGAAGGCAAATTTACCCTCATGAAGATAGCGATAGTGTTCCCACAATTGCCAATAGGGACTACCAGTTTTCATCCGCGTACCAGCCCAGTGGAGATATTTTAGTCGTTGTCCTCGATCGTAGAGGGCGTAATCTTGCTGTTGAAAATTTTGCGAACCTGCCCAACTACCAGGCCCTCCCCCAGGAATTTTAACGAGATTTCCACGTTTAGAAATTAGTTTGAGAACAAGATAATTTAAAATTGGTTGGTCTGTAACTCCTTCAGAAAAATCGAAATATTCGCGATGTGCTGCACACTCGCGCAAAGCTTCATCCATTTGTTGTTCGGTAATAACTCCTTTTCTCGAAGCCCAAAAACCACTGTTGAAAACATCTTGAAGTTGGGCATCGGAAAAAATGTGCCGTTCTTTCACAAATGGGGAAAAAATATTTCGCAGCTTTTCATTAGCATGATGGTAATCACAGCAGAAGAAATCGACTTCTGAAAGTTTGTCTAAATTGTCAGCAATTTTTTCAAAAACGACAATATCCGTATCAATATAAATAAATTCATCTAAAGGCCCAAACCACGCCACCAATTTACGCATTTTGTTAGGTAAGGCGAGGAAATCTCGGTCAAAAATTTCTCCAATGCGTTTGGTAAATGTTTCAATAAGTTCTAAATCTGGGAAAATTTGGACGTTGTGTAAGGTAGCAAGCTGTTCTGCTACCTTGTGATAATTGTCATTAAAAGGTATGAGATAAATGGTAACTTCTGGGTCATAGTAACGAATGCTATTGAGTAAAGCAATAGCATTATCGATAACGCGGTCATTGGCAACTATATAAATGCCCCTACTCATAAATTATCCTTGGTTAATTAACTTAAGTTTTTGCAAAGCTCTGGTAAGTAAATTTGGTGCTGGAGCGTCATTATAATTTTTCGGAGGATTGTTAAAGACTGGACGCTTTTCTGGTTCGTGTAAGTAACGATAATGGAGAAATAAATCTCGATAGGGAAACTGAATATTTTCTCCAGCACAGACTGCTTGATTGATATTAGGAGGAATCCCAATGTAATGGAGATAAGTTAGTTGATTACCGCGATCGTAAAGAAGATGTTCTCGTTCCTCGAAGTGTTTGGAGCTAGCAGAACATCCTGTTTTTTGATTATCTGGTAGTTGGCGAGCAAAGTTATAAATAGAAAGATTAGACCTCATTACCATGTAGTTGATTAATGGTTGTTCGCCAGCACCGCCATACAAAATTTCTGACTCGCCATTTTGTAAATGTGATATTAGCCAATCTCTTTTTTCTGAGTCAAATAGCCCTTGTTTTGCGCCATAAAATCCTGAGCAAAATATTTCAGAATCAATGCGTTTTTGCTCAAAAACTTTTAGTAATTTGGGAGAATTAACATTATATATTTTACTAACGTCTGTAAATTGGAAATCGTAGACCACAAAATCATAACTATCTAGCTTTTCAAACACTCCTGCGAGTGAGTTCATCACCAAGGTGTCTGCATCTAAATAGATAAACTTATCGAATGGCCCATCAAAAGCGCAAAAACGACGGTGAGCGCCATAAAGACGAGATTTACTCCGATTCAATCGTTCTGGGGCTGCTGCCAGCATAAATTGATCCCAGCGGTCGATTGATTCTCGATCGTCGTAAAGAAACACATTAGGGCGTTTAGCTATTTCGTCAGCAATCCGTTGTGTGCGATCGTCGAAAGGATAGATACAAACGGGAGTTTCTGGCCCTAAGATAACATCAATACTGTTGAGCAAAGCCACCAGTTGATCGAAAACATAATCATTGCCAAGGGTACAAATACCATTCATAATTTATGAGTGTTGATCGACAAAGTTTGATAACCAGTTAAGCAAGTTTAATTTGTGTAAAATGATTTGACGTGCTTCTGCGATCGCATCTTTGGCAGCATACCAAGCATCAGGTGTAGCTGTCACTTCTTGGATGTAAGCAATGCCTTTTTCATCTAAACTGGGCAACCGCAAAAAACTACCCGGTGGCAATAACTTATCAGCAGCCGGACCACCATAGTAAATTGGTAAACACCAAGCAAGTAAACTATCCCAAAGTTTCTCACTCACATACCAATTATTATCAGCATAGTTTTCAATTGCCAAATTGTAATAGTATGGTGCCATGCCATACCATTTGTTACCTAGTTCTCCTGAACTGTTCGCCCATTCTGGTAAGTTACGCCCATACAAATCAAATTTCATCCCACTAGATTGCAAAGATTGTAAAAAATCTAAACGCTGGCGATGGTTGGCTGTGCGGCTAATTCCCGAAGTAATCCAACTACATGGGGCAACTTTTGGGGGCGGTGGCATTTCATTTAAATCTTGAAATGAATTTGAGTGATACCAAATAGCAGGCATATAGTCAGGAATGGGAGCAAAATCATCGGGGCCAGAAACGTAGCCGCAATACTTCTGGGCTTCTTGATAATTATGATTAGTTATTTTTACAACCTCATCTAAAGGCGGTTCTCTGAGCAAATAAATAATTCGCTCTTTGTTGACACCACGCAGTAGAGATTCAACATTTACTACTGGTTTTTGCTGCTGTTTGCGAAAATTATCTAACCAAGATTTTTGCGGCGGTGCTTGGGGAAAATCAAATTGATATAGCAACATAAAATCTGGCTTTTGTGCCATTTTCAACATTTGCATATTCTTCCAAACACCAAAGTAGTGCGGAGTTTGTTGCCATAACCAATCTTTGTTTTTAGCAAGACCTGAATAGCTGCTAATCATGCCAACAGTTTTAATAGTCATAAATCGTATTTATTCGCTTATTTTTGTACCGTTACCCTAAAATTGGTGGACGCCGATCTTCTTCTACATAGCTTAATATTTTGGTAATTCTATTCTCCCAAGAAAATTGCTGGGCAAAATCTATACTAGCTGCATAACCCTCTATTTTTCTCGGATAAGTTTCTAAAGTATGTTGAATAGATTGGGCAAGTTTATGCGGGTTATCTGGTGTACACCAACTGGCAATCAAAGGCGATGTTTTGAATTCCATTAAAGGTGGAATCTCAGTTGCAACTATAGGAGTGCCAGCAGCCATGTACTGAAAAAACTTAACTGGATTCGTGAAATCTGCTGATTTTCCAGCGCAGTGAGGATGAACCAAAATATCAGCTGCTTGAAACAAGCTGACTAATCGTTCTCGTGGAAGTATCCAGCCTAAGAATTTAACGTTTTCGACATTTTTATCTCTGGCTATTTGTTGATATGCTTGTACTTGTGCTTCTGTTCCTCCTGTGATGATAAACTGAATTTCTGGCAATTCTTTAGCAGAATCAATTAAGAGATCGACTCCTTTGAAAGGATACAAAGCGCCTGAATAGACAGCTAAATGCTTACGTCCATTTATAAGCAATTCTTGCCGCCACCTTTCGGCTTCTTGGGGCTGTCTGATTGAAAATGATTGATTGAATCCGTTATGTAGCCAAACTACTTTTTCCGGTGGCATTCCATTTTCTATTAGGCTTTGCCGGATCGGTTCTGACTGAGTTATGGCTATTTTAAAATAGGGACTGTGGATGATGTCTTGCTCAAATTTTCGGTCTTGAAAGTAGTGACGTTCATAGATTGTAGGAACTTTATTTTTGACTGCGGCTTTCACAAAGTTCCAATCTCGCGTATGGACAACTTTAGTATGAGGTAGGATATGAACTGGTAAATAATATTTGGTTACTACTGTACTGGAGTTAGTAAATTTACCACCGATTCGATCGATAGGCCAAGGCATTGGCAATGCTGCAACTTTGAGCTTTTCTTGCACATCGTAAAATTCGATAAATTCTCTTCCAGGTTTTTTGGGTTGATAAGGATAAATTAACGATAGTAGATTAATAGAAGAATTTTTTTTATCTTGATAAATTAAAACTGATGAGTAGCCTAAGTTAGCTGCGGCGTTGGCACAAAGAACATCATGAATTTCGTGGGCTGTATCCGGCTTTAATGATAGCTCTCCTGTGTAAAAAATATATTGATTTTTCTTTGAAGAATTTATCATTTTTTTTGGGGATGATAGGTTTTTAAAGATTGTGGTATAAGTATTTTTGTTCCTGACATTAACTAAAATTAAATTTTATTTTCAAAAAGTTTTAATATATCTAATAGGTAAATAGCAGATTGATAAGATTCTGCAATTAATAGATTTTGTTTTTGGGGTTCGGATTCTAATTTATCGACTAGCAAGTGCAGAGAGCTAATCAGAGGATAGAGACGCGTGCGAAACTCATCTGAGATATGACTAAAGTTTTGATACTGGTTATGTTCATCTTGATTTTGGTCTATATCTGACGATAACTGCCAGTTAATTTTCAGGTTAACTACATCGCTGAAGAGATCGATGGCATTGAGAACTCTTAAAGCTGAGTTGTATGATTGGTCAATTAATTCCTGGCGCTCTTGGGAATTGTCTACTAAATCGTCAACTAATAGTCCTAAAAAACCAATCATTGAATTAAGCCTTGTACGCAGTTCGTGAGAAATGCGGTTAAAGCTAGGATTAGTTTTGGTGGAAACTTCAGTCTGATCGGCAAATTGCATTGAGTAGAGGCGCGAGTAGTAACCACCTTTTTGTAAAAGTGTTTCATGGGTTCCCACTTCTACCACCTGTCCTTGATCTAAAACGGCAATTTGATCGGCTTTTTGGACTGTGGAAAGGCGGTGAGCAATTACCAGGGTTGTGCGATCGCGACTCAGATCGTCGAGTGCAGCTTGTACTAAGCGTTCGGAAACGGTATCTAAAGCGCTGGTGGCTTCATCTAAAATCAAAATTTCTGGATTTTGCAGCAGGGCGCGAGCGATCGCTAATCTTTGCCTTTGTCCACCAGATAACATGACGCCGCGATCGCCAATTTGGCTGTCTAATCCTTGAGGTAATTTATCAATAAATTCATAAGCATTTGCTCGTTTGGCTGCTGAGATAATTTCATCTTCTGTAGCTTCAGGTCTTCCATAAGCAATGTTATTTCGCACCGAGTCATTAAAGAGAAATGTATCTTGACTGACAATTCCCATGTGTGTTCTGAGAGATTTGATATCAAAATCACGCAGGTCTGTGCCATCGATAGAGATACTGCCAGATGTCGGATCGTAAAATCTGGGTAAGAGGTCAGCCAAGGTGGATTTACCAGCACCAGAACCACCTACCAAAGCGAGAGTTGTAGCACGGGGTAAAAATAAACTTACATCTTTCAGTACTAACTTTTCATGACTAGGGTAGGCAAAGGTAAGTGAATTGAAACGTATTCCTTCTTTTAATTCTGTGTATATAATATTACCGTTTTTCATAAACGGCTTGCGATCGCGACTTAAAAAATCACTCACTATTTCTACGCTAGTAGCACTATTGGCAAAGCTACTACGAAGACTATTTAACTGAGAGACCAAAGGCAGCAGTCGCAGTAATACTAATAAATATGTCAGCAATACTGTTGAAATGAAAGAAACCTGGTTGGCAAAAAAAGTTTTACTCAAGAATACAATTAGAAGTAAGGCTACTACTCCCATTACCTCACTTATCGGCCCGATCGCTTGTGAGTTTACCTGAGATTGAAAATCTGCTTTTTCGCGATCGCGAATTAATTTTGTAATCTTTTGATATTCTCTGTCTTCATTAGCAGTTGACTTTACCAAACGAATTCCATTCAATGTTTCTAAAACACTGATGGAATAAGATGTAGACATTTCTGATAGTTGTTGACCAAATTTTTTCGCTCTACTAATTGTGTATTGATTGATTAATGTTATAAAACCCAATAAAATTGTTGCTGCGATTGTTAGCTGCCAAGAAATTGCTAATAATAAACCAACGAAAACTAAAATTGTAATTATTAAAATAATTAAATTGATAATACTCCCGATAGCGCTAGAAGTACGGGCAGTTTCCGAACCAAGGCGATTAATAATATCGCCTACTTTCGTTTTTGAATAATAGTCTATATCAATATCTAGCAATAACTCTAAGCTAGCTTCGCGAATATCCGCATTTAATCTCCGAGTGAAAATACTCGATGTTAAAATACTAAAATAACTAGATAAGTTTTTTAATAAAATTATAAATATAATTGTTCCAGCCATTCCCAAATTCCGATAATTTTCGGGAAGATTATCAAATGGGAACATCACAGCTTTCAGAATCGGAGGAAAACCAGTTAAATCTACTGGTTGTCCAACAATTCTCAAAATTACTGGCACAATCAAAGTCACACCGACACCATTAAATAAAGCACCAGAAAATCCCAACAGCATTGTTAGGACAATTAAACCTGGATAGGGTTTGGCGAATCTTAGTATTAGTTTTCTGGTAGACATTGGGTATTTTTATGCCAATTTAACTTAATTATTAATATTATTCACAACTGAGCAATTACTGACTTGAGCGTAGAAGCCATAGCCTCGATGCTATAGTGTTCTACACATCTTTCTCTTGCCTTGATACCTTTCTGGCTTGCTGACTCTAAATTCTGAAAAATCAATTGAATTTGTTCAGCAATTTGCTCAGGACAACCAGGCTCGACTAAATAACCAGTATCACCTAAAAGTTGAGGAATATCTCCAACACGTGTTGATAATACAGGTTTAGCCATTGCCATCCCATCTGTCAACTTCAAGGGAAATTGAGCGCGAGTTTCTGGAGTATCTCGCTGAGGAACAACTACAATGTGAGCAGCTGCTACCAAGTCAGGCATAACGTCGGCTGGATACTTAGGTAATTTGATAATCCAACGTCCCCACTTTTGTTGAAGTTGTTTATCATAATCATCATAAGGACTACCACCTACAATTACTAGTCTCAAGTCTGGTTGATTAAGTTTATCGAGCGCGATGAGAACATCTTCTAAACCTTTATAAGGTCTTGGCGCACCGGGAAACATTAAAATCCGATATTCAGATAAACCATAACGATTTCTACTGGACTCAGCATCATATTTAGCGGGATCGAATAAGGAAACATCTTTGCCATTCGGAACAAATGTACCACCAAAACGCTGCTGCAAGAATTTAGTATGCACTGTCACAGCATCAGCGTGACTTACCAAATCTTCCATCCATTTCACATATAAAGTATGATGAGGATTTTTGAGTGCGCCCTGTGGTTTCAATAAGTCCCTAGCTAATTCTTTGGGTGTAGGATGATAATGCCAGTTATCACCGCCATGCCAGCTGAGTTCCCAATCATCTATGTCTAAAATTAATGGCTTTCTAGTGAATATTTTCCTTAATAGTCCAACTCCAAAACTTGCTATTTGTGGTTTGATAGCATAAATTATATCGCCATTTATTTTTGGTAAAAATTTTTGAATTTCTCCAAAAAACTCTGGAAAGTCTTTGCCTGGTAAGTTATAAACGTTGAATTCAGATGGTAAATTTAAATAGAAGTTCTTTCCAAATAAAAAACCCATAATTTCAACTTCATATCCTAACTGATTGAGAGCTTTTGCTATCAAGTATGCACGCAGAATCGCTGCACTTGATAAATCTGAAACCAATAAGGATATTTTAGAAAATTTTCTCACTATTTTTATACTTATTTTTATTTAATTTTCCCAGGATTTGTCAGCTGTTGCTAAATCTGCAAATCAAATATTAATTTAATTTGTTTTGTCGGAGTTGAAGCAACTAAAGAAATTAGGTGTCAATCCATCAAGATACAAAATTTTTCTGAGGAATTTTTAAGATTTCATGGTAAAGTGCTAACATCTCTGAGGCAACAGTATCCATTGTACGTACTGGCTGGATACCTTGACGTAATTTAGCTAGTAAATCGGCGTCTTTGGCTAAAGTTGCGATCGCTTCAGCCCATGCTTGGACATCTTTGGCTGGAACCAACCAACCATCAATGCCGTGACGGACTAACTCAGCAATCCCTCCTAAATTTGAACCAAGTACGGGAATGCCCATAGCTTGCGCTTCTAAAGCAACTATGGGGCCAGTTTCTAACCACTGCGACGGTATTGCTAGTATATCGAAACCTGCTAATGCATCTGGTACTGCTTCGCGTGAAAGTGGTTCAGCAATCCGAATCCGGCGATCGCGAGCAGCGATCGCCATAACTTTTTCCCGATTGGCAGCACCGTATTTTCCCGGATGAGTAGCATGAAGAATTAACTCTACAGGTAGATCGTTCGGTAGACTATGTACCGCTTCTACTAAAACTTGTACCCCTTTAGTTTCTTGCCAGCGGCCTAAAAAGCCGATTTTTAATGTAGAGTTTTGTAGTTTATTTGGTATTACTTCACGTTTGAAAGTGTTAGCAACACCTTGTCGAGAGACAGTAAGTTTTTCGGCAGGAACATTGTTTGCAACAAAAGCATTGTATTGCCAATTACTCGTTACAACAATGCGATCGGCTAGTTTTGCTAGTTGCATCAAATTGCGTCTATGTTGAGACACTAGGGTAGGAATACCAAGAGTTTTACCAAGTAGACGCAGCTTGAAACTTTTAGAGGTAAGTAATTTTGTTTCTGCTGCTATGCCAACATCTAAGGGAACTTGACCTAAAGCCTTGAGCATCCAAGGCGATACTTGCTTTGCTACTCCCAAACATTGACTACAATTAACAGAGTCAATCAGCCCATTGCAAGGTTCTTCACCCCAGCGCATCATCGTACCACGCAGACATATAGGCTCAGGTATGTGGACGGTGACTACAGTAGCCATCCCTAACTGGCGGGCGAGAGCCAGATGATGTAAACCGCAGTCAAATCGCCATGAATGTTGATGGTATACATCGGCTCGATTGTTTTCTAGCCAATTAGTAAAAGTTTCAAAGCCGCCGTGGGGTAGCTGCTTGTGTACCTGTATCTTGCTGGGGTTAGGGAAAACAGGATAACGATAAACTGAGATGCCATTGTATTCATAGCTATCTTCTTCTGTACCTTGTTTAGGAGCAGCAACAATACTTTCTAGTCCATGTACTCGTAAGCCATGCAGTAGTGAATCTAAGTATACTTCGGCACCGGCTGATGTATCTGGAAAATACCAGCTAGTTGTATGGATTAGCTTCATTTATGAACCTGCAAAGAAAAAATTGGAAAACTCATCTTTTTTTACCACAATCGATTGCTCTATTTAATCGTTATTAACATCTATCTTTTATAAAGAACCCAAAGTGAATCTATAAGATTCCGTATTATCCGTATTAATAGTTAGTATGTACAAATAAAAAATTTTCGATGACTGATTTGGTGTTTTTGAGTAAAAAAGACAATTTAGGACAAAAAGAACAGAATAAATCTAACTTAGCTTTTACACTTCTTCCCAGAGAAATTTTACTGATATACCCAAATCATAATTTATAGTTACTTATCATATTTTTAAGTATTATTACGGTTGTGTACTATCATAGTATTTATGGACTTTCTCAACCTTTTCTCACTGAGATATTTAAGATTGCTGATAAATTCCAAAGTACTTACTTGAAAGGGAGATATTAATGCAAGTAATCAGGCTTGAGGCACTCTCAGATAATTACATATTTTTGCTAGTAGATCGCCAGCAACAAATTGCTGCGGTTGTCGATCCAGCAGAGGCTGAACCAGTACTAAAGCAACTTGCACAGTTAAAAGTTGAGTTGGTAGCGATTTTCAACACACACCACCACAATGACCATGTAGGTGGCAATCAGCAATTAATAGAACACTTCCCGCAACTAACAGTCTACGGTGGCGTCGAAGATCGCGGGCGAATTCCCGGACAGCAGGTGTTTTTGGAACAAGGCGATCGCGTCCAGTTTGCAGATCGCATAGCTGAAGTTATTTTTGTTCCCGGACATACTCGCGCTCACATCGCTTACTACTTTCCCCCCGAAAAAGCTGGTGAGACAGGCGATTTATTTTGCGGCGATACCTTATTTTCTGGCGGTTGCGGTCGCTTATTTGAAGGAACACCAACTCAAATGGTTGATTCTTTAAGCAAACTGCGCTCTTTACCAGATGATACACGTATCTGGTGTGCCCACGAATACACTTTAGGAAATCTGCAATTTGCCCTTACTGTGGATGGCGACAATGCCGACTTACAAAAACGCTTCAATGAAGTGAAAACTTTTCGTAGTCGAGGAGAAGCTACCATACCCTCATTGCTGGGAATGGAGAAGCGAACCAATCCCTTTTTACGTTGGGATCAGCCATCATTACAATCAACCGTTAAAGGTAGTGATGGAGTGCAAACCTTTGCGCGGATACGGGAAATGAAAAATAACTTTTAGATATTGGGCATTGGGCATTGATTATTCTCCCCTGCTCCCTTGGTCACTGAGCGTAGCCGTACCACTTCGTGGAAGCAAGCTACGCGTAGCGTCTCGTAGAGAAGTGCTGCTCCCCTGCTCCCCTGCTCCCCTGCTCCCCTGCTCCCCTGCTCCTCCAACTTTCTAGCGCTAATAGTTGCGATCGCACCCTTCCTTTCGCTAGGATCTGTAAGCTTTAAGGTATGGGCAAAGCTACTTGGGAAAATATACTCATTTCAGGAGTTCTAAGTTCTGAAAAAACACTCGTTATTCAGGACTCTTTACTCAGCACTAGCTCAACGCCCTGCTACAGCTAACAGCACTGGCTCAACGCCCCGCTACAGCTAACAGCACTGTTTTAGTGAGCTATGCTGCTCAAACCCACCCAAATTAATCAGATTTTACAGGAAAAACGAAAAACGATGGCGAAACGCGTGCAGTTAGTTTTAAATCAGGATATCAGCAAGCTGGGAAAATCTGGCGATTTAGTGGAAGTAGCTCCTGGCTACGCTCGTAACTATCTGATTCCCCAGAAATTGGCAACCAATGCCACTCCTGGTATTCTCAAGCAAGTAGAACGCCGTCGCGAACAAGAGCGTCAACGGCAATTAGAACTCAGACAACAAGCTCTTGAGCAAAAAGAATCTTTAGAAAAAGTTGGCAGCTTGACAATTGCCAAGCCAGTTGGTGAAAACGAAGCAATTTTCGGTACTATCACCACCCAAGATGTTGTAGATGCAATTAAGGCAGCCACCGGTCAGGAAATCGATCGGCGTGGAATTACCATCCCCGATATTAACCACCTTGGTACTTATCAAGCCGAAATTAAGCTGCATTCGGAAGTAGCGGCGCAAGTCGATATTCAAGTAGTCGCTAGCTAACTCAGCAGAGGGACAAAGGGACGTAAAGATGTAGGGGATGAGGATGAGGGAGCAAGGTAAGTAAAAGTGAATAACTCCTAACTCTTGTACAGACGCGATTAATCGCGTCTCTAATCCTACACAGACGCGATTAATCGCGTCTGTAGCAAAATCTTCAAAACTAAAATCGTTTATGGCTGAAGAATTGAGTTTTCAAGGCGATGATAGCGATGCCTATGGCGGTAAGCTACGCCTCCCACCACAAAATATTGAGGCGGAAGAAGCGATTTTGGGGGGTATCTTGCTAGATCCAGAAGCGATTAGTCGAGTTAGCGATCGCCTTCTTCCTGAAGCTTTCTACATTAGCGCTCACAAAGATATTTATCAAGCCGCTGTGAGGCTCCACACCCAAGGTAAAGCCACAGACTTGCTCTCAGTAACAAGTTGGCTGACTGACAATGAAATGCTTGCCCGCATTGGTGGGAGAAATAAATTAGCAACTCTGGTAGACCGCACAGTGTCAGCCGTGAACATCGATGCCTTAGCAGGGTTAGTCATGGACAAATACCTGCGGCGACAGTTAATTAAAGCTGGGAATGAAATTGTACATCTTGGTTACGAGACAGAAACCGAGTTACCACAGGTTTTAGATCGGGCAGAACAGAAAGTATTCGGCGTTACTCAAGAACGTCCCCAATCGGGTTTAGTTCACATTTCTGATACTCTAATTAATAATTTCCAGGATATTGAAGATAGAAACCAAGGCATCGCCTTACCTGGAATTCCCTGCGGATTTTACGATTTAGATGCCATGACCAGCGGCTTTCAGCGTTCTGATTTGATTATTGTTGCTGGCAGGCCATCAATGGGAAAAACGGCCTTTTGCTTAAACCTTGCTCATAATATCGCCGCTTCTTATAAATTACCAGTTGCTTTTTTCAGCTTAGAAATGTCAAAAGAGCAACTGACGCAACGTTTATTAGCTAGTGAAGCGCAAATTGAAAGTAGTTATTTGCGAACTGGTCGCCTGAGTCAAACGCAGTGGGAACCTTTAAGCCGCGCTATTGGTATCCTTTCGGATATGCCAATTTATATTGACGACACGCCGAATATTACAGTTACACAAATGCGTAGTCAGGCAAGAAGACTGCAAGCGGAAGTTGGAACTGAATTAGGATTAATTGTAATAGATTACTTGCAATTGATGGAAGGAGCAGGCGATAATCGCGTACAAGAATTATCAAAAATTACGCGTCAACTCAAAGGTTTAGCGCGGGAATTATCTGTACCAGTTATTGCTTTATCTCAGTTGAGTCGAGGGGTGGAAGCACGTACTAATAAGCGTCCGATGTTGTCAGATTTGAGAGAATCGGGTTCGATTGAACAGGACGCGGATTTAGTAATAATGTTGTACCGTGATGAATATTACTCTCCCGATACTCCCGATCGCGGCATTGCAGAAGTAATTATAGCTAAACATCGCAACGGCCCTACAGGTACTGCAAAACTTTTGTTTAATCCACAATTTACAAAGTTTCAAAATTTAAAAATTTAGTCAGACCAAGTAATTATTTGAGCAATGAATGAGCCTGATTTACTCATTAATGATGTATTTTTGCCAAATAGTCATTCTCTATTTGATAGTCTTATATCCATAATTAACTGGGATGAGCGTATACGGGCACGAAAAACAGCTAGCTTTGGTTCACCATATAATTACTCAAACATTTCTTACGACTCATGCCCGATGCTGAATGAGTTACTTCCTATTATTGATAGGCTTGAAAAAAACTTTGGGTTTCGACCAAACAATTGTTTAGTCAATTACTACACAAATGGTAACTCAACAATGGGATTTCACTCCGACTCAATTGATGAACTAATGGACGATACTGGTATCTCTATTATTTCGTTAGGGGCTGAAAGAATAATTACATTTCAGAATAAACAAGACAAAAGCATTGAACATAGTTACTTACTCAAAAGTGGTTCTCTACTTTTTATGCCTCAAAAGACGCAGCAATACTGGAAGCATGGAATTCTTAAGCAACCAGAAACATTCGGACGTATCAGTTTGACTTTTAGATTGTTGGTATAGTCGCGGCAATCCGATCAAAGTTACAGATACTTTTTCTCATATTTTCTAGCTATACTTCTGCCCCATCTATCCTCTTAAATACCTAATTTATCTGATAGGGCATTGGGCATTCAGAACAGAGAGAATAGAAACTTATTTTAATAATTCCCCCTTGTCCCCAGTACCCAATCCCCAGTCCCTAATCCCTACTTAACTCCCAGCAATTCCACTTCAAAAACTAGAGTTGCATTGGGTGGAATCACGCCACCAGCACCACGAGCGCCATAGCCTAATTCAGATGGGATGATTAACTTACGAAGGCCACCTACTTTCATGGTGCTAAGTCCTTCATCCCAACCTTTGATTACCTGTCCAGCACCGATTTTAAAGCTGAAGGGTTGACCGCGATCGCGCGAACTATCAAACTGAGTACCATCTTCTAGAGTGCCGACATAGTGAACTTCAACCGTTTGTCCCGGTTTAGGAGTCGCCCCAGTCCCCTCTTTTAACTCCACATACTTTAATCCAGAGGGAGTGGTTACGGCATTAGCATCAGACATAGTATTACTCGCAATTAAGATATTGTTTTCAGTTACAGTTGTGGATACTGGCGGCGTTTGGGTTAACTCGGCAGCAATGGCAGTATTCTGTTTACTGCTTACTTGTCCTACAACCAAAAGCACAACACACACCAGCATGAAGGCCACGCTGAGGAAAATTGGTTTCAAAATCAGTTCTCCTTACTTAGGTATCCTGGCAAAAAGATTACCAACAGGACACATTTAGTTTAAATCACAAAGGACATTCTAACGCCAAAGCTTATTTTCTAAATCGCGCAATTGCCGCTCTAAACGGTCAATTCTACCCCTCAACTCGTCCACTTCTGACTGGCGAGCCACCCCCAAATCCTGCATCATATTTCGCATTTGCCGTTGCATTTGCACATCGAAGTTTCCCTGTTCCGACTTTAACTGTTGGGCAATATCATCTATTACCGCCTTGGCTTGCTCAGGATTGAGCTTACCGTCTTTGACTAAATCATCGCTGACTTGCCGCAGTTTTTCTGCGACTATAGACGTTGTACCAAGGCCTACCATCATTAGCTGTTGCAACCAGTTGTTGTTGTCCATACTCTCTTCCTTTTATCTTATTAACCAGCCGACCCTTGCTCCTGAGTTTAGGCAATCAAGCTTCTTAAAGCGTAGTTATTCTAGCCTACAGCTCTATTTTGGCAAATTGGCAAGCACAAGGATAAGGATCGAAGGTCGTGATTATACAACTCCTCAAGTTTAAGGTTGCCCAAATTTACCTAATTTGCGATGTTATAGGCAATTCCCTATAAATTACAAAGCTCACACTCACCCCTGGCAGTGAATGTGAGTAGTTTA
Source organism: Nostoc sp. (assembly GCF_036917315.1). Classification (GTDB taxonomy): domain Bacteria; phylum Cyanobacteriota; class Cyanobacteriia; order Cyanobacteriales; family Nostocaceae; genus Nostoc. The sequence goes on along the minus strand of NZ_JBALDR010000017.1, from coordinate 85,444 downwards.
TGGGAAGATTTTATCTAGAAGGAGGCACAAATTTAGACAACAGCGATCGCTGAATATCTAAGATCGATCGTTAAAGAAGAAGTTAAATTTGTGTACGCCATTTTTGAAAAGCGATTTCGTAATCCTCTGATTTACTCTGATAAACACTCCACCAATGAAAAAATAATCCTAACCCCCATCCTAATATTGGAAAAATAGCCCAAAAATAACTAGGACTAGTGATTAAATTTAAGAGAATGAGGAATAAATTCACTGCTAGGAAAGAAACAAAGTGTGTCCAAAAGGCTCTGCGTCGGAAAGTATTAAATCTGTGTCGTAAACGTTCCTCTTCTTGTTGAGCCAACCACTTTTGTTCAGTTGCTTCCAAAATGTTAGAAGAAATACCTAACTCAGATGCCATTTCTAAAAGCTGTTCTCGTGAAAATTCACCTTTGTCTTTACGACTGAGTGCTTTTTGCAGGATTTGTTCTACATCTTCTGAATCGTAAGTCATTTTAATTACCTTATAAGTTTGTGTGTAAATGCGCCTTTGATTTCACGAAATTATCAATCCGCTTCGTTCAATTCAATTAGCAAATGCATCCACATTTTGCACCCAATACTTAGTGATATTCACAACACTATTATTTTCTCACAATTGATTTAGGGCTACTGTATTTGTCAATACCTCTATAATTGCTTTGATAAGAGCGATCGCTTTACGGCATTAAGCCAAACATTGTCATTATGGAGCAAAGGATTCTGGTAAAACAATTCCAGGTAAAAACCCAACTACATTTTGCTGCCTCAATCGAGTAAACATCGCTGAAATCAATATTTTGAATTTCCAAAAATATTAAATTTAATGGAAGATTTAAGATATCAGCAGGGGTGTACGCTACCTAGTAGTCTGTCAAGTTTGATTTGCTCGGTTCGTAGTTTGTGCTTTAGCGCTAACTACCAACAATCCACACCCTCAATTATTTCTTGACAGACTAGTAGATGGGAATGCGTCAATAGAGGACTCAATCAATGGGATATGTAATTGCTACTGCCAATATGAAAGGTGGTGTAGGTAAAACCACCCTCACGGTCAACTTAGCTACCTGTTTAGCTAAAAATTATGGCAAGCGGGTGCTGGTTCTTGATTTAGACAGCCAAATTAGCGCCACACTCAGTTTGATGTCGCCTTTAGATTTTGCCAAGCTTCGTAAACAAAGTAAGACATTTAGGTATCTGATAGACGAAGTTATCAATCCAGATCCACAAGCAAAATTCACAATTCAGGATATTGTTCAATCCCAGGTTTGTAATCTTCCTGGACTAGATTTATTACCAGGAGATATCGATTTATATGATGAATTTGTTGTTTCAGAAATGCTGCATCAGCAAGCAACTGCTTTAGGCGAACAGGACTTTGAAACTATTTGGAATCGCTTTGAAAGGGTCTTAATTAATAACATCTTAAAACCAGTACGTCAAGAATATGATTTTATCCTTCTCGATTGCGCCCCTGGCTATAATCTCTTGACTCGTAGTGCTTTAGCCGCCAGCGATTTCTACATACTTCCTGCTAAACCCGAACCATTATCTGTAGTGGGTATTCAATTGCTAGAAAGACGGATTGCCCAATTAAAAGACAGTCACGGACATGAAACTAAGATAGATATAAAAATGCTGGGAATTGTATTTAGTATGTCCAGCGCTAACCTGCTCACTGGTAGATACTATAAACAAGTAATGCACCGCGTTGTCGAAGATTTTGGTGTCGATAAAATTTGTAAGGTACAAATACCGGTTGATGTCAATGTTGCTAAAGCTGTTGATAGTTTTATGCCAGCTGTTTTAAATGCTCCTCAATCAGCAGGTTCAAAAGCTTTCTTGCAATTAACTCAGGAGTTGTTGCAAAAGCTATAGCTCCAGTTAATCATTGATGAACAACATGATTTCTGATTTATGAAATTAGAGATATGAATGTCAAGACGTAGCAGTGCTACGTCTTGACAAGGATTTGAGGCAATAAATAATTAATTTCTGGAGCTGTCTATTAAATTAGGTCGGAAATCTGAACCTTTCCATTTTCACAAAGGTCTGAAGAAAGAGAATTTCTATTTACTCCTCAATAAACAAGCTACGTGGAACAAATCTCAAATCCCAAAGTTAAAATTCTTTCTTGAAGAAAAATACTTTAGGTATGGAGTAAATCTAAAATCTAAAATCTAAAATCTAAAATTCCCAATTCAGTGACAAATGAGTTATCCTTTTCTAAAGTTCAGCAGTTATACGGAAGCTATAATCGGTGAGATTCAGCTATTGAGTGAAAAAATCAGTAAATCTCACTAAGAAATAATGGTTAGTAACGATTCTGCACGGGCGGACAACAATCAGCATTTGCTAATGCGCCTACCACGGACTCTAAGTTATCTCGAAACCTGGGGCTTTGGATTAACTGGTCATGTTGGATGGATTGGTACTGCCCCAATCATTCATGCAGCGTTAGGGCCGAAAGCTATCTTAGTTTGGTTTTTTGGCACGATTATTTCCTTTTTGCTTAACTTGCAGGTACAAAGTCTAGGTAGGCATTGGTCAGATGTTGCTGGAGGAACACCAAACTATACCACAAGGCTATTAAAGAACTTCCCTGCCTTAGGGCGTTACGTAGCATTAGGATACTTTTTTAGCTGGGCAGCAGCACCAGCACTGTATGCAATTATTCTCACCAACCTAATTAAAGTCAATTTTGAAACATTAGGTATTTCTTGTCCAGAAACTTTCTTAAAAGTCTTATTTACAGCGATTCCATTTATTTTAGCCTTCAGTGGCACCCGTGCTTTGGCGCTTCTACATTTATTTTTTGTATTCCCAGCGATTTTATTACTGTTATTGTTTTGTGTTCAAGGCGTATTATGGTTAGCCTTCTCATCTCCTAGTTTTCAATTTCTCCCAACTAGCACACATAGCCTGAGCTTTCAAGAATGGGCAAAATGGTTTTTTCTAGCTAGCTATTCAATTTACGCTTGTGAAACCACTTCTTCTTTTGTTGCTGATAGTCGCCATCCATATAAAACTTTAAAGTTTTTAACCGTAGCTGCTTGGTTAATTCCTCCGGTGTTTCTAGGTGGTTCTTGGGTATTAATGTGTTCGGCTCCCAATCCCAGAATAGGTGACGATGCGTTCTTAAATCTAGTAGCAGCTTCTAAGCCTTTTTGGGGTGAATTTGCCCCCTTTCTAGTAACACTTCTAATTACTATATCTTGCCTTCTAAGTTCTGCTACAGCAGTTTCTAACTCTCCTCGGATATTATACCAGCTTGCCTTAGACAGACAGCTTTCTCCTATATTTGCATTAGTTTCCCGTCAAGGTGTCCTTGTACCTGCTATTTTAGTTACCTTTCTACTCAGTTTGCTTTGTCTAAATTTGGGAAATATATCTCAACTTGTCACAGTAGCAGGCACCTGTTATCTCATGTCTATTATGGGTCTACATCTGGGATTATGGATATGTCGTAGCAAAGCATACGTGTTATGGCCTTGGTGGTCACTTAGTTTTTTCTTGGTAGAGACGGTAGTTCTAATAGTGGGAGGTTTAGCTTGGAACTGGAGAGATTTCTTAGTGGGATTATTATTACCCATTATTTTGATGAGTGGAGATTTAGTGCTACGTCGCTTAAGATTTGCGCCATTACACCCAAATTGGTGGACACAGCGTTACGATACTAAGTCTATTAGAAATAATCCAGATTTTGTAGTATTACAAGTGATTGTGTTAGTATCATTGATTTGTATTACTGCCACAATCAGTTGGGTTATTCGCGATTTTTTAGATAGACTTTCTAATCATCCTCAAAATTCTTTCCTAGCGATTTTATTAGTGACGCTTTCTTTTACAGGGGTTGCGATCGCTTGCTGGACAACTTTACCACAAATTATTGCTATTGATGAAGCACGCAAACAAGCAAGAAACCTATTTATCACTACTCTAGATACTGTTCCAGATACTGTTTTAGTATTAGATGAAGACGGAAAAATTTCTCAGACAAATGCCGCTGCTGAAGAATTATTTCAAACAAGTATTCAGGAGTTGCTTGGGCAAAACTTGAATCAACTTCTAATATGCTATTGCGGCAAACCGGAGCAATGGTCTACTAGAAGTGAGCAAAGCTTGAAAATTAACCAAGGTTTGCGAATTGTTGAATCGACGATTTCCCAGCCATTTAATTCTCTGCTACGAGAATATATTGTTATTGTTCGTGACATCACTAAGCGGAAGATAGCAGAAGAAGAATTGGTCCAGTATCGTTATCAACTTGAGCAGTTAGTTTTAGAACGCACTATTGAACTGATTAGAGTTAATCAACAACTTCAACAAGACATTGTTAAACGTCAAGAAGCACAAGAACAATTACTGCACAATAGTCTTCATGATGGGCTAACTGGATTACCTAATCAACAATTATTTATGGAGCGGGTGCAGCAGGCAATAGAACAGTCTAAACAGCAAAATAATTATTTATTTGCTGTACTATTCTTAGACCTAGATCGCTTTAAAGTTGTTAATGACAGCCTGGGACATCTACTAGGAAATCAACTTTTGATTTCAATTTCTCATCGGCTCAAGTCAGTTCTGCGAGGCAGAGATATAGTAGCTCGTTTTGGTGGAGATGAGTTCACAATTTTAATTGAGGAAATTGAGGATATCAATACCGCAATACAGGTAGCCGAACGAATTAAAAAGGTGCTAGCTTTACCATTTCAATTAAATGAGCATCGGGTGTTTACTAATGTTAGTATTGGCATTGCTTTAAGTAGAGCAGATTATGAACAAGCAGCGCAGATTTTACGCGATGCTGATGTGGCAATGTATTGTGCCAAATCACTTGGTAAGGCACGTTATGAGGTTTTTGATCCAAAAATGCACAAGGGTGCAGCTTTGCTCTTAGAGTTAGAAACTGCTCTGCGAAATGCACTGCTCAAGCAAGAAGAATTTCGTCTTGATTACCAGCCAATTGTTTCACTAACAACTGGCAAAATTATTGGATTTGAGGCACTGATACGTTGGTATCATCCAGAACGAGGACTTATTTCCCCTCAAGATTTTATTCCTTTGGCTGAGGAAACTGGAATGATTATTAGTATTGGTCAATGGGTGCTTTATGAAGCCTGTCACCAAATGCAAAAATGGCATAAACAATTTCCTACCTCACAACCTCTGACGATTAGCGTAAATTTTTCTGGTAAACAAATTACGCAACCTGATGTGTTTAAACAGGTTAAACATATTTTGCAGCAAACTGGACTGGAGCCATGCTGTTTGAAATTGGAGATTACTGAAAGCTTGTTGATGGATAATTTTGAATTAGCTACCACTGTGCTTTCTCAGTTAACAGCACTGAATGTTGAAATGCACATGGATGATTTTGGAACTGGCTATTCATCCTTGAGTTATCTACATCGCCTACCAATCAAAACCATTAAGATTGACCGCTCTTTTGTCACCAGTATAGGTAGTCGAGGAGAAAACTTAGAAATTATTCGAGCGATTGTGACATTAGCCCATAATTTAAATATGTCTGTAACAGCAGAAGGCATAGAAACTGTAGACCAATTAGCACAATTGAAGGCTTTACAATGTGATTATGGGCAAGGGTATTTTTTCTTACCACCTATGGAACAGGCAGAAGTGGAAATACTACTTGCTGCTAATTTGTGCGGAAAAAACTTTTTAAAAAGATAAAATCTTGGGAGCAAATTCTGTTTAGAGAAACACTTTGTCAAACTGGGCAATAAATTTCACTTGACAATCTATTCTTAGTGTCGCGCTGATTGTAGTTGGAAATTGTCTACGTTACCCTGCAACCCTTCTTCTAACAAAAGTTCGTTAACAAAAGTATCAATTTTTTGCCGATCGATATTTTGCATGACTACAATGTGTACCCAATTTTCATAAATCGCTAACTGCCACTTTTTAATTAACCTTTGAGAAGGTTTTTGAAACACTACGGTATTAGAAAATTTATTGAGCATACATGGATATTCTCTGATTTTAAGTTGTTGGAAAAGATATTGGGCATTAGCTATACAAGTCTTTGCTTCTTTGGCTAATCCATCATAACCTCTTGTTTTCATTGCATACCAGAGAATCAGAGGGGTATGACCGTTTCTAGATCCGAGAATTGTTGTATCTGACGATCCAATATATTCAATTTCTGTTTCAACTTTTTCTACCCATTTTTTCTTGGTTAAAACTACACCGCAAGGCAAGGGTGAACCAATGAATTTAGCAGAAATAGCTATACTATCTATGGGTTTTTGAAAGTTAACTTGTGGAGCGCCATCTAGAAAGGGTAATATTAATCCTGAAAGGGCGGCATCACAATGAATGTAGTAATCTTTAATCTGATTGCGTTCTAAGATTTTGAGAACTTTGTCTAAGTTATCAATTGCGCCTTTGACAGTAGTCCCAATATTCAAATTGACGATCGCAGGATAATTGCGATTTTCGCTAATGAGTTGTTCAAAATGTTCATAATTCATCTCTCCATTAATTTGTGAGTTAACAACATTATGTTGAATGCGGAATAGTTTTGCTGCTTTTGGTATGGAGTAATGAGAGTCTTGTGATGAGTAAAGAATACCATCGGGATAGATTTCTCTTGCTAAGAATATTCCATATAAATTACCTTCAGTTCCGCCAGCAGTAACATAACCCCAAAACTCATTTTCTGGAATTTTATAGAGTTGGGCAAAAAAAGATAATACTTCTTGCTCAAACTTACGAGAATGGAGACCAAAATCTGGTTCAATATATGGATCTCCAGCATTATTTAACAGAAGATTGAAAAATTTAGCGATCGCACTGTAATCACAACTTAAATTATATGGATAGCCTGCATGAAGCTGCGATCGCTGTTCTATTTGCAGCAGAAAATCAGCCAATTCCTTAGCGACTTTATTTGACATATCTTTGTATCTCTTAAATTTTGATTGAGTTAATGGATGTTTTAAACGACATTCTACGTATTAATCCATACCTTTAGATTTTCTTAATAATCTATTGTTTTGGCTCTTTAATTGAATATAATACAGTGAAAATACTGATAAATATTCAGTGATAATACCCAATTTTTTTCTATAAAAGTATATTACACTTAGAACTTCTGCATAATACGAAAGAACCATAATGCGTATTACTTAAAATATTTTTCAGTCGCTGACTGCAACCTGATTTAATCACATATTTAACTTTGTGCCAGTCGCGTAATTTCTGGGAATGACTAGGCTATACAAGCGAAGTCCGCATAAGCGGACTTCATCAAGCTAAAAAGACATTTACAGAAATTAAATATGCGTTATACAGAACCCTAATAGAGACTTAGCACTCCTCGTCTCTATATTCTTTTTCACTTTAAGGTTGATACAAATAGAGCAGCAAGAGAGCAGGCTTGCCGTGACTTGTGCCGTGCATCTCGACTTACTTCGACTACGCCCTTCTCTGCGAGAGGCTGCGCCCTTCGGTTACGCCCTTCGGTTACGCTCAGGACAAGCTCAGGACAAGCTCAGTACAAGTCGCTCGATGGAACCGGAGCCGAGGTAGCATAGCCGAACAGGGGCAGGGAGAAAGAGTTAGAGATAAATTATTTGTATTAAGCATTTCGTGAAATGGTATTACATCTGTTTTCAAGTAAATAAGGTACAAAATACAGGATTCGCCCATCAAAGATAAAAAGTTTCTACTTCTTTGTTCCTGCCTCAAAACCTGTAGCTTTGTACTTCATATAAAACAAAACTGCTGTAAGGGACTTCTAAATAAAAAAATACTCAACTACTTAACCTGAGTTCGGGTTAAAAATAAGTAAGTAAAAGCCACTCTAGTTGAAGACTAGGTTTATTAGGTTGATGACAATAAGCGATTAATCCACAAAGAACGTTAACGCAAAAATTAACGGGACTAAACAAAGCATCTAAACTAAACATAGGACAGGTTACTGAATTTATTGTTATTTTCAGCTTACTACCTGTCCTTTTCCTTATCTCGAACTCAGGTTACTGAATTTCTTTAATTACGAACTATGAATTAACAATTATGAATTATATTGAGGGGGGTTCCAAATTATCATTGAGAACATTCTGCTAAATTTTTCTTAGCGTAATTACAATCAAAATAAATTAAAGCTTCTCTACTGGTGAGGATATCGTAAGACGCGATTTATCGCGTCTCTACAAGCGTCATCGATCGCACTATTTATCAATTTTCTTGATTAAATAGCTGAAAACTGCTGTCAGCAAATTCTTCTAGAAAAGAGTCTGATTCATTCTCCAGAGGTTTGAAAAACTGGCTGTGCTGCTCTATTTGGGGTGCCGGAAAACACGAATAACTGTTGATTCTCTGGTAAAGCTGAACCTTCACCGAGATAACGATGAAGTCCTACTGCCATATCTCCTGTAGGAGTGAGTTTAAAACTAACTTCTTCAAATTCAGCTTCACGCAAAAGTTTGCGGACAGTATCAGAATGGCGAATACCCTTAGTGTCTCCACGAGTCCAAACGATTGAGGAACCTTTTTTACTTAATAAACTTAGGTTCCGAAGTAAGCGATTGAGTTCAGCTTCGTCAGCTAGATTGCCGAATATACCACACACAATCACAATGTCTGCTGGCACTGCTCCTGCATAGTTGGAGGAATTTGTTGCATCGCCATTAATATACTCAATTTGCTTTGCCAAACCAGCTGATTCTATAGCTAGTTTTCCACGTTCAACTAACTTCGGGTCTAGTTCAACGAGTCGTGCGTACACATCTTTTGCACGGGAGTGCTTTGATAGCGTTCTCAATAAATCCCTCCCATCACCCGCGCAAACACTGACTACACGAATGATTCCCGGTAAAGATACATCCAAACTATGAGAAATATATTCCCGAACAATTTGCAATCGCTGCTGCAATTTCGGTTCACTATTGTAGAGATCGTGCCATTCAAACCAGTCTTTTGGCATAAGGGGCAATTTCCGTTTAATTTAAACTATCCTCTTGCAGAGTGCGTTGTTCACTCTTAATATAAAAATACGGTAATTTGACGTATTTACCGTATTTTTATCAGCCAAAAGACATTATCACATAATTCTTCCAAGTTCAAGTCTCGGTTTATTCCGGGGGCTTTACGCATCACGACTCGTAAGTGCGAGGTTTCTGACCAATTAAGGTACGAAAATTCTTGCTGCCTCCTCTAGTTTTCGGTTTTTTTGCTGAAATACTTAACAAAACTTTACTGGTATAAATGAAAAAGACTCTCAATAAGTCTGGTACTATATCTTCAGAGCTATTGAGACTAATACTCATTAAGTAAGCCATGTATTTCAGCTATTTGCAAACTTTCTGAAAAGATAAGGCTTTTGACTTGCGTGGCTGTTCAAACACTGGAGTCGATGCCTTGATGGGCAGGGAACGCTGGATTAACCAACCTCTCAGGGCGACTTTTGAGTAGAGCACACAACTATTTATTTATCAGGTGTCAATATGTCAAAAAAAATTGGTTTGTTTTACGGTACTCAAACTGGCAACACTGAATCTGATGCTGAAAAAATTCGGGATGAGTTTGGTGATGATATTGTGACATTACATCCCATTTACGAGGCGGATAGTAGCACTTTTGATGAGTATGACTTGCTGATTATTGGCTCTCCTACTTGGGATATTGGTCAACTTCAGAGCGATTGGGAAGGCTTTTTCTCCGATCTAGATGAAATAGATTTTAGTGGTAAGCTGGTTGCCTATTTTGGTGATGGAGACCAATATGGCTATGCCGATAACTTCCAAGATGCAATGGGAATTCTGGAAGAAAAAATTTCCCAACGAGGCGGTAAAACTGTTGGCTACTGGCCAACTGAGGGATATGACTTTGAGAATTCTAGAGCTTTGAAAAATGGCAAGTTTGTTGGATTAGCACTTGATGAAGGTAGTCAATCCGATTTAACAGATGAGCGAATTAAAACTTGGGTTGCTCAGTTGAAGACAGAATTTGGTTTGTAGAGATTTGGGGCGCACAGCTAGCTGTGCGCCTTTATTGAAGTTGATAATTTAGAAGTTATAGGTATTTATGTCTGATTCATTTGATATTTTATGGTTAAGTGCCAGTCCTGTTTTGCAGCGTTTTGATAAACCATTACTTGAATATTTATCTAGGTATATAAATGTCGCCCAGTGGGAATACCAGCAAACCAAAGATGAAGCCAGTTCCATAGATCAAGCTGTGGAGTTGCTATATGAGTTTTTAGAATGGCGCGATCGCCCCGTGCATTTAGCCGGTCATGGGATGGGTGGTGCGATCGCTTTAACCTTTGCGCGGCGATTTCCCCAAAAAGTGCGATCGCTCACCTTACTGGCTGTAGCAGCTCAACCTGCAAACAATTGGCAAGCTCACTATTACTTTCAACGACAACTTTTTAGCATCAGCCGTGAGCTAGTTTTGGCAAGCAGCGTTCGCAGTCTTTTTGGAAATCAACCACCTCATACTACTAAAAAGTTAGTAGCTGCCTTAGATAAAGATTTAGAACAATCTCCCACGTCACACTCTTTATTTAAGTTGGTTTATTTACCCAAGGGTGGAGTTTCTATGCCAATGATGGTATGTGGTAGCAAGAGCGATCCGGTAGTCAACTCAACTGTATTGCATGATTGGTTAAATTGGTTGAAGCCAGAAGATAAGCTCTGGGAATGCCCAGAAGGATATCATTTTTTTCACTACTTCTATCCTCAACAGGTTGGCGAACAGATTTTGAGTTTTTGGCAACACCACCATCCGCATCTGCTGGAAGCATCTGCACTATCTTTTAGTACTTCTACAAATTAGTAACTTTGAGAGTGCGATCGCTAATCATTTTACCACTCATTATTGATGGTTCATCCTCTCAAGCTGGGTGTAATCATTCGGATAGGCGTTCTCGAAAATAAAGGCGATATAAATTACAAAGGCATTGAACTTTATTTTCTTTAAATTCAATTAAGCCCAGGCTGCGTAATCTAAAACTTTGTGCAGAGTCTAATTTAACAGGAATATCACTCTCAATCACTTTTTTCATCGCTGTTTTTAACAATTTGTCTTCTTCCAGCAATGAAAGATAGGGATGTAAAAAGCCTCTAAATAATCCCTCGTCAGTCGGAGCAACTTTCAAGAACTGTTCTAAAGTTAAATTACCTGTGGCAATTTGATATAGAGCAGTCCTTAATAAATAAGGATGACCATCAATCATTCCCCTTAATTCTCCGATTTCTGTATCTGACCAATTTAATTTATGTCGTTGGACTAATTCTTTTATTTGTGTGGCGTTGAATTCTCCTATTTCAACAGATAAACCCACATTAAAAGGCGATTGATTGACATTTAGAGAAACATATACTTCTTGAGAATGTGCAATTACTAAACGCAACTTTTGCCAGATTTCTTCGTTTTTACCGTTTTCATGCCAAGCTCGGAGCAAAGCAAAAAATTCTTGAGCAATTTCGGGATAAGGAAAAATTTTATCAATATCATCTAAGCCTAACACTAGAGGAGTATTAATATTTTTTAATAAATAGTCTTTTAAATAGTTAGTACAGTTAACTTGGCTGCTTAAGCGTTTTTTCCAATATTTATCTATTTGTTCTTCTAGCCCTAATTCATCACTCAGAGTTGCACAGAATGCCTGTAAAAAATTACTGAGATCGGTAAGATTTTCTTTACTCCATAAATTAAGAGAAACTGTGCGATAACCTTTTTGTTTACTATAGTCAAGAATGCGACTCATTAAAGAAGTTTTACCCATCTTTTGCGGCGCTTTGATGCGGATTAACGCCCCTGGTTGCAGGATGGATTCATAACATTTAATTTCCACCTCTGGACGCTCGATATAAAAGGGGGAATTAAGAGGAACTTGACCATCAGGATTTTCATAAGTCACTGAGGAGTTGTTCTCTTTTACCTTTGATGTTGATTGTTCAATAATGCCTAGATTAATTAGCAATTGTTGCTTAATAAACTGACTCACTCCCTTGTAGACTAAATTATCTGTTGATTTTGGCTTGGTGATAGAAAGATGGTCGTCATCTGTAGCGGTAGGTTGGACATCTTTAATGCCTGGATTAGCGCTATCTGGGTCTACAACTAAAAAACCTTGAGTAGACTTGGTTTCAAAATAAACTTTTGTAGTAATTTCCAATGAATCAACATTTTGCCGATACCACTCGTTAAGTTGACGCAGTTGGGGAATATGTGCTTTCAATTCATTAACACTAACAGTGGTTCGTGCCAAAATACCAATTTTATCGACTAAGTTGGCGAGATGGGAACCAGTGTGAGGAGTGGATAGAAATACAATGCCTTTTGTCTGTTGAATAACTACTTTTTTTTGAAATGTCTGAGCATTACGCAGCATTTCTTTAATTAATAATCCACCCATACTATGAGCAATAAAAATTATTGGGTATTTTCCAATATCATAAACTTCTAAATATTCTTGTAAGTTACTAGCTCTATCAAAGAGTGGCATTGTTGAACCTCTCCACTCAAAGGGTTCAGCTTTGTAGCCAAAAGACCAAATACCTAAATCTGGTCTTTCTTGTGCAAGCCACGTTAACCAGAAATTATCATCGTTGCGTAGTTCTTGTGGATGCCAAGTTCCTCGTGCGTGACCACCTAACCCGTGAACAAAAATCACATCTCCGCACCGCTTAGGGTTGTCACATCCCGATATTTTAATTAAACCAGTCATCTCTGCGGGTTCAGGTTTTGGGGGTTTAGAAAAAATGTTAAAGGGCATAGATATTATGGAGAGAATTAGAGTATGGCAAATTCTTCTTATGCCACGGCCACAGCGCGACTTAAAACTAGGATACAGCTATCACGTCACTACTCGGTGCAATAACCGCGAGTTTAAATTAACGCGTCACGAATGCCGTCAGGTGTTTCTCTATGCTCTCAAAAAGGCATTGGCTAAGTTTCAATTTAAACTTTATGCCCTATGTATTATGTCTAACCATGTCCACTACCTTCTAGAGCCAGCACAACCGAACGATTTACCCAAAATCATGCACTGGATAAATTGGTATACGGCAATGTGTTTTAACCGAATGTTGAACCGTACAGGACATTTTTGGGAAAAACGTTATCACAGCACAGGATTTGACAAAAGTGACTATCAACGGGCATTGAATACGCTGCGATACATTCACGCCACATTGCCTAGTGCCAGGTATCGAATCTCCCAAAGCCTTATTACTGCGTGGAAAATATCCCATAAATAAATCTTTACAATTCCCTGAAAGCCTTATCTGCTACAATTTACAAGTCTTTGCAAGAAGAAAGAAGTACAAACGCGGCACTTCACCAGCAAACGGGAGTTCACCCGACCGGAGTTCCCCCCAAAACGGGAGTTCACCCCTCATAGATACAAATCTATCTGCACCCCTCAGGTTCATGGGTAATTCTTCATATCTTCTCCACTCCCCATCCTGTCCTCTCCATCCCACATTTTTTGTAAAATTATTATACCCTTTCTCGTTCCAATTTTTCCGTTTTCCCTTCTCCCAATCAAAATCGAGAGAATTGCCAGTAGCCAAATATATTTTTTTCTGGACACTATAACCAAAATACCCCTTAGAGTTATTTACCCAAAGTGTATCTAGTTGTTTTAAATCCTTACAATTAAAGTTTGTGACATCAATAATATCTAAATAGGGTTGTTCTTCCTTTCCTGCCGAATAGAGAATAAACTGCAAATTTTTTAAATCTGCTTCCCTCCATCTTTGTTGATTCATTAAATAGTCTAATTCATTTAATAAATGTTCCTTTAAAGATTTAGCATAAACTGGATTTGAACTATCCAGTTTTTTAAGTTTCCGATAAAGCGAAGCTACAATATCAGCATTGCCATTGTAGAGAATATTTAAATCTAAAGTAAATAAATCAAGATGAGACTTAAACTGAGATTTAAAACTACTGATAGAATCAAATGCTTTCTTATAATCTGCTAGAGCCTTAGATTGATTTGAGCGTTCCTCTAATTTTCCTTTAACGTAGTTAATATAAATTAAAGTAGCTAAATTATCGGGAGTTTTATTAATTTGATTTTCTATTATTGGTAATTGTTCCAGGCTTTTAGTAAAATTTATTTCAGCCTTTTCTAAATCTAAATCTTTTTTGGGATTTTGATCGCTTTCAGCATCAGCTAGATATTGATGCCCTAAAACCAGCGAACTATTTAATAAAGCCTCTTTTAGCTGAAAATTATTAATTTTCTTCTGCAAAACTAAACCTGCAATATTCAAAAACTGATTGGCTTCGTTTGTTTTTCCCTTTTGTTGCAGTTGAGAAGCCACTGCTGATAATTTTCTAATTTTATCAATAGATTGGTTGAGTTCATTTGTATTTTTGTGAGCAGTTTGCAACTGGATAAATGCACCTATACCTAACAAACCTGTAATCCCTAAAGTCACAGATAAAACCACCACTCCAAAACGCATTCTTTTCCTAGCAGTTACCAATTGCCTTTCTGCTTCTTGTTTTGCTTCCGCTTCAACTTGTCTAGCTCTTTCTGCGGCTTCCTTTTCTTTCTTTTCTCTTTCTAATTCTGCCTGTCTTACTGTTTCTGCTAGTTCTTCTTTTTGCTGTAGTGTGCGACTAGCGGCTAAAAATTCTCCATCTTGAAAACTTAAACTTTTACCTTTTGCCCAATTTTCTGCTTCTACTAAAGCTTGACCTCGCAATAAACGAGACTCATCCTCTTTTTTTGATAATATCCACTGACGATAATTCTCTGCATAAGGACGCAAACTGGCTAAAGTTTTCTCAATCCATAAGCTGTCAAAAATGGTTTGATAAATCCTATTGTAAACTTTTAATTTTTCCCCCTTGTTAACAACGATTCCCGCTAACTGTAAATCACTCTGTTCAATACTACTATCAATATCAATTCCGTCTGAGTGCCATACTTGTTGATATAAATCTAATAAGTATGCTGCTTTCTGTTCATCCCTTTTTAAAATTCTATCCCGAATCGTTCTAAAGTGTTCCGGTTCATCTTGAGATTCCCAATTCTGAATCACTCTATCTCTGACTAAATTTTCTACAAAAGGAGCTTCTTCACCTGGGGGAATTACAGTTGCAGATTTACGGACAAATTCACAGACTTTCTGAGTCAAAAATGGCTGTCCTCCAGTCAAGTCTAAAATTGCTTTTAGTACGGCTTTTGGGTTGCTAGTTTGTCCAGAGAATCCATTGATTAAAGGTAAAGCTTCTGCAAATTCAAATCCGGTTAATTCAATTCCTTTGCCAATATTAAAAGGAGTGCGTTTTTTATCTTGAATTAACTCAGAAGGGGTGGCGACTCCCAAAAGCACAAAAGTAATGCGTTGATATTCAGGATTATCAACTCTTTGATTAAACAAAGCTCGAATTAAAGCAAAAAAATCATCAACCGGAAATTTTAAACTGAGAATACTATCAATTTCATCTATAAAAATAACAATCTGTGTGGAAACTAATTTGAGTAATTTGTCAATAAATTTACCAAAAATCTGCACATCAGAAAATCGGGAATTTTCTTCCCATAACTCATCTATATCAAACTGCTCACCTAACTTTAAACTTTTAGAACCAGCAATAGTATCAATAATCCCAGAATACCATTGTTCAGACTTTAGCCCAGATGTGCCAATTGCGGTTAAATCAATAGATACACAAGCAATTCCTTCACGCTGTAACCTTTGCATTGTGCGGACACGCAAACTAGATTTACCCATTTGTCGAGAGTTCAAAACAAAACAAAACTCTCCAGCTTTCACAGCCTGATACAAATCTGCATCAGCTTGGCGTGTGACGTAGGTAGGTGCATTAGCAGGAAGACTACCACCAAATTGATATTGATAATCTTCAGGATCAGGCGAATTTGTAGTCATACTTTATATGGCTAATAGTTTAAATTATACCTAGAAATCGTGTTGAGGTACTCCAAAGTCGTGTTGAGGTACTCCAAAGTCGTGTTGAGGTACTCCAAAGTCGTTTTGAAGTACTCCAAAGTCGTTTTGAAGTACTTCAAAGTCGTTTTGAGGTACTCCAAAGTCGTTTTGAGGTACTTCAAAGTCGTTTTGAGGTACTCCAAAGTCGTTTTGAGGTACTCCAAAGTCGTTTTGAGGTACTTCAAAGTCGTGTTGAGGTACTCCAAAGTCGTTTTGAGGTACTTCAAACTTTGTCGCACCGCGATCGAGTACCACAAAATGCTCGTGTAGGCAGACTCAGTTACAACGGACAAAATTTTCGTACTCCTCTTGTGTTCCCAGTGGTATCTTTAATGCATTCGGCTATAACCCAAAGATGCTGTGCAAGTAAAGATTTAAACGAATTCAGAGGTTAGTTCATGGATTTTCTCTCGGACACCGTTGCCCTCTCACGGATGCAGTTTGCACTGACGGCGATCTTTCACATGCTATGGCCTGTTCTCACCACTGGGATGGGGATTTATTTAGTCATTGTCGAAGGAATGTGGCTCAAAACACGCAATCCCGATTACTACCACCATGCTCGTTTCTGGGCAAAACTATATGTGTTGAATTTCGGCATTGGTGTAGCATCCGGTTTGCCGATGGAGTTTCAATTTGGCACAAACTGGGCACCGTTTTCTGAAGCCGTGGGTGACTTTTTTGGCAGCATTTTAGGCTTTGAGGCTTCGATGGCATTCATGCTAGAAGCCGGATTTTTGGGGATTATGCTGTTTGGCTGGGAACGGGTAAACCCAGTTATTCACTATTTTGCCACGATTATGGTTGCCTTTGGCGCAAACCTATCTACCTTCTGGATTTTAGCAGCAAACTCTTGGTTACAGACCCCAGCAGGTGGGGAAATGGTGAACGGGAAGTTTGTTGTCGATGATTACTTTCAGGCAATCTTAAATCCCTTCATGCTCAACAGCGTCTCGCATATGTTTTTGGCGACGCTGGAAACTTCTCTGTTTGTGATTGGGGGAATTAGCGCCTGGTATATTCTCAACAACCGTCATCAGGCTTTTTTTGCGCGATCGCTCAAAATTGTCTTAGCAACTGCGATCGCAGTCACCCCATTACAAATCTATATCGGACACCTCAGCGCCGAGCAAGTGGCTGATTATCAGCCTACCAAACTCGCCGCGATGGAAGCCAAGTGGGAAACTAGTCCAGCCGGTCAACCCGCACCCTGGAGTGTGGTGGCATTACCCAATAATCAGACTGAGAAAAATGATTGGGAAATCTCAATTCCCAACGGCTTAGGCTACATTTTGGAATTCAAACAGAACCTCTCTAAACCCGTTCTCGGACTGAAACATTGGAAGCCTGAAGATCGCCCCCGGATGGTGGGTTTGATTTATTATTCCTTCCGTATTATGAGCGGCATTGGCTTCTTCTTAGCTGGATTGATGGGACTCAGTGTGATTCAGTGGTTGCGGGGCAAACTCTCAGCAGAAGCGATCGCTCAACAGAAATGGCTACTGCGAATCTGGATTTTGGCGGCTCCACTGGCCTACATTGCTGTCGAATCAGGCTGGATTGTGCGTTGTGTTGGGCGGCAACCTTGGGTACTTTATGGGCAAATTCGCACGGCAGATGGAGTTTCCCACCTACCTGCTAGTGAGGTTTTAACATCTCTGGTGATTTTTGCTGGAGTTTATACAGCCCTGTTTATTTGTGCTTTATTCTTTGGTAGTCGAATCATTCGTCAAGGCCCCAATCTGGAACTTCCGGTTCCAGGCATTGACACCGAACCTGCCGCAGAAACTACTCCAGCTGAATTTGTTCCAGATCAACGTCCTGTCGAAGCAGAGCAATAGATAAGAAGGCAGGAGGCAGGAGGCAGGAGGCAGGAGGCAGGAGGCAGGAGGCAGAAGGTAGAAGGTAAACCCCATAAATAAATTTCGGGGTTTGAAACAAGAATACCTTTTTTATTACACTGAGTGTCTTGAAAAAAATCTGCTGTCACTCTCTTCATAAATAAATTTAGGGGCTTTAAAAGAAAGTGGCAGAGGGCAAAAAATATATTTTCTTCCTCCTGCCTCCTGCCTCCTGCCCTCTGCCTTTCTTGGGTAAATCAATAGGTAACTATATGGAGAATCTAGAACACTTTTTAGCACAAGTTTGGTTTGTTATCTTGGCTCTGTTTTTATTTCTCTACGTCATGTTAGACGGGTTTGATCTAGGCGTAGGTATCCTATCGCTAACCAGTTCCAATGACGACCGACGCGACATCTTAATGACGAGTTTGGGTAATATTTGGGATGCCAATGAAACCTGGTTGGTGTTGATGGGGGGTGCATTGTTTGGGGCATTTCCTCTTGCTTATGGCACCATTTTGAATGCGCTCTACATTCCCATTTTTGGCATGATCTTTGGCTTGATTTTTCGGGCTGTGGCCTTTGAATTTCGAGAGCATTCTACAAACAAAGTGTTTTGGAATGTGGCGTTTGGAGTCGGTAGTTTCATGGCGGCGCTATTTCAAGGATTCGCCTTGGGCACCATTTTAGAAGGCATTAAGGTGGATGAAGCGGGTCACTTTATCGGCAGTATGTGGGATTGGCTCGATTGGCGATCGCTCTTAGTTGCCTTGACATTGATCCAGGGTTATGTATTGATTGGCTCTACCTATCTCATCTTAAAAACTGAGGGAGAACTGCAAACATCCCATTACCGCACAGCAAAAATCGCTGCCTGGACAACGCTTTTAGGTGCAATCTTAATCACGATCGCCACTCCTGTTGTGTATGAAAATGCCAGGGCAAAGTTATTTCATCAGCCAGAAGTGTATCTATTTTCAATCATTCCCGTGTTAGGTGTGCTGCTGATTTGGTTATTGATTCAAAGCCTAAACCGTAAAGCAGAAACTACTCCCCTCGTTTGGACAGTGTTGCTTTTTCTACTTACCTTTGTGGGCTTAGGATTAGTTGTTTTTCCCTATATTATTCCCCCAGGTATCACCATTTATCAGGCAGCCGCAGCACCTAGTGCATTAGTGTTCATGATTATCTTCATTGGATTTCTGATTCCCATTATGTTGTTCTACAACATCTACAATTACATTGTGTTTCGAGGGAAAGTGGCAGGCACACATTATGGGGAATAAATGACACAATTTTGGATTTTAGATTTTAGATTTTAGATTGATTCTAGGGAAATATCGCTAACTCAGTTTCCGGGTCAAAAAAGTGAATTTTTTCTGGAGTTAGCGATAACCAAAGTTGCTCGCCAGGTTGTACAAATCGGTCTGGTGGTATTCGCACTTGTAGGTAATTGGCTGTAGTATTAGGTTGAGATCCTGGTTCGGCAATCTTAACGGCGAGAAAGGAATCGTTACCGAGATTCTCTACCAAATCTACTTGTACTGGTAAATTTTTAGTAGCAGGCATACTCAAGTTTAAGTGTTCTGGACGAATGCCTAAAATTAGAGTTTTCCCATCATATTTTTGTAAAGCTTTTCCCCAAACTTCTGGTAGGGTGAAACGCAACTGGGAATGAGTAATCAATAGAGGGGCATGAAATTCTACAGGAATAAAATTCATCGGTGGGGAACCAATGAATTCTGCTACAAAAAGGTTGGCAGGACGGTTGTAAAGTTCTAGGGGAGAAGCAACTTGCTGAATTTTACCCTCAGACATAATTGCAATGCGATCGCCCATTGTCATCGCTTCGGTTTGATCGTGGGTAACGTAAATCGTCGTTGTCCCCAGTTGGCGCTGCAATTTGACAATTTGAGCGCGGGTTTCCGCCCGCAGTTTGGCATCTAAGTTAGAAAGTGGTTCATCCATTAAGAATACTTGGGGGTCACGGGCGATCGCTCGTCCCAATGCAACCCGTTGTCTTTGTCCCCCAGATAGCTGTTTGGGTAAGCGATTCAGCAATGTTTCGATTTGCAACAATTGAGCAACACTACGCACCTGCTGATCCACCGCCCGTTCTTTGTCTGAAATGTAGCGCAATCCTTTAGGTAACTTTCTGGTTGCCCCCACAAAAAGATTTTCCGCCCACCCCCGAAAATAAGGAGACGAGGGAGTAATTTCTCCTCTGCTCCTCTGCTCCTCTGCTCCCCTGCTTCCGCGGCGGCGTAACCCAAAGGCGATGTTGTCATACACCGTCATGTGCGGATAGAGGGCGTAATTTTGAAACACCATTGCGATGTCGCGTTCCTTGGGTGGTAGGTCATTGATCAAGCGATCGCCTATCCAGATATTACCGCCAGTCATTACTTCCAACCCGGCGATTAACCGCAGCAGAGTGCTTTTACCACAACCAGAAGGGCCCACCAGCACCATAAACTCGCCATCTGCGATCGTCAGGTTAATCCGCCGCAAGACGTTGACACTTCCCGACTGCTCTTGCGCTGCATCAGTTGTGAGAGGAGATTGGGTTTGTGAGTTAACACTTTCCCCTTTACGCGAGGAAAAACTTTTATAAACGTTTTCTAAAATAACTTGGGACACAACTGTTAATTATTGTCATGGGGTATTGGGCATTGGGGAGCCAGTGCGTTGCGGAGGTTCCCGACGCTCGAGTACTCGCTAACGCTGCGCTATCCGTTGAAGCAACTGGCGTCATTGGACAATATGACTAATGACTAATGACCAATGACAGTTTAGCGCCCATCATAATACACGTTCTATGTAAATACGAAAAGTTAAAAAAACAGTTTTTACCATAAAAAGCAAACTATTCTAAATTTTAGGGCTGTCAGGAGGTGTTGTGATGACTACCGATGTACCTAAAAATCTTTCCCAAGATCCAAGCGTTAACCCTATCCATGACATTGTAGACGCACAAACCACAGATTGTTGCATTGTGGGTGGGGGGCCAGCAGGAGCAGTATTAGCGCTGTTGTTAGCGCGTCAAGGCATTTCTGTGATGCTGCTGGAAGCACACAAAGACTTCGATCGCGACTTTCGCGGCGATACGATTCATCCATCGGTGATGGAAATTATGGAGGAATTGGGACTTAGCGATCGCTTGTTACAACTTCCCCATACCAAAATGCGCCAAATTAGTATTCAAACTGCTCAAGATACTGTCACATTCGCAGATTTTAGTCATCTAAAAACCCACTACCCCTACATTACAATGCTTCCCCAGGTGAAATTTCTAGAGTTCATCACCCAAGAAGCACAAAAATATCCTAGTTTCCATCTGGTGATGGGTGCGAATGTACAGGAATTAATTACCGAAAATGGCGTAATTCAAGGTGTACGCTATCGAGGAGGCGGTGGCTGGCATGAAATTCGGGCAATACTGACAGTTGGTGCAGACGGTCGCCACTCACGTTTACGCCACTTGGGTGAGTTTGAGTCCATCGAAACCTCGCCACCAATGGATGTCCTCTGGTTTCGCCTACCGCGCCAGCCAGAAGACCCAGAGGGGGGAATGGGGCGCTTTGGTCAAGGTAATATCATTGCCATGCTTGACCGTGGTGATGAGTGGCAACTTGCTTATGTCATCCCTAAAGGAGGCTATCAACAACTGCGGGCTGCGGGTTTGGAGGAATTAAAAAAATCTTTTGTGGAAGTAGTGCCAGAATTCCAGCAACGCATTCAAAATTTACATGATTGGTCACAAGTAGCTTTTCTCTCAGTGGAGTCCAGCCTTGTCAAACGCTGGTATCGTCCAGGGCTGCTACTCATCGGTGATGCCGCTCATATAATGTCCCCCGTTGGTGGAGTTGGGATTAACTACGCGATTCAAGATGCTGTCGTCGCGGCGAATTTACTTAGCAAACCGCTCAAAAACCGAGAAGTACAACTTAGCGACTTAGCAAAAGTACAGCGTCAACGCGAGTTGCCTATACGTATCATTCAGGCGTTTCAAACTTTTATCCAAAAGCGGGTATTTGTCCCGGTTCTCACCTCAAATCGTACCTTTGTACCACCTGCGTTTTTGCGCTTACCCATCTTGCGCGATCTTCCCGCTAGGTTGATCGCCTTGGGTGTTTTTCCGGTTCACCTCAAGACTTAATTTTTGCCAATAATTTTTTCTATTTCTTAAATGGGTGGTACAATTATACTACTCATGCAGAATTGAATGCTCAATTTAGTCAAGCGAAGGTGGCGAACGGTATACTCAATGCTGTTCAAAGCGATCGCTTGGCTTTTATGCTAGAAATAACTAAAAACTCAGAGTGGATGTAGAAAATTTGTTCAAATATTATTAAAAAATGCAAACAATTAAACCTATCTAGATATTAATTGGCACTACATAGAAAAACCCCCTCTTTTTCAATCAGTACTTTTTGCAGTCAGGAGTAATTTTAATGAACAGCTGCGTTTTGATGGCGGAAATTATTAACGAGCCGCAACTCCGCTATACAGCGGATAATCTGGGAGTCACGGAAATGCTGGTGCAGTTTCCCAATTCTCAGAAACCAGAAGATCCGCCAGCCACGCTGAAAGTTGTTGGCTGGGGGAATTTAGCGACAGAAATTCAGCAAAACTACCACCAAGGCGATCGCGTCATCTTGGTAGGACGTTTAACTATGAATACTGTTGCGATGGAAGGTTTTAAAGAAAAACGTGCTGAATTGACAGTGCAACAAATTCAATCTGTTGGAGGTAGTTTTGATACCGATCCATTGCCCTCAGCAACTGCAACTCCATCATTCACTGAAACTGCTCCACGACAAACACCTTCAGCACCTCGTCCTCCACAGAAGGATGTTCCCACTTACGAGTCAGCAGCACGTCCAGCACCTACCCCAGCGCCAAGTTACGAACCCGTACCCCAACCCACAAATTATGAGCGAACCACTTATCCAGCGGTGAAAGAGCAAGAACCAGATCCAGATGACATTCCGTTCTAAAGTTGTTAGTTGAGCGTGTATTCAATTTGCTCATATACTTGGCAAAAAGCATTAGGATTAAATAATTTCTACAAATAGCCATCCTTGAGGATGTGCTATTTTTTTATCTGCGTTGACGCTTTGCGTCTTGTCGTGAGATATCGCTTAGTTTAGCTATCGAGCAGTTAGGGATAGAGAATTTTCTATCTAAATCCCAAGCTTCAGCCTTTATTTTACAATTTAATAAACTTCATCATGACTACCAATATCAATCAATAAAATAACCATTTCTAGCAACTTCTCATCCTCAGAGAAATTAAAGATAATTCTACAATCATAAGCAACAGAACAAGACCACAAACCCGCTAAATTTCCTGTTAACTTATGAGATTTCAAAGACGGTGTAAATGGATCATCTGCCAAAAGCCTTAATACATTAACAATTTGATTCTTTAATTGCGGGTTTTTCTTTGTAATCTTCCTAAAAGAGCGCTTAAATCCACTACTCCAGACAACTTCCATCATCATCTCCGAGTAAATCAGCGATCAAATCATCAACGCTTCCTCTCTTGGCTGTCCCATCCTTAAAAGCCTGCATTACTTCCTGAGCATTAGCCAAAATTTCAACCCGCCGATTCTCAATTCGTTGCTGGCGAAGAAACTCAAATAAATACTCTCTATCTTCTGTGGGCAAACTTTCAATAGAATTAATAATTTCTTGTAAAGTCATCATAGAACTTCCTAATCAAGTAAATTCTACCTTTGCTAACTCTATTTTAATCTCTATTTCCATTGCCTCAGCTTCTTACATTTGACCAATTTCGGCAAAAATATGATAGGATACCAAGCTCAGTGGCGGCAAATGTTTCTGGAAGGTAGAAGCAGGGATTAGCGTAGGCGTAGCCCGCCGCAAGCATGGCTAGGGCATTAACCAGAGTGTAAAAACCAAATTTACTTACATATATATCAAAACTATTGTTAAAATCCAAATAATTTTAAGTTAGAATTCCTACCCAACTCCTATGAGAGAAACTGTCCTAGAGGTTCGCAATTTACAAGTTGAATTTCCCGGTGATGGCAACATTAACAGAGCTTTGGATGGTATTTCCTTTAGCCTACATCGAGGTGAAACTCTAGGAATAGTAGGAGAATCGGGGAGTGGTAAATCGGTGACAGCCCTAGCTGTGATGGGCTTGTTACAAACTCCCGGTATAGTTACTGGCGGTGAAATCTGGTTTCGTCCGCAGGAGAATGGCAAAGCAATCGATTTGGTAAAATTGCCTTCTGAGCAAATGCAGTTACACCGGGGTGGCGACATTGCCATGATTTTTCAAGAACCGATGAGTTCGCTCAATCCAGTTTATGACATTGGGTTTCAGCTCACAGAAGCGATTGTGCGACATCAAAATGTGTCAGCAGCCCAAGCAAGACAAATTGCGATCGCAGGTCTACAAGAAGTAAAACTCCTACCTAGCGATGAGGAGATCCAACAGCAGTATACCGAAACTTCATCGAAACTAGAACCATCAAAGTTGTCACAGTTGGTTAAAGAACACAAAGAAGCCATGCTAGAACGCTACCCTCATGAACTTTCTGGGGGTCAGTTGCAACGGGTGATGATTGCAATGGCAATTTCTTGTAACCCGTTAATCCTAATTGCTGATGAACCAACTACAGCCTTAGATGTGACGGTGCAAGCCACAATTTTGGACTTGTTGCGAGAATTGCAGCAAAGCCGTGATATGGCAATGATTTTCATCACCCACGACTTGGGGCTAATTTCGGAAATTGCTGACGAAGTAGCAGTGATGTATAGAGGCAAAGTTGTCGAATCCGGTACTTCTCGGCAAATTTTTAGCAGTCCCCAGCATCCATATACTAAAGGTTTGATCGCTTGTCGCCCCACGCTCAACCGCCGTCCCCAAAAATTACTCACTGTTTCTGACTACATGAGTGCAGAAAAGACAGCAACGGGACAAGTAGTAATTCAAGCGAAAGAACCCGCACAACCCATAGAAGTCACCACCGAAGAGATTGCCGCGAGATTGGCAAACTTTAATGAATTGGAACCCCTGCTGCAAATCCGCAACCTGAAAGTTGGTTTTCCAGTGCGCGGGGTGTTTGGTGGGACAAAACGCTACAATATGGCAGTTAATGGCGTTTCCTTTGATGTCAAACCAGGGGAAACACTAGGTTTGGTGGGAGAATCTGGTTGCGGCAAAACCACCCTTGGCAGAACTTTGCTGCGATTAATTGAGCCGATGAGTGGTCAGATTATCTTTGAGAAACAAGATATTACCAGTCTCAAAGGAGAACCGTTGCAAAAACTGCGGCGAGAAATGCAAATAGTTTTCCAAAATCCTTTTAGTTCCCTCGATCCCCGGATGAAGGTTGGCGATGCGGTGATGGAACCTTTGGTAATTCACGCCGTTGGGAAAAGCAAGCAACAACGACGCCAGCGAGTAGTAGAACTTTTAGAACGGGTGGGGTTGAGTGCAGATGCGATTAACCGCTATCCGCATCAGTTTTCTGGCGGTCAACGCCAACGGATTTGCATAGCCCGTTCTTTGGCGTTAAATCCTAAGTTTATCATCTGCGATGAATCAGTTTCAGCGCTGGATGTTTCAGTACAGGCGCAGGTATTAAATCTTCTCAAAGAATTACAGTCAGACTTTCAGCTTACTTATATCTTTATTTCTCACGATTTAAGTGTAGTGAAATTTATGAGCGATCGCATTTTAGTCATGAATCGCGGTCAAATTGTTGAAGAAGGCACAGCCGAAAGCATCTACCAAGAACCCAAAGAAGAATACACGCAAAAATTAATTGCTGCGATTCCTACTGGTAGTGCTGAACGCGTGCGAAGTCGGCATCTGAGGGCTTTATAGAAAGGGCGGTTAGAAACCCTGTCTACACGAGACTTTACCCACCTCCGTGGGTTATAAAATTATTTTTAACAGATATTTGTGCAAACAAAGTTAATTACATCTGCAAGTCCAGACTGAGTTTTCAAATTAGTAAAAATAAAGGGTTTATCACCACGCATTTTTTTAGCATCTCGTTCCATCACATTTAAATCTGCACCAACATAAGGCGCAAGGTCAGTTTTGTTAATCACCAACAAGTCAGATTTAGTAATACCGGGGCCACCCTTGCGGGGAATTTTATCACCTGCTGCAACGTCAATGACGTAAATCGTTAAATCCACTAATTCTGGACTAAAAGTAGCAGCCAAATTATCACCGCCACTTTCCAAAAACACCAAATCCAAATTGAGAAAACGTTCTTCTAACTGTTCAATTGCCGCCAAATTCATCGAAGCATCTTCGCGGATAGCAGTGTGAGGACAACCACCAGTCTCTACACCCAAAATGCGATCGCTAGCCAAAGCCTGAGAACGCACTAAAAACTGAGCATCCTCCTGAGTATAAATGTCATTTGTCACTACCGCAATCTGATACTGCTCGCGCAACCCCTTACACAAACCATCCACCAAAGCCGTCTTTCCCGAACCCACCGGGCCAGCAACTCCCACTCGAAATGCATTCATTATTCCTAACTCCTAACTCCTAAACAACCTTGTATATTGCGTTTCATGCTGCATACTTGCCAGCGACAAACCCCAACTACAACAGGCGAGTTGATCGTCCTCTAACCCTAGAATTTCTAATGCCGCAGCACTGAGTAATGGTTGCAAATCTAGCAATAACCGTTGTCCTGCTGTTTGTCCAAGGGGGATAAGTTTTACACCAGCAGTAATCAAATTACTTGCCCAACTGTGCAGATATCCCAGTAATGCGGCTTTGATATTAATTTCCCAATGGGCAACGGCAATACCAAAAGCGATCGCATAATTGCAAGGATTACCAACAGCATTGGCAATAGGTACAATCTGCGGTTCTAGTTTACCAAGTAATTGGATGAGCGATCGCCCCATCTGCCAACTAGAGGCGCGTAATTCTTCAGTTTCCCTAGCTGCGGATAGCCACAGATTCCAACGGCATAGGGACTCAACATCAGCAATTTTTGCGGCTTGCTGCGATCGTACCATCACCGCCGCCTCTAACCGAATTGCCCCGTAGAGCAACTCAGCTTCTAGCCAATGTTTGAGATGTGTGTGGTTAGCGATCGTACCATTTTCTACCAGCATTTCCAAACCTTCAGAATAACTATATGCTCCCACAGGTAAAGCGGGGCTAGCCAACTGTAAAATACTCAAAAGATGACTATCAGTGAGCATGATGCTGTTGTCCATAAGCTCCTAATTCTGGCTGAAATGGTAAAACTTCTTCTTTAACTTCTAACCCCAATTGTTCCAACATCGCACGTAAAACCGAATCTGAAGACAAGCGTAAATAAGTCGGAGTAATTTCTACAGGTACATGGCGATTTCCCAGATGGTATGCTGCCCGTAATAATAAAAGTGGTGTTTGGGCAAAAGCAGTTAACACTAGTTCGGGTTTGGCAGTAATTCTAATTAAATTACTATGGGTTTCTTCTTGCAAAATGTCGCCATCATGTAAAACAGTTCCTCTAGGTAAATGTAAAAACACAACCTTACCATCTTCAGTTTCAAAACGATGACGACTGCGGGTGCGTTCTTCTGCTGTCAGTGCCAGAGTAAAAGTAACCGCAGCATCGCCATTAGGTGGTTTAAGTTGGGTAAATGTCAGCATACAGAGTCTCGCCCGATCTTCCGCTTTTCGTTATGGTTCTAATTTAAACACCATAGCTTTACCCGGATATGATATAAAACTGGGTTTGGAGCTTGATTCTCTAACATGATGGCTAAAATCATCTCTTTGAAATGAAAGTCTTTTATAGCAAGAATTATTGTTTTATTCTCTGGTGATAGTGATTAAAGAGCGATAAGTTAATTGTTGCAGGTCGATGCAATAAAGGTGCAGGTCGATGCAATAAAGGTGCAGGTCAATGCAACAAAGGTGCAGGTCAATGTAATAAAGGTGCAAGTCAATGCAATAAATGTGCAGGTCAATGCAACAAAGGTGCAGGTCAATGCAACAAAGGTGCAGGTTGACTAATAGTTAGTTAATAGGTAATGTAAACCAGAAAGTTGCCCCTGCATTCAATGCACTGTTTACGCCAATTTCACCACCGTGAGCATGGATGATTTGCTTACACAGATACAAACCTAATCCCAAACTTACAGAATTGCCGATACTTGCACCCCGAAAGTAAAGGTCAAAAAGCCGATCGCTTTGTTGTTGACTAATTCCTACGCCATTATCAGTAACAGTACAATAAATCATGTCATCCTGACAGGTAGCATTGATTGTCAAAAGCAATTCCGGTGGATTATGTTTCAGAGCATTGACGATTAAGTTAGAAAAAACTCGCCATAGTTGCATGGGATTTGCACTCACTAATGGCAAATCTGCGGATACCAAATTTGTGAGCTTGGCTTTATTTTGTGCTAATAATGGCTCTAAATCTGCGATCGCAGCTTCGACAACTGCCAGTAATTGTACGGGTTGGCGTTGTAAAACTACACCTTGCACCTCGCTGATATGAGTTTCCATCAACGAATTAATTAAGTTCAGTTGGCGATCGCTACTTTGAATCATCCGCTCTAAAATTGAGCGGGAAATCGAAATATTATCTTCTGGACGTGCCAGCAAATTCTTCAGCACCATTAAAGTTCCCAATACTGGGTTGCGTAAGTCGTGAGAAACTGCATGGAAAAATACTCGTAGTTCTTCTTCAGTTTGCTTGCGCTGGGTAATGTCTTCAATCAAACCTTCGTAGTAAAGCAGTTTTCCCTGTTCGTCACGGACTGCGTAGGCTTTTTCGGAAATCCAGACAATACTCCCGTCTTGGCGATAAATTTGAGACTCGAACTCGGAAACGCTGCCGTACTTTTCCATCAAGCGCACAAATTCTGCCCGACGGTTCGGGTCAACGTACAATTGTTCAATAGCAGTAAAATTTGCTGTCACCTCCTGCGCTAAGGAGTAGCCATAAATCCTGGCTAAAGCAGGATTTGCCGTAATGTAACGTCCATTGGGACTGCTTTGAAAAATCCCTTCAACAGCGTTTTCAAAAATGCTGCGATATTTAGCTTCGGCAACCTTGAGTTTTTGGTAGGCAGATTCTAGTTCTTGGCGAGCGAAAAATTCAGAACGTTGCAGGCGATCGTACAGATAAACACCGATATCACATATAGTACAAAACCAAAAAATGTATAAAACGAACGTTACATTATATATTTCTGGATGGTCGGGGATTGGTGTTTTTAGTCCAAGTGCGGTATTCACACCAAAGTAGTAAATCAGCACACTCACTTGAGTCAGCAAGTGAAGAATCCAGCAGACGGGCATCAACACAGCTTGGCTTAAGAACAACAGCGACCAGCCGATGGTATCGGGTAGTGCAAAACCTCTGATGGTTGCAAACAACTGCGACGCTAAACTAAGTGACCAAGAAGACCCTAAAAATAATAAATCTGGACGATGACGACCTAATTTAGTTTTATGTAAAGCAAAGCAAATAATTATACTTGCAAGCATTGCAACATTAATTACTAGGCGTTGAGTTCTAAGTACTTCTGGCAGCGGTTGCAACTCTGCAAAAGGAAAAAACAGTCCGTAAATGTCTCGCAAAGTAAAAGACAACAGACAGATCAGCGCCAGCCATAACCATAAACGTAATCTCTGCCACAAAAAACGGTTACGCCAAGCTCTGTAAAGAGTAGTGATTTCATCTGTTGTTGGTGCAGAAAAACCTTTTCTGCACCAGCTTTGCACTGTTGTAAATGGAGTAGCCATTAGCATCCGAGCAACTTTGCCCATACCTTGAGGGTGTTTCCTTTACTCAACATTGCCATAAATAACACCCTCTCATTTTTTGGTGATTTATGGGCGATTTGTTGCGGATGAAGTTGCCAAAGGTAGTGTAAACCAGAAAGTTAACCCACGTTTGCGGTTACTCATAACCCCGATTTCGCCGCCATGCGCCTTAATAACTTTCCGACAAAGATACATTTTTAAGCCAATGCTTGTAGAGCAGCAATCTTGAGGATCGCGGACATGGAGATCGAAAAGGCGATCGCACTCTACTTTACTCATTCCCACACCGTCATCTTGAATCTGAGTGCGAATCATTCCCCCCTCAACGGTGGCACTCAGGGTAAAATTTAATCCTGGTGGATTATTGTGCAAGCTATGTGCGATCAAATTTACCAAAACTTTCTGCAATCGAGTCCCATCTGCCATTACTAACGGCAAATCTGCGGGAACCAAGTTCTTCAGAGTCGCTTGATTTTGTATCAGCATGGGTTCCAACTGGGAAAATGTGCCTCCCAGTAGGGTGCTAAATTGCACAGGTTCGATTTTGATCTCAAGACCCTGTTTTTCACAAGAATTAATTTCTAGCAATGAGTTAATCATTGTTAGTTGGCGATCGTTACCCTGAATCATCCGCTCAATGATTGAGCGAGATATTGGAATTGAAGATTGGGCATGGGAAAGAGGCAGAGGGGCAGAGGGGATGGAGGGCAGAGGAGAAAGACTTGCTGTAATTTCCCTCCTGCTCCCCTGCTCCCCTGCTCCCTGATTTAACAAATTCTTTAACACCATCAAGTTACCCATCACGGAAGTTCGTAAATCGTGGGCAACTGTATGTAAAACAACATCTTTGACGCGATGCAATTTTTCAACTTCTTGCATTTTCTGCTGCAACTGTGCTGTTCGTTCTTGAACTTGGTATTCTAAATTAGTGTTGAGTTCTGCTAGCTTTTGGCATATCTGGCTTTGTTGAATCGCGATCGCTACCTGTTCTGACATCTGCTGTAACAAATCAATTTCTATTGGCTGCCAATGACGCGCCCCTGAGCATTGATTGGCAATTAACGCGCCAAATAATTCGTTATTTAGCATAATTGGTACAGCTAAAGTAGCCTTCGTTTGGAATTTTCGATAGTGTGCTTTTACTTTGGGAGATGCTTCTATTTGGGTTATGTCTTCAACGACACGCACAAGATTATCTTTTAGTAAATTTCGTAATTCTTGTAAATAAGCTTCATCATTAATAGACCAACCTGAGACTGATGGATATTTGGGATCTACTGATTCGGCAATAGTTTTTATTCCTAAATTGGCATTATTTAAACCAATGAAAACTCGATCTGCTTGGAGAAATTGCCTAACTTCTGTCACGGTGGTTTGAAGAATTTGCTCTAAATTAAGCGAAGATCGAATTCTTACTAGGGTTTCTGCCAACAAGCGATCGCGTTGGGCACAAAAGCGTAATTGTGCTTCTACTTGTTTGCGTTCTGTAATGTCGTGATGCACTCCTAAAATGGCAGGAATACCATTTAAATCAATGACTTCGGCTGACAGCAGCGTTGTAATTATCTCGCCAGACTTTTGCCGAAATTCAATTTCTAAGTTACGAGCAACTCCCGTGCTTTGCAACTCTTGCACTAAGTTTAGGCGATCGCGATCGTGTACCCAAAGATTTAACTCAAAAGAAGTTTTACCAATTACCTCATCTCGCCCATAACCGGAAAGATTCACAAAACTGTCGTTAACTTCGATAAAGCGTCCTTCTTGCAGCGTGCTAATGGTAATTGAATCGGGGCTGCAACTAAAAGCTTTAGCAAATTTTTGGGCAAGATTTTGTAAGGCGACTTCTCCTTGTTTGCGATCTGTGATATCTCGGACAATTGCTAGTACCTCATCTGTACCACTAACTACCAATCGCGCCTCATAATCTCTGATTCCCAAAGATGTTGGTAGTTGATATTCACAAGTTTGCAAAATTCCAGAATCTAAAGTTTTAGCGATCGCTACTTGGCTAATGGCTGCAACATCACTCGGCAATAACTCTTGCAGATTTTTTCCCACTATTTCTTCTCTCGAAAGAGTGATATTTGCGCCCTCACTTTTCAAATCTAGATACTCGCCATCGCGGCTGATGCGAAACATCAAATCGGGGATAGCATCCAAAATTGCTTTATACCGTGCTTCACTCTCTTGCAATTTTTCTTGGGCTTGTTTTCGGTCTGTAATATCCATAATCAAGCCATGCCAAAGAAAATCGCCATCTTCTTGTAATTCGGGTTGCGAAGTACCTTGAATCCATTTCAGTTTGCCACTAGGCGTAACAATCCGACCTTCCCAATGCCAAGGTGTAACAGTATTGCGACAAACAGCAATAGATTCTGTAAAAGCTTGTATATCCTGTGGATGAATCAGTTTACATAACACCTGAAAGTCTGCCTGTACAGCTTCTGGTTCTAATTCATACAAATATTTACAACCAGAACTAATATAAGGGATAAATACAGAACCATCCTGCCGTTGCAGAATTTGGAAAATCATCCCCGGTAAATTGGCAGCAACTGTTTCCAACAGAGGGATCTTCTCTGGTAGAAAATCTGGTTTATGCCCTGATTTTACAATTTCATCCACTCTTAGACCCTTTGATATATAAGCAATTGGCATAATATTCAAGGTAATCATAGCCATTGTAAAAGTTTTTTAGCTGTCGGCGCGTAGGCGTAGCCCGTCGTAGACATCGCTAACAGCAGAAAAAGTGGCTCTACTTTCAGAGTAGTTCTGGATGCTGCGATCGCATTCACCCAATCGGGTGAACCATTTGTCAAATAGCGAATCAGTTCAGGAGTGCTGAGTCACTTTGAGGCAAAGAAAGGTTTCAATCCTTTTTTGAACACTAAGTACAGGGAATACATCAAGAATGGCGCAAGATTAGGCTGGTTAATTAATAGAGGACAGCAGCAGGTAGAAATTTATCGTCCTAATCGAGAAGTTGAGATTTTACAAAGTCCTAAAACTCTATTGGGAGAAGATGTTTTGCCAGTATTTGTTTTAGATTTAGCAGAAATTTGATAAGTAATTGCCTACCCGGAATCATTCGTAATCAACAAGATCCCCAACAAACTTTATGAAATCGGGGATATGTGGGTTGCAATTCTCACAAATCAAATAGGATTGCTATACTACAAAATTATGATAATTTAATTTCACTAATAGCCCAGCTAAGTACTTCCAAAAACTGCTTGAAAACTATTTCGTCATTCAGAGCAGAAAAGGGAATATACCAACAATAAGGATTAATAGAGATCGAGTAATGAACACCCGTTCAGCGAGTTGGTACATTAAAAAACTGAGATAATCAACTTTGAACGCAACAATCAGATAGAAAGTAGTTGCTCGATACATTTAATCTAGGTTTACCTAAAAGCAAAAACTAATAATGGGCACTCGAAAGTGGGAATGCTTTGCAATAAATTCAAGGAGACATGAATGCAATTACAACAAACACAAATTTTAGAAGAAACACTCTGGGAAGCAGTTCTCAATCGAGACTCCGCTTTTGAAGGTAAGTTTTTCTATGGTGTTCGCTCTACAGGCATTTATTGCCGACTTATTTGCCCTAGTCGCAGACCGAATCGGAATCAAGTTTGTTTCTTCCAGTGGGTACAAGATGCTGAAATTGCAGGTTTTCGACCTTGTAAGCGCTGTCAGCCCCAATCTGAAATAGTTCCAAATACAGCCAAAATCTTAGCAGTATGTCGATATATTGAAGCACAAGTTGATCGCATACCAACCCTCTCAGAATTATCTTCTCAGGTGGAAATGAGTCCGAGTTACCTACAAAGAATATTCAAGCAGATAATTGGCGTATCGCCTTTTCAATATGCAGATGCGCTGCGTAGCCAACGATTGAAGCAGCGTTTACAGTCGGGGGAAGAAATTGCTGATGCAGTTTACGACACGGGGTATGGTTCAAGTAGTCAACTGTATGAGAAAGCACCTAAACAATTAGGAATGACACCAAAAGTTTACCAACAAGCTGGAAAGACAATTAGCATTATTTATGCGATCGCTCCATGTTCACTAGGATATTTGCTTGTGGCAACAACAGAGAAGGGTATCTGCGCCGTAAAATTAGGTGATGAAGCAGACAAGCTTGAACACATTTTGAAGCAGGAATTTCACCAAGCGCACATTATACGTGACGATCGCACACACAAAGACTGGATACAAGCAATCCTCGACTTCATTGCGGGAGGCAAGGCACATCTTGATTTACCACTTGATGTCCGTGGGACAGCATTTCAGAAACAGGTTTGGCAAGCATTACAAAAAATTCCTTATGGCGAAACCCGCACCTATGCCGATATCGCCCGTAATCTTGCCAAACCCCAAGCAGTCCGCGCCGTGGGTAATGCTTGTGGCGCTAATCCGATCGCGCTGATTGTACCGTGTCATCGGGTGCTGCGTAGTGATGGCAGTCTTGGTGGTTATCACTGGGGAATTGAGCGCAAACAAAAACTGCTTACACAAGAATCGAAATTTCTCAAAGATGACTCAAACTCCTGAACTAGAATCGCTGACTGAAGAAAGTCTTACCCGTGGTTTAATGGTGCTTGCCCAACTTGATAGCGATTTGGCTCGGATTTTAGAGACACTGGGGCCTCCACCTATATGGTCAAGAGAAGCGGGTTTTGCAACGCTGTTGTGTATAATTCTGGAACAGCAAGTTTCTGTAGCGGCTGCAAGGGCAGTATTTACAAGACTCTGTGGGGTTGTTGTAACTCTGACGCCAGAAAATTTTTTGTTATTGGATGATGTTCAATTAAGAGCGATTGGATTCAGTCGGCAAAAGATTTTATACTGTCGTGGGTTGGCGAATGCTATTGCAACTGGTCAGCTTGACCTAACCAAGCTCCAAACAATGGACGAAACTACGATCAGAACTGAGTTAAAGCGCCTCAAAGGCATCGGAGACTGGACAGTTGATATTTACTTGCTCATGGCGCTACAACGTCCTGATGTCTTTCCTAAAGGAGATTTAGCGATCGCGATCGCCTTACAAAAACTCAAAAACTTGGCAACGCGTCCAACACCAGTGCAACTAGAAGAAATGACACAGCACTGGCGACCGTGGCGCGCAGTTGCGGCAAGACTTCTATGGCATTATTACCTGAGTAATCCCAAATAATTGCTACTTCTCCCTTGGCGCACTTGGCGCACTTGGCGGTTCGTATAATAAATATAAACTAAATGGCAGAAAATCAATTAAGCCTAACACCAGAAAACTCTGATAAAACTTCAAAAATCCTGCCGATAATCATAGTAATAATTGCATTATTAGCTTTATCTTCAACAGCAATATTTATTAAAGTCGCTGTTAGAGAAATGAGCGCTGTTGCTACATTATTTAATCGCTTATGGATAGCGACTATTATCTTTGGATTATGGAGTGGAATTAACCAAGTACGGACTCAAATTACAGAAGATAAACCTGTCTTACCACAGCAGCCTTATCCAATCAAAGAGATAGCGCTTTTAATCGCAGTGGGTTTAGTTCATGTATTAGGTCGATTATCTTGGACTTGGTCGCTAACTCAGACTGGTGCTGCTAATGCTAATGCGTTAGGTAGCCTCAATCCGCTATTTACTACTTTAGGAGGATGGCTATTTTTTAATCAAATTTTTGGGCGCAAATTTATCATCGGTTTGATCTTAGCCGTAATCGGTGCGATCGCTGTTGTATTTGAAGATTTGTTGCGTTCTAATCATAATTTTACAGGTGATGCTGTTGCCCTCATATCATCGATATTTTATGCAGCAAACTTTTTACTTATTGAGCAGATCGGCAATAAGTTTTCAATGATCGCTATCCTCCTGTGGCGCTGTGCGATCGCAACTTCATTGATGATACCAGTAGTGCTAATCTTGGAAAAACAAGTTTTGCCAGTTACTTTGTCGGGGTGGTTAGTAGTATTTGCGCTAGCTGCTATTTGCGAAGCCTTGGGTCATGGGCTAATTGTATACAGCCTCAAAAATTTTTCATCAGGATTTATCTCTTTACTCTTACTACTCAATCCCGTGATTGTTGCGATTCTTGCTTGGATACTTTTCTCGGAAAACTTGAGTATTTTTAACTTGTTAGGGTTAACTCTAATTTTAGGGGGTATATATCTCGCAATTTCTAATAAAGAATCTGTGCAATCTAAAATTAATCCCCAGATTCAATCTCCACCAGAAATAGATTCATCCGCCAGTTCCCCAAAATAATGCAACAAATAGACCATATTGTAGAGACGCGATTCATCGCGTCTTTACCCAAGGACGTGTTGCAATCATTAATTGAATTGGTATAAGAAACGGGTTCGACTCGATCGCACAGCCCGCCACTAGACTTACTATTGGCACTACTACTTGAGTAATGCCAATAGTAAATCGGTTACAGTCTACCAGTGAATACCTTTTCAGCCGGGCCTGTCATATAAACTCGTTGGTCGATTTCTGACCATTCAATTTCCAAAGGGCCACCTGGTAATTCTACAGTCGCAGTGCGATCGCATTTTCCAGTTAGCACACCAGCTACTAAAGAAGCACAAGCACCAGTACCGCAAGCTAATGTAATTCCAGCACCCCGTTCCCACACCCGCATTTTCAAATAGTCACGGCGTACCACTTGAATAAATTCAGTATTTATGCGTTGGGGGAAAACTGGGTGATGCTCAAATTTTGGGCCGATGGTTTCTAACTCAATTGCTGCGACATCTTCCACAAAGGTAATGCAGTGAGGATTTCCCATATTTACACAGGTGACATCCCAAGTTTTCCCCGCCACCTCTAACGGCTGAGAAATTACTTTTTCTTCATTGGGTGCAAGATTAGTCGGAATTTCGCTAGCGAGTAACCTGGGTAAACCCATGTCTACTTTAACTTGACCATCAGATAAGAGTTGGGGAGTCATTACACCACCCAAAGTATGAATGCGATATGAGTCTTGATTTCGGGATTCGCCTTCTAAGTCTGCCAAAAAGCCAGCTAAACAGCGAATGCCATTGCCACACATTTCTGGTTCTGAACCATCAGAATTAAAAATCCGCATGGTGTAGTCAGTGCCGTTTTCTCCAGGGAGGGCAAAAATTACACCATCTGCACCGATACCAAAATGGCGATCGCACAACTTAATGGCTTGCTCTGGAGTCACTACAGGCAAAGATGACGAGCGATTGTCAATCAAAATAAAGTCGTTGCCTAGACCATGATACTTAGTAAATTCGATTGCCATTTCTTCAAGGATGAATTATCAAGGATTAGTTACTCTTTATTTTGCCTTGTAGGTTCATCTTTACTAAAAATGCTTACCGAATTTGACACCACTTTACCCAGTATTAGACAAGTCCAAAACCTGATTAAACAAACAACCCCAGTAGAATTAAAGCTGGTGACTCAGGATGTACTCACAGGAAAGGTTGTATGGCAAGATCCACAGTGTATCTGTATTGCGGATGAAAACAGTCAGCAAACCACCGTTTGGAAACAAGCGATCGCCTACATCAAGCCGCAAGTGAGTTAGGAGTGAGGCAGAAACATCACAACCGATCGCTTTATCACTTGCTTCACTCGAATTAAAAATTCAAAATTCAAGCCCACGGCTTAAACTGTGGGCTTGGAATAAAGATGCCTTGTGCATCGCCGCATCTGGGAGCAATTCTTTATTTACTGGGGGATACAAGCCCACAACTCGAGTTGTCTATTTAAATTTTCATTTTGAATTTTGAATTTTATATTTTTAATTGTTTTGTCACTGGACTTAGAATTTTGCAGCACAAACCCACCGATTGCGTCCTTGTTCTTTAGCTTTATACAAAGCTTTGTCAGCTGCATTAATTAATTCTTGAGGTGAATTTTTATCTGTTGGCCTTTGAATTGCAACACCTAAACTGACTGTCACAAAATATTGAAAATTATCTTTCTTTTTATGGGAAATCTTTAATTCTTGAATAGATTTTTGAATCAACTTAGTTACTTTAATCGCACCTGATTCGTTCGTATTTGGCAAAATTACAATAAATTCTTCACCACCATAACGAGCTAGTAGATCGGTAGGACGCTTTAATACAGATTGTGCTGCATGAGCAACTTGTATTAAGCATTCATCCCCAGCTAAATGTCCATAAGAATCGTTATAATCCTTGAAATAGTCAATATCAAATATAATTAAAGATAAAGAATTTTCACTTAGTTTTAGTCGATTCCATTCCTGCTCTAAAAACTGATCGAAACAATGACGGTTGGCGATTTGGGTTAGAGCAT
The DNA here is from genome assembly GCF_036917315.1 of Nostoc sp. Classification (GTDB taxonomy): domain Bacteria; phylum Cyanobacteriota; class Cyanobacteriia; order Cyanobacteriales; family Nostocaceae; genus Nostoc. The sequence continues at coordinate 47,555 of NZ_JBALDR010000017.1, read as the reverse complement.
CTAGCTTACTAAGTTTTTCTAGCTGAGAATTTGCTAGTTCTAAAGCATTGTTTGCTTGAGCAAGTTGATTAGCTTGAGAGCGGAATTGCTCTAATAACTCAGAATGTTCTAAAGCGACATTAAACTGAGCAGCTAACTGGTGGATAAATTGAATTTCCGACTTTTTCCACTCGCGCGAACAATGGCACTGATGAACGCATAGTAATCCCCATAAAGTTTTTCCTTTCATTAGAGGTGCAACAATTTGTGCCTTGATTTGAAATTGCTCTAACAGTTGAATGTGGCAATCTTTTAGACCAGATTGATAAATATCTGATAATACCTGTATACGCCCTTGGTGATAAGCAACTGCATATTTTCTACCAAAACAATCATCTTTCACTTTGATTGCGAGTGTAGAATCGTAGTCAGGCAATACATTCTCAGAGACAAATTCCCCAGAGGTATAGTTAGATTCCGGGTCAAATCGAAAGATACTGACGCGATCGCTACGGAGAGCCTTACGAATTTCGCGTACAGTAGTCTTAAACAAGGTGTCTAGATTCAGAGATTCACGAATTTCAGCAACTAAATGAAACAGAATCTCCTGCTGCTGATTTGCTTTATAGAGTTCTGCTGCTTTTTGTTCTGCTTGAGCTAAAAATTCTGCTTGTTTAACTGCAAATCCTAACTGCGTTGCAATCTGAGACAGAAACTGAATTTCTAATTGTTTCCATTCATGTGGCTGTGAATGCTGATAAGCTGCAAGCACTCCCCACAGGTTTTTTCCCACAAATATTGGTGCAGTTGCATAAGCTCGAATATGGAACTGTTCTAAAATTTCTAAATGGCATTGAGACAAGCCTGCTGCGTAGACATCTGAAACAATTAAAGTTTCATTCTTACGATACCGTCCACCTTGATTTTCTTGTAGATAAGAGTCATTCCAAACTGTATTTTTTCCTAATGTATCTACATCATCCCATCCAGTCTCTGCAAACTCAAAGTCGCTAACAAATTCTCCACCCCAGTTTTCATAGAAACGATAAACGGCAATCCTCTCAACACGGAGTAACTTGCAAGTTTCTTTAGTAGCTGTACGAAAAATTGTTTCTAATTCAAGAGAAGCTCTAATTTTGCTAATAACTCGGTAAAGCGCCCTTTCTTGCTCTTCTAGCTGCTGAATTTGAACTTGTTTATCGTGGAGTTGAGTTTCTAAATTACTAACACTAGGCTGTCTTAAAAGCTTACAGAGTAAATTAGCAGATACTCTAGTAATAATACGTAAACTTGTGTACAACATTATAAGTAGAATTTCAGTAATATTTTAAAGATGAAAAGAGACAGCTACAACGATGTAAAAACGTAGTTTTTCTTAGTTTATAACTATTATCGCGTAAGAAAGTTTTGTAAAAAGTAAAGCTCAATTCTTAGATCAATTCAGTTATCAAACAAGGTAATCAAATTCAGTAGACCGAAAACTTCTGCGATTGATAAAGATCCAGCAGATGACCCCATGAAATACTTTTATACAAAAGAGAATCAAAATTTAGAGTAGTCAAAGGCAAAAAATCGCCAGTCTTCAAGCTTGATTTATCGCCTTATCCTGCAACCACTTTTCAAACATCCTCTTAAGCTCTTACGGATGGACTGTTACCAAAACTGAGCTGCAAATTACTCAATCCCTGATGATGTCCGCATCAGAGATAACATCTTGGATCTGGGTATTATCCTAAAAGAATATGAAAAAGCACCCCAAATAGCCAAGTCACTACCAGCTATATTGAGCCACTTAGCTTGCGGAGTATTAAAGTTCAATCAGTCACACTATCGGCAGGTAGAAAGTCTTTGAGCGCTTCTGCTTCACCAGCTTTCACCACTGGGATCGAAAGGGGTACTGAACTAGCGATCGCAAATAACTGTTGTAGTTGACTCAAACCTGTCAAGCCACCACATAACAATACTTGGTCGCCGACTCGCAAATCCATGCCGCCATCAGGATAGCGAATAAATTTACCATCTCGCCGGATTGCCTGTACCTGTACTCCAAATTGCTTGGCGATATCTAAATCTGCAAGGGTTTTACCTAGTGTTGGCGCGTCTGCATTGACTGTAACCCACTGACAAGCACTATTTTCTCCGGGAACAGCCGCTTGTCCCTTAGCGAATTCTGCCAAAGCTGCCAGTTCTTCATCAGCTCCCACCACCAATAAGCGATCGCCTTCTGCCAATTTGGTTTGATTATTGGGATAATCGATTTCATCGCCGTTAGCGCGGCGAATTGCCATCAAACTCGCTCCTGTTAAATAGCGCATATCCGCTTCTTCTATGCTCATGCCAATTAAGGGCGAATCAGCTGGTAAAGGATACCAACGCTGATTTAAATCGCGGGTGGCTTGGCGCAAATCACGAGCCACTTCAGTTGCAGAGCGCTCTGGCCGCAAATCTAAATAATGATCGTTGCGGATTTGCTGCATTTCTCGTTGGACGACAGCTGGCGACAACAAGCCTAAGCCAGTTAATAAATAGGTTGCCATTTCTAAACTGGCTTCAAACTCTGGCTGCACAACTTCCCTGGCTCCCAATTGATACAGCACCTCAATATTTTTATCCTGGGTAGCACGGACAACCAAATCTAATTCTGGGCGCAATTCCAAAGCGCGTTTCAAGCAAAGACGAGTACTTATGGGGTCTGGGAGTGCGATCGCCATTCCTTTGGCATGATTCACCCCGGCAGTTTCCAAAACGTGTAAACTAACGCAATTGCCATATACATAAGACACCCCAGCCTCGCGCAACTGCTGAATTCTACTCTCCGATTGGTCGATTACTACCACAGGTAGGTCGTGTTGCTGCAACAATTTCACCAAATTCTTGCCGACTCGCCCATAGCCACAAACTACTACATGGTCTTTGAAAGGCAAATCTTCCGATACATCCCGCGCCTCATCTTCTTCTAAATATGGTTTCAACCAAGGCATTGATTCGGCAAAGTTAAATAAAAATGGCACTAACCGCAGTACAAAAGGAGTCAGCATCAGAGTAACTGCGGTAGTTCCCAAAATTAATAAGTATATTTGTCGGGACACCAGCCCCAAAGACTGCCCTTCACTAGCGAGAACAAAGGAAAATTCCCCAATTTGCGCCAGTCCCAAACCGGCGATTATGGCTGTTTTCAAAGGATAGCGGAACAGTTTCACTAAGGGCGTGATAATCAAAAATTTACCTACGAAAACTATTGCCACCAATCCCAAAATTAATTCCAGGTTGTTCCACAAAAACACTGGGTCAATTAACATCCCAATGGCGGCAAAAAACAAACTGGCAAAGATATCTCGCAGTGGTTCGACATAAGTCAGGGTTTGGTCGGCATACTCTACCTCAGAAATCATCAAACCCGCGACAAATGCCCCCATTTCAATCGACAGTCCCAAATGCTCTGTCAACAGGGCAATGCCCAAACACAGGGCTACAACTCCTAATAAAAATAGTTCTTTGCTTTCAGTACGGGCTAGCAGTTGCAACAAAGGCGGTATCAGCCAAATCCCCGCAGCTACCGCACCAGCCGCAAATAAAGCAATCGAACCTAGGGCTGTTAAGACGGCGATGCCAATTGTTTCTGCTGGTTGGTTGAGGGCTGGTAAGACTGCTAACATTAGTCCCAGTGCTAAGTCCTGAACTACCAAAATCCCTAGCATCACTTGCCCGTGGGGAGTTTCTGTTTCGTTGCGCTCCATCAAGCATTTGAGAACAACCGCTGTGGAAGACAGCGACAGAATACACCCCAAAAACATTCCCTTCGCAGGTAAGGCTCCCCAGGCTCCACTTAACCCGCATACTAAAACCGTGACCAAAATCGTCAAAGCAATCTGGAGTCCACCTCCACCAAGAGCGATCGCTTTTACCTTCTTGAGTTCCGCAAAGGAAAATTCTACACCCAAGGCGAATAACAAAAAGGCGACCCCGAACTGTGCCAAAGTCTCTACTTGAATCAGTTCTTTAATCAATCCCAGTCCCGTTGGCCCAATAACTATCCCGCCAATGAGATACCCCAGCAGCACTGGTTGTTGCAAAAGTGCCGCTAATAGTCCGCCACAGGCTGCAACGCCTAGAACTAAAACTAAATCAACAATTAACCGAAAATCTTCTTGCACCAGTTTTAAAAGAACTATTAAGACCTATTAATTCAGGATACAAAGTTTTACGATCTCAAACAGCTTGTTTGCTAAAGGGGTGACAAAATTTGCTTATTTTGAAGGGGGCGGGCAGTAGGTGAGCAGGAAGGATACATCAAGGTTTTTGAAGGTATTTTGATTCACAAGTATCAAAGGTGGATTCATCCAGTTCAAAGACTCGTCAACGGAGCTAAAAGGTGGATTCATCCAGTTCAAAGACTCGTCAACGGAGTTCAAAGGTGGATTCATCCAGTTCAAATACTCGTTAACGGAGTTCAAAGGTGGATTCATCCAGTTCAAATACTCGTCAACGGAGATAAAAGGTGGATTCATCCAGTTCAAATACTCGTCAACGGAGTTCAAAGGTGGATTCATCCAGTTCAAATACTCGTCAACGGAGATAAAAGGTGGATTCATCCAGTTCAAATACTCGTCAACGGAGATAAAAGGTGGATTCATCCAGTTCCAATACTCGTTAACGGAGATAAAAGGTGGATTCATCCAGTTCCAATACTCGTCAACGGAGATAAAAGGTGGATTCATCCAGTTCAAATACTCGTCAACGGAGTTCAAAGACTTATTATTGCATTATTTAAGACGCATCTCTTCTGGCTCCATGCCCGATGCCCATTAAATTTTAGGCGAACTGAGGGCATTCAATAATAGCAGCGACCACGGCAGTTTAATATCAGGTATGAGCCATGAGTACTTTCTCAGTACAGGCAATGCAGCTGGTAGTACAAAACGTAGAGAGCGTAGGGATGCAGGCCGATCGCCATTTTCATCTACAAGATTATATTTCTGAGCTAGTTCGGCAACAATCTGCACGCGTCCTGTATGGCGGATTATATTTGGCTCACTAGCAAGTGCAGCGATCGCTCGTCCAGTTAATAAGGGAGTTTCCCAGTTGTAGCGATCGCTTAAAAATGAGAAATTATTTTCAGTAACATTGGTTTGATTCATTTCCGAAGCAAAACGGGAAAAAAGCTCAGTACCAACAATACCCGGCCAAATTGAAACAGAAGTGACGTTATGGGGCTTTAACTCAACAGCCATATTAGCAGCTAGGCGATCGCAAGCTGCTTTGCCAACACCATAAACTGTATTAAATAGATAAAACATACTACCCCACGAGGAAATAGTGCAAATTAGTCCAGAGTTACGCTTAGTCATCATTCGAGCCGCAAAAACACTCGCAACATAGTGACTCCGAAGGCCAACGTTGTTGCTAGCATCCCAAAGACTAGGTTCAGAATCCCAAAAGGGTTGTCCCTGAGCGTCTTTTAATGCCTGAACTCCTGAGTAAGCATTATTTACCAGTAAATCGAGTTGGCCATTTTGCTCATCTTGAATGCGATCGAAAAGCAAACGCACCTGCTCATCCTCGCTGTGGTCTACTTGGACGGGAATGCATACACCACCGACTTCCTCAATGGCTGATTTCGTTTCACTAAGACTCCCTGAAACCCCATCACTGGAGGAGTTGTTGAGGCTGCGACCCGTGATGTATACAGTTGCACCTGCTTCACCAAGGCCAATGGCAATTCCCCTACCAATTCCCCGCGTAGCACCTGTTACTAAAGCCACTTTACCTTCAAGATGTTTCATGAGCGCTCATTTCTAATCTTTTAGCGTTAAATATTGATTATTACAATATTCTTTCGTAGCTGTGACTGAAGCAACTTCTACTTCTATCGGTTTTTCTTTAGTTCCATCGATCAGAAACTCACTAGCTCCTTCACGAGGTTTTTTCGGATTTCCCCAATCATAGGTGTAACCTAAACCCGTCCAAGGATAATGTTCTTGATTAGCAACGGCATAAGAAGTTGTGTATATCTCTTGCAAAATCGGATAACTAGCAGGAATCGGTATATTAAAAACATTACAACTAGAATCATTAATTTCTGGATCGACACATGGTCTACTTAAATCTTCAGCTTTCACCCACATTTCGACAAAATGCGTCTTATTTGAATTTCTATTTAAAATTAAGCCTAAATACTGCTGTAACCTCAGAGAAAGCATAATATTACCGGGAATATTTATACCGATCCCCTTACAATTTTGACAAAATTCTTTAACTTGAGGAACGGCTGTTAACCAATTTCGTGCTTCTATGCTTTTTTTTGTACCTACTTTCCAATCCTCAGTTGGGTTTTTGACATATTTCCAACTTGCCATCAGATATTCAATTTTGCCGTTATTTTCTCTCCACTTTGTTTGAGGATTAGTTTTTGATAATAACCAAAGATTTTTTACTACTTTATCTTCACTCGGTCTTTTTGCATCCTCAATCGCTGCATCTAACTGCCTTTTCAGAGCGTTATAACTTTCTGGTTTATTTTTCTCCAAATATTCATTGACATTTGGATTATTTTCTAATTGCGCTAATAAATCCTTTCTGAGGTTTGATGTACTCTGTATGGGAATTTCTCTAGCTAGCAAACTGGAATATCCGACTGCCAAAAATGCACTTGTCAAGCCTAAAAATACTTTAGTCTTTAATTTTTTCATTAAAATAATCCTGTTGGATTTACAACAATCGGGTGAATGTTTCAGCCCATGTAATATATGGGTTAAATTCAAAGATTAAATCTGATTTTATATTTATGTTTGGCTGAGATAATATTGTGCTTAATATTTTTAATTAACTCTATCTGTAGAAAAATGAATAGAGCTAGTACCGCAAGGCAAAATTCAAAATGACGCTCTCTACGAGACGCTAAAAGCGTAGCTTGCTTCCCCGTAGGGGTACGCAGACTCGCTCTAAGCGTTCGCGGTAGCGTCTCGTAGAGAAGCCATGCCGTTGGCGTTCGCGTTAGCGTCTCTGAAAGAGAAGCCTCTCGAAGAGAAGGCTTTACGTTGCGCTAACAAAATTCAAAATTAATACAGCGTAAGCATTTCATGGTTTTGAATGGATGGTTTATTTACGCCGTACTGTACTAGTAGTCTGTCACAGGCATCACAACAGATTAATAGAACTCATAATCAGCAGGGGCTAATATTAGACAAAATTCGCCCTCATCCCCCAACCCCTTCTCCCAAAATTGGGAGAAGGGGAGCGAATTTAAAAGTCCCTCTCCCAAGCTTGGGAGAGGGATTTAGGGTGAGGGCTTTGACTTACGTCAAATTCTCCCCTCCCGAAGAGCGGGGAGGGCTTGGGGGTGGGGTGTTAGGGGACTTTTGCAAGAGGTCTATTGTTTACTCAGCACTTTCTTGTTCCGGCTGACATATCTGCGACAGGAAGCGATCGCAGTGAAGCTATAAAGTTACGTGTAATTACTTACACGCAACAGCCATTTTCAAATAAATTGACTATACTCTACGGATACAGCAATGCTCATTAGTGTTACCTTGCAAAATCTTACAACGCAACACTAACAATAAATCCCCTGCGGAAAACATTGTTTTCTCGTTTATCTGAGGGGTCTAACCCTCTATTTATCATCTGTATTCACCACTGGGAAGGGGTTTTGGTCAAGCCATGCTTGTTGGTAATCAGCTTGAGCGTTTATTCACAGGATGACGCTGGCTAAACAAGCGATTAAACTATGGATAATGTCGAGCAATTGTTGCTTTTAACACCACTTACATAAATTTAATCTCATTGTTAAATCTAAAACCTCATCCTGTTATATAAAATACCAGTTATGTCAGCGTATCAAGGAAGTTGTGGGGAGACCACTGATGTGATTATTAGTGTTCACAACCAAGAAAACCTCGAATTACCAGCAAAATCTGCTCCTGTGGGTGCTCTTGCCACAAGACAAGGAACTTTTTCTACGTTTCTTGCTCCCTTGACTCAGGATACTTTTAAACAGGTGGTTCAGGATGTCGAGCAAAAATTACAGATTGTTCATCAAACCCTATCAATGCTTGATTCTCATGGGTTTGAAACCATTCTGCAAGAAATGTTGCATTCCATTACCTTAAAAACCGGGGAATTACTGGGGGCAGACCGGACGACGATATTTTTATTGGATGAAGAAAAACAAGAACTTTGGTCAATTTTAGCTGAAGGTGAGGGCGGTCGCTCTTTAGAAATTCGCATCCCCGCTAATAAAGGCATTGGTGGTGAAGTTGCCACTTTTAAAGAAGTTATCAATATTCCCTTTGATTTTTATAACGATCCGCGATCGCATTTTGCCCAAGAACAAGAAAAGAGAACTGGCTATCGCACCTACACTATGTTAGCTTTGCCACTCTTAAATGAACATGGGCAATTAGTTGCAGTAGTGCAATTACTGAATAAATTAAAATCTGTAAATAATCATGATGCTCCACTTGCAGAGCGCATTGATACTAGAGGTTTTAGCCGTGCTGACGAACAATTATTTCAAGAATTTGCCCCTTCGATTTGTCTGATTTTAGAATCCTCGCGCTCTTTTTATGTAGCCACCCAAAAACAAAGAGCAGTGGCGGCGCTGATGAAGGCAATCAAGTCTCTCTCTCAAAGCAGTCTCGACTTAGAAGACACCCTGAAGCGGGTGATGGATGAAGCCAAAGAATTGATGAATGCCGATCGCAGTACACTATGGTTAATAGACCGCGATCGCGATGAATTGTGGACGAAAATCACTCAGGATGATGGTTCAACCAAAGAGTTACGAGTCCCCCTTGGTAAAGGCTTTGCTGGGATAGTAGCGGTTTCTGGCAAGAAACTGAATATTGCCTTTGACTTGTACGATCATCCTGACTCGGAGCTATCTCAAGCAAATGACCGGCAAAATGGCTATCGCACCTGTAGCTTACTTTGTATGCCAGTGTTTAACGGCGATGAACAACTCATTGGCGTTACCCAACTATTAAATAAAAAGAAATCTGGTGATTTTCCGCCCTATAATCCAGCTTATTCGCTTAAAGCTCCCGACTGCTTCCAAGCTAGTTTTGACCGCAACGATGAAGAGTTCATGGAAGCTTTTAATATTCAAGCGGGAGTAGCGCTGCAAAATGCCCAGTTGTTTGCCACAGTCAAGCAACAAGAACAAATGCAACGGGATATTTTGCGTAGTCTTTCCAATGGAGTGATTTCCACTGATAAAACTGGGTTAATTATCGCCGCCAATGAAAGCGCCCAACGTTTACTAGGATTGGGAGTAGATGACCGTTTAGAAGGTAAATTAGTTAATGATGTCATTGGCATCAAAGAAGGTGACTTTAGCAAGTGGTATCAGGATGCTTTAAATGCAGTTGACTTAAAAGGTCGTCAGCAATATTACCCCGATCGCACACTTCTTAGCACTGGTACAGAACAGCATAGTATTAATTTATCGATTAACACAATTGCCGATGCTATCGACCAAGAGCAAGTCCGTGGGGCGCTGGTGGTGATGGAAGACATCAGTGATGAAAAGCGGCTCAAGAGTACGATGTACCGCTACATGACCCAGGAATTAGCCGAAGAATTGCTGAAATTAGATGACGCTAAACTAGGAGGCGATCGCAAAGAAGTTTCGATTTTATTTTCGGATATTCGCGGCTACACCACATTAACAGAAAACTTAGAAGCAGAAGAAGTGGTGAGTATGCTCAATGAATATTTTGAATCAATGGTGGAGGCAGTCTTTAAACATAAAGGCACTCTTGACAAATATATCGGTGACGCCATTATGGCTGTGTTTGGTTCTCCTCTACCATTAGAAGAACACGCTTGGATGGCAGTACAAACATCCTTAGAAATGCGCCATCGCCTACACGAATTTAATCAACGTCGCCATACAGATGATAAGCCCAGAATTAAAATTGGCATTGGCATCAACTCAGATACCGTGATTAGTGGGAATATTGGCTCTAGTAAACGGATGGAATTTACCGCCATTGGCGATGGCGTTAATCTTGGCTCCCGATTAGAAAGTGTCAGTAAACAGTATGGTTGCGATATTATTATTAGCCATAACACTTTTAAACCTTGCCAAGATAATATTTGGGCTAGAGAACTAGATTACATTCGTGTCAAGGGTAGAAACGAACCAGTAGCCATATACGAATTACTGGGTTTGCGTTCCAATCCGATTGAAAGCGAAAAATTGCAAGTGATTGAGCACTATCATAAAGGGCGTGAGTATTACCTCAAGCGGCAGTTTTCTCGTGCCAGAGCTGAATTTGCTAATGTTTTGGCAGCAGACAGCCAGGACAAAGCTGCTATGTTGCATCTGTTGCGTTGTCAACATTGGTTACAATCACCCCCAACAGAATCAGATTGGGATGAAGGAGTCTGGACATTTCAGGAAAAATAACCCTACCGACTTTTCGGTTAGGGCTTGTAACTAATACCAAATTCGGGTGATTACTTATAATAAAACTTATCAATGTCGGTTGGGTTGTAGCAAGATCCCCGTAAGGGTACGGCAGTGAAACCCAACATGAACCTGACTTTTGATGTTATGTGGAAAAGTCCACCAAAAACCTAACCCCCTAACCCCCTTCCCGATGCGGGAAGGGGGAAAATTCAAAGTCTCTCTCCTTTTAGGAGAGAGATTTAGAGAGAGGTTTTCCAAATGCCGTGAAAAGTCAGAACATGAACAAGGATCAAGCGTTGGGTTTCGTTCCTCAACCCAACCTACAGATGTTATAAGTATTTAACCGAAGCTGTATTAATCTGGCTCTATAAGAGAATGATTAATTTTAACTCACTCAGACAATATTCTATAACTATAATGATAGTGAAGCAGATAATATTCAACCTTAAATATCTAAAATAATAGGCTGTTTAAATAGATTAGCTTGCTATATTAGGAAATTAAACAATATGTTGAAAAATGACTTTTAGTAAATCTCCTTGTTTAAAAGGCTTAGTTAAATAGCCTGACGCTCTCACCATCTTAGCTTTAGCTCTATCTAGAAATCCTATTTTTTCTGACACCATAATCACAGGTGTATTTTTAAAATATGAGTGTTTACGCAGCAAAGAGCAGAGTTCATATCCATCGAGATTAGGCATTGATATATCCAACAAAATTATGTCGGGTTTTATACGGATAATCTGCATTAAAGCTTTTAAAGAATCAGTGACTCCGATAACGGAAAAGGTTTGCTCATCTAAATAACTTTTAATAGCATTCAATACCGTAGGACTGTCATCAATACACAAGATTGTGTAAATTTTTCTGTCAGCAGGCGGTTGGATGATTTGCTGACCTCTGTGTTCATTAGTATTAATCGAGTAGGCTGCTGGTTTAGAGCCGTGTATTTTAGGCAACTTTGGCGTAGTTTTGGCTTTAGATTGTAGCTCATTTATTTGGAAAAATTGTGAGGTATGTGATTGATAACTTGGTGATGTTTGACGATAAACCGCTTCATTTTGGGGCGTTAAACATAGTTCAACTAATAAACGAACATTTAGATGACAAAACTTTGGCATATCATCCAGAAAACTCTCAGGAATAAATTCATAACTTCCCTCCTCTAAATTCAGAAATGACTCTAGAACTTCTAGCGCCAATTGCTCTATCAGCATTGCGGCTTGAGAAGAACTGATATATTTCTGATTGACTAACCAACAAATAGCCAGATAATCTGGGTTCGGTATTGCCTGATTTTCAATACCAGTTTCAAATATCGCCCGCAACTGATCTTTGATTCCGTCAGGGAGAGTAGAAATTTGCTCGCTCAAACGTTGCAAATTTCTGTAAAGCGGCTCAAACATTTTCTCTGAGTAGCTGGCATAAATTAGTTTCCCCTCATCTACATATATTGACCAAGAGCCTGATGTGCTAAACACTTGTAAACAACCAGTAACCGACTTCCCAGTGATTTTTTTCAACAAAGGTAGGGGCTGGAGCTTTTGGAAAAATCTGTATCTACTAATCGGAAGTGTCTTCATTGCGATCGCTCTGGAATAAAATTAACATTTGCAGGCAAAATTAGTGAATTACCTTTTCGGAATTCACCGTGACTTTGTTGGAAGCACTTTTCAGATAAATATAGCGGTCATATTTGAGTTAGTACAGAGATTCCACACCCCCCAACTCTTAATTCACCAATCTCTGTTAAGCTATAATCCACAACTTACAACTAAACCAATTAATGCTACTGACCAATAGCAAAATTGCCCGACTAGTTGCCAGGATATAGTATTTCAAAAATTAGATTGGTTTTCTGTATCTTTAGCTAATCTAGCCAATCTAACAGTAACTCAAGTGCCACACAAAGACCATTGGCTCTCGCCCATCAGTCACAAAAGTATCATTGTTATCCGTATTTTGTAGCTTAAAATTATAGATACTTTAGTTCTCTTGCAAAAGCTTTTTGTCTCTAATCCTGAATTCTGGAGCGACCAAAATCTACTTTAATGTAAATGTAAATGTGTCTCCATCAAGGTTTATAGGCATTAAGTCCGCGCTGAGGAAGTATGTTTTTATATCCGTGACAAAAGTCGTCGGGACTTTTTCAAGAAGTTTATTCTTGAGGGTAACTTCACAAGAGAAAAAGTATTATTCAAAACTAAGCATTCCAAAAGTTCAATATCTTACTTAAGTTTGTGATTGTAGAGCAACTCTTAGTCTTGGGATTCGGCAAAATGATCGCTTGCACAACAATAATGGTAAACCTCCGGCCAAGAATGAGTTTGCTGATAATTGCCGCCATGATGGTTTGTGGTGAGATGCACAGGCGACCAAATCAGCAGAAGGGAATCTCTTCATAAGTACTGGAAACGGGTTCTAATGTTGTGTAGACCTAAATAGTCATCCTGCACAAATTGGAGTGACAAATTCAAGAACTTACAGGAAAATTCTTGATTAGTAGTAGATACCTTGCAAAATAGCTGTTTTCAGCTAGATGGTAGATAACAAGTAACATACTCACTAAAACTTAGATTACTATAATTTTCAAAAAAAATTAGCAGAAATATATAAACTTCATGATAAATCAGTAAAGTAAACATGAAAACTAATTAATATCATCTTCCAGAAAATTGTTATAAATATTTATTTGTTTAGATGTCCGGGAAAGCTGAAAATGTATAGTAAAAGATAATTATATGTCTGCTGATTGAATCACACTTATCAAAAACCGAATCATTTTATGGTAGCAATTTACCCGAAAAATCCCAAGTTTGAAAAGTCACCAATATAAATACAAAATTGTACGCGTAGGCATAACCTGTTATAAATATCGCATTCATTAACCCATAAGATATATGTAGCAAAAAGACGCAAAGAAATTCTTTGCGTCTTTGGCGTGAGATTTATAAGTGGACATTCTCACCGTTATACTTTCTCCATCTACTTAAAATTGCTCCCGCCAGCACCAGCTTAAAAGTGTACCACCAGCTATCAGCTTGACTACTTCCAGCAGCCAATAACTACCGTGTAATAAATTCATTGTCGATGGAATAGCAGCAGCAGCTTCAAATAGGTTGAGTTGAACTCCTATAGCGCACATCTGCGGAGTTAAGAAATAGGTGTCAAGCACAGCGATAGTCAACAGCAGCACAGATAAAACAATACTGCCAATACTCCAGTGATATCGGGTTTTGCTCAAAGCTAGTGCGCCAGTCAGCACTACAGCAGCTGATAACAATTCCATCCGATTGAAGTTCCAAAAAATCGTATAGCCTGCTATCGTAAAACCAGCTTGACTCATCATCCCAGAAAGATAAAGGCTAGGCATAATTACCCAGTCTAAAACTAGACTAGCACTGAGCCAAAAGCCCAAGGTCAATACGATCGCGGTTTGCCAAATTGGTCGTTTGAATTCAAGGTTAGAAATAGCAGTCATAAAATAATTGCGTGTGTTGTATTTCTTTAGTTTGTAACTTCACCAGCAATTTGACAACTAATATCAACTAACCTTTACAAAGCGATCGCTCTTATATTCTGAAGTCAATACCAAGATTTTTTAAACTAAGTTAAGAAATCTTAAGTTTTTATAAAAAGTAATTTAAATAGATTTTGTCTATTAGAAATACTCAATTTTTTTCTATCGAAATTAACTTGTCAAGCAATGAAACTAGTCAGGCTCAATTTGGCATAACTGAGATTAGCTCCACTTAAATTAGCATCACTCAAATTAGCTGCCAATAGATTAGCTTGACTCAGGTTAGCCATTTTACAAAGATATGCCCACAACGGGTAAGCAGACTTATAAGTACTTTTTATATTGTAAAGTAACTAAGCGATCGCACTCACAGATTCTCCGCTTTTACAGCTATCTAGCACAACAGTAACGTTGTAATTTTTTAACGCAGATATGATCTAAAAACAGCGTGTGTTCCATGATGTCTTAGACTACACCAGTTGCGATCGCATCTAGTGGCAATATTTCGCTATCTATAAGAATTTGTGTACTCGCGATCTTTTACCCGTGAACCATGCACGTAAAAGTGAAACATTAGACTTTTTGCAGAAGTGGGGAAAAGGATAAGGGGTAAAAGGTAAAGGTATGGAATTTTCCCTTACCCTTTCCCCAACACCTTGTAAAAGTAACTTTTGCAAGATGTCTATTGTATGTACGTGCATCTAGAACCGACAAAGCGACGGATTTCGGGCAACGCAACGCATAATTAAATTCACCAGATATCTCTTAAATATAGCTACTGCGTAAAATATATTGTTGTATAAAGTATCTATCTTTAGACATATTTTTTTGCAGATATTTAGTTATTCAGTACACCTCGCATGGTGGATTGACCTAAATATATTTACAAATGTTATGATTTATATTATTGTAATGTTATGATTTGTGTTGGACTTTCAGTAACCTACTAGTAAAGTATTTGCTGGTTTAGCCTGAAAAGCGTTAATTTAGGACTAACAAAGCAATTTAAGCAAACTTAGAAACCTCTAACATACACAACTGTTCCTTAAAAAACTTAAATTTTTGTTACCAATAACTCAGGTATTTAAATTCTGAATTTTCAAGGGTTGCTGAAGTATGTATATAAAATACTGAGCATTAAATTGACTAACAAGGGAGGTGTTGTACTGGTATTATGAACAGAATGCAGTTAGTCATCTTTGTTTTGAGCCATTTTATGGTTTGAGACTAATGCAAAAAACAGCGAGATGAGGATTAATCATGCCTGTAATATCAAATGTCAGCCTGGAGATAGACAATAATAAATAATATCAGTAGTTTACTTAGGTATGAGTTTTGCAAGGTCTAACGAGCAGAAAGTTGCTAGAGACAAATATAGTGGAGTTAATAAAAATTCAGATAAACTTCCTAAAAGTCCACTGTTATTCTGAAGCAAAGAGAGTGTAGCGAGTTTAGTAATATAAGGTTTGAGACTAATGCTCATAAACAGCGAACTAACGATTAATCAGGGTTCTAATCTAAAATTGAAGCTGGGAGATAAACGATACAATCAGTTATCTCGGTTAGAATTTTTGCGGAATCGTACAGTTGGAAAGCCACTATATTTAGATATAGTGGAATCAATCTGAATTCATTCAGATGAGTTTCCCAAAATTAAAGTCAATAATCCACAGAAGAAGCAGGCAAGTATTATTCCAATATATTGCTAGTGGTCTACTTGACTTGTTTGAGGTTATGCCGAATTAAAGGTTAACCCATCTACAGAATTTACTCAAATGAATGGTGTTGTTTAAAAACATTGCCAGTCAGTAATAAGCGTTAGCTTTTGATTGAAAGCTAATTTTGTCCTGTCTTTTATCTGAAAGGGTAAAGAGCATGGTTGATTGCTGGCATTCATTCGGGTAAATCGCAATTATTACCGAAATCTCACAATCTTTATAATTGGAATAAGGGCAACACAATGAATAAGGTTCAAGCATCATTTGAAGCTACCGAAGCTGCATTTCACGTGCAAGGTTACGAAAAAATCGATTTCAGTCTTGTCTATGTGAATGGTGCATTTGATATTGAAAACAGAGAAATAGCAGATAGCTATGCGAAATTTGGTCGGTGTCTGACTGTAATTGATGCAAATGTCTATGAACTTTATGGCAAGCAGATCAAGTCATATTTTAGACACTATGACATCGATCTCACAGTATTTCCCATCATCATTACAGAGCCAGATAAAACTCTTGCAAGCTTTGAGAAAATTATTGACGCTTTTTCGGACTTTGGCTTAGTTCGTAAGGAACCAGTCTTAGTCGTCGGTGGTGGTTTAATTACTGATGTGGCTGGGTTTGCTTGCGCTGCTTACCGTCGCAAGAGTAATTTCATCCGCATTCCTACCACATTGATTGGTTTAATCGATGCAGGTGTAGCGATTAAAGTAGCAGTTAATCATCGCAAGTTGAAAAATCGCTTGGGAGCATATCATGCACCCTTGAAAGTGATCCTCGATTTCTCATTTTTGAAAACCTTGCCAACGGCTCAAGTTCGTAATGGGATGGCAGAGTTAGTGAAAATCGCTGTAGTTTCTAACTCTGAAGTATTTGAACTGCTATACGAATATGGCGAAGAACTGCTTTCCACTCACTTTGGACACGTGAATGGGACACCGGAACTTAAAGAGATTGCCCATAAACTCAACTACGAGGCAATCAAAACCATGTTGGAGTTAGAGACTCCTAACTTGCATGAAATAGACCTAGATCGCGTCATTGCCTACGGTCATACTTGGAGTCCTACCCTAGAATTAGCACCTCAGATACCCCTATATCATGGTCATGCGGTCAATATAGATATGGCTTTGTCTGCAACCATTGCAGCACAACGAGGCTATATTCCCACAGGAGAGCGCGATCGCATCCTAGACTTGATGAGTCGTATCGGTTTATCACTCGATCATCCTTTACTAGATGGGGATTTACTCTGGGATGCTACCCAATCTATAAGCTTGACACGAGATGGCAAACAACGCGCAGCCATGCCTCGTCCAATTGGTGAGTGCTTCTTTGCCAACGATCTAACTCGTGAAGAACTTGATGCTGCCCTAGCTGAACACAAACGTCTTTGTGCTAAATACCCTCGTGGCGGCAAAGGTGTTGACGCATACATTGAAAATCAAGAAGCCAAGCTAGTAGGGGTGTGAAAATATGACGAGTGTTTTAGGACGAGAAACAGCTAGACCGATAACGCCACACAGCATCTTAGTAGCCCAGCTACAGCAAACTCTCAAATTGGCAGAAGAGAACAACATTCCCGTAGAGATATTAGATTCTTTACGGCAGGGTGTTCAATTAGCGGCGGGTTTAGATCCCTACTTGGATGATTACACCACCCCCGAATCAAGCGCATTGACGGCATTAGCGCAAAAAACTAGCAAAGAAGACTGGAGCAAACGCTTCAGCGATGGTGAAACAGTGCGCCAACTAGAGCAGGAGATGCTCTCAGGACATCTGGAAGGACAGACATTGAAAATGTTTGTTCATATCACCAAAGCAAAGCGCATTCTAGAAGTAGGAATGTTCACAGGGTATTCAGCCTTGGCAATGGCAGAAGCATTACCAAGTGATGGACAACTTATCGGTTGCGAAGTAGATTCCTATGTTGCTGAATTTGCTCAAGCTTGCTTTAGTGAGTCTCCCCACGGCGACAAAATCGTTGTGGAAGTAGCACCTGCCCTAGAAACACTCCAGAAGCTGGCAGCCAGAAATGAAGTATTCGATCTGATCTTCATTGATGCGGATAAAAAAGAGTATGTAGAGTATTTCCAGATCGTGTTGGATAGTAACTTACTGACTCCCGACGGTTTAATCTGTGTGGATAACACTTTGTTGCAGGGACAAGTTTACCTACCACTCGAACAACGCACCGCCAACGGTGAAGCGATCGCTCAGTTCAACCGTGTTGTCGCTGCCGATCCTCGTGTAGAGCAAGTTCTCTTACCAATCCGAGATGGTATAACCCTGATTAGACGCGTTGTCTAATCGAGAGATCAGCAGAGAAGTCTGAGCCTTGGCTTAAATTTCATAGAGATGAAGAAGATAAGAAGGAATAATTTCCGCTTGCTTCCTCATCTCTTCTTAAGCAATTTTTGCAATTGTAGTTGTTATACAAAATACAACGGTATTTAGGAAGATGAATCATGCCAGTACTTCGCATCCTTCATTTAGTTGGATCTGCATACAATCATTTTTATTGTGAGTTGTCACGCAATTACGCCGAAAGCTGTCTGGTCGCTACAGCAAATCCATCGCTCTATGACTTTCTGATTGCATACATCACACTTGATGGGCAGTGGCGATTTCCTTCCTCTCTCAGTCCAGAAGATATTGCTGTCGCTAAACCGATGCCTCTATCAGATGCCATACAGTTTATAACAGCGCAAAACATTGACCTGATGTTGCCACAAATGTTTTGTCTGCCTGGAATGACTGACTACCGGGCACTATTCGACTTGCTAAAGATCCCTTATATAGGCAATACTCCAGATGTGATGGCAATCACGGCCCACAAAGCCAGAACCAAAGCAATTGTCGCAGCAGCCGGGGTAAAAGTGCCTTCTGGAGAATTGCTCCGCCAAGGAGACGTTCCGACAATTACACCTCCAGTAGTTATCAAACCCGCAAATGCCGACAACTCTTTAGGAGTATCCTTAGTCAAAGAGGCGAGTGAGTATGACGCTGCCTTGAAGAAAGCATTTGAATTTGCTTCGGAGGTAATCGTAGAAACATTCATTGAAGCCGGTCGAGAAGTCAGATGCGGCGCTATTGTCAAAGATGGGCAGCTAATCGGTTTACCCCTTGAAGAGTATCAGATAGACCCGCAAACTAGACCCATCCGCAGCTATACTGATAAATTCAAAATACCAATCGAGGGCGACTTAGCTTCAACAGCTAAAAATTATGTCCCAGGTTGGATTGTAGATATTAATGACCCGATAACCCAAAAGGTTCAGCAAGAAGTTAAGAAGTGTCATTTGGCTTTGGGTTGTCGCCATTATAGTTTATTTGACTTCCGCATCGACCCACAGGGACAACCTTGGTTCTTAGAAGCCGGGTTGTTTTGTATTTTTGACCACAACGCGGTGATTGCCTGTACGGCGAACGCAGCGGGAATTCCTTTAAATGAGTTATTTACAACGGCAATCAATGAAGCGTTGAGCGCAACCTAATGTCCAGCCAATCACCTTTTTAGCTTTTTTCTGACTTGGAATAGCACAAGGTCTTCACTAGCGACAAGTAATAGAACTCGAATGTAGATTATTTGAGTCAACCAAGCATATATCATGTCACAATTACAACTATGAGGGAGAAGATTTTTGCAATATTCCAAAACTTGGGCACTCTTGCATTACTAGCGATCGCATTTCCCTTTAACTGCACTGTCGTACTCGCATCGCTGCTGTGGAATTTTTTCAGCCGAAGCTATGCCAAGCAAGTGGTTTTAAACGAAAATCCTAAAAATATCTTGATCGGTGGTGGTAAAATGACCAAAACCCTTCAGCTTGCGCGATCGTTTCACGCGGCAGGGCATCGAGTCATTTTATTCGATCTCAATAAATACTGGTTCAGTGGTTATCGATTTTCTAACTCTGTGGCTGGGTTTTACACAGTTCCTGACTCACACGAAGACAAAGACGGCTATACTCAAGCCGTGCGGGCGATCGCTAAAAAGGAAAACATAGACTTTTTTGTCCCGGTAGGCATTTTTGCTGCCAGCTACTTTGACTCGGAACGCAAGCCAGTGTTAGCAGGCTATTGTGAGAATTTCCACTTCGATGCTGATACGATGAGTATGCTCGATAACAAGTTTACCTTTGCAGAAATTGCCCGCTCACTGTCGCTATCTGTTGCAAAAACCTTCTTAATTACAGATCCCGAACAAGTTATTAAATTCGACTTTACCAACGAAAAGCGCAAGTACATTCTCAAAAGTATTGTCTATGACTCTGTTTTACGCTTGGATCTAACTAAGCTACCAATGGATTCTCCCGAAAAAATGGCGCTTCATGTCAAAAGCAAGCCAATTAGTAAAGATAAGCCTTGGGTATTGCAAGAGTTTATTCCTGGAACAGAATACTGTACTCACAGCACAGTGAGAAATGGTGAATTAACGGTACACTGCTGCTGCAAATCATCTGCTTTTCAAGTCAATTACGAAAACGTCGATTGCCCAGAAATTAAACAGTGGGTGAGTCATTTTGTCAAAGAACTACAACTGACTGGACAAATTTCTTTTGACTTCATTCAGGCGGAAGATGGAACGATTTATGCGATCGAGTGCAACGCCCGTACTCACTCTGCAATTACAATGTATTATAACCATCCAGGTTTAGCGGCTGCCTATCTTAGTAAAGAGCCTCCAGCTGAACCTCTGCAACCTTTGAGGAATAGTAAGCCTATTTATTGGCTTTATCACGAACTTTGGCGACTTAATGAAATTAGATCGTTTAAGCAGTTGCAAAAGTGGTTTAAAAATATTTGGCGAGGAAAGGATGCAATCTTTGAAGTTAACGACCCACTACCGTTCTTAATGGTACATCACTGGTACATTCCTTTACTATTACTCGATAGTTTGCGCTCCTTAAGAACTTGGGTGAGGATTGATTTTTGCATCGGGAAACTCATACAGTTTGGAGAAGACGTAAAATATAAAACCTCTATCTCTGCAACCTCTAAGTGATAGTAAGGCCATTATTGGCTTGCTCATGAACTTTGGAGACTTAATGAATTAAATCGTTAAAAAAAGAAAGCAAGAGCAGGATCGCATTTCCTTAACTTCTTCCTATGCACCAAGCACTGATTCCACTATCATCTCAAAATTCTAACTATGAAAAAGTATATTTTTGTAGTGTTCCAAAACTTGGGCACTCTTGTATTACTGGCGCTGGCATTTCCCTTAAACTGTATCGTTGTCTTAACATCACTACTGTGGAACTTTGTTAAGCAACCATTCGGTAAGTCAGTTGTTGTCAACCCCAATTCCAAAAATATCTTGATTGCTGGCGCGAGAATGACTAAAACTCTTCAGCTAGCGCGTTCATTTCATGCTGCTGGACATCGGGTTATTATAATTGACATTGAGAAATTCTGGTCAAGTGGTAATAAATATTCCAACTCTGTTGCAGGCTTTTATACCGTTCCCGATCCCAGCAAAGACTTAGAAGGCTATGTTGAAAGCCTACACGCGATCGCCAAAACAGAAAAGATCGACTTTTTTATCCCGGTAGCCATTTTTTCCGTTATTCACTACGATCGAGGCCAGCCACCATTACCAGACTTTTGTGAATTTTTCCACTTCGATGCTGATGTTACAAAGCTCCTGGATGATAAGTTTGCCTTTTCTGAAACAGCGCGATCGTTCGGTTTATCTGTCCCCAAATCCTTCAAAATTACCGATCCCGCACAAGTCCTCAACTTTGACTTTTCTCAGGAAAAGCGCAAATACATTCTTAAAAGCATCCCCTACGATCAAATACGTCGCTTGAATCTCACCAAGCTACCTTGCGATACCCAAGCAGAAACAGCAGCATTTGTCAATAGTCTGCCCATTAGTGAGAAAAACCCCTGGATTATGCAGGAATTTATCCCTGGAAAGGAATACTGCACTCACACTACCGCACGAGATGGAGAGTCAAGGATGTACTGCTGCTGTGAGTCATCCGCCTTTCAAGTCAACTACGAAAACGTCGATTGCCCAGAAATTATGCAATGGGCGAGTCATTTTACCAAAGAACTGGGAAAAACTGGGCAACTTTCCTTTGACTTCATCCAGGCAGAAGACGGAACTGTTTACGCGATTGAGTGTAACCCCCGGACTCACTCCGCCATTACTATGTTTTACAATCATCCAGGAGTCGCGGATGCCTATCTTGGTAAAGAACCCCTGGCTGAATCTTTACAACCTCTTGCTGATAGTAAGCCAACCTATTGGCTGTACCACGAAGTTTGGCGGCTAAATGAGATTAGATCGTTTAAGCAACTGCAAACCTGGCTAAGAAACATCAGACGGGGGAAAGAAGCAATGTTTGAGATGAGCGATCCTTTACCATTCCTGATGGTACATCACTGGCAGATTCCCTTACTCATTCTCGACAACTTACGAAAACTCAAAGGTTGGATAAGAATAGATTTTAATATGGGCGAGCTGATAGAGTAATACCAATCCGCATTCTACAGCGTAATATTTGACATTCAAATTGCACAAGTAGAGATTAAAAAACGGTGGTTTAGTTTCCAAGACTCCAAGCGATGTCTACGACGGGCTACGCCTACGCTTAACTATTTAATCTAACGTTTGTAAACCAAGAAACCCGCGATCGCATCCAAAAGTGCTTCAGGCTCATCTGCGCGGATTAAATGACTGCTATTCTCAAAAATTCTCAAATCTGCATTAGGAATTGCCTGGGCAATTTCTTCAGAAAATTCTGGGGCGCAAATCCAGTCATGCCGACCTGCAATAACTAAAGTAGGTGCGGTAATTTTGTGTAACTGGTCAAGAATATTGTAGTTGCGGAGGAAACCGCCAAAAGCAACATTAATCGCATCAACTGAGAGAATATTTCGCTGCCAAGCAATGCCTGATGTGGTGGGATTATATTTTAGCGAATACATCGATCCCAACACTTGAAAATACTGTCTTAGCTGTTCCTCATTTTCAAAGTTTCCATCCCAAAGCCTTTGAGCGCTTGCTTTTTGTTCTTCAGTTCCCTTTGATGCGAGGATTTCCTTGGCCCGTTCTAAAAAGCCACTATGGGCTGCCGTGGCAATCACAATCAGATGAGAGACATTCTGAGGATAGCGGACTGCATAAGTTAGAGCCACCATACCACCGTAAGAACCACCAATCACAACGATTTTGTCCAGACCAAGGTGTTGGCGCAACGCTTCCATATCTTCAACATTATTGTCTAGAGTATAGGTTTCTTTCGGCCCACGAGCAGACCTTCCTTGACCGCGATGGTCAAAATAGACTAGTTGAAGTTTTTGGCTTAAAGTCGAGAAGGTTGGTTTGAAGGAAGTATGATCCGCACCAGGCCCCCCGTGAATTAGAAAGGCGACAGGTTTAGAGCAGATGCTCGCGCCATCCACTACTAATGCAGAACCTTCCACATCAAAGAAAATCTCTGTATCTCTTATTTTCGCTCGCATTTTCGGGATTTTATAAAATTACATGACTTACGCCTAATTATGAATGAGGTTAGCGCAGCAAGACGTAGTCCATTATGAATTAGTAATTATTTGGTTAACTACCAGCTACCGTAAATCCCTGTTTTTCAAACACACTTTTGGCTTGATTGCCCGATAAAAATTGCACAAAATCCTTAGCGGCATCGACATTTTTACTGCTTTTAAGAACTGCGATCGGATAAACGATGGGAGAATGGGTTTTTTCAGATGCAGTTGCTACAATTTTGACTTTTGGCGTACTTTTGGCATCTGAGAGGTAGACGATCCCAGCGTCAGCATTGCCTGATTCTACGTAATTGAGAGCTTGACGAACGTCTTTGGCATAGACGGCTTTGCTTTTAACGGCATCAAGAATTTTTAATGAAGTTAAGACTTGTTGAGCATATTGTCCAGCGGGGACACTTTTGGGTTCACCTAGAGCAATTTTCTTAATGCGTGGTGAAGCTAAGTCTTTAAAATCAGCCACAGTTGTGGAATTTTGGGGTACTATCAACACCAATTGATTTTTCAGTAAGTCCTTGCGAGTCCCATCAACTAACAAACCTTTTTTCTGTAAAGCATCTATCTGTTTAGTTGCGGCTGAGATAAAAACGTCAACTCCTGCACCCTGTTCAATTTGTTGTTGCAAAGCGCCCGATGAACCAAAGTTGTAGCTCAGAGTAACACTTGGCTTCTCTTTAGTGTAGAGAGGTTTGATTTCGTCCATTGCATCTCTGAGGCTAGCAGCTGCTGATATCGTCAAATTTGCTGTTTGGGCTGCTGGGCTAGGAGTTGAGGATGAGTTAGGTGTAGTCGTTTGACTACAGCCGACGATTAGTAAAAATGAGATAAATACCCAACTGACAAAAGTCAGCATTCGTTTATTATTCATTTGCAGTCTCTCAAGCATTTTTTCTTAATTAATTCATAATTTACCAATCTAGCGGACTAGTAACCAAAAAAACTGGTAAAAAATCACAGATTACCACTTATAACTGACTGTTATCAATAACTGTACCGATACTGACTAAAATTTTGCCAGCTTTTTACCATATAAGTTGGTAAAAAGCTGGAAATCTGGTAATAATAATGCATCGGGTGTTTTTTACTACCAACTATTTCAGGAATCAAGTTGGTCTAATAGTATTTGAGGTGTGAGGTTAATGTCTGGTTTTTTACATAATTCATTGTTGATTGCTCCGATCTTATTAGTAGTTAGTCTGGTGAATGCTCAAGGTGCATCAGCTATTCCAGCAGATATGCAGACTACTCAGTCTCCCGCAA
Source organism: Nostoc sp. (assembly GCF_036917315.1). Lineage (GTDB taxonomy): Bacteria > Cyanobacteriota > Cyanobacteriia > Cyanobacteriales > Nostocaceae > Nostoc. The sequence goes on along the minus strand of NZ_JBALDR010000017.1, from coordinate 23,146 downwards.
AAGAAGGTGTGGTTGCTCAAACAGATAATCAAGCTGTTTTGACTGCACCTATCGGCGTTACTTCATCTGACCAGAGCCAGCAGTTCAACGATCGCAGCAGCAAAAATCCGAACTCAGTCATGAGTCAGGTTACTTCAGTCTCTCAACTATCTGATGTGCAACCTACAGATTGGGCATTCCAGGCTTTACAATCTTTAGTTGAGCGCTACGGTTGTATAGCTGGATATCCTAATGGCAGCTTCCAAGGAAATCGGGCAATGACTCGTTATGAGTTTGCCGCAGGTCTTAACGCTTGTCTGAATCGGGTTAATGAATTGATTGCTACTAGTACAGCAGAGTTAGTCACAAAAGAAGACTTAGAAACTTTGCGAAAATTGCAAGAAGAATTCGCTGATGGACTAGTTGAAATACGGGGACGGATAGATGGGTTGGAAGCTCGTAATGCAAACCTGGAAAATCAACAATTTTCAACTACTACCAAGTTAAATGCAGAAATAATTTTCTCTGTTGGGAGTGTGTTTGGTGGGGATAGAGCGCTAGATTCCGATCGCTGGAGAAGAATTGAAGCAGCTCCTGCGGGTACAGCTAGAGAGGCTGCAAGAGCTAACGAGTATACAGCATCAGGTGGACGAAGGCTTCAGGACAACGCGATTTTTAGCGATCGCATCCGCTTGAATCTAATTAGTAGCTTCACTGGCAAAGACCAGTTGTTTACCCGTTTAGAAGCGAATAACACCACAGCCTTTAGTGGGGCAGTCACAGGCACAAACATGACCCGTGTATCGTGGGACGGGAACAACGACAACACGATTGTACTGGGCAAATTATATTATCGCTTCCCGGTAGGTGACAAAATCAATGTCATTGTTGATGCTATTGGTGGGGAGTTCTACGACAACTTCAATACTGTTAACCCTTTGCTGTCCTCAACTCCGATTGGATCTCTTTCGCGGTTTGGTCGATTCTCCCCTATTTACCGCGCCAGTAATACGGGTTCTGCTAGTAATACAGGTTCAGGGGTCAGCGCCATCTTTAAATTGAGCGACGCGATTACTTTATCTGGGGGTTATCTTGCTAGAAGAGCTAACGATCCTAGTGCTGGTGCAGGGCTATTTGACGGTAGTTATGGTGCTTTAGCTCAATTAGCATTCCAGCCCAACCAAAACTTAACTTTTGCTTTGAGCTATGCACACTCTTACTTTACTGGTAGTAATAATGATGTTTCCGTTTCGGGGGCTTATGGTAGCGCTTTCGCTAATACCCCATTTGGTGCTGGTGTTGCCACTTCAGCCAATCATTATGGGATAGAAACCAGCTATCGTTTCAACCCCCAATTAGTACTTTCTGGTTGGGTTGGGTATAGTCAAGCGATCGCAGAGGTTAGTTCTGGTGCAAATGTTAATAGAGGTGATAAGGCAGACATCTGGAACTGGGCGGTCACTTTAGCTCTCCCTGATTTAGGCAAAAAGGGTAACTTGGGAGGTTTAATCTTTGGTCAACCACCCAAGGTGACGAGTAATGACTTTGGCCCTGCTGTTCTTACTGCTACTAGTAATCTTCGTGAAGATAGCGATACATCTTTCCATTTAGAAGGACTATATCGCTACCAAGTGAATAACAATATCTCAATTACACCAGGCTTGATTGTGATATTTAACCCAGAGCAGAACAGCAATAATGACACTATCTATACAGGAGTTGTTCGTACTACATTCCGATTCTAGATAAATTTGCATTAAAAAGACGGCAGTCGTTATAACAGGGAGACAGTCTGCTAGGTGGCTTTGCCGACTTGTTAATAGAATGCCTTTCCGAATTGTGGAGACTGCCGTTGCAGAAGGAAATATGAATTTTTACCCAAATATTGTTCTGAAATGTAGCAAGATCCTGTACCACTTCCCTACCGGACGCTACGCAAACGTGAAAGCTATGCGTAGCGTCTCCGACAGGAGAAGGATACCCGATGGAATGATCTAATTGGAGTACGAAGACCTAAAAAAGGATGAACTTGCACCGAAAACTTATCTTGCATCTGTCAAATAACAGTCTGAAAAGTGGTTAGTTTAATTAACTACTTTGTATTCCTTTTATTACCAAATAACTTGGTTTAAAAAGATGTAAATACCAAACAAATTATTTAGTAAATTATTCACGGATATTTTCTATATTAATAGTAAAAATTCATATATTTTCTATTTGTAGTCATACAGATTTATTTAATTACTTGTTAATATTTACGTGTAAAGAAAAAACCAGTAGGGGTCATCAAATGCAAGTTAGCGCTCGTAATGCTCTCAAAGGAACTGTAAAAAACATCGTCGTTGGCTCTGTAAATACTGAAGTAACGATAGAAGTAGCACCAGGGGTAGAGGTGACTGCAATTATTACCAAATCATCAGCAGAAAATCTCAAACTTACTGAAGGTAAAGAAGTCCACGCCATAATTAAATCATCAGACGTAATGATTGCCGTAGGCTAAAGTAATTGTTGAGATTCTATTAAGGGGGGGGCAGTTTGATTGCCCCCTGTAAAGCGATGTCTACGACGGGTTACGCCTACGGGTAGGGAACTCGTTACTACAACTTTCCTATCAATAATATGTAGATAAGCTAAACCAAAGATATTTAGTCTATTAGCCACATCAGCAAATGTCTGCATAGGATTGCGATCGCAGGCTTCCGATGTCCCAAGATAGTGATAAACTGCTGTACTAGTAATTGTTCCAAGTATTCTTTGAGAATTACCAAGTCATATCGCGCACTATGAAAGGGGATAAATCTCAACCCAAAGGCAGCAGTTATAGATGCCGTACTGATTCTTGCATCAGCCCTGACTGTATATCCCACTAGAAAATAATAATACCTAAAAAACCCCACAGCCTTGCTGCGAGGTTTATTTCATTGGGCATTCAACCCAGGACAAAGAGCAAACTGGCAGTACATCGGTGCTGGTCAAAGAGCAGGGATGATCGAATAAAGGGCTATCACGACATCTCCGCAGAGAGAGCAGCACCACATTTGCGACACCGAATAGCCCGCACAACTCTTGGAGACGCTCCGCGTAGCTTGCTTAAGAGGAGGGGTACGATCAAGCTACTTCTCTGCGAGAGGCTGCGCCAACGGTTGCGCTCAGTACAAGTTAGTGACCATCATAGACATCGCTATATTTGCACATAGCTCCCTTAATAGTGCTTGGAACAAATACCAACTTTACAGGTAGAAAATCAGGAAAATGTATAGACAAGTACAATACTTGCTACCAACTAGGTGGTAAATTTTACGACTGATAAAGAATTAAAAAGCGATGAACTTAACACCCAGTGAGTTAGAACGCTATCACCGCCAAATGATGCTTCCCAATTTTGGAGAAGCAGGACAAAAGCGCTTGAAGTCTGCAACGGTTTTGGTTACAGGTGTAGGGGGATTAGGCGGTACATCAGCGCTATATTTGGCAGTAGCGGGTGTTGGTCGGCTAATCCTAGTTCGGGGTGGTGACTTACGGCTGGATGATCTGAATCGTCAGGTTCTGATGACAAATGATTGGGTAAGTAAGCCAAGAGTATTCAAAGCCAGAGAAACTCTGCAAGCTATTAATCCTGATATTCGGGTGGAAGCAGTTCATGATTACGTTACAAAAGAGAATGTAGACTCTTTAGTGCAATCTGCTGATATAGCTGTTGATTGTGCCCACAACTTCACAGAGCGGAACTTGCTCAATGAGGCTTGCGTGCGCTGGCAAAAACCAATGGTGGAAGCTGCAATGGACGGAATGGAAGCTTACCTGACAACCATTATTCCTGGTGTAACTCCTTGTCTATCATGTTTGTTTCCAGAAAAGCCAGATTGGGATCGGCGTGGGTTCGCGGTTCTCGGTGCTGTTTCTGGTACACTAGCTTGTCTTAGTGCATTAGAGGTAATAAAGCTGATTACTAAGTTTAGTGAACCCCCATTGTCACAACTGCTGACAATCGACTTAATGCGAATGGAATTTGCCAAACGACATTCTTATCGCGATCCTTTTTGTCTGGTGTGTGGTAGCAGTTCTTGCTCGGAAAATTCGTAAATAGTTGGATAATCGTAGCGATCCGCTTATAGAGCGATCGCTACAACTTATATACTCATTTCGAGCTATTCTGTAGCAATTATGACATCTGACGCTTTAATCACAGCGATCGCTTGTTTTCCCTCTTGAAGTTGGAGATGCTCTACCGACTCCTTGGTAATAATTGCAGTTACTTCCACCCCAGTCACAATTTCTAATGTGACCTCAGAGTTGACTGCTCCTTGGTGAATTTTCTTAATAGTTCCTTTTAAGGAATTACGAGCGCTAACTTCCATATTTTGATTCTCCCTACTTATAAGATAATTCTGAACTGAGTAATACTAACAACTATGAGATTGTTGGATTCTCCTCATTTAGTGAGATATCTTCAGCCTTACAGAAGAACTTAGATATCATACTGGTATTAGAAGATGAACTCTTCGTTGTAGGCATCTTTAATCAGACGGGTTTTCAGAAATATTTTGGTTTCAAAGGAGAAGGAGGGGCAGATAATATAACGATATTTCTCACATTAGTAACGTAACGACCTCCAGCTTTGTCACCTGGAACTACTAAACGAGCAAATCCTTCGTCTGTTAAAGGCACGATTTTACCATCATTACCTTTTTTTGCAAATGCAACTAGGACTGTTTTCCCTTCAAAGTTAGGTTGAATTTCACCAATAGCTACAACTGCACCATAGCAATCTGTGGCGTCAACTAGAACATATTGCCTCAGAAAAGAGTTTTTACTATTCACCCCAGAATTCCCAGGTTTTAGACCACCTCCGGCTTTCGGATTATTAATCAGTTCCCATAGGGGAACTCCATAGTATGTTTCTGTTCGCGGCCCTGAGCCGGTTTGAAAGCTGACAGTGATTTCAGTAACTAATGCTGGATTTTGTTTTTTTAAAGCATCTCGTAAATTTTGCAGTTTTTGCAAGTTATAAGTGGCTGGATTATTGAGTTCTCCACCCAAGCGAAAACTTTGCGAAGAACCTCCAAGACACTTATTTTTATCCCAGACAGAAGGTGTTTTTTCTTCTTTTTGCGAGGGAAGACCACTTCTTGAGTCAGCTAAAATAGGCTGCCATAAAACCAGTATCGATAGCATTAAAGACGCAATGGGTATCGTGCGGGTAAAACGCATAAAACATTTCTCCGTTTACTATTGAATATTGAAAAAACTAGATCGTTTTGCTGAAAGCTTTTTGCTCACCAAAAATTAGTATAGTTATCGCCAAAATTGAGCAATTTGACAATATATTCTGTTAGACAAAAATAAAAACGGTTCTATCGTTAAACTTTCAACTCCTTACCAAACGCTACTAAATAGCTAGTTTTTAATATGAGTTATTAAAAACTAATAAATCCTGATGCCAAAGTTAGCCGCAAACCTCTTGTTAGATTTGCGTTTTTCCAATTGGATTAAGTGTATCTGTGTAATCTAATGAAGATAATACCAACTTATTGAGTAAAATACCAACTAATATAGTAAAATACCAACTAATATAGTAATCAAACACGAACAAAATTAATTTTTATTTCTTTTTAAAATAGTTCAGCTTAATATTGTATAGAAACGAAGATGTCGTTATTTACCTTATAAATAGGTAACTATCAAGTTAATAAACTCTTGATAAGTGAGACTCACCTGTAAATTGGAAAACTGTCCGAGTTATGGGGAAGGGTTGTAGTTGTCCCGACACTATAGTTGAAGCAAAACCATACAGCGACTAGACTACTCCGTGTATACAACCAATAGACCAAATAAACGCTACAATTCATGGTGCAGTGAATAGAGCGATAGATGGCTAATCGCTCTATTTCATCAACTGCTTAAGAGCTTCGCAAAACGCCAATTTACTTCCGTTCTAAGTGTTGCATAAGCGCTGTTATTTCTGGCTCAACTCCTGTGTTTTAACAACTGCAATCTTAAGTATCAAACTAAATATCAAAATGCACTACTGTGCCATCGTCATTTTGACTGCAATATCGCATGGTTTACCAAAGTACGGTGAACTTGTTACTAAAATATTTACACCAGTACTAGCATAATCCTTTATATTTTCAGAGGTAATACCACCAGCTGCTGCTAGTTTTAAGTTTGGATACTGCTGCTTCAACTTCAAAACTAGAGGCTCAAGGTCTGGTAGGGGAATTTTATCAAACTGAATTAAATCTACACCTGCTTGAGCAGCCATCCAAGCATCTTTTGGTGTATCTACTTCAACGCAAATATGTTGTTCTGGAAACTGTCGTCGCAGTTCATTCATCCGCTCAATTAGCCCAACTATACCTCCCAGGAATATCAGGTGTTGATTAAAGATCAAAACTGTTTCAGATAATCCTAAGCGATGAAAAAATCCCCCGCCAGCTAGAACTGCTTTGATGGAAAGCGCTCTAGTACCTGGAAAACATTTACGAGTAGTCACAATAGAAACTGACTGATTTACTGTTTTGGCAGTATCTACTAATACTCTTGTACGCGAAGCAATGCCGGAGGTGTATTCCATCAAATTTAAAGCAACTCTCCAGCCACTGTGCAAAGCTTGAGCAGTGCCACTAGCTTGAAGAATTAATTGCTTCTCTTGGCAGACTGTACCACTTTCGACTTGATAATGAACTTCGGCACCACAATATTTTAATACTCTGGCTGCTTCTTCAGTAGCGCAAATGGTCATCGGATGACGGGTAGAAAACTCGATTTCACCAGGTTGCTTGCCAATGCCAAGTCCGTAGGTTGTCAAATCTAGGTAGGGAACATCTTCCTGAATTAACCTAGCGATCGCCTCATCTGAGAAGAAAACACTCATTTTAGTTTTATGATCGGCTGACAAATAAATAGCTCAATCAAGATTCCCACTAAACCTAATCTCATTCAGTTGTAGGAATTGTAATAATTACTACTATTCTCCCAAATAGTTGGTAACAAAATAACTTTGTTAATAAAGAATATATACCTCAGTCGCCAGAATTAGTTAAATGCTGAAATCGTTTCAAAGAGATTCATTGGACATAGAAAGGTATTGTGTCAAGAAAGATGTCCTCCAGTTAGTGCCTAGAGCCAGTGTCTTAGCCTCAAAATTCGCGCTCCAAGAACGATTTATGGAACATATTAGCAAGCAACTTTTAGAACTGGAGCATTTGAATGTTGCACAGCTACAGGGTTTCTTACCTCACAAGCACTAACCATAAAAGAACTGATGGGAGTTGGCAATACAAACAGCGATCGCACTTTGCAGTTATCCTCTAAGATTTCTTCATTCTGCTTAGGCGCTAGCCCATCGTAGACATCGCACATAACATACACAAAATAATTTACAAACTAAAAAAATGACTCCTAGCAGGGAGTCATCAATTGTTGACTTGCACGAAGTAACAGTGCCTATTGCACCACAATAGGTCTGTTCAAAATGCTCATGACTTCACCAGGATTAAGACTGGGTAGTAAAGGACTCCAATCCCCAACATCTGCATAACCAATAACCTGCAAGTAGTGGATTGTGCTAGTTACAGCTTTAGAAGAACCAATCAACAGATGTTTGAGTGGTTTTTTACCTTGCACAGTCTGAAACTCGCTTGGACTATTGACTGCTGCATTTGATTCTTCGACGCTGGATAAAAAGCTTTGAGTAATCATAATTCACCTAACCAGTGCTAAGAGAGCGATCGCTATTCACTCAATAAAACCTTTTCCCGAGTTACAGCAGGCCAACTGGCAGTTTTCTTTTCATTCTCATGAGGGGAAGTAGATTGAAAACAAACCTAAGCCTTCCATTATATTTTCCTGATAATTTGTATTAATCCCCATAAGGGTATTAAAAATTATAACAAGGCGAGTAGCCACCACAATTAGTAAAACAAGTATTAAGCTTTACGAATACTCTTTAGTCCCCTTGCGGGGAAGTATTGAAACTAATTCAAATGCTCACAATACACGAGAGCGTGTGAGTTTCAATTCCCTTGCGAGAAAGTAGTTTTAATTTAATTATATCTTATGGTATCACATATTTCTATTTTTGTCTTTCTGTGGTATCAAGCAAAATATTGCTTTCCAAAATGTATACAAAATAAAAATTGAACGCAACACAAGATAAATATGGATTATGGTATTATAATTTTGAGTACTGATGATCTACAGCAATCTAAATAGCTTAGGCAAAGAATTTATTCTATAGCAGTTATGAAGACTGGTGTAACTTATTAGTAATAACTTTTTTGGAGAATATTATGAAAGCAAGTAAGGGCAGAGATCCACCAGGTTCTATTAACTAGTTCAAATGACCACAGATACAAGACAATGTGAATTTAATCTTTAAAGGTAAGACAAATGACATACAACTTTCACAGTAGAATAAGAGTAATAAATTACTCTAACTATTTTCCGTATTTACCGATACATAACAGCGTGTTGCAGCTAGATAGTGAAAAGCAACAAAAATTTGCGACGATACCATTTATAGCGGAATTGCAATCACAACCGCATAATATAATATCTGTAACACAACTAAATATCTATCACAATGTGATTCATCAAAACCAGGTAGTGTCAGAAGATAAAGCTAACAAAGCTAACAGTCTTAGTAAGTTTTTTACTCAAATACAGCCAGTAGCCCAAGTGGCATTATTTTTTGTTTCGTTGTTCATGAGACTACGATAAGTTTTACCAATACTATCTCGATAAAATTGGAAGTAAATCTACACTTCGCTTTAATTTGCAAAGTTAGATGTGAATAAATCTTCCAAAGACTATTAAAGCTAGTCTGATTTGATAGTATGTAACCGTCAAAAAGGACACCTCTAGAGGGTGTCCTTCATTTTCAAAAGTCATCATGAACGAATATATACGCACAATTACTGCACTAGCCTGGTGTCTTGCCTGGGGCAAAAAGCACAATCTCAATCATGATGAACTCAGTACGTTACATCAAATGCGACAGGGATTGCAACAAGGGCAGGATGTGCCAGAAAGTATAAAATCTGTTGTTCAACAGGCACAGCATCTCTACGAGATTCCTAAAGACTGCATCCCTAAAACACTCAATGAGTTAAAGGAAAAAGAGGATTACTTAAAACTTTGGGAAGATAAGACACCTATTGGTTTGGTTTATGGCGGTGCAACAAAAATTAAACAATATATTTTTGAAGAATTTAAATTACCGGATATTCGTGGTGCTTCAGCACTCCTTGATCGGATAAATTTGGTTGATTTACCTGCATTTTTTGGTGAGGGAAAACGGTCATTATCAATTGAAGAATGGTTAGATAATAATTTTCCAGATTTAAGAAAAGCTTTAATTCCTGAACTAATTATTTATTATGCAGGTGGTAGCATTCTTGCATTTTGTCCGGCGGCATTTGTTGATGATTTAGCGAATGCTATTGAAAAGCGCTATACCGATGAAACTTTAACAGCTAATTCCTGTGCAGTTGGCGATACTTTTAAGTTATTAGAATTTCGATTTGGCTTGTTGCAAGACAAGATAGAAGATACTTTTTGGTTTGATAAGTATGAGAAGAACCAAGAAAATCCCATAATCAAAGCTTATTTTGACCAGTCAGAAGTTAGCGATCCTTTTGAAAGGTTCAAACATCGGAAGAATTTTAATGAACTGGTGGGGAAATTAGCAAACCACTTCACACAAAGACGCAATGGTCATAATATATCTAACACAAAACGTCCCAGTCGCTGCTATCCACCTATGTTTGAAACTCATCCATATGTGCAACGGGATGAAAGCGATCGCCGTTCTGCGATCATGAGTGTAGAGTTAGCAGATAGCCGTTTTTTATCGGAACCTCTAGCACGCAAACGTTTGGTGGGAGAGATAGCTAAACGCGAAAGTTCTCGCACATGGTATGACAAAGCTAATTTGGAATGGAAACCCTTTGACATTTGGATTCCTAGCTGGGTAAATAAGTTTGAGAAATTTCTCAAGGAAGAGGATAATCAACAATTAGCTAGTAAATATTATGGTGATATTAATAAAAAAGCAGTAGAAGAAGCAGCATCTCTTGGAGAGATTGCATCAGCCAGCAATCCATCAGGATTTGTGGCTTATATCTATGCTGATGGTAACAATATGGGTAGCTATATTCGTCAGAAAATTAAAACACCACAAGACTATCGGCTTTTTAGTAAAGATATTTCTAATGCTACAGAGAAATCTGTTTACAAAGCTTTAGCTAAATATTTGCATCCTTATCAATATACACCTGATGCTAAATCTAGCAGAATTAATAAAGAACCTGTTTGGATTCATCCTTTTGAAATTCTTACTATTGGTGGTGATGATGTATTGCTAATCGTCCCAGCAGATAAATCTTTAGAAATTGCTAAAACTATTGGTGATGAGTTTGAAGAATATTTGTCGAGAACTGGCCGATATTCATTAGAGCAAACAGCACCTAATTTATTCGCACATCGCTACACTACAGGTAATGTACCGCCAGTTTATAAATGTCTGTTGAGTATGTCAACAGGGGTGTTAATCACAGCACAGGATACGCCAATTTATTATGCAGACAAGCTGGTAAATCAACTACTAAAATCGGCTAAAAAATATGCTAAGGAATTAAAGAAAGACCACAAATATTATGGTGGAACAGTTGATTTTTTGGTGATGAAAGCTGTAACGATGATTTCCTCGAATATTAAGGAGTTTCGAGAACAGGGATTAATCAAAAATAAAGATGGACAATCCAAGTTAAAGCTTTATGCTTCTCCTTATACATTATATGAATTAGGTGGACTGTTAGAAACTACTAAAGCTTTTAAAAAAGCCGAATTTCCGCGATCGCAACTTTACCAAATTCGCAGCTTATTAGAAAGAGGAAAGCGTACAGCTATTCTGAACTATCGCTATTTTCGGATTCGTTTGACGAATGAAGCAGCTAAACAAGAGTTAAAAAAACAATTTGAATCAGCTTGGTGTCAACCAAAAGAATTATCTAATAATGGAAATTTAGCACCTTGGATGTCTTTACAAGAAACTGATTCACAAGATGCAAATAATTCCAAAATGACTTATGAGACAATTTGGCGAGAATTAGTTGATTTGTATCCGTTTATTGCTGAAGAAGCAGATAATACCGATGAATCTATACAATCAACTGCACCCAAGGTAAGGCAATGATTTATTTAGATAACCTTTCTTCTGTTGAAACTGATACTATCCGACTTAAAGCTGTAATTGACACTGGTTTGTGTGTGGGTGCTGGTGGTTCCTCTGGTTCATTGGCAGATAAACCCATCGTCCGCAATGCACAAGGACAACTACTCATACCCGCTTCGCAACTTAAAGGAAGATTGCGTCATGAATGCGAAAAGCTAGCGCGTAGTTTAGGATGGCAAATATTTTCTGCACCTTCAGCGCAGTTACTTTGTCCGACTGAAGAACAAGTATCGAGTCAGTTTAGAAACGATTATCAAATTGAAGGCTACCGAGGATATCACTGTTTTGTTTCTAAAATATTTGGCGATCCCATTTTACCTTCACGGGTGATTGTTGATGATTTGATTTGCTCTTTAGCAGCAGGAGATTTAGAAGAAGTTTTGCGTCCTGGTGTGACAATTAACCGCAAAAGACGTACCGCAGAGGAGAAGAAATTGTATTTATTAGAAACTTCTCCAGTCAATACTCAATTAATTTTTGAGGGAGATATTCATCTGTTACCAAATTGTCCAAATTATGCCAAAGCTTTGATAGTTGCAGCTTTACATCATATTCACGCCTTGGGTGGTAGCAAATCTGCGGGGTTAGGATGGTTGCATTGGGAGGGACTACCAACAATTTCTAGTGATGATGAAGTTTGGTCAAGTTTATTACCAAAGGCGGAATCATGACACGACTGGAATTAACTATCACAGCTTTATCTCCCCTTGCGCCAGGACGACAAAAACCCGGTGGTTCGGTTAGTGAGGTGGAAAATTATATTTCTGGTTCGGTGTTGCGGGGTGCGATCGCTTCCCAAATTTTACAACTATCTGGTCAGCAGTCAGCAAATTTGGCAGAGAATGGTGGTAATTTTCAAACTCTATTTTTAGGGGAAAATCCGGCGATTTTTGGCAATGCTTACCCCGCAGTTACGAAGATAGGCAATGAATCCATAGTTGTAAATCAGCAAATCAAGGTTTTACCTGCAACTGCTGTTAGTTCTAAAACCAATCCAGGCTTTACTTCCAGTGGTGGGGGACATGGAGTTTTTGATACTCTCATCGATGCCTTTTGTGCAGCAGCCTATAATCAACCTTACGACCCCAGCGACCCAAAAGCGATCGCACAAGGAACAAACCCCCAGGTCGAAACTTACAATAGTTTTTACAGCAAAGTAAAAGATAAATATTACAGCCACGATGCAACTAGCCGCTTTTTGACACGAGTGGGAATTAATCGTCGTCGCGCTACCGCAGAAGAAGAAATCCTTTACAGTGTGCAAGTTTTGAATGAGTCTTTTTTGAAAAATACTAAGACTGATGAATGGGATAACTTTGTTTTTCGTAGTTTTGTTGTTGTTCCTGATGAAACTTTGGTTGAAGCGTTGCAAAGATTCATCGAGAATAATTCTTGCAACTTCCGTATTGGTGGTTCGGCTTCTAGAGGTTTAGGTAAGGTCAAAATAGCAGTTAACGAAGGACAATCACCAGCTAAAAGCATTAAATCTCGGATTGAGGAGTTTAACAAAGCATTAAAAAATAGGTGGGGACTTTGGTCTGTTTTTGGTCAATCTCAAGGTGATTTGTTGGCAGATAGAACTTATTTCACCCTCGATTTGCAATCTGATGCTATTTTTACCGAAAATTGGCAACGCACAACAGTAATTTCAGCTGCTATGCTTAAAGATTTTGCCAAAGTTAATTCATCGCTGTTCATGCACGTTGCTTATAGCAGCTATGAATATCGTTCTGGCTGGAATTCTGCTTGGGGATTAATGAAAGATGTAGAACTTGTGACTAATAAAGGTTCTGTGTATTTGTTCAGCACAACCGAACCAGAGAAATGGTATGGAGCATTAGAAATTATAGAGGAACAAGGAATAGGCGATCGCACCTGTGAAGGTTTTGGACAGGTGGAAATTTGCAATGAATTTCATCAAGTTTTTCGAGAGGATGCAAAATGACTCAGATATTAGACCCCAAGGTAGCGCTAAAAGTACAAAAAGCAATTCGCCAAGCCGAAGATGATTTAGTAATTGCGATTGAAACCGCTTTAGATAATTGTGAATATAATAAAGAGGATAAAAAATTGGAAGAATCGCAGTTTAATAATTTACTGCGAGTCGCTGACACAACTGATAGTCCAGAAGTAATTAAAAATTTTATTTGTTATCAAGTTGGTAGAGATGAAAAATGGGGAAGAGGTAAAAATTCTCTTGCTGCTCAAATTATTCAAGATATCAACATTTCTTTAAAAATAAGAGCTAATGAAATTTTTTCAGCTAATCCAGGCGCAGATTTAAAATATATATGGATACAACTTATTCGCCGCTATCTTGGTTACGGCTCACGTTATTTATTGTATCTTAATAAAATCAGAAAAGAGCAAAATTTATCCGTTATTGAGCCTCGAAAACCTGAAGTAATTAGAGATGAAAAATAAAAATTATGTTTGATATTTTTAAAAATCGTTTGGAAATTACAGGAAAACTCTCTACAGTCACTGCATTACGGATTAGTGCTGGTCGTTCTACTGAGCCAATTGGGGCTGATTTACCTGTAATTAAAGACGCATTAGAACAACCATTGATTCCTGGTTCTAGCTTCAAAGGAGCATTGCGATCGCGTCTCGAAAGCTTCTTACGAGGAATTGATATCAGTCTTGCTGAAGATCCTGCTAGTTTTACGAGTCCAACTCGTAATCAAATTATCAAAAAACTTAAAGAAGATTATCAAGATGATGCTATTTTAACTGATAAATTACTCAATCAAACAGATTTAATTTCGCGTCTTTTTGGTTCACCTTGGATTGCTAGCAAATTTCAAGTGCGAGATTTAACAGTAGATGTTGATACATGGTTTGGACAATATCAAGAACGTGATGGTGTTGCAATTGACCGCGATACAGAAACAGCAGCAGAAGGAAAACTTTATAATTTTCAAGTAGTTCCATCTGGTACCAATTTTCATTTAAAAATAGTCGTCGAGAATGCAGAAAACTGGGAGCTAGGTTTACTGATGATTGGATTACATCAATTTGAAAGCGAACAAATACCACTAGGAGGCGGACGTTCTCGTGGTTTAGGGGTAGTGAGTTTAAAAATTGATCAAATCCAATGGTTTGAGACTGAAGGCGATTCCAGAAAGCTTTTGACATATCTGCAAAATCAAGTCTTAAAGAACATGAATGACTATCAATATTGTGAAGAAGAAATGGAAATACTCAAACAAGACTGGACAGAAGCTTTAATTCTTCACTTGAGAAACTTCATATCAAGTAATTCTACAATCTCAGCTAAGACTGAGTAAATTTAGCCATGCACAAGCGATTAGTTAACCACTGTACAATTGATTTCAGTATCATTCCCGTTGGGCCAATTTTAATTAAATCAGGAAAAGAAGGTGCAGACCCAACGAAACCAAACATGGAATTTGTGGAGACTTACCACGCGGGTGGACGTTCAGTTTACCTTCCTGGAAGTTCTCTTAAGGGTGCGATTCGCGCTCATGCTGAACGTATTGTACGCACTGTAGGAAGCGATAAACGTCCCACTTTAGACCCCAAATCAGATAAATTTGAACTTTGGGCTGATGACCCTTTAAAAAATGAAAATTACGAATATTTAAAGAAATTAGCACCTGCTGAAATCTACAAACAATCTTCTTTTACTGACCAAATATTTGGTAATACTAATATTGCTAGTCGTCTCCGCATTCAAGATGCTTATCCTGATACAACTAAACCTCTGAGAATTGAAGAGCGTAATGGAGTCGCAATTGACCGCGTTTTTGGTTCTGCTGTGCGAGGTGCATTATTTAACTACGAAGTTTGTACATTCGGAGATTTTCGCACAAAAATTCATCTGAAGAATTTCTCTTTAGCACAGTTAGGTTTAATCGGTTTGGTATTGCGCGATTTAAATGACGGTTGGTTTGGTCTTGGTTTTGCCAAATCTCGCGGTATGGGTACAGTCGAATTACAATACCACTCGGCTGTAGTGCAATATCCTGGCTGTGAATTACGAGATGATAAAATCTACGCTATTGGTAAAGAGTTAAATTGGCCAAATACTTACTTACTAGGCGCAGGAGTGTTTTTGCAAGGGAAAGAAGCAAACCCTTATAAATTTCCTGTTGATGATAAACAAGATACCATAATCACTGCCGAAGAAATGTCTTATGGTTTTGGGGTACAGTTAACTTGGAAAGGAGAAGATGAGAGGGGTGTTCCAGATTTATTTGAACGCGCTGTTCGTGAATGGCGTGAGTTATTACCAAAAGGAGTTGGTGCATGAGTTTTGTAGGATATAAGCACGTTTTACCTTCAAAAAATGAAACGTCTTCTGAAGAATTACGAAAACTACTTCAAGATTATTATCAGCAGCCTAGTTATTATTTTCTGCGTTGGACGCATCAAGTCAGTGGTATTTTAGCTGATTTAACATCAGACTTTCCTAGTCCAGAAGGACAAATGTTTAACTCAGAATTAGAGCTTCGGTGGAAGCAAAATAATGGCGCATATCAAGTGTTATTGCTCAGTCAAACTCAGCCAAAAACAGAATTAGAATTTACCCCTATTGGTAAGAATTGGAAAACTTGCGATCGCAATGCCTATTTATATGGTCTAGATGAGACTAAATTCCCTAAAGGATTCATCTACCCTGAAAAACTTTCTTTAGGTCAACGCTATTTTCAAGATACGGAAACATCGACTATACATTTTGTTGCTTTAACTATAAAAACATAGAACTCTAATATTTCAGATATATATGCCTAGAAATTATAACTTTATCTCTCTCCCACAACAGAAACCTGACAGATTAAACATTTTAGGAAATGAAGGAAAGGATAAATTTGGACACGATAAATATCAACTCAATAATCAACGTTTTAGCGGTAAATTATTTTTAAATTTAATAGTTGTTTCACCTGTATCTGTCAATTCAGGTATCACCGTTATGGGTAGCGATTTAGCACAACAAACTTTAGATGCTACCTCAGCCAAATATGTTGCAACAATTAGTCTGATTCAATCTTCTGTACAACAAAATCAGCGACTTATCATTCCTGGCAGTTCTCTCAAAGGGGTTGTACGTTCAATATATGAAGCCATAACAAGAAGCTGTTTGTGTAAAACTAATGCTAAGGTTCCTGATGGCTACAGCGAGTGTAAAGATATCTCACAGCTTTGTCCGGCTTGTGTAACATTTGGTGCAATGAGTTGGTTGGGACTGGTACATTTTCATGATGCCAAATATGACCCTGATAACGATAAGCCAGGGTTCCAAACAGGATTGATTACTCCTTTGTTTTCTCCTAAACCTGAAGCTGTTGATTTAGAAACTGGTGAAAAGGTTTATTATGATAATAACAATCACATTCGCGGTCGTAAATTTTATCCCCATTCTTATGAGGAAGAAGTAAAACCAACCATTCGTATCCAACAGGCAGAATTGGGGAAAAAGTTTACAACTTATGTGAGTTATGCGAATTTAACAAAAGCGCAATTAGGAACATTATTAATTGCTTTAGGTCAAGACCCAGAAAACCGACTAGGATTAAAAATAGGTAGCGGTAAAGCTGTGGGAATGGGAACCATGAAGATAGATGTAGTTAAAATCGAGCAATTAAACATTAATCGCTACTTATCTTTTAATTCAAACTCCTCAGCTTTAGAAGGTGATAAATTACAGACATTTATTTTAGACGTTATCAAATCTGCCAAACCTCAACCCGAACCTAAGCAATCGACAAATCAACCTAAAAAACCAATAAAGAAGTCTGCTAATCAAGCATTAGTACAGCTAAAACAATTACAGGAATTAAAAGAAATATTAAATATATAAATATCCCCAATTGCTTACTTAAATAAGTCAAGGATTTGAGACTCACATAAATAGCTTGAGGATAACAACCAGTGCAAATTAAAGAATCTTTGTCAGAAGATCAAATGTGGAATACTGCTCATGATATTGCAAATAAGCTTGTTCAAGAACAACAGCAAATTGAACCCACTAAAGATGGTATTCGCTCTGAGTTAAATAAAATTATTGCCTATCTTCGTACTACGATTAGTCAAAATCACAATAATATAGGTGAGAATTTTTTCAAATATTTAAAAGCACTTGTTGATAACAGTAAAAGCCTAAAACGTAGTGATAAAACTCCAGATTATTATCGTAGCATTCAGAAAATTTGCACTCAACATCTGACAGCGATACAGTCAAATCCTGAAGCCATGCTAGAAGTCTTGGGGTGGTCATCTCGTCTATTCATAGCCGCTACGTTAGAAAATTTTGGCGAATCTGCCCAAACAAATCGGCAAATGGAAATCCAAACGGCTGCTAAATCTCAAAACTTGCAAGAAGGCGATGAAATAGAAGCCAACATAACAAAAATTAGTGGCAATAAAGTTACTTATCAATTATTAAATATTTTTTCTAAAACAGTAAAAGAGCCAAAATATTATACATCATTACAAATTGGGCAGACAGTTATAGTTGAAATCACTGAAATAGAAAATGGAGTTCCAAAAAAAATTAGATATATTAGACCTAAATAAATAATAAAACAAAACCTACAAATTATGTTGACCCTCTGCTACATAAGCTGAATCTGCAACAATCCCTATCAAAGTTACAGAAGTATTTGCAGGAACATAATAGTAATCAACTCGCGTTGCTAAATTCTTCACTTCTTCAGAAAATCCATCAATATAGATAACTAAAACAGTTGCCTTATCTAACCAGTTTAATACTAAGTCAATCTGAGTTTTCACTTTATCTTCTCGTTTGTTTCTAGCATCATCTTTTGATAATCCAGCAAAATCTTGTCCTTCAAGTAGCTTAGAATTAATCAAATCTAAGACAAAAATATCTCCAACTGGCTTCTTGGGTTTTCTCTTTTGATGCCAAAATCTAACTTTGGCAAAACCTCTAGTTCGCAACAGCTTACAATCATCTGGTTCTGTTATATCATCACTAGGTAAGTAATAATCTACAGTTGTTGAACCGATTACCCTTTCGCGCTGCAAAGAACGCTTGACGCTTTCAACTTCAGACTGAACTAAATCTGAAATTTTGTTCTCTACTTCTCGGTTAATTAATTGACTAGCGACTTTCTTCGCATCATCTAAATTTTTACCAACAGCAAAAGCTAAAAATCCACCTAAAAAGGCAAAAACTACTAAGGTAAATTGCATCGCTGCAACAAACCTGTTAAAGCTTTCACCTAGTTGACCGTTTGTAGCTTTGAGAAATTCTAACTGGCTTTTTAATAATTCAATGTCATTGAAGTTTTTCGTCGGCGCTGATAGCGGTGTAGGGATAGGAGTTGGAGTTTGGGAAATCACCAAATCCCACAGGTGAGGTAAATCAATTGAGGGTAGCCAATCCATAGATATTTTGTTTATAGCAATTATTTATTTAATCATGCGCGATCGATCGCATCACTCTACAAATCCAACTCTAACTAAAAGCGATCGCACAATCCACTCCAACTTTAACTAAATCCCGAATGTATTTCCATCCCCGTGAGGGGTAATGATTTGAAAACGGAAAAATTCTTCGTGTTACCTGCAATGGTGGCGCGCTGTTTCCATCCCCGTGAGGGGTAATGATTTGAAAACACTATGGTAGAAAAATTTCTGTCGGTCAAGCATTGCAATTAGTTTCCATCCCCGTGAGGGGTAATGATTTGAAAACCCTACCTTTCTAGAACACTTGCTACGACTGGGTTTGAAAGTGCCATTTTCGCGGGGGGTCTGATTTTACTGTCAATAAGCATACTTTACTGACACTCGCCCCCACTATAGGCATCTCAAAGTCTTACTCAGTAAGCGATTCACGGGGGTCAACGAAATCATAAGGGTTTCAAGCATTAGCATACCCCCGCGAAAAATTTACGTGTATGGGGTAAAAACCAACACTTTAACTTTCACCAAGAAACGCAATATTAATTTTTCAAGGTTCCGCTTGATTAAACAAGAGTATACCAAACTACTCACTCTTCAAAGCGCGTCGTGCCAACTTGACATAAGTCTTCACCGTTTCATAAGGCATCTCTAAATCTTCTGCCACCACCTGCAATGACTCGCCCATTTCTCGCCGTGCTAAAATTGTGGCCCATTTTGAGGCTATTTCATCCGCGCGATCGCCACCCGTCCGCTTGCGTCGTGCTTTAAAAATCTGTGTTAAATCTTCAATGCGTTTCGCCAAGACAGTTTGCACATCAGGTATGTCTTGGATAACTTGAGATGACCAACCCAAACGTGTTTGTCCCAAGCCAAAGGTAGTTTTGTGACCAGTACCGCAGTAGGGTGCAAGTTTTCCTAAAGCAGAAAATAACTGCCCAAATTCTGGCTGTTTGGCTGCATCTTTAGCTAAACTCAACTCAATCGCCCCAGTGAATCCTGTGACTGCGCCTTTCTTACCCGCCAATACCTTCGCGGTTGTTAGTTGGCAACGAGTAATCAATATATAATCATCTACCCAAGCCAGAAAATCATCCTGGTCAACAGACATCCCCGAAAAGTCATTCCAGCGCCGCAGATAGCTATGAAAGACATTCACTGGTACTGGTAAGGGGAAGTGATGACCTTTGCGGCGAAAACTTGTAGGACTGAGAAATTTCAGAGCGATAGTCTCATTAGGCTCAGATTCTAGCAGTTGGATATAAGTCGTAGGAGGATGGGCAATTTTGACAGAACGAATCTGCAAAGGGGCATTTTTTAATTCCAGCACCTCTGGCAAATTTTCTACCCATTGCGCCATCCACTGTTGCACTCGATGAGATAAAGCTGTGACATACCAACGATAGGAGGTGTTTGCAGATAATTGTATTTGTCTGCCGCTACTGGTAATCTCTCCATTTAAAGCTGAGATAGTAAACGGTTTCTCTGACTCTCCATCATGGAGGTAAGCAGAAAGTTCAGAGTTTGTGGAACGCACTTGCTGGAGAAACCAGGCGTGTAGTCCAATAGTGTACTGAGGGAAGAGGTAACAATCTTTTGCAGGGACTAACTCAAATTCTAAGCCGATTAACTCTGTGTCCGGCGGCCATGTAAGCGGAGATGAAGGGATATTTGGCTTTTTTTGAGAGCGTCGAGGCATAGTATCATTTGAGCCACAGTTTCTATATTTTATCTTGTTTTCATCCCCAGGAGGGGATAAAGCTGTGAGTCGTGCTGCTGCAAGATAGGGTCAAATCAGAGACAAAATAAAAATCCCCAGCAAACTGTTTGAGCGATCGCTGGGGATGATTAATGTTATTGTCATACCAGCTAACCAAGTCTTGCTTGATAACAATTACCCTCGACTGTCCCGATCAAAGGACTTTGGAGAATATAATTTTTAGCAAGAATCAGGATAACTAATATTAACAAAGACGCAGATGTTTAGATAAAGTCAATCAACTCAAAGCTTCATATCGGGTAAATTTTGCACTCCTTGCACATCAAAAATAATCAATAATTTGATATTTTTGATTGATTGTTGCAACACTTGTAAGTAAGCAACTGCATCATTACGGCGGCGAAACCGTGCAACAACATTAGACTGTTGAACACCAGAATTCACGCCAGCATTATCCAACAGTTGTTCGTTAGATAAAACGCGAATAATGCACCACGGATGCAGTTGCTGAAAATAGGTCATAATAACCACCTTACAAATGCTGTAAAATACCCAAAAACTCAGCTTTGAAATGACTATCATTACCGTAGGCTATGAGTATTTGCTAAGACAGAGCAAGATGCTATTGACAAATTACTTAAGTTGTGAATTTTCTCGGCTATGATTCAAGATGGTTAAGGTGCAACCAGTCCAAAACCTGTTCGGGAATCTCCTCGAAATGTTCGAGAAAAAAATCCATCAAAGCCAGATGGAGTAAATCATTATGGGTGGGATAGCGTCGATTAGAGCCATTTCTAAACCAGCCTCGAACTGTTGAATCCGAACGGGAACATATTAAGGCAATTAGTTCATAACTTACAGCCCATCTAGCATAAAATTGTGTTGGTGTCATGCTAAATTCCCAATTGCTATAGAGTAAAATCAGATGTCGTTCGCGTGTGGTGATTCGACGAATATTAGACATGATAAACCAAGTTAAAATTTGCCAGACAAAAGACACTTAAAACAGCAATTTCAATGAATTGTCAATTGATGCAGCAGTTGATTTCCCAGGTTTATTAGTTGGCTAATGCGCTTTGCAGTTGTACGCGGACATTCGTTGTAGAAGGTGAGTAGAGAAGCGAGGGCGCAGTAATAAATATTATCAGCTTCTTCGCTGTATTCGTGCAGTTCGTCAATTCCTGGTGCTATTGGTAAGTTGTCCATCAACAGCGTCAGGTAATTTAATGCGCGTTGAGTTGTGTGATTAGCGTGGTGGCGAGTCCAGCTTTGCAGAAAAGTATGCTGATTGTGCAATTTTGCCCAGATAATACTTTCTGCTGTAGCACGGTTAAATTCAGTATCACGTGCGCGTCTACGTTGGGAGGTGAGATATTTTGCTTGTAGTTGAGATGGATTTTCTAGTCGTCCTAAATATTCACCAGTTTGGGTTAGATATAAGACGGGAATCTGATGTGAATGAACGATTTGAATGACTTGTTTTGGTAAACTGATATTACCAAAGATGATGAACTGACTGAGATTACGAATAGGAATACAGATACGTTGATTTTGTTGATGAAACACCTTTAAATAATGGTGTTGAATTTTGAATGATACGTCCTGTTCGGTGATGTAAATGGTAGACATAAATTGAAGCCAACTAGGTTTAGTTGTAGGTGAGAAAGTTTTCTTTCTTTACCTATATTTCAATTTTCTCAGGTTGATATATGAGTTCGTATTTGCGTAAATGCTATTTTTATATGACTTCGTATATGGGTTATATGAGTTACTAAAAAGGCATAAAAAAAAGCCGGAGGTACTACCCCCGACTTAGCCATAGTTTAATTATTCAAGCAATTATCTATACTTCTTGTTGGTTTAACCAAGCTTCGAGTTCACCAACTTCTGAAAAATCTAACAACGCTTCTCCCAAAGTTTCCAGCTGTTCAATCGATAATCCTCTAACTCGTTCAATTACTTACTTGGGAAAAAGAGTTTCCATCCCCGTGAGGGGTAAGAGATTTAAAACCCGATCAATCTTCCCAAATGACTTTGTAAATGAAATGAAGTTTCCATCCCCGTGAGGGGTAAGAGATTTAAAACCCTACTGTTACAGAAAGCTTACCAAATAAGGCTTACAGAACTGCAAAACTGATGGGGGTCTATTTTACATGTCAACAGAGCATAGTTATTGAGAATAGCTCTAGTCTCCAGGTAACTCAAACGCTTATACAGTAAGTCATCTGAGGGGGTCTACGAAACAATAAGCCTTTGGGCTTTTGTACGACCCCCTCAGTTTACATTTCTTAACAAAATGGCTTTAGGAAACTAACCATTAAGTTATACGTAAAAAATATGTACTTATTAAATTTTCAAGGTGCATATGTTGGTATAAACAATACCATAGCGACCGACTAAATGCAATCTCTCTATTAAGGTTTCCAAATCATTGGTCGATACATCTTAACCTCTCCCATCAGACCAGGGTTAGCGCGTCTCAAACCCTATTGACAGTGGGATTCTAGGAGAGGATTGAATTTGAGAGAGATGCGGCTAACACAGAAAGCATATACTGATCATTCATAGCGGCTCGCCGTGACTTTTGGCGAATACTGCGGCGGAAAGATGATTCTCGCTCTAAGGCATTAAGAGCAATGCGACGTAGCAAAGAAAAATTCTGTGGACTATGCAGAGAACGAATTCGACATTCATCCTCACCGAAGGTGACATCCAATGTCCAATAGACCTCTTGCAAAAGTCGGTCAGGAAGATTTGATTTTGGGAAGAGAAAGCTCGTAATTGTAGAGAGCAGCAATCAGATTAAACCGCAAACT
>NZ_JBALDR010000016.1:0-150914 GCF_036917315.1 Nostoc sp. | reverse complement strand
TTCTGCTTCATCATAATTCCTTTGCCATTTTTATGGGATGTTTGGTTTCACCCTCTTTTAATTCGCCAACAGTCTCATTCTATTCGCGGCTACACGGACAAAACCCGCCTACGCGGGTTTCCAATTTCTTAAGTCCGCGCAGGCGGACTTCTCTGCGAGACGCTACGCGTAGCTTGCTTCTCCGTTCGCGTAGCGTCCCATAGGGAAGGAGTACGTTTGTGTAGCCGCGATTTCTAATCGCCAGGTATATTTGCAAAACTGAGATGCTCCCGTTTAATTGGAGGTCTTAAATTCAGAGGCAGTAATTTTTTGTGATTACTGAGAGGAACGTAAAAATTTAGTTTATGGCGTGCTGCGCTCATTCACAGCGGGCGCGCCGAAAAGAAGATGACACGATCGCTATTATTGAGTTGCACAATGAGGAGTGAGAGAATATTTTTTTGGTTCGGTGACTATCCTTATTCTGTCGTAATCTTCGTTAGAAATAATCTCTAACTCATATTGTTTAAAATTTTCATAACAAACAACAGCATTGAGGTAGCAAATATACAGTCGTGAGGATCTAATCTATGATTACTGCTCTTTCAATTACTCACGTCAGAGTAAAATTGGAAACCTTTGTCCAAATCTGCAACCCCTTATACTTCAGCTATAACTCTTCTGGACTGGCGCTTTTCAGACTTGGCATCAACGTTCAGCAGCAGGTCAAGGCAAAGCTTGAATAAGTTCTCGAATCACGTCTATTGCTAGTTTGCCTGTCTGTTCGCAATACTTTTCAAGGTTTTGGGCTTCATCTGATGTCAAATTGATAGTGATTCGCTTAATCGCTCTTTTTTGACTGGAGGTTGTCAAACGGGGAAATTTAAGTGCAGCAGTTTTATTCATTGATTGATAAGCTAGATATATACAAAGCTTTCTTTATCAAGATTGCCAATTCTGAGCTGTCTTTACCAGTGAAAATCGAGATTTTGAGATTGAACTTAAGCTTTACGCCCCAAAAATATTACGGATAATACGAGGTATTAAATAACTAGTACCATACGTAATAAATCTGTCATCACCAAATGCAAAAAGCTTTCGGGTGAAGAGATGGTGTCAGCAATGCACTACAGTCCAGATAGTCTGTTGAGTAAACGGTGTTGAATTATCGAGATAAGTGGATGCCAAAGGTGCTTTTTATCAGTGAATATTTTGGTAATATACCTGTTTTAAATTCTCTGCAACATGAGATTATCCATTTGTTATAGCTATTACCCCATATCTATAGCAACCTAGCCGCAAGGCGGAATTAAAAATTAAAAATTAAAAATTAAAAATGAATACAGTATAAAGGTTTCGTTGATTTGGAAGGGTGAGGCAGTCGCTCAGAGGGGGTTCCCCCCATGAGGAACTGCCGTTAGCGAGCCTGCGTACCCCTACGGGGAAGCAAGCGTCTCGTAGAGAGCGTCACCCGTTAGCGAGTCATCGAGCGTCAGGGTTGGTTTATTTCCGCCGTGTTGTACTAGTAGATAATTCCTTTTAATAAAAAGTGACTAAACGAACAGTGAGTTAATACATGACTTTACAGAATTGGAGACGTAAGCGTGGCGTTACACTTACTACCAAGGGCTTACAAAAAATTAAAGAAGCAAAGCATCAGTCAGAAGCAAAAGAAAATTTTGGAAATCGGTATACTCTCGAAGAAATGAGTGTACGTTCTGGTTTATATTCCGCTACCATCTCAAAAGTATTGAATCGGGAAGGAGGAGTTGACAAACAGACTATTGAGAAGCTTTTTTCAGTTTTTAACTTAAAAATAGATAAAAGTGACTATTCAAGCTCAAATACTCGTCTAGATTGGGGAGAGGCTATTTTTAACTCCGCTTTTTATGGGCGTGTAGAAGAACTTATTACATTAGAGCAATGGATTCTCAATGAGCACTGCCAATTGGTTGCACTATTGGGAATAGGAGGTATTGGCAAAACAGCACTGTCTGTAAAGTTTGCTCAAAAAATTCAGGACAACTTTGAGTATGTGATCTGGCGATCGCTACGAGAAGCACCGCCTGTTAAAATTATTCTAGGTAACTTAATCCAATTTCTATCTGACGAACAAGAAACAGAAAGTAACTTACCAGAAAGTTTTAGCGATCGCGTATCGCGACTACTCTATTATTTACAAAATTATCGCTGTTTAGTGATCCTTGATAATGCAGAATCAATTCTCCGCAGTGGTAGCCGCGCCGGACTTTACCCTGAAGGATATGAGGAATATGGCGAGCTTTTAAGACGGGTAGGAGAAGCAACTCACCAAAGCTGCTTAGTGTTGACTAGTCGTGAAAAACCCAGAGAAATAGCATTTTTGGAAGGACAAGCACTACCTGTTCGCTCATTGCCAATGAGTGGATTGAAGGTGACGGAAGGGCAAGAAATTTTAAAACTCAAGGGACTATTGGCGGCAGAAGATGAATGGAAAGTAATGATTGAACGTTACGCAGGCAATCCATTAGCCTTAAAGATAGTTGCCACGACCATTAAAGATGTTTTTGATGGTAATGTGACTGGATTTTTGCAACAAGACACGGCTGTTTTTGGAGACATTCGCGATATCTTAGAGCAGCAGTTTGAGCGCTTGTCAGCTTTAGAAAAGGAAATAATGTATTGGCTAGCGATTAATCGGGAGTCGATCGCACTGTCAGAATTGCGAGATGACATTATATCACCAGTACCACAAGCAAAATTACTAGACGCTCTGGAATCTTTAGGAAGGCGATCGCTAATCGAGAAGGCTACGTCTACGCTCATTGAAAAAACTGGATCATTCTTTACGCTCCAGCCTGTAGTTATGGAGTACGTGACTAGTAGCTTGATAGAATATGTCTGTGAAGAGATTGTCACTCAGAATATTGATTTATTCAGATGTCATGCTCTGATGAAGGCAATGGGTAAAAACTATGTTAAAGATACTCAAGTTCGTCTCATCATTAAACCAGTTATAGATGGGTTGCTTAATATCTTAAGAAGTAAAAGAAAAATTGAAAATCAGTTAATTCAAATTCTCACGAAACTGCAAGAAGAATCTCCTTTAGAACCAGGGTATACAGCTGGCAACATTCTGAATCTGCTTTCTCATCTAGAAACTGATCTGAGTGGCTATGATTTTTCTCACGTAACTGTTTGGCAAGCAGACCTACGAAGTGTGAATTTACACAATGTAAATTTTGCTTATGCCAATTTGGCTAAGTCTGTTTTTGCCGAAACCCTTGGTGGTATTCATTCTGTGGCATTCAGCCCTGATGGAAAACTTTTAGCTACCGGGGATACGAATAATGAGATTTGCTTGTACCAAGTTGCAGATGGGAAACAACTACTTACCTGCAAAGGGCACACAGGTTTTATCTGGCCAGTTACCTTTAGCCCTGATGGTCATATTCTTGCCAGTGGGAGTGACGATCAAACAGTTAAGCTGTGGGATACTCGTACTGGGCAATGCCTAACCACCTTAAATGAGCATAATGGTGGAATTTGGTCAGTTGCCTTCAGTCCACAAGGTATTATACTTGCCAGTACTAGTGAAGACCAAACAATAAAACTGTGGGATACCAACACTGGGCAATGCTTCAAAACTTTGCAGGGACATAGTAATCGTGTTACATCAGTCGCCTTCAGTCCTCAAGGTACCACGCTTGCTAGTGGCAGTGATGACAAAACTGTAAGGTTATGGGATACCAGTGCTGGGCAATGCCTCAATACCGTGCAGGTTGGTAATACTGGAAGTCGGTCAGTCGCCTTCAGCCCTGATGGTAAAATTCTGGCTATTGGTTGTCATGATAAAACTGTGAGGCTATGGGATCTCGTTACAGAGCAATTTTTTCAAATTTTTCAAGGTCATACTGACTGCGTGAATTCAGTAGTCTTCAGTTCTGATGGTAAAACGCTAGCAAGTAGCAGTGATGACCAAACGGTGAAACTGTGGGATATTAATACGGGTCGTTGTTGTACAACCTTACAAGGACATAGTAGCAGAATACCGTCAATTGCTTTTAGTCCAGAAGGAACGAAAATAGCAAGTGGGAGTGAAGATCAAACAGTAATGTTTTGGGATATCAAGACTGGTAAATGCCTCAAGATATTGCAAGGTTATTGTAATGGGATTTGGTCAGTTACCTTCAGTTCAAATGGTCTTGTTATTGCCAGTGGCAGTAACGACCAAAAGGTTAAGCTATGGGATGCTATTACTGGTAAATGCCTCAAAACTTTTCAGGGACATAGTAATCGGGTTACATCAGTCGCTTTTAGTTCGGATAGTCAAATACTTGCTAGTGGTAGTGAGGATCAAACAGTGAAACTCTGGGATGTAAGTACTGGTAGATGCCTCAGAACTTTTCAGGGACATAGTAATCGAGTCACATCAGTCGC
The DNA here is from genome assembly GCF_036917315.1 of Nostoc sp. Classification (GTDB taxonomy): domain Bacteria; phylum Cyanobacteriota; class Cyanobacteriia; order Cyanobacteriales; family Nostocaceae; genus Nostoc. The sequence goes on along the minus strand of NZ_JBALDR010000016.1, from coordinate 146,516 downwards.
CTTCAGTCCAGACGGTCATCTGCTAGCCAGTGGTTGTCAAGACCAGACAGTAAGGTTGTGGAATATTAAAACGGGTCAGTGCCTCAATATTTTCCAAGGGCATATGCATTGGGTGTGGGTGGTCGCCTTTAGCCCAAATGGTCATCTGCTAGCCAGTGGTTGTCATGACAAAATAATAAGGCTATGGGATGTCGGCAGTGGTCGTTGTCTTCAGACTCTGCATGGTCATAATGATTGGATATGGTCACTTGCCTTTAGTCCTGATGGTCGAACACTAGCAAGTGGTAGCACTGATCAAACAATCAAGCTGTGGAATGTCAGCACAGGTCAGAATATTGAAACTTTAGAGGGGCATACCAGTTCAATCTACTCAGTCAACTTTCTAGATGCTTGTACATTGGCAAGTGGTAGTGGCGATCAAAATGTGAAACTTTGGGATGTCAGCACAGGCCGCTGCGTAAAAACTTTCTTGGGACATTCCAAGTTAGTCTGGTCAGTAGTCTTTAGTCCTGAGACTCAAACCCTAGCCAGCAGCAGTGAAGATGAGACTATAAAGCTTTGGAATGTAAAGACTGGCGAATGCTTGATAACTTTGAGAAACTCTAAACTTTACGAAGGCATGAATATTAATGGAGTGACTGGTTTAAAAGAGGCTGAAAAAATTGTTCTCAAAAATTTAGGTGCACTTGAGAATTAAAGAGGATCAACACAAATGTTATTCGCGTTTACAAAACAAAACTGTACCCAAGGCACTAAAAACCAACATTCCTAACACATTAGAAGGTTCAGGGACAGACACTGGCTTCAGTACTGAAAACGCAGATTCTCCAATAAGCCGATGAGCTGCGGTTGTAGGATGAACTGGGTCCCAAAATAAAAATTCGTCTGGATTACAGGCGACTGGTTGGGTGGGCAAATTTAAGGGCACTACTGATAAGTCTTGTATGCAATAGTTGGTAGCATTTGTCAGAGCGAATTTCCTTGGTTCGGCGATTATCCTACTAAATAAATCATTAACATTGAAAGATATAATGTTGATATCACGATCTAGTTGCTGGTTCAAAAAGTTGATGGTCGCGTTCAAGCTAGAGTTATGTGCATCAGTCAACGTACTGAACAAGCTAGGTATTTGACTGTTGAAGTTTGCAACTGGAAACTTTCCCAAATCTGGCTGATTAACTACCAGAAAATCTTCAGCGCCTATGACAGCAAGCGATGTGACTGCTGCTGATATATTGGCAACTGCCTGATTAGGGTTGGGAACACCCCCCCCAAAGTAACTGAAGTAATCATTAGCACCAGCCCAGACGATATAAAGGGCGTTGGGATTAGCAGACGGATTTTTGGCTGTAAAGTTAGCGATCTGGGTTTGCAATCCGGGTAACGCAGGATCGCTAATGTTATTGACCCCGGTGGTAGCCCCTCCATAGGCAAAGTTATTGCGAGGATTGAAGGATAATCCTAAGTCTTGTGCCAGATATTCTACCCAAACTGGACCATTGGAAAAACGTCCATCAAAGTATGTTGAGCTTGAGGGAAAGGTTTTATTTGTGGCATTGAATGCATTTCCTGTGTCTGAAAAGCTGTCACCAAAAACATAAATATCCTCATAATTCTGTGCCGCTAAGATTTTAAGCGGAAACATGAAAGACAACAGGAAAAATCCTGTCGTCAGAATTGTTTGTTTCATTTAATTATTGACTACACTTTAAATCCTGGTGCGTATCTTAGCAGGAAACGAACTATTCAGGTTCATTGACCGGAACAGGGCCTAGTGCCACACTGCCCCAGCGGATTACGCTTGCAGAGGCAGAACTGGCTGCACCAAAGCCATAGAGCAAAACCAAGTCATTTTCGCGAATTTTGCCAAGTTGAGCAGCGTGGTACAAATTGGCTAGGGTTAGTGCTGGCCCAATGTTTGCATAAAGAGGGTAGACATTGATTGTGCGCTCTGAGTCAATGCCCAATACACGCGTACAGAAACTTGCAAACCAAGCAGTGGGAGTATTAAAAATAAAAAAGTCAATTTGCTCCAGGGTAACACCAGCAGTAGCAATAGCCCCTTCACAACAAATAAGTAGTAGATCTGCAGCCGTTTCGCCGATCGCTTTATTCATATCCTTGGGTACCTGCATTTGAAACCGTTGATTGCCTTCTTTGTCCTCTGTAAGTTTAAAAGACAATTGATCGCACAAAATACTGGTATTAACTGTCTTTGTACCAAGAATGCCTTGGTTTGGTTTTAGTGAACTAACTAGGAAAGCTCCAGCACCATCGCTAAAAAACCATGAAAGAGTATCGTCTTTATCGAAGAAGCGAGAGTACGTACAAGAGATTGCCACTAGGACATTGCGGTGCATTCCTGCTTGTACTAAAGCACAAGCAGTTTGAAGGGCAATTAGGGTACTAGCACACGATCCATCAAGATTCCATGCGCCACACTGTAGTCCCAGTTGACGAGCAAGAAAAGCGGCATTGCCAAATCCGATTTGTTCAGGTAAAAAAGAGGCGACGAGCAGGAGATCTACGTCATTGACAGAAAGCTTTGCCGCTTTGATGGCATCTTTGGCTGCCCGATACTCCAGGGTTAGCGACGACTCACTAGGAGCAAGTATCCTCTGTTCAAAAGTGCCCCGAAAAGGATCTGACAGATAAGGCATCATTTCTAACTCAAACTTGTTGCTCGGCGTGGAATTATTTAGAGAGATCATTCTTGCCAAGTTTTTTTGCTCTACTTGAGCGACTATCTCAGGGTATTTTTCTTTGTAGTAATCTTTTGTACGTCTAATGCTTGGAAAGCTAACTGCTAGTGAACAAATGCCTACGGAAGGGTACACCATGTTTAAGGTTATTTCAATAATTTGTAGTGCTTTGAGAAATTAAGTTATTAATACGATTTGAAATCGGTGCCTTCCAACTTGGGTCGATTATTACATCAACAACGAACGGATTAGTTGAAACAAGGGCTTTCTCTAGCGCAGCCTGAATGTCAGACTCCCTTTCGACACGAATGCCATCGGCTCCCATCCCGCAGGCAATCTTAACGAAATCCGTTTGCGGAATCTCTACATTTACACCCTTGAACCCTTGCATTGTTGTTCCCTGATCGCACATGTTATAGCATGAGTCGTTGAGTACAATCCAGACAGCAGGGATCTGGTACTGCACTGCTGTACTTATCTCGTTATTCATAAGCATGGCACCATCCCCAACAATTGCGACAGCCTTGCCATTTCTTGCTAGTGCCGTACCTACAACGCCTGTAACGAAATGCCCCATAGACCCGAAGCCAGTGCTGACCCGAAAGCGGCCTGGTTTAGTAAATCGCAGATGGTGAATTCCCCAGGCAAAGGAGTTACCCGATTCAGCCATTACTACTGCATCGCTTCCTTCAACAATCACCTGTTGAATCGCATCCATAAGCACTTTGGGCCGCACTAAACCGCCTGTAGATGGTTTGATTAAATCCAATTCAGTTCGCGGCAGCGTTAGAACCGTTGAGCGACTATCACCTACAGAAAAGTGCTTCAGCATCTCCTTCATGAACACTTTTACCTCAGACTGGATAGCAAACATCTTGGCATTTGGATACGCTGCTCCCGGCACATCTGAATCGATGTCAATATGCAAAAATCCTCGCTGGGGGATCATGGTAGGGTTCCAGAACGAGGTAAATTCACCAAGTCGCGTTCCCAGAACCAAAGTGTGCAAAGGATAGTACTCCTGCATATATGTCAAAACAGATTTGTGTCCAGCAAAGCCCGTGACTCCGACAAATTGTGGATGATCTTCGGGAAAAATCCCTTTACCACGCGGCGAACACATTACTGCTGCGCCTGTTCTCTCTGCAAGTTGGCGAATCTCATCGGCAGCATCACGCGCACCGAAGCCAACCCAGATGGCAAAGGGCCCTTCAGACAGTAACCGGACACATTCTGCAATTGTTTCTTCACTTGCTGTTGCCACAGCATGAGACGGAATTACTCGTGGCAACGAAGTTGTTAGTGAACTTGTCTGGATATTTGTAGGGATACTCAAATACGCGACGAATCCTCCTGGTTGTGCCAGCCCGAGGGCAAGCCTTCGAGATATCTCTGTGAGTTCATCGCTAGATTCGAGATTAGTCGCGTAATGGAATATTTGCCCCGAATTAAAAATACTTGTGCTGGGCATAGTGTATGCGCTGGTTTCCTGAAAAGCCCAACGTTCCCGCTGTGGTGCTGAGGTTGAAGCTGACAGAAGAATTACCTTAGCGCCCTCCCAACGGGCAGCTAATAGCCCTGTCAAAGCGTTGGTAATCCCTGGACCAGTTGTAGTGAATACTACAACTGGGCGATCGCTAGCAAAATACGCCTCAATGGCTGCAAAAGCAGCTCCTGCTTCGTGGCGAAAGTGTAACACCTGAATAGAACTTTTATGTAACGCAGCCCATACTGGCGCGATCGCACCTCCCGATACACCAAAGGCATACTGTACTCCCATATCTTCCAGGATTTTTACCACTGCTTCCGCTACCGAAAAAGTTTCGGATGGCTTGCTATTAGATGGCTGTTTACTTGAGTTTAATTGTTTAGTGGTATTCGCTTGTGTATCCTGAAATTTCACATCCATACAAACTATACTTAGGAATAATTTCCTTTCTGGAATAACTATTATCCCACACCTAAAGTTAGTAATTTTGTAATATCAATGTAATATGAATTTGTTTGGATAATGCTAATACAACTTCGGTGAGTACTGCTTTCTAACGCAGGTATAACAGTAAAACTACCTTGGCAGTTCACTTCGCCAATCTTTGAGCAACCTATAAGTTCCGCATTGCCCTGATATAGAAAAATGTTCAGAGACTTCAAGAACAGTAGATGTGGGGATGCCTGCGGTGGTCACTTTGTCGTACCCTCCGGGGAAGCAAGCTACGTGCAGCGTCTCCTAGAGAAGTGCGGGCTGCGCCAACGCGGACGACTTCATCCGTCTTTTTAGTTTGTGAAAACTGAACACTATTAATCAAGCTCTGGAGTATAAAAAGGTGATTGACTTAAATCAGTATAAGGCTTTAACTTTCGATTGTTACGGAACCCTAATTGATTGGGAAAATGGCATCTTAGGGGTGCTAAAGCCACTTCTGCTGACACACAACACTAATTTGGATGACGAGCAAATTCTCGATATTTTTGCTGAATTTGAAGCAGAACTCGAAATTGGAGAATACATCAAATATCGAGAAGTTTTGAAAAGAGTAGTCCAGAAATTTGGTGGACGATTTGGCTTTGAGCCAACTGCTGACGAACTAAATTCACTTGCCAATTCGATTCAGTATTGGCTGCCTTTCCCCGATACAGTTGAGGCACTTAGAACTTTAAAGCAAAAGTTTAAGCTGGTAATTATCTCAAATGTAGATGACGATCTCTTTGCTTTCTCGGCAAAGCACTTGGAGGTGGAATTTGACGAGATAATCACAGCAGAACAGGCAAAAAGCTACAAACCCTCCTTCAACAACTTCAGACTGGCTATTGAGAGAATTGGTTTGCCGCTAGAGCAGATATTACACGTTGCCGCTAGTGTATATCATGATATTGTGACAGCCAAATCCTTGGAATTATCAACAGTCTGGGTAAATCGTCGAGTAGAGCAAGGGGTTAGTGCGAACTTGCCAGCGGTCACTCAACCTGATTTAGAGGTGCCTGATTTGAAGACTCTCGCTGCTTTAAGTTCACAGTAATTTGCTGATTTGAATTTAACCACGAGAGGAACAAAAAGTAGATCGTATTTAGATAGAGAGATGCCAAAGAAAGAATTTGTTGTTAAAAAACTAAACAGGGATTGCAACATAGATTGATTCTGTCTTACTCTAGAAAAAATACTACGTCAGTTTAATTTTCTTAAACTTTGGAAACCACAGCATATAACTGGCTTTCCTTTCCTTAGCGCCCTGCCGATAACCTTGTTCAATAAAACACTTTGATAGCCTAAAACGATGAAAGCATCTGCTAATTTTGACTTTGAAGACGAGAAATTCAATGCACCGCCTTCTCAAGTCCTTCCCTGGTGTCAGATGATTAATCCTCGGTATGGCACAGATGGTATACAATCTCACGGTTTGGCGATTAAACTGGATAATGCCAATGCTGTCGGCTTTGTGCCAGATGATAATTGGCAGCAAGTTGAGCATGAATTTAGCTCTGGAGTAGAAACAGTCTTTATTAGCGCTACTCCACGCTTGGTCATAGTGCGTCGGGGACCATTGTCTGTTAAAGACCGAGAAAGTGGTCTAAAACTGGGTACGCTCAAAGATAATTATGATGCTTTTTTAGCCGACAAACTTAAATTTAAAACCTTTACTCGCTATCTAATTTTTATAGTGGGTGAGAATAAAAAGTTTTTACATGAATCACCACTACAACTAACTCTCAATGGTGCAGCCGGAGCGAGTTTCAGCAAAACCTACTGCGAATATCAACAAGGCAGAGTAGTAAGTGGATTCGTTGCTGAACTAGAAAAAGCTTACGCTATCTACCGCAAGCAGCCTTTGACATCAAAAGGGCCTTTGTTTCACGCTCACGGGATTTTTTGTCCCATCATTGAGTGTGAAGAAAGAGGAATTGAACCAAATACAGTTTTGGTAGCTTCAACTGTGGACTATAAACATCCCACCGTAGGGACTTTAACGCAATATTTAATTGCTTCCGATGCTCTTGAGTCTGCAATGATTTGTAAGACTTTTGAAGAATACAAAGATTTTGGCAAGGAACCTGTAAAATCAGAAACCCCTAAATTGGCAATGGCAGGAGTTTCCAACTCTTATGTTTATGCTGATGAGGATGATTTTGCTTATCCGCCGTATTAAGGCGAGTGAGGAGTTAGGAGTGAGGAGTGATGAGTTTTGAATTAATAACTCCTAACTCCTAACTTCTAACTTTATTCTTTGAGCAGCAAATAATATAATGAACCATTACCGCCTGTGACACCAGCGCGATCGCCCGCTAGTTTACCAGACCCCATAAAATAATCCACCCGGCCCGGCCCTTTGATGGCGCTTCCTGTATCCTGGTCAAGCACAAAGCGGCTGACAGTACGCCTCTCTAGTTTGCCACCATTGGCAGGATAAGGAAATGAGTTGTAAATCAGGGCTAACGCTCCCGGTGGCATGAGAGACTTATCTGTAGCAATGGAACGTTCTGCTGTTACTGGCACATGAATACTACCAGTAGCACCTCTACCGCTTGTTTCTTGGAAGAAAATAAATCGTTCCCAGCGGGGCAGATAATTGTTCAACTCCTGGGGCTTTTGTCGGAAATAACTAATTAGACGTGGCATTGTCAATCCATTTAGTGGAAGTTTGCCATCTTTGGCTAGTTCTTTGCCGATACTAGTCCACGGGTAATCAGTTCCACCGGCATAGCCAATTGATGTTGTCTTGCCATTAGTTAATTTAATTTGGGCAGAACCTTGGATATGTACCATGTATGCGTCTAGGCGATCGCGAAACCAAAGCAGTTCTAAACCGCGTAACTTGCTTTTATTCCCTTTTAAACCATCCTTCCCTTCCAAATCAATTCGTTTTGGGTGGGGTTTAGGCCATTGGCTGAAATCAGGTGGTAGCCGATAAAGAGGATACTTATAGATTGCAGTCTTGACACGGCTAGCAGTGTAAACAGGTTCGTAGTAAGCAGTGAATTTAACAGTACCCTTGCCATCATTGCCCACGGACTGGTAGAAGACAAACTCACGACTAACAGCGGCTTGTAATTGCGCTGCTGACTTAGAACTGACAACCAATTGGCGGAAACGCAGCAAACTCCGGCGGACGCGATCGAGGGTAATTTCCCGAACTGGATAATTTTGATATGCTGCGATCGCGTCACCCTTTGTTAGGTAAAGCAGACTGTTATCAATCGAAGCCAACAGCGCTTTGCGATCGCCTGTTTTACCTCTTTGACTCCAAAGTTGCTCATCCCAACCCAAGCAAGTCGGCCGGACTGTACAATCGCTTCCGATGGTGATTGGTTTTAGCGGCGGCGCGATCGTAGGAGCGATCGGTATTGGTATAGGTGGAAGATCGGGAGCAGTCGGTAGTGGCAACGGCAGTAAGTTAGGAACCTGAGCAACAGCCGACCAGAGAGGGTTTACGAGGGCAATTCCTAGACTAAAGGAAAGCAAAGCAAGGGTTTTTCTCATCATTTAGTTGAATCTTTCAACACTGGAACTAAAAATCGGTTCTACCCGGATTGCCACAATCCGAGAAGGGCGTACTACCATATATTCCCCTTGAATATTTTTGATCGGCACGCTAATAAAGTCATTAGAAGCAGATTTTGGCACAAGTTCGCCGCTATACCATTTCTGAAACTCTTGAATAGTAGGAAAACGTACTTCTTCTCGGTGGCCGCTTTCCAGTAGGATGTATACGGCATATTCATTTGCAGTTCTAGCCATAAAGTTGAATCATTTAAAAAACATTCAACCTATTGTTAACCACGTAACCCCCGAATGAAAAGGGTAAGCATACGGGAGGTTGGAAGCAAGGGAGAATTTGCAGTAAGTTTTTCTCCTCTGCCCTTCGGTAACAGAGCGCAGCCTCTCGTAGAGAAGTACTGCTCCTTTGCACCTGTGCCTCCCCCTCCTCAATACCCCATGCCCAATGACTCTTCACTCTAGACGCCTAATCCTTTAAGCAGTTCCTTAAAAAGAGTTAGTTATAAACTTGTAATACAATCCTCAAAAAACCTTGCTTGAAATTTGGGCACTACCTACTTTCTGTCTCAACAAACCTTACCAAAGCTGGTAGTTGTGTCAAGATTAATTTGAGGAATTAAGGCTTGTGACACAATGTTAGGACAATTATTAGACGGACGTTACCAAGTCCTCCAGATATTAGGTGGAGGTGGATTTGGTCAAACTTACATAGCCCAAGATACCCATCGGCCAGGTTTCCCAAAATGCGTTGTCAAATACCTTAAGCCCGTCACTCGTAGCCCTGAATTTCTCAAAACTGCCAGACGGCTATTTACTAGTGAGGCAGAAACACTAGAACAACTGGGCTACCATGACCAGATCCCTCGGCTTTTAGCCTATTTTGAAGAAAACCAAGAGTTCTTCTTGGTGCAAGAGTTCATTGAAGGGCATACCCTGAAAGCGGAACTATTCCCCAATCAACGTTGGACAGAAGATCGAGTCATTCAACTACTCCAACAGGTTCTGGGTATTCTACAATTTATTCACAGCCACAACGTTATTCATCGAGATATCAAACCGGACAATATAATTAGGCGGCAACAAGATGGTAAGTTAGTGCTGATTGACTTTGGCGCTGTTAAACAAGTCCAAACTCAACTGCTCACAATTGCAGGGCACACGGGGGCTACTATTATTATTGGTACTCCCGGATATATGTCTACAGAGCAGGGACAAGGTAAGCCCCGCCCCAATAGTGATATTTATTCTTTAGGCATTATTGGTATACAATCGCTGACAGGGTTACATCCGATAAACTTTGAGGAAGATCCAGATACAGGAGAAATTTCTTGGCAGCATCAAGCTAACGTCAGTTCTGAGTTGGCATCTGTGCTATCTAAAATGGTGCTACATCACTTTAAACAGCGCTATCAGTCTGCCGCTGAAGTTTTAGAGGTGCTTAAGGATCTCGATCCTAGAGGAGAAGCGCGATCGCTTCAAGTACCAGATTTGACACAACCGCCTCAAGCTTCGTTTCCTCAACAAAACTCAATTGGATATCCGCCTGCTTCTATTCTGTCTGGGGAAAGTTACAACCGCTTAGAAACAATTCTTTTAGAATTTGTCGGCCCCATCGCCTCAAGATTACTACGACAAGTTGCGGCCTCAGCATCCAATTTTGAAGAATTAATTAGTCAATTAGCTCTTCATCTTCGAGAAAATCAACAAATTGATTTTAAGAAGAAAACAATCTTTTTACTAGAAAAACCTACTTTACTACAAGAGCTTACTGTTAAATCCGATCAATCTGGTATTAACTCAAATAATTTACTAAACCAAGAATCTCAAGTCATCAGTGACAAATTTCTGGAAGAATGCGAACGTGAGTTGGCTAATTTAATTGGCCCAATAGCTAAGTTTCTAGTTCAAAAAGCTAGAAAATCTTCTGGACAAATTTCTCGTGCAGAATTTGTGAAAATTTTAGCATCACAAATCCCCGAACCTCAAAAAGCTTTGCAATTTGAGCAACGCCTACTATCTTGAATTTTTTTAAATTGCTTTTTGTCCTTGTTAATTTTGAATTATTAGCCTTGATTATTCAGCATTTCTAAAGCTATTTTTAAGCTAGCTTTCATCCGATTAAATGCTTCTGCTAACCCGCCAATTTCATCATGAGAACTTTCTTCAAAATCAGCACTCATATCACCAATACTAACTTTTTGAGCTATTTTCTCTATTCTTCTGATGCGTTGAATCACATATTTTGTAATTAAGAAGTTAATTAAGAAAACTACGATCGCAAAGATCGCAATTAAAAATCCCATTATCAATATCCAAGTCCGTTTGGCATTGGCAAAAATATCTTGAGAAGGAACAGAGATGATTTGGGCAGAAACAATCTGATTGAGTTGCCAGCCAAAACCATTTTCTGAGCCATAATTTAGCAACTGACTTTTAGGAGCCCGATCTGGTGTAGAATGGCATCGCAAACATTTTGCTTGTGTAATCTTTAGTGGTTGTGCAATGTAAAATACTTCGCCTTCTGACAATTTACGAAAGCCTGCAATTTCTAGAGTATTAGGTTCGTTCCGAAAACGCTCGACAAGTTGAGTTTCAAAATTATCAGCTTTATCCGCTAAATTGGTTGGATTAAGTGTTGCATCCTTATGAAAAAAGTTTTTAAATTCAGGCTTTTTACGAAAATTTTCAAAAACCTCTTTAGAGGAAAAAGTTGGTACTACTTCAGGCATGAATGTTGGGTTAGTATCTAATCTAGGTTCTAATAAGGGAGCAATACGATTTTGTGTATAATCTCTAACTGCATTCACCATTTGAATGAGAATCTCCGCTTGGGAACTTACTTCATTTTGCGCTCTCCTTTGAAGTACACTGGATAAGGCAACGCCACTTCCCAAAATACTGATAATGAAAACTAATATTAAAAGTAAGTTAAATTTAGCACCTATTTTTAAGTTTTTTAACGCAATGTTGTTTAACATAACCTAAGCAAGGAAGGTGGACTGTGAGTTTATCTAATATTTATTTATACCTGTTAGAAAGCATCTCAACAATATCTAAATAAATATTAATTATTTACTGTAATATAACCCATTTAGGTAGCAGTAAAATTTATCTAAATTAGTCCTGAAAGCCAAATTATTTCCTTAACCATAATTAGTGATGTTTGTGCGATTTCCCCGTCGTTTATTTCTGTTTTATCTACTAGGTTTTACATTTGCTGCCTGCAAACCACAAGATGGAGATGGGGTTGAGGGCACGTTAACTATTGGTGTGATTAACTATGGTGGAGGCGAACAGATAATTAATCAATATGCTAAATTTAATAGTTACTTAGGTGAAAAAACAAACTCATATATTCAGCTAGAGCCAGTTTTTAATGAAAATAGAGCGGTTGAACGCCTTAATGCTCGTGCTTGGTCATTGGTATTTGCTCCACCGGGTTTAGCGGCTATTGCGATCGCACGTCACCAATATGTTCCCCTATTTCCTTTAATAGGTATTAGCAATTTACGTTCAATCTTCGTTGTTCGTAAAGATAATCCGATCGCTGACTTGAAACAATTGCAAGGCAAAACAGTAGCTTTAGGACAGTTAGGTTCAGCAACAGGATATTATTTTCCTCTTTACAATCTTTATGGTACAACACTAGCTGAAATACTGTTTGCACCCACACCCAAAGCAGCACTGGAATTGGTCGCTCAAGGAAAAGCGATCGCCTGTGCCGTATCGGAGGCGGAATTAAGTCTCTACAGTTCACAGTTAGCGCCAACTGAATTCCGCATACTATTTAAAGACCCTCATTATGTACCATTAGGTGTGGTCTTGATTGGGCCGAATGTAGAACGTAACCGTCAAGAGTTTATCCGCAAAGTGATGAGTGAATCGTCTTCAGATTTAGCTCAAGAAGTGGGGTATGTACCCAATGGACAAGTACCAGATTACAAATACATGATTTCTGTGGTCGATCGGGTAAGTTCAATTAGTTCCCAGCTGCAAAAGAAGCCTGTTCGTTTATTCTAATTAAAGCAATAACAATACTTTCAGTCTTTACTTTCTCTAAAAAAGCCCTCCTGTTAAAGAGAGCATTGTTATTGCTAGATTTTGTAAAGTATAAACTAAGAAGAAAAAAAGCCAGTAAGTCTGACTGGAAATATAAGGTCAAAAAAACAATTTGAATCGTGCTAGCTGGTTTTTAATCGTCTCTGTGAGGATTTTGTCCAGTTCTGTAGTGTCTTGAAATTGTAAAATTTGCTGTGTCGGTAAGTCGAAGGGAAATTCACCTTCAAAATCTGGGCGTTGCATTTGCGCTAAGAGAATCTGTTCAGATCGTTTACTTTGGATGGCATAGCCAATCTCAATACAGACATTCGGACTGGGAATTAATTGGGGTGTTTCTTTACCATCAATACTAGCAATGGGCGTGGTGTCAGCGATAAATAACAAACTCTTACGGATTTTGCGCATGATCGTGCGGTTAATTCGGAAAGTAGCACCGCTAGGACGAGAGGATTCTATTAATGTTAGGGGAAGACGCGATCGCAAGTTTAAATTGTCTAAACTTTTTCGCAGTTCTTCTTTGAGAATATTCGTCGCTGCGGCATACTCAGTTTGATAGGATAAAAAAATCGTTGGTTCTAACTGAGCTAACACCGCCTGCTTGGTGAAATAAATTTCATGACTAATTAAGTCAATGTTAGAGACGCAATAGCCGCCACTACCTTCAATATAAAATTCAATATTTTCCCCTTCTAAATAGCGCCCAAACCAAGTTGATTTCTTAACTTCGTCACTCTCTTCCAAAAAGTCTGCTCGCAATGCTGATTTCAGCAGACTTTTTTTGCTTAAACGAATGTCTGGCGGACGTTTTTCCAGTTCTGGAATCGGCTCATAATCCTGTAGATACCACGCTCTGAGCGCAATTATTGACATAAGGCGCTATTTTAACTGTTTCTTGCTATTTAACTTCGTATAATCTTACACCCAGAGGAGTCCCTATTTTCAGACTTCTCTTTAAACACAACAACACCCAAGCCTCTATTCGCTGAACTATCTCCTCTTTTTGTTGATTATAGCCAGGGATGCACTAACTTCCATTGCTTTTGTAAACAAGTAATGAAAATCAGTTACAGTGCCCCCTAATTTTCCACATTTGAGGAAACAGCAGCTTTCGCCTTGGGTGTTGCTGTATTTTGACGAGACAGATGTAAGTTAAACAGCGTCTTATACCTCTTACTAACATTTAAAATGCAGCTGTTATATCTGCCAAGTAAGCTTCTTTCTTAGCTTCAATTATTAGATTATCACTTGCAGATGGAAGGGATTAATTTTGCAACTAAACTTTACTTTTAAATGATTTTTAATCAAATTCATATTGCACGCGTTGGATCGTTGATAGATATTTTTTACGTATATATGTTAAGAACATTATCATCTATCTTTTGGATGAATTTAAAAATTGCTCAGTCAATTTTTAAGTTTTGAAACTAACAATTGAGCATTAGTAAATAACCAATAGTGATTCTTTGCCTGCGTCCTCATCCCCCGCTCATTATTGCTAGTTAACTATTTTCGCTGGAGGCTTGACAGGAATCTCAATCCAGAACTCTGTACCTTTGCCAGGTTCTGAAATGCACTCCATTATTCCCCCATGTTTTTCGACAATAATCTGATAGCTGATTGCTAATCCCAATCCTGTACCTTTGCCCACAGGCTTGGTAGTGTAAAACGGGTCAAAAATTCGCTTTTTCACGTCTTCATTCATTCCGGGCCCATTGTCAGTAATCCGAATTAACAGACGAGAGTTGTCTGCTGAGACTTTAGTGGAAATCTGGATAGTTGGAATTGGGTATGAATTATTCTCCTTGTCACCCCGATCCCGCCACTTTCCACGCCCTACTTCCAGAGCATCTATGGCATTGCTGAAAATATTCATGAATACCTGATTCATTTGACCGGCATAGCATTCTACCCGTGGGATGTTGCCATAATCTTTAATGATCTCAATGCGTGGAAAATCAGCATTTCCTTTCAGCCGATGTTGCAAAATTAATAAGGTGCTGTCAATGCCTTCATGCAGGTCAACGCGCTTGTTTTCAGACTCATCCAAGCGAGAAAAATTGCGTAACGATAGCACTATTGAGCGGATGCGATCGGTTCCTACTTGCATTGAGGTCATGATTTTTGGCAGGTCTTCGACCAAAAATTCAAAATCGATCGCTTCGATCGCGGCTTTAATTTCACTATGGGGATGGGGATAGTGTAGCTGGTAGAGACGTAAAATTTCTAGCAGTTGTTCAGTGTAATCACTGGCGTGGCACAGATTACCGTAAATAAAGTTAACGGGGTTGTTGATTTCATGAGCGACACCCGCCACCAACTGTCCTAAGCCAGACATTTTTTCGGTCTGAATCAATCTTGTCTGTGTTTCTTGAAGTTCATGTAGGGTCTGCTCTAATTGTGCAGCTTGATTTCTGGCTTCAGTTTCGGCCTCAGAGGTTTGTTGGTAGAGTTGTGCTTGTTGAATAGCGATCGCAGCCTGATCTGCCAGTTGCTGCAATAAATTAATTTCTGTATCCTGCCAATTTCTAGGAGCATCACACTCATGGGCAATTAGTAAGCCCCATAGTTCCATACCCATATTAATTGGAACTATTAAGTTTGCTTGAATTTGCAGACTCTGCAAGAACTCTCGATGACAATCACTTAAAGAAGCCGTTGAAACGTTGTTAATTGCCCGTACCCTACCCTGACAGTATAGACGGGTATACTCATCAGGAAAGCATTCTGGTGGTGCATTCACTCCCAAAACTGACTGCCAATTGCCATTAATCTCTTCCACAATCACTGATTTAGTCTTCAGGTAGAAAATC
This sequence comes from Nostoc sp., assembly GCF_036917315.1. Classification (GTDB taxonomy): domain Bacteria; phylum Cyanobacteriota; class Cyanobacteriia; order Cyanobacteriales; family Nostocaceae; genus Nostoc. Next base: position 131,454 of record NZ_JBALDR010000016.1, on the reverse strand, counting down.
AGCACTCGGTCTGAATTTAGCAGGGGACGGACTTCCCGAACTATGGATTGCAGAGTTGCTTGCAAGTCCAATGTGCGGCGAATATGCTCTGTGACTTGCTTGATGACTTTGGTAAATAGTAATGATTTTTCGAGTTCAGAGGTTTGCTCTTGCACTCGCCGTTCTAGGTTGGAATTCAGGGATTGTACCTGTTTATACATTTGCTGCTGCTGAATTGCCATTGAGAAATGATCGTATAAGGCTTGTGCCAAAAAGATGTCTTCCAATTTCCACTCAGGTGCTTGCCCTTTTTTCTGCTCTCGCCAAACCTCAAAGGAAAGCTGGGGTAAAAGTTGTCGCCGATTTTGTTCGCATCGTCCCGCCCACAAGATTTCCGTTTCAAATTCAGAGCGAAAAATACTTAATACACCGATAAATTTTTCGCGGTAATGTAGGGGAATCACCATGAGTCCGCGAATTTGAGTAGAACGGAATGCTAAAGCCAAAACTCGCAAACGTGGTTCTTTATAGAGGTCAGTAGTTGCCCAAATATTACCTTGTTGAAACTCAGCCATCCAGTTTTGCCAGATGGGATGCTGTTCGATAATACTGTTATCTAACTCGTAGGAGAGTGCCGGTTGGTCGCCCCAGGTGTACAATTCTTGAGTTTCTGCAATGTAAAGCCTGCCACCGACTCCATAGAAAGCAGTAATAACTTCTTCTAGCGCTCCTTGTAATTGGATTGTCGGCAGTTTATGCAATAGTGTGGTGACTCGATTAATAGTAGCTTCTCGTTTTTGCTTGGCGCGGGCTTCAGTGAGTATATTACTTTGAGCGATCGCGATCGCTACTTGGTCAGCAACTTGCTGCAATACCTTTAGTTCTCGCTTCAAAATTTTTTGCGGTTCACTGTGGTGAGCTACCAACAGTCCCCACAATTTAGGCTTTGCCAACTGTTCTTGTGGATCGCAATCTAAAATGGGTACTACCAACGAAGACTGCACGCCCATTGCTTTTAGGTATTGAATATGACACTGGTCTACCTGCCGATAGTAGATATTAGTTTCTAGACGTTTGCCAGTTTCTTTTGACTGGAGAGGCGATAGCCCGATCTTCCCATTTGCCACATCAACAATCGAACGTTGCCCCACTAACAAGAACATTTCTCTGACGGCTTCTGGAATATCATCAACTGGGAAGCGTTGACCTAATAAGGATGGTAGACGTTGCTCATGAATAGATTCTGCAATGACTTCACCACTACCATCAGCATCAAAGCGATACATTTTCACCCGATCTGCACCCAAAAATAAACGCACTTCGCGAACAGTCGTCGTTAATATCTCTTGAAGGTCGAGCGATCGCCTGATCTGTTTTGTCATGCGGTGCAGTAAACTTTCTCGATCGAAGGTTTGCTGCAACTCGTTTGGTTTATCCCTACGTGTCATTGCTTGTATACACCATGACTGAAGTATAATTTTTTATATATTTGTCCCTGAGAAGAATTTTCAACTTACAATAGACATCTCCAGAAATTAGGTTTTCACCTTGACAAAATAAGGGTTTGAGATTCTTTTTCGGAGATGTCTAATGCTTTGATTTTCATCCCATTTCAATAAATTCTTGCTACTAATGAGTTGCTAGGGGCATACATCTATTACAAATATTTTTGGAAATGGATTAGAGGATGTTTGAAAAGTAACAGATATTTTGCTTGTTCCCTCTAGCCCTTGTAAAGTGGATTTAGGGAGATATAAAACCGCTGTATCATTCAATACTTTTCAACTATCATTTCAAGTCTAAAGTTAAGAAATTTTTCATCATTGACATTTACTAATTTTATATTCTCAATCATTAAACTATTCCAGTAATTTTACTTAATTTAGAACTGGAATAATTTCTTGAAATTAAATTTTTTTTTTAACATTTTTGCCCATTAATTCAATTAATTAAAATTTTTTCAAAGCAATAACTAAATTATTAGTAATTTTTTAAAATATTTTTGGCTGGGGAATTTGACTATTCCCCGTTTAATTGCTGACTTTATGTTGAATGTAACTATTTTGATTAAATTATTCGTAAATTACCGTTAAAGATAGTAAATTACGAATTTCTTCACGCACACTCATGAGAGTTTTACCGAGATGGTTGTGACCGCTTTTATTAGCACCACAGCCCCAAAAAGAATCGGTTGGCGAGTTTTCAACCAAAATCTCATCACCTGTCTTCAGAAGAACTTCTCTGATATCGGCATGAGTGAGAAACTTTTTGAGTACAGCTTCTCGCATAATTTCAGTTTTGACCAAATCCCAGTCTCGTCGGAGTTGGCGAGTGCTACATCTTCCCAAAGTAGCAGCTTCTTCTGGGGTGGTGGCAGCATGGATGAGAGGTATAATTGCCGCATCTGTGCTGCCGACAAACTTTTGTGCTTGATAATAATGCTCAACCGTTGGCCAGTAAGCACCCTCGATGTGGATTCCGTGGAGAGAAAAGTTAGAAAAACAGCCATAAGGCTGCCAAACCTTATAAAAGTAAATGGTCATTTGAAAATTGCTCTTTTATATATATCAATTTCAGGGTAACTGAAAGTTTTGCAGGAATTCTCAAAAGTTGGGGGGACGAGCATCCCTACTCATCCCCCTCGGTTTTAAATGCTAATTCACTGACTGATAACATCAGGTTGAGTGCTTATTTTACACAATTCTTGGAACAGCAGGTTAACTACCCTGCTCATGAGCTTTCCCTGAATGTGTTTACCACCTAGCAGCTTTTCGCCTTGTTCGGTGACGTTGCTTTTAAGTGAGTCGCGACAGTCAATCAACTCCTTAGTTAGGTCATTGCTTGGTAGTCTTCCAGTTTCAACACCGGTCAGGACGTACTGCCACAGGCTAATTCGACAGAGTGAAGAACCACTGGGTTTCTCGACTAAACCATCCCCCGACTGTTCCAGAACTGTGCCCATACCCAAACGCATTTTGAAAGTGTCGCGGCTGCGGTTGCGTTTAATTCGTTTGGTATCGCCGGCTAATCGTCTCACGGTGGTTTCTCCATTTTTGCGATCGCGTTCCGTTTTTTTCACCTCCCGAACTTCATACTCGATTACGGGCCTCCCATCAACACCCAGGAACGACTCAAATGGGTAAATCCTAGTGAGTAAACGCGATCGCACTCGCAGTCCAAAACCGAACTTATCAAATACGCTCATGTAAGGCTTAAATTCCGCCAGAGAGAGCATTTGAGTGATTCTTGCTTCTAAGTGCTGCTCAAAAAGTGAGATATCGCACATCCAGCCAGCGTGTAGTTCGAGAATTGGGTCAAGCTCAATTCCATAGTCTTGGGCAATGGATATTTTATAGAGATTTTCGATTCGGGTTTTCCCGGCGGGCGAAATTTCGAGCCTTTTAGCCAACCATCCCCACAAGGGCGGTAAAAATCCAGTCTTGCCAGATGCGCTCTTACTGTGCGCCACTTCTGGGAATTGCCAAGCGAGAAGTTGTCTGGCGTAATTTACGATCGGTGACTGTACGCGGTTGAGGTGTTCGAGTTGCTGACACAGGTCGCGCAGCTCGTCGATAGGTTCGGGGCGGTGCATGAGGAAATACCTCAGATTCAGCTCGCCATTTTCTAGTCGGTGATCTGGATCGTGACCGTAGGCAGCCATTGCTAAAGCGTCAGCTGGGTCACTTTTATTCGGGAGGTTTTTACCTCCGCGATAACGCCTGAGTTCGACGTGACCGACCCAGAGAATTTTAATTTCTAACTTATTGAGGATGGATGCCCACAGTCTTGAATAGTGGTTTCCGGTTGGTTCTAGGATTGCGTAATCGGGCTTGATTTGGGCTAGGTAATCAGCAAAATCAAAAGCCGATTTTTGCTTCTTCTTAGCATCAGGATTGGAGTAAAAAACCGGATATAAAGTAGATGCTTTATTTCTTGTTTTATTCCAATATGCTTGCAATCCGCCCTTGGGGTATTGTGTTAAAATGTGAGTGGTTATACTCGATTTACTAACATCAATTCCCAGAATTATTAATTCTGTTATCATGGTTCTGCGAAATAAAATGGTGGTTTTCAAGGACTGGCATCCTTTGATTAACCCGAATTTAATAGCGCACGAATCACCCTAACGCCCCACGCTTGAGGGGCGCGATTCAGGAGTAAACGCATTCGGGAAGTTAGCAGGAGAATTGCCGCGCATGAAATTGAGAACACCACAATTCAGTAGTGCAGTTCACTCTGAACGCTGCATTTTCTCTTGCTAAGTTCCTGATTGCTTTGGACACAACCCGCGACGGTGGTTGATTCCACCGTTTCGGCTACTGTGTTAGGTAGCCCGCGCTGTAGTTAGCGCGATCGCAATTGCGATTCATCAGGCGGTTACATATAATCCTCGTCATCTTCGTCGTAATTGTCTTCTTCCTCATCTTCTGTTTCTGTGACAACTTCAGACTCAACAGTGACAGCAGTGAGCAAATTTCTGAACTGAGGCATTGAAGGAGCAGCAGGATTTAGACCTTGAGCTTTTAAGAATTCGGCTGTTGCGTCCCATTCTTTGCGTAATGTATTGAGTTTCTTTTCTAATTCGGCACATTCGCGCCAAATTTTACCCCTCTCGTCGTAAAGGTCTTCAGCTTTTTTACCGACAATTTTTTTAGCTCTTTCTCGCAACTCTTCTACAGCTGACTCAATGGATTCTCCTTCATCTAATTCAACTGAAAAGCCAATTCGCTCGTTGCTGTAACTGCCAATTGATATTAGAAAGTGTGCGTGGATTGCTTTGATTTTCATCTTTGATACCTGTCAGTTAAAAATTATCAGTTTCAGCAGATTCAGTGGGAATCGGCGCAGGCGTTGGTGGAAAAAGTTGATTCTTCACCAGTTCCCGAAGTCGCTGACTAACTTCTTCTGGCTCGTCATATTGGTCTAAAACTGCGGTGACTTCCATCGTTTCGCTCTGGAAGTTCCCCAGGTTTTTCACCCGCTTGTAAGTGATAGTTTCAATTTTCATAGTCCTGTGATATTTTTTACTTGTTTGAATTGATTTTTTTTAGCTGCGATCGCACTTCTCAAAAGCGCGATCGCAATTGATTTGAGCTATCCTTGGGTAACTCCCTGGGAAAGGAATTGAGGATCGAAAATCACCTCAAACTTCCCGCCACCGCGACGCAGAAGGCTCACATAAGCATCTGCGTCGGAGCGCTTGCGAAATCGACATCTACAAACATTTTCGCTAGTGGATAGCCGCTCAAAAATTGCCCACTGCCTCAATTCGTCGGGGTAATTCATAATCTAAAATCCAAATTGTGTAAAAAAGACCAGCGCAAATGTTACCAGTTGCACTGGTGCAACCTTATATATTCAGAGGTATTCAGTGAGTGGAGTTTATTCCATAGGCAATACCTCCTTTGCTGTATCTGAAAGGCTGCGCCCCCAGCGGACTTGATTAATCAGCGCTTCGATTAATCCTTCTCTGTCGCCCACGGGCAAGGAGCTATTAGCTTGATCCCCCACTACGTAGATTTCATCGCGGCATCTACCGGGAGCTTGGTCGCACAATTGCGCCGCCAGAGCCGAAATCAAAAAGAACTTTTCGCGTTGGGTGATCAGTTCAAATGTTGTCCCGTACTGCTCCTGGAGCGATTCCAGCAAGGAGCCGTCGTTTATGGTGTAGCTGGTAAAATATCCGATTGGTTTGGACATTACAAAAGAGACCTTCCGTCAATCAATAAGACTACGAGTCCGCGCACAAGTTCAACGGACTTGACATCAGCCGAATCGGACGATTCGTCCTCTGTAATTACTCCAGCGTCTTCTGGCAGTTTTTGCAGTTGTTCAATTAGTTCTTTAACGGTCATGTCTTTTGGTTAGAATTTTCAAAGTTAAATACTAGGCATTTGGCGATCGCTTTCCGATCGATAGGGACGGTAGGCGATCGCCTTTTCAACAATTAGATTTCCTCCTCCTCGTCTGGCTCTGACTCTACTTTTGAGCCGATAACGATAGTCAAGCCGTCAATTCCCGCGACAAAATCAACGATCGCAAATTCTGTGTCGTCGACAGCAGCTTTGATGTTTAGCTTTGTCGCACCGGGGTAGTGCTTCAGGTTTTCAAGCAGTTCTAAAACTGTGGTTGTCATCTGGTTTCAAGGGTTAAGTGTGCAGACATGAAAATATCACCGCTCGGTAAACTCGTTACCGCGATCGCTTCAGAGGTGATTGCAGGGTGTTTCCGCGCCGGGGCATAAAAGCAGTGGCGTGGGTGCTTGCTCCTGAATGGGCCCTCATAGGCTCAGTGGCAAAGGTGAGGGGGGAGCTTAAAAAAGTATTTTGCTAATGCAGAATACTTAATGTATATTAAGCATGAGCAGAATTATTGTCAAGCATTTTGCTCATGCTTAATTATTCTGCTCATGTAAAATGGAGGGAAATGCATGGACTATGTAAATGGGAAGAACGAAAAAATCGGCGGAAGACGTAACGACAGTGGGACTGAAGCTAAGTCAGAGTGCATGGGAGGAGCTGCAAAAAAAAGCCAAAGCAATGGGGCTATCGAGATCGGCGCTAATAGAGAAGATAGCGACAGGGGAAATCCAGATTGGAGGCTCGTCCCAGTCAGGGACACAACTGCTGGGAAAATCATAGAGCGCCTGGAGTCCCTAGAGAAACGGCACCTAGAATATGTTCATGCTCACCAAGCTCGGTTAAAGGCGCGACTGGGGGAAAGTGAAGAATCTGAAAATCAATTTAAGGAAGAGACAAACCAGATAAAAAGCGATATTTATTACTTGGTAACTCACGAAGAGAGTGGAGATGACGTAATAGAAGTCAAATAAAACCGTCCTGCCTGCTGTGGTATGGGCGGTTTTGTTTTGTGAAGGGGGAGTGAAGTTTACAAATGCGGGATTTCCCGATGTCTCGATCAGGTTATTTCCCGCATCGTGGAATTGAACATCTACTTTCAATTCCTGTGTACATTCTAATCAGCCTTCTGCTCAACCTTTGCATTATCTATTACTGCATAGTCGCCTTAATAGCAGCGTTCCAGCAGGTTCGCCGCCAGTGGCAAATCCTTGTATCTAAATTTAGCCAACCACAGGGTAACAAATCCAACTCATACCGCAACGACCCCAGAAACAGATACCTGCAAGCTGATTTACTAACCTTGCTCAAAGGTGATGTGCCAGCCGCTAAACGACTTTTGCTCCAGCAGCGGCGAAAAAACCCAGGACAGTCAGATAACTGGTATTTAGAGAAAGTAATTCATGACCTAGAGCGCGATCGGCGATAGCTAGGTTTGCGATCGCAGTTAACCAATGACTATGAACTATGTTTACAAAGGATTTGAAGCGCGTATCTTGCCAGAAATGGAATCTACAGAATCAAGATTAGCTAGGGGGGATTGGCGATCGCGAATTGTGGGGTACAGATACACCGCTCATTACAGAGGCAGAATCAGTTTTCGTGTAGGTTACGACTCCGAAGTAGGAGTTTTACCAACGGTGGACGATGCAATTACCGATTTCCAAAACCGTATCGACGCAATCACAGACAGTCTTTGATCCACAAAAAAGCCACCGAGAGATTTAGCGATCGCAGCAAACGACAAATGATTTATGACTTATGACTTATGACTTATGACTAAATGTAAAAACCGTCGCGGCGATGTCTGTGAGACACCAAAAAACGATGAGCCGAGGTGCAAAACTTGCCCTTACCGTCCTTGGCGAACCCCAGAGCCAACCTTGGACTACGACGAGGAAGATGGACTGTCCTACCTTGACGGCACCTCACCGAAAGACTATGAGCCAGAACCAATAATTGGGTTTTTTTTGAGCGATGCCTACGGCGGCAAGCTACGCAGTTGACTAATGACCAATGACTAACGACCAATGAAAGTTATTCTTACGACTCAAGCAGGACAAATAGCAGAGGAAAGAGAGTTAACCGCAGTTCTTCGGTTTCCTCAGCTGATTATGTGCAATAGCTTCCTCTACATTTTATTGGAAGTTGACGGTCAAACAGCGACTTATCGCTATTTGGAGTATTACCTGTTGCCACCGTCACCCATTGAAATATGACTTATGACAAATGACCAATGACTAAATCAAAAATCTCATCAAAAGTAGTTCGGGCTAGAAGTCTTGCCATCTACGAGCTAGAGCAATTTATCAACTATGTCCGCACCGTTGACCCAGAACTAGAACCCGACCAAGCGATCGTGCTAACAGCATACGTGCTGAGTGATTTACCAAACTTGTTTCAACAAAATCCTGAATTAGTAGATCGGGTAAAAGAGAAAGCGACCAACATCAAGCTCAAACATCGCGCTTCTAACTCATGACCAATGAACAGAACCGAACACCTTAACTGGGCCAAGCAGCGCGCCAATGAGTATCTCGACCGAGGGCTGATAACGTTAGCGTGGCAATCTTTGTGTAGCGATTTACAAAAACACGAGCTTAGAAGCCACTCAAGGATTGCAATTGGAACGCAAAGGCTGATTTTAGGATACCTCGAAACAGAATCAGCGATGCGGAAGTTTATTAACGACTTTTCGTAATTCCCTATCGAGATGTAAAAAAAACCAAAAAGCCGCCAAGAGAATTAGCGTTCAAGGGCGGCCCTCGGATAAATCACTAATAGTATTATGCCAGAAAATTCACCTACAACTTCACTTCCGTGGACGGAAGCACACGAAGCATTCTGCTATCAACACCATATTCCACCCGCCGCAAAAACTCTCTGGCAGTGGCTAATGATGCAAGGTCAAATTGCCAGTGAAATCGAGCCAGATTTATCAGAATTTAATGCTTGGGTAGCGAAGAGCAGAGGTAAACCTTATGCTCATAATTACCTCAAAAAGATATTTGAAATACTGGTATCATGCCGCGTTCTACAAGTAATTAAACAATATTCTTGGAAGATAACCAAGTTACTTGTAAGACCTTTGTCATGGTTAAATCCACCCAAAAAGCGGCGAGAAAAAAAGTTACACAACCATAACTCTAGTTACGATTCACCCCACTCAAACGATACTTATGCCGAACCGGGGGTTAACAGCAGCAGCAATAGTATTACTCTTACAACCGCCGAATTTGAAGAGTTAGAAAGGCAACACGAGTTACTTACAGTTTGTGCTGAGTACCAAATATACTTTGACCCAAACAAACGAACAACTAGATATCTCTTTGAATTTGATATTTCAGATGTCCGATTAGCTCTTGCTCACTTTGTTAAACGTGGTGGACATCAAAAAATACCCGATTCTCAGGCATGGTTAATTAGCTGTTTACGTGAGTGTTATTGGACAGATAACGCACTTGATTCATTTGGATTTATTGAACTTTTAAAATCTTGGTTCCCCAGCAACCTCCCAAGGGATTACTAGGGAATAACTGCACAAAAAAAACTGCCCTCAAATGAAGAGCAGCGGACATAATAACCAGTTTGATTATGAACCAACTCACACTTTTTGATTTACAACCCTTCACCAAAACTGAAGATACTCCCGCTTACACTTGCGATTCGTTCTGGGATAACCTCGATGCCCGCCAAGATAGTCATAGTGTTGGGGGGCAAATCTCAGAGTCTGAATCTCCGTGTGAAAGTGTTGGGGAGCAAGTAGCTAGCAACACTCTTAACACTAGTATTAGCAGTAATACAAAAGTTAGCTTTGATACTCAAAAATCTGCCCCCCAACACGATACCCACTGGATTGAGGAATACTGGGTTGAGAGATCCTCTAATAAATACTGGTACTACCGTTACTGCTGGATGCAAGGACGGAAGATTCACCGCTGTTACCTGGGTAGTGTAAACAGCAAGCTAGCTAGACATAAAAAGGCAGATGTGGAAGTTTGGATTAGTGACGGACAGTCGCCCTCTGAGATTCAAAAGTTAATTCGCTCGTGGCGATCGCACTCCTAAACCGTCGCAGTTCATCCCAGCGCCGGCTAGTGGTCGAGCCAGTATGGCTGTACTGGTTGGGGTGAAATTCTGCTTTACGCTTCTCAACAAATTGGTCAATCGCCAGCAAAATGATTTGTTGGTATTGCTCCAGGCTTAATGGGGTTAGCATTCCACAATCAATTGCTTTGGCGTACTCCAGGATTGCAGGAGCTAAAACTATTGGCACGCGGATATTTTGAGTCTGCCCGTGATTCCAGTGATTTTCCCAAGTTGTACGTCGGCGGCCGCCTCGATGACTCATTGCATTGCCCAAATGCTTTTCACAACGTAGTCTATCAGGCTCTATTGCCTGTTCCAAGGCAAAGTCAAAAAAAAGCGATCGCACTAAATAGGATGAACGCGATCGCACTTGTTGCATTTGCGAGCTGTGAATAGCTTGCTTTGAGTTTATTCGCCCCCAGGATTATTTGTCACAAATTTGGATAAAGCCGATCTACCTCATCCCATGCCTGATTCGCTAAACACTCCAGAGTCATAGCTAAAAAGAGTGGATGGTGATATTTCCCAGCCTCAAAGGACTCAATGAAGATTTCGATTTGCAGGAATAGGAGTTTGTCGATCATAGAGTTGCGATCGCGCCGCGGCGCTCGTCCATTTCAATTTCAAAATAAGGGTCGAGTCCTTTGTTGTCGCGGTGTCCGGTGAAAGTGCGAATAACTTCTTTAGAAATCCCACTTTTTCGCAATTTGTTGATCATGCTCCTTCTAGTGCTATGAGTCGAAATTCCCTTGGCTTCAAACCCCGCGTCATCCGATGCCGCCACGAAAATGTTATAGGCATTTTTCCAGGTAATTGGCTTAGTTCCGCACCTTGAGGGAAATAGCCACTCGCTATCTGTTTCTGGCTGGTATCTCTCTAGGGATTCTTTCAAAATCTGATGCACTGGAATCTCTGTCGTTTCAGCTGTGCCATCTGGCCTGTGTTTTCGGATTATGGCCGGAAAAATGATGTCTGACTTGGGTTTACCAGTGCGATCGTAAACGTCACTCACTTTAAGTTGAACGAGGGCCCCCCACCGTTCCCCGGTGTACCATGCAAGGTCAAGAAGTAGTTTGTACTTCTCAGTTCGGATCTGCCGTCTGATTTTTGAATATTCACCATCTGTTAATACTGCGGCTTTTCCCTTTCTGTTATTCTTTGGCATAGATATAAAAAATAAAGTTCTGCATTCCGCTTTTACCTGGTTCAGAGGTGAAAGCGGAATTCCCTAAATATTCACTAACTGTAAATATTCGCTCAATCCTATTCCCAGTAAAGGATACACGGCATCAGTGAATATTCCACTTCTACATAAAACTGGAACATTTACACAATTTTGATTAAGCCATACAACGGATTTATCCACTTCATCTAAATCCGTTTCATTTCTCATGTCAGAACCAAATTTTGTGCAGATTTTCGGAACCGGAGCAACAAGACTTGCTAGTGGCGCTACAACACCAAGCGCAGGTTTATTTATTCCCGATAGCGCTTTACAAACAGCAGGGCTAGCCACACCAAATAGTGCAAGTGCTGAAGGGCATTTTGCAGCGATAAATTTGAATGCACAAAGTTATTTAACACAAACAAACTTTGATGCAAATGCCGACCAAAGTCTTTATTTAGCTAGCGGCTTTTCATCATTCACTACAAGAGGCACGAATAACGATAGTTATCGGGTTGACCAAATAACAATAAATCTCGCGAAATTAGACACTTCTGCAACAATTGACCCGGATAATTACTAATGCCGAGACAATCTGGAACCTGGGCGATATCTGTTACTTACTCGCGCTTCTTCCCGCCCGATACTACTAGCGGCATTGCTGGGTATAGTGACGATGCTCCATATTTTGCACTTACATCTGGTGGTACTCAATGGAGTTTGTTGAGCGCTGCTGATAGCAGGATTATGTACCCGAATTGGGTAGGCAGCGCAAGCGCTACCCCTAGCATTACATCAGCAATATTCAGCGCTACACCAACACCCCACGATTGCATTAACGGGGCTTGTATCATGGCTTCTACTCACGGCACACCGGGTATGTATGCCACACTCGAAGAATGCGAAATTGCGTGTGGCACTGGATGCAGCGGCAAGTGCATTTCTAATGCCGACTGGGCGCAAATTGAAGGACTTTCCAAGCAATTAAGAAATAGGAATTGCGGCTAAATATATGAGTACCTCCAGCATAATTGGAAGTATGCAATCAGCGCTTAATTGCGCTGGTAAATGTGATTGCTGTGATAAATTACAGCAACAGATTGATGCACTTAAACGCGATATTTTATCGTTGAAGGGTGGCGGCAGTAATAGCATTCAAGCGCTTGTTGGTGTAGCAGTAGGGGCAGCCATAACACAACAAGTCAGACCTGCGATAGACAATGCAGTGCAAACTAGAGTTTCTGGTATATCAACAGAAATAAAGGCATCAGAAGCAAGATTTAATAGTGAATTACAGGCTGCTATTAGAAGACAAGCGAACTTGGATGCTATTGCATTACAAAGGGCGTCTGCTAACGCAGTTGACAATGTAGCGAGAAACGCAGCAACGAACGCAACTACTAGAGCTGCAACTGTTGCCAGAGATGCATTTAATTTGTCAACAGAGGTATCCGGTTTACGTGGTGCGGTTAATGGTTTTGGTAGCCAGGTGAATGCACTCGGCAGGACGATTGGGAGGCTAGAAACTGCTGTAGGAAATGCTGTTGTTGCTGCTGCTAAAGCAGTAGGTATAAGTTCAGAGGCGCTTGCAGCTACAGGGCGGCTGGCGGGTAGACTGCTGGAAGCTTTCAACGCGATCGCTACAATTTTCACCCTTATCGAACAACTTTATACATTAAACCTTCTAGGTGAGCGTATTGATGCCGTAGAAAGTGGGTTAGTACAGCTTGGTAATGATGTATCGCGTATTCTGGGCAAGTTGCTAGGACTACAAAACCGAATCGGTGGGAACGAGTCACTGACCGCGGAGGCAAAGAATATCGCGCTTGATGCCAAAGGTATTGGTGAGGCTGCAAGCCTAAAAGCTGGTGCAGCACAAGTGACTGCTACTCGTGCCGAGAACTTTGCACAAGTTGCTAATGGCAGAGCTGACCAAGCTCAAATTACTGCTGATGGTGCGGTGAGGAATGCCGCGCGAGCAAACGAGAACGCCACAACAGCTTACAAACAAGGCATCAAAGCAGAAGGTATAGGGGAACAGGCTAAACGCGTTGCCGGGGATGCACTTGGCAGAGCAGGCGTGGCGCTAACCGCATCTCTAACTGCGATCGCACTTTATCAGGGCGTAAAGTCGCTTCGTGGATTGCAAGGCATACCTGGCATCCCTGGAAGGCAGGGGGAAAGGGGATTACAGGGAATACAGGGAATACCCGGCAGAGACGGTGTAACAACAGTAGTACAAGTACCGGGTGTACCTGGGGCAAGGGGAGAAAGGGGATTACCGGGAATACCGGGAAGGAATGGTAGAGACGTGAATCCAGCAGCAGAAGCTTCTTTGAGAGCGCTAATAATTCAGCAACACGCTCAAACTAGGGCCAACAGCACATTACAACACACTGGCACTAGGGCACAAATACAGGCATTTATCGCGGCTGCAATTGCACCAGTATTATTTATTTGTAAACAAATATTTGATTTAGTAAACAAGGCTGGAGTTGTAGCGCAAACAGCTTTGTTAACCATTATTAATAACAAACTTGGTAATCAAGTAGTAGGTGGAATTAGTGGATTAGTAACAGCAGTTGCCGAAAATACATACATTGAGAAAGCATTAAGCGTTCTCACTTTTGCAACGACGGTACACAACGCGTTGATACTGTCTTCTAACCTTGGTCAAACGCTATTCATGATTATTGACCAAGTAACAGCATTTATCCTGCCAAAAGGACTTGATGGAACGCCAATAAACATTAGTAATGTACTTGGTAAAGCTGTACACGAGGTCATTGTCAGCACCGTAGGAGAGGCAACAGCAGCAGAAATACAACAAAAATGGGATCAAGCTAATCGCATCTACCAGGCTGCACTAAACATCCATAACCAGGTGCTAGGACTTGGAGGTGTTTTGACTGCGGGTTTAGAGGTTATCGGCGGGAATGTTGGCAAAATCGGTAATGCACTTCGCAAGGGTGGAGTGCTTCTCGAAAATGCCTACAGTTATATGAATCCCCAGCCAAATTTAAAAGGTAAGTTTTTCCAGCAAATGAACCTGGTTGGCGAGAATTTGCAAGCAATAGCTCTAGTAACGGCGATTCCTATCGCTTTAGCTGCTGCAAAGGACGGCGTTGATAGTAGCGTAGCTGACCTCAAGCGGGAGATATCGCAGACAGACCCCACAGACGCCCAAGGACATCCACTTCACAACGCCGATGGCACAGTAATTCATTACAAGCCCGGTCTAGATGTTCCCGATCCTGCTGTGGTGAAGGCTGAAGGCGATCAAGCAAAAGCTGATTCCACTAACTTCTTACAGCTAGTGCTTGACGATATTTTCGACGGGGGTGATTAAATGACGGACATAACACCAAAGCCACCTCCAGAAGATTCTTTACCTGATAATTTCGATCCTTTTGAGCATTTACAAAAAATTTATATACCTCAGCACAATGCAGTTGTACAACAATACTTTTCTGACTTAGGAAATGATTGGAAACCAAACATAGCATCTTCCAGAAGCTCTTTACGAGTTGCTTGTACAATGACTGACAATGACAATCAATTAATGATGAATTTAAGACATCATTTATTGTTTGATTTGTTGGGATATGGTAGGAAAAATTTAGCTTTATACTATGGCTCCAGAGAAAATATGGAGCCGCCTGTAGAAGGGCATCCTAAGGTAGTATTTTATTTCTCACAGGATTCTGAATCTGTTCCAGCTACACAAGACTATAAAGCTGATGCAGAATACAGCGTTCGGTTAATGACTCTAGAGAACACCTCTCTTAATTTACGTGAAAAATTAGTAGAAATAGCTAACGAAATTAAAACGCAGTTTGTTCATAACAAGCAAGGAATTGTTCACGATAAAGGGAATCTTTGTATTAGTTATAAGGACACAAAACATGGATTTCCTAACGGTTCAAAAATTTTATCTAACAATGAAACAGATGGTATAAGTCTTTATCAAAAAATTTGTAATGTAGTTGACGTAACATTTGATGAACTAAAAATAAATATTGGCAATCCTAAAAAACCGAGTACTACGGGGACGGTTACGGAAACCCAAGTAATTATGGGTAAAACCCGTAAGAAAAGAGCTTATCGCAGAGTAGTAAAAATCCGATTTCGGTATGCCTACGTACTCATCCCTGGCGAACCACAACCAGTATTTTTAATAGATACAACCAATAGATACAATCCCTTAGTCAAAATTTGAAACAACCTAAAATAAACCACGCTAAAAACAAGGGAAATATATTATATCTCCGAGAAATAAACCACGCTAAAACTGTTGCTATGGTTGAATCGCAGTGAAAATCAATTAAAGGAAAAAATGGCTTACAAAGATATTAGCCGTGGTGTTCGTCTAGCAGCCGACCATGCAAAGTATTTAACATGGCTACAAAAGGATACAGAAGCTAGGCAAGCAGCTTTTGCAACGGTTTTTAATCCTGCGGATAAAGTAAAAACAGAGAGAACTCCCGGCTATCTTGTTCCCTTTGACCAAAATGGTACAGCACTTGTTTTTCTTCCTGCCAAATTAATCTCAGCCACTCAAAGTGGCAGAGGTTCGGCCCTTGCTACGTCCATGAAGGGAATAGTTGATGCGTATACTTTTAGCAACACCGAAGTCAATGCTTTAACGACTCCTGACGTTCTCAATAACGTTAAAAAATTCAAGTTTGCTAAATTTACAGTTATCCAACGGGTACAAACAGCTACAACAAAATCGCCGTCTAGAATCACTGGCAGACAGTATTACAGGCATGAGAATGATTCTGTTACTACTAGTTTTGGAAAAAAAGTTGCGGCTGATACCTACGATGATGTAGTTACAGCTATTAAAGTAAAGCCTGCATTTACTGCATTATTTACTGGTAGTGAGAATGCTTTGGCTAGCAAATATCGCTTTGTACCTGAAGGTGTGTAAATGTCAATTGCATCTGACAATAATTTATTATGGGTTCCGCCAGACATTAGCGATTTATTAACCGTGTCCGTTGATGGTCATGCTGATGATAGTACTGTTCAAGGAATGTTGATTGTCAACGGCGCTGCTAATCAGTGGTTGACCGGAACAATGGATGATTACACCTACTTTGAATTGTTAGATCATTTCGGCATTAACCCATTAGGCTTTGTTGGGGAAGTCGAAGAACACATGGCTTTGTTGATGAGGTAATCAACTACCTTAAATGACTAGAAACTTGGATTTATCTACTGAATCCAATTGGCAATTGATGTATTCGGTGTCTATCCCGGCGACGATAATAGGAACCGTTGCTAGTAAAACTTATTACGCTCGGATCGTACCAATTCGTCCGGGCGTAATTCTTGATAAACCAATACTAGGAATTGCTATAAATACGACAGTGCCCGCTGGTAAACAATGGTCTTATGCTGGCAGTCTTTCCCGCTTTACAGATTCACCTCTTGGTGAAATATACATTGACGAGCGAAAGCCATTGTTTTTGGGTAGATTCAATTTAGCAATTTCTGATAATTTATCAAACAATTATCAATTGCAAATCAATATTCCGAAATGGTTCATTTCCTGTAATTTGGGAATTTACCAATATGAGGGAGAAAGTCGAACAATAATTGAACAGGAATTAGATGCGATCAAAGCGGCGGTAATTCCTGAGTAACAAACTAAAAAGATGAAATTCGATGCTAGTCTAGCCAGCTTCCTGTTGGCTTTTGTCGGCGCGTTATCAGGCTGGATAGCTTGGTGGATCGGGAAACGACAGCAAACTATTCAAAAAGCCGTCGCTGACGCTGAAAAAGCTCTTAATGATAAGCGAAACTTCGATCATCTCGTCAGAAACCAATCTGAAATTTCAAAAAATATCGCTTACGGCTTTGAAGACATTGAGAATCAAATCACCGAGCAGAATAATGAGCTTAGGGAAATCAAGGCTTGGCTAATCCGTGGCAAAACTGGCGAATAGTTCTTGTGGGGATTCACTCTAGCTGAGTAGGTAAAGCCTTAACAAACTCTCTAGACGTAAACTGAAACATCAACTGTAAGACTTTAAATATTTGGTGAAATTAAATATGCGTTATCCAGAACCCATGTAGAGACGTAGTAGTGCTACGTCTCTACATTTTTTCTACCAAATGTCTCTTGAGTAGAGTAAGTGGCAGGGGTAAGCTTTTTTAGAATGGGATGAGATGAGTTACTTTTATGTTCGTCGATTAACTAAGGTAGCGCTAGCTTGGTCAACAGGCATTAGCACAACTTCATTAATATTGACATGGGGCGATCGCGTCACACAGAAAAATATCACATCAGCCACATCATCTGCTGTTAGGGGTGTAACTCCTTGGTAGACTTTGTTAGCACGTTCAGTATTTCCGTGAAAGCGCACCTCGCTAAATTCCGTTTCTACCATACCCGGATCGACAGAAGTTACACGGACTCGCGTACCCAACAGGTCTTGTTTTAAACCTTCAGAAATGGCTCTGACAGCAGCTTTGGTAGCACAGTAGACATTACCACCGGGATAGGTTTGATGTCCGGCGATGGAACCTAAATTTACCACATGACCGCGATCGCGACTTACCATTCCCGGAACGACATAGCGGGAGACGTAAAGTAAACCCTTAACGTTAGTATCAATCATGTCTTCCCAGTCTTGAAAGCTGCCTTCGTGCAACTTGTCTAAACCACGACTCAAGCCAGCATTATTAATGAGAATGTCGATGTCAGACCAGGCAGGGGGTAGAGTCGCAATGGCAGATTCAACAGCATGGCGATCGCGCACATCTAATTGTAGTAAATGAATTTCAGTACTAAAATCTTTACTCAGAGTATCTGCTAGCTGCTGCAAACGTTCTAACCGTCGTGCTGCTAAAATCAGTTTTGCACCCGCACTAGCGAAGATTTTTGCACAAGCAGTACCAATACCACTACTTGCACCAGTGATCAAAATAATTTGATTTTGTAGGGAAATCATTAGGATAGTTAGGAGTGAGGAGTTAACACTTATGAATTATGAATTAGCACAAGTTTCATCGTTCATAATTTATCATCAGTCGGTCTCTAACTCCTAACTCCTAACTCCTAACTCCTAACTCCTAACTCCTAACTCCTAACTCCTAACTCCTAACTTCTAACTACTTCTTCACCACTTGCAAGCGCTGAGTTACCATTGTCATTCCATTACCTCGCAGGATGACAGCAGAAACCCATTGGCTACCTGGGGTAGATGGTGCTTGTCCAACTTTAAACAGTCCGCCAGATGTTAATAATTGCAAATCTACGGGTGTAGGGTTAAGAAATTTATCTGGTTGGATGGGTTCTTCTAGCGCCGTTCCTAGTAGAAAATCATCACCAAGTGGCTCTTGGACGATCGCATCAAAATTATACTTCTGACCAACCAGCACCTGCTGCGGTAATTTAAAATCAATCTGGGGCGGTTTGCTACCAGAGGTAAGCAAGGTTCGTTCTGACAAAATATCTTGGCGGACTATTTTTCCGCCTTCAATACGCTGACGCGATTTAATCGTCGCATTGAGAGCCAACTTATTACCGTTACCAGAGGGTAAGCCAGTTATCTTCGTTTCTGTTTCAGCAATAATCCCATTGGCTTCAGGTTTTGAAGATAGCAGTTTCGTGCTGTATTGCAATTTCGGATATCGTTGCCAAAGTGAAGTCAAAGACTTTTCCAGGGTTTGGAGGTTTAATCCATCGCCATGAGTGAAATTGGGACTGTAAAATTGCAACACCCCTCTGACATCGCCTCGGCTAGCAGCGCTATCAACTTGTGTCAACAGGTTTTTCAGATCGGCTGGTGCATTTTGGGCTGTTGTGGCTTGGGATAATTGCTGTGGTGTTGCAGCCTGAGTGCGTTGCCAACCGCTTGTTAAACCAATGGTCAGTAGGAACGAAACTAGCCAAATATTTGCTGGAAATTTGAGTTGTCGTCTCACTGAGGCGGTAATAATGTTAGTCATTGGTAAGAATTTACTGATTTGATTAGAGAAAGTAAGCAAATTGTTTTATCTTAGTTAAGCTAGACGCTAAACGGTAGAGGTTTGATGGCAAACGCACCGATACGATTATTAATAGCTGCCAGTGGGACTGGTGGACATTTGTTTCCAGCGATCGCCCTGGCGCAAAAACTTCCAGATTATCAAATAGAATGGCTGGGAGTACCCGATCGGCTAGAAACTCAACTTGTTCCCAAACAGTATCCCTTGAATACTATTGCAGTTGAAGGGTTTCAGCAAGGGTTTGGACTTTCCTCGATTCGCATTTTGGGTAAACTCGCCCTTTCGATTCTAGAAGTCAGACGAATTCTCAAACAGGGAAATTTTCAAGGGGTGTTTACCACAGGGGGTTACATTGCCGGGCCAGCCGTCATTGCAGCGCGTTCCCTTGGTTTACCTGTAGTTTTCCACGAATCTAACGCCTTACCAGGGAAAGTAACTCGCTTTTTTGGCCCTTGGTGTAGCGCGGTAGCCTTGGGATTTGAAGTAGCTGCTAAGTATTTACCTCGTGCCAAAAATGTCTATGTTGGTACTCCCGTAAGAGCGCAATTTCTTGATGGGGCAATTAATGCGCCACTGGATTTAGCTATTCCTGATGGTGTGCCTTTAATTGTTGTTTTTGGTGGTAGCCAGGGTGCAGTTGCAGTAAATAAGTTGGTGCGCGAATCTGCAAAAGCTTGGTTTGATGCTGGTATTTATGTAGTACATTTAACTGGCGATCGCGATCCCGAAGCAGATAGTCTCAAACATCCACAGTACATAGCCTTACCTTTTTACAACAATATGGCAGCGTTGTTGCAACGAGCAACTCTTGCTATTAGTCGTTCTGGCGCAGGTAGCTTAACAGAATTGGCAGTGTGTGGAACGCCAGCGATTTTGATTCCTTACCCCTTTGCCGCAGAAGACCATCAATCTTACAATGCAGACGTATTTACTTCATCGGGTGCAGCGTTAACGTTGAAGCAATCTGAGTTGACGACTGAAGCATTGCAAAATAATGTGTTGAATTTATTGCAGTCACCCCAAGAGTTAGCAAAGATGGGGGAAAAAGCTTACGCGATCGCAGTTCCTGATAGTGCCGAAAAGTTAGCGCAGTTAGTGCGTGAGGTGATAGAAACATAACGTTAATTATTTAGCATTAAAGAATATGTTATTTAGCAAAAAATTTCGCTTTACAGTAGGTTGTGCGGCCTTATTAGTTGTCAGTTTAGCAAGTAGTTATCTATATACCCAGTCAAAAACTAAACAAATAGCTCAACAAAATCAGTCATTTACTCAACAAGAAAATTCTGCCCTACTTCAATCACAGATTTCTCTGACCTCAAATCAAGCTGCCGAACAACTTAACTCAAGGCTTCAAAATACTTTTTCATCTCGACAGAATTTGTTAGCAGCATCTGCACCTTATCCAGTTGTTGATGAGTTCAAAAAATATAAATTTAACATTAATGGCAGCCAAATTGCTACTCCAGGAAAACTCCCAAATAGTAAGGTTAAATTCAATCAAGGAGATTTATTAACTGTTCTCGTTAATACTAGAAAATATTTTCAAGATTATGCTTCCCAAGACCCAGATATTATGCGTACAGGAGTGCTTGCCACTCAAGGAGTTACTGTACCAGATGTCCTTAAAACTTTAGATTTCATGATTGCTGTTTTGAAGGAGGATATTGCTAATAAACGGGCTACTCGTTTACAAGACTCTAATTTTATTAATACCAATTTCCGAGTTATTAAATGGTCTGCCTACAACCCCAAGAGTAAACAGCAAAAACAATTACGAATTACCAAATATGCTGTATTTACTCACCCTGGTTCCCGCAAAAAAACTTCTACTTTTAATATACCAATTTATAGCTTAAAAGATAACTCTAATAACGATAAGTTCTACACTCGATACACAAAGCAAGATGTTTTGTCTGGTATTTATGAACCAGGTGGTAGAGAATTTGGAAAAGTTAACACTCTTGCTTATCTAACCAGAAACGGCTTAGAAGAAGCAATTATGGAAGGAACAATCCTGATTAATTTTACCGATGGTGATAAGGCATTTTTTAATGTAGATAGAAACAATGGAATAGCTTATATCCGCGGATTAAAGGCAACAGCACAAAAACGTTATTGGTATTTTAGAGAAGTTGATGATATTAAAGGCTATGGATACAAAATAGATGCAAAAATTTCTATCAAACCCGGAGTTACTTTTGCTGGAGATGTTTTAAATATTGGTTTAGGTAAAGTGGTTGTGATTGAGCATACTCAAGGTGGCCGCAAACATCTGCAAATGGGAGTCATCGCCGATACAGGCGGAGCATTTTTACCCAATCTTTATCAGCTCGATTTTTTGGCTGGTATTTTTAAGAATAAAACAGAATTTGGGCAGAATATCAGCCAATTGCCGGACTATGCTACAGCATATTTTTTAGTCAAGAAGTAATGCATTGACCTTTTTTTAATTAATTTGGGGTACCAGATCCCACCCTTCGGGAATTAAAAATGCAAAATTAAAATTTGTTTATTCAATTTTTAATTAATAATTTTTAATTTTTAATTGGAGCGAAGCGACTTGATCTGATGTCAAAAATCTATGCACGGGTTAACAATTCTAAGTTGTGGCCATCGGAGTCATAGAAATAGAAGCCGCGACCTTCATTCCAGTGGTTAATTTGCCCTTTCTTCCGATGCATGGGGTCGCTACTGTATTCAATACCTGCCTCTTTGATGCGTGCAAAAATTGCATCAAATTCTTCATCACTGACATGGAATGCATAATGATGTGGCTCGAACGCTTCAGCGTCGGCGAAGTCGAGCGTTAATGCATCATTTATATGCACAGCAGCAAAGTGACCAACGGGAAGCTCGACCTCTAAACCGAAAATTTTTGCAAAGAACCTCGCGGATGCTTCTTTGTCATGTGCGGGCACTATGGTGTGATTTAAAGTAATTGTCATGTCACACCTTCCCTCCTAATTTTGGTAGTAATCCATATCAACTCTCGATTTCAGAGTTGATAACAATAATGTTCCTTTCTATTTTATCTTTTCAGCGCTAACGCCGAAGTAAATATATTTAAATCCTGTGTTCAATGTATTGTGAACAACTGCAAACACTAAAATTCACGCTTAAATAAGCAAACCTAATGACTTACATCAGGTTTACTGTAGTAATAAAAGTTGATTAAAAATTGTAAAGCAGTGTAAAGTAGTCTCACAGGCAAAGACGAAACCGCCTGATTCATAAATAACTAACCGCACTTATAAAACAATGACAACAACCTTACAACAGCGCTCAAGCGCCAATGTATGGGATCGATTCTGTGAATGGATCACCAGCACCAATAACCGGATCTATATCGGTTGGTTCGGCGTAGTAATGATTCCAACCTTGCTAGCGGCTACCGCTTGCTTCGTAATCGCTTTCATCGCTGCTCCTCCAGTAGACATCGATGGTATCCGCGAACCAGTTGCAGGTTCTTTGATCTACGGAAACAACATCATCTCTGGTGCAGTTGTTCCTTCCTCCAACGCTATCGGGTTGCACTTCTACCCAATTTGGGAAGCAGCTTCTCTTGATGAGTGGTTGTACAACGGCGGTCCTTACCAATTGGTAATTTTCCACTTCCTGATTGGCATATTCTGCTACATGGGTCGTGAATGGGAATTATCCTACCGCTTAGGTATGCGTCCTTGGATTGCGATCGCCTATTCTGCTCCAGTAGCAGCGGCAAGTGCAGTATTCTTGGTATACCCCATCGGACAAGGATCATTCTCTGATGGCATGCCCTTGGGTATTTCTGGAACATTCAACTTCATGATCGTGTTCCAAGCAGAACACAACATCTTGATGCACCCATTCCACCAACTCGGTGTAGCTGGTGTATTCGGTGGAAGTTTGTTCTCTGCAATGCACGGTTCTTTGGTAACTTCTTCCTTAGTTCGTGAAACAACCGAAACCGAATCCCTTAACTACGGTTACAAATTCGGTCAAGAAGAAGAAACCTACAACATCGTTGCGGCTCACGGCTACTTCGGTCGTCTAATCTTCCAATATGCTTCTTTCAACAACAGCCGTTCACTGCACTTCTTCCTCGCAGCATGGCCTGTAATCGGAATCTGGTTCACCGCCTTGGGTGTAAGCACAATGGCGTTCAACTTGAACGGTTTCAACTTCAACCAATCAATCATTGACTCTGAAGGTCGTGTGATTGCAACTTGGGCGGATGTAATCAACCGCGCTAACCTGGGTATGGAAGTAATGCACGAGCGCAACGCTCACAACTTCCCTCTCGATTTGGCTGCTGGCGATTCTGCTCCTGTAGCTTTAACCGCTCCTGCTATCAACGGTTAATCATAATCTGAGATACGCTCCCCACGCTTATCTGTAGACGAAAGACGCTCTCCCGAAAGGGGGGGCGTTTTTGCATTGGGTTAATTGTTAAGCATGACACTTGACACTTTTTTGAAGTGTAAAAATGATTTTTATAGTTGAGAAGTTAGGAAATAATTATCAAAAAGTAAATTTTACGGGTAATAATTGCTAGCAGCGCAGATAATTGCCTGAAAGCTCAACTATAAGGAAAAGCCAAGAATGATTTTACACCGTGGACGTAGGGTAGTAGCCGCTTTGCTGCTGTCGGTGGTACTACTGACAACAGCCTGTAGCCCCAAAACACCTGGACGTTTTGACCAGGCGCAAAAAGAAAGCACTCAACAGAAAAAGGGTCTTGCGGTAGCTAAAACCGCAACTCAGGGTAGCGAATTTAATAAATTTTTCCCAAAAGCTGGTGATGGCTACCAACGCGTCTATACCCAAGAGAAAAAAGGCTTTGCGGAAGCGAAGTTGAAAAAAGGCGGTAAAGATATAGCGGTGCTGTCTATTTCTGATACCACTAGCACACCCAATGCAGCAGCAAAGTTCTCGAAAAGCACTAAAAAAATTGGCGGTTATCCTGCAATAGAAGTTGGTAAAACGCAAACTGCAATTTTGGTAGGTAAGTACCAAGTAAAAGCACTTTCTCGCGATTCATCATTTACAGGTAGCGATCGCGAAGATTGGCTAGAGAAGTTTAACCTTAATGGTTTGGCTAACCTGAAATGATTTGCACTACTAACATTCAAATAATAAAACCTAAATAAGGAGATTTTTGTGAGCAAATCGATTGTTGAGTTGATCGATCAATTGCCAACTGGCGGCTTGACTGTTTCTATGTTGAAGTCCCTAGATTTTGTTGCTCCTGGAGAGTGGCAAAACACCGTTGGCTTTGTCAACACTATTAAGAAAGTCACTGGCGAAGACGATGAAGATTTAATTCAGCAAATTGGCGAACGAGCGATTTATCTATTCAACGACAAATCCCAAGGATACCAAACAGCCTTGTGGTTATATCAAACTGTTGATAATACAGATAAAGCGCTTGGTGCAGCAGCTTTAGCTAACAAAGTCGGGGAAAAAATTCCTTTGTTGGGTTTTTTAAACTCTGTCACTCCCAAACCTGATAAAGCCCAAACCATTGATTTGACATTAAAGTTAGTGGCTGAGTTGGTAGCCTTCTGTCAAATTAACGGCATTCCGGGAGACAGTATTGGGGATTTTGTCGCCTCTTTAGGAGAGTATAGTGGTGAGTCACTGATCCGTATGGTGGCGTTAGTTTGTGTTGATGGTTTGATACCTTTGGGGCCAGATTTTATCAGCAAAGCGATATCTGGGCTGAATCAAACAAATCCACAGGAGTTAGAACAAAACTCGACTTTCCAAAACATCAAAGATGTGATTCCAGGGAACAATGCTGGCAGTAAACTCAACTTTATCGGCGAAAGCTTTGACTCAGTTAAAGGTTGGATGAGTGGGTTAGTTAGCGCCAATAATTTAACGCCGCAAAAGGTTGTCCACAACTTGCAAAGTTTTACCGATATTGCTGATGACAAGTTGGACTACCTCGCAGCATTCCTGGATGTAGCAACAAATTATTATGAGCACACTGGCACGCAAACTTTAGCACATCGCTTGATTGAACGCGCGGTGGCTGAGATTTAGGTTGATGGGAAGTGGGGACTGGGAAGATTTCCCAATCTCCAATCCCTATTGGGGTAAATGCAAATCTGCTGCGATCGCATACAAGTAAGGTTGAAAAATAGCCAAGTTTTCTAATTTATCAAACTTACCTGTTTGCGTACCTGTGTCAAATGCAGTAGTAATTACGTAAAGTTTAGTGCCATCAAAGGCAACGTGACCGATATGTTGCTCTTGTACTCCACCTTGTTGATTGAGTTCAGCGAACCCATAGCGGATTCCCTGAAGCTTACCAACAGGTACTGGTTGCGGTGGGTAGGATGAGAAAGTAATCTGTTTTCCATATTTACCCTGACGATCTTTCGCAAACGCAGCGTAGTGGTCTGCAACCCAAGTCTTAAGTACTGGTAATAACTGAGTTTGGTACTTGGGACTTTGGTAGTCTACTAGGGAAGCAGTTGGAATACCAGCGGCTAAGAGTTTCTTTCGGAAATCCTCATTGTTTGCTAGTGGATAAATGTTAATCTCAACTGTACCCAAACGTTTTCCTTTGGAGGAGACACACAACAGGGGTGCATTTCCTTCACAGGGAGCAACTTGCCAGTCAGTTGGAGCAGCAGCACTTCCCAGAATTTTCTGCCAGATATTTCCCTGATTAGAGTTGGGAAGTTTGGCAACGGTAGGAGGTTTTACTACTTTGGGTGGAGAAAATTGGGGTAGAAAAAATTTGGCTCCTACCGGTATTGACACCAGCAAAATAGAGCCTAGTAATAAATGATAAAGTCGTAACATTTTTTTTCAAAATCCAGAGCCAGGGATTGCAGACTAACGATATCTACAATACTTTATGGATATAGAGGAAGAATACATTTATATTGCCGCGAGTTCCGCAAATGGAACTCAACAAACTATAGCGCTTCTTTGTGGAATCAGGTATAAGTTAGAGGCGCATAGCTAGCTGTACGCCTATACTTAACGCAATTGAAAACATGTATAATTAGTAGCACCGAAAGTCAGTATAGCGCTACTACGAACAGTGTTGTTTATTGATTGATGTGTGCCTAATTACTTGTGGCTTGCCGGAGGTATGGCAACAATGAAGAGATGCTGGCTAGATGTCAAATCGAAGGGCAAATTTGCTTGGACTTTTAATTGAAGCGAGAACGTTGTTGACGACGTTGTTTGTGCCTAGCAATTGCTTTACGCTTCTCTTTTTCTATCGGTGTCTCGAAGTGACGTTTTTTTCTCATATCTTGGAAAATTCCTGCTTTAGAAACTTCCCGTTTAAATCTTCTCAAGGCTGATTCGATACCTTCATTCTCTCCTAAAACTACTTGTGTCATTCTCATTCCTCCTTAGCGTGGATGAATAGTTCAAGACTACATACCAAATAAAATATTCCAGCAGAATGGAGCCTTTGGCTTTATCTGCTGGAGACTCTAAATGTGAAATTTTCAGAAATCGACTTTAGTAGCGATTATTGTTGCGGCGGGCATTACCGCCACCCCAGCTACCACGAGGAGAACTGCTTCTTTCCTCACGAGGTTTAGCTTTGTTCACTTTCAAGTCACGTCCCATCCACTCAGCACCATCAAGTGCGTCAATGGCAGCTTGTTCTTGTGTGTCTGATTCCATTTCCACAAAAGCGAACCCACGAGGCCGGCCTGTTTCCCGATCTGTGGGTAGTTGAACACGATTTACTGTTCCGTATTCTGCAAAAGCCTGCTTTAGGTCCTCTTCTGTAACCTGATAGGACAGGTTTCCGACGTAAATTGACATAGAAATCTCCGAATTCAGGGAGTGTAGAGAGTTAAATTCGGAGAGACGGTTTTTAGAAATCAAAACGAGTAACTCAACCGAAAATAATCTTTATGTCCATGAGTGTAACACAGCCTTCAGCCTATGAATATCGTCTTGTAGTGAATTTTATTCACAAATCAAACCCTTAACGAAGGTTTGCAGACTTTCTAAAGACTGGCTTTTTTTGCTTGTACTATATAAAGTTACACTTTTAATCGGAAATCGTAATTAACTTGCGATCGCCCAGATATTGAGTGTTTTGAAAATTAAGCTGTGGACTAAAGAGTAAAAATTATTATCGGTGTTAGTGCTAATCATACCATGATTAACTATCTTAAAAGAAAATTAAAAAATATTCATCCTCAAATGCCCTATTTAGCTATGGTCAAACTGCGCTAAGATGCCTTCTGCTTTCTTACATAGTACTTCGTGATATTCACCATTACTAGCTAGCAAACCTCCCCATTGATTGATATCACCAGTGTTATACCGCAACGGTGTGCCATCGAAGTGGGTAAATTTACCACCAGCTTCTGTTAAAATCAATTCTGGAGCGGCTATATCCCAATCTTTGGGCGCAGACTTGCCGGAAAGAGATATATAGATATCTGCTTGTTGCTCGACAATGGTGGCAATCTTACAGCCAACACTACCCACAGATTTCTGATTTTGACACGGTAAGTTTTGTAGCAGATGATCTAAGCGTTGGTTGCGGTGAGAGCGACTAACGACTAAGGTTAAATCTTCAATTCGTTTACCTGATGATACTTGTAAAGGAACAGATCCGTCACGGGTTTCTACAAATGTACCTCCGCCTTTAGTAGCGTAATATAACTTTTGAGTCTCTGGTAGTGCAACCACTGCCAAGACTGGGCGTGTTTCTTTGACTAAAGCAATGTGAACTGCATAGTCTCCAGTTTTTTCGATAAAGTCTCGTGTGCCATCTAAAGGGTCAATTATCCATACCCAAGGGGCAGAAGCCTTTCTACCACTACTTGACGATTGATAAGTTTCTTCGCTGATGTAAGCAAAATCTTCGTTACCCAAAGTTGCTTGTAGCCTCTGCAAAATGTATTGACTCACAGCTACATCGGCAACGGTGACAGGCTCATTCTCCTTATATTGTATTTCTAAGTTAGGGTCTTTTGCAGTCCCGTCGTAATACGATCGCAGTATCTCTGCTGCGCCCCAACCTACCTCACGAGCGATCGCTAATATTTCTTGTAAATCTTTCATTAATTTGGCCTATTTAAAAATATGTATAACGTGATTAGGGGCGCACAGCGATACTTAGTTTAACTAATTACGAATTACGAATTATCTTAAATCCATCCAGCGCCGAGTACCAAAAAATTTACAGGAATCAGCAGCAATATTAGCTGCTAGTGCCAGTGCATCAGTAAAGCTTTCCCTTAAAATGTAATGACAGAAAGCACCGTGAAAAATATCTCCAGCCCCTAACGTATCAACCGCTTGAATCTGCGGCACATCTACGATACCAGTTTTAGTGCCGCTCAAGTATGCAATTGGTTCTTGTCCGTGGGTAATGGCGATGTGAGGAATGTCAAATCCGCTGAGATAGTTAAAAACGTCTTCTCCAGTTTGGCAGTTAGGGGGGTAAAAATTAGCTGAACAGATAGCGTAATTCACAAACGGTAGAATTTGCTCAAATCCAGGCTTCCAACTACCACCATCGATCGCTACTGGGATATTATTGGCTTTAGCCATTTGAACGATGGAATCACCAACCACCATCTGATGTCCATCAATCAGTACTATATCCACATTCTGCAAAATATCTGGCGGGATAGATGCGCTGCTAGCTTGAGTTTTGACAGCATTGATCGAAACCACAGCGCGTTCACCTGTGGTTTGAGTGACAATAATCGAAGATACAGGCGGTACTAAATCAGTGCTAGGCTCAAGGTCTGCGATCGCAACTTTGTAATTTGCCAAGTCATCTCGAATCAGCTGCGTCATTGGGTGAGAACCTACTACACCTAAGACTGTAGCCTGATTTCCTAAATAATTGAAAGTTACAGCTGCGTTTGTTGCTGGGCCGCCTGCCGCTACAGTATAGTCAGTAGCGACAATCTTCTGATTATTCTTAGGGGGAGAGTCAGCAAGGTAAATCAAATCTAAAGTTACTAAACCTACAAATAATCCACGATTCATCTGCTCTTTCGTTCAAAATTCAATTCTGAATTCTGACTCCTGACTCCTGAATTCTTTCTTGGTAAATGGATATGACTCTTGGCGACTGACAACATCGATTGCTGTCTTCAACCAATCAATATAAGTCTCTTCTCTTCGGATTAACAACTCCAGCACCAGCCTTTGCATCACCTGCTTGCGGTTGGCAGATTCATCGCCAATTGATGGCAAATCGATGGTTTCACATTCAGCCAGCTTTTTGCTTCGAGCCGCCAATTGTTGCTCCAGTAGGTGAATGATGGTTTCATTCGACAACTGATCTGCAAAATGCAACTGGACGAGTAAAGGTTCTCTGATAGTCGGTAAGGGCTGATGAATCCCTAGCCATCGCCTAAATTCCGCTTTCCCTTGTTCCGTCACACTGTAAACTTTGCGGTTGGGGCGATCGTGTTGAATCTCAATGTTACAGGTAATCCAGCCTTGCTCAACTAGCTTATCGAGAGTTCTGTAAATTTGTGCCTGATCTGCTGGCCATAAATGGGCAACGCATTGATCGAAGCAGCTCGTTTTGAGGTCGTAGCCCGTCATTTCTTGCTGCTGAAGAAGACCTAAAATTACATTTGCTAGCGACATGAAGATGGTTTTCCCATAATTGATATTTTCTCGCTCGGTTCTACACTGTGTACTTCTTATAATTTTATGCTATTATATGATTAATCAGATATAAGATATAACGGTTATAAACAGATATGCTCATTATAATGCTTCTTAGCAAGGAAACCAAATAGATAAAAAACTCCATTCACCAGGGCATGGGGAAGAAGAAAGGAATAGGTTAAAGGTTACAGGGTACAGATCCCTATCACCTGTTACCTGTCACCTCTCCCCCAATCCCAATGCCCAATTGTCAATGCTTAGAAATTATTTAAGCCATTGAAGACTATTGTAACGAGAGGATAAGTAACATTGACTTCTAACACACTTACAGAAAGAATACGTCAGCATCAATATCTGCGTGATTTACGAAACAAATTACTCGACCTTCACAAGATGTTGCTGGAGACAGAACGCATTGCCTACGAACAGATTAGTGGACGAGTATCAAGTGGAGAACTTCTTCAGCTAGTCATCGCTCACGAACAATTTGCTTGGCTACATCGCATTTCTGAGATGGTTGTGCAAGTTGATGAAATGCTCCAAGCAGATGAACCGATATTGCTGGATGATTTCCAAAAATTGATTGCTGATGTCCGCACACTCATTGTACCGTTAGAGACGGGTAATACCTTTGAGAGAAAGTATTACAACGCTCTCCAGCGCGAACCTGGGGCTGTGTTAGCACACGCGGAGATATCCAGATTTCTCACGTCTAAGGTTTAAGTAGTAGGGGCACGGCATACGCATTGGTGTCAACTTAACGTATAAGCTAGCTTTGGCGAGCTTTCCAGGTTTTACCCTCACCCCCAACCCCTCTCCCAAAATTGGGAGAGAGGAAATTCTCTAGTTCCCCTTCTCCCAACTTGGGAGAAGGGGTTAGGGGATGAGGGTAAAACGTCCTCTCAAAGCAGATTTTTTCTTAAGTTGACACCAATGACGGCATACCGTGCCCCTACGTTCGCGGAGCGTCCCGCAGGGATGGGGTGTTTTTTTTAACTGGAAGTCCCTAAAAGTAAGATTTTTATAAGCGATGCCCCAAAGTAATTGCAACTACGAATTACCAATTATCAATTACGAATTATGTTGACCTGTCAGCAGTTCTACAACATCTAATTAATGATTAATGACCCATTTGCACCAGTTATCGGACAACAGCAAGCTATAGAATTACTCACTCAGGCTGTCAGGCAAAACCGGGTTCCTCCAGCCTACTTATTTGTAGGGCCAGATGGTGTAGGTAGGAGTTTAGCAGCTAGGTGTTTTGTAAAATTGCTATTTTCTAATGGGATGGGAGTTACTGCATCTTTACAAAACCGTTTGCGTCAAGGCAACCATCCAGCTTTATTGTGGGTGCAACCAACGTACCAATACCAGGGACAACGATTAACAGCAGCAGAAGCAGCCGAAAAAGGACTCAAGCGTAAAGCACCACCTGTAATTCGATTAGAGCAAATTCGGGGAATTACCGAGTTTTTAGGTCGTCCGCCCTTGGAAGCGCCGAGAAATGTGGTAGTGCTGGAAGAAGCCCAAACAATGGCAGAAGCCGCAGCGAATGCCTTACTTAAAACTTTGGAAGAACCGGGACAGGCGACATTAATTTTAATTGCACCTACACCTGAATCTGTGTTGCCGACTTTGGTATCACGCTGTCAACGCATTCCTTTTTATCGCTTAAATGCAGAGTCTTTGGCTGTTGTACTCACACAAACAGGCCATCAGGAAATTTTGTCAAATCAGGCAGTTTTGAGTATAGCAGCTGGTAGTGCTGGAAGTGCGATCGCATCTTATGAGCAACTACAAGTTATTCCCGATGAGTTACTCGAAGACTTGAAAAAAGCGCCCAAATCTTACCGTAACGCCTTAGAGTTAGCCAAAAAAATTGATAAGGATTTAGATACAGAAGCACAACTGTGGTTAGTTGATTATCTTCAGCAATTCTACTGGCAGCAATGGCATCAACCTAGTATCATTAACCAGCTAGAACAATCTCGTAAACACTTGCTTTCTTACGCTCAACCACGGCTTGTTTGGGAATGTCTGCTTTTATCTGTGTATCAAAAATCAAATTCTATTTCTCCTATTCATCGTTGAATGCACTCGCATTTCTATAATTCCTCATCAAAGACTCAGTACAATATTTAATTAATTCGTAGCAAAATAAATTAAGCAAAACTCTGCGTTCCTACCCTGCGGGAAGGCGTACCACTTCGTGGAAGCAAGCTACGCGTAGCGTCTCGTAGAGAAGCGCCTATGCGTTTACTTTGCGTCCCTCTGCGTTTCAAAATATTACAATGTCTTGTTCATCCTCTATCGTCAAGTTCATAGCGAGTGAAGGTATTGTAATAAAAGCGATTCCTGGATAAAACAAAAAGTTTATATGACCTCAGTTTCTCCTCACAAAAAAGCCAGAGCCTTAAAACCTACCAGCCGCCGCCCTGCGAAAGAACTCTGTAGCGAGTGCGGACTATGCGATACATACTATATTCACTATGTCAAGGAAGCTTGCGCTTTTATTAATCAGCAAATAGGCGAACTTGAACAAGAAACACACACGCGATCGCGCCATCTCGAAAACCCCGATGAACTCTACTTTGGTGTTCATCAAGACATGATAGCAGCGAAGAAACAGCAACCCATCGAAGGCGCACAATGGACGGGTATTGTGAGCAGCATTGCCATTGAAATGCTGAATCGCGGCTTAGTTGAAGGTGTCGTCTGCGTGCAAAACACCAAAGAAGACCGCTTTCAACCCATGCCAGTCATCGCCCGTACCCCAGAAGAAATACTAGCCGCACGGGTAAATAAACCAACACTTTCTCCGAACCTTTCCATATTAGAACAGGTGGAAAAATCGGGGATGAAACGGCTGTTGGTAATTGGTGTTGGTTGCCAAATCCAGGCATTACGAGCCGTAGAAAAACAACTTGGTTTAGAAAAGCTGTATGTTTTGGGTACGCCCTGCGTAGACAACGTTAACCGCGCCGGACTGCAAAAATTCTTAGAAACCACCAGCCGATCGCCTGACACAGTTGTGCATTACGAATTCATGCAAGACTTTCGGGTTCACTTCAAACATGAGGATGGCTCATCAGAAACCGTGCCTTTCTTTGGCTTGAAGACCAACAAACTCAAAGATGTCTTTGCCCCATCTTGTATGAGTTGCTTTGATTACGTCAATTCCCTAGCCGACTTAGTTGTTGGCTACATGGGCGCACCCTTCGGCTGGCAATGGATTGTAGTTAGAAATGACACTGGTAAGGAAATGCTGGATTTAGTGAAAGACCAGTTAGATACTCAACCAGTAACGTCTAAAGGCAACCGAAAAGAAGCCGTACAACAAAGTATTCCTGCTTACGATAAAGGCGTTACACTGCCGATGTGGGCAGCAAAACTAATGGGTGTGGTAATCGAAAAAATCGGCCCCAAGGGTCTAGAATATGCGCGATTTTCCATTGATTCTCACTTTACTCGGAATTATTTGTATGTGAAGCGCAATCATCCAGAGAAATTAGAAGCGCACGTTCCAGAGTTTGCCAAGCGTATTGTTGGACAATATAAATTACCAGAATAGAAGTGGGGCAGAGGGGCAGAGGAGAAAGACTTACTACTACTAATTCTCCCCTACTCCCCTGCTCCCCTGCACCTCTGCTCCCCCTACTTCCCCTCACTGCTGACTCAACTCGATAATATTCCCATCAGGGTCTTGAGTAAACAGGGCAGCGCGACCGGAGGCGCTAGCTTGAATGGGATAATTTTGATTGAGAAATTCCTGTTTGGCGGCGTCTAAGTCAACTACTGTGAAGGCAACGTGGGGATTACGTCCCCATTTTTCGTTTGGGTTTTTCGTGGGGACAGTGGTTGCAACTATCAAGTGAATTTGATAGTCGCCGACTTGATACCATGCACCAGGGTAGTTTAGGGAACGATCTATTTTGGATAATCCCAATACTTTGCCATAAAAATGTTCAGAGCGTTCTAAGTCAGTCACAAGAATCGCTGTATGGAGACTTTGGGTAATCTGCATTGTCGGTAAGATGCGATCGCGTTTATTTAGATTTTGGCGTAGTTTGAACTCTTTCGGAAGGTGAGGGTGGCAGGAAGCATTAATAACCAACGTCTAATGACAAAGGACAAAGGACAAAGGACAAAGGACAAAGGACAAAGGACAAATGACAAATACCATTACAAATTTAAAGGCAGTTGAACTGTAAACGTTGTCCAGCCCTGAGAACTGGTAACTTCAATCGTGCCTTGGAGATATTCTACTAACTTCTTAGCCAATGTTAAACCTAATCCTGTGCCGCTTTGTTGCCAGCGATCGCTTTCAGGAATCCGGTAAAACGGCTCAAAAATTCGAGATTGTTCTTTTTTTGGAATTATCACCCCAGAATTGCTAATTGTGATTTGAAAATAAGGAACTTGAAAATTATGTAATACACCAGATTTAGCATTCTCATCTATCAGACTTTTTGTGATGTAAATTAGCTGAACGTTTAACACAATCTGTCCATCAGGCGGAGTGTATTTACAAGCATTGTTGAGTAACTCTGAGACAATTTCAGTCAGGCTAGCCAAATCTGAAACTAAAGGTGGTAAATTTGGAGAAACACTAATTTCAAAAGACTGTTGCCTAGCTTGAGCGCGTTCTTGAAAATACTCGGCAACGTGAGGTAGCCAGTTTTGGAGTTGAATTGAAGTTAATTCTAACGGATAGATATCTGCATCAATCATTCGTATATGCAGTAAGTTGTCTATCAAATCTAGCTCTTGTTCGCACTGATCGCGCAAAATAGTTAAGTAGCGGGCTACAGAGTCAGATGGAGAAGCTGTTTTTAAATGTAAAACTCCCTGGCGATCGAGAATATTTTCTAGCACAGAGATTGCCATTTTGATGTTTGACAAGGGCGTTCGCATTTCCTGAGAAATGGTTGCCAGAAAATCCTCTTTTAATTGGTTCAGGCGTTGAAGTTCTGCCACACGAATTTCTAGTTGTTGGGCACGTTCAGCTGCAAGATTACGTTCTTCGGTTAACCGTCGTTGCGTGTCATCTCGGAAAACAAATACGGCTCCTGTAATTACACCATTGTTATTTCTCAGGGGAGTAGCGCTATCAGCTATTGGTATAGTTGTCCCGTTTCTGGCAACTAGTAGGACGCCACCGCCTAAATATATAGTAGTTTCTTGTTGCAGGGCTGCGATAATTGGATTTTCTATTGGTAGCTGAGTTTGTTCATCAATGATTTTGATAACTTCAGTTAACATCTTCTCTTTAGCTTCATCCCATCGCCATCCTGTTAAAGCTTCAGCTACCTGATTGATGTATTTAATATTTAATTCAGTATCAACTACAATTACCGCATCACCCATTCCCCGAAGTACAGAACTTAAAAATTGCTCGCGATCGTAGCGATTGAGTGCTGTTTGAATGGCAACATAAAGTTCTTGCTCTTTAATAGGTTTGAGAATGTATCCAAAGGGGGATGTCAGCGTTGCTCGCTCAACAGTACTTTTATCAGAGTGCCCGGTGACGTAGATAATCGGAATTTGCAAATGATGCCAAATTTGCTCCGCTGCCTGGATGCCGTCCGTTTCACCCCGTAGCCTGATATCCATTAAAATCAAGTTTGGGCGTAATTCAGTTGCTTTTGCAATTGCCCCTTCGGCAGAATCGGCAATATCTAAAACAACATATCCTAAAGACTCTAAAGTTTCTTGTAAGTTGATAGCAAGGATATATTCATCTTCAACAACAAGGACTCGAACTGTCTCTTTTGTCTGTGTGTT
The DNA here is from genome assembly GCF_036917315.1 of Nostoc sp. Taxonomy (GTDB): domain Bacteria; phylum Cyanobacteriota; class Cyanobacteriia; order Cyanobacteriales; family Nostocaceae; genus Nostoc. The sequence goes on along the minus strand of NZ_JBALDR010000016.1, from coordinate 95,961 downwards.
TGATGAAATGTCAATTATGTTCATGTCCGGCTGTTTGTAAAAGTAATTTTGAACTCTGTTCCCTGTTGAGAGTCAATTTCAAGTTTTCCTCTTAGCTGCTTGACTAAACCCTGGACGAGGGTTATGCCCAGTGTTTTAGTTTTCTTACTATCAAAGTTTTCAGGTAAGCCAACACCATTATCTCTAATAATGAGTGTCAAAGTAGATTCCGATTGTTGATAAAACTTAACCTCAATTTTGCCCCCAATATTACCAACAAAGGCGTATTTCAAAGCATTAGAAACTAGTTCGTTGATAATCAAGCCACAAGGAATGGCGGTTTCGATGTCAAGGCTAGCATTATCAACTTGAATATTTAGTTCAATTTGGTTGGAACTGACATTATAGGAATCAAATAAATGAGTTGTTAAATCTGGAATGTATTGAGCGAAATCAATATCAGCGAGGTCTTCAGAACGGTATAGTTTTTCATGAACTAGGGCAATGGAAGCAATGCGGTTTTGGCTATCGCGCAAAATAGCTGTCACTACAGGATCTTGTGTTCGTCTGCATTGCATTTGCAGCAAACTGCTGACAATTCCTAAATTGTTCTTAACACGATGATGAATTTCTTTGAGTAATACCTCCTTTTCTTTTAGAGAGGCTTTAATTTTTTCTTTTGCTTGCTTTTGCTCGGTGATATCTTGTTGGATAGCTACAAGAACGCTTCCATACTCAGGATGTTCAAAAACGGAAGCGGTAGCGCTACACCAGAATAGAGTGCCATCTTTTTTAATATTATGGATTTCATAGGTTACTTCACTGTGTTCTAAAACAGCAGTGCTAATCGCCTGATTAACATCTTCAGGTGTATTATTTTCATCACCATAGTTGACGATCGATACATACTGACCGATTAATTCACCAGGCTCATAACCAAACATCTGCTCGAATTTAGGATTGGCGTAGACAAACACGCCATCTGTAGCACGAACTAGGCAAATTCCCTCAGCCATATTGCGGGTAATGACTGCTTGCAACTCTAACATTTGTTCAGCGCGTTTGCGATCGCTGATTTCAACTACTACAATGCCCATGCTAATAGGTTCATTAGCTTCAGACTGAATCGGAAAATAGGAAGCTAGCCAAGTCCTGATTACACCTGGAAATTTTGGGGTTTCTCCACTGATTTCCAAATCCAGAATCGGTTCACCCGTTGTTAAGACCTGTCGAAAGAGTTGCTCTTGCTTTGGTGCTATATCAGGGACAATCTCCCACGTTGTCTTGCCAATATGCTCTGCTGCGGGAATGCCATTAATTTCTGCTAATGCTTCATTAATCAATGAATAACGCAGTTCCCGATCGAGAATAGTTATCCCAACAGGTGCATTATTGATAAAGGTATCCAATAACTTTTGCTTGTGAGCTAGTTCTCGCTCTAGAATCTTGCGTTCTGTAATATCAATCGCCACCCTACCCACTAGCTTTTGTTCAGACAATCCGAGAATTGGGAATTTGTATACCAAGAACTCACCAAGGGAACCGTTTGGTCGGGGAGCAAATTCAATCACCTCAATTACCTGATTTGTCTCTATGACTGTGCAAATGTTATCGAAATGCTGCCGAGCAATTTCATCTGGGTAGAGGTCAGAAATATATTGCCCAATCACCTGTTCGGGTAGTAATTTAAATGTTCGCAGGTATGTTTGATTTAAGTAAAGTACACGCCCATCTGTATCAGTGATGCAAGCTAGCACTGGGCTGTTGTTCATAAATGCCTGGAATCGGGCTTCACTTTCTTGCAAAGCTGCTTCTGCTTGCTTGCTTTCATTTGTATCAATAATTACTCCTAACATCCGTACAGGTTCGCCTGCTTCGTTGTAAACGCCACGTCCTTTCCCTGTGAGCCAGTGAACCCTGCCATCGGGAAAAATCACTCGATATTCACCTTGAAAATTAATATGTTGTGTCAGTGCATTTGATACAGCCTGTTCGATTCGGTCAACATCCTCTGGATGCACGCGATCGCGCCATAGTTGATAGTTGGCTGCTGATATTTCTGGATCTAAACCTAACAAACGATAATGGTTGTCGTTCCAGATAACTTCGCCTGTTTGAACATTCCAATCCCAAAGACCGATGTGGTTAAATTCCAACGTTAGTCTCAGTTGTTCTTCACTTTTGGCTAAGGCTGCTTCGGCTTGTTTGTGTTCGCGTAGCGCGCCTTGTCGATCGCTGATATCCCGATGAGTACCAGTCATTCGCAGAGGATTACCATCTGCATCTCGCATCACAACCTTGCCGTAGTTGGCAATCCATTTGCATTCGCCTGACTTAGTTCGGAGTCGATAGTCAAATTTGTACAGTATTGAACTATCCTTGAGGTGATCTGTCAAGATTTTCTCCACCCAAGGTAGATCGTCTGGATGAACTAATCGCTCCCAAGTACTCAAATTCTGTGGGAGTTCATCAAAGCGGTATCCTAGCATTTCTAAATAGCGAGGGCTGTAATAAACCTCTCCAGTCAAAATATTCCAGTCCCACAAAGCATCTCCAGAAGCCTCAAGGGCTAATTGTAGTCGTTCCTCGCTTTCTCGGAGAGCTATTTCTGCCCGTTGCTGCTCTTTTTCACCATACTTGCGGGCAGTAATATCTGTGATTCGTACCAGTTGCATCACAGTACCAGCGACCGTAATTTGTTTGGCTGCGATGTTTCCCCAAAAGGGTTTGCCCTGCTTAGTAATATATTCAACTTCTCGACTCCAAAACCCTTGCTGGTGAATTTCTTCCATAAAGGTGGCAATCTCATCGGAAGTGAACGGTTGTTTTTGCAGAGTGTTAACTTTAATGTTAATTAATTCGGCTTTACTAGAGGCTGCAAATAGCTCCACTGCTCGATCGTTACAGTCAGCGATCAGTAATGTTTCGACATCTACCAAAAAAAGCGCATCAGCGGATTCGTTATAGACAGCTTCTAACAGGTCACGACTACGGATGATTTCTAACTCAGTTTGTTTGCGTTCTGTAATATCTATAACCGCTCCCAATAGCTTAACTGGCTGTCCTTGAGCGTCATAAGCTATTTTTGCTTTTGATTCAACATAGCGCACTGAACCATCAGGTTGGATAATTCGATACTCAAGATTGAAAGGGGCTTGTTGAGCGTAGGTGTAGCCAGTCGTAGACATCGCCTGTTCCAGTTGAGCCTCTATCCAGCCGCGATCGTCTGGGTGAACTATTTGAAGAAGTTCCGTTTGGTTGGGTTCGCCTTGAGTGGGATTTAGGCCAGAGATGCGAAAGGTTTCTATTGACCAGGAGCGCTTTTTCGTTTCTAAATTCAATTCCCAACTGCCTACATGGGCGATTTGTTGAGTAGTAGCTAGCAGTGCTTCACTTTGTTGGAGTTTTTCTTTAGCCTGTTTGAGTTCGGTGATATCTCGCCCTTCGGGAATCAACAAAACAACTTGACCTGTCTCATCTAAAAGCGGACGGAGTGAAAAATCGATTGTTGCTACCCGATTATTTGCACCGAGAACATCAACTTCATAGCGGATAAACTCCCCTTGGGCTGCACGAGCGATCGCTTGTTTTAATTCTGCTTGAGTTTGCGGTGAAATTGTCCACCAGCATACTTCCCAAAAAGGGCGATCGATCGCATCTTCTAGTTTCAGTCCGGCAAAATTTAGCGCCGTCTGGTTCACCTCCAGTAAAATGCCAGCTGGCGTTAGCAGTCCTATGAACTGGAAAGTGTTATTAAAGATGGCGCGAAAACGGCGATCGCTTTGGTGCAATTTGGCAGTGCGCTCCTGTACCTTCGCTTCTAACTCGGTGTTGAGGGTTTGGAGATTGTGATAGAGTTCGGCTTGTTGGATAGCGATCGCTCCTACTAACTTTTGTTGTTCCTGTTGTTGTTTTAGCTGCCGCATTAGCTGCATCTGCTCGATCGCCCCATGAACCGCTCGGCGTAAATTATCAGAGGTCAGTTTTCCTTTGACTAGATAATCTTGCGCCCCACTCTTGGTCGCTTGGACTGCGATCGTTTCGTCTCCCTGTTCAGCCAGTATAATTACTGAAATTTGGCTGTCAGAAGTTTGCCTCTGTAGCTGAGTGAGAAATTCCAGCCCGTCTAAATCTGGTAATCGATAGTCCAACAAAATCACATCTGGTATTTTTCCTTGACAAGCTTGTAGCGCCTTATTTCCAGATTCAAATTCGTAAATATCATAAGTGTAGCGATCGTCCCGCTCTAGGAAGCGTCGATACAAAGCTCTATCTTCAGCAGAGTCTTCTACAAAAAATACAGTTGTCATCTATGTCGGCCTCCTAAGACAGCTGCGGGAGTGGGGAGATGGGGGAGCAGAGGGGCAGGGGAGCAGGGGAGCAGAGGTGCAGGGGAAAATTAGTAGTAGTAAGGTGATTTCTCACAAAGAATATACCCAGGTTGACGAGTTTCGACTTCTCTTCGAGACGCTACGCGAACGCTCAACTCTCGATCCCTTAGTTGGTTGAGTTTCGACTACGCTCAACTACCGCGGAGTCGAAACCAACGGCGACGGTAGATTTATTAACGGAAATTGCCTAAATCTTTCTCCTCTGCCCCTCCGCACCTCTGCTTCTTTTGTCCAATCCCCAATTCAATAAACCCTAAATCGATAAACCCTAAATCAGCAAATTCGGACTTTTTCTCGATCGCAGACTACTATTTTTAGTCGCATAAACGCATAATAGAATAGTGACTGATCTGTTCCTACCTTTACAATCTCTCAAACAAGGTGACTGGTTCAAGCTGATCTGCGGAGCCAGCTTCCAGCATTTGCCGGCAGTCAGAAGTTTAACGTTAGCCTATACTTTGGCGGGCGCTGACTGCATAGATGTTGCAGCTGATCCAGCAGTAATTGCAGCAGCGCAATCAGGGCTACAAGCAGCCAAATCTCTGGCTAAGGATGCCCAAAAGCGAGGCTTTGACTACAAAGGCAATTTACCGTTTTTGATGGTCAGCCTAAACGATGGAGAAGACCCCCATTTTCGCAAAGCAGAATTTAATCCTCATGAGTGTCCTACAGACTGCCCTAGACCCTGTGAACGGATTTGTCCGGCACAAGCGATCGTGTTTGACAGTATCAAAGAAGACTTTTCAGGAGTAGTATCCGAAAAGTGTTATGGCTGCGGTCGTTGCATCCCAATTTGCCCTTATAGTATAATTTATACAGCTTCATACGTGACAACGCCGGGAGCGATCGCGCCATTGGTAATGTCAACGGGAGTAGATGCCGTAGAAATCCATACACAAGTCGGGCGATTGGCAGAATTTGAGCGATTATGGCAAGCAATTTCACCGTGGGTCGATAAACTAAAGTTACTAGCCATCAGCTGTCCTGATGGTGAAGGGATGATTGACTACTTAAGAGCGCTCTACGACAGGATTGCCCCATTCAAGGGTACTTTAATTTGGCAAACCGATGGTCGTCCGATGAGTGGTGATATTGGCGATGGCACCACAATAGCCGCGGTGAAATTAGGACAAAAAGTTTTGGCAGCTAAGTTACCGGGATATGTGCAGTTAGCAGGCGGCACAAATAAGTATACCGTTGCTAAATTAAAAGCGATGGGGTTGCTCAAAGAGGCAGGGGAGCAGGGGAGCAGGGGAGCAGGGGAGAAAGAAGAAATTTTCCCCTCTGCCCCTCCGCCCCTCTGCCCCTCGGTCACTGAGCGTAGCCGAAGTGCTGCCCCTCTGCCCCTCTGCCCCTCCGCCTCCATCGCCGGGGTTGCCTACGGTAGCTACGCTCGCGTACTGCTGTCACCAATTCTCGAACAGTTAGAGAATAAGGAGGTAAGTAACACCAATATGAAGGCGACTGTTCGCCTAGAAGAAGATGAAGTATTGCTTTGGCAAGCTGTAGAACTTGCCCATTCTCTCGTTTCCCAGATCAAGTCACAGCAGGAGCGTTAATCGCTCGTTCGGAAAAATTCCCAGAGCGGGTTCTCCTGCACGCAAATGTCCTCGCTATCTCTAAAAACGTCACCATAGAAAGCATGACGATTACAGACGATCTCCAAAAGTTATTAGACATTTTGCCCCAAGACCTGCAACAAGTACTAGAGAGTCATCCCAAACGAGATAGTTTAGTAGAAGTGGTCTTGGATTTGGGTCGTCGCCCAGAAGCTCGCTTTCCTAATCAAGCTGAGTATTTGAGCGAAGTACCCGTTACTCAAGAACAAATAGATGATTGCATTCAACGAGTCGGAATCTTTGGCGGAGATAATCGGGCAGGAATTGAGCAAACTTTGCATCGGATCAGCGCTATTCGCAACCGCACTGGTAAGATTATTGGCTTGACCTGTCGTGTTGGTCGGGCGGTATTCGGAACCATTGGCATGATCCGCGACTTGGTAGAAACTGGTAAATCGATTCTCATGCTGGGGCGTCCAGGCGTGGGCAAAACTACCGCCTTGCGGGAAATAGCCCGTGTTTTAGCGGACGATCTGCATAAGCGAGTAGTGATTATTGACACTTCCAACGAAATTGCTGGGGATGGTGATATTGCCCACCCCGCCATTGGTCGCGCTCGGCGGATGCAAGTAGCTCATCCAAACGAACAGCATCAGGTGATGATTGAGGCAGTGGAAAACCACATGCCAGAAGTCATTGTCATCGATGAAATTGGCACGGAACTGGAAGCTTTAGCGGCTCGTACCATTGCGGAACGGGGCGTACAGTTGGTAGGTACTGCTCACGGGAATCAGATCGAAAACCTGATTAAAAACCCCACCCTCGCTGATTTAGTTGGGGGTATCCAAGCTGTGACGCTGGGAGACGATGAAGCCAGACGGCGAGGCTCTCAAAAGACCGTTTTGGAGCGGAAAGCCCCGCCTACCTTTGAAATTGCGGTGGAAATGTTAGAACGCCAACGCTGGACAGTACACGAAAGTGTTGCTGACACCGTAGATAATCTGTTGCGCGGACGTCAAGCTACCCCACAAACCAGAACCGTTGATGACCACGGCAAAATTGCGGTTACACGTCAGTTAGCTGTTGTCAACGGTCGTGGTGGACAGCTAGCAACAGTGGAAGATTCTTTCCCACCGGCGCGACCGTCTAATGGCTGGCGTTCATCTGGACAAATGGTTGCACTGCCGCAATTACCTGTAGAGCGGGTAACTGGGCGCAGTGAGTTTGACCGTTTGCTAGATGAATCCTTCAATTATTCTGAGAGCATTGATTTTGATGCTGCTACAAGAGTGCCAGGGCCGAATGGGGAAGATTTGCCATTGCACGTTTACCCTTATGGGGTTAGCCGTCACCAACTGGAACAGGTGATTAGCGTGCTAACTTTGCCAGTGGTATTGACAAAAGATATAGATACTGCTGATGCAATTTTAGCACTGCGATCGCACGTCAAAAACCACGCCAAATTACGGCAAATGGCCAAAGCTCGTCATGTACCCATCCACGTAATTAAGTCCAGCACTATTCCCCAAATTACCCGTGGTTTGCGGCGGTTGCTGAACATCGACGATCCAGAGATGGCCGACGACAGAGAACTACAATTGTTTTTGCACAATGGTAGCGATGATGAGATGGATGCCTTAGAAGAAGCTAGACTTGCAGTTGAGCAAATTGTGATTCCTAAAGGACAGCCAGTCGAGTTATTGCCACGTTCTCCCCAAGTTCGCAAAATGCAACATGAGTTGGTAGAACATTATCGCCTCAAGTCGCATAGTTTTGGCGAAGAACCAAATAGAAGATTACGGATTTATCCAGCGTAACTTTAATAACTCTATCAAAGAGTTTACTTACGATGTACACACAAGCCTTTGTCAAGGTAATTTACGGTTAGTCTCATAGATAGCCCCTGAGATACCTCAACCTGTCCCTCTCCTTAGTAAGGTAGGACAGGGTGAGGTTTTGGAGGACTTTTGGGTAATCGGATTATGTGTACAGCGTAACCTTTTAGGAAAAAAGTTTATGCATTTGAAAAGCGCTTTAACCATCAAAAATCGCCAATATCATTATCTATACTCAAGCTAATAGTCCAATTTTCTTGCACCAATTCGCTGTTATCACCAACATCACGCAGCGTCTCGTAGACAAATAATTCGTAAAAAGTGAGTGAGTCCTAATTCACTCAATCTTGCATTTTTTTTAACATCTGTTACATTACTTTACAGACAGTTATAACTGCTACAACATTTGAACTTTGGAGTTATTCTCATGTCAGCCTTTAAGAATCCTGCGCCTATTGTTTCAGAAGATCCTAATGCTGTACGTTTTGGCTTCACTCCTCAGAGTGAAAATTGGAACGGTCGTCTTGCAATGATTGGTTTTGTATCTGCAATTTTGATTGAAGCTTTTTCTGGTCAAGGGCTACTCCATTTCTGGGGTATCCTCTAAATTGGCGATCGTAGGGTAGTATAACCGTTCTACCCTACAAAACTCCCTATATTCCATACCAGTCATTCGTTTCTAACATCTGGCGGCTGTTGCCATTGGTGCAAAATATCAGATTTTTCCGGTTGAGCCAAAATATAAGTGAATAATTACTTTACGTTGAATATGTATAGCTAAAACTCATGGAACTACCCCAACGCGTATCAGTCCGCTACAAAGACGCGTCCTTCAACACCAATGAAATCCGTTTGAGAACTTTTCGGCTTGGCTTGCAAATATGGGATGAACAGACCAAACCCAGAAAAACAGAGCTTTATCAGTTTATATCGTCTTGCTTGAAACAAGTTGACCGCCAAGATCGTTTTATGTTTTCTCTGTTGTTCATAGAATTAACAGACCTCATACGCAACTCTTCTCTGGAAAGAGGAACAAAAGAGGTTCTGATTAAAACAGCTTTTAGAGAATTTGCTTATGCAATAACAGACTTTGAAGACGTTGGCAAATAAGGTTAGTCATGGGGATGCTGGAATTGTATAGGCGTAGGCATCACCCTAAAGTCAGCGAACCTAATCGAGTAGGATATCTATAAAGTAAACAGAAACAGCTTTCCAATCGGATTAGTTTTTTCGCTCAATGCGCGGATGGGTAGGTGTTGGGGAAGGGGTGAATACAAAAATAGCTGAATTGCCGTATATGCAAGGATTTGAGGGCTGTAGTATCTTGAAGCCATCCGCGCACCTTATGTAGACTGACTTTCAGCTATTTACAGTTAGCACAATTGCTACTCCTTATGTTATGATTTTTGCATTCGCGCTATTGAACCTTGAAAATCAAATAACACAAGCCTTTCAGAAGCCTGCGATCGCAATCAACTAAAATCCCTATTAGGGATTGAAACAAAAAACTACTTGATAATATAGTTAGAGTAATCAAATCGCAATCAACTAAAATCCCTATTAGGGATTGAAACAACTCCTATATCTAATAAGGTTGATCTGTTTAGGATCGCAATCAACTAAAATCCCTATTAGGGATTGAAACCCGCCTAGCAAGCCGCCCAATGCAGCCCACAAAGATCGCAATCAACTAAAATCCCTATTAGGGATTGAAACAAATATTGCCAAATCTGAGGGATAGCAGCCAGGAAACATCGCAATCAACTAAAATCCCTATTAGGGATTGAAACAATTGAAATGTCTGAAAAAGAAATTGATTATAGGGATCGCAATCAACTAAAATCCCTATTAGGGATTGAAACGCAGACTGGAGCAAAAACTCAAGAGTTTTTAGAAATCGCAATCAACTAAAATCCCTATTAGGGATTGAAACTACGAAGGTTAATAGAAATGACGACAGGATACGGCAATCGCAATCAACTAAAATCCCTATTAGGGATTGAAACATTTATTTTTGATTTAAGTAATTTTGCTGTAGTAATCGCAATCAACTAAAATCCCTATTAGGGATTGAAACAGAAGGGTTTATAGTTGCACCTTTATAGTTTTCGATCGCAATCAACTAAAATCCCTATTAGGGATTGAAACGTAGTAGCTTGCCCCTTCCGGTTCCCACATTTCTACTGGTCGCAATCAATTAAAATCCCTATGAGGGATTAAAACGTATATCGAGAGTTAACCTCTAAAACTTAGTATCAAAAAATACAAATATTACCTCAAGAGTCATTCCACATCCAGCTTGAGGGCTGTGATATTATAGGAGACTGCTGCATACATTTTAGAAAAACTAGAAACTGAATCGACCATGGCCCTCACGCAACTGCGGAAACAAGAAATAATCTCCAACTACCAAGTTCACGAAACTGACACTGGCTCGGCCGATGTCCAAGTAGCGATGCTAACTGAGCGCATTAACCGCCTCAGCGAACATCTCCAGGCAAATAAAAAAGACCATTCTTCTCGGCGGGGACTGTTGAAGCTAATCGGACAGCGCAAGCGTCTTCTAGCTTATATATCGCAAGAAAGCCGGGAAAAATATCTAGCTTTGATTGCTCGTCTCGGTATTCGTGGATAGGACTACCGCTTATGTCTGCTGAAGAATCTGAACGCAGTCGTTTGCCCTTTGAACCGAATAAAAAGCGCCAAAAACCCGCAAAAACTCAAAGTAAACCAGCAGCACAGCCCCAAGAATCCGTCAAACAGGCTGATAAAAAAGTGGTTTACACCAAACAAGAGATGGCAATTCCCCAAGTAGTCAGCCAACGGATGATCCGACGGGTAGCTGGGTTCTCTGGTGTACCAACAGCTTTGGGCATTAGCGCCTTGGTTGCTAGCTATCTGCTTGCTGCCTACTCCGATATCCGACTACCTCCCATCGCCGTGTTATTGGTGAACATGGGATTATTTGGTTTGGGGGTTTTAGGGATAACTTATGGTGTTCTCTCTGCCTCTTGGGATGAAGAAAAAGTCGGAAGTTTGTTGGGTTTGGGTGAGTTCAACACCAATTTGGGACGAATGGTGGCAGCTTGGCGCGAAACTCGGCAAAAAAACTTATAATGAACGGCGCTCAGGTATTAAGTAACTGTGATATTGGGTAAATGAAAAAGTTAATGTTGAAGTTGAAATTTTATCACTTCAACATTGTAATTAAAATTATATAATCCTTTTTATACCCCATATCTAGTTATTTAATAGTAAGACTACTGACTGAGCGCTACATTTTGTCTATTTATTTTGTAAACAAATTTTATTTTTAACTATTTGTAATTAGGCCAATAGGTAACAATATAGTTAGCCTATTTACACAAAATTTTACTCAATTAATTAATCAGGAACTTTCAGATGATTATAGTAATGAAAAGTGGTTCTCCAGAGGCGGAAATAAACCGCATTGATGAGGAACTAAGCAGTTGGGGGCTAACTCCAGAAAAAATTGTAGGTCAACACAAAGTAGTTATTGGTCTAGTAGGTGAAACCGCCAACTTAGATCCGCTACAAATTCAGGAACTTAGCCCCTGGATTGAGCAGGTGTTACGGGTAGAGCAGCCTTACAAACGAGCTAGCCGTCAGTACCGCCACGGTGAAGCTTCGGATGTAGTTGTTAATACTCCCAATGGAGCGATAGTATTTGGGGAACACCAGCCTTTGGTAGTTGTTGCTGGCCCCTGCTCTGTAGAAAATGAAGAAATGATTGTGGAGACAGCGCGGCGCGTCAAGGCTGCTGGAGCCGCATTTTTGCGCGGAGGGGCATACAAACCCCGGACTTCACCTTATGCCTTTCAAGGACACGGCGAGAGTGCTTTGGATTTGTTAGCAAGGGCGCGGGAAGTCAGCGGACTAGGTATTATTACAGAAGTAATGGATGCCGCAGACCTGGATAAAATTGCCGAAGTTGCTGACGTGATTCAGGTGGGGGCAAGAAATATGCAAAATTTCTCCTTGCTCAAAAAAGTGGGAGCGCAGCCGAAACCAGTTCTGTTGAAGCGGGGAATGGCAGCTACTATTGAAGATTGGTTGATGGCAGCCGAGTATATTCTGGCATCTGGCAATCCCAATGTAATTTTGTGTGAAAGAGGAATACGCACCTTTGACCGTCAGTATACGCGAAATACACTGGATTTATCGGTAGTACCCGTGTTGCGAAAGCTAACTCACCTGCCAATTATGATTGACCCCAGCCACGGCGTAGGTTGGTCTGAATTTGTGCCTTCAATGGCAATGGCTGCGATCGCAGCTGGTACAGATTCCTTGATGATAGAGGTTCACCCTAATCCTGCCAAAGCTTTATCCGACGGGCCCCAATCTCTGACACCAGACCGTTTCGATAACTTGATGCAAGAATTGGCAGTAATTGGTAAAGCGGTGGGACGCTGGCAGCAACCAGCAGTAGCTCTAGCTTAAAATTCAGTTGCAACTTATTGCTAGGCATAAATAAATTAAAGTTTTTAGTCAGGACTTTAGTCCTGATAAATCAAATTCTCCCCAAATTGGGAGAATAGAAGCCATTTTCAAAGTCCCTCTCCCAAGCTTGGGAGAGGGATTCAGGGTGAGGGCTGAAGTCTATTGTAAATATGAAATAATGCCCCTTTAGAAGATTTCTAAAGGGGATTTTTAAACACTAACTAAAGCTATGAAAAAAGAAATCTGCAATCAATATTGATAGACAATATTTTTTGCAATTGTAAGACTTCTTATCTATATACAGAGCGAGCAGGTATCCAGCGGCGACCACGATTTGTTTGCACCCAACGTCCAGGAATCACTATTCTCCTTCTCGCTTGAACAGGGGTACGAACCCTAACTCGCACTGGTCTTCTGATTATTCTAGCTGGAACCGATCGCCTAACTGGTCGTCCGATCTGAGCATCGGCTTGAAAAGGAATAAAGGTAACAGCAATTGGTAAAATCAGCGCTGCAATAGCAAGCACTCTTTTAATACTCATTCGCAAACTTTCCTTTTATGATATTGACATCAAAGAAATTAATTTTTCATAAAATATGAATTCCTTTGACAAATAAATACTAGGGTTAAAAAGAGCTATTCACTAGTGAAAAAGGTAATTAGTTGAATCGTGACTAATGTCATGGATAAAAAATGTAAACATGACTCTGCTATTGAATAAAACTATTTTTACAGGGTGGCAGTGTTTACCTAAGAGGATGTTTGAAAAGTTCTCTTGTCGGTAGCAAAACGTTCTAGATCCCCCTAAATCCCCCTTAAAAAGGGGGACTTTGATTCCGGTTCCCCCCTTTTTAAGGGGGGTTAGGGGGGATCTAAAAGCGCCTAAAATCACAGCGAAACACTTTTCAAACAACCTCTAACTGCAATACGGTTACTGCAACTCAATTTTGCCACCAGAAAAAAAGGGACGGGCACAATACCCATCCCAGAAAATTCCCTTTTACTTAATTGACTAGCAAAACTTTTATTGCACTTGGATGGGGAAAGCACCAGGTTGCACAGCTATGTTAAGATTCTGCCCATTGCGACGTAATTCCATACGTAAATCGCTCCCGACTTGGCTATTTTCTACAGCCTTTTGGACACTGCTGGCATCTGTGACTGCTTGACCTCCAAGCGTTTGGATCACATCACCAGCACGTATCCCTGCTTTAGCAGCTGGTGAATTTGGTATAACTTTTACAACTAATACACCTTTATCTTCATTGACACTCAAACCGCTATTGGGATCTGAGTTGATATTTTGTTTTAGCTGAGGTGTTAACCCCACCATCTGAATTCCCAAGTAAGGATGTTCTACTTTACCTGTAGCTATTAGTTGACTGGAAATGCGTTGTGCTGTGTTGATAGGAATAGCAAAGCCTAATCCTTGTGCCCCTTGAATAATGGCTGTATTCATGGCAATTACCTGGCCACGAGAATTTAGCAGGGGGCCGCCGGAGTTACCGGGATTAATTGCGGCATCGGTTTGAATATACTCTACTCGCTTATCGGGAGCGCCGATTAGATTGCTACTGCGTCCGGTGGCACTGATAATTCCGGTAGTTACTGTATTATCTAATCCAAGGGGGTTGCCGATCGCGATCGCCCATTCTCCGGGTTGTAGTTGATCTGAGTTACCCAAGGCTACTAATGGGAGATTGTCTGCTTGAATCTTGACAACGGCAACATCGGTCAACTCGTCTTTTCCTAACACTTTACCTTTAAAGCTACGCCCATCTTTGAGTGTAACTGTTACGGTATCAGCACCATCAACTACGTGGGCATTGGTAAGAATACGACCATCAGCACTAATAATAAAACCTGAACCAGTACCCTTTTCTACACGATTCTGTTGTTCTGGCATTTGAGAGCCAAAAAAGCGTTGGAAAAGTGGATCGTTAAATTCATCTGGTAACTGGGTTTTTACGGTTCGGGAAGAGTCAATTCGCACTACAGCAGGCCCTACCTTTTGCACCACCTGGATAACAAAGTTAGGATCTGTGCCTGCTGGTAATGGAGGAGCAGCATTTACTCGACTTACTGCCAAATTAGATGCATTTTCAGACACCTGCTGAGAGTGTCCAGCCATATAGCCGCCTGCCAATGTCATACCCGATCCCAGCAGCACCAGCGATAGAGAGGCGGCAGCCTTTTTCCAGGGTGCTTGATTGCGGTATTTGGCATCAGCAGTGTTATGTGAAATGCTATTTGATGGGTGTTCTCTGTCGCGAGATTCGTTTTGCATTGCTGTCTGGAAGGATATTTAGATGTATTACTAATGTAGATATGATTTGTGACAGTTTTGTTGCGGAGGTATTGCGTTGTTGTGAAAGCTTTGGTATTTTATTGAACCGTATTGGAATATAGTCATTCGTAGAGACGTACATCGCTGCGTACTCTTTACCAAACTCAGTGCTGTTAGCGGATAGCTAACGGAACTCAGCACTCTTCATCATGCCTGAAGGAATAAAAATGGCACAGGGGAAAATCTTACTTAAAGCTGACACTTTATGGACAAGTGTTAAAGAACGGACTGAATATGCTTTGCAATGCGGAGCGTTACTATCGATTCCGACAGAATTTGAATTTGTTGAACAGGATGGCGTGCGCTTTTTGGTACGGATTTTGTCTAACCTGAATCACAAAAAATCAGCTAAGAAGAAACAGGAAAAACAATCTGCTACTTCTGGTGAAGAGTTTAACCCTTTTTTGCCCTACGAAGAAGATTTATTTGTAGCGGATATCTCCGATACCCATGTATGTATTTTAAATAAATTCAATGTTGTAGAGTATCATCTGCTAATCATCACCCGTGGTTTCGAGGAACAAGAAAGCTTACTCACTCTGGAAGATTTTACGGCTATGTGGGCGTGTTTAGCTGATTTCGATGGTTTAGCATTTTACAACAGTGGCAAAACCGCAGGTGCTAGTCAGCGACACAAGCATTTACAATTAGTGCCACTACCACTTGCCCCTTCAGGGTTGCAAATACCGATTGAAGCTTTGCTAACATCAGCACAATTTCAAAACTCGAATGCAACTTTAGCAAAACTTCCTTTTGTACATGCTTTCGCACCATTAAATTCTAATTGGGTGCGATCGCCATTGGCAGCCGCCCAAGAGACACTGGAAATTTATCACACTTTGCGTCACGCTGTAGGTTTAGATGACAAGCAATCTGGTGCTTACAATCTGCTAGCAACACGAGAATGGATGTTAATCGTACCGCGATCGCAAGAGCATTTCCAATCTATCTCTGTGAATTCATTAGGATTCGCTGGTGCCCTGCTGGTACGAAACGCAGCAGAAATGGAGATTCTCAAAACCCAAGGGCCAATGACTATCCTCAAAAATGTTGCTGTATCCTAATTGAGTTAGTGCGATATACAGCAGTTTTCAAGTAGATGAATTACAAAGTGCAGGACTTAAAATCGCCATAAAAAAAGTTTTACTCCCTTCCTCTGCTCCTCTGCCCCCCTGCTCCCTGCCCCCCTGCCTCCTCCCCCAATTTAATCATTCTCAAGTGTTAGTGTTTCCCAATCTAAATCTGATGCTATTTGAGCAAGTTTATCTAAATCAGTCAGGTTATCTAGATAGGGTAAGCAGCCTAAAACTGGCGTGTTAGTGAGTGATTGAATCAATTGAGATGGTGTCCAGTCGGCTATTTCTGCATCCGTTCGGGGTTGTACGCAGTTCAAAACAATGCCTTTGAGATTGACGCGCGATTGTCTAGCTAACGCTACATTCGCCACTGCTTGAGCGATCGCACCCAATCTCACTGGTACTACCAATACTGTTGGTAAATGCCATTCCCCCGCCAAATCAGCTACCGTTAATTCTTCAGTTATTGGCGAACCTAACCCTCCCAAGGCTTCTACAAGTACAAAATCACGCTGCGATCGCAACTTAGATAAAGCTTGCCAAACTACTGCTAAATCTACTCGGCGATTTTCCCGTGCTGCTGCTATAGGAGGAGCCAGGGGTGCTTGAAAGTATAAAGGTGTAATTTCTTCAGCAGATTGTTCTAGCGCAAATAGCTTTTGATACCATTCGCGATCGCCAATCCCCGATTGAATCGGTTTCATGATTCCCCAGCGACGCTGCGGGTAATATTTTTGCCAATAAGCTGCTAACGCTGTTGTTAAAACAGTTTTACCAGCTTCCGTATCAGTTCCAGTAATCAGTAGTGTGTTTAACATTAATTTCTTTGGCCAGAAAATGGTTGTGTTTCATCAGCCGGCGGCAAAGTTGGCGCTTCAGTAATCGTCGGAATTGGTAAGGGTGTCTCTGTGGGAATTGGCAAAGGTGTTTCTGTGGGAAGTGGCAAGGGTGTTTCTGTAGGAAATGGCAAAGGTGTTTCTGTGGGAATTGGTAAGGGTGTTTCTGTAGGAAGTGGCAGAGGTGTCTCTGTCGGTGTTGGTTTGACTGGTTTTTCTAATGCAACATTGAGATTGTAATTGCTTTCGGCAACTCCTGAAAGCAGAGTTAACTCAATGGTATATCTACCAGTAACCAACAATGTACCTTGATAAAATGTGACTTGTTGGGCAGTACTCTCAATTGGTTGTCCATTGGGACTTAAGACTGTTAGCAGAATGTTGCTTCCTGGGTCAATAAACGTGTTTAATTTAGCACCTTCTCGCCCAAAAAAGCTGTACTGGATGATTTGATTTGCTTTGAGAGTACCTTCAACCGCGATCGGGTTAGATGCTGTAAGGTTGAGGCGCTTAGTAGATATAACAGGTTGGTTAGTAGGTGTGGGTGTTGGTGTTGGTGTTGGTGTTGGTGTTGGTGTTGGCGTCGGTGTGAATGTAGTACCACCAGAAATTACTGGTGAAGGGAAATTTTGTGGAAGCGTCTCATCTGGTGTTTTCGACTGACTGCGGATGGAACTAACTAGTGCCCAAGAACCAAATCCTGCTACGATCGTCACAGCAATGGCAATTGCGGCGATCGCTAGCGGATTATCCAAGATTGATCTGGTGGAACTTGGTGGAATCACAGGATCGGGTTTTTTGGGCGAAGCTGCTGGTGCTACTAAGTCAGGACGGCGACTAACTGCCATTGTTTGCAAGTTAGACACATTTACATTCGGAAGATTGACTTCGTGTAAAGGTTGTAGTGCTTGAGATACACTAGCAGCACTTTGATAGCGATCGCTCGGTATATGATTCAACATTCGATTCAACACTACAGCAAATCGCGGATTCACTTTTACCCACCGCTGCCAATTCCAAGTTAGTTGGTTTTGATCGAATAGATCCTTTGGTTCTTTACCAGTCAGCAAAACAATCGCGCTTACCGCTAATGCATACAAATCACTACTAGGATAAGCTCCCCCTGTTTGCATTTGTTCGCTGGGAGAGTAGCCTAATTTTCCTACGGTGGTTTTTGGTATGGGACTATCTGGCGATTGTAAACGCGTTGCCAGTTCCTTCACCACCCCAAAGTCAATTAACACAGGTTTAGCGTCACTATCTCGTAAAATAATGTTTTCTGGCGAGATATCCCGGTGAATAATTCCTCTACTGTGAATATGCTCTAAAACAGGCAACAACAACTCTATCAGCTGCAATACTTCAGCCTCTGTGAAAGTTTTACCCACAGCTTGACGTTCAGCCAGCAGAGTGCGGTACGTCTGACCTGCAATGTAGTCTTCCACCAAAAATAAGCGTTGATCTTGCTCAAATCTTTCGCGGAATTTCGGTACTTGTGGGTGTTCGATTTGATATAAAATGGCAGCTTCTCGGTGAAAAAGCTCTTGTGCCCTCTCCCAATCCAAAGCCGACCCTGCTGTTGAATTCAATTCCTTGATCGCGCAAAGTTCGTTAAAGCGCCTCTGGTCTTCTGCCAGATAGGTTCTACCAAATCCTCCTTGTCCGAGAATTTGAATTATGCGGTAACGGTTTTGCAAGACAGTGCCAACTGTAATCGGTGGTTGCATGATCGGTTGATTGAGTGTAGTAGCAACTGAAGAGACAGTCACCCACAAAGATTGAGTCCAAGAGGCGACGGACAGTTACCTGCGGCAATATTCTACTATACTCAACAAGTACACTCCACCAGGGCAAGGTTTTTCCTACTCCACAACTTCAGAGTCCCCAATCTCCCATTCAATTTCTCTTCCTAGAAAAACCAGAGATTTTGAAATATGCAAAATTCACTTGAGAATCCAGGTTATACAAATCACTCTTCTGTTTTTTAATCAATTCTTGGGGAAATTGAAGAAGAATGCAGAATTCAGAATTCATAATTCAGAATCAAGATCGAGAATGATTTTTTTAGCACTAAAAATCTTGATTTTGTCAATTTTTGTGCTATTCGGCTATTTCCCAAATTTATTCGAGTGGCGATCGCCCCGACATCCTAAATTCTCATTCGTTTGAATCGAAAGTCAGAAACAGTTATCGCTACCACAACTGGAGCGATCGCAACCACCCAAAGATTAAAGCAAACCCAACAGTACTAATTTTATCCCGGCAACAATACGGATGCTCACTAATTCAGCGGCAATTGGTAGCTTACACTTGACAGGATGCTCAGGTTCAGGCTTAACATTTACAATACAATGTTATTGATATTGAACAACTTTTCTACATTTAATGAAAAACTTTTAAGTAAAAATATTTACATGAATTTACTTAGATAAAATTATTTTTATTGAGTCATATTTTTAGTATCAAAAAATATCTTTATTTAATATTTATTTAATATTTATGAAAACTTTATCTAAAAATGTGCTTCTACACGGACTAATTTGTCCGCTGCTAGCCTCTTCTGGGCTTGTTATGATTGTCATTTTTGTTAATGCGTAAATCATAGAGTAATAAGCTACCATTTGACTACTTAGTGACAGGTGCTATACTGTGTGAGGACAAACTCTTTAATATCACTAAAGTTGTCAATGCTTTACTCTCAGCTATCAATGAGGTAATTAAAAGAACCTACCACACCAATAATGTTTAAGCAATTAGGGTTATTTACCTCAACCAAAAAATTGAACTATAGACCTAGTGCATTAACTTGATGTCAGTTAAGCTATCAATAGCTTGTTTGTCAAGAAAACTAGATAACTAGCGAATAATAGTTTTATGCAAAAATGTTTAAATTTTGTATGGAAGCTTCAATAAAACTTACAGATGTTTTTTTAGGCTATTTCTTGGTTAAATCTATGAAATCTCTAATGATAATATTACTATGAATGCACATAGAGGATCTGCTGTGCTCAGTTCTGCAACTTTCAAAATGCAACCATCTGCAACAGGACTGAACGATAATCATCGCCTGCGGCTGTTTTCTGGCTCTGCCAATTTACAACTGTCTCAAGAAGTCGCTCGTTATCTGGGCATGGACTTGGGGCCAATGATTCGCAAAAGATTTGCGGATGGAGAACTTTACGTTCAAATCCAAGAATCGATTCGGGGTTGTGATGTCTATTTAATCCAGCCATGTTGTCAACCCGTCAACGATCATTTGATGGAATTATTGATTATGGTTGACGCCTGTCGTCGAGCTTCTGCGCGACAGGTAACGGCAGTAATTCCCTACTATGGCTATGCTCGTGCCGATCGCAAAACAGCAGGACGAGAATCAATAACCGCCAAACTGGTTGCTAACTTGATCGTGGAAGCCGGTGCCAACCGCGTTCTAGCAATGGATTTACACTCGGCTCAGATTCAAGGCTATTTCGATATCCCCTTTGACCATGTTTACGGTTCACCAGTATTACTAGATTATCTAGCAAGCAAGCAATTGCCCGACCTTGTGGTTGTTTCTCCCGATGTTGGTGGTGTAGCAAGAGCTAGGGCATTTGCGAAAAAACTGGGTGATGCTCCACTGGCGATTATTGACAAACGTCGTCAGGCCCATAATGTTGCAGAAGTGTTAAATATCATCGGCGATGTCAAAGGCAAAACGGCAGTGTTAGTAGATGACATGATCGACACTGGGGGAACGATCGCAGAAGGAGCGCGATTACTGCGTGAAGAAGGAGCGCGTCAGGTATATGCCTGTGCAACTCATGCGGTATTCTCTCCACCAGCGATGGAGCGGTTGTCTAGTGGCTTGTTTGAGGAAGTCATTGTCACCAATACCATTCCCATACCAGAAAACAATCGTTTTCCACAACTAGTGGTGCTGTCAGTAGCTAATCTGTTGGGAGAAACGATCTGGCGAATTCATGAAGATACTTCAGTCAGTAGTATGTTCCGCTAACCACATTCCCGTTACAGGGATAAATTACCCACATTGACTCCTCGATCGGGTGCAGTGTGGGTTTTTGCTTTTAATTATTATGCCAACACTAACGTCCCTTGTGAGCTAAACCCCTAATCGCTGCACAAGAGCTTTTTGATGTGCAGTAGTAAAATGGATGCAGCACTGCCAAATTAGAATACTTTGATTCAGTTTGGACAATTTGGGTAAAGAGGACAAAAGGATGGTTGCAACTCCTAAAAAAGTGATTTCAGTTTTACCTTTGGAAAATGGCGATCGCTTATCTCGCTGCGAATTTGAGCGTCGCTATCAGGCAATGCCGCATTTAAGAAAAGCTGAACTGGTTGAGGGAGTTGTGTATATCATGGCATCGCCACTGAGAATTAAAAGTCATGGGGAACCACATGGAAACTTGATTGGGTGGTTGTGGAACTATAAAACGGCAACGCCTGGCCTTGTTCTGGGAATTGAACCCACAGTGCGTTTAGATGCGGATAATGAACCACAGCCTGACGCGGTACTATTCATTCCGGGCAGACAGGCATTGATTAGTGAAGATGATTATATCCAAGGCGCACCCGAACTGGTGATAGAAGTGGCAGCAAGCAGTGCAGCCATAGATTTACATGATAAAAAACGCACCTATCGGCGGAATGGAGTACAGGAGTATATTGTCTGGCGAACATTAGATAATCAGTTGGATTGGTTTAGACTACAAGCGGACGAGTATGTTTCGCTACCAACCGATGAGCAGGGAATTATTCGTAGTCAGGTGTTTCCAGGGTTGTGGTTGTCGATACCTGCCTTGCTGTCAGGAGAGATGACAACGGTGTTATCTGTGTTACAAGCAGGTTTAGCTGCCACTGAACATCAAGAATTTATGCAAAAGTTGAATGAGACTATCGGAAAGAGGGAATAAATACAGCAGTTTTCTATAATCTCACCGATACAGCCAAACGCGGAGCAGTGAAAGCAGTTGCTCGGTATCTACAGGTTTGGTGATGTAGTCAGAGGCTCCAGCTTCGATGCACTTTTCGCGATCGCCTGGCATGGCTTTGGCAGTTAAAGCAATGATTGGTAGTGAGCGAAACTGTTGTTGCTTGCGGATGGCGCGGGTGGTTTCGTAACCATCCATTTCTGGCATCATGATATCCATCAAAACTATATTAATTTCAGGATTAGCTTGCAGTCTTTCTATACCATCTCTGCCGTTTTCGGCAAACAGCACTTGCATTTGATAGCTTTCTAAAAAGCTGGTCAGGGCAAAAATATTTCTGAGGTCATCATCTACAATCAAAATTTTCCGATTAGCCAGCACTGGGTCGGTTTGATGTAGTTGCTCTAGCATTTGCCGCTTTGGTGTGGGCAAATTTGCTTGCACCCGATGCAAAAATAGGGCAGTTTCGTCTAACAACCGCTCTGGCGATCGCACATTTTTAATAATAATTGTTTCTGCTAGTCCCCGCAGCTGGGTTTCTTCTTGTCGGCTGAGTTCTTTACCGGTGTAAACAATTATCGGCAGTTTCAAAAGCTTGGGTTCCAGCTTTATCCGCTCAATTAGGGCAAACCCGCTCATATCGGGCAGACCGAGATCGAGTACCATACAATCAAAGTGATGCGATCGCAAAATCGAGAGAGCTTCTGCCCCCGTACCTACTGCTGTACTCTGGACATCGCCATTACCAATCAGTTCGATAATACTTTGGGCTTGTACGGGATCGTCTTCGACAATCAGGAGATTTCTTACCTGACGCTCAATAAAGCTTTTAATTTCAGTTAATACCTGAGTTAGCGCTTCTGGAGACACGGGTTTTTGGAGATAGGTAATCGCTCCTAGCTGTAATCCCCGTTGTTGTCTTTCATCAACAGAAAGTATGTGTACTGGTATATGTCTGGTATCTGGTTTATGCTTCAGACGATCCAGCACCGTCCAACCATCCATCTCTGGCATGTGGATATCTAGCATAATTGCATTGGGTTTAAACTGTTCTGCTAGTGCTAGACCTTGTTTGCTTTGTAAAGCAACAATAGTTTTAAAACCCTGCTGACGGGCCATATCTAGTAAGATACGGGCGAATTTATCGTCATCTTCGATAATTAACAAAATGCGATCGCCCGATTGAATTATTTCCCGGTCATCTGGAATATCGTGGGGTAAGCTGGGAAGTACTTTCACTGATGGAGAGATGTCCGCGGTTGTGGGTCTGTTTTCCAGTATCGAAACTTCTTTTATGGTCGATGTTGTACGGATAGAAGTAGTTTGCTCAAGGGATGGTGTAGTGATATTTGGGCCATTCTTTTCCTGTTGCTTGGGCAAGTAAAGGGTGAAGGTGCTTCCCTGTCCTGGTTGGCTGAGTAGTTCAATTCTCCCTCCCAACAGTTGAGCTAATTCACGGCTGATGGACAAGCCCAAGCCAGTCCCGCCGTACTTGCGGCTAGTTGTGCCATCTGCTTGCTGAAATGCCTCGAAAATAATCTTCTGCTTTTCGGCTGGAATGCCTATGCCCGTGTCGCTGACGGCAAAAGCGATCGTGGAATTATCAACTTGGAATATTTGTAACTTCACGCCTCCCTGTTCTGTAAATTTAAAGGCGTTAGCTAGGAGATTTTTCAGTACTTGTTGCAGACGTTTAGAGTCGTTATAAATTGTTGGGGGTAACTTCTCATCCCGTTCAATAGTAAAATTGATTTCTTTATTGTGGGCAACTTGCCGGAAAGTCTGCTCTAGAGATGTCTCCAAATCTGCAAGAGCAATTTGCTCAATATCGAGCGACATAGTACCCGACTCAATTTTTGCCAAATCTAGAATGTCATTAATCAATTCCAGCAAATCAGTCCCAGCCGAGTAAATAGTTCGACTGTACTCTACCTGTTTGTCGGTCAAGTTGTTAAGAGAGTTATCTGCTAGCAGCCTTGCTAAAATTAATAGGCTATTTAACGGTGTTCGCAGTTCGTGGGACATATTCGCCAGAAATTCTGACTTATATTTGGAAGACAAGGCCAGTTGTTCAGCTTTTTCTTCCAAAGACTTCCTCGCCCGCTCAACTTCCTGGTTCTTGCGGGCCACCTCTCGATTTTGAACTTCTAACAATTCTGCCTTTTCTTCTAGTTCCTCATTTAGTTGTTGCAATTCTTCGTTAGATTGCTTGACAAGAAATTGTGATTCCTCAAGCTCTTGCGTCTGTTGTTCCAAGCGTTGATTGCTTTGCTGTAGTTCTTCTTGCTGGGTTTGCAGTTCCTCTGTTAAAGCAACAGATTCTTCAAGTAGTTGCTGTGTTTGCAATTGTGAGGCGATGTTATTTAAAAATACACCCAAATTTTCACTCAATTGCTCTAAAAATGTTAGGTGCAACTGGTTAAAAGGCCCAAAAGAGGCAAGTTCAATTACAGCATTTACCTGCCCCTCAAATAGTATGGGCAAGACAATAATATTTAGCGGTGGTGCTTCTCCCAAGCCAGAAGCGATGCGGATATAGTCACTGGGAACTTCTGTGAGGAGGATTCTTTGTTTTTCTAGGGCGCATTGTCCCACCAGTCCCTCACCCAAACGAAACTGATTTGCTAGATTTTTTCGCTCTTTATAAGCATAACCACTCAGCAACTTCAGCACAGGCTGGTCGTCTATGGAGTCCATCACATAAAAAACGCCCTGTGAGGCCCCAACTAGTGGTGCTAAATTCGACAAAATCAGATTAGACACGCTTTCCAGATTTCTTTGCCCTTGGAGCATCTGGGTAAATTCAGCTAAGTTAGATTTGAGCCAGTTTTGCTCCTCATTTTTTTGAGTTGTATTTCGCAGATTAACGATCATCTGGTTAAAGGTGCGTGTCAACACACCAATTTCATCTTGGCGATCGCTATCTGCTAAACTTACCGATAAATCCCCATCTGCCATTTTTTCTGCTAAATCAGAAACTTGCTTCAGGGGTACTGAAATATGTCTGGTCAGGGTGAAGCCAATCAAAGCTAAGAGCAAAGAAAAGAAGGGAATACTATAGACTATGCTAGCGAGGGTTTGCCGACCAGCTGCCTGTGCTTTCTCAGAACGCTGTTTTAGCAGCGCATTCTCTTCATTTTTCATCGCCTGGATAACTTTCTGGATATTATCCATCAGCTGCTTACCCTGGTCTGTGAGAACTGCTTTCTGAGAAGCTTCTAAGCCTTGGCTTTGCCGTAGCTCTATGACTTCTTTCATTACAGCCATTCTCTCGGTTAGTAGTGGCTGCAAAATATCAAGCCGATTTTGTTGGTTGGGGTTATCTGCCGTTAACCTTTGAATTTCCCTAACTTTTTGATTTAGTACTTGAATGGCAGCGTTATAAGGTTCTAAATAGCGCTGTTCTCCAGTAATAATGTAACCGCGTTGCCCTGTCTCAGCATTTGTCAGTTGCAAGTTGAGGTCTTCAAGCTGACTTAACACTTGGTAAGTATGGCTTTCTTTGCGCGAAGTTTCAATTAGCTCATTGGTGCTTTGGTAGGAGATTAGACCAATGGTGGTCAGAGTTGCCAAACTCAAAGCAAAACTTACTCCAATCTTGGGTCCAATCTTCAAACGGTTTAACATTACTCCAGGCAGGTATTCAAATTATTTCTGTTTTTGAGACTATTTTAATTATGTTTTGGCTATGCAAAATCAAGGGGTGATATTTAGTTTATCTAGGATATATCTAATTTTTTGCACACTAACTACTATCATTTGTATCCTAAATTTTTAGAAACGTAACGAATACTTAAATAAGTATATATCTAAATACTAATATTTTTATCTAATATTTTGGCAATCATTCATTCAATAGCATAACTTATTTCAAAATAAGCAACTACTTTATTATATTTTTAATTTAATATTGACCGTGAATAAGGAAAATTTTTGCTTAGATTCTAAATTTAACATTAGCTAAAAAATGGGATTTTAAATTTATATTGTAATGGTTCAATAACTTTGAAATCAACAAAAAGACTGGATAGTAAAATTAAACAGCCGAATCGGGAAAATTAAATTAATTAAAACATAATATATTTATCTAGACACTAGATAATATAGTGGATTTTGCGGTTGAATATAACATCTATGCCATTGTACATCAATCTACAGAGCAACCGTAACCTTAGCGATCGCAAGCAGCATTAATTCCACAGCAAACTTAAGGGTTAAAAATACAACCTATACCCATAGAAGTATATAATTTACAGTACAAATGTATTACTAAAATTGTAAGCTGTTAGTAAGTCGTAAAAACTATTAATATTAACTTGAGGATTAACTAGAAGTTGGTAATAACCTGGCGATCGCTTCTAGCCGCATCTAGTTCAGATTGACTATAAATACTAAAATGTTGAATCTTGTTACTCTCTAAAATAGCTCTTGCGCCTGCTACATAGATATCAGTGCTTTTTAATACTAATAAGTAATGACCAAGAGTCAGATGACGTTCATAATATCTAGCTAACTCATCAGAAAGTCCTAAAGTAGTATATTTATCTTGAGAAGTGCTGATGTCTACCTCATAAATATCACTAAAGTTGCTTGTATTTTTAACAACTATTGATATTTGACTCATTGGGAAGTCAGCAGTTCTCAGTTCAGTAAGCGCTCTTTCTGCGTCTTGACGCTGATAAAAAACACCAAGTGCGTGTTTATAGCGATTATTTGGGGTTGAGTATGGCTCAAAGACTCCCCATTGTTGAATATCACGGCGATTAAAAATTCTCTTGGCGAGACGAATCTCTATGTCTATACCGGTTACTATCACCAAATAGTAACCCTTACAGACAAGATCGCTATAACCCTGTGCTTGCTTTTCAGCAATTCCTAAACTTAGGAACAAACCGGACAAACCACCTGCTAAAGTGGTAGCGATCGCAGTTACTTCCGCTCCGGCTAAGATGACTGGGCCTATACCAGGAATTACCAAGAGGACTAGATCGACTGATAAACCAGTA
Organism: Nostoc sp.; assembly: GCF_036917315.1. Lineage (GTDB taxonomy): Bacteria > Cyanobacteriota > Cyanobacteriia > Cyanobacteriales > Nostocaceae > Nostoc. Next base: position 69,536 of record NZ_JBALDR010000016.1, on the reverse strand, counting down.
AGACCATCTAAAGCATCACTACTAAAGGCTCCAGCAGCATCTTCTGAGGATGTATTGCCAGTGTTTTCGATGATTTCAACACCAGCAATATCACTTTGTTCTTCTGTATTCCGTGCAATAACAGAAACTTTCTCCATTGGAAAATTAGCGGCTTTTAGTTCCTTTAGTACCAATTGTGCATCGGAATACCCAGCGAAAACTCCTATAGTTCTTCGCTCTTTTTCTAATGTCATTTTATCGGTTTATTGCAGTTAGAAGTGATTCCCAAAATTGTTACCTGAAATTGAGGTAATTACACAGCTCGACGAGTCAGTAAACCCCAAAGGAAAATTAGTATCATTGCACCAATAACAGCAAATAAAATGCTTCCCAGAGATAAAGCTCCTACAGATGCAGCTGCTGCCGAACTACTTCCTAGTAATACTTGACCCAAATAACCACCGAATACGGCTCCCAGGATTCCTAATACAATGGTAGAGATAATACCGCCACCTTGGGTTCCAGGATAAAATAACTTCGCTAACGCACCTGCGATTAAACCCAAAACCAGCCAAGCAATAATGTTAGTCATCGAATTTCTCCTTCACTGAAAATCTGCTTTGTTTGCGTTTGACTAATTTCATATTAAAGTTTGCCTCCAAAATTTCCGATCTATCTAGAGAACTAATATCATAAATCTTTAGATATCATTTGAATATTCGCCAAGTCATCTTTGAGGATGAATATACAAATTAGTCACATTCTGTACATTCAAGTGTTTGTATAGCAGTCCAATTTGACATCATATAAGATGTAGATAAGGAAGCTAACCGCATTCTATCTGAGACACGACGTGTAGCTTACTTCCCTGTATGGGTAAGCGTAGTATCTCGTAGAGAAGGACAGAAAAGGAAGAAAAAATAAAGAAATATATACATTTCAAATTTAGATTTTTGATTTTCAAAAAAGCGATATCAGCCGTTCAAAGCTCAGAACTGGAGACTATAGAAAGAGCTAGTTGATATAGTTGGCGACGGGGAAGGGAAGTAAATTTTGCTAACTGACGGCTAGCTTGCGATCGCGATATTCCTTGACTAATTAACTGTTTCAATTCAGCTTTCAATTCTTCTTGTGTCAGTTGGGGCTGACTGGCTGGAATTCCCGCTACTACTAATGTATATTCACCTTGGGGTTCTCGTTGAGTGTAGTAAGCGATCGCTTCGGCAATTGTCCCCCGCCAAAATTCCTCATACAATTTAGTTAACTCCCGTCCTAGCACAATTTGGCGATCGTTTCCCCAAACAAGAGCTAAATCTTGCAAAGTATCTCGCAAACGGTGCGGCGATTCGTAGAAAATCAAGGTGCGAGATTCTGTTTGCAGAGATTCTAAATGTTCTTGTCTCTGTTGAGTTTTCGCTGGGAGAAAGCCTTCAAAGACAAACCGGTCTGTTGGTAATCCAGCTGCACTCAAAGCGGTAATTGCTGCACTAGCGCCAGGAATCGGAACTACTGGAATTCCCGCCTCAATGCAGGCTTTTACCAGTTCATATCCAGGATCGGAAATTCCTGGCATCCCAGCATCACTCACCAGAGCGATCGCTTTATTATTAACTAAATGCTCTAATAATTCTGGAATACGGCTGGTACGATTGTGTTCGTGGTAACTCACCTGGGGTGTTTTAACTTGAAAATGTTGTAGCAGTTTCCCTGTATGACGCGTGTCTTCCGCAGCAATGATATCCACAGTTTGCAAAATTCGTACTGCCCGAAAGGTGATATCTTCCAGGTTGCCAATTGGTGTGCCGACAACGTAAAGTGTTCCTGGTTTTGGATCGGTTTGCATGAGTAAGAGTTAGGAGTTGGGAGTTAGGAGTTAGGAGTTATATCATGTCCGCTTGATTGCTTATTAAACCCGAAGAACCCCACCCTCGCCAAAGCTACGCTTTGCCTCCCCTCCCCGCCTGCGGGGAGGGGCTGGGGGTGGGGTGCAATGATTGTGGAAATCATAACTAATTACCCGGACTTGATATTAGGAGTTAAAAGTTAAGAAGTAAAAATAATAATTTACGTCTAATACGAATTGAGTATTGGTAACACTCCATACGTCAAATTTTGTTTTTTTTGACCCGATGAAAGTTTCTAATTCATCAATTTCAGTGATTTTGGGTATTTCTGCTCTTTTAAGACGCGATAAATCGCGTCTCTATATCTGGGTTTTGTTGCTCATCTGGCGTTCTAATCTTATTTCAATAATCTTAGTCCACTGAGGGTAACTAATACTGTGGAACCTTCATGGCCAATAACGCCGATAGGTAGGTTAATATTTCCTAGAAAGTTGCCGACTAAAAGCAACATAATGAAACTCAACGCTACAACTATATTTTGTTTTACTATGAGTTGCGATCGCCTGCCCAAATGCATCGCTACAGCAATTTTTTCTAACCTGTCTGCCATCAGTACTATATCTGCGGTTTCCAATGCCACATCACTCCCAGATATTCCCATCGCTATACCCACGGATGCTTGCGCTAAAGCTGGTGCATCATTGATTCCATCGCCTACCATTGCAACTGTTTGATATTGTTGCTGTAAACGGCGGATAACATCCAGCTTATCTTCTGGTAGAAGTTGGGCATATACCCGATCGATTCCGACTGCTTTGGCAACACTGCGAGCAGTTTCCTGATTATCTCCGGTTAACATGACAATTTGTTCAATTCCCAGTTGCTTTAATCGACTGATGGTTGCGGCGGCTTCGACTCTCACCTCATCTGCGATCGCAATTACACCCATCACCTCTGCCCCTCTGCCCCCCTGCTCCCCTGCTCCCCCTCCTTCCTGTGCTACCCAAACGACAGTTTTACCTTCTTGCTCCAAAGATTGAGCCATTTCTCGCAATTCTTTAGGTAAATTTGTGACATACTGCTGCATAAAAATGGCATTCCCGACAATTACCTGTTGTTCTTGAGCAATTCCGACAATTCCCTTTCCAGGTAAGGCTTGTACTTCGATTGCAGCAACCCAATTTAAATCACTAGCCGCTTGTACAATTGCCTTACCGATGGGATGTTCGGAAGATGCTTCGAGACTGGCGGCAGTTTTTAATACATCATCTCTAGTGTATTTACTAACTGAAACTACTTGGCATACCTGCAACTGTCCTGTTGTTAGAGTACCAGTTTTATCAAATGCGATCGCACGGACTTTGCCAATCTTCTCCAACTGCGCCCCATTCTTAAACAAAATCCCCTGTCTTGCACCATTGGCGATTCCCGAAAGTAGGGTGGGCATAATTGCAGCCATCAAGGCACAGGGAGAAGCCACCACCAAGAAAGTAAGGGCGCGATAAATTGTTGTTTCCCAATCCCAACCCCAAAGAAATGGCGGTAAAGTTGACAGCAATATCCCAGCTACTACAATGACTTTGGCATATCCCTTTTCAAAGCGATCAATAAACTCTTGGGAAGGTGGTGCTTCTGTCTGCGCCTGTTCTACCAAACGAATCACCCGCTGAATTAAACTGCTTTGGGCTGGTTTGTGTACTTTAATCTGCAATGCACCATAACCGTTGAGTGTACCAGCAAATACTTCTGCGCCCACTGTTTTCTCTATAGGTAAAGACTCGCCTGTAATCGCAGCTTGATTGAGGGTGCTGTAACCAGATAAAATTATTCCATCAGTAGGAATTAGCTCTCCAGGTTTGATGACAATCTCATCACCCACTTTTAGCTGACTGATAGGAATTTCTTCTTCCCTGCCTTGAAGTAAAACTCTTGCTGTATCTGGTGTTAGGCTCATCAAACTGCGGATGCTCCGCTCAGTTCGCTGCATTGCATAGCCTTCTAATGCGCCACTGATGGCAAAGATCAGAATCAAAATTGCCCCATCAATAATTAGATGATATTCTCTTCGCCATAAGCCGAGGCTAGCAGCACCAATGGCGGCGACAATCATCAGCAAATCGACATCGAGTTCTTTTTCTTTGAAGAGGGTAGTTAATCCTTCCCGCGCACTTTCGTAACCGCCAATTACATAAGCGGCGGGTAGCAGCAGGAATGCCAATCCCAACCAACCAAAATGCAAGGCAAACCATCCGAGTAATAATAGGAATCCACACAAAAGGGCTGCTAAGGTATCTGCGTGTTCTCTGGTAAATTGGCTGAAACGTTGGGGGTAGAGCATGAGAGGTGAATTAACAGGGGCTTTCTTAGGCTAAACCTTGACATTAATGTTAATGTCAAGGTTTATAATGATTTTGAAACGCAAAGGGGCGCTGAGGGAAGCGCAGAGGTACACAGAGTAAATCTTTATCTGTGTTTTTTGAGTGTTTTTCAAAAGCGGGATGTGGGTAAATGCGGCGATTTAACTGTTACGTTTAAAGTTGCACTAATAGGAAAAATCTATGCTAAAGCGAATATATATTGATAACTTTCGCGGTTTGGTAAATTTTGAGATGAATTTTGACTCGATTAACCTGTTTCTTGGTGGTAATGGAACAGGTAAATCAACAGTTTTTGAAGTCTTGCGGAAAATTCAAACGTTTGTAAGTGGTGATAGTAAAGTAGAGGGCATTTTTAAACCTTCTGATTGTACCCGTTGGCAAACTCTGTCTCTTCAACGTTTTGATCTAGATATTGCTGGTAATGGTGGTAATTACAAATATGAACTTGCCATTGAACACCATCAAGGAAAAAGCTATGTTTGGTATGAGCGTTTGCGGTTTGATAACAAAGCTTTGTTAAAGTTTGAGATGGGCGAAGTTGAAATTTTTGATAATAATTATTTACCTAGTTCAAGATATCATTTTGATTGGTCGCAGTCTATACTGTCCCTAATAATGCCAAGAGATGATAATACAAAGTTGACTTGGTTCAAAAAACGTCTAGAAAAGTTTATTATTGTCCAAATAGTTCCTAGTTTGATGGTCGATGGTAGTGAACATGAAGAAATACAATTGACTTGTAGAATGGAAAATTTTGTTTCTTGGTATCGCTACATTTCCCAAGATCAGGGTAAAATTGCTGAACTGATAAATATTCTAAAAGATGTATTAGATGGTTTTGTAAGTTTTAAATTTGAACAATTTAGTGAAAACTATCGAATTCTAAAATTACGATTTTCAACAGATGAAGAGAGGAAAAATATTATTGATTATCGCTTTGGTGAATTATCTGATGGTCAAAAAGTAGTTATTGCTCTGTATACCATTCTCTATTGCACTGAATCTGAAGATTATACACTTTGTATTGATGAGCCAGAGAATTTTTTAGCTCTGCCGGAAATTCAACCTTGGCTAATTCAACTTTATGATTTTTGTATTGACGGAAAAATACAAGCTTTACTAATTTCACATCATCCTGTACTAATTAATTATCTTTTAACTTCACCTATAGGTTATTGGTTTGAGCGTCAAAGTAATGCACCTGTAAGAGTAAAACCAATTAGTAATCAGGAAGCTGAAAATTCAGGATTACCAATTTCAGAACTGATTGCACGGGGCTGGCTGTATGACCCAGAATAGAGTACAGATAGTAATTTTGTGTGAGGATCTACAACAGCAAGTTTTTGCATACCATTTTTTAAAAAAGCGAGGCTTTAATATAAATCCAAAAAACGTCACAATTAGGACTTCCCCAACAGGTAAAGGTGCAGGAGAGCAGTTTGTTAGAAAACATTATGCAGCAGAGGTTAAAGAATACCGGCGAAAAAACTATCGTTCAGGAATGCTAGTAGTATTGATTGATGCAGATACTGCGACAGTAAAGGCAACACTGAAAGAATTAGATAATGCATTGATAGAAAATTCACAGGAACTTCGTAAGCCTGATGAGAAAATAGCAATCTTCGTGCCAAAAAGAAATATCGAAACTTGGATACATTATTTACGAACAGGAGAAGTTGTTGAAGAAGAAGCAGAAAAATCCAAATATCCAAAATTCCCTAAAAATGAGGCAATCTGTAAACCCGGTGTTGAACAATTAGCAAACCAGTGTTCTCAAGGGAGTTTAGATGAAAATGCACCGCCATCTCTTCTGGCGGCTTGTGGAGAATTACAAAGAATTTTGCCGTTATTATAGTAAATCATGAATGCTGGTTGCTTAACTATTAAAGAACTTACTGATGCAGTTGGCGGTGGTTTGACTCCGCGGATGGTGCGACATTATCATCAATTGGGACTGTTACCCCAAGCAGTGCGATCGCGTAGCAATTACCGTCTCTACACCAAAACAGATGTTCTCAGGTTACAACGGATTGTCGCACTTAAGCAGCAAGGGTTTCAGCTAAATCATATCCGCAATATTTTGGAAGTGGAACCAGAAGCCGACACAACGGTTAACCTCATGGGACAACTTCAGCAGCAATATCGCGCGGTGATGCAACAAATTTCTCAACTGCGGCAAACTGCATCAGCATTAGAAGGATTATTGGGGCGCGATCGCCATTGTCAAATTATCCAAGCGGAAGTTTTGGCGCAACTGAAGTTACTTGATGTTGAAACCCAAGCCGGATTGGGAGGATTGGAAAATCTTTGGAGTGGCTTGGATGCTGAAATTCATACCCACTCGGAAGCTTTTACTGAATCGCTACAACGCTTACTACCCGATCTGTCTCACCGTTCGGAAATTGAACAGCATTTAATTTCTCAGTTGGTTTTGGCTTGTGGCGATGTCAGTTTAGTATCTTTTATTAAATTGAGTCGAGATGCGATCGCAGCTAGTCGAGAAGCTTTATCTTCAGGCTGTCAAATTGTTGTCGATACCCAAACGGTTGCTGCTGCTTTGGATCAAACCCGATTACTTCACTTGGGATGCCGCACCGAAACTTTAATTGATAATCCCCATATTACTACTGCCACAGAAGCCGAAGTTGCTTTTTGGCAACATCGAGAATGGCGAGAAAAATTGCTGCAAGTAAGTAGGGGTTGTGTGTTGGTAGTTGGTTATGCTCCCTCAGTGCTTGTAGAAGTTTGTGAGGCGATTGCCAACCAAAAAATTCAGCCTGCATTAGTAATTGGAATGCCCATTGGCTTTAGTCATGCTCCCGCAGCCAAGCGACAACTGAGGCAACAAGGGATACCTTATATTACAGTTGAAGGGACTTTGGGAGGTGGTGCTTTAGCTGCAACTGCCCTAAATGCTTTGGTTGAGTCATTGATTGATAAGCCAGATTGTCATTGTTATCTCAAATAAGTGCTGAACAATAAGTATTCATTTAAGCACTCAGCACTCAGAACTACTGAAAATAATATTGTTAAATAATATTGAATTTGCTACACTTTACCAGTTTTAGTAATTCAATAATTCATAATCGCGGTCATAAACTCCCAACTTGTGTATAAGTTGCAATATAACTTAGAAGAATTTATAGTAAACAGACTTTGGCAATTAGAGTATAAATTATCATGCTATCCAAGCTAGAGCGAAGTATAAATCAGCATAAGTGCTTTGAAGTAATTAGAACTAAAGATAACTCAGATGTATAATTAGCGCGTCTCCTCCATAATCTTTATTAAAGATCGCGATTTAGGACTGGCAGACTTTCTATTTTTTACTTTAATTAAGGGGCTTATGTGGCAACAAGAAAAAAAAGATACTTTGATAGTCAGACTGTTATTATGGGTTGCCTTAGCTACAACCCCGATGGCAGCATCTCTGGTGGTATCAGCACCGATGCTGGCACAATCTACACCTGAAGCTACCTCTTCGCCACTGCCACAAACAGTGCGGAATGAACCGATAGTGCGGATTGACGGTTCCAGTAGCTTGAGTGCAATCAACCAAAGCCTGAAAGAAAGTTTTGAAAAACAGTTTGCCGATAAAAAGGTTGAAGTTGCTGCTAACGGCACTGAGAAAGCGCTGAAAGATTTGCTAGATGGCAAAATCGATATAGTCGCAATGGGGCGCGGGTTGACGCCAGCAGAAAAAGCTCAAGGACTAGAACAAGTTCGTTTGCAGCGTGAGAAGATTGCGATCGTGGTTGGTGCAGACAATCCTTTCAAAGGAAGCTTGACTAGTAGGCAATTCGCCCGGATTTTTCGGGGGCAAATTACAAATTGGTCGCAACTGGGAGGGCCTTCAGGGAAGATTCGATTAATCGATCGCCCAAACACGAGCGAAACTCGCAATACTTTTCGTACTTATCCAGCCTTCAAAACTGCTGAATTTGCTACAGGTGCTAATGCTACCCAAGTAACTGACGACAATACCGCAGAAATCATCAAACAACTGGGCAAAGACGGCATCAGCTATGTGTTAGCTAATCAGGTGTCGAAGTTGAAAGGTGTGCGAGTTCTGCAATTACATCAAGCCTTGCCAGCTGATGCCAGATATCCCTTCTCGCAACCTTTAGTTTACGTTTACAAAAAAGATCAGAGTTTAACCACAGTAGATTTTCTTGGCTTTACCCTAGCACCCGCAGGACAGCAGGCTATAGAAAAAGGTAGAGCTGCCGAAGCCGAGGCGATCGCAGCCAGTGTATTACAACCTGCTGTTGCAGCTTCATCCGGTGTCCAAACGACACCAGCGCCTACGCCTTCCCCCAATGCCACTAGTTCTGCATTTGCCGAACAGCCCTTTGTGGCTGCTCCTACACAAAGCGCTCCAATTGTAAATAAAGAAACACCATTGTGGTTGCTGCTACCTGTCTTTTTTATAACTGTGGGCGGCTCTGTACTATGGTGGATTCTGAAAAAACCCCCATTGCCCGCCGAGAGAATAGACAATTTACCAGAATCAAATCCTCATCCACCCAATGGAGAAACGGCGGCGCTCGATGCCAGCACAGTTTCCTCCCTGAATGGAACGACGCTGGAGGAGGAGGCAGTACCGCACTTTGAAGAGCAAGAAACCCCCGATCGCACTCCTTTCAACATCTACGCTCAAACAGAATCCGATCTGAACCAAAATGCTACTCAGGGGACAGGAAATTTAGTACAAGAGACAAGTAATGGCACTTCTAACCTCTATGAAGGCGCGACATCGGGCGTAGCGAATAACTCGGAAAATAACAACTTAGGAGCCGCAGCTTTAGGTGGTGCGGCTATAGCAACAGGCATCGGCACGGCTACTTGGTCTACCTTTAACAACAAAGAAACCGAACAAAATGCAATTGATGAGACAGTCGATCTAAACAATTATACGGAGACATACACTCCTGATTCTGATGAAGTTGCATGGGATATAGAAGCCCCGGCGGCTGTAGTAAATACTTCATATCCTTACCCAGGTAATATTCCAGAAGAAGTGTCTGATGTGGAACTGCCTTCATCTGAGGTGACAGCCCCACTCCCAGAATTACCAGATGTGCCACAAGCAACATCTGATTTTGGATATTGGGACACAGCAATTAGTGAAGATGAGGTAGATGATGAACTTCAGGCAGAATTGAACTGGCTAGAGAGTATCACCTCAACTGAAGATACAGCCTCAGTAGATGAATTGCCCTTAGCGGAGTCTAACGAAACGACAGCCGATGAAGAAGCATCAGCGACAGATACATCTTCACTGCTCGATTTACCGGAATTTCCAGAAGATGTATTGAGTAAAGATGCATTGAATGTGGTAGCGGACGCAGCCGAACCCACTTTAACTTTGCCAGATGAAGAACTTCCCCCCGAGCCGACTGTTGGGGAAGCTAACTCCACAGATTTGGCCGCAGCCGCAGCTTTAGCGGGCGCGGGAGTTGGCGCTTGGGCTAGCACTTTCGGAGCGGATGCTTCAAATGGGACGATGTCTACGACGGGCTATGCCTACGCAGTTGATGTAGATGAAGAAAGTAGTATTGTGCTCACACCACATACTTATACATCGGCTCATGTCTCTTGGGAGATTCCTCCAGCTAAGAAAGCAGAACTGTGGCAACAAGGCGGTACTCAATTGGTAGTGCGGCTGTATGATGTGACTGGTATTGATTTGAGTTATCAAAGTCCGCAGTTGGTGAAGCAGTATGAATGTGCAGAGACAGCACACGATCGCTTTGTAGAAATTCCCCAGGGCGATCGCGACTACATAGCTGAAATTGGCTATCTCGCTTATGGCGAACACTGGTTATTCATCGCCCGTTCTGCAATTGTTCGTGTCTTCAGTCTTGTGAATCCAGATCCGATAGTTGATGATGTGGCAATGGCAGCCGAAACAGCTATTGGTTTGGTAGATACTCAAGAAGAAAGCAGTATTGTCCTGACACCAGATACTGATGGATCGGCTCATGTCTCTTGGGAGATTTCCGAAGCTAAGAAAGCAGCACTGCGGCAACAAGGCGGCTCTCAATTGATCGTGCGGCTGTATGATGTGACTGGCATTGACTTGAGTTATCAAACTCCGCAGCTGGTAAAGCTGTATGAATCTGAGGAAACAGAAAACGAAGGATTGGTGGACATTCCCCAGGGCGATCGGGACTACATAGCTGAAATTGGCTATCTCGCTGATGGCGATCGCTGGTTATTCATCGCCCGTTCTGCAATTGTTCGTGTCTTCAATCCTGTGAATCCAGATCCGGTAGTTGATGATGTCGCAATCGCAGATAAAACAGATGTTGATTTGGTAGATGTCCAACAAGAGAGCAGTATTGTCCTCACACCCCGCACTTTCCAATGGGCTGAAATCTCTTGGGAGGTTTCCGAAGCCAAAAAAGCAGCACTGCGACAACAGGGCGGCTCTCAATTGGTAGTGCGGCTATATGATGTGACTGGCATAGATTTGAGTTATCAAAATCCTCAGCTTGTCCAGCAGTACGAATGTGAAGAGACAGCACGCGATCGCTTTGTGGAAATTCCCATCAGCGATCGCGACTACATAGCTGAAGTTGGCTATGTCGCTGATGGCGGTCGCTGGTTATTCATTGCCCGTTCTGCGATCGTTCGTGTCTTTAGTCCAGTGCCTACAGAGTCGACAACAGATTCCACTGGTGAAAATGTACCATTAGTCAGCGAAACCGCTGTTGGCTGGGCAAATGTAGAAGCAGAAACTGCCCCAGAAGAGAGCAGTATTGTCCTCACACCCCGGACTCCCAAGTGGGCTTATGTCTCTTGGCACATCTCCAAAGCTCAGGCGGAAGCACTGCGACAACAAGGCGGTTCCCAATTAGTAGTGCGACTCTATGATGTCACCGGCATTGATTTGAGTTATCAAAGTCCCCAGCTTGTCCAGCAGTATGAATCTGAAGAAGTAGCACGCGATCGCTTTGTGGCGATTCCCGTAAGCGATCGCGATTACATGGTTGAAATTGGCTATATTGCTGATGGCGATGCCGAAGGCGGTAAACTACGTTGGTTACTTATAACTCGTTCCGCTAACGTCCGGGTATTCAGTCGTCCTTACGGAGATTTCTGGTTTGTGGCTGATGCTGAGTTAATTATTCACGGAGCCACTCAACCAAATACCAACGTAAACATTGGCGGACATGCCATCAAAGTTAAACCCGATGGTACTTTCCACCTACGTCTCCCCTTTTCAGATGGTTTAATGGACTATCTCATCACAGTAGCTGCTGATGGGGAATCCACAAGAACTATTCATAAAAAGTTCTCTCAGGAAACTTCCGAAAGCTAATATTACCCTGAGTTATCCCAATAAAAGCCCAAAGGCTTGTGTCGTCTTGTTCCCAGCCTCTAGGCTCTTAACCAGTCAGAGCAATGGCATTCCCCTCTAACCCGATTCTTCCTTTTAGGGAGTGGAGGAAGGGGGGATTTTATTATGCCAACTTTCGTTTTCATCCCTGTTAGCGGAAGTGATTATAATACGATTCCATTAAGGTTTTTTGATGAAAATTATAGATCGCAAAAATGTGAGAAATCATCACAAAGACACGATTCATCGCGTATTGTAGAGACGGCGATTCATCGCGTCTCTTGCTTGAGTTAGACATTTCCTAAATGCTAACGTCTACAAGGTGACACAGGATTTGGAGCGGTTTTTTTAACTATGAAGCATAGACACAAAGTAGCTTTTAGCTTAACATCGTTGATCGGTCTTAATTTAATCTCTAGCTTAGTCGCATTCGATCGGGCGATGGCTGCGCCAACGTCTCCGACGAACGCTGCGCCACCGAGAACCCCAGACAAAAGTGTAAATTGCGAAATTTTAGTTGTAGGTGGTGGACTTTCTGGTGTAGCCACAGCTTACGAGGGCTTGCTAGCAGGGCGAACAGTTTGTCTCACAGAAATTACTGACTGGCTGGGAGGACAAATTTCTGCTCAAGGGACATCTGCGTTAGATGAACGCCCAACTCAAAGAGCTTTGAAATTCTATTCTCGCGGCTACCTAGAATTGCGAAACCGCATTGGGCGGAAATACGGTAAGCTTAACCCTGGTGAATGCTGGGTAAGTGAATCGTGTTTTCTTCCCCACGATGCTCACACAATTTTGACCCAGATGCTTAAAGATGCCGAAAAGCAGGGCAAAGGGAAGTTGCAATGGTTTCCCAACACAGTTATTAAGGATTTGGAAATCGCTGCTGATGGCAAAATAATTAATAGTGCGATCGCAATTCAATCTCAACCACCAAAAGGCGCACCACCTCTCAACACTTTTACGTTATCTCAAAGTATTGAAGATGCCTATCGCTACGAAAACTCATCTCGGTTTACTAAAACGATTGTCCGTTTCATCCCCAAGCCAGCGAAAGAGGATGCTCCTAAATGGTATGTCGTAGACGCTAGCGAAACTGGAGAAATTATCGCCCTTGCTGATGTCCCTTACCGATTAGGCATTGATGCCCGTTCTTACCTAGAACCTTCTGCTTCTAGTGCCAATAATGACCCCTATTGCCCTCAAGGCTTTACCTACACCTTTGCAATGGAGGCCACTAAGGAACCGCAACCGCAGACAATGCCTGCATTTTATCCACAATATGCGCCATATTTCAGCTATGAATTAACGCGACTGGCTAACTTTGATTTAGTTTTTAGCTATCGGCGCATTTGGAGTCCAAACAAAGGAAAACCAGCAAAATTTGGCGGTGTAAGTTTTACTGCGGCTGCACCAGGGGATATCTCGATGCAAAACTGGACTTGGGGTAACGACTACCGCCCCGGAACCGGTCAGGATAATCTAATTTACACTCGTCAACAGCTACAAAGTACTGGACAGTTAGAACCAGGGGGTTGGATGGGAGGACTGCGGACAGAAGCCCTCCGCAGCGCTGAGGAAAATGCCTTATCTTTCTATTACTGGTTGGTAGCTGGCACTACGGATTCTCAACTAGGGGATGGTGTCAAGCAGCCGCAAACTAATAACCGCTTTGTTTCCGGTTTGAATTCACCAATGGGGACAATGCATGGTTTATCAAAATATCCCTATATGCGAGAAGGACGGCGGATTATTGGCCGCCCCAGTTGGGGACAAACCGGAGGTTTTGGTATCTGGGAAATTGATATTTCCCGCCGAGATTATAATGACGAGTATTATTCTAAGACTCTGCCAGCAGATATGTATCGTCGCTTACGAGCAGCAGTTGCAGGTTTAGAAGCAATATCAGTAATTGATGGTAAAGTTGCACCAGACAAAGCAATGCGACGAACTCGTTCTACCATCTTCCCCGATGCTGTAGGTATTGGTCACTACGCCATAGATTTCCATCCTTGCATGGTGAATAGTCCCCCACAAGCACCTGGTAACACAGAACGTCCAGGCGAAAGACGTGGCGCTGGTCAAGCTTATCCCTTTCAAATTGCTTTGAGAGCGATGATTCCCCAGAAAATTGATAATTTGCTCGTAGGTGGCAAAAGTATTGCGACTAGTCATATTGCCGCTGCTGCCTATCGGGTACACTCCTTTGAATGGTCGGCTGGCGCAGCTGCGGGAACTATTGCTAGTTTTGCACTTAAAAATGCGATCGCACCTTACCAACTAGTTGATGATTTACCTAAACAAGAGCCACAACTAGAAGCACTCAAACGGCTTTTGCAACAAAATGGCAACCCTACCGCCTTCCCAGATACATCTATTTTTAACGAAAACTGGGATAATTGGAAATAGATTGTCATTTGTCATTGGTCATTTGTCATTTGTCATTTGTCATTGGTCATATCAAGTCCGGTTAATCACTTCTGATTACCGAATCTGTGCAAAAATCATCTCAAAAGCCTCTTCCCCCAGCAAGAAGTGCGGTATAAATGATAAGTCTTTAGCCGGACACGATATCATTGGTCATTGGTTAAGGACAAAGGACAAATGACAACGGACAAATGACAACAGACAACTAAACAATGAATTAAACTAATTACTTGTAGTGTAGTTTTGTAAAATTATCTTGACCAATTGTTTTATGGTTATGACACTTTCAGCAGATGTTTACGGGATGTCCACAGCACCAACTATAGCTCCTGAACGGTCTAATCAAGTTATCCGTAAGACTTATCCGAATTACAAAGTGATTGTATTAAACGATGATTTTAATACATTCCAACACGTGTCTGAATGTTTGATGAAATATATTCCGGGAATGACTGGCGATCGCGCGTGGGATTTGACTAATCAGGTACACTATGAAGGTCAAGCGATCGTCTGGGTCGGGCCCCAAGAACCTGCGGAACTCTATCACCAGCAGCTGCGCCGAGCAGGTTTGACAATGGCACCTCTAGAAGCAGCTTAATTATTATGGGCAAACCCTCCGTAGATCCTCTCCGCACGGCTTCTCTACGAGACGCTACGCGAACACAAAAAGCTGCCAGACTGGTTTGGAATCACTCAACACACCTTTCTGGTCTTATCCCGATTTTAGAACGTCTTTGTCAGCAAGATGGCATCCAAACTGTGACGCCGGGAGTGATTGGGCGATCGAAGGGTCATTGTCCAAAAATGCAACTACGCGTCTCAGTACCCATTCGCGGCGGCTATAAAGTCATTGCACGGCAGGGGAAAACGGTACAAGAGGTCTTTATTTTAACGACTTTACCCCAAGATCGACTAGAAGCTGCATTAGCGATCGCTATGAGATGTTGACCGCATACTCCATGCCCAATCCCCAATCACTATTCCTCAACCCGATGGACTGCAAATTTGTGTAGCGGCAGACTAACAATACAAGAAAAAGTTAAGAAATATGACAGAGCTGTAGTTATTTTCAAAGTCATGACTACAGATTCCCAGCCGGGTAAAACTATTTTTTCGATGCCAAAAGCTACACAGTAAACTAGCCAGTAACTAAAGCTCATTCTAAACAGAATTCGCTCTGTTTCTTCCATCTCATTTGTTTGTTGCTTACTATTCCACAGTAACAACAGTCCAATAATGCAAGCGACAAAGGAAACAGCAACTACAGATTCGTGACAAAATATATTTAACGAATGCATTTGTGTTTATTCCCACATTTTTTCAGTTGAAACTCAGTCTAAAGGAATATTCCTTGCAGAGATACAAATTATTTACAAACCTCAATAGATTCAATACTGCTGAGTGAAAAATCTCACTTGCAACTCAGCACTCATAACTTCATTAACCTGCAAGACTAGTTGCCAAAATTGAAGCGTTTGCAACAATTGCTCCTTCATGTATAAGAAACGTTTAAGTATTTCCAAGAAATGTATAAGCAAGTGCTGGAAAGACTTAATACTTTGCAACAATTACTCCTCCATGTATAAGAAACGTTTAAGTATTTCCAAGAAATGTATAAGCAAGTGCTGGAAAGATTTAATACTTTGCAACAATTACTCCTCCATGTATAAGAAACGTTTAAATGATTGCAGCAATTGTTGCAATTAGCTTATGAGTTAATCTTAGTTAAAAAATCAAAATCTTTTAACTAAGATTAACTGCCTCATCCCCCAACCCCTTCACCCAAATCGGGAGCAGGGGAGCCAATTTCAAAGTCCCTCTTCCAAATTGGGCTACGGTGTACAGACAAGTTCCTTCTAATATCATGTCCGGTTAAAGACTTATCATTAAGACCGCAGAGGGGCAGAGGGGGAGAGGGGAGGGGTTTTGGGTTTTCTGCATAGATTTGGGAATTATAACTAACTCCCCCTTGCCAAGCTACGGTGTACACACAAGTCGGAAATAGTAGTCTGTATTGGAATAATTGACGAGTCCATTCTTTGTAGAGACGGCGATTTATCGCGTCTCTGTAACGTGTCAGTTTTTTAGACGCGATAAATCGCGTCTCTACATGAGAGGTTTCTGGCTTATCCCAAGCGTATTGGGATAAAACTGGTGACTTGTGTGTACACCGTAGCCAATGCATCGGGAGGATTAAGGGGGTAAATCCAGAGTTTGGGCTTCATTACCAAGATGTGTGTACACCGTAGCCCAATTTATAAGAGGAATTTAGGGTGAAGGCTTTTGATAAACATAATTTTGAGCTACTTTCCAATAGCGCGAGAACCGTTTCAAGTCAATATAGCCGTCATAGCCAAAAAATGGTTCTACCTCTAACACTTCCACTGCTATAGAACACTCCATTTGATTACAGATATCATCAAACCGGGGACTAGGACTATTGGCTGTGACAACTAAATTAGCATCATGTTCTTGAGCAAAAGCTAAAATTTCTTGTGCCACATTGCCACGGCGAATAACAACAGGTAACTCTAGCAAACATTCGTAGATAAAAGTCAGACGTTTAAGACTCAATTGCCATTCCTCTATCAAAGCCTCATCCCAAACCCAGATAGCTGGGGCATCAGGGTATTTTTGCAATGTGGGATTATTTGGACTGAGGCAATCTCCATGTACCCAAACAATTGGTTTATTCATTTTTTACCTTTCTTTCCCCGTTGCCAACTTTGGCTATTCGCTTGTTTGCTAAATTCACCTTTGGGAAAAAGTCGCTGTTCTAATTCTTCATAACTGCCTTCAAAATCACAATGACCATAGAGGGGACATTTCTGGCAATAAATGCCTTTAGTGTAGCGTTCTAAGTTTTCACGGTTGAAAAAATACGGTTTATGACTAAAGGTGCTAGCAACCCACTGCCATGACATATTATTACTAGCAGGATCTCCGTCTAAAAGGTGTTCGAGAAACCACTTAGCTCCAGCTTGCCAACGAATACGCCGCCAATGGACAATATAAGCAGCTAGCCACATTCGTGCGTGGTTATGTAGATAGCCAGTTTCTCTCAAATCACGACTGAAACTGTCAATGCAAACTCTGCCTGTAGTTCCTTCTCTAATATCTTGCGGCAATTCGGGTGCATATTCGCCCACAGTATAACCAGTTTTGTACTCTTCCTGGTCTTTCCAGATTTCATTCCCTAACTTTATATACAACCGTTGCCAATAGTCGCGCCAACCTAACTCGTTAATTAGTTTGGTAGCATCGTTTTGTTGCTGTACCCGTTCAAGGACATAATCTCGAATTTCTCGCAAACTCAAAACGCCATAGCGGATGTAAGGTGAAAGACGCGTGACTGCACCTGCGAAAAAATTACGTGTTTGGGCGTAGCTTACTGGGTCAATTTTTTCCAACGCGTTTTGTGCTGCTTTGCGTCCCCCTAGAGTTTCACTGATGTGGTCATCGCGTTCTGCTGCACCTGGGAATTGTTCGCGCAGGTAGGCTACCAACTCATCGCGGTTGGTAAATTCGCGTTGCATATCTTTAGGCATTTGAACTTTGAAAAGTAAGAATAGATAAACAAAAATACTTGTAGGTTAAGTCATTATTATCGCGCTTAAATATAAGCGATCGCTCTCACTCTCATGAGAGAACTTAGGCAAAGATGAATGAGTGCATCGCATTGATGCCTATTTTCTCCAGCTTATCAGTAAGTAAAGCTAAGATATCAGATAAATCTGTCACTTTTCAAAACGATGAGTCTGTGCATCAATCCTAACTGCCAAAATACTGACAACCCTGATAATCTACTACGCTGTCAAAGCTGTGGCTCTGAATTGCTATTAGAAGGACGCTATCGGGTAACTCATTTACTGAGTGATAAAGGTGGCTACGGTGACATTTATGAAGTTAGAGATCGCAGTGATATAGCCAAAGTTTTAAAAGTTCTTAAGGAAGAGAAGAAAAATGATGCTAAGGCTGTAGAACAATTCCAGCGTGAAGCTGAGGTTTTAAGTAAGCTTAATCATCCAGGTGTTCCACAAGGGGAAGAATATTTCACATTTTTTCCTATAAATATTCAACAGCCAGTGCATTGTTTAGTAATGGAGAAAATTGAGGGAGAAAATTTACATGAGTGGCTACAAAAAAGAGGCAATCGCCCCATTAGTGAAAAGCTTGCAGTTGATTGGTTAAACCAACTGGTAAACACATTGCATGAAGTACATCAACAGCAGTTGATTCATCGAGATATTAAACCATCTAACATCATGCTTCAACCGAATGGGCAACTGGTGTTAATCGACTTTGGTATCGCAAGAGGAATTAGTAAAACATACGAACAAAAAAAATTGGCTGGACAGGTTACGAGAGCGGTTAGTGATGGTTACTCGCCTTTAGAGCAAGCAACTGGAAGTGCCATTCAGCAGTCAGATTTCTTTGCCTTGGGTCGTACTTTTGTCCATCTTATAACAGGAATACATCCTTTTGACCTGTGCGATCAATATAACCATGATATATACACAGATGAGTTAGAGGATTGGCGACAGAAAGCCCCTAAAATATCTGCTTCGCTAGCAGATTTGATAGATAAATTGATTGCACGTCCAATTAATAAGCGTCCAGCCGATACCCAGGTAATTTTACAAAAGTTAGCAGAAATTTCTGAGACTTTATATCCTCTCAAGTTATATCAGTCGAAGTCATATAACCAGATATCTACAATCAATAAACCAAGGATTGTTCTAGAATATACTCTTGGAAGTTGGTACTTTGGTCACTCTGGCTGGATTAATTCAATAGCCATTAGCCCAGATGGACAGACTTTAATTAGTGCCAGTAATGACATGACAATTAAAGTGTGGAACCTTAATAATGGAGATGAAAGTTTTACTATTACTCTAGTTCAAAACGTAGTTAGATGTCTGGCAATTAGTCCAGATGGACATACTTTATTTAGTGGTAGTAGTAAAGGTATAATACAAGCATGGAATATAACTACAGGCGAAGAAATTCATACTTTTACAGAGGATTCGTACCAAGTTTTTGCTCTAGTTATTAGTCCAGATGGTCAAACCTTGTTCAGCAGCAGTAGTGATATTAAGGTATGGAATCTAAATAATAACGATTTAGTTCGTACTCTTAACATACATTCAGGTCCAGTATTTACAATAGCAATTAGTCCAGATGGGAAAACCCTTGTTAGCGGTAGTGAAAACAAAAGTATTAAGATATGGTCAATTTGTACTCTTACTGGGCATTTAGGTGCTGTCAATTCTGTAGCAATCAGTCCAGATGGAAATACTATGGTTAGCGGCAGCAATGACAGAACTATTAAGATATGGAATATGAACTCAAAAGAAGAAAGTTTTACTCTTACTGGGCATTTAGATGCTGTCAATTCTGTGGCAATAAGTCCAGATGGAAATACTGTGGTTAGTGGTAGTAGTGACGAAAAGATTAAACTTTGGAATTTAAGCACTGGTGAAGAAATTTATACTCTCACTGGGCATTCAGATGCTGTTACATCTTTGGTATTTAGCCCAGACGGACAAACCTTGGTTAGCGGTAGTCGGGACTCCACAATCAAAGTGTGGCGAATACAATAGCTTCAAACTAAAAACACAGCCCTATTTATGCCAATCTGAACACTGCCGAGAAATTCATCACACAAGTAAATAAGATTGCTTGCTCAATATATGTACAATTCTAAAGCGATATTCACGATGAGCTACGCTTACACAATCTCTCACACCCCATCATGAGCAACATTCCCCAAGTCGGACAACCAGCGCCAGATTTCTCTACCCCTGACCAAAATGGCAATTCAGTCACTCTCGACGACTTCAGCAGTCAGTGGGTTGTCCTCTACTTCTACCCCAAAGATGATACACCCGGCTGTACCACCGAAGCGAAAGATTTCACCGAGTTGTATCAAGACTTCAGCGAACTGGGAGCGAAAATCTTAGGTGTCAGTCCAGATTTGGGTAAATCCCATTGTAAATTTATCAGCAAACATAACTTGTCGATCGCCCTTTTAAGCGACCCAGGACATCTTTTAATCGAAGCCTACGGCGCTTGGCGATTGAAAAAATTTATGGGTAAAGAATATATGGGTGTTGCTCGGTCAACCTTTTTAATTTCACCTGATAAAATTATTGTCTATACTTGGCCCAACGTAAAAACCAAAGGTCACGCTCAAGCAGTTTTAACTAAATTACGAGAATTAGCAGCCACGTAAGGCGGCTGGATGCTAGAAACTGCTAGGGTGATAATTAAAGTCAGGAATAAACATGATTCAAGTCATCCAAGCCCAAAATGTTACTCTTGCCTACTTAAAGAAAAAATTTGCTCTCTATAAATCTGAAGATGAGCAATTTTTTACAGAGTGGTTTGACTATATCCCTGAAATTTCCGAGTTAGAAAAACAATATTTAGACAGAGTTAAAAATAACTATCTTAACGTGCTTGAAAATGCTCCTCTTTTAGAAGAAGCAGTAAAATTGGTAGTATTATCTCCGTTGCTAGATTTAGCTGGTTTTTATCGTTCTCCTTTTTATATTGCTACTGAAGAAAGTGTAGAAATTAGTGAAAATTTTATCATTGATAATGAAGTAACTACCGAAGATACTAAAGAAATTATTAAAGGAAAAATTGATGTCCTAGTTCTCCAAGATCGGCTATGGTTACTGATAATTGAATCTAAAAGGTCTAGTTTTTCCTTGGCAAAGGCGATTCCTCAAGCACTAACTTATATGCTGGCAAATCCTCAGCCTGAGCATCCTGCATATTCCTTGGTAATGAATGGAGAAGATTTCCAATTTATTAAGTTGATAAAACAAGATAAACCAATGTATGCTTTATCTGATAGATTCACTTTATATAGACGTGAGAATGAATTATATAAAGTTTTGAATATATTAAAAAAAATAGGTCAAGTTTTAAATTAATTATCTGCGATCTTTATATCTAGTCGTATGTCAAATTTAAATTAATAGGTAAGCAAATTTTTAGTAATGGTGGTGATTTTATTTTTCTGAAACTTACCAAAAAGAATCAGCCAAAGTATGCTATATCTGACCAATTTACACTTTTGAAACGAGAAAGTGAACTGTATCAGGTTCTAAGTGTATTAAAAAATTTGAGTCAAAGTTTAAGTTAATAATTATGTCTATTCGTCCTATTTACCTTGATTGTCACGCTACTACACCCGTAGATGAACGGGTACTAGCAGCAATGCTTCCCTACTTCACAGAGAAATTTGGCAACCCAGCAAGTATTAGTCATGTTTATGGTTGGGAAGCAGAAGCTGCTGTGAAGCAAACGCGAGAAATTTTAGCAGGAGCAATCAACGCCACGCCAGAAGAAATTGTTTTTACCAGTGGTGCAACAGAAGCAAATAATTTAGCGATAAAAGGTGTTGCTGAAGCTTATTTTAAAAAAGGTCAGCATATTATTACTGTTGCCACTGAACATAGTGCAGTAATTGACCCTTGTAATTATTTAAAAAGTCTCGGTTTTGAAATTACTATTCTCCCTGTCCAAAAAGATGGATTGATTGATTTAACTGAGTTAAAAAAAGCTTTCCGCCCTGAAACGATTTTAGTCTCGGTGATGGCTGCAAATAACGAAATTGGTGTGTTACAGCCTTTAGCAGAAATTGGGGAAATGTGCCACGATCGCCAAATCTCATTTCACACCGATGCTGCCCAAGCTATTGGTAAAATTCCTTTAGATGTGCAAGCGATGAAAATTGACTTGATGTCTTTAACAGCACATAAAGTATATGGGCCCAAAGGCATTGGAGCGCTCTACGTCCGCAGACGCGATCCTAGAGTACAACTGGCTCCCCAGCAGCACGGCGGCGGACATGAGCGGGGGATGCGTTCTGGTACATTGTATACACCGCAAATTGTCGGCTTTGGGAAAGCTGTAGAAATCGCTTTGACTGAACAAGAGACAGAAACCCAACGTCTCACCCAATTAAGACAAAGATTGTGGGAACAGCTTTCGCAAGTTGAAGGAATTCATCTCAACGGACATCTTCAACAGCGATTAGCGGGAAACTTGAGTATTAGTGTTGAGGGAGTGGATGGAGCCGCACTTTTGCTAGGATTGCAGCCAGTAATGGCAGTATCTTCTGGTTCTGCTTGCTCGTCAACAAGTACTGCACCTTCCCATGTTCTCACAGCATTGGGGCACCCCCAACAGCTAGCTTATGCCTCGATAAGGTTTGGCATTGGCAGGTTTAATACAGAAGAGGAGATTGATATTGTAGCGAAACATGCGATCGCTACCATTCAAAGTTTACAAAATAAACGGTAAGCATGAAAACCAGCAATGCCTCTTTTTTGGATAATCACTTTTTTATAAATGGATATTATCTGTGCGACTGCCCATATCAAAAACATTAAATTCAATCCCGTCTAACTTCAGTCTCAAAGCCTCTAACAAAAGATTTACTCTTTCTTCGATAAAGATGGTTAGGGCGTGTTCAGGAAGTGCATCGGCTCTTGACCATTCGAGGATAATTGTAGGTATAAGATGAGAGTGTAGCACTGTCTCTAAACCAGGCTCGTCATATTCCTTGAGATAATCTAATGGATTTTTATCGCTAATTTTCAAATTAGTTATTTGAGACAGATAGGCAATATTCATCAAGCTGTCACATTCTATTTGACTAGCAATACCACTCTGTTTAATAAAGTTAACTGGAAATATATGGTGCAAGTTAGGCTTATCTGTTAGCAAATAATAAACATCAGACAAAATATCTCTATGAGGTTTTGCCCAATCTTACGGCTTGTGGTTTGCATAAAGTGATAGTATTGCTCTGGATAAGCGACCTCTATAACTGTAAAAAGATTTTCTTAGAGAATTCTTATCAATATCAAATTTATTGAATGAGGAAGTACTATTAGCCTTTTGTTGATTAACAAAGTATATATGTTCCCAGAGGTGAGTAGTGTTTGTTAGTAAGTCTGCATTATGAAAACTATAATACCAAAAATATTTATTTAAAAAACTATAATCTGGTTTATCATTCCGATAAAAGTATGCTGTAATAGTCAGGTATAAATATCGGTAAGGAATTAATCTTCCACCCTTAATATGCAAAATATTATCAAAGAAATCAAAAGTTTTAGCAACGGCTATTTTAAAATTAGACCATACAGCTTCAATATGCTCTGTTTTTAGCTTATTAAGATACATATCAGTAATATTTTGTATCCCAGCTTCGGGAAATTCAAGTTTTACTACTACAGCTAGCATCTGGAGCAATGTCCAATTATCGATACTGGCATATTGACTACTAGAAATAGTTTTTTTAAATTTATCAAATAATTCACGAAGATAGAACCCAGAGATATTATTTGTCTTATTTTCAGAACGAAAAGTCTTAGCAACCACAATATCAAAGATATCCAAGGGTTTACCAGCTTGATTAATCCGCTCAAATATTTGACAAACTTCCGCAACTTCAATACCTCTCAACTCAATGAAAGAAATTTTATAACTATATAAGACTTCTCTAATCCTTCTCAATTGTTGCATATAGGGATTTTCAAAGTCACCGTATCCATTTTTATGAAGATTTCTTTCTATTTCCCCAGGATTTTTAAGAATATCTATTAAACTGACAATTAGTTTATCTTGATAACGGTTTTTTCTCCCAGTATTTGCTGTAAGCTTACCATCTCTATCATCGATTTCGTCCCAAAACAAAAACCTTTTTGCATAGCTTGTGTCATCAGTCGCATCAGTAAGTTTAATAGTCAAGTCTATATATAGTGTTGGATCAAAGTTTTCGTTATTAGCAATTTTACCCTTGCCCCCATGTATTGATGTTAATAGAGAAGTTGTTCTTTGTTGTCCATCTAAAATGTATTGGTATTCATTCGAGTGAAAATTATCAGCAAACTTTATACCACCTATTTCTCTATGACTTTCTAGCTTGGTATTAGTTTTCCAAATTAAAATACTTCCTAAAGGGTAAAACTTATAGATACTATCCCAAAGTTTTTTAACATTCTCTTTCTCCCAGACAACATCTCTTTGAAAGGTTGGAATTTGATATTTATTTGATAGAAGATTTTCCAAATAGAGAGCAATACTCTGATCATCCGCCTTAATGCGTTCAGTAGATGTAAACATTGAATTAACCTTATCTAAGTTTGAGTAAATATCAAGATTGGTGTATGAATTTAACTTGGTTTAGTAAAATTCCATACAAGGTTAACTGATATTTAATTAAGTGGCAACTCAGATTTTAGAAACTCTCTGCAATCTTTCTTCCATACCAACGTTGCCCTGTAAGCCTCCTGTGTGTACTAGCAACAAGCGATCGCCTTTACAAAAAAATCCCTGCTGTAGTAAATCCATCACTCCGTAAAACATTTTGGCGGTATATACGTAATCAAGGGGTACGCCATGTTCTTGTGTAAACTGTTGGCTAAACAGTAGTAACTCGTCGTTCACCTTTGCATAGCCGCCAAAATGATAATCACATACCAATTCCCAGGAAGCGGGAGAACTATATGGCGAGGGTAAGCCAGAGGCGAGGTAATTTATCAATAGATTTTCGATTTCTTGTGTGAGAAATGCGCCATTTTTTAGAACGGGAAAAGCGATCGCTCTTTGTTCTTTATGCAAAGAAAGGGCAATACCTGCTAGTGTGGTGGCTGTACCGCAGGCTACGCAGATACGATCGAATGCGATCGTCGCATCATTAACTATTTCTGTGCAGCCGCGCACACCATTTAAATTACTCCCACCTTCGGGAATGATAAACACCTCACCGAAACGTTGTCGCAGATATTCTTCTAACGCTGGTGTGTTACGCTGTCGATACATTTCGCGGTTCAGATACACAAGCTGCATACCCTGTTGTACAGCAAAACTCAGCGTTGCGTTTAATGGTAGCCTCTCCTCTCCACGAATTACGCCGATGGTGCGAAAACCGAAAAGATTACCAGCCGCCGCAGTTGCATAGATGTGATTGGAATAAGCGCCGCCAAAGGTTAGCAGTGTTGTGAAATTTTTCTCCTTGGCCTCTAAAAGATTGTATTTCAGCTTAAACCACTTATTGCCGTTAACCCACGGGTGCATGAGATCCAGACGTAGCACATACAGTTCAACACCAGCGTGACGGGCGATTTCGCTATTGATTTGTTGTAGAGGAGGAGTAATAAAGGTTAACGACATCTGTCAAGATTCTAACTTAGAATTTGCATTTTCTCACGTTCATTATCGAATATAAAAGTAATGATAAACATTGAGTAATTCAATGGTTAGTCAAGCTAAATGATGAATAAATCTTTCTGATGATTAGCTTTAGAAATTGGCATTTTACTAATTGAGTGTTTCAGGTAAATATAAGAAACAGAACACTCGCTCCAGATAATATTCTTTTGGAGAAAAGAAATGGTTGCACTCACACAGCTTACTCAAGTTATTTCCCCTCCTGGACGTTTGACGATTGAAACTGTTGAAATTGCTCCTCAAACGACTGCTATACGTTGTCTCGATTGGGATAGAGAACGTTTTGATATCGAGTTTGGTTTACGGAATGGTACAACCTATAATTCTTTCTTAATTCAGGGAGAAAAAATTGCCTTAGTTGACACATCTCACCGCAAGTTTGAGCAATTATATCTTGAGGTAGTGACGGGATTAATCGATCCAACTAAGATAGATTACTTGATTATTAGCCATACAGAACCTGACCACAGTGGCTTAGTGAAAGATATTTTAGAATTAGCTCCTTCCATTACTGTTGTTGGTGCAAAGGTAGGTATTCAATTTTTAGAAAATATGGTTCACCAGCCTTTTAAATCAATGCAGGTGAAAAGTGGAGAGCGATTAGATTTAGGTAACGGACACGAATTAGAATTTATCTCTGCACCTAATTTACACTGGCCTGACACAATCTTGACCTATGACCATAAAACTTCTACACTCTACACTTGCGATGTGTTTGGGATGCACTACTGTGATGACCACACTTATGATGAAAATATTACCTTACTTGAGGAGGATTTTAAATATTACTATGATTGTCTTATGGGGCCAAATGCTCGGTCTGTCTTGGCAGCTTTAAAGCGGATTGAAAAGTTAGAAATAGCAACTGTTGCTACAGGACATGGTCCTTTATTACAAAACTATATCTCCGAATGGCTGGGACGATATCAAAACTGGAGTTTAGAACAAGCAAAAATAGAGACTTTAGTAGCTCTATTTTATGTTGAAGATTATGGGCATAGCGAACATTTAGTCCGTAACATTGCACATGGATGCGCAAAAACAGGCGTAGCAATAGAATTAGTAGACCTCAATAGTGCGGAGCCTCAAGAAGTTCGAGAATTAGTTGCACAAGCTTCTGGTTTAGTAATTGCAATGCCACCCCAATCTTCGGTGATGATTCAAGCTGCTTTAAGTACAATTTTGGCTGCTGTTCATAAGAAACAAGCAATTGGTTTATTAGAGTCAGGAGGGGGAGAAGATGAACCAATTTACCCCTTACGTAATAAGTTTCAAGAACTAGGATTAACTGAAGCTTTTCCACCTATTTTAGTTAAGGAAATCCCTACCCAAGCAACGGAACAACTTTGTGATGAAGCGGGGACAGATATGGGTCAATGGTTAACCCGCGATCGCACCATAAAACAAATCAAATCTATCAATACCGAGCTAGAAAAAGCTCTAGGGCGGATTACCACAGGATTATACATCATCACTGCCAAAAAAGGAGAAGTTCAGAGTGCAATGCTGGCTTCGTGGGTGACACAAGCCAGTCTTGAGCCTTTAGGAGTAGCGATCGCAGTCTCCAAAGATCGGGCAATTGAATCTTTAATGCACGTTGGCGATCGCTTTGTTTTAAATGTTTTAGAAGAAGGCAAATATCAAGGATTAATGAAACATTTCCTCAAGCGTTTTGCTCCTGGTGCAGATAGATTTGCCGGAGTGAAAACATATCCGGCTAAAAATGAATCGCCCGTTTTAGCTGAAGCTCTAGCTTACATGGAATGTGAAATCACTAGCCGCATGGATTGTGGAGATCATTGGGTAATTTATAGCACAGTCCAAACTGGAAGAGTTGCGAAGCTAAATGCACTTACTGCTGCGCATCACCGCAAAATTGGCAATCATTACTAAATTGTCATTTGTCATTTGTCATTTGTCATTGGGGATTGCTCAATAATTAATAATTCTTCCTCTGCTCCCCTGCTCCTCTGCTCCCCTGCTCCTCTGCTCCTCCTGCTCCTCCTGCTCCCCCAGACGCGATGAATCGCGTCTCTACAACTCCCAAAAAACTATGTATAAATCTGTTGAAAATACCCCGATTACCATGTACGAAATCAATCGTGGGCGCGTTGTCCGAAGCTTGGAATTTATCCAAGATGTAATTGTAATTTCTTTGTGTATCGGTTTATTTAGCTTCATGGTGCTTCAGGTGAGAGATATGTTTCTCTCCTTACTTCCACCTTTAGATTTTCATGCTGTTACTGCCGATATTCTCTTTTTACTTATCTTAGTTGAGCTATTCCGACTGCTGATTATTTACCTACAGGAACATCGAGTATCTATTGGAGTAGCTGTTGAAGTTTCTATCGTTTCCGCATTGCGAGAAGTCATTGTTAAAGGTGTTCTAGAAACAAGTTGGAGTCAAGTTTTAGCAACTTGCGCCTTTTTATTAGTGCTGGGAGTACTACTGTTTCTCCGAGTTTGGCTACCTCCTACCTTTGAAGGTATCGATCCCGAACAAGAAGTATCTAAACGCTATAGAAGCAAAGCCAAGTCTGAATTAATACAAAACAATGGTCATTAAAAATAGGGAGTAGGGAGTGGGTAGAGACACAATTAATCGTGTCTGTAGAGAGGAGAATCTTCTGCCATGTCAAACGCCCAATTCCTAATTCCCCATTCCCCGTTCCCCGTTCCCCATTATTAACAGAGGTTATTATGTCTGTCGCCACATTAACGCCCAACCATAGCAGAGATGTACAAGTTGCTGAAATTGGTAAAAATACTCTGATTTTACGATCGCGGACTTGGGACAGATTAAAATTTGAAGTTGAATATTCCCGTCAACGGGGAACTACAGCGAATTCTTATCTAATTCAAGCTGATAAAAAGGCTTTAATTGACCCTCCCGGCGAATCTTTTACCGAAATTTACCTTGAGCAACTAGCACAACATCTAGATTTCATCTCCCTCGATTACATTGTTCTCAGTCATGTCAATCCGAACCGCAGAGCAACCTTGCAAGTATTACTCTCTCTGGTTCCTCAAGCCACTCTCATTTGTTCTCGCCCCGCCGCAAATGCTCTCAAAACTGCCTTTCCCGAATTTGAATCACCTATTCAAGCGATGCGATCGCAGGATACTCTAAATTTAGGACAAGGACATCTTCTATCATTTATCTCCGTACCGACTCCCCGCTGGGCCGATGGACTTTGTACCTACGATGCCGCTACAAAAATTCTCTACACAGACAAACTTTTTGGCGCTCATATTTGCGAAGATACTTTGTTTGATGAAGATTGGAAGGGTTTAGATGCAGAACGTCGTTACTATTTTGAATGTCTCCATGCACCCCAAGCCAAACAAGTCGAAGTAGCCTTAGATAAATTGTCGCTTTTGGGAGCCAGATGTTATGCCCCAGCACACGGGCCGGTTGTCCGTTACAGCCTGAGTCGTTTTACTTATGATTACCGTCAATGGTGTCAAGGGCAAAAATCTCAAGAATTGAGTGTCGCTTTGCTATATGCTTCTGCTTATGGAAATACAGCAATTGTGGCGAATGCGATCGCTCAAGGTTTGATTCAAAATGGAGTTAATGTAGAATCAATTAACTGCGAACTAGCTGATTCTGCGGAGATTAACCGCATTGTAGAAACCTGCGATGGCTTGATTATTGGCTCACCCACTTTAGGCGGACATGCACCGACTCAAGTTCAAACTGCTTTAGGAATAGTTCTCTCGGTGGCAGCCAAAACTAAGTTAGCAGGGGTGTTTGGTTCTTATGGCTGGAGTGGCGAGGCAATTGATTTAATCGAAAGCAAGCTCAAAGATGCTAATTATCAACTAGGGTTTGAAACAATTCGGGTGCGTTTCAGTCCGACTCCTGAGATTCTTCAGCAGTGTCAAGAAGCTGGTGCTTTTTTTGCCCAAAACTTGAAGAAAACTAAAAAGCTGCGGACTTCCCGCCATATTGTCACAGAAACCCATGTAGATCGTACCGAACAAGCGGTGGGGCGCATCGTTGGTTCTTTGTGTGTTGTGACAACTCGTGATGAAGAAACTCACAAAGGGGTTTTAACTTCTTGGGTATCTCAGGCAACTTTTAACCCGCCAGGAATTATGATTGCGATCGCTAACGAGCAAAATGCAGATTTAATGCATCATCCTGGCGATAAATTTGTGCTGAATATCCTTAAAGAAGGAAGAAATGTCCGCCGCTACTTTTCTCGTCACAGCACTTTAGGAGATAATCCCTTTGCGAATCTTGCCACAAAAACTGCTCTGAATGGTTGTTTGATTTTGAATGAGGCATTAGCCTATTTAGAATGTACAGTGCAAAATCAGCTGGAATGTGGCGATCGATGGTTAATTTATGCCGTCATCGATCGCGGTGAAGTATTGGAAAATGATGGTGTCACGGCTTTGGAACATCGGAAATCTGGCAGCTATTATTAATCTGACTGTTCACTTTTATCTAGAAAACTTCTCTCTTTGTAGAGCTACGGTGTACACACAAGTCTTTTAAAATTGCAATGGCATTGTTTTGGCTAACAATGCCATTGTTTCGCCTAACAATAAACTCATAGGACTTACCCAAACTCTACGAACTCTTGGCGTTATTCTCTAACGAGACGCTTCTCTTTCAGAGACGCTAAAGCGAACGCGAAGGCGTCTTAGCGGTTCGATAAATTAAGCTTTTTGGCTATTTTTGCGTAAGTCCTGACTCATTATTGATTGCATGAATGAACGAGTTATATATTTTTATGTTATCAAAAAGCTATTTCTTATAATATTCAATAATATTTTAAGGTTATTTGTATATATTTAAAAACTAAAAACTTCAAAAATGTTTATTTTTGTAAAAAATACATAGTAAAGGACCACTAATCGAAACTATAGTATATCTATAAAGTTGAAGTAGTTTGAAAATTTCAAAAAGTATTTTTTCAAGCAATTAAGTCTTTAGTCATGGCTAAGTAATTGTTAAAATTCCAATTTTGAGCTTGATAAAAGCTGCAACTATCCTCAGTCGATGCATCGACTGAGATATTACTATGTGAATTGCTTACAAAGTAATTTTGTGCAGCATAAATTCGCATATCTAATTGGCAAACTCTCAACCAAAGAGTATTTAATTACTTGAGAGATTACTTTTGCTGGTTAGCTTTAGCTTGTGAATAATTAGTATTCACAACAAATAGTGGTGTTTTCTTTTGTGTGTGAGGAACGAGTGTGAATTATTACCAATTAATGTGTGCAAAAAGAGTCAGTTGGCTGTGCTTACTTACTGCTTTAATTTCGCTGAGTGCATCTCCTGCAACTGCTCAATCAATTACTGACAATCCTGTAAACAATTTTGAGAGCGCAGACAAAGACAACAGTAGCGGAGTTTCAACTAATTCTAATTTTCTAGAATCGAATGCGATCGCTCAAGTAAACTCAGTATCTCAATTATCTGACGTTAAGACAACAGATTGGGCATTTCAAGCACTGCAATCAGTAGTGGAACGTTACGGTTGCATTGTGGGATATCCTGACAGTACTTATAAAGGGAATCGTGCCTTAAGCCGTTATGAATTTGCTGCGGGATTGAATGCTTGCTTAGATAGAATCAACGAACTGATTGCTACTAGCACTGGTGACTTAGTTAAAAAAGAAGATTTAACTACTCTCCAAAAACTCCAAGAAGAATTTACATCTGAACTTGCGGCACTGCGGGGCCGAGTAGATGCCTTAGAACCTCACACAGCTACTTTAGAAAAGCAACAGTTTTCTACCACAACTAAGCTTAATGGCGAAGCGATTTTTTCTTTGTCCACAGCGACAGGTGGGGAACCAGGCAGCCAAGATGCTAAATTAGCCTTCAATAATCGCGTCCGGCTCAATCTTACCAGCAGCTTTAACGGCAGTGATTTGTTGATTGTTGGACTTCAAGCTTACAACTTCAGATCGAGCGGTTCATTTTATGAAAGAGGAACCATTCAAGGCCAATTACTACCAAATTCAAGTTTTCTTGGTGCAGGTTCAACCAAGTTAAGCTTTGAACCTCAATTTCCTGGCTTTAATCCCCAGACATTACAACCTGACGGCGGAGCAAACTCAGTTAGTGTTTACAAGCTAGCTTATGTCTTACCGTTGTCTCAGAAATTTGTTGTCTTTGCTGGAACCAATGCAGAGATTACAGATGTTTTTCCTGCAATCACTCCTTACGCTAGCGATAGCCAAGGTGCAATCTCTCGATTTGCAGGTTACAACGCTGCTGTCAGAATTACAGGAGGCACTTCTGGTACGGGTTTATTAGCGGGTGCTGGTTTCTTGTGGAATCCTTCAAAACAAGTGGGACTTGGAGTTATTTATGGTAGTGGTTCGGCTCCGATATCAGAAGATCGCGGTCTTTTGAACACACCTTTGGGAGCAGGTGTCTTTAACGGTACACAAGCAATTGCTGCCCAACTAACCCTCAAACCAATCTCAACTATTGATATCGGCATCAACTATGCACACAGCTACCACACAATCAACATTCTAGGTACAGGCTTGGGTAGTGCAGATATTGCTTCTATTCAATTTACTCCCAATGCAGCACAGCTGGCGAGGTTTGGCGGTAACGCAACATTAGCAACTCTTGATGAGCCAATCAATGTAAATTCTGTTGGTGCAACAGTAACGTGGCGGTTTGCGCCGAAAACATCCCTGTCACTATCAGGTGCATTGCTTTTTGCTAATCTCTTGAATGTGGATGCCTCTACAACCTACAGTAGTTGGTCGGCTGGGTTGCATTTTAGAGATATATTCCATGAAGGGAACACCGCCGCCGTCATTTTTGGACAGCCGCTTTACCGAGAATCTGTAGCGGGAGTTGCTTCTCGTCCAGAAGACACGACTCCCTATCATTTAGAAACATTTTATAACTATCGGGTTAGCGACAATATCTCCATTACCCCTGGTGTATATTTCATTTTTAGCCCGGAAGGCTTTAGTGCTAATGACACAGCAATTGTAGGCGCACTTCGCACAACTTTTACTTTCTAGAAGACTGGAGGCTGAGGATTGGATGTCACATTGAAAATATTTTCAGCCTTGTCGAACATTATTGTTCGACGAGCTTGGTTAAAGCCGTCCGTCAACGTCACTGACGAACGGCTACTCGTTCTCTTGACATCTGGGCTGATGCCTTAACTTGACACCAACGGTAGGATGCCCATCCTAATACTCTAACTTGCCACTGCTTCAGCAGGGGCTGTCTCAGCAGCAGTTATAGGTAAATAAACACTAACTTTTTTACGAGTTTTGCCCTTTCTCTCAAACATTACAACACCGTCGATTAAGGCAAACAAAGTGTCATCGCTGCCAATACCAACGTTGTTACCAGGGTGGAATTTAGTACCACGCTGACGCACGAGAATGTTTCCTGCACGTACAACTTGACCGCCATAACGTTTGACACCCAGACGCTGGGCATTAGAATCACGACCGTTGCGTGTACTACCTGTTCCTTTCTTATGAGCCATAATTTCCTCTTGTGTATCTTCTTCTTATTATTCAGCAGCGGTTTCAACTTCTTCGGCAGCGGTGTTATCTATAATGGGGGTTTCCTTCTCCGGTTCTCCTTGGGCAGCGAACACTGCACCGTTGAAGGTGATGGAGTCAATCATAAGTCTGGTAATTTCCTGACGATGCCCCCGTTTTTTGCGGGTTTTCTTTTTCGGCTTCATTTTGTATACCAGGACTTTACGACCTCTGTAATGTCGCATTACAGTCCCTTCTACAGTCGCACCTGTTACTAATGGCTGTCCAATGGTGACTTCGCCATCGTGCTGCACGAGTAATACGGAATCTATTGTAACTTTTTCATCTGGTTCGATCGCCAGCAGTTCAATGTCGTAAAACCGGCCTGGCTCTACTCGTATTTGTTTGCCGCCAGTTTCAATAATCGCGTAGGTCATGGAATTGTCCTTGAGGTTGCCGTACAGGTAGCTGGTTTTTATCTCTTATAGAGTGCTTTTGCCAGCCTTTGTAATATGTCTACCTGATCCGAGCAGGAATTAGACAGACAATCTAACATACTATTTTATTCATAGGCGTCAAGTCAAGCTCTAATCGGATTTTTTGCGTTTGGCATTGCTATCTGGTCAGTCTGAAGATGAGAAATCAGTTAATTACTTTGTGCGATTGTGCGATCGCTCATTTTCTAAGAGTGAGGAGGAATTAGTCAACAGTCTTCATGGGCGTAGGTGTAACGCGTTGTAGACATCACCCACTCACACGAATGTCAATTGTATTTACAAGCAGTAAAAACAAATACTTTTTATAGAAAAATTGCTACTATCTTAGGGCTGAATCTATGAAAAATTAACATTAGTTAGTATTAGCTTAAAAGTTATATTTTGTTATCAAAATCAACACATTCTTCTTCTTTGTTTTAAGATGAAATATACGGTGTCTCATCTAGAAATTCTTTACAAAAGTTAGTGAATCCTCAAGAGTTAAACTATCACATTCAAACCTGATATTTCAAACAGGAGATTGATTGTCATGACACAGCAAAATGCTGCCCGACTTTTTCAAGCTGTAAAACAAGATCAGGCATTACAGCAAAGACTCAAAGCAACAGCCGATCCAGAAGCCTTCATCAAAATTGCTCAAGAGCGTGGCTATGATTTCACTGCCAAAGAACTGGATAGTGAAATCAGCAAATTATCTGAAGAAGATTTAGCTGCCATTGTCAACCCAGGATGGGGGACTAGACGCCACATTTATCCTAGATAATTTCTGTTCTAGGAAACCGAAAGTATAGAAATAACTGAATTGACAAGTTTTACTCCTCAAGGGGATACTGTTGCATCATCTCCTTTAGGGGTATTCCTGTTAAACACAAGGCTTAAATCCCTGATTTCCTAGAGAAGTCGGGGATCTTATTGTTTGCAAATGATTAAGTAGAGCTGTTATATCAAGTCCGACTAATTAGTTATGATTTCCACAGTCATTGCACCCCACCCCGCTTGCGAGGCTACGGTGTATACACAAGTCTTCTAGAGTTGCGCCACAGGCTTTTGATCCCCCCAACCCCCCTTAAAAAGGGGGGCAAAAAGCTTTCAAAATCCCCCTTTTTAAGGGGGATTTAGGGGGATCTAGGACAATTTTGGTTTTCTAGAAAGTGTATAGAGTTAAAAACCCTTTCTCTACTCTCCATCTCGCCACCTGCTTAACTCATGAGTTAGGATGACTATATTTTAATCAGGTGATATGAAAAGAATAGAAGTTGAGCAAAGAACTATTTTAATTGGTTTGGCTGGTAGCCACGGCTATGGTTTAAATCGCCCTGATTCCGACTTTGATTACCGGGGAGTATTTATTGCACCCAAAAGGTACTATTTGGGATTCGATCGGATAGAACAAAAAGATACTGGTTGGGATGAACCAGGAATATTTCCATTCATTGATGGTAACAAAGATACGGTTATATATGAATTAAGAAAAATCCTCCAGTTATTAGCGGGCGCAAACCCCAATGTTTTAGAATTACTCTGGTTAAATAACTATCCTTTTTTAAGCGCAGTCGGACAGCATTTAATCGATCGTAAACAGTTATTTTTGAGCAAGAAGGTAAAACATACTTACACTGGTTATGCCTTTGCCCAAATCAAAAAGATGGAAACTCATCGTAAGTGGTTGTTAAAGCCACCGCAAAAAAAACCAATACCATCTGACTTTGCTATAGAAGACGAAGCACCCCTTAGCAAAGATGAGCTAAATGCTTTTCTGGAATATCTTTATAACTTAATCAGAGGACGGATTGAGTTTTTAGAAGAAGCGGAACAATTATATCAATTGCTGACAGCAGATATTGATTTTAAAGGAGTTTTAAAACAATATACTTTACCTGATGAAACTTTGGAATATACCCAAAAGTTAACCAATAGCCGTAAAGATTTTATCCGTCTGCTTCAGAAAAGCCAAAGCTATCAAATAGCTTTAAGAGAATGGAAGGCTTACTTATCTTGGCAGGAGAATAGAAATCCGGCTAGGGCAGAAATGGAAAGAAAGTCGGGTTTTGACCTCAAACATGGAATGCACTGCATTAGATTGTTACGCAGTGGAGTAGAAATATTGCGGCGAGGTGAAGTAATTGTAGATAGGAGAACAGCTGGTGATTTTGAGGATTTAAAAGCTATTTTAAAAGGTGAGTATTCTTATGAGCAGGTGATGAAAATAGCAGAAGATTTGGTCGCCGAAATGGAAGTGGTTTGCGAACAATCTGCGCTACCTCATAAACCTGATTTGGAGCAAATTAATGATTTGTGTATGGAATTGGTAGAAATGCAAAAATGGAGTCATTAGTCATTAGTCATTGGTGCTTATAACTGACAAAGGACAAATAACAAATGACTTATTTTAAAGAGTGTACATTAAATCAGCAAAGCCATAGAGGCTGATAATGAGTAATAAAGATGCTGTTAGTTGAGTAATTCGCGTTT
Organism: Nostoc sp.; assembly: GCF_036917315.1. GTDB lineage: Bacteria > Cyanobacteriota > Cyanobacteriia > Cyanobacteriales > Nostocaceae > Nostoc. The sequence goes on along the minus strand of NZ_JBALDR010000016.1, from coordinate 33,847 downwards.
GGGGTGAGGGAGCGATCGCTTCCCGCACTAAGATGGAAATAGATGCCCCCACTACTAAGCTCAAACCTAAGATTAAATAGGGCATGTCAGGTAAAATACTGGCTATTGCCAGCATTGCGATCGCTAATAAGAGCATCAATAATTCTACAAACCTGGGCGGGTTGTATTGGCTAGATAGAACAAAGCTGTTGAACCAAAAAGACCAAAATCTCATATTTCAGTACTGAGTTAAGAGTTAGGAGTTAAGAGTTAGGAGTTAGGAGTTATATATAGTCAGTGCTGATTGAGGAATTAAAGTTGTGAGATATGAAGCAGCTTTCCATTCAAAACTCTTAACTATTAATTCTTCAACGGAGGCGGAGCATTTCCGGCTCCGCTCCTAACTTTTAACCTCTAGCTCCTAACTTTTGACCTGTGCCGTTCTTTTGTGCAGTATCACTTTCTGGTAGTTCCACGCCAAAGACGCGGCTAAAAACTTTGGCGACTTTGTAGCCAGAATCAATCGATTCTAAAGGGTCTTTCCGCAGTCTGTGACGCAAGCATAGCGTAATTACGCGATGGATATCATCAACCGTAACTTCAGTGCGTCCTTCATAAGCTGTTAAGGCTTTGGCGGCGCGGTTACTAACAATATCACCCCGCAAACCATCTACATCCAGTTCTGAACAGACTTCAGAAATTTTCACCCGCAGATCGTAGTCAATTTTCACTTCTGGCAAAAGCTCTTGAGCATTGACAATTTGCTGTTGTAATGCTTCCTGCTGGGGTTTGTAGTTTTCGAGAAATACGGGAGGATTTTGGTCAAAATCTGCCCGTTGTTCCACGATTTGCACCCGCAAGGCTGGTTCTTTTACGGTGTGAATTTCTGCGTGCATCCCAAAGCGATCGAGCAGTTGGGGACGTAGTTCGCCTTCTTCTGGGTTTCCAGAACCCACAAGCACGAAACGCGCTGGGTGACGAATAGAAATACCTTCTCTTTCTACAGTGTTCCATCCACTGGCAGCAGAGTCGAGTAACACGTCTACAAGGTGGTCATCTAGTAAGTTGACTTCATCCACATAGAGAATGCCTCGGTTAGCCTTTGCCAGCAGTCCCGGTTCAAAAGCTTTGACACCTTCAGATAAAGCTTTCTCGATGTCGATTGTGCCACAAACTCGGTCTTCTGTAGCTCCTAGGGGCAGGTCTACCATTTGGACTTTTTTCTGAGCTACGGGAATTTCCGCCCCTTGTTCTAACAGTTGGCGGACTTCATCGCTCATCAAGTCAGGGTCGCTAGGATCGCTACTGAAGGGGTCATTAGCAACCACAGAAATTTCTGGTAGCAGATCCGCCAGCGCCCGGATAGTTGTGGATTTCCCGGTGCCGCGATCGCCCATAATCATTACACCCCCAATTTTGGGGTCAATCACGTTCAATAGCAGCGCCAGTTTCATTTCTTCCTGGCCCACAATTGCCGTAAAAGGAAATACTACGCGACGCGCACTTGCCGTGGATTGAGCAGTTGGACTCACTAAATTACCTTAACAATATTTTTCTTATTACAGTTCTTTATTGTGACACAGGTAGGGCATGGGGGAATGTGAAGATCGGGAGCAGGGGAGCGGGGGAGCAGGGGAGCGGGGGAGCGGGGGAGCAGAGGGGCAGGGGAGCAGGGGAGAAGTTGCAGTAAGTCTTTCACCTCTGCCCCTCTGCCCCTCTGCCCCCCTGCCTCTTTTAAATGCCCCATTCCGCATACCAATATCTATTGGGCACAAATGCTTATTAGCTGCGTCAACTACCTTAATTTGTCTGTTTTAGTTTTTTGGTGCAAAGGTTCCATAAGCAAGGAACGAACAACTACCAACTCATCAATTCTGTACTAAGCATAAATACTTGTAGACTATATGGTTAGTAGATTCAATCGTAAAAGCGATCAATGGCGTGTGTGGGTAGCTAATGCATCATTCAAATTTATGAAATCATCTTTTATTGTCCAAAGTTGGCGGCGACTACTTAAATCTCTTTTTCCCATTCTCATTTTAATATCGTTTGTTACTGTATTTCTGGTGGACAGTTTCACCCCTGCGATCGCACAGTTACCTCGTCAAGAAATTCGCGGGGTTTGGATGACCACTAATGATTTTGACACCCTCAAAAATCGGGACAAGGTGCAGGATGCAGTGAGTCAACTGCGGCGGATGAACTTCAACACAATCTATCCTGTGGTGTGGAATTCTGGCTATGTGATGTATCCTAGTGCCCTAGCACAACGTGCAGGTATTCAACCTTTTGTCTACAAAGGTTCAGATGGACATGATATTCTGGCAGACCTCATTACCCAAGCCCATCGCCAAGGATTGCTAGTGATTCCCTGGTTTGAGTTTGGTTTCATGGCTCCCCCAACTTCAGAACTAGCAATGAATTACCCGGATTGGTTCACGCAAAAGCGGGATGGTAGCCAAACTTCAAACAGTGCGGCTGGTGAGGTGATGTGGCTCAATCCATTCCATCCAAAAGTGCAACAGTTCATCACTAATCTTGTGCTAGAAACTGTTACCCAATATGATGCCGATGGCATTCAGTTTGACGATCACATGAGTTTGCCTCACGAATTTGGTTACGATCAATATACAGTTGCTTTGTATACCAAAGAAACGAAAAATCCTCCCCCAAAAAATCCCCAAGATGCGGCATGGGTAAAGTGGCGGGCAGATAAGATTACGGCGTTCATGGTAAAACTTAATCAAGCTGTGAAGCAGAGAAAACCCCAGGCGATTTTCTCTGTTTCTCCTAATTACTATGATTTTGCTTACAAATTTCACCTGCAAGATTGGCTAGGTTGGATGCGGCAAAATATTGTGGACGAGTTAATTGTGCAAATTTATCGTCCGGATCTGAAAAGTTTTGTGGACAATATTTCTCGCGCAGAAATTCAAGAAGCGCAACAAACAATTCCAACTGGAGTTGGCATTATGACAGGGTTACGAAATAACCCCGTTCCTATGCAACAAATTAAGTCTCAGGTGCGGGCTGCTCAAGAACGGGGTCTAGGCGTAACCTTCTTTTATTATGAAAGTCTTTGGAACGACGATCTAGAATCTTTAACTGAGCGACAAGCTGGATTTCAAAATCTTTTTCCATCTCCTGCACTCCGCGCCAGAGCTGAATAACTTTTCTGTTTAAGATAATGTTAATAAGTTCGTAGTAAGGACTTTAGTCCTTATTTTATAAGCACTAAAGTGTTTACTACAAACTATCAAAACTAGGTTGATATAACTTCTTACTTCCCACTATCTACTCCTAACTCAACATGACAATCTTCTACTGAAGCGCCTTGTCGCATGGCACTAACTAAAGTCTCGTAGCTAGACCAATTTTCTTGAAGTAAAGTTTTTGCCTGGAGAGCATGAAACCGCATTTTCTGCTGATAAACTGATTCAGAAAAGCCTAACATTGTCAAGACTCCTATCAGTTTGCTTTTATCATCAGATCCACCCTCAGCATTATCAAAAACTAGGGTTTCAGCAGCAATACCCGCCATCCAAACAGTGCAGTAGCGGTCTAGCATTTGGGCGCTGATTTTACCTACTTCTAGTTGAGATGCTAATTCGCCATCATCAAAGCTAACGCCGCCTTGGCCGGGTTGCCCCTGTTTCCAGGCTTCCCAAGCGCTGAGTGTGTAGCCAGTAACGGGAATACCCAACAGGTAAGCAACCAAAAAATGTCCTGCTTCGTGGTGGACAATGCGATCGCGGTGTTCTTTTGAAAAACCAGCAATCCAATCTACAAAGATAGTACCACCCTTGCCTTGCAGACTGAAGCTATCTAATGTCGCTATGCCTAAGATGGTGAAGGTAGCAAGTGCTGGTACTGCCGGTGATAAGTTGAAGAATGGCCCCACCAGTACCGATAGGGTCATGAGAAAGATAGATATTGCAACTAAATTTAGGCTAGTTTGGCTCATTGAAAGTTTTCTGAATGCAACTTAATATTTCTTTATTATGTAGGAATTAATGTATATTTAATTGTCTAGGCGTGGATTTGTGATTTTGGTTAATTAATTTATTCTTTGGAAGTCCCTTAGTTCTCAATGCGATAACGTATCAACTGCTTTATTGCTGTTATTGGTAATCCTAAAGCTTGAGCGATCGCAGCATCAACTTGAGCATATTCAGTCACAGGAAACTCAAATTCCATTTCCTTTAAAACCGAATCAGCAGTGTAAACTTTAACTTCAGTCAACTTTTGTTTGCGTTGAATTACAGCTTCAATAGACATGACAGCTAGTGAAACAGAAAACTGAATTTGATGTTTTGAGTCGGCGTGAATTTGGGCGGCTGGATCGTAGGTATAGCTCAATACTTGATGCGTTAGCAAACCCGTACTCAACCAAAAAAACAATCCGATTAAGGGTATTGGCAGCCAAAACTCTAGTCCTAAGTTAATGAGAAATTGCAACCAACGAGGTCGAGCCATAATACAGAAAAAGTTTGATGATTAATTCATCATAAGAAAAAGAAAAAAGTACAGCGACATGATGAATGAGAATTTTACTTGTAGAAGATGATATTACTCAGTTACAACCACTACAGGGTGCGCTATCGAAAGTCGGACATATTGTAGATGGTGCTGAAGATGGTGAAACAGCCCAATGGTTAATGCAACAGAGAGACTACGATCTGTTAATTTTAGATTGGATGTTGCCCAAAGTAAGTGGTGTTAGTCTGTGTCAACAGTATCGTCAAGCAGGAAAAACGGCTCCAGTGCTGATTCTCACAGCTAAAGATGCAATTTTGGATAAAGTATCTGCTTTAGATGTTGGTGCAGATGACTATCTAGTTAAACCCTTTAGTTTGCTGGAACTGTTGGCAAGAGTACGAGCATTGGGACGCAGAGCGCCACTCTGGCAAGGCGACACGCTAGAGTTAGCCGACCTACAACTTCATCTCAACACTCTAACGTTACAACGCCAGGAAGTTACAGTCCAGTTGTCGGGTCGAGAGTTTCAATTGCTAGAATATTTCTTTCGACATCCCAGGCAAGTACTCACTCATGACCAAATCGAACAAGCACTTTGGGAGTGGAATATACAACCAGACAGTAAAGCGATCGCCATGTCAGTGCATCGACTGCGGCAGCGCTTACAGATGGTGAAAGCAGAAGATTGGCTACAAACCGTTTACGGTATGGGATATAGATTGCTTGCTCCTGAATCATGCGATCGCTAATCCCTAACATGTTCAACCGCAGTCGGCGTAACCTAGCTCGCTGGTTTACGCTCTCTATGGGAAGTATTTTGGCGATCTTTGCGATAATACTTTACTTTTTAGAAGTAAAAGAGCAATTGCGGGCATTTGACCAAGAACTTTACAACACAACTCAGTTGATGGCGGCTGGCGTTGAAGATGGACTTTACCAAGAACAGCAACGCATTAGTCTCGAAGATGTCCCCATCTTGGGTGGTGAAGCTTTGCCCTTTGACAATAAAATTATTTATGCTCGTTGGTACACTCCCAAAAAGCAATTACTAGAGTTTTTTGGTGTCATTCCATCAGAGCAGTTAAATAATCGATTAGGATTTCAAACAATTGAGTTAAGCAATCGCGTTTCTACCAGTGTTCGCCAAAATAAACAACTGCGTCAATTAACAGTTCCTGTTTTTCAGGATAAACAATTAATTGGCTATCTAGAGATAGCCGCTTCTTTAGCGCCTGTTGAAGAAACTTTATGGTCGTTGAGACTGTTTTTAATAGTAGGTGTACCCATTGCTTTAAGCGTAATTGGTTTGACGGGGTGGTTTCTTGGTGGAATGGCCATGCAGCCAATTCGCCAAGCCTACGAGCAATTACAGCGCTTTACAGCCGATGCTTCCCACGAGCTACGGACACCCCTTCAGGCAATTCGGAATCATGCTCAGTTTAGTTTGCTCGAACCAATCGATCCCAATCAACAGCAAAGTTCCCTGGAAAATATTGACCAGATTACTGAATCAATGGGAATGTTGATTAGTGATTTATTATTCTTAGCTCGAAATGAAGGACAGTTAAAGCCAGAGGCACTTAACCTCGTCAATTTGGTTAGCTGGCTGGGAGCATTAGTAGAGCAATACACTCACTCAGCAAAGGTAAAAAACTTAGAATTCACCAGCGAATTTCCTGAACAATTGGTAATGTTGAGAATAAATCCAGATTTAATGCGGCAAGCAGTAACAAATCTTCTTAGTAATGCCTGCCGCTACACGCCGTCTGGAGGTAGAGTTTGCTTACGAGTCTTCTTTGAGTCTCGTTGGGTAGTAATTGAAGTACGGGATAGCGGTATTGGGATTCCAGAGGCAGATTTACCGCATATCTTTGAGCGGTTTTATCGAGTAGATAGCGTGCGATCGCGCCATACTGGAGGCTTCGGGTTAGGATTAGCGATCGCCCAACAAATTGTCCAGGTACATGAAGGACAAATTATCGCAATCAGCCGTTTGGATGAAGGCTCTACATTTCAAATCAAGCTACCCTTCACGCCTAAACCTTTACCATAACGAGCAATTAATACTGAGCAAGCAAAGATTTTAATTGTTAGTGAAGGAATTTCTTGGCTTAAGAGGTTATTTGAAAAGTGTTTCGCTGTGACTTTAGGCACTTTTAGATCCCCCCTAACCCCCCTTAAAAAGGGGGGAACCGGAATCAAAGTCCCCCTTTTTAAGGGGGATTTAGGGGGATCTAAAATTTTTGATACCGACAAGAGGACTTTTCAAACATCCTCTAAGACCGTGCTGTTACTTTCTTGTTACTTTTATCCGGCAATCTGAAAATAAGCGTGAGTTACACATCAGATTGGAGGTATTAACAAATGAATTTCAATCCTATACCCAGCATCGTTTTAACTAGCTTGTTTGCCTTGCTAATTTCTTTTGAGGTGGAAGCGCAGAAAGCACCAAACCAAATTGACAATTCGCCAAACGCTCGTGTTACTACTATCTCCGGTCAAGTTACTAAGCTTTTAGATGACGAGTTCATTCTCAACGATGGTAAGGGACAAATCATTGTTGATGCAGAACCTCAGTTGGGGCAACCCATTAACCTCTCTGTAGGAGAACAAGTCACCGTAGTTGGCAACTATGATAACAATGAGTTCAATGCCCTTAGTATTACTCGTGCCAACGGTGAAACTATTCAAATTCATGACGATTAAATCTCCGATACTTCAGGTTGTTCCCATGAATCTAATTTTGATTGCTGAAGACTAACCGGCGTTGCTGAATCAAGGGATGATTCTTGTAGGGTGGGCGTCTCGCCCGTCCCGAAATACAAGGGACGGGCAAGATGCCCATCCCGCAAATATGCAACGCCGACTAACCTTGTTTGCTGTTTTTTTCTCTATCACTAGAATGATGGCTACTTTTCCAGTCGCAGACATAATGTGACCTTAGTAGGTATAAAACATCAAATAGGATAGGAGATGAATGTGGCTGAAGAATTTAAAAAGGGCGATCGCGTTGAATGGAACACTTCACAAGGTAAGACAACTGGCAAAGTTGTAAAGAAGCTCACTTCACCTACAGATATTAAAGAACACCATATTGCTGCAAGTGAAGATAACCCCGAATATTTAGTTGAAAGCGATAAGACAGGAAAACAAGCTGCTCACAAGCCTGATGCTCTGAAGAAAGTAGAGGAGTAATGCTTAGTTATGAGTAAAGATATTAAAACGGTGATTGACGAGTTTCATCAAGCTGTCAATATGACACCTAAAGAACTAGAGTCTTGGCTAGATACGGATGAGTCACAAACTGTCGGGCAAAAGGATGGCGACGATGAGTCAATCGGTCATAAATCTGGACGGCGTATCATCCAGCTATTGCAGAAAAAGGATGATTACACCAACGACGATCTTTCGCACATGAAAAAAGTTATTAGTTACGTCCATCGTCATACTGCACAGCAGCCATCGGGTGATTTGGAACACACACGCTGGTGCTATTCTTTGAAGAATTGGGGACACGACCCACTTAAGTAAAGTACTTTGTAGCCCGCCATTTAGGTGGGCAAATTCCCGCGATCGCTCTAAATACAGTTTTGCGTAAAAGCATAGCATTTTTAATGTAGGGGTATGCATTGGCATTGCAAAGGGATACGTTGGCATTGCAAAGGGGTGCATTGGCATTGCAGAGGGATGCATTGGCATTGCAGAGGGGTGCATTGGCATTGCAAAGGGGTGCATTGGCATTGCAGTGGGATACATTGGCATTGCAAAAGGACGCATTGGCATTGCAGAGGGATACATTGGCATTGCAACGTATTGCCAAATTTAATTAGCTACGAATTAATGAAATGTTGTACTAAATGTTGACGCCGCAGAAACCAGACAAAAACAGGTTTTTACAGCCGGCTTTCAACTCCATATTGCAAAAATAGCCGATCCTGGCAAACGGGTAGCTGCGATCGCATACTCACAAAAATCAAGAGGTTAACACCCGCGCAAAGCAAGCGCGAAAAGAAAATTATTCTTGCAAACGAGCAATTACACAGTGCATAACTTTAATTTCATTAACAATTCGATCCAGTTCTGTGGAAAGCGGAGTTTGTTCTCGAACGGCTTGTAATGTGGGAGTTAAAGTGTTGGAATTGGTAGCAATCTCTGATAACCGAGCAGTATGTAGCTGTTGGATTTGGTTGTGAATTGCTTCGAGATAGCTATCCAGTGCTGGTAATGGTTGAGGTGGCTGTCCCTGTGCAAGGGCATCTGCTAAGTTTTCCAAAACTTGAACAATGGTATCGGCAAGTTGCTTAAGTTCAGTAAATTGGTACTCACCGCTAAATTCCCGCAGATGTTCTGCTAAAGTTGTTACCGAACTGAAAAAGCCACGAATGTATATCATCAGCGTCATTACAGGTTCGATTTCTCCCTGAATATGACGAGGTTCGCTGAACAATCGTTGAGCTGCGGCGTTGGCGTTGGCGTTCTCTAGTGCTGCTTGGTGGCGTAGCAGGTTGATAGAATCAGCAAACGCATTATGTTCTGGATGGAGATAGTTAGCAATCACCTGTTGAAAGTAAGCAAGATTAGCTCGAATTGTCTTTTCCAGTTGTGCAGGAAGTTGCTGTCGTTCCCAACGGGGGAAAAGCAAATAGCTACCAAGCAGTGCTAAGACACCCCCAGCAAAGCTATCGAAGATCCGCAATACTCCAACCTCCCAGCCACCTGCACTAATCATGTTGAGTAGCAAGATGATGGCGGGAGTCAGGAGTATGGTAAATAAGCTGTAGCTTAACGATCGCACCGACATCGCCACAAATACCAGCAGCAGGAAACAAACTGCGATCGCCAATTGATTCTTAACTAGTAAAACCAGAGCAATGCCAATAATTCCACCCAAAATAGTGCCAACAACTCTTTGGACTGTTGTCTGTGACGTTCCACCAAAGTTAGGTTTAAGTGCAACTAAAGCTGTGAGCGTTATCCAATAGCCTCTAGGTAGTTGGAATAGCGAGGCAATTAATTCAGCAAAAGTTACGATCAGTGCGAGGCGCAACGCATGACGAAAGAGGACTGAATCAAAAGTGAAATTATTTCGCAGCGTATCAATAATTGTAGAACGCTCTGGTTGGGCTGGCGGAGAAATATCTCGCTGGGCAATGCTGTTACGCAGTTTTCCTTGGCTTAAATCTGTAACAATCTCTGCATCAGTATGAATTTGCTCTACTAGCTTTGTCAGACTGGCTGTAATTTTGCCAAGGTTGAGGAGATCGGAATAATCATCTGTCTGAGCATTGATGGTTTGATTGAGGACTTGCGAACGCAGAACTTGCCTTTGGTGTTCTAGCGCTTCAAGACTCCGATCGAGATCCCCTAAGTGAGGTGAGTTTTTTCCTTTGGCGATCGCTTGTGATAACATTTGCAGAGCAATTGCTGACTGTTCTATCACTTGCTGAATTTCTGGCTGTAACCGAGAAAATAGTTCATGTTCGGATGCGATCGCTAATAGTTCGCTCAGTGCTACAACAGAATTGACAATTTGATTTATATCCTCAATTAATACGAGTAACTGATTTCCCCGCAGGGTAGCTCCTCTTTGCCTAGTCCAGATAGTTGTCCAGACGCTACGAGCTGATGTTAAGTTTTGAATGACCGTATCCTGAGCTTGCAAAAATCGCTGTTCCCACTCCTGACGATCTCTTGGATTTAATGCTCTCTGGCTTGCCAAGTCCACAAAATTGCTTAATGAGAGATAACAGTTAGCGACTGTCTGTATTGCAGGTACATCAGGACGCACCGCCCACAGTCCCAATGACAACACAGTAGTCCATGTTCCACCAGCCAGACATAACGCACAGTGTTGAATAAGAGTAGGCAAATTAGAAAATGAAGCGAATCTAGCCAGCGCAATCACAAACATTATCGAAGTAACCAAGCTGACAGATGCAGCCACGTTGCCATAGAGATTTGCTAAACCTGCTATAAATATTACCAAGAACGTGGTCGGGACAGCTAACCAGAGATGACTGCTAACCAAACTTGCGATTAGGAACATTACAGTTACCCCAATGGTAGCTGCGATCATAGCAGTCGCTCGCTGACGGTAGGCTCCGTCAACATTTACCATACCAACGAACCAAGCTGCCATAGTGGCGATCGCACTTTCAGCAGCATGACCTGTAATGATTCCAATTCCAATCGGGACACCCAGTACAAAAAGGCTACGCAATCCAGAGGCTATGGCTGGCTTACCTGGCTGGAGTTGAAACTGCTGCAACAACCAACTAAGAGGACGTTTATCTGTAAATGACATTATGAAACTGGCGACTATAACAAAGCGCGATCGCTTCTTAAAGCATTTTAGCCAGATATAACTGCGTGGCGGATGTCTGTAATATGTTTTTTGAGGTGATTCAGTTGTTTAATTTTTACTATGACTGGTTTAACATTAGAGATGATGACTTAAACCATGTAGTAAACCTTCAGCAGTATACTGCAATCCGGTTGAATGGGGTGAATGAGAATTATTCAATGCCCATGCCAATTTATTTTCTATAAAAGGTGTAGGATTTATTTCAGAAATAAGGTTTCTTTTTTCTTCATTAGATAATCCATAATTATTCCAGAACAATATCCTCTCTAAAGAAACTAAAGCTTGATAGGATTCATTTGGATTAAATTCAGAAGAGTAATTTTGAATAATATCTAGTAGTGCTAAAAGTCCGGTTTTTGATGAAGATTTACCAATAGTAAATAATAAACTACTCTTTGTTCTATTCGAATCAGTAATCTCTCTTTTGAGGAATTCTACAATTTCTGCTTCTTCGCTCTCAGTTAAATTTATAGTTATTAACTCCTCTTTGATTAAACTATCATATCTACTCAGTCTTTCATCTAGTGGTAACTGCCAAGAATTAATTTCTAGGATGAATGATATATCAGTAATTGCATTACTGCGTACACGTTCGTCGTCTGATTTTATATTTACAAAAAGTTCGTTAATTAAATGATTCATAGCTTTAAGCTGATTAATCCCAATTTTTCCCCCTTCCCGCTTCGGGAAGGGGGTTAGGGGGTTAGGTCTATTAACAGGTAAAAAACGAGTAAAACTAGATTAACCCCTGAAGACTGAAAGTAAAATAAAATTATCCTCCACTTAAACCCCATCATGGCTATCCCAGAACTCGAACAACAACTCCTTCAGCTTTCCCCCAACGATAAACTGTATATTATCCAATTCATTGCCCAAAGCCTGACTACACACAACACCCACCCAAACCAACCCACCAAACTTTCAGAATTGTTCCGTCAATCCCCCTTGGCTGAACTCACCCAAGAACTCGACCTTAGCCGAGGCTTGACATTACTAAAAACCCTGATTGAGTCCCTAGAACCAGAAACCCAAATCGAAACTCCAGAATATCCCTTGACTAAATTCTATGGATGTATTGAAGATGAAACATTCTTTTGCCATCCTCAAGGACAACAACAAGAACGCTTCCTTTTGGTATAAAATCACTCAAATACTACCGTTCTATTACCATATACTAATACACGATTTTGCAAGTGCGATCGCACCGCTCTTGCTAATACAACTCTCTCTAAATCTTTGCCTTTTCTCACCAAATCATCAACTTCATCACGGTGACTAACTCGCACCACATCCTGTTCAATAATTGGGCCTGCATCTAAATCAGCAGTGGCATAATGAGCAGTTGCACCAATAATTTTTACCCCACGTTCAAAAGCTCGGTGATAAGGGTTTGCTCCGATAAAAGCTGGTAAGAATGAATGATGTATATTAATAATTTGCGGAAATTGATTAATAAAATCTGCACTAACAATCTGCATATATTTCGCCAATACAACTAAATCTATTTTGTACTTGCGTAATAATTCTAATTGTTGGGCTTCTTGTTCTGATTTATTATCTTTATTTATGGGAATATGCTGGAAGTCAATATTAAATTGCTCTGCAACTACCTTTAAATTAGAATGGTTACTAATAATTAAAGGAATTTCAGCAATAAATTCTTTAGCACGTTGTCGCCAAATTAAATCAAATAGACAATGGTCTTGCCGACTTACCCAAATAGCAATGCGTGGTACTGTATCAGAAAAACGTAATTCCCACTTAGCACCTAAAGGTTGTGCGATCGCATTAAATGCAGGGGCAATAAATTCTCGCGGCAAATTGAATCCTTCCAACTGCCATTCAATGCGCGTGAGGAATAACCCAGCAGCAAAATCTGTGTGTTGATCTGCATGGATAATATTACCACCATTAGAATAGATGAAATTGGCAAATTTCGCTACTAGTCCTCTTCTATCGGGGCAGGAAATCAGCAATGTTGCTGTCGGATTTGTCATAGTAACTTAGAAAAACTAGTGAGATTTGAAGTAGAGTAGCACAGATGTGATAACCCATTGTGCGTTACCGAAACATACCACAGAAACCCTAATTGCTTATTTACTATTTGTTGGAATTGGTAAAGGGGTGCTGAGTCCAGGTAGCTTCTGACTATTATCTACAGGTTGTTTCCACTCTGATAGTTCCCGATTTACGGCATTTGCAAAATCTGTAGATACTAACAGCAGATTTATATTTCCATCAGGTTTAGCAGTAGGGTCAGCTTGAGCATACAAGAAACGACCGTTAAAGTTAGATTTACCCAAAATCAACTGATGGCTTTGTCGGTTTTTCAGGGTGATATTAATAGTTGCTTGGGGTGGATCTAAGGCAAATTCTCCAAGCTCTTTTGCTGGAGTTGCTAGAGTGCGATCGCTATTACCTTTGACTAACAAATCCATTAAATAAGAAACAATGGCGTCATTTGCTGGGCCCGATATTGGAGATTTAATTAACCACTTGGGGTTACTAGAAGATTCAGGGTTACGTTCCAGATTCAGGGTGAGTTTTTTTGTCTTGACTGTTAAAGCCTGCACATCATCTTCTGCAAAAGAGAAAATTTTCTGCTTTTGCTCCTTAATTTCTTCTCGCACAGTTGCACCCCGAATTTCATAGAAGTAAACAAAACCACCTAAACCCAGCGCTAGCAGTATCAAAATTAAAGTCGTTCGTGGCAATTTCATTTTTTAGTCATTTGTCATTTGTCATTTGTCATTCGTCATTTGTCATTGGGCATGGAAAAAACTCTTCTCCAGTCTCTACTTGTCACTCCTAACTCCTAACTCCTAACTCACTTCTTACCGTCGTTTCCACCAGAGAATAACTGCGATCGCAAACCCAATTAAGGGTAAAAGCAACAGAGATAACAATATTAAAAGATTACCTTGTGCTGTTGTCAGGGTTATCCGTCGATTTTTCGGTTCTTTGGGACGAATGGAAAGGAGTTGCTGATCTTGTTGACTCAGCCAAGTAACTGAGTTGAGGAATACATCTCCATTTAATTGCTGTTGAAACAAACCATCGGTGGCGAAATCGGAATTTCCTAAAACTACTAACCGAGACTCGGTAGCTGTTTGAGATGAGGAAGTAGGGGAAGATGGAGGAGTGGGCGAAGCCTTACTTTCAGTGGTTGGTGATGGTAAGGGTAACGCTTGCGGAGTCTTGAGGGAAGGGGAAGGAGTAGGGCTAGTCTTGCTTTGGGTAGTTGGTGATGGTAAGGGTAATGCTTGCGGAGTCTTGGGAGAAGGGGAAGGAGTAGGGCTAGTTTTGCTTTGAGTGGTTGGTGATGGTAGGGGTGAAGGTGTAGGTGAGGATTGGGGAGTGGAAGTAGATTTGGGTGTTTGTTTTCTTGTTAAAGCAACGCCCAAGGTTAAAGGCCCTTTCAGGTCTTTATCTGCATTAAACTCCAATTTTTCGCTTTGGAGATCGCTTTCTGCCCAACTGTTGGGGTAGGGTTTGGTTCGTAGCAGTGGAGTAGCCTGAACACCAGGCACAGAGGTAATTTCTAGTGGTCGGGAAATCGGATAAAAGGAATTACCGTTACCAAAATCTTTGGTAATCGGATGTTGTCCATATTCTGTGACTAAGGGCGCAGCAGGGCCAAGTCCCACGACGCTTTCGCCAGAGACATCGACTGCTAAACGATTATCTAGACGAACACCCCACTCTTGTAGCAAGCTGTTAAGTTTGGGATCGGTATTGGGATCGATCATCAGCAATAAGTTACCGCCGCGATTCAGATATTCTTGCAAAGCTTTGACTTCACCCTCAAACAGCCCTCGCTTGGGGCCAGCTACTATCACTACAGCCGCATCTTGAGGAACTTTGGAAGTTTCTCCTAAATTCAACGGTGATGTTGTAAAGTTTTTATCGCCTAATCCCTGAATTGCTTGTGATATTGCACCTTTACCAGCCGAAAGTTGGCGTTCGCCATGACCTTGGAGTAAGTAAACTTTGGCTGTGGTTGAATTTGTTAGTTGTTGCAGACGACCAGTTAATCTAATTTCTGATAATCGCTCATTTTCATTTATCGTCTGTACTAGTTGCCGTTTATCGCCAGATTCTAAATAAACTTCTCCATAATCTTTGACGCCAAACTTTTCTGCAAGTCCTGGTCTAGCTTGGGGGTCGATATACTCGTATTTAAATTTTGAGCTTTGTCTCTGATAATTTTCTAGCAGTTCTCGGTCTTGGGGGTTTTGGTTAATATCAAACACCCACACTTTAACTGGCTGTGGTAAAACTCTTACTAATTCGCGTGACTGGGGGGCAAGAGTAAATAATTGAGCCTCTGTTAAGTCTGCCCGCAAATGATAGCGAGTTCCCAAAAAGTTAATCAATCCCAAAATTGCTAGTACTGCCAAAGTTGCTACTAAGGCATTAGTCCCAGCTTGGGTAGAACGACGGTTCCACCAGTTACTCTGGTAGCTTTGCCATATTATCCCCAATCCACTGATGACAATTCCTGTAATTAGGAATGCTAATGAAATTAATCCCCATTGTTCAGAGACTAATCCAACTGTTAAGCCGACAGCAATTAGGAACGGTCCCAACCAAAACAGATATTTCCACAGTTTCTTTTTTGCAACTATTTTCATAATTTGTCATTTGTCATTTGTCATTTGTCATTTGTCATTTGTCATTTGTCATTTGTTATTGGTCATTGGTCATTGGTCATTTTTCATTGGTATAAAAATAGTGACAATTCAAAATATATGGATGAAAATTGAGTGACTAAAAATAAGGAATACAACTGAATTAAATAAATGGCAACAAAGCGGTTTCAAGAATTACAGGTGTATCAATTATCAGAACAATTAGCAGATGACATTTGGAAAATTGTTGAAGGATGGAACTTTTTTGCAAAAGATACTATTGGTAAACAGATTGTTCGTTCGGCAGATAGTATTGGAGCCAATATAGCAGAAGGTGTAGGAAGAGGTAGTTTTCAAGACAATAGACGTTTTATCAAAATAGCAAGAGGTTCTTTGAATGAAACTCAACATTGGTTAAGACGGGCTTACACTCGTAACCTTTTAACTACCGAACAGATAAATGCAATCAAAACAATCATTAACGAACTAGCACCCAAATTAAACTCCTACCTAAACTCAATTGGCAATGTCCCAGATGACTAATAACAAATGACCAAGGACAAATGACAAATGACAAATGACAAATGACAAATGACAAATGACTATTGCCTTTGAAAGCGCAGTGCATCAATTGATTGAGCGGTGAGAAAGATACCCAAAAAAATATAACTGGCGAATAAAATGAAGGTGCTGGTATCGAAAATGCCTTGGATTAATGTGTTGTAATGTTTCAGCAAAGATAGATAACCTAAAGCTTCGCCGATGGGCCCAGGGACAATTTTGCCGATTAAATCAATCAATAACAATAATAAGATTACTGCAAAGGTAAGAACGGCAGACAAAATTGTGCTGTCTGTTAATGAAGAAATAAACATTCCTACAGATAAAATTGCTGCTGCTAGTAAGATTAATCCCAAATGACCCAATAAGGGAATTGAGGGTGTCATTGGTGGATTTGAACCGCTGATGGCGATCGCTTCCAACACTAGCATAGGTAAAACCATTGTGATAAAAAATGTGATCGCGCCTAATAATTTACCTACAGCTACCGCCCAATTGGTGATTGGTGAGGTCGCTAACAGTTCTAAAGTGCCCCGCTTCCTTTCTTCGGCATAGAGTCCCATTGAGAGTGTGGGCAGAATAAACAACAATAGCCACTCCATACGTTCCAAAAATATTCGGACAAATTCGTAGGGGACATCTATCGGCGGTACTGGTACTCCCAGCTGTTGCCCTTGTGCATCTATTGCTGCAACTCCTACCAAAATGCCGTCTGGCCCTAGCAAAATCATCACGAAGAATAACCCCGCAAGGAACCAAAATATGCCTGCGATCGCATAAGCCAAAGGTGATACAAAATAACTCTGTAACTCTCGGCGATAAATGGCAATAATATTACTCAGCACTATACCCATTTACGCTGCCTCTCCTTCTTTGTCTGCTGCTAAGTCTACCTCAGGATCGAAATTCTTTTCTTCTGTGGTCAGTTGCAAGAATACATCTTCTAAGGTAGCGTTAACCCGCCGCAGTTCATGTAAACCGAATCCCGCACGCACTAATGTTGTGGCAATATCGCGTCCTGGTTCTTTTCCTGGTTGCGATATCACCCGCAGGTAAGCGCGGTTTTCCTGGGGTTGATGTCCGTGCATTCCGGCTGTCGGAATTGATTCTATCAGGCTCACACCCGCGACTTTTTGCAATACCTGTTTCGCTAGGGCAGCTTCTCCTTCTATTTCCAATTCATACCCTGAACCACCCGTCAACTGAGTCATCAAGTTTTCTGGTGTATTAGTTGCCACCACTTTACCGCGATTGATAATGGCGACGCGGCTACAAGTCATACTCACTTCTGGCAGAATGTGCGTGGAAAGAATAATTGTGTGAGTACCAGCCAGGCTTTTAATTAAATTTCGCACCTCAATTATTTGTCGAGGATCGAGTCCGACGGTGGGTTCATCCAAAATGATTGCTGGGGGATCGTGGACGATCGCTTGAGCAATTCCAACTCTTTGGCGGTATCCTTTTGAGAGTTTGCGAATAATTACTCGCCGTTTATCTTCTAAGTTGCAGCGTTCGATGGCGGCTGTAACCTTATTGGGGCGATCGCCTGCTGAAACTCCCTTAATTCGGGCGACAAAATGCAAAAATCCCTCCACTGTCATGTCTGGATATAACGGTGGTGTTTCGGGTAAATAACCAATTCGTTGGCGCACAGCCAGGGAATTGTCATGGACATCATAACCAGCAATCCGGGCATTTCCATTGGTTGCCGGTAAATAACCAGCCAGAATCCGCATGGTTGTGGTTTTTCCAGCGCCATTGGGGCCCAACAACCCTAAAATCTCCCCAGGTTCGACGCTAAAGGTGACATCAGTAATCGCTGGGGTAGAGCCGTATATTTTACTCAGATGTTCAACTTCAATCATCCGTATAGTGGCGAGCGCAAATTATAGAATACCCAATAATCTTAGATCGCAATATTGAGTATGGGGGACTGGCACTAAGATTAGCCGACAAAGGGTAAAGTTCCTGAAAAACCTCTTTAGGGACTTCAAAATAAAAAAATCCCAAATTTTCTTGTGGTATGGGTGTCCTCACCCGTCTCATAATCGGTGGTGACGAATTCGTAATTCTCCTGGAAGGTATTTCTGGTATTGAAAAAGCTATTCAAATTACTGAGCGGATTCTAAAAGATTTTCAAACACCATTGATACTTAATGATTCGGAAGTGGTTATCAGTACAAGCATCGGTATTGTCTTAGAGGTTGTTTGAAAAGTGGTTAGGTGTAATTTTAGGCACTTATTGATCCCCCCTAGCCCCCCTTAAAAAGGGGGGAAAACTTCTTAAAGTCCCCCTTCTTAAGGGGGATTTAGGGGGATCTAAAACTTTTTGCTACCAACAACAGGACTTTTCAAACATCCTCTTAGGAACAAATAAGTCAAACTATAAGTAGGCGATCGCGTTGTGATTATCTCTAATGCTTAAGTAAATATCCTGGCAATATCAATTGTTTACTTATGCATTCAAATTTCAATGTTGATGTCCAGCAAATAAATAGTAATATGACAGTTAATGACCGATAGCCAATATTTTATATTTATCTTTATCCTGAAACAGATATTATTCTATAATTTTTGTTATGAATTAGTTTTGTGTTTGTATTTAGTATTTTAGATTAGCAAAACAGTGCCATTTATCTTGATGGATCGAGCTAAATTTTTCCTTTATATATCAGATAGCTAACAAATAAACCTCTAGCAAAAGAGGTTTTTATAACTCAGCAAAAATCTATCTGGAGATAAGTTACTAAAATTTACAAACTAGCTTAGGGTATATACAGCCTCTGCAATGAGTATTGGTTGCTCCAAGAACGTTTTCATGCCCCATATTCATTATTCTCAGTTACTGCGTTATGGCATCGTTGTATTAATTGTCGCACTTACACTAGTGCTAATGTTGATGCTAGACCCCTGGTTAAACATGAGTGGAACTCCTTTTCTGCTGTTTTTTAGCGCTGTAATGTTGAGTGCTTGGTATGGTGGTTTGAAGTCAGGGTTGTTAGCAACTTCTTTGTCTGCGTTACTGAGCAATTACTTCTTTCTCCCTCCAGTTTATGAGCTGAGTTTTGACTTATCTAATTCTGCACGAATTGGGTTGTTTGCATTACAAGGATTGCTCTTTAGTATCTTATGCGAGGCATTAAAGACTGCTAAAATACGAGCTGATAGAAATCTGCAACAGCTGAAAGTTAGTAAAGAAAGATTTCGATTAGCGTTAAGTAGTTCAGATATCGTGGTTTTTCAGCAGGATCGTGATTTGCGATATCAGTGGATTCATAATCCTCAAGGTCTAGACACTGCTGAGGAAATGTTAGGTAAGTCTGATGATGAATTATTTCCAGCTTCAGTAGCAGAGCAATTGCAGGCAATTAAGCTAAAGGTAATAGAGACTGGTGTTGCAACCCGTGAAGAACTTTGTCTGACAACTTCTGGAGAAGACTGTTTTTATGATTTGCTAGTTGAACCACTAAGGGATGCAGACAATAGCATTTTAGGTATTACCTGTGCAGGTGTGAATATTACAGAGCGCAAGCAGGCTGAGGAAAGACTCCGCTATATTGCCCAAATTAGTAGTTTACTCTCTACTTCGCTAGATTATGAACAAACCTTAGAACAGATCGCTAAAATCTCAGTTCCCCAATTAGCTGATTGGTGTAGCGTCGATATTTTAAATGAAGATGGTTCCATTCGTCGTCTACCCATTGCCCATGCAGACCCATCGAAAGCGGAGTTGGCGCGTAAACTTCAAGAGTATGTGACAGATCACAAGGGTGCAAGTGCAATTACTAGAGTACTGCAAACCGGGCAAAGCGAATTGATCTCAGAGGTATCTGATTCGCTATTAGTGGCGGCTACTCAGAATCAGGAACACTTAGAACTTGTGCGGCAATTGGGGATGAAGTCTGTAATGATTGTGCCGTTAATCGCCAAAGGGCGAGTACTCGGCACTATTAGCTTTGTCACCGCAGAATCAAAGCGTCGCTACGATCGCACCGACCTAACTTTAGCAACAGATATTGCCTATCGTGCAGCCTTAGCAGTAGAAAATGCCCAACTTTATCGAGACATCCACCAAGCTTTAGTCCATTATGCCGAATCTCTATGTCTCCTAGATGCGTTACTAGAAGCGGCTCCTGTTGCCGTATGCTTTTTGGATCGGGAACTGCAATATATCCGCATTAATCAAGTTTTCGCTGACATTAACGGTTTAACTATAGAAGAACATCTAGGACGCAAATTTAGGGAAGTTTTGCCAGCGATGGCGGCTGAGTTAGAGCCACAGTTACAGCGCGTGTTAGATACTGGAGAACCCCTGCTGAATATGGAAATCAGTGGTGAGACAAGAGGACAACTAAGACGTTACGGTTACTGGCTCGGCAACTATTACCCAGTTCATAACGCAATGGGTGAAACGGTAGGAATTGGCATTATTTTGGCAGATGTGACAGCAGCAAAGCAAACAGAAGTTGCTTTGCGAGAAAGTGAAGAAAGGTTTCGGGCAATGTTCAACCAAGCAGCTGTGGGTATTACTCTAGTAGGGTTGGATGGAAGATTTCTGCAAATTAATCCTGCTCTGTGCGAAATTACTGGGTATAGCCATGAAGAGCTAATTCAAATGAACTTTCAGGAAATTACCCACCCTGACGACTTAGAAGTTGATTGGGAAAATGCTCGGCGAGTTGTAGCAAAAGAAATTAGTGGTTATTCCTTAGAGAAGCGCTACATCCGCAAAGATGGTTCTATAGTTTGGGCAAATCTAACTTCATCAGCAGTTTGGGATGCTAACGGACAACCAATGTATGCATTAGGGATTATTGAAGATATTAGCCATCGCAGACGAGTTGAAGCCACACAAAACTTTTTAGTCGAAGCCAGCACCTTACTAGCTGCCTCATTAGATTATGAAATCACCTTAGAAAATGTGGCAAATCTAGCAGTTCCAACTTTAGCCGATTTGTGCATTGTAGATGTCTTTGAGAAAGATTGGTCAAGTAAACAAATTGCGATCGCAATTGCCGATCCCACAAAACTGAATATTTTAGACGAAATCCGACGGCGTTATCGACCCAAAACCAAAGCCAAACAGCTTGTACGGCAGCTAAGGCTAGGAATATCTGTCTTTTATCCCGAATTATCTGACTCTAATCTTGTAGAGATGTCTGAAGACAACGAACATCTGCAATTGCTGAAAAGTCTAGGTATTCGTTCTCTGATGGTGATTCCAGTTCGTTCTCGCGGGCAATTATTTGGAGCAATCTCTTTTTTTACCGCCGAATCTGGTCGGTACTATCAACAAACAGACTTGGCTTTAGCAGAAGATATTGCTCGGCGTGCAGCGACAGCCATCGACAACGCAAGACTTTACCAGGAAACTCAACGGTCTGTCAATCGCACAGTACTTTTACAAAAAATAACTGCTGCCTTCTCGGAAGCCTTAACTCCCCTACAGGTGGCTGATGTAGTGGTGAACCAAGGCATTGCCGCCTTGGAAGCTACTGGCGGTTCCGTTGTCTTACTTACTGAAGGAAATACTACCCTAAAAGTTGTGCAAGCAATTGGCTATCCGCAAACGCTCATAAATACTTGGACAAGTTTTCCGCTAACAGCACCTAACCAAATAGCAGAAACAGTCAGAACTGGGCAGCCGATTTTTTTAGAAAATTTAGCAGCCATGATTGCTAGATATCCCGATTTAGCAGATGTTGTGACTGTTATAGCGAATAATGCCTGGGCTTCCATTCCCTTGATAGTAGAGGGTAAAGTAATTGGGGCTTTGGGATTAAGCTTTACTCCTCTTCAAATATTTAACGAAGAAGACCGGGGATTTATGTTGACACTGGGACAGCAGTGTGCGCAAGCGATCGCCCGCGCTCAACTTTACGAAGCCGAAAAGACAGCCAGGGCACAAGCCGAGACAGCCAACCGGATTAAAGATGAATTTCTCGCTGTCCTTTCCCACGAACTCCGAACTCCCTTGAATCCGATTTTAGGGTGGGCAAAGTTACTCAGAACCCGCAAGTTCGACGAAGCTACTAAAATCCGGGCTTTGGAAACCATCGAGCGGAATGCCAAGTTACAAACCCAATTGATTGGAGATTTACTTGATGTTTCGCGGATTTTGCAAGGTAAGGTTAGGTTAAATCTCCATGCAGTGGATTTGAAAATAGCGATCGCATCTGCATTAGAAACGGTACGTTTGGCAGCAGAAGCCAAATCGATTCAAATTAAAATCATCTTAAGTAATGATATCGGCAAAGTTCTTGGCGATGGCGATCGCTTGCAACAAGTAATGTGGAATCTCCTCTCAAATGCCGTTAAATTCACACCAACAGAAGGACTTGTAGAAGTGCGTCTAGAGCAAGTTGGTTTAGATGCCCAAATCCGGGTAATTGATACAGGTAAAGGAATTAACCCAGAATTTTTGCCCTACGTCTTTGATTACTTCCGGCAAGCAGATGCCAAAACAACCAGAGTTTTTGGTGGATTGGGATTGGGACTGGCAATTGTACGTCATCTAGTAGAACTTCACGGTGGCACAGTTCAGGCAGAGAGTCTGGGAGAAGAACAAGGGGCTACCTTCACAGTTAAATTACCTTTACTCAAAAATTCGGAGTTGCGAGTTAGCAGTAGTGAGGCTTCTCAACCAGAACTTAATACTGAAGAGACATTACTTGCTGGAGTACAAATCCTGCTTGTGGACGATCAAGCTGATGTGCGAGAATTTTTTAGCTTTGCGCTGGAACAATATGGCGCGACGGTAACGGCAGTTGAATCAGCAGATGAAGCGCTGCAAACATTAGTGCAATCCCAGCCAGATATCCTCTTAAGCGATATTGGAATGCCCTTGATGGATGGCTATATGTTGCTGGGCGAAGTGAGAAAATTACCGCCAGAGCAAGGCGGACAAATACCTGCGATCGCTTTGACTGCTTATGCAGGAGAAATTAACTACAACCAAGCAATGGCAGCAGGTTTTCAAAAGCATCTACCTAAACCCGTCGAGCCAGCGGATTTAGCCGCAGCGATCGTTAGTCTCATTGGGCACACTTCACCTTCAGAGTAAATCAACTCTTCAATTTCTCTTCTTTCCTTTAGAAATTAAATATAAGACTCATATTTGATTTTTGAACAAAACTCACTACACCTTTATTCCTTCTTCCCATTCCCCAGTAAATCTGGATTTCTCACAAGAGAGAAATCCAAAGGGTGTGGGAGGTTTGGGAGGTGTGGGAGGTGTGGGAGGATGGAGAAGAAGTCTTACCCCCCATACTCTACTCCCCACACTCCCCACACTCCTCTTCCCCTGAAGCCTACACTATGCGTGAGAAATCCGGGTAAAGATTTCCTTACCTCTACGAGTGATTCAGAAATCAAATCGGATTGCTATATGTATTTTTTATTTTTATTCAGAAATTTGCCGTTTGCAAATTGATGTTATACATTGGTGCTCAGATTTTAATCAGAAATTTATTTACCAATGAAAACCCAACAGTTCAGTTCAACAACCCTAGAAAATAGACCTACCAAGACCAAAAAACAGTCTTTTCCTGGTAGCAGTATTGGTACTCCTAAAGTACCATTCCGTAAATGCCATAAAATAGTACAACAACATGAGTTACTTAGTGACTGGGAACACGCGAGTTAATTTAGTAACGTACTATACGATCTATGCTGATGTACTACTCTCGGTATCCAGTCAGACATTAACTGATACCAATTGTCTATGAAGTTGCACTTAATAACGAGGTGATGATATAATCCCATCCACAAATAGAAGCGTAGTTTACCGCCGTAGGTCTTACCCTGAGCCTGTCGTTCGCGGAGCGTCTCGTAGAGAAGGGCATCGCTTCTGCTGAGATGGAACCCTTGAACCTGTTTTAACTTCCGTCTTAATTGATCTTTAGTCCCCTCGCTTATTCACCATCAAATTTTCTTAGCACCTTGGTATCAAGAAATGGAAAAGTATTTAGTCACCAAAGAAGAGATTGAGTCTTATGAAGGACTAGAAAAAACACATTTTCTCAACTCCAATGCTCGCAGACTAAATAAGTCTTTAGGGGATTTGACAGGTTTAAAAAATATCGGTTTCCACATCATTGAAGTAGAGCCTGGACGTGAATCAACGGAGCTTCATATGCACTATCACGAAGAAGAGTGCGTATACGTTCTTGAGGGAGAAGCTGAGGCAACAATTGGAGAAAGCGTTTATCCAGTTAAAGCGGGAGATTTTATTGGATATCGCGCTGGTGGTAAGCCGCACAATCTGAAAAACACGGGCAATTGTATATTCAAATGTATAGTAGTTGGTCAAAGGCTAGACCATGATATCGGTGATTATCCAAATTTGCAGAAGCGTATATATAGGAGCAAAGGTTTAAAGTGGAATCTGGTCGATATGGAAAATATAGCTGAACCAGTAGCAGGTAAGAAGGCATAATATCATATCCGCTTGATTACTTACTAAACCCCAAGAACCGCACCCCGCCGGCGGGGAGGGGTGCAATGACTATGGGAATCACAACTAATTACCCGGACTTGATATCATACATTTCATCTTGCATGAGACGAATAGATATTTAGCCTTTTTGAATCAGCATATCTTGTGTATATATCATATTTTTTATAGCAGCTACTAATATAAGTTGTTAAAAATATCTATCTTATGACATAAGTTGTGAAAAAAAGGGGAATTTTATCTTTGTTTTCTAAGAATAAAATTCCCCTTAAACCCTTATAAGACCCTTGAGATTAGATGGTTATCCACACGTGAGATTTACTTAGTTCCCACCAGATACAACAGCTTTATGATGTATCGCAGTGTCTTCAGGCTTTCTCTGCCATTTACCATCATTGCCTGGTTCGTATTCATTTTTTACACTATTCCAAGCAATATCACGCGCACCCTCTTCACTCAAACCATCACTTTCAGCAGCATTAAATGCCGCAACAAAAATCTGTTGTGCGTGTTCAGGCAGCTGTCCTTTGATTTCTTCCGCTAATTCATCTATTTTGTTATAAGGCATGAACTCACTCCGATTATCTCAACTTGAGTCCATCCTAAAAAACTGGTAATCTAATTTCCTCCTTCTCTAAGTAGAGAACCAAATAATCATACTTTTGGCTGAGTCAAACAATTTTTAAATCAACGATGCAATGATATTAATACTCATGGCTAAAATGGTCGTATTAAAAAAGAAAGATAAGATGCCATGTAACAGAGTCAAGCGTCTCATATTGGGTGATGTTGTCTGCACATCTGAAACTTGACTGGTCATACCGACTACAAAAGAATAATATAAAAATTCCCAGTAGTCTGGATAGTCGTTATGAGGAAAATCTAAACCTCCGATGATTTCTTCACTATGATTACGATTAATATATTTGTAATAGCTGTGTGCATATTGCACTGCAAACATCGTATGCACTAGTAACCAGGAACCGACAATGGTCATAATTGAAAGTATGACATGTAGGGTAAGCAGAATTGTTGACAATCCTTTTTTATCAGTTAGTAAAAACCCAATAGCTAAAACACTGGCACAAGCCGCAGCAATCACCAGCATAAATATAGCCAAATGTCCTTCATATTCACTCTCAGCATAACGGCGAATTTTTTCTGGGTTAGCCTTAATCATTTTCCACCACGTTATCGCTAAGAAAAAGTCAATACCGGAGTTCCAAGCACAGAGAATGCGAGTAGGTAAGTGCAGAGAATCCGGCAGGATGACTGAAACTAATACAGCGAGTCCGATAGCAACAATCAGTCGGGGTCGGGTGTCAAAGTTTTTAAATAAATTAAGTTTCACAAATATTGCGATCGCAGAGTTTAACTAATTGCTAATTCATAATTTTCGGTGAAATAACACACCGCATTTCACAATCGTCATTCCAGATTTTACTGGGGTCTGAATCCACATAAGTAGATGGACAAAATATTTACAACCATTGCAAACTTAGTGAATCAATCCAATACTCTGCGAATGTCTCACTCGTAATAAGATTGTGTAATTAATTTTGCCCAACTACTT
Source organism: Nostoc sp. (assembly GCF_036917315.1). Lineage (GTDB taxonomy): Bacteria > Cyanobacteriota > Cyanobacteriia > Cyanobacteriales > Nostocaceae > Nostoc. The sequence goes on along the minus strand of NZ_JBALDR010000016.1, from coordinate 7,805 downwards.
ACCCCAGTCTTTAATCTCCAATCCTTAGTTCAATTACAAATTAATTGAACTTGGCTCTAATCGTCTCTATTCGTTGACGATTAACGCCCAAATCGCTCTGACCTAAACGCGAAGCTGAACGCACGTGGATAACATTGGCATTCCGGTCTAGATAAAATTCTACATCATCCACAAATCCCAGTAAAGCACTTTTAAATTCTGCATATAAATAATCTTTACTTTCGGTGATGATTTTGGTTCTTGGTAAAGACTCAATAATCTGTTTAAGATTAGTAATCGCTTCTTCTGGAGTAGATGTAAAAGTCAGTGGGGCAATTTGGTGAGATGCATCTGGACTCTGACTAGAAACGCAGTTAGGGGAATTAGGGCAGGATGCTAATTTACCGTTGCTAATACCTAAATTATTTGGTCGTTTGCCAGCAAAAACCATAATTATGTCTCCGGGTAAGTGAATAAATATACTCTCACATATTTGTTTGAATCACTGTAATACTTTGCTGTAATCGCATCTTCTGTTACTAAAACATCGGTGATGCGATCGCTCTTTATGACTCATCTTTGACTTTTTGAGAAAAAAAGCCTGTACTCATTGCTCAATAAAGCTTACAGGCCATATTACATCTTTACGAGTCACTTCAGACTAGGCGATACTCAAATTAACTCGGACAATCAAATCGTTGTAATCTCGATCGCCGCCATTAGCCAAATCCTCAAAGCCAAAAGCGTTATTCCCTAACAGACGAATATGATCTGCTTTATCAGTGTTAGCGCCCAAGAAGGAGAAGTAAACTGCCGGATCGTTATTGGGATTGCTATCAACAATTGCATCAGCCCCGGCATTAACAATGATAAATGGGACGAAAATAGCACCAGGTTGGAAAGTGCCTGTAAAACTTGCTGTACCTTCGTTAGCTACACTCAAATCAATACCAGCGACACGGTTATTAATCGCAGCTTGAGTATAACCCGCCTGTCCAACCAGCACATCTGCTGTACCATCGCCATTGGTATCGATGCCACCACTCTCATCAGTTATCTGATAAAAGCCGACAAAGTTGTTAAAAGCGGCTTCTCTATGAACCACAAATTCGGCTTTTACCAATTGTTTCACATCCCGTAAATCAATTAGTTCCGGTTCATATTTTCCTTGAAGACCAGTACCTAGAGGTGGATCTTGCTCTGTTGCTGCAATCTTGAAAACCAAATTCTGGAAGTTGAGAGAGAACCCTGTATCGTCCACATTCGTATCCGAGGAAAAAAGCACCTGAGAAAACGGGGTTTGTCCAGATAGCACCGCCTGAGTAGTGCTGCTACGGATTAAATAAAATCTTAGGTTGCTCTCAGAGTTGAATTCCAATAGTCTGCTGAGGTCAGTGGGATTAAAACCATTGGGTAATTTGGCAAGAGATGAGAGAAGCACTGTTGCTCGTTGGAGAGCTAGTTCGGTGTAATTTGCAGTACCAGGGGCTACGCCATTAATCCTACCTTCTGCATCATCAACGACAAATACACCCAGTTCATTGACTTCTTCAGAGGTGTTGCTTTTAATCTTGACTGAGAGTTTGGCTTTTTCACCATTAACTTGATTTTTGATCGTAAAGATATCACCCGTAATTCTTGTGAGTAGGCTAGTTGATTCAGCCTCAGGAGTAATCCCTTGAGCAACGGTGAGTGCAAATACGTCACTAATTTCAGCCCCAACCGAATCTTTGACGATAACTTTGATGTTCAAGTTACCCAAGTTATTATTCGTAGGAACGCCGCTGAAAGTACGCTTATTAGCATCGAAGGTTAACCAACTGGGTAGCGGGTCGCCATTATCTAAGATAGCAGTGTAGGTTAGGGTATCTTCAATATCTACATCGCTAAAGGTGTTTTCAGGGATGATGAAGTTAAAGGTAGTTTCTGCTGTGGCTTTTTGATCGGCGATCGCTCGATCTACAATTGGTGGATTGTTGGCTTTAGCAATAGTGAGTGCAAATACATCACTAATTTCAGCAAGAGCCGGATCTGTGGCGGTGACTTTAATATTCAAGCTACCCACATTATCATTTGTAGGAGTGCCGCTGAAAGTAAGCTCATTAGGATTGAAGCTTAACCAACTGGGTAGTGGATCGCCATTGTCTAAGGTAGCAGTATAGGTCAAGGTATCTTCAAGATCGACATCGCTAAAAGTGTTTTCAGGAATGGTGAAGTTGAAGGTAGTTTTTGCTGTGGCTTTTTGGTCAGCGATCGCCCGATCTACAATTGGTGCGCTATTGAACTTAGCAACTGTCAATACAAACACATCACTGACTTCATCCCCAGAAATATCCTTGACAGTGACTTTGATATTCTGATTACCCAAATTCTCCATCGTCGGAGTACCACTAAAATTCCGGGTAGCAGAATTAAAAGTTAGCCAACTGGGCAGTGGCTCGCCGTTTTCGAGAGTAGCAGTGTAGGTGAGGCTATCGCCAGCATCGATATCAATGAAAGTATTTTCTGGGATAGTGAAATTAAACAGCGTATTTATGAGTATCTTTCGATTAGCGATCGCCTTAACTAACTCTGGTGCATCGTTAACGTTCTTAACAGTGAGTGCAAAATCATCACTGACTTCAACCCCAAAAATATCCCTAGCAGTAACTTTAATGTTGAAGTTACTCACATCCGCATTTAAGGGAGTGCCATTAAAGGTTTTGGTCGCAGCATTAAAACTTAACCAACTGGGTAGAAGATCGCCGTTTTCGAGAGTGGCAGTGTAAGTGAGACTATCGCCAGCATCGACATCAATAAAGGTGTCTTCTGAGAAAGTGAAATTGAAAACCGTGTCTTCTGTTGCTTGTTTATCTGCGATCGCCTGAAATACCTCTGGCGGCTCGTTGGTGTTGTTAACGGTGAGTACAAAAACATCATTTGCTTGGGCAAGAGCAGTATCTGTGGCGATAACTTTAATATTTAAGCTACCCACGTTTGCATTCAAGGGAGTGCCACTGAAGGTTTTGGTCGCAGCATTGAAGCTTAACCAACTCGGTAGAGAATCGTCGTTTTCGAGAGTGGCAGTGTAGGTGAGAGTGTCGCCAGTATCGACATCCTTAAAGGTGTTGTCTGGGATAGTGAAATTGAAACCCGTGTCTTCTGTTGCTTGTTGGTTAGCAATTTCATTCACCACCTCTGGCGCATCGTTGGTGTTGTTAACGGTGAGTACAAAAACATCACTGACTTGAGCAAGAGCAGTATCTGTAGCGGTGACTTTAATGTTCAGGCTACCCACATTTGCATTTAAGGGAGTACCACTGAAGGTTTTGGTTGCAGCATTAAAACTCAACCAACTGGGTAGAAGATCGCCGTTTTCGAGAGTGGCAGTGTAGGTGAGGCTATCGCCATCGATATCAATGAAGGTGTTGTCAGGGAAAGTGAAGTTGAAAACTGTGTCTTCTGTTGCTTGTTGGTTAGCAATTTCATTCACCACCTCTGGCGGATCGTTGGTGTTGTGAACAGTGAGTACAAAAACATCATTCGCTTGAGCAAGAGATGGATCTGTAGCGGTGACTTTAATGTTCAGGCTACCCACGTTTGCATTTAAGGGAGTACCACTGAAGGTTTTGGTTGCAACATTGAAGCTTAACCAACTCGGTAGAGAGTTACCGTTTTCGAGAGTAGCAGTGTATGTGAGACTATCGCCATCAATATCAATAAAGGTGTTGTCAGGGATAGTGAAGGTGAAAACTGTGTCTTCTGTTGCTTGTTTATCTGCGATCGCCTGAAATACCTCTGGCGGATCGTTGACGTTCTTAACGGTGAGTACAAAAACATCACTGACTTTAGCAAGATAAGTATCCGTAGCAGTAACTTTAATGTTGAGGCTACCCACATTCTCATTTAAGGGAGTGCCACTAAATGTTTGAGTAGCAGCATTGAAGCTTAACCAACTCGGTAGAGAGTCACCGTTTTCGAGAGTCGCAGTGTAGGTGAGAGTGTCTTCAGGATCTTGATCTTGGAAGCTATCTGAGATTGTGAAGTTGAAATTTATATCTTCTGGAGTCTCTTTGTCTGCGATTTCATTCACTAGTACTGGATTTTGGTTAACCCTGTAGCGTGCCACAGCAAAGTTATTGGCGCTTACTCCCGCGACTATTATCGTACCATCGTGTTGGGTGAGAGCATAGGCATTATCAGTAGTATTTGTGCCGATATCAGTAGTGATGATGCCAGTAGTGTTGAAATTGGTGTCGAGACTTCCATTGCTGTTGTAACGTACTAAAGCAAAGTTACTGTTACTCGAACCCCCCACGATAATTTTGCCATTAGCTTGCACGCTAACGCTGTAGGCTATGTCAGTACCGCCCAAGTTAGTAATGACCTTGCCAGTACCACCAAAGCTGGTGTCAAGACTACCATTGCTGTCGTAACGTACTACAGCAAAGTTACTACTACTCACTCCCGCCAGCAGAATCTTGCCATCAGCTTGCACGCTAACGCTGTAGGCGGTGTCCGTGGTATTAGTACCAATATCAGTAATGACCTTGCCAGTACCACCAAAACTGGTGTCAAGACTACCATTGCTGTTGTAACGTACCACAGCAAAGTTACTACCACTACTCACTCCCGCCACCAGAATCTTACCATCGCCTTGCAAGGCAATGCTGTAGGCTATGTCAATAGTGCCCAAGTTAGTAATGATCTTGCCAGCAGTACCAAAGCTAGTGTCGAGATTACCATTGCTGTTGTAACGTACCACAGCAAAGTCATTATTGCGCTTTCCAGCCACCAGAATCTTGCCATCGTCTTGCAGGGCAATGCTGTAGGCTATGTCAGTACTGCCTAAGTCAGTAGTGACCTTGCCAGCAGTACCAAAGGTGCTGTCGAGACTACCATTGCTGTTGTAACGTACCACAGCAAAGTTACTACTACTCACTCCCGCTACCAGAATCTTGCCATCATCTTGCAGGGCAATGCTGTAGGCTATGTCAGTACTGGCGAAGTCAGTAGTGACTTTGCCAGTAGTACCAAAGGTGCTGTCGAGACTACCATTGCTGTTGTAACGTACTACAGCAAAGTTACTATTACTCACTCCCGCTACTACAATCTTGCCATCGTCTTGTACGACAATGCTTCTACCAGTATCCATGGTATTAGTACCAATATCAGTAGTGACTTTGCCATCACTATCAAAGCTGGGATCAAGAACTACAGGTAGAATTGAAGCGTAGGCTGTTATTACTTCTTGCTCAAACGCTAAACGAGGAACAATAGGTTCTGTAGAAACCTCCAGTTCCCAATCACCACCTAATGCAGCACTCCCTGTCAAGTCATCAGAGGCCGCTACTACTGCACCCGTCAATTCGCTCAGACAGCGTATAAACAATACACCTGGCTCGTTTTGAGCGACTTTGCAACCATACAGCAGTAGTTGTGCATCTTCACCCAAAGCATTTGCCCAACCCATAAGTTTGGCTGCGTAATGATTGAGTGTTTCGTTGTTGAGTTGACTGTTGCCCAAATAGATGCACCCAGGTGCGCCGTGGGAAACAATGTGCATACTATTGATTCCCTGATGAGATTCCAGCACTTGACTAATTTGCTCAATGCCATCTTGGTTGGCATCTAAGACTACAACTGAGGTATCTGGTAATACACCCATCACCAAACTTTGGTAGTCATCAACCTGTGGGTCAATAAAAACTAGACGAGTAGGATACAAGTCTAAAGTTGGTTTAATATTAATGCTGTTAGATATTTTGTGTATAGTAAAGTTTTTATTGATACTATGCTTTATCATAATTGTCCAAGAGTAAATCCCTGATATTCAGCAAAAATTAAACTTTTTGCAGATCGTTTCTTGTAGTTGCTTTCACTTTCAATGTAGGAATAAAATAAATCCTTTCCCTCGGTAAATCCACCAGTTTAATTAATGAAGATTTAGAAATTTTGGGCATAGAAAGTAGCTGAAACTTTTGATAAAAAAACTCAGTACACATCTATATGCCGACATCGCATATTTGCGGGATGATTTAGCAACGTCCAAAAATTTCCCCCAGTTTCCCCTGCTTGCCTCAATTCATACCACTGTTCTGCAATGCCCTATTCCCAGATTTCCTGTTCCCTCCCTACACAAGTAAGTTCAGGAATCAAATCGGATTCCTATATGATCCGGTAAGTATCGTCTAAATGAAGAGAGATTTATGACGCAAACAATTTCAATTAACGACTCCGGGCGCTTGCAACTCACGCCGCTAGAAATCCCATCTCGTCTGCTGTTGGGACCAGGGCCATCTAATGCCCATCCCACAGTTCTCCAAGCGATGAATACTTCACCCGTTGGGCATCTTGACCCAGCTTTTCTCGCACTCATGGATGAAATTCAGTCGTTGTTACGCTACGTATGGCAAACAGAAAACTCACTTACCATTGCAGTCAGCGGTACGGGAACAGCTGCAATGGAAGCAACCATCGCCAATGCTGTAGAACCCGGTGATGTAGTTTTAATTGGTGTAGCTGGTTACTTTGGTAATCGCCTTGTGGATATGGCTGGACGTTATGGCGCTGATGTGCGAACCATTACCAAACCTTGGGGACAAGTTTTCAACTTGGATGAACTCCAAACTGCCTTAAAAACTCATCGTCCTGCTATCTTAGCTCTAGTTCATGCCGAAACTTCCACCGGCGCACGTCAACCCTTGGAAGGGGTCGCTGATTTGTGTCGTGAATTTGGCACTTTGTTATTAGTGGATACGGTGACAAGTTTGGGCGGCGTCCCCTTGTTTTTGGATGCTTGGGGAGTTGACTTAGCCTATAGTTGTAGCCAAAAAGGGTTAGGTTGCCCGCCTGGTGCTTCTCCCTTTACAATGAGTGCGCGTGCAGTTGAGAAATTGCAACAGCGGCAAACGAAAGTTGCAAACTGGTATTTAGATATGTTGTTGCTGGGCAAATATTGGGGCGCTGAACGCACCTATCACCACACAGCACCGATTAATTTATACTATGCATTGCGGGAAGCACTACGTTTGCTTGCAGAAGAGGGATTAGCAAATTCCTGGCAGCGGCATCAAAAAAACGTAGAATATCTCTGGGAAGGTTTAGAGAATTTAGGGCTGAGTATGCACGTTGAGCAAGAGTATAGATTGCCAACGCTTACCACTGTCTGTATTCCAGCCGGAGTAGATGGTAAAGCGATCGCTCGGCAGTTACTCAATGAACATAATATTGAAATTGGCGGTGGTCTTGGCGAACTCGCTGGAAAAGTTTGGCGCGTTGGATTGATGGGCTTTAATAGTCGAAAAGAAAGCGTTGACCAACTTTTAGCAGCACTGCGGCAGGTTTTGCCTAAGTAGTTTTGATATATGGTGCGTTAACAGTAGCTTAACGCACCTGAGAAAAAGAGCATCGGGCTAACTTCACTGCGACAAAAAACCAACAACTAGCAGAGGCAAGAGTATTAAGACAGATACAATCAAAACCAGGGTTGCCGGCTCGACTTTAATGTGGTTATTTTGTGGATCGCGCATTTGGCACTCTCTCGAACAATCAATATATTAACCAAGCCTAAAGGATGGTTACTTTTTTTCCAACCCCAATCAGGTTTAGAAGTGTAAACTTTTTAGCCCATCAGCTTATTTCTTCCAAGGCAATTTAGTCCCCATTTCAGTTAATGCTGAGAAGATAAGATAGAGAATGAGTAACCCAGCAGCAGCAAAAAAAGCGAGTAAATCGTTATCCATAAATGGTATGAGACTGTTGGCGAATTAAAAGAGGGTGAAACCAAACATCCCATAAAAATGGCAAAGGAATTATGATGAAGCAGAAGTAAAAAGAGCAGCAAA
>NZ_JBALDR010000015.1:0-8532 GCF_036917315.1 Nostoc sp. | reverse complement strand
TAAATATCTCCGAAAGCCAGTCTCAAGGCTGGATTTGTCCCCTTGCCCTGCACCCTCACGGACATTTGTGCAATTACCTTAACCTCTCACTGATGATTCTAAAGAGTTTGAGCAATGTTTTCGGCGGTGGGTACAATCATTGGTTGAGAAATTGGGTGTAGAAGTAGTCGCCATAGATGGCAAAGTTAATAGAGGCTCCTATGATCGAGAATCTAAACTAAAAGCTTTGCATCTGGTCAGTGCGTGGTCAAGTGAACACCGTTTGGTTTTGGGACAAACAAAGGTCAGTTCTAAATCCAATGAAATCACTGCAATTCCTGCATTGTTAGAAATGCTAGACATCTCTGGCTGTATCATTACTATTGATGCAATGGGTACCCAGAAATCAATTGCTGAGAAAATTATAGCGGCTGATTCTGATTACATTTTGAGCTTGAAAGATAATCATCCTACGCTGCATCAACAAGTAAAGAATTGGTTTGAGAAAGCCAAGGAACTGGGCTTTAAAGGTATTGATGTAAGTATTAATCGACGGCTAGAAAAGGGACACCACCGCATTGAAAATCGCTTGATTTACACCGTGCCAGTGTCACAGCTTCCTGGACTTTATGAACTAGACTTGTGGGCAGGACTGACGACAGTGCTGATGGTAGTACGTTCGATTCAGCATTGGAATAAAACTACTCACGAGGTGCAATTTTACATTACTAGTCTTGTCAGTGATGCTAACAAGATTGGTAGCGCAATTCGACAGCATTGGGGGATTGAAAATTCTGTTCATTGGACATTGGATGTCACTTTCGGTGAGGATGAATGTCGGATTCGTTCTCTGCACAGCCCACAAAATTTTGCTTTACTACGTCGCATTGCACTCAATGCCTTAGAACGAGAAACATCTTTTCGTCGCAGTATTCGCCAAAAGTCACGGCGAGCCGCTATGAATGATCGGTACATGGTTTCTGTTTTGGCGGCGGCTCTTCCAAACTCAACACGGGAGCTATAATCCACCTGTCAATAGGGTTTGAGACGCGCTAACCCTGAAATCCAAAAGTCTACTTTTCTTATTTCAGTAAATTTACTGCGACAGTATTTCTCTATAAAGGTACATAAAAGTAGAAGTTAACTTTCAGGAAAATTACGATGAATTTTACAGAGTCTATCAAAAATGAGCTAATTTCTTCAGGTATAATTGACCAAACTTTAAAGGTAGGAGATATTATTCCTAATTTCATTCTACTTAATGCTTTCGATCAAGCAGTAGAATTACAAAAATTACTAGTTAGTGGGCCTGTAGTTATTTCCTTTTTTCGAGGTTCTTGGTGTCCTTTCTGTAACTTAGAACTAGCAGGACTCCAGCAAGCATTACCTGCAATTAAAACATTAGGAGCATCACTAATTGCTATTTCACCTCAAACTACTCGTCATACCATATCAACTGTAGAAAAACATGAACTAACCTATGAAGTATTGAGCGATCGCAGCAATATGATTGCTCGTAAATTTGGCATTGTGTTTCAAATCCCGGAGTATCTAAGACCTATATTAGAGTCAAAGGGTCATGTGTTGCCTAGATACAATGGAGATGAGTCTTTTGAACTACCTATTCCAGCTACATTTGTAGTCGATCGAGACGGAAAAATCGTTTATGCTTTTGTTGATGCAGATTATACTAAACGGTTAGACCCAATTGAAATAGTGAGTATTCTAAGAAATATTCCTATAGTTAGCAAAAGCTAGTACAGCTTGGCGTAATTCGGATACTACAAGCCTTTCATTGATTTGGAATGGGTGTTTTATTTACGCCGTACTGTAGTAGATAAATTTTAAATTAAACTATTTTTCCAAATTTTAGATAATATTCAGCTTTGTATCAGACTCATCTCAGAATAATCTGTCACTCTAATAATTAAAATAAATCAGGCAGTCTTGAGGAAATATTTCCTTATAAAGTATCTGTCTGATTCGATAAGTTTCACTTAAAATTATCATAAAAGAGTTGTCAAAGATATGCAAAATGCTAATCTACAAAAAGCGACATTTGGAGCAGGCTGTTTCTGGGGAGTTGAAGCAGCATTTCGTCAAGTAAAGGGAGTAACTTCTACAGCAGTTGGTTACACTGGCGGAAACTTTGAGAATCCAACCTATGAAGATGTCTGTAGAGGCAAAACTGGACATGCTGAGGTAGTGGAAGTGGAATACGATCCAGCAATAGTATTTTATGATGAACTGCTAAATGTGTTTTGGAATAAGCACAATCCCACAGAATCAAACCACCAGAGGCCAGATGTTGGTTATCAATATCGGTCAGTAATATTTTTCCACACTCCAGAGCAGGAATTATTAGCAAGAGCCTCCAAGGAGCAGCTTGAAAATAGTTCTCGTTATCACAAAAATCCAATTGTGACAGAGATTGTACCTGCATCACAATTTTATAGAGCGGAAGAGTATCATCAGCAATATCGAAAGAAGCATGGACGAGCATCTTACAGAATAGGCTAATCTTTCACTGGTTCAAGGGGATGTTAAGAGTCTAATGCTGTAAATCTCCTTACTTGTTGCTATACATATTAGGGAACTTTGCTTGAAGTTTAGCCAGCTTCGGCAAGTCATTTACTACCACATAGCGATCGCTCGGATGATGCACTATATAATTCTGATGGTATGCCGCAGCCTGATAAAAACCTTTCAAAGGATCTAATTCTGTGACAATCGGCTTGTCGAAGATTCGCGATTTTTTGAGTTGAGCGATATATTTTTGTGCAGCCTGTTTCTGCTCATCGTCAGTAAAAAAGATCGCCGAACGATATTGCTTACCTGAGTCTGGGCCTTGTCGATTCAACTCTGTTGGGTCATGTGCTACCAAAAAGTAGACTTTCAGAAGCTGGTTATATGATATTTTTGATGGATCGTAAGTGATTTTTACGGATTCAGCATGATTAGTTAATCCAGCACTGACAAGTGTGTAGTCTGCGGTTCTTGCATCGCCTCCAGAAAAGCCAGAAACCACATCAGAAACACCTAATAGATGCTCAAAAACGGCTTCCATTCCCCAGTAGCACCCACCAGCGAAAACCGCTACTTGCTTTCCCTGCGGTGCAGCATTCGAGATATCAGTGGCGGGAGCAGGAAGTATCACACGAGATGCACCGTATAGCAGTAAAAAAATCAGCGAAATGATGGACAAGTTGCGTAATGAGTGACGGGAGAGAGTAAAGTTATGAATTGACATTCGGTTGTGAACTCCTTTATTTAATAGACGAAGAACGGAGTTTATTCAGCTATAGAGCGATGTCTACGACGGGCTATTCGGCGTCGCAAAACAAAGTCGCTGATGATTATCAGAAATACCAAAAATTCCATCTTCACCCCAACGGTAGGCGCGAGAACGAGCCCAATCGCGGGTGAAATAATCCCAGGCTGTGCTGTACTGTTGGGGCTGTAGTCTTAACGTACTGTTCCCCACTGGCGATCGCTAAAAAAGCAAGTATAGTCATTTACAACAGTGGCAGGATTTGATATGCAGTGTATCATCTCCAGCTTATTGTCTATATAATTTGCTGACTATTCCATGTGGAAACTAAAGATGTAGCAGAATGAGTTAAAAGGTGGTTATGTCGCCAAACATGAAAATAAGATATTGAGAAGGCCAAGGTTAACCGCTTGCTGTATAGCTGTTTTGAGTGATTGGATAACAATTAAAGAGGATTAAATTTCTGTCGAATCTATCAACTTTTGTATTCGAGTCCCAAAAAATCCGGTTCGTTGGTACAGCAATGGAACCAGAATCGATTACTGCCGATATCTGTGCGATTTTTTCTATTGATACTTCTGTTGCCGTCAATTGACTTTTTATTCAACAGCGTATTGTATAGCTGCTTGAAATTTGGGTAAGGCACGAGAAATCATTTCTTCGCTGGCAGTAAGGGAAATCCGAAAGTAACCGGGTATTTCCTGGGGTGTACCTGGTAAAACAAATACATCGTGACTTGCCAATAGTTCCGCAAAAGCACAGTCATCTTCCCAAGGAGATCGCACCAACAAAAAGAATGTTCCATCGGGGGTATGCAGTTGATAACCCATGCCTCGCAGCGACGAATCCATCCAATCTCGCTTTTTTTGTAAATGCTCGATATTTATGTTTATTTTTTCCAAGTCGCTTAGGGCATACTGCATTAGTACGCTAGGAAAACACCAACCAAAAGCACTTGCTTGTAACATAGCGATTACTCGCCTTATTTCTTCCCGCTTGGGCATAGTGGAAGGAAGAGCGATATATCCGATACGTTGACCGGGAGCCATTAAGGTTTTACTGTAACCATATACCAAGAAAGAAAATGGGTAAAACTGGGTCGGGCTGGGACAAGATTGGCGATCAAAAACAATGCGGCTGAAGGTTTCATCAGAAATCATGTAAATCACCTTGCCGTACAGTTTAGAAGCCTCAGCTAGTATAGTTGCCAAACCCTCTAGAGTCCTAGCTGAAAAAATCTTACCTGTAGGGTTGTGAGGTGAATTAACAATTATTGCCCGAGTTCGTTCGGTAATTGCTTCAGCGATCGCCTCCAAATTTATATCGAAGGTGCTGGGATCTACAGGCACACCCACTGGAACCGCACCTGTAAAATGCACCATACGCCTATAACCTAACCACGGTGGAGTCAAAATAATTACCTCATCCCCTTCCCCAGCTACTATTTGCAGACAAATCGCCAAACCGACTAGAGTCCCATTAGTCATAAAAATATCTTCAGGCAATATAGAAAGTCCACGGTTATCCTGAAGAGATGCAGATACAGTAACCCGTGATTCGGGAATATTTCCCTTGTAGCCATACCAACTGGAGTTTTGTGCTACACTCCAACGTTGCAGGGCTTCTACAAACCCTGGAAGTGGCATTTCATGAGCATCACCCAAGGAAAAATCAAGGCTTTCCGGCTCAGTTCGGCGACTCATATAGGTCGCTGAAGCGTAAAATTTACTTATAGGCGTTTGGTAATCTAATTTCTTCAATAACTGTGGTGATATGAAGTGAATTTTGCCTTCATCTGTCGTATCCGGCATAACCCCAGCCTTTGATTGCTATCTGATGCAGGCAGTATAGTCGTAATTGCATATATTAACAACAAGCGATCGCATCTAGATTATCTTCAAGTGCGATCATACTGGCATAGAAATCATCAACCTATCCCACTAATAACCAACTATTTGGGAACAGTAGTCGCGTTGAGTTCATCCCTTTTCCCTTTTCCCCTCTTGCTACCACCTTGTGTAACCTTCGATTCTTCTGACTTACTGGAGTTAACCATTTTCACCAAGTGCTGATTCAGATAACTTTGCGCCGAAATGTACAAGCTTTCCCAAATCTCTTGATTGCGGCTGATTTTTGTGCCGACTGTATTCCCTGCTGTTTTCTCTGACACCAAGTATTTACGGAAGTAGGTCGGTGTAAATAATTATTGTTGCAATAAGGCAGGGGCAGGGAGCAGGGGGAGAAAGAGTTTGAGCCTTATTTACTTTTATTTACATAGTTTGATTTTATTGCATCGGCTTACTTAGCTAAATGCACTTAATATTAAACTAACCTCTTTGAAAACCTTTTGCTGGTTGTTTTTGTCCTTTGGGTTTAGATTTATTCACTTCTGTAAGTGCTTCTTGAAATAAATTATGTAGATGTAAAGGAACACTAGCAATTTCTGGTAATTCTGGCTCGATAGGTTTACCATACTCTTGCAAAATTTTATCTAAATCATTGCTCAGGCTAAACTCAGGACGTTGCAAGAAATCTTGCAAGACTTTTTCTAATTGAGTGGGATATTTTTGTGCTAACCGATGCCAGATATAAGCATTAATATTTTTATCTTCCAAGTAGTGACGAATTAATTTTGCTGCACCTTCAATACTTTGCCAATCATCAGCTAATAATCTAGTTGTGAATTTAGTATATGTTGATAAAAACATCAATCCCCAACGTGGGTGAGAAATAGCTGTGACTTGTTCTGCTTTCTTGAGTTCAGCAGGTAAATCTACTTTCGGTGCAACCATTTTTTGCTTCCTGTTTTCCCTATCCAATATTTGAGAAACAGTGTTAGTATCAATCCCAAATTCTTTAATAGCGGCGATAATTTCTTCTGCACCAATACCAGCTTTTGCTACTATTTCATTCAAAGATTTGGAACTATGAAGTCCGACCGCTTTGAGATATTTATCGGCAATAATTTCTTGAAATTCAGTTATCTTTTTATTGAGTTGATATCCTGGTAATGTAACTTCATCACTCCCAAAAAACTCAACAAACTGCTGATGATATTGCTCTATTGACTGCCATGCTTGTTCTAGCAAGTCTGGAGCATCGCTGTAAAGATGACTTTTATAATTATTTTTAAAATTTCCAATGGCGACGGCGAGTTTTGGCTTACCTAATTTACCCATAAATGTGTGAGAGCCAGAAAATATCCACTCATTATCAGTAAGAGGATAAATGCGTGTTAGTAAAATCTCTCCTGGCTTGAAACGAGATATGGCTGGTTGTTTTTCAGAACTGTTAGACTTGACAATGTAATTTTTAGCTGTCAGAACTATGTAATGTTTAGCTGTCAGCCAGTTCATGAGTTCTAAGCCATCAGCTAAAATCTGGGTGATAGTAAATAAACCAATAAAACTACGATGCCAGCTATTCAGTAGATTGCGATCGCTCTGTGACAAATCTGCATGACTGGCGATAAATAACTCTATAGGTGAACGATCGCCAATTTTCCCTTCTGTAATAAACCTGTCAATGATTACTTGTTGTTGGGTGCGATCGCCATTACCGCTAGGCATCTGTGCAGCTGCATAAATGTCGAGTGCTTGTGCTAGTTCGCCGTCAGCATCTAGGACAAAATCAACCAAGGCTTGTTTGAGCGTGTGTGATCTTTCTACTATGGCATCCACAAGCGAATCTTTCTACTCAACAATTGTATGTAGCCTATAGCGTTTTTGAGGATTATCGCATCTAGCAATAGCTAGATTTTTTTAGCCATAGCGTTTTCTATTCTTGTCAGTCCAGGTTTAATATCAATGACGTTGATGAGTATGGGACTGTACAACGAGCCAGCAGGCGCATTTCTGCCTTCAATATTCTATTAAATTGCCTCTGACGGGATCATTTTTGCTATTATTTCACGCTGTAATCCGGTCAGCCACAGAATGCGCTCAACTGTCCCCATCTAATTCACGAAAAAGCTGATACAGCCTTAAGGCAAAAAATCACCCAGCTATATCCTTGCCACTCTTGTAGTTCATAGCTCTGGGTTTCCTCTTGCCTATAGGGACTATTCTCGATTGCTTGGGTGCTTGTGGCGGACGGCATTTCTCGCAATATAGAGGTCAAACACCCAAGGTTTCTCGTTGTGTGGGTTGTTCGCACTGCTTACACACAAAGTTGAAAACGCGAGTATGAATTTCCCGCTTGTGCGCTCTGACGGTGTACTCTCTGACTTCAATAGTTTTACTGGGCATTGACTGATTACTGTTGTGGACTTACTTCTTTAATATAGTTTTTCGTCTTACTTCTACAAGATCCGTGCATCATCTGACGAAAGTAATTCTACTTAATCAAATAAATACTCTTGGATGTCATTTTGATGATGGCGGAGAATACTTATAGCTTTGACCTGGATTTGACGAATCCGTTCTCGGCTAAGGTTTAGCTGTTGGCCAATCTGAGCGAGATTGAAATGCTGATCGTTCTCTAGCCCAAAGCTTAAAGTCAACACTTGACGCTGTATAGGTGTCAATGGTTCTAAGAATTTAGCTACATCTTGCGATAGAAGTTCTTGGGTGAGCAGTTTTTCTGGTGAAGCGCCAACGTCTGCTAAAATTTCGCCCAATTCTGTCTCTTTCTCATCTCCTACTTGTTTATTTAAAGAGATCGCCGTGCGAGAAGCGGCGAGATATTCTCGAAGTTTATTTGTGCTTATGTTTAATGCTGATGCAACTTCTTCAGCAGTGGCATGGCGACCGAGTTTTTGAAAGCTTTCTCGCTGTACTTTCTTAATTTTATTAAGTATTTCAGTGAGATGAATAGGTAATCTAATAGTGCGCGATTGTTCTGCTATAGCGCGTGTAATCTCTTGGCGAATCCACCAATAAGCATAGGTCGATAGCTTATAGCCCCGGTTGGGATCAAACTTTTCTATACCCCTTTGTAAACCTATTGCTCCTTCTTGGATCAAATCTAAGAATTCCAAATTGCGGTTCTGGTATTTCTTGGCAACAGATACTACCAATCGCAGGTTAGCTGTTACCATTTTTTGTTTAGCTTTTTGACCAAGGTGTAGTGCTGCTCGGATTTGTGCTTCGGTTTTTTCAACAGCGTTGGCTAATTCTGTCATTGTTGGTTCGCGGTCTAGCTGTTGAGTGAGTTCATTTTTAGATTGCTCAATGACAATCATTTCTTGTAAGCTGTTGCGCCTACAATTTGCATATAATAAAGATGAATATAACTTCGGGTACAGGTTGTTATGCCGGCTATTGGCTTTCTAAGTTTAGAAC
>NZ_JBALDR010000014.1:0-18465 GCF_036917315.1 Nostoc sp. | reverse complement strand
TAGATGGGAGCGTCGAAAGGTTTATTTTGACGCATTTATTGACCTCGCTACTATCCACATCTGGATTCACAAAATATTATTAGTGGGATAGGTTCCTAAAACAATGTCTTCTTTGGGGACACCGAGTTCAACTAACTGGTTTGCAATCCCAACCTCAGTACCATATTGTTGAATCCAAATTTTGCCATCAATGATGTCTAGGTGAAGGACAGTGCCATACAGTCGCTTTGAGCCGCGCCAACCAACGTACACTAGTTGGTTGTGATCGCGTTCCGTATCGAAAATAGTTTGGGCTTGGATGCGATCGTCCCACACGAGTTTGGCGCGTTCTGTTAGCAGGTTTTGGATGTGTTGTCGGTATTCGTTGACGGTAGCCATTGTTGAATTACCTCCTTATCAATATTGTAAATCAACAGGAAAAACTGATTTTACCGAATCAATTACCTAATTCTTACTTTCCTTTTAAGGCTCTTTGGCGATTACCTGGTAAAAATCCAAATACTTTTGATAGTATCGGTGGCAATAGTGGTCTGACTAAGGTTGGTAAATTATTCATAATTGCTTCTGTCAATTTATTTAGAATACCCAAGGTTTCCTCAACCCAAGTAGGCTGTCTTTGAGTAATTTCCATATTTACCAAAAAAAACTTTTCTTCTAAATTTCCTCTTTCTTCATGATAGTAATTAAAATCATTGTTACTTAACTTTCCTGCATTGTGCCAATTAGAAACATCATTTCCTAATTTCTCAGTGATAGAATAAATCTTAGCGTGGTGTTCTGAATTTTCTAAATCTTCAGGAGAGTATCTATGAATTTCAAAAATCCAGAATCCTTGTTTTTGGTGTATCTTAGACTTAAGTAAATCGATTTGGTTAAAAGCTCTTTTGAAAACAGCTTGAATTATTTTCGTACTCATAAATAGCTAGGATATTGAATAAATTATCTCAACAGTACACTTAAAGGAAAGAGTAGATAAGTGTTATATTTATTGTTTTGACACATATCCAATTATTTTCCCATTGGAAAATTGCTGAGTTGATTTATACATTCACTAAATAAAACTACTTAATCTATCGCACTAGCTTTGCTCAAGCTAGGATGTGAAATAAGAAGAGCGTGAAAAAAGCGATCGCTAACCCATCCTCTAAGAATTACCTGAGAATGATTGCAATGGTTACACAGCTACCATCTTCCACCCAAAAAGGCATTATTTACCCTGACAGCGATGGACAACCAATGGCAGACAACACTAAGCAGTTTGAATTAATTGTCTGGATTAAAAATAATTTAGAACTGCTGTTTGGCAATGACCCAAATGTGTTTGTCGCTGGAGATTTGTTGTGGTATTCGGTGGAAGATGATAACAAGCTCCGCCAAGCTCCTGATGTGATGGTAGTATTTGGTAGATCAAAAGGATACCGAGGTTCTTATCAACAGTGGCTTGAAGACAACATTCCCCCGCAGGTGGTATTTGAAATTTGGTCGCCTGGAAACCGGATCTCTAAAATGGCGAAAAAATTAGAGTTTTATGAGCGCTACGGTGTGGAAGAATATTATTTGTATGAACCTGATGTGGTTGACTTGACAGGCTGGCAGCGTCGAAACTCAAGATTAGAAGTGATTGACCAAATGGTTGGTTGGGTCAGCCCTCGATTGGGGGTGCGTTTCGAGTTGACTGAGGAAGAACTGCAAATTTATCGTCCTGATGGCGATCGCTTTCTGACCTTTTTAGAACTAGATCGACAACGACAGCAAGAAAGACAACGAGCAGAGCAAGCTGAGGCGCAGTTAGAAGCTCTCCGTGCTTTACTACAAGAACGAGGAATTAATCCAGACCAATTGTGACCGAATTTAATTTACAAGTCTCAGAAAATAGCGATCGCCTTAAACAACAGGTTTACTAATTCGCAGTCCCATGATCACTAAGTCCCGTTCAACGCTGTCAAGTTCAGCAATGTTAGGTAAATGTCCCCAGCGCTGAAAACCAAACGTTTCAAAGAGTTTTAAACTAGGTTGATTGTGGGCAAAAATGAAGCAGACTAGGCTCTTTAGACCCAAACTAGAACTTTCGCTAATTGCTTGTGCTAAGAGTTGCCGTCCCAAACCACACCGATGAAAGCTAGGGGCTATATAAATACTAATTTCGGCAGTCTTACTATAGGCGGGCCGTCCATAAAAGGATTGGAAACTAAGCCATCCAGCGATTACTCCATCTACTTCAATTACCCAAAGTGGGCGTTGCGAAGGCGATCGCCCCTTAAACCAAGCAAGGCGACTTTCCACTGATACTGGTTCTAAGTCAGCAGTTGCCATGCGGCTGGGAATTGCAGTGTTGTAAATTGCCACAATTGCAGGCAAGTCAGTTTCAGTCGCATGGCGAATAGTCATTGATATCGTCTCGGAAAAAATCTTTAGAAAATATTCAAAAATAATACAGTGTTAAGAGTATCAATTCTACAGCTTTTATCGTAATTGTCACAGATACTTTGCCAGCTAGGACCTTGTACCTTACTCATTAGATAATGGGTAACTCTACTAGCAAGTATGCAATGCGCCACTACGAAAGACATTAGGGTTGCTAGAAATAGAGAAATATTCCAACAAACTATCTGTTGTATTTTTGGTAACAAATAAATTTTATAACTCCTTAGTTGGAAATTCTAAGTTTTTATTCCTAATGCCCCATTCCATATTCATTCTAGAGAAATAGATAATTTTGTCATGTCAGTAAACAAAACTCTTTTATCTGAGCATTTATATACTCCTTTTGTCAGATTAGTATAATAGAAATTTTTAACTCAGCGAATATAAATATTTTAACCATGTTTTTGTTTGAAAATCAGATAATAAAACTTCAAATCCTTTAGTAGGAAAGCTTAGAAGTTATTATATTATTACTGCATACACCTATATTTAAGATTGTATACAACAATAAATTATATATATTTTGTAGCCATATTTATAAAAAATTACTCTAGGTTTGTATTAATACGTACAAATTGCAGATATAGCTAAAGATAGAGGTCGTCACTATATTTTTTTATTTAAACTTAATCTAAAAGAAGTTTATATAGATTAGTTGTTAGCCAAAATTATGTCTATTCATTGTTTTAATAATAAATTAAGTGTAAAACAAGATAGGAATATTCCAAATATTGTTGAGATTGCGCTTTTTATAGATCAAATCAAAAGTAGTATTTGGCTATTTGGTATTCCATCTTGGCTTTTCGGAATAACCGATAGAAGCATAGCTGCATTGGTCGATGGTTATTTATCTCCTATAGAAATATTTCAACTATTTACAGCCTTTTTCTTTTTTGTAAGTTGGCTATATCTCAAGCCGGAAGAAAGCTTTAATAGCAATGATTTAGAACCCGGCCAATATCAGGAATATCTCGATCGTACTCAAGCTAATAAGCTTCAATTAAAAAAGCTGCATATGATTAGTCAGGAGTATATTTTACCATTCCCTTATATTTGCCAAATATATCATCTCTTGAACTTAAAACATTTGGAAACAATTCATAGGTTTAGCCTTAATAATCTTAAAATTCTTAGTATTAGCCAGTTTCAACCTACAAACGTCGGTGGTAGAATCACATTTCAAACGATATTAGATTCACCGGCTAACCCTCTAAGAATTTGGCGACAACCGATTGTGGAAGTGGATTTAATATTACATACTCCCTATGCTGTTGAACTGAGTATTCCAGTCTACAATAACAAAAGGATAATTGTTATATTTCATGCTTTCCCTTTAAATGACTCAGAACATCAGTTGTTTATAGATATTTATAGTGACCTAGAGTGGCCAAAACCATTATTACAAATAATATTGCATTTTGCTTCTTGTTTGACGCTCTTTGAAGATTTGCCATATCTAAGAGCTTTAGCTGACAAAAACATAGAGCGTTTATTCAATTTAAGTAGGACTTCAAATCACGAGAGTGCGTTGCTGTTTAAAAGGTTTGTTGAGCTATATGGTTCGAGTGGAGAAAAAACTAAATTACTTGAGTGAAGCAAAGAGGTTAGGAGACGCGATTAATCGCGTCTGTACTTACTGGAGTTAGAAGTTTTAATCTAACTCCTAACTTTATTTAGTTAAGCGCGTGCTAGTAAGGGAGCAGCAGCTAGTAAGGTTTTGGTATAAGGGTGCTGAGGATTGGCAAAAATCTTTTTTGTAAGACCGAGTTCGACAATTTTACCGCCATTCATCACGGCAATACGATCGCACAAAAACCGAGCTAACCAAAGATCGTGAGTGATGAATAGATAAGTTAACTCAAACTCTTCTTTTAATTGCAACATTAAATCCAGTACTTGCGACTGCACGCTAGCATCTAGCATACTCACAGGTTCATCGCAGATTAAAAGTTTAGGGTGAGTAATCAAAGCACGAGCGATCGCTACTCGTTGCTGTTGTCCACCAGACAAATCCGAGGGATAACGCTCATAATACAATTCTGGCGGTGTTAACCCAACTTTATTTAGCATCCATAAAACCTGTTCTTTTGCCTTGGCAGGATTGGCTAAATTGTGGATAAATAAGGGATCGGCAATACTTTGTCCCACTGTCATCGCTGGATTGAGACAAGCATGAGGATCTTGAAAGACCATTTGTATTTGTCGCCGTGAAGAACGAATTTCTTGACGCGACAGTTTAGTTAAATCTTGTCCTAAAAACTCAACTTTACCACTAGTAGGACGAATTAATTGCAATATTGTTCGTGATAGTGTGCTTTTACCACAACCTGATTCGCCGACTAAGCCGAGAATTTCTCCTGAATAAAGATCCAGGTTGATCCCATCTACTGCTTTAATTGTCTGCGTTTGTGTATTAAACAGTCGTTCGATAAAGTTAGGTTCTATGGTGTAGTGTTGCTTGAGTTCTGTGACACTCAAAATTGGGGATTGCTGATTAATAATCGGTAATTGCTTTTCTTCGTCATTGGCAATTATCAATTCTCCACTATCAGTTACTGCTTGAATGTGTAAAGCTGCTTTTAGGAGCGATCGCGTGTATTCATGTTGAGGTTGTCTAAATACGGTTTCTGTAGCACCCATTTCGACCATTTTGCCGTTGTACATCACGCCAATGCGATCGCAATACTCAGCCACCATTGCTAAATCGTGAGAAATCAGCAACAATCCCATGTTTTCTTCACCGCACAGGCGAGTTAATTCTTGCAATATCTGCGCGGAAACGGTGACATCTAAACTGGTGGTGGGTTCGTCAGCAACAATAAACTTGGGGTTGAGGAGTAAAGCTAAAGCGATCGCTACCCGTTGTCGCATTCCACCGCTAAACTCATGGGGATACTGGTTCCAGCGACTAGTGGGAATATTTACCTTTGCTAAAGTAGCAAGTGCTTTTTCTTTAGCTTCTCGCGTTGATAATTGTGGTGAGTGCGCCTGGAGGGTTTCGATACAATGCTTACCAATCGTCATCAGCGGATCGAGGCGTGTCATGGGATCTTGAAAAACTAAGGCGATCGCTTCTCCCCGAAATTTCCGCAGCTGGTTAGGTGTCAAGTCAAACACTGACTGTCCTTGAAAGATCGCCCGTCCCTCAATACGACTAGAGGCTGGTAGTAAACGCATTACTGCCCGTCCAATAGTTGATTTACCACAACCTGACTCTCCCACCAATCCCATTCTTTCACCTGGTTTCAAGGTGAAAGATACATCATCAACCGCCCAGCTTGCTTCTTCTCCACTCCGTTGAGGATAGGCAACTCGCAGATTTTCGATACAGAATAAGGCTTCAATCATAATTAGTTATCAGCCCTGAGCTACCAATTTTTATAATTTCAAATTTAGGATAGTCTATCAAATTAAGTATTAGACCTGTTTTATAAAACTTGCCTAAACTTAGCCAAACTTGATTTAGTGTACCCGTAGCATCGCGATAAATCTCCAGTCTTAGCAATTGGAGACAGCTATCGATATTCTTGATAACCACTGCTAAAGTTGATACAGCACACAACTATGATGTTATGAGTGCAAAATTTAAATCTGTAGGAACTAGAATCAAAATTAAGTCAGTAAATCAGGATTTTCAAGTTAATATTATGGAGCAAAATCAGCCAGAACAGCGCCGCGCTGCCGATCGAGTGTTTCAAGAATCCCTCGAACAGTTGGAGGATGTCTTACAAGAAAATTCGACTGAGGAAGAAGAGTTGCCTCAACTCCATACTGGTACTTTCACTGAAGTCGAACTCGACCAAGACTTGATAGATATTGATTTAGCAGCTCTTGAGGACGCAGTTGCTGATATTGAAAAATATCTCGAAGAAATAACAAAAACCCAATTGGGGTAAAAAGTTAAAATTCATTACTGACAAATCAATTGCCGTTGAGCTTCGTACAACATTAAAGCGGCTGCGATCGCCACATTCAAGGATTCCACTCCAGGACTCAAAGGAATTCTGACTTGGTGATCTGCGATCGCTGCTAAATCTGCTGACAATCCAGCACCTTCATTTCCCAGTAAAATCATACTGGGTTTTCGCCAGTCCACTTCCCAATAAGTTAAAGTCGCATCGGGTAAGGTTGCCACTATCTGCATTCCTGCCTGCTGACTTTGTTGGACTGTTGCTTTTAAATCTTCGGTTACGGCTGTTGCGAGGCGAAACCATTGCCCTGCGGAAGCACGTAGAACTTTAGGACTATCTAAGTCTACACTATCTCCACTGATCCACAGCCCTGATGCTCCAGCGGCGGCGGCAGTGCGAATCATCGTACCCAGGTTCCCAGGATCTTGTATCGTTTCTAAAGCTAGCACTAAACCAGTCAATGGTAGTTGAGTTTGGCGTTCGCTTCGTTTTGCCGTTGCTACCACACCATCCGGTTGGACTGTGGTCGCGATCGCATCCAAGACTTCTCTACTGACAATTTCGGCGCGATCGCATCGGCTACAAGCCTCTTCCCACAGCCAAGGATGGGCTACTTGCCAATCTGGGGTACAACACACTGTTTCTAGTGGGTAATTGACCGCACAAGCTTCTTCTAACAAGTGCGTCCCTTCTAGTAAAAATAACTGTTGCTTATGCCTCTCCTTGGTGGAGTGCAGCTTGCGAATTTGTTTGACTAGGGAATTCTGTAAACTGGTCAACATCAAAAAGTTAAGAGTTAGAAATTAATAGTTAGGAGTTAATTTAGTTGTTTTTCAACTCATAACTCTTAACTCCTAACTTAGATAGTATGCGGAACCCGGGACTTGAACCCGGAAGCCTTGCGGCACTAGAACCTGAATCTAGCGCGTCTGCCATTCCGCCAGTTCCGCTGGCATTTGTGCTTATCGACAATTTCTTATTATTGCGTTATGTTCTACCTTTGTCAAGTAAAAGCATAATGCCTACTTAAAAGTTTCTAACTGGAAACGAGTTTTTCAGGTACAAGGTCAAATCAAAATATTAACTTGACAGTACAGCATTGATTTTTAGAGAATACTTAAGTTATTTTACTGAGTATTTAATTTTGCTTAAAACTACTGTTTATTGATTCTTTTTTGAAAATCTTTTAAAATCTCAAAAAGCCTGCTATTGCTTGTTTACAGCCTGCATTTTCACTCAAAAATCAATTTTTTTATACCAAACAGTGCTTTAAAACGTGGACATTTTGAATCTTTACTGTAGAATCAAAACCAACTTCAAACATATAAAATACGTATTACTTTTGGAGGTAGGCTTATTAATCCTTCTACCATTTTACCAGATGCCAAAATTACTCCAGAAGCAGACTCCTCAGTCTTGCAAATTTGGGGTGGGCATCCTTTGCGGGGTCATGTGAAAATTAGCGGGGCAAAAAATTCAGCACTGGTAATCATGGCTGGAGCCTTGCTGTGTCCGGGGGATTGTCGTATCCGTAATGTCCCTTTGTTAGCGGACGTAGAGCGGATGGGTCAGGTGTTATCAGCTTTGGGTGTACAATTAACCCGACAAGGCGACATTTTAGACATCAACGCTAGCGAGATTAAAACATCAAAAGCTCCCTACGAATTAGTTACCCAGTTGAGAGCGAGTTTTTTCGCCATTGGAGCCATTTTGGCAAGACTGGGAGTAGCACAGATGCCCTTACCAGGCGGTTGTGCGATCGGGGCAAGACCAGTTGACTTGCATGTTCGAGGACTGCAAGCAATGGGAGCGGAAGTACAAATTGAGCATGGCATTTGTAATGCCTACGTCCCTGGCAGCAGCCGGAGATTAAAAGGTGCGAAGATTTACTTAGACATTGCCAGTGTTGGAGCGACGGAAAATTTGATGATGGCGGCTACCCTAGCAGAGGGTGAAACGATCATCGAAAATGCTGCCAGAGAACCGGAAGTGGTCGATCTAGCTAACTTCTGTAACGCGATGGGAGCGAAGATTAAGGGCGCGGGGACTAGCAGGATTATTATCGAAGGAGTCCCCAAGTTGCATTCTGTTGACTACAGCATTATTCCCGATCGCATTGAGGCCGGGACGTTTTTGCTGGCAGCAGCAATTACCCGCTCAGAACTTATTCTCTCGCCAGTCGCTCCAGAACATCTCATCCCAGTAATTGCCAAGCTGCGGGATATTGGAGTGACAATAATTGATGAAAAGCCTGACCACTTGCACATTCTGCCAGCGGAAAGCCTTAAGGCAACGGATATTGAAACTCAATACCATCCAGGTTTTCCCACAGATATGCAAGCGCCATTCATGGCTTTGCTGTCAGTGGCAGAAGGCGACAGCGTAATTAACGAATCCGTCTTTGAAAATCGCTTGCGTCATGCCTCTGAGTTGAATCGTTTGGGGGCAGATATTCGTGTCAAAGGCAATGCTGCTTTCGTTCGGGGAGTACCAAAATTATCTGGCGCACCAGTATTAGGTACAGACTTACGAGCATCGGCAGCGTTAGTCATCGCCGGACTAGCAGCAGAAGGACAAACCACAATTCAAGGTTTACAGCACCTCGATCGCGGCTACGATCGACTTGATATGAAGTTGCAGCAATTGGGGGCTAAAATCCTCCGCGTGGGCGAAACACCAACAGATGCAGAAATCGCTCCCAGCATCAGTAGCCTGTCAAGTTGAAATCGATCGGTTGAGACCGACGCAAAGGATAAGAAGAATAAAGCAGACAAGGCAAAATTTTCTCCCTTGTCTGCCTTTATCTCTCCCATCTATACCTTGCGATCTGCTGAATTCTCCTGATTGATAGAGGCTTTTAAGCTTTGTGCATATCTTTTTTTGATGAATATTCTAGAAAAATCTGTGTTGGCTGTTACAATATTGTTAAGAAAAGTTGCCCGTTGCATTTTGGGAACGCGTAATTGGGTTTTAACTCTCTTGAGAAGACAACGCAAAAACATTTTTTAGACCAGCTGTGGGAGGCTGGTCTTTTTATATTTAGAGTCCTCACAAATTATACTTATCACTTTGGGTATAATACTCATGCTGTTTTATTAATTACTTTTATTGGTTTGTAATGCATTCTTAAATCGGTAGCATCAGAGTAGATTTATTGCAGTTGCCAGCCACCTTAAACTTCAGATTAGCGGACGGAAGTCGTTGGTAAGGTCATTGAATAAAAACCGATGTCTAGGATGGTCACTGAGCTTGTCGTACCCGTCCGGGGAAGCAAGCTACGCGCAGCGTCTCCAAGAGTTGTGCGGGCTACGCCTACGCCTGACAGAAAACCTCAAAAACAAAGCGATTACCTGTTGGGGAAGAGTGTGCGATCGCAACAGTTATTCTGATAAACAAGCAGATATCAAACCTATCTACGTTTATTTGTAAAATAAAGAAATGCAGTCTAGACAATACCTACCAGCAGACCCAATGTTAAAGCTAGCTTACGTATAAACTCAGAAGTCAATAGTTATCATTGAGAAAACGCATCTTCTTTTACTCCGTTCTCCCAGCACTATGAGATAAAAAAATTCGATGCCTTAATTAAGTGCATATCGAGCTTCCATATAATAGTTGAAGAAGTGCAACAAAATTAAACATCAAATCAAATCCCTCTTCCCACAACCCTTACTTTGGCTTGACAAACAAGATAAATTGGGTCTAGTTGGCATCTGCGCGGTTGAATTCAATATTTTCACGAACGGAGAACACGAAATCTATGACCAGACTAGAAACCCGCACTGAACCGATGGTGCTAAACATGGGGCCACACCACCCTTCAATGCACGGGGTTCTGCGGCTAATCATGACTTTGGATGGTGAGGATGTCGTTGACTGTGAACCAGTCATCGGCTATTTGCACCGGGGAATGGAAAAAATTGCTGAGAACCGCACTAATGTAATGTACGTTCCTTACGTTAGTCGTTGGGACTACGCGGCGGGAATGTTCAACGAAGCTGTAACCGTCAACGCCCCAGAAAAGCTTGCAGGTGTCGCTGTTCCCAAACGCGCTAGCTACATCCGCGTCATCATGCTGGAGTTGAACCGCATCGCTAACCACTTGCTATGGTTTGGCCCCTTCCTAGCTGACGTAGGCGCACAAACTCCCTTCTTCTACCAGTTCCGGGAACGGGAGATGATTTATGATTTGTGGGAAGCTGCTACAGGTTATCGGATGGTGAATAACAATTACTTCCGTGTTGGTGGAGTAGCAGCCGATTTACCTTACGGTTGGGTAGATAAGTGTCTGGAATTCTGCGAATACCTATTGCCCAAAATTGATGAGTACGAACGCTTAGTAACCGATAACCCTATCTTCCGGCGACGTGTTGAGGGTATTGGGACTATCACCCGTGAAGAAGCAATTAACTGGGGACTTTCTGGCCCAATGTTACGCGCTTCTGGCGTGCAATGGGATTTGCGGAAAGTTGACCATTACGAATGCTACGACGATTTCGACTGGGATGTGCAGTGGGAAACAGCCGGTGATTGCTTTGCCCGTTATGTGGTGCGGATGCGGGAAATGCGCGAATCTGTGAAGATTATTCGTCAAGCAATTAAAGGACTTCCTGGCGGCCCTTACGAAAATCTGGAAGCGAAGCGTTTAGCCGCAGGTAAAAAATCCGAGTGGGACGCATTTGATTACCAATTCATCGGTAAAAAGGTTTCGCCCACTTTTAAGATTCCCAAGGGTGAAATCTATGCCCGTGTCGAAAGTGGCAAAGGTGAATTGGGAATTTATTTGGTTGGCGATGATAACGTCTTCCCTGCACGTTGGAAGATTCGCGCAGCAGATTTCAACAATCTCCAAATTGTTCCACATTTACTGCGCGGGATGAAGGTTGCAGATATTGTGGTGATTCTCGGTAGTGTTGACGTAATTATGGGGTCTGTGGATAGGTAGAGTAAATATCTATCTCAGTAATTTTTAGAGCAGTTGTATTACAGTGCAACTGCTCTATTTTTTTGATTCTTCAGTACTTATAGCAGTTGCTAGGTAGATTAGGACATAATGACAAGCGTAAATGTCAGGAATAGCAAGGTTTTTACTTCCTGCCTTCTGCCTTCTGCCTCCTGCCTCCTGCTATAACTGTGTCACTAATCGCTCAAACGCGCTTACCAAACGAATATACATTGCTGAATATCTGCAAACCTGTCGTTTTAGTCTATTGAAAGTTAGACAGTTGGTTCCTGGTATTTGACCCCTCGTTTTTGATGACGGTCATTAGCAACGATAGGATAAACAATGCTGCGTAACCGATTAATCGCACCGACGGGACGATGCACTGCTAGACCATTCCCAGGAGAAAAACTGAGATTTTCTCCAAAGTCATTATCTTTAGCAGAATTAACTTTCTGATGCTTAACTGTTAGGCGACCAACTGTAATGAAGGGTGATTCCTTTTCATTCCAAACAATAGTGGTATCATCAATGGACATTTCTGGGCTAGTTTGGAATTGAATTTGAAAGTCCCAACAATATTCAGCATCAGGCTTTGCTAAAGCTTGAATGATATCCTCTCGGTAATAGTTGTCCTCTAAACCGGAGGCTTTGGCACGCTGAAGCTCACTTTCTGGTCTAGATTCGAGAGGAAGTTGTTGATGAGGTGGTTGACTGGAAACTGGAGTAAATGCATATTTAATCACAACCGGATATTCCACAGGAACTCTACCTGACTGGGATGGGTCAAAATCAGATTTGAGTCCCAAAGAATACGCTGAAGCACTCCAATAGCGTTCTGTGAGCAAACTCTTGGGAAAACGTTTGAAACTAGTTTTTAAAAGAGTGGATTCGTAGGGATGCAACTTTAGCCAAAAAAGCACCAACAGCTTAAAAAGCGGAAACAGCCCTGCTCGATAAACCGCCATAAAAAAGCTGTGGAAGTCTTTGATGGTTCTAACAAAAAAGAATTCGGTATTGTGGACAATAATATCTTGGGTTTTTAACTCGTGACTCTGCGGTAGTCTTTCTCCTTCTACGCCGATCGCTTTTACGGACATGGAGCGCGTATCACCTTCATAATCATTCTTGACTGAAAACGCACCATTTGCAAATCGTAGCCAAACCGGATATTGCTTGGGTTTGGCAAATAAACCTTGTTTTAGAGAAATGGCTTGAAATTGAGCTTCAGTTAATGAGGTGCGTTTGCTCAATTCCTGTTTAATTGCTGCTTCATCAAAGTCAAAGATTTCTAGAGTTCCTTGTACAGCAGCGTTGGTTTTAGAGTGGGTATCTCTCTTTGCAGTTTTTTTCTTCTCACCTCCGTAAAGATTTTCCATATTCTTTTTGACTAGCTCACTCATGAGAGCGCAATATTTAGCTTCGTCTTTTTCTGGGTATTCGGTAAATAGTTTCATTTTTTTGAAAGCAGAATTAATTAATAAATTGAGTTTGTTTCAAGCTGCGTAGGCGCAGCCCGTCGTAGACATCGCTTGCTTGTTTGCAGTATTATCCAGTCAGCTTCGAGTGACAGAGCCAGAAGAATATTATTAAGAGCGATCGCTCCACCATCCAAGACGCTACGCATAGCTTGCTTAATAGTAGGGGTAAAGCGATCGCACTAAAAGTCAATGTTTATTGAAGGTCAAAAGTAACTTTGTACTTTCTGCCTGATGGAGGAACGTTGCGATTAACTAAATCTGAGACTGTATTGGTATTTTGAATTATTTTCCAACCCACAGGAGAAAAAGTCTTTTCATTGAAAATATTGGGTGATAGTAAAGGATTCGTTAGTGCTTGAGAAAAAGCATCAATCCCAATCAAGCGTGCTACTAGAGAAGGAATAGTTGAATTTTTCCGCCCATCTTCGGCGTAAAGTCCCACAAAGAACTCAATATTATCAACATGACCATATAATTCTTTGAGTTTCTCTTGAACAAATTCATCACCGCTAATTTGCTCAAATCTCGTCACTCTGGGGAAACCACACAATTGGCGATAATCGTTGTAGCTTGCTAATTGCAGTTGCCGTCCTAGTTTAATCGCGGGTAACTCGGTTAACTCAACCAATATATCAGGCGTGTTGAATAAACCAATTTTTGTACCTGCTTGGGAACAAGTTTCCTCCATCAATGCTCCCAAACCTTGGTCGATGAACATCTTGTTGTTCCAGAGAGATGAAGCAATATGGGTCGGTTTCCCGTTATATTTAAAAGTTTCTGGAATCGCACTATGCCAGCGATAAACAAAGTCAAACTCAATTGCCATGTAATTAGGACGATGCCAACTTTCCTTAGTAAAAGCTTCAGGATCGGCAAACAACTTAAAGTGATAAGGGGTTATGTGGTTAATGTACTCCTCCATAATGATTTTGAGAATAATCGCCATGAGAATATTTCTCGCGGTTTGGAAGAGGCGTTCATCATCCCAATCTGGATAATTACTTGCTAATTCATCACAAAGACGATTATGCTCGCGGAAACATAGAGTATTGAGCATGACATAGCCAATTTGTACATTTGCTCGTTCTACTCCCATCGCAAACAGATATTGTTTTTTTTCTACGGGCTGTCTTTTTTCATCATTGACAGGTTCATAAAGACCCTCAAATTGAGCGTCAACTTTACCCTGCGCTGGATCGGCATAATAAAACAAGGGATATTCTTCTTCTACACCATCTTGGCGCTTAAGTTTTTGAGATTTGAGTTTACCTCCTTCAAAGCTTCTTAAAAGGTGTGTTTGTTTTCTGGTTAAACCATAAACATTACACAAATCAATTTCATGGTTGGAAGTATTTTTTAATTTATTGTAGTGATCGAGGCGGAGAAAACTATCAGTAAACCACTGCACCCAATAGGGAAACAGCATAGTTGATTTGGTAGAATAAATGGTTTTACCATCTCTTTTACGGAATAAGATAGCTAGGTCTTCAACTTTTGGTAAGTTGCCCTCAGCATTTAACTTGGGATCGGGTGGTAGATGTCTTCCTGTATAAGTGCGATCGTTGAGTGATTCCCAGGAAGTATAAGCATCATTTTTTTTAGGAATTTTAGTATCAGGAATATACTCATCTAGAGTCATCATACTGTAGGCATTAGGACGAGTCGGAATTTTGTAGATGAGACTATTGAGTAGAGTTTTGTTAACTTTACGTTTGATAGATTCGTTACTTTGTAGAAGTTTCCAAATCGGTTTAAAGTTGGTTAAAACTAATGTTTGAATTTTGTTACCTAACCCGTCTTTAGATGTATCTCTTTTCCCAGCCATAATTGTGTTTACTTTTTTTCAGTTTTGGATTCAATGCACCCTAAATTTATTTGCTGCGATTAGCCAAACTAATTCAACTTATTTCAGTTTGGAAATAATCTTTTCTAGATTTTTAGGTCGATAGTCCTTGCGACTTTTCAAACGGTAGATCGCACTTTCATGAAGGTCTTCAATGACATCGCTGACCTCACGAAACTTAATTCCTGCTAATTTAAAGAATCCAGCATCGTTCTTAAAATCACATTCATAATTAGGGTTGATGCCTGTCGGAATCACATTTGGATCTAAGTCAAGCCCTAATTCGAGTACACTGATGGAATCAATCATCCACTGTAAGGCAGCATCTGATAACCCACTGTGTTCTTCGGTTCCACCGCCAACGCAACCGTGTACACCTGGAAACCACTTTTGAATTACCCGCTGGTTTTCAGCATCAGGATGCTTTTTCATGGGAGTGACATCAAAGATTTCACGGATTTCATCAATCGCTATCGCGTGCAATGCATTCTGAACACATTTGTTTAAAGTAGTGTCATGGAATCTGTAACGCATATTAAGCTGTTTGCTTAACCTACTAAAAGCTGGTATCCCAGGAATACCAAGGGCACCAACGGTGTCAAAACAACCGAGCAAGGCGATCGGGACGCGATCGCCATAAGCTTGACGGTATTCTACTGCTACATTATCTTTGGGTTTAATATTTCGGTTACGGTAAAGCTCGTAGGCTTCATGGGCTTTAGTAACATGGGGGCGATCTAGAAGACCAGAGCAATAGATCATGCCGGCTAAACTTCTAACTGTGTAAGCACCACGACTAAAGCCGAACAAATAGATTTCGTCACCAGAAACATAATTGAGGCTAAGAAATCGGTAGCAATCTTCTATATTTCTATCGATTCCTATTCCGGTAGCTCCGCCTAAAACCTTTTGACCCTCGGTTCCAATGCCTTCGTCATAAAAGACGATTTGTGTAACGCCGTCACTGGCAATCGATTTCACAGATTGAGCTAGCTTTACCACATTGCTTGGATAACGACTGGTTAACTGTTGCCAAGTTCCATCACAGCAAATCACAAGACGTTTCATAGTTCTATTTCAAAGGCTTTGAATAATTACTTAAACTTTTATCAAAGTGTAAATTCGCCATTTATTTAGAACAAAAGGCGTTTTATATATCAACTCAGAAATGTTCATGTTTTATAAATCCTTTAGCGAAATATCCTCCCACTTTTCTAATTAAAATGCAAGGACAGTTAAGACAGTTAAACAGGAAATTAATTAAATAAATAAATAAATATTAAGTGGGAGCATCCCAAATGTGCAAGTTTATCTTTATAGGGTATTTGGACTTAGGCGGAGAATGAAATAACGAACCGCAATCGCGCAGCGTCTCGTTAGAGAAGGACGCAAAGAACGCAAAGGAAAGAGGTTTCTAGAGAGTTTTTGCACCAGTCCTGTGTCTTTTTGCAAAATTGGGATGCTCCCTATTAAGTAGCCATCCGCACAGCAAAATTATCAATAGCTAAAAATAATTAATTGAATTTTGTTTTTTAAAATGAAATCATCTAAGTGCATTAAAGTAAAAAATATTGACCCTTTACTAACGACCTTTTTCTATGACACCTTCGACAAACCAGGTTTATCCGGTTATTTGGCACAATAACTCAGTCTCACTAATCGATCAAACCCGCTTACCCAACGAATATACATTTGTGGAAATTCACCGCAGTGAAGATATGGCGCGGGCGATTAAAACTATGATTGTGCGAGGTGCGCCTGCAATCGGAGTGGCTGCGGCTTATGGAATGTATCTTGGTGCAAGGGAAATTAAAACAAGCGATCGCACCGAATTTTTGCAACACTTAGATAAAGTAGCCCAGTTGTTGCGTTCTACTCGTCCGACGGCGGTAAATTTATTTTGGGCAATTAGCCGGATGCTGAAAGCCGCCTACGAAACGCTGGGAACGGTAGAAGACATTAAGCAAACCCTTTTCCAAACAGCTCAAGCAATCAATGTTGAAGATTTGCAAACCTGTCAAGCGATTGGCGATCATGGTTTGGCTGTTTTACCGTCTACCCCAGGAAAGCTGAGGCTACTTACTCACTGTAACGCTGGGGCATTAGCTACAGCTGGTTATGGCACTGCTTTAGGTGTGGTGCGTTCTGCGTGGAGGGAAGGACGTTTAGAACGTTTATTTGCCGATGAAACCCGTCCCCGTTTGCAAGGTGCAAAACTCACCACTTGGGAATGTGTGCAAGAAGGTATTCCAGTTACATTAATTACTGATAATATGGCAGCCCATTGTATGAAACAGGGTTTGATTCATGCTGTAGTTGTGGGTGCCGATCGCATTGCTGCTAATGGTGACACTGCTAATAAAATTGGTACATATAGTGTTGCGATCGCAGCTAAAGCACATAATATCCCCTTCTTTGTCGCTGCACCCCTTTCTACTGTTGATTTTGAATTAGCTGATGGCAGCAAAATTCCTATTGAAGAACGCGAACCAACAGAAATATATCAAGTTGGCGATACTATTCTCACACCTGCGGGTGTAGATTTTTACAACCCAGCTTTTGATGTGACTCCAGCTGAGTTGATTACAGCCATCATTACAGAGAATGGAGCGATCGCACCTCATAAATTAGCGAAATCACAGTTAAAGCAATTACCGATTGGGTTAAATCCGAATTAATGCAGAACTTGCGCCGAGTTCTCGATAACTCTAAATCCAAATAACGGAAACTTTATAGGGCAATACGGTTCAGTTAAGGGCTATTGGCAACAATATTTTGGTTTTCAAGACGCGATAAATCGCCGTCTCTACAAGTGTTTTGGGCTTATCTGAACCGTATTGACCTATAGCCAACATCAAAGCCCATTGGGAGGTATCAATGGGCTTTGATGTTGGCTATTCTAGATGAAGGATTGGTAAGGCTTATGGAGAAGTTTTCGAGCTACTGGTTGCAGCCGCACTTGTTGCCTCTGTCAGGTGGTACTCTTCTGGGAAAATAACCAACCTCAACCTGATTAAAGTTCTGTTGAGTTTTGTCAAAGTTTCTACCTTGGACATTCGTTCTCGATTCGGCTCCAACTTTATGCGGGTTCACAAAGTCAAACAGAGTCAGTGTTGACAGTACACAAATCGTAATCGTGGCAATAGTATTATGAATTTTCATTCTAAAACACCTATTTGTAGGTACATAAACTTAATACCACAGTTCTGCGCCTATAATTTATTAAAGTTTTCGACTAAGATGCTGTGACGGGTTATTTTATTTCGTAGCTTGTCTTGCAAGCTATAACAATTTCATGTAGTAACAGGTTTTTGATTTTACTGCGTCTCCCGCGTTCGATGTGGTGACGTTAGTGCTTCTGACTGACGTTAAAAAGTTCTTGGCTGGAGAGCGGCATCGTTGCTTTTAAACGGCTTCATTTTCTTACTATGCAACTTAAGCGCCGATTAGCTTAACTGAACCGTATTGTTTTATAAAAGCCGGGGACTTTTTTTGACTAGTTCGGTTAAGGCAAGAGACGCGATAAATCGCCGTCTCTACAAGAATCAGTCCTTTGTAGAGACGGCGATTTATCGCGTCTTTGGGATTAGCGGCGTGTCATCAAAAAACCTTATTCGATCCGTATTGAAATCTAACGGATCAAAATTTCTCAGTAATTTTTTCAATAATTTTATCTAAATTTCATATTTGGACTAAATTCAATAAGCAAAATCCGCAATTACTTTCTCAAAATAAGCTTTGACTTTCTCAAACCCCAGTTTGCTTTCTGATTTTGGTGTTTTCCGCAAGTAAAAGAAGCTTTGACTTTCTCAAAATGCCATTTGACTTACTCATTTTGGTGTTTTCCGCAAGTAAAAGAAGCTT
>NZ_JBALDR010000013.1:0-576765 GCF_036917315.1 Nostoc sp. | reverse complement strand
AACAGGGGTAGCAGGCAGAACACCGATATTATCGTAGACAGTCATTTTTGACTCCTTTTGTTGTTGATGTTGGTTAAGTTAAACTCAGCAGATGTAATTTTTTGTCTGGATTCCAGCAGCAAATTACCTGCAATTCAATTCCAGGATTTGAGAACATGACAACCTAAAGTGAAGACTTTATTACATGAGTCTTTTGGGAATTCATGTTATCTTCAGCAACTAGTACCGCAAAGCGGAAGTCACGCATAATTGCATTCCGCATTCCGAGCTTCTTGCGCCATTTGAAATGGTGAAGCAGCGCTGCGGGAGGGTTTCCCTCCGCAGGCGACTGGTGAACCCGAAGGGTATGTTTATTGCCGCCGTGCTTTACTAAGTGTTACACCTATCCATTTAAGGCAAAGGTATTCGGATAAATTTTCCATCGCCTCATTGGTACGCGGTCAATAATATTACTGTTGCCGATGAGTTACACAATATCTGACATACTCATACTACACATCCACCTTTTCTGCTTGTTTACGTGCAGTTTTCATACCTGGAGAATGCAGGAAGAGGATCGCACCATTGCAGAAAACTGCATAATTAACGAATATTCGCTTGTCTATCATCCAAAGGTGCTGTTTTATTAGATACTCAAATAATCTATATGAATAGCACCCAATGACGATCAAATACGGATTAAACAGGTGTTTGCAGTTCGGATTGGCAGGTTTGCTGGGCTGCTTAAGTTTCAGTATTTTCACTAGCGAAACCCAGGCACAGCAAAGTAATATTGTACCTGATAACACGCTTGGGGCTGAGTCCTCTCAAGTTATTGGCAACTATCAAGGACAACGGATTGAAGCAATTACAGGTGGTGCAATTCGTCAAATCAATCTTTTTCACAGCTTTGGAGAATTTAATATCAGTGAGGGACGTGGGGCTTATTTTGTCACTCCTAGCGCAGATATTCAAAATATTCTGGCACGAGTGACAGGTAAGAACCCTTCAGAAATTTTGGGAAAACTGGCAACATCCGGTAATTCTAGTCCAAATTTATTTTTGATAAATCCTAATGGGATTGTGTTTGGGAAAAATGCCAGTTTAGATGTGCAGGGTTCATTTGTGGGGACAACTGCAAACGGTGTGCAGTTTAGTAATCAAGGGGTTTTTAGTGCGACAAATCCCCAAGCAGCGCCATTGTTGACTATTAACCCTTCGATATTGCTGTTTAATCAAATTCAAGCTTATGGGGGAATTATCAATCAATCCCAAGCACCCGCAGGTACTAATCTCATTGGTGAAGATGTTACGGGTTTGCGAGTTGCTGATGGTAAAAGTTTGCTGCTTGCTGGTGGAAATATCAATTTTGATGGTGGGAATATTCGCGCTTATGGAGGGAATATTGAGTTAGCAGGTTTGGCTGCACCAGGAAATGTGGGATTGAATATTGCAGGTGATAATCTGGGTTTAGTTATCCCTGAAAATGTAGAACGTGCTGATGTTTCGCTGAGTAATGGCGCAGAAGTTAATGTTCGCGGTGACAATGGCGGGAATATCAAAATTCAAGCTCGAAATGTAAATTTAGCTGGGAAAAGTAAATTAAGAGCGGGAATAGATACAGGTTTAGGTACTCTAAATAGTAAAGTGGAGATATTACTATTAATGCCACCGCAGAGACAACGTTAACAGATAAAAGTTTCATTGGTAATCTAGTGCAAGAAAGAGCATTTGGTAATGCTGGCGATATCAATATTGCGACTGGAATATTGACGTTAAATAGTGGACTGCTCGATGCTGGCATTTTGGGACAAGGCAATGCTGGTAATATAAATATCAATGCTCAAGGTGCTGTTACTGTTACAAGTCAAAAAGATAATTTAAATAGTGGAATTGTTAGCACTGTATCTACAGAAGCAATAGGTAATGCTGGTAATATCAACATCAAATCTAGCTCTTTAACACTAAGTAATGAAGCTTCCCTTAGTACTTTTATTTTAGGACAGGGTAATGCTGGTAATATATCGATTCAAACATCAGATGCGGTTGAACTTACGAGGGGCTTTATAGCTAGCAGCATTGGAACTGGGGGTGTGGGTAATGGTGGTGAAATTAACATTACTGCGGGTTCGCTTTCTTTGACAGATAGCTCGGAGATTCAATCGAGGGTTGAAGGTAATGATGATCGGCAACCAGGAGGACGAGGAAATGCAGGTAATGTAAATATTAACGTCCAAGGTAATATTAGTTTTCGTAACTCAAGACCAGGGGAAAGCAATGGAATTTATTCCGACGTAGATAAGGGTGCAATTGGTAATGGCGGGAACGTTACTATTAATACTAATTCCTTGGAAATAAATGATGGTTCGGAAATTCAAGGTAGCACTAGAGGAAAAGGTAATTCTGGTAATATTATCATTAATGCTCGTAATAATATTTCGTTAGATGGTAGAAACCGTGATTTTTTTAGCCGGATTATTAATAATGTGCAACAGACTGCTGAAGGTAACGCAGGCAATATTCAAATCACAACAGGTACACTAAAAGCTATCAATGGAGCATTTATTAGTAGCAGTACCAATGGAAAAGGAAACGCTGGGAATATCAGCATTAATGCTTTTGATAATATAACCTTTGATACTAATAGTTTTAGTATCAGTGGTGTCGGGAATCAGGGGGTAGGTGACGGAGGAAACATTCAAATTACAACTGGATCGCTTTTGGTTACTAATGGTGGCACTATATCTAGCTTTACTGCTGGAGTCGGAAATGCCGGAAATATCACTATTAATACCCGTGATAATGTGACTTTTTCAGGTTTTGCAGACATACTAAAATCGAGTGGAGGCATAGTACAATCGAACAGTGAAGTATCAACTTATGGTGTTACTAACGCGATAGGTAAAGCTGGTGATATTCGCATCACTGCAAGTAATTTACTACTAAAAGATGGTGGGCAACTAAATGCTGACAACGCCGGAGAAGGAAGTGGAGGTAATATCTTTCTTAATGTTGGCAATACTATTAATTTTGATGGAATTGGCGGTAAAGGTTTACCTAGTGGTCTTTATACAACAGCATACAATGGTAATGCCGGAAATATTCAAATTGAAACAGGATCATTGTCTTTAACAAATGGTGGAAGTGTATTTTCTCCCTTTCTCGAAGGAAAAGGTAATGGTGGAAATATCATCATTAATGCTCGTGATACTGTCATAATTGATGGTGTCTCAAAGGGTGTAACTTTGAGTGGTGGCGAAATTGTTGATTTCAATAGCGGTTTATTTAGTTCTTTGCTGAGTGGTAAAGGTAAAGCAGGTGACATCAAAATTACAACAGGGTCACTTTTCCTTACCAACGGTGCAATGATTTCTGGAGAAACAGGTGGACAAGGAAATGGAGGGAATATCACCATTGATGCACGCGATCGCATTTTAATTGACGGTGTTAACGCCAGAGGTTCTTTTAGCAATATTTCTAGTACAGCCACTTCAACAGCTGTGGGCAATGGAGGTAACATTAACCTGACAACAGATTCTTTGTATTTGAGCAATGGTGGGAGACTAAGTACCAGCAGCTTCGGGCAAGGGAAAGCCGGAGATATTAATATTAATTCTGGTTCTACAACACTTGATAACCCAGGATTTATTGCAGCAATAACCTACTCTGGTGATGGTGGAAATATCAATTTAAATGTCGATAA
Organism: Nostoc sp.; assembly: GCF_036917315.1. Lineage (GTDB taxonomy): Bacteria > Cyanobacteriota > Cyanobacteriia > Cyanobacteriales > Nostocaceae > Nostoc. The sequence goes on along the minus strand of NZ_JBALDR010000013.1, from coordinate 573,083 downwards.
GCTTTTACTATTGCGTCGCGGTAGCGGAATTTCGACCAGCGCAGGTACAGCGCAATCCGGTGGCGATAGTGGTAACATCAATATCAATTCAAGATTTATTGTCGCTATCCCTAAAGAAGGCAGCGACATCATAGCCAATGCTTTCACAGGAACTGGTGGAAACGTCGAAATTAAATCGCAAGGTGTCTTCGGTATCGAAGCACGTCCAAAGCCAACCGAGAAAAGTGATATTACTGCAAGTTCTGAACAAGGCATTGCAGGTACGATTAGCATTAACGCACCCGATACCAGTTCCATCCAAAACAGCTTCACCGAATTATTCCCAGTTATTGACACTAACGCACTCATCGCCAATAGTTGCATTTCACGCGGCACCAAGCGACAAGAAAACTCTTTTACTATTACAGGGTCTGGTGCTTTGAGTCCTAATCGTCCTGGTGTTTCGGTTTCTACCTACACAACTGGAGAGGTTAGAGGTGTCGAAACTACATCCCGTCCTTGGAAGAAAGGCGATCCGATTATCGAACCGACTGGTCTATATCGGCTGAATAATGGGCAATTACTATTGAGTCGAGAATGTTCTAATTAATGTTAATAGATTTAGATGCCAGTTAACAATTCAAAATTCAAAATTAAAGACTTTAAGGTACAAAAAAGTTAACTGTTTGCTTCATTTATTGATTTTTATTAAAAAAACTAAAATTTAATTCAGAAGGCAAAAAAATTCATGTTGAAAAATTGGGATAGGTGGGGTTTTACCGTGTATTTTTTGCGGTTGGAGAATGTTTAAAAAGTATGAACACTTCACCTCGACCCCCAACGCCAATCAATTCCCCCTCCTACCCAACAGAATTTCAACAAGTCATTCTCGAAAAAAGTCAAAACTTTGTTGGTCGCGCCTTCGTCTTCACCGCAATATCCAACTTTCTCCAGCGTTGCGATCGCGGTTACTTTACCATAATTGGCGCACCCGGTAGCGGCAAAAGTGCCATCCTCGCCAAATACGTCACAGAAAATCCCCAAGTTCTCTATTACAACGCCCAACTCCCAGACAAAAATCGCGCTGAGGATTTTATTGCTACTATCTCCACACAAATTGAGACAGAAAATTTTACGTCTCTACATTCCCTGCTTCAGCAAGTCAGCGATAAACTAGAACCCCAGCAAAAGTTTATTATTGCTATCGATGCCTTAGATGCTGTTAACCACACCGACCAAACAAAAGGCTCAAATCTCTTTTATCTTCCCAGATATCTGCCGCGTGGCGTTTATTTCCTTCTTACCCGCCGCCCATACCTGCGAAAACAATCCGGTTTGTTGATAGAAACACCTTTTCAAATTCTTGACTTAGCAGCATATCCACAACAAAACCACGAAGATATCCAATCATACATTCGACAATATGTCAACAATGACGAAGAACTCACAGCAGAGCTAACCGCCAAAAGCGAAAACAATTTCATGTACACTTCGGCATACTTCGACTGCGCTCAGTACAAGAAGCTCAGTGACCATCTCAGTCAGATATTACCTGCTACCTCTGAGAAGTTTGATGGACTTCCCCCTGGATTAGAGGCGTATTATCAACAGCATAAGCACAAGATGATTCCCCCTAATTCCTCAAGCCAAGAGAAGGAATTTAAATCATCTGTACTGAGTGTGTTAGTGCAAGTTTCATCAGTCGTATCAGCAGAAAGCATTGCTAGTACAATTGATGCTGATGAATACGATGTTGAAGAAGTTCTGGAAAATTGGCGTGAGTTTTTAACACTCCAGGAAATTGATGGAGAAATCCGCTACAGTCTTTATCATTCCAGCTTTCGAGATTTTTTAAGCAAGCAAGTAAATTTTGGTTAGACTCTATAGCGCTTCGGTATTGAGTCGAATAAAGACCTAACCCCCAACCCCTTCCCTACCTCTCCCTAACCCTCTCCTACGAGGAGAGGGAAGCGGAAAAACTTTTGTTGCTGGAAGGGGAGTAAGATTCAAAGCCTCTCTCCTAAGAGGAGAGAGGTTTGGAGAGAGGTCAAATTCTATTGCATACAAAACAAACAAGCGATCGCAATAACCAAGCATCTGCCATAGACGAAACATTCGTGAGAGAGTTGACCTGGGGAACATCCTAGAGTCAAGATAAAAGGGTTGGATATCTTGTCAAAGTACTAAGCACATCCGATATCGCCTAATTTTCTTTCATTTCCCTGCTTTTGGGTTAAAGAGAAAGGCTATGGGCGATACTTATTAACGTGGCAAAAAACTGAAAAAAGTACGCGCGGATTGCTAAGACGTGCCTGGACGCAGAGGGTTAAGCCGTTGCACCCCGATGAAGCGTCAAGAAATAGCTGATTAAATCAAATTCTAAGCGATTTAATCATATATTTTGTAGCAGATACTTGTGGAAAAGAAAATGCTAGGTGTAAATGTTGTTATGAAAGTTGGCGATCGCATCCGCGTTAAAGATTCGGTAGTGGTGTATCATCATCCTGAACATCGGAATCAGCCTTTTGACATCAAAGGTACAGAAGGCGATGTAGTAGCCATTGCCACCCAATGGCGAGACAGACCAGTAAGCGCTAATCTGCCGATTGTAGTCCAGTTTAGTAAAAAGTTTAAAGCCCACTTACGTGAAAATGAGTTAGAAGTCATCTAAAGGACTTATCTGCGGCGAAACCACTGAAAAATATTCAGTTCGCCGCGCATTCTTTTAAGGTCTTGGCGGTTTTGTTCTGCTGTTGTATAATACCAATCACAATAACGCTGAAACTCTGACCGTGACCGAACTTCGTGGTAAAACTGATGAGTTGTTTGGTAAGAGGCAAAAGCTTCCTCAACTTGGGGTTGAGCAACTGGAATAATATAAGGTAAATTTTTTGACATAAAGTTAATTAAAGCCAACCGCGTAAGCGATAAACGAAAGAACCAATATATTCTTTTAAAGCGGTGGTAAATTGGTGTAAGTTATCAGGATCGGGTAATAAATTCAGTATAGCGGCTTTGGGAGTACTACCGAGTTCTTGCAATTCACCCTCACTAACTAGAAAGTCAGTGGGTGCAGGAATAGCATTGATTCCTTGACGCTGGAAAATCTGAAGCGATCGCGGCATGTGCATTGCCGAAGTTACTAATAATACTTGATTTATCCCACGAGATAACAAGATTTTGCGGATATTTACAGCATTTTGATAAGTATTGAGTGAGTCAGGTTCTTGGACAATCGCCTCAGATGGAATACCAATAGATGTAAGTATTGTGGCCATATCTGCTGATTCTGGCGAACCACTTCCACGCCAATCAATGCGTCCGCCGCTCAGAATGATTATAGGCGCTTTTTTCTGGCGATAGAGTTGAGCGGCGTAGATGACGCGATCGCCTGCTTCACTTAAATCGACGGTAGGTCTGGGAGGAAAAGCTGATTTTGTTGCGCCACCCAAAACCACAATCGCTTCTGCATTAGATATTTGGGCGGGTGGAATATTTTGCCATTCTAGCGATTGCACTAATGATTTAGCGATCCAAGCATTGCTACAAAATAGCAATAAAGTTAGGGAAAAAGCAATTGCGATCGCAGCAGTCCGCGGTCGTCTCCACAAAGTCACTAATGCTACTACCAAGCTTACACAGGCTAATCCTAGTGGATAAAAAAATAATGGCAGTAATTTGGATAAATATAAAAACATATTATTAGGGCATGGGGCAGGGAAGCAAGGAGCAGGGGAGCAAGGGGAGCAGGGGAGCAGAGGAGAAGTAGCAGTAAGTCTTTCCCCTCTGCCCCTCTGCCCCTCCGCACCTCTGCTTCTTGTGCGCTATTCCCAAATTACTACCTTTCCCAAAACTTGAAATTGAAACTACTTCCAGGAGCGCGACGGTAACGGCGACCGGCTTTTCTGATTTGCCGTTTGTTGATCCTTTCATTCGTTGGTTCAACTTCAGTCTCTTCTGATTCTTCAACTTGCAACTGAGTTCTAGTTTCTTCCTTACTTCCCCACCAAGCAGTAATCCAGCCTCCAGCTAAAGCACCTAATCCACCTAGCAAGATACTCATGGGTGCTGGATAGCCTAAATATACAAAACCCAGCATGAAAAATAACCAGTATTTCAATCCTGTATCGACACCATCAGATGAGGCGACAGATGGAGCTTGGGGGCTATTATCGGTTAAATTTGTGATCCAGCTTAAGATGAAACCGCCCATGATTCCTAAAAAGATGCTTAGGGCCGGTGCGGAGCCGGTCATTATTAATATAAATGTTAAAAATGCCCCAAATAATAGTTGAGAAAAGAAGCTGGGAGAAATACTGAAAAAGTCGTTCTTTTTGTCTGCCATAAAATAAAAAACTTATTTCACTAATGACTAATTCGTAATTCGTAATTCGTAATTTTCAACTCAATTACGAATTACGACTTAAGAATTAGGTTGCCGAGCGTTCGCGTAGCGTCTCGTAGAGAAGCCGAGGTACGAATTATTTTAATTGTGCCTGTTGTGGTTGAGTTGTATCCCAAATCTTTACATAAGGTTGTTCCTCTTCAGTGAAAGGTTCAGCTTGTTTGATTTGTGAGGCTAATAAATCGGCGGTGGCATCAGCAATATCACCAGTGCGATTGTTCAAACGCTCCTTTAGAACTTCCAGGGGTGCTGTGCATTGGATAATCTGAAGAGGAAGTTGATGTTTTGTAGCTTGTGCGATCGCTTCTTGCCGCAATTGTTGTTTATCATACTTGGCATCCAAAATCACCGAAAAACCTTGTTTAGCCAGGATAATTCCCAATTCCAACAGCCGTGTGTAAGTTTTTTCGGTCATCTCCGGTGTATACAAATCATCGCCACCCCGTTCCCACAACGGAATTCCCCCTAAATGCTTCCGCACTGCATCAGAACGCAGGTGAATCGCTCCCTGTTTGCGGGCTAAAGACCTTGCTGTGGTACTTTTACCAGAACCCGACAACCCCGACATCAAAATTAGTTGTCCCAGCTTTGGTTTAGTATATTCCCAAGCCTGTTTGTAATAGTCAGTGGCGGTTTTTCTCGCTTCTTCCTTCACCGTCGCGGGTACACTCGAATCATCGAGCAAAAATGATGTCACCTTCGCCCGGACATAAGCCTGACGACTTAAATACAAAGGCAGAACCTGTAAACCTTCCCAGTCTCCAGTTTGCTCTATATAGGCATTCAAAAACGCATTACTCAAGTCTTTACGCTGCCGCGCTTCCAAATCCATCACCGTAAACGCCACATCGTACATCACATCGACAAAGCGAAACGACTCATTAAATTCAATGCAATCGAACAACAAGATTTTATCGTGCCACAGGGCAATATTTCTCAGGTGTAAGTCTCCGTGACATTCACGAATATAATCGTTGTGAATTCTGCTAGCAAATAATTCTGGACGTTTGGCAAAAAAGTTATCTGTATATTGCTTTGTTTCTGTAAATTGCTCTTGAGTCTGGGGGCCACCAATATACTTCTGAGTTTGCTGATAATTCTCATCAAATGCAGCCCGAACGTTTGGCATTTCACCAAAAGTGCGAATGTAATCATTCGTCTGTGCTTCGGCATGGTATTGAGCCACCACCCGTCCCAACTCATCTAGGCGTGTCTCATTTAACTTATCTTCTTCAAAAAGTCTACTTAATAGCGACTCTTGAGGAAACTGGCGCATTTTCAGCACATATTCTACAGCCTCGGTTGTTCCCGCTAACTGGTATTGTTCCCCTACCAAAGTTATGGGCAAAACTTCTAAATACAGTTCACCAGCACCGCGCTGATTTAGGCGTAACTCTTCCTGACAAAAATGCTGCCGCTTATCTAAGGTAGAAAAGTCCAAAAAGCCAAAATTCACAGGTTTTTTCAGCTTATAAGCGTAATCCCCAGTTAACAGCAGATAAGAAGCGTGGGTTTGAATTAGTTGAATAGGTTCTGTTACCGTATGGGGATAAAATCCAGGCTGCAACATTTGCTGAATTAAAGCTGGAAGAGTCGCTTCTGTCATCTCTGTCCTTTGCGCTCTCTGCGTCTTTGCGGTTTAAATACAAAAAAACCAGGAGTTACCCCCTGGATATCATCAAAAATTATTACACAGTTTACCTAGCTTAAGAAGCCGCTTCAGTTTCAGTTTCAGTCCCAGCATCTTCAGCGCTAATTTGTGGTGGCAAAACGCTCACAACAAGTCGCTCTGATTCAGCTAGAGGTGTAACACCTTCAGGAAAGGGTATATCACTAATACTCAAGCTGTCTCCAATTTGCAGGTTAGAGACATCGATTTCGATGACATCTGGGATGTTTTCTGGCGCACAACTAACTTGCAATTCAGTAATTACGGTGTCTAACACGCCACCCTCTTGTTTAACACCAACAGCAGTTCCCACAAAACGCAGACGTACTTCTACAGTGGTGTCACCGTGGCCAGCAACCGCGAAAAAGCTGAGGTGGTAAGGCGTACCTTTGGCTGGATGGATCTGAAGTTCCCGCAGCAAGGTTTTGCCGCGCCAAGGTGCATCAGCAACATTCAACTCAATCAAGGTATTGTTGACAGAAGCTCTTTTGAGCAAACGCTCAACAGTTTTAGCCTCAATGGTCAAAGAAATGGATTCTGTACCCTTATGACCATACAAATTGGCAGGTATCAATCCAGCACGGCGCAAAGCTCTTGGCTTGCTGCCTTCTGGACGTTTTTGAGATTCGACTGTAATAGCCATAAAAGTTGTCCTTTGTCAGTTGTCAGTTGTCCTTTGTCAGTTGTCATTAGTCATTTGCTAATGACCAATGACAAATGACTAATGACTAAATTTACGCACTAAGTAGGGTAGCAGGTGTACCGTCAGGGTGCAATAAAGCGCGTTTGGGACCGTGGATGGGGTCTTCTACGATTATGGTTTGATCGCGGCTCGCTCCTAATGAGACGATCGCGATCGGAACTTCCATCAATTCGGCTAAGAATTTGAGATAATCCAATGCTGCTTGTGGCAAGTCTTCTAGGGTGCGGCAGTGAGTTGTTGACACTTTCCACCCTGGCAAGGTTTTGTAGATGGGGCGACATCTAGCAAATTGACGAGAACTTGTGGGGAAGTGTTCGCTGCGTTGGCCATCTATGTCATAAGCGACACAAACTTGGATTGACTCTAATTCATCGAGAACATCCAGTTTGGTGAGCGCCATACAATCCATGCCGTTAATCCGCACGGCATAGCGACCGATGACAGCATCAAACCAGCCACAGCGCCGTTTGCGTCCGGTGGTTGTGCCAAATTCGGCTCCGCGATCGCACAGCAACTCTCCCAACTCTCCATCTAATTCCGTGGGAAATGGCCCCTCTCCGACACGGGTTGTATAGGCTTTTGACACCCCAATTACCCGGTCAATCATTGTCGGCCCTACCCCTGCACCAACGCAAGCCCCACCCGCCACCGGGTTAGAGGAAGTGACATAAGGATAAGTTCCATGATCTAAGTCTAGGAGCGTACCTTGTGCGCCTTCAAACAAAATATTGCGCCGTCGCTGAATTGCATCGTATATTTTTAACGATGTATCAATAACGTAAGGCCGCAAGCGTTCTGCATAACCCAAATACTGTTCAATCACCTCTTGTGGATCTAGAGGTGGCAAGTTGTAAAGCTTTTCTAAAATGACGTTTTTATAATTAATCGTCCACTCCAGCTGCTCGCGCAGCCCATCAGGGTTCATCAAGTCTAAAACCCGAATGCCTGTACGTTCAGATTTGTCAGCATAAGTCGGCCCAATGCCCCGACCTGTTGTGCCGATCTTATAGCTTCCCCGTCGTTCTTCAGATGCCTGATCGATCAATCGATGATAAGGCATCGTTACGTGGGCTGTCTCAGATATCAGCAGGTGGTCAGTGGAAATATTTAATTCTTTTAGTTGGTCGAGTTCTGCGATCAAAATCTGTGGATCGATCACTGTTCCACAGCCGATAATGCAATCGGTATTTGGATACAAAATCCCAGAGGGAATCAAGTGCAGTTTAAAGGTCTGACCTTTAACTACAATCGTGTGTCCAGCATTGACACCCCCTTGGTAACGCACCACAACATCTGCGGAACGGCTGAGTAAGTCAGTTATTTTACCTTTTCCTTCATCGCCCCATTGGGCACCTATGACAATGACGTTAGCCAAGAGCTTATATTAAGAAGTAAAGTTTCCACAAACTATAATTATTAACACATCGCGTGAATCATGTCAATAATCAAAATACCCCAATTTATCGGGGTACTTAGGGATATATATAACGTTTTGCTACCGATAAGAGGACTTTTCAAACATCCTTAAAGACATTCTCAAAAAACTTTGGTTGTCAATCGATCGGAATATCTTGAAGCGGATGGGTTTTGCGGGATCATACCAATTTTAAATTTTTGATTAGCAACGACGGGAATTGCACCCGTATCTCCTGGTGTGCTCCAAGGAATTCTAATGTTTGAACTACGTTGCTGGGGCAGCGAACCGAATCGAACGGCTGTCTTCCGCTTGAAGAGGCGGACGCTTTACCACTAAGCTACGCTGCCAGAAATTACCAATCTGTTTCTGTATAGTCTTTAAATAATTTAGCAAAAGGTGTTTTACCTTGGTTAATTCCTAGATAAATTGGGTCACAAATGCGTGCAGCCGCATCATTGATATCAAAGGGAGGATAAACGCCACGTTCTTGCATAGATTTTGCTTGATGATAGGGGTGTTGGAAGCTAATCCATCCAGGATCTACTGCATTCATAAAAATACGATGTTTGGCGTATTCTTTGGCACAGGTACGGGTCATTTGATTGAGAGCAGCCTTTGCCATATTGGTGTGGGGATGTCGCCAGGGTTTGTCAACATCGTTAAATCGCCCCTCCATTGAAGAAACATTAATAATGTATTTATTAGTTTCTTTGGAGTTGCTCATTAATTGCTTGAGTCTACTGTTAATGACAAATGGAGCGATCGCATTAATTATATGCACTTCCAATAATTCTAAAATACTGACTTCATCATCCTTCATCAGCCAGCTATTAAAGGGACGCAAGTCAAGTTGTTGTCCATCATCGCTATACCCTTCTAAAGGGAAAAAAGCTAAATTATCTACGCTGTCTTCGGGAATCAAAGGAATTTGCGAGAGGAAAGCAGAATTTTCGGTAAATGTGGCTTGTTCTTCTTCTGTACTACTTAATAGTGCCGGATTTTCAGCGTTCACCGCACGATCATGGCTTACTAACCCCTGTATTTCTGGCGGTAGTTCCCCGAAAGGTAGTGATTCAAACTCAATTAAATGACGATAAAACGCAGGCGGATGACGCACTGTTTGTGCTGCATTATTGATAATAATGTCGAGTCGCGGATAAAACTTGCAAACGTGTTGGGTAAATTGCTCAACACTGTGGAGATGGCGCAAATCGAGTCCGTAAATTTGCAAACGATGTTGCCATTCTAGAAAATCTGGCTCTGTTGCGTACCTTTTTGCCGCATCATGAGGAAAACGGCTTGTTGCTATCACAGTCGCACCATCTCGCAACAGTCTCAATGCTACCCCATGACCAATCTTTACCCTGGCTCCTGTGACAATGGCAGTTATACCCCGTAAATCAGCAGTTTGTTGACGCTTGCTGAAGTTAAGATTTCCACACTCAACACAGAGTACAGTGTAAAAACTATGACCCTGTAAAAAAGTTGTCTTGCAGACAATGCAACGTGGTGGTTTGGTCATTAGTTATTTTTGGTATTATTGCCTTGCATACCTGTAGCTCACCAGATTGGAAATGGCTATATTCTATCTAAACTGCATTGCCCACATTACTGTAAAAATGAATTTATATTAAAAACTAGCGGATTTATTTGTAACTATTATGTATAAATCATCAGCCCAAAAAATCCAGATATTTACAACTTTAAGAGATTGTATTTTGCTACCAGTGTTATCAAAATTCTTAAAAATTCTCAGTATTTGTTTTTAATAATTAATCTTAACTGATGAAAGGTATCTGCGGCATAAAGGGCGATCGCATGAGCAAAAAATGGTATCGAGTCCAAAAGCTGAAAGCAATATTCGTCCTAGCATTGACAGTTGTATTTACTAATGCTGTAGTTTCGTATAGCAACACTGTGAAGCTGATTCACAATCAGCAATGGCTAACATACTCCTATAAAGTTATTACCCAAATTGAAAGTATCCAATCTACACTCAAAGATACTGAAACTGCACAACGGAGTTATTTAATTACAGCAGATATGGCTGATTTACAAACTTATCTTGCAGCTGCTCAACAAACAAATAGCAATATTCAGACTCTCAAAAATTTAACAGCCAATAATCGGCAAAAGCAGCAGTGGATTGCTTTACTAGAGCCGAAAATTAACAACAGGCTCAACATTTTACAACAAGAAATTTACCTCAGAAAAAACCAGGGATTAGAAGCAGCTCGGCAGCAAATATTATCTAATAATGACAAACAAATTGGTAAAGAGATTCACCAACTGATTAACGACTCTTTGAAAGCCGAGAAAAATTTATTACAGCAGGAAATGCAGCAGTCACAAGCGAATTCCCAAAAGGCGATAGTGACATTTTTTATCGCTGCGATTGTGGATTTGGTGCTGGTGGCGTTGCTGTATGATTTGTTGTGGCGTTATATCAGGCAACTTCAGCAGACAGAACTGGCCCTACGCCAAAGCGAAAATCGTTTACGAGCCATGATAGATGCAGAACCAGAATGCATCCAGCTAATTGCCAGAGATGGCACCCTTTTAGAAATTAATGCAGAAGGGCTGGCAATGATGGAAGTGGAAAGTGCTGATATCTTGATTGGTAAACCAGTTGATGCTGTAGTTGCGCCAGAGTATAAAGCAGCCTTTGCCGACTTGCATGAAAGTGTCTGCCAAGGTAACAAGGGGACTTTGGAGTTTGAAATCGTGGGATTTAAAGGCACTCGCCGCTACATAGAAACTCATGCGGTACCACTACGTAACGAATCTGATGGCACGTTTATCCATTTGGCACTGACGCGAGATATAACCCAGCAAAAACAGGCAGAACAGAAAATTCGCGAACAAGGGTTGCTGTTGGATGTATCAACTGATGCAATTATGGTGCGAAATATCCACCATCAAATCTTATTTTGGAATAAAGGTGCTGAACGTCTGTATGGCTGGAAAGCTGAGGAAGTTGTGGGGAAGAATGTTTTACAACTTTTATATAAAGAGATTTCACCACAGCTAAAAGATGCTTACTTGAGGGTGATGAATACAGGTGAGTGGCGGGGTGAGTTGCATCAACTGACAAGGGAAGGCAAAGTAATTATCGTTGAAAGTCGGTGGACACTAATCCGAGATGATAATGAACAACCCAAATCTATTTTGAGTGTGAACACTGAGATTACGCAACAGAAACAACTAGAAGCTCAACTTCTGCGATCGCAACGTTTGGAGAGTATTGGCACTCTAGCTGGCGGTATCGCTCACGACCTCAACAACATACTATCGCCAATTTTAATGTCAGTTCAACTGTTGCAGAAGAAATTGCCCGATTCGCAGAGTCAGCAAATACTGCAAACTTTAGAAAATAATGTCAAACGCGGCGCTAATTTGCTTAAACAAGTGTTATCTTTTGCACGGGGTATTGAAAGCAAACGGACAATTGTAGAAATTCAGCCTTTGATGGCAGAGATTGAGCAAATTATCGCTCAAATATTCCCCAAATCCATTAGTTGCCAGATAGATATACCCAAAAATCTCTGGTACGTTCGTGGAGACATAACTCAACTACATCAGGTATTGATAAACTTGGTAATCAACGCCCGCGACGCTATGCCCAATGGCGGCATTTTAAGAATTGCGGCGGAAAATCTAGTGATTGGCGAACATTCTGCCCAGATAAATATAGATGCGAAAGTTGGTTCTTATATTGCGATCGTGGTGACGGATACTGGTATGGGGATGTCGTCAGAAGTCCAGCAACGGATTTTTGAACCATTTTTCACCACCAAAGAGGTAAGCAAAGGTACAGGTTTAGGACTTTCTACGGCGTTGGGTATTATTAAAAATCACGGTGGTTTTGTAAATGTTTATAGTCAAATAGGCAGAGGTACTCAATTTACAGTGTACTTGCCTACCTCAACATTTAGAGACACACATTCGCTGTCTCAACAATTGGAATCAGTTATAAAAGATAGCTAAATATACCTACAACCTTTATGATGACGATAGCAACAAGCAAAAATCGTATCTGTTAAGTCAATGAAATGGATCTTAACAACTGCTCTGATTTTGAGCAGCACTACCCAATATTCAGCACAAGTAATAGATCAAACTAAACAATCAGCTACTAATAAACAGCCTGCACAACCAGTTAAAACACCTGCTTCACCTCAACAACCTACTTCTCGACCAGTTTTTATTTTGCCAAAAGCACCTGCTCCATTAAGTCCTGTATCTGGGCGTAGAGCAGGAATGGGTAGTCGAGATAATTGCCCTGCGGTTTCAATCCCGCTCACTGCCTTAGTACCATTTCAAGAGGAACAAAAGGTTGGCAAACAGATAAACAAGTCAATTATTGGGACTGTAGAGGGACTAACCACTTTAGAACGGCCTACGTTTTGGTTTTACATCCCCTACACTCAAGATTTATCTAACTCAAGCGCTGAATTTAGTTTACAGGATAGTGCCGAAAATGATGTTTATAGAAATGCGATCGCCCTACCTTCAAAGCCAAGTATCATTGGTATTTCTCTCCCTAGTACTGCTTCATTAGAAGTAGATAAGACATATCGCTGGTATTTAAAAGTACGTTGTAACCAAGAGACAGCGAGCATTCCTGTATATGTAGAAGGCGACATTAAAAGAATTAATTTAGATTCTCGTGTTATCCAACAATTAGAAGCCGCAAATGAGCCTCGACAGAAGATTATAATCTATGCTGAAAAAGGGATTTGGTTTGACGCTTTAAATATGCTAGCCCAAATACGGATTTCTAATTCTAATGATGCATATATTGAAAAAGATTGGCAAAGTTTATTGCAATCCATAAATTTGGATAATATTGCTACGATGCCTCTAATGAAATTACCAAACCGCTAATAATTTCATATCCAGTAAAATATTTATAAGGCTAAATTTCTACAACCAATTACCAACTATAACGTATGGTGCCCAGTACATCGGACGGTTATATTCAGGAGCTTCAAGTAATTTTAATTGAGCAAAGCGTAAAGCTTCTGCTGTAGTTTTACCAGTCACTAACTGGTGGTAAAATTCCTCAATAAATAAAGCTGTTGAGTTATCGCCAATTTGCCATAGGGAGGCTAAAGTACTCCGCGCACCAGCACGCAAAGCAACTCCTGCTAATCCCAATGCAGCTCTGTTATCTCCTGCTGCTGTTTCGCAAGCACTCAAAACAAGTAATTCAACTGGTTCTGTTAGGTTTTGCTCTCTACTTTTCAGCAAACTATCTAATTCACTCACATTGATGCGTCCATCATTTGCTAAGATAAAAGTGTCTTTTGCTTTAGAGCTAAATTGCCCGTGAGTTGCCAAGTGAACAACTTTAAAAGGTTGAGCGTTGATAGTTTTTGCTAAAGTCGTACTGGTAAAATTTTTATCTAATAATGTAGTTGTCGATACGCCTGATTCCTGAATTAATTTCAGTTCAACCTTCACGTTAGGAAGTGGTGCAAACTTTTCATTTTTGGGTGGTTGCGATAGTCCTCCAGCAAGGGCATTTAATTTTTTCTGTCCTAGAGGTTTGGGAGTAAATAGTTGCAGTCCGGGGCTAATAACTACAGAGTATTTTTGGACTAAATACTCTCTGCCATCATATAATGCAGACATCGGTATATTTCGCAGCAACCCATCTGAAATAAAGACTAGAGTATTAACTTTACTATTTTTAAGGTCTGTTTCAACTGGTTTAATTAACCAGTTATAAAGTTGTTGAGAAACTGCTTTAAATTTCTGATTAGCATCGGGTTCGACTATTGTTTCTCGTATTTTTGTAATAACCTGCTCTACTTGCTGACGGTTGACTTTAGAAGTTTTATGCATCAATGTTTGATTGGGAAGCTTGATAATAATTTCTAAATAATTATCTAGAATAATCGGGTAGAAAATAGCAGTATTCGGGTTGTCGCGATCTACTACTTTGTCTAACACCACAAATTGGTTGCTCAAGCAAGCTTCTCGAAAAAAATTGTCGAGTTCTGCAAGTTGCAAGGCTTCCATTCGCTGTCGTGCCTTATCTAAATCTGGTTTTCCTTGTCCTTTCTCTTGTAAAATCAACTCTACAGACTGCCGATAAAGAGGTTCTATGCGATCGCGAAAATTGAACTGTACCTCTCGATTAATTCCAACTAAATCGCTGCGAAGAGACTGAAGAGTTGTTACAGCAGTATCATAAGCAGATATGGCGGCTGGGATATTTCCCTGTGCTTTGAGTAAGCGTCCTAACTGCCACTCAAGGCGATAAGCTATGTCTGAGGCATCAATTCTTTGTGCTAGAAACAACGCTTGCTGCGTCAAATTCTGTGCTTCTTGCAATTGTTGGTTATGCTCGTAAAGTTCTCCCAAGCTGCCCAGTGCATAGGATTGGGCCCGTTCATCGCCGATGATTTTGGCTTGTTGAACGCTAGTTGCCAGAATCTCTGCAATATCTTTTTTATTACCAATTGTGGCCAAAGTCTGAGCAAAATTGATCCGTGCATAAATACTAGCTTGATTGGTAGGCAGATTGGGGATTTGAGCTTGGATTGTGGGTATTAATAACTTTGCTTCCGTGATGCGTTCGTTTTCGACCAGCAAACTCAGCTGATTAATCAGAGCTTGAACCTTGGCCAGAGGGTTTGGTGCAATTTTGGCAGCATTTTCATAATGAGCGATCGCACCTTTAATATTACTTAACGACCTAGCAGTATTACCAAGGCTAAATTCCGTCAAACTGATTTCTAGAGGCAGTTGCAGACGTTGAGCGATTTCTAAGCTTTGTTGTAAGTTTTTCTGGGATGACTCTAGTTCGCCTAATTGTTGTAAGACATTGCCAAGCGATCGCAAAGCTGTTACTTTTACAAGTGAGTCAGGTTGGGAAATTAATTGTTGGGATACTTCATTCAATATATCTAAGCTACGGCGGTAAAAACCAGCAACTCGTAGGGCTTGTGCTTGGTTAATCTGGCTGCGCGTTACTCCAGCATTGTCACCTAATTTCTTCCAAATTTGCTCTGCTTCTTGTGATGTTTTCACAGATGCATCAGTTTGTCCCTGTGATAGTTGCAACTCGCCCTGAATATTTAGAGTTTGTGCAAGAATTTCTAACAATTCAGATTTTGGATTGTTGACATTTAACTTTTGATTTATCTCATCCCAGCCAAGTAAATTTAAGCTACTGTCAATAGTTGCATAAGCTTCTTTCCATGAGCCGAGTTGCTGGTATACAAGAGAGAGGTTTGTTAGCGCTGCGGCTTGTGCGAGGTTATTGCTTTCTCGTTTAGAGCTACGGACAGCTTGTTGTAAAATAATTACGGCTTCTGTAAAGCGTCCAGTTTGATAAAGTGCTTCTCCTTGTTCAAGAAGTGGCTGTGGTGTTGTGGCTGGGGGCTTATTGGTTTGGATGTGAAACCCGTTTGGTGAATTTGTCTGGATTTGTTTAGCAAATGTACTAGGGATAATAGTCAAGAAAACAGCAAGGGTAAATAGGAGTATGGGAGTTACCGCAAATCTAATTACTCGCTTTGGCAGCTGAAATTTTGCCATGTTTCACACCTCCCTGAGATACAGGACAGGAAGCAGGTGTTTGCCAAGGGCTGTGGGGGTTGAGTTGAGGAACTTGTGCTACTAATTCTATGTTTCCCTTGCGATCGCTTACCCAGCCAGAAGCTTCCACAATTGGAATTGTAGCAGCAATGGGAGTAGTTGAAACTGCTGTTGATTTTGGCACAGGCGTTGTGTTCGCCAAGTTTTCTGATTTTGGTCTTAATCTCACCCACGCAGACACAGTACTTGAATCTTGTAATGGTTCAGTGGGACTCATGGGTAGTCCGCCACGTCCTGTTGCCACAAAAGTATTCTGGAATTGCCGAGTTCCAGGCGTGCAGGCATTAGAAATTTGCCTAGAAGCATCAACTAGATTAATTGGGAGTTCGCCTAAACCGCGAGTGGGGTCAATATCAGGTGTAGTGATTTGCACATTACCGCTCAACTGGCGAGTTGCTCCTTTGGCGGTGATATCATTTGTGTTTGGGGAAGCTATATCCCGAAATTGAATTCCAAAGATACCTTTAGTATTGATTCTGATATTACCGCCACGAAAGTCATCAGAGTTGGCAGTGATATTGCTGTTTTCAAAGGCAGCAATAATATTGGTCTTGATGTTAATATCGCCACCGATGACATTTTCTCCTGTAGCGTTAGTCGTGATATTGCTGCCACGACCTAGTAATAATAAGTCTTTCACTTCTAGGGTGATAGTAGCCTGTGGTTGATTGGGATCGGTGTTGATGCTGCGCGTGTTAGCGTTGATGATGCCATTGTTATCCAAACGGATAGAGCGAGCATTAACAAATAAGTTGCCTGCAATTCCTGTTCCTAGACTTTGCACAAATACTCCCGCTTTATCTGTAACCAACAACTGTTGAGCATTAATCTTCAAATCTCCCGCCGCTCCGGTTGAGTTTTGTAAAGTACTGCTAAACAAGCCACTGCGAAAACGTCTTGTAGAACCTTCGGCAGAAGTACCAATCACTTGCACAGTATCAGCATTTACCGTCAAATTTCCCCCCTTGCCTGCACCTGCTGTGCCAGTACTCACTTGTGCCCCATCCCGTGCTGTTAAAATTTTAGTGTTAATCGTCAAATTTCCTGCATCCCCTGTTGAATCTGTATCACTATAGATAGCAGCAGGAAAGCCATTTAGTTGTACTATGTCAGCTTTAACACTCACATTTCCTCCTCTACCAGCACCTCTAGTGGCAGCACCTACTCCACCCTTTTGAAGGAGCAATTTTTGGGTAGTAATTGTTATGTCTCCTCCATTACTTGGACTTTTTCTACCAGCCCTTGCACCAGTAAAGATTAATGCTCCATCTTGCACCAGCAACTCATTGGAGTTAATCGTTATGTTACCCCCGTTTCCAGTTGCACCTCTATCAGAATTAGTAAACAAGCCGCCGGGAGAACCATCAACAGCATTGATACCAATAAGTTCTACAGTCTCAGCATTTACCCTCAAATTCCCGGACTTACCTGCACCAAACGTGCTAGTGCCAACTTGCGCTCCATCTCGTACTAGCAAGGTTTTTGTAGTAATTGTCAAATCTCCTCCATTTCCTGTTGTGCTTGGATCAGTTCCAGTAGCCACCTGACTGGAAGAACCATCAACAGTATTGCTACCAATAACTTCTACAGTCTCAGCATTTACCTTTAAATTCCCGGACTTACCTGCACCGAATGTACCAGTGCTAACCTGTGCCCCATCTCGGATTAGCAATTCTGGGGTATTAACAGTTAAATTCCCGCCATTGCCCACTGCTTGCGGTCGCACCCTATTGAAGACATTGCTCCCTTCCCCTACAACTTTTATTTTCCCTGTGGCATCGAGCGTAATGTCTCCCGCAACAGAATTAACTGACCCCAAACCTTGCCCTATACCAGCATGTAGTACGCTTTTGCCCGAAATTTCTAAATTCCGGGCGTTAACTGCAATACTCCCACCACCAGCAGCTTCTACATGTACACTAGATTTATTAGCTAAAAAAACATCCGCTCGCGGACTTTCAGCAGGAAAGCCCAAGCGAAAGTTGTTACCATCTATCCCAAGCGCTACAGTTCCGCTTGATGCCAATCCTCCCAACTCGACTTGACCACCATAAGCATTTAATTGACCACCATCCATGTTGACATTGCCGCCTACTAGCAGCAAACTTTGCCCATCTGGAACTCGTAAACCAAAAGCGTCCAAATTCGCTGGGTCTTTTCCTGCTGGCACAGTTGAACTATTTTGAATCGGTGCTGCTGCAATTTGATTAAATAATAAGGTATTTGGATTTACTGTTAACAAGGGTGAGGGTGCTTCTGGATTTGAGGCGCTGAAAAATCCCAAATTACCAAACCCGATGGCATTGGCTGTTGTGGCGACAAAGGAACCACCGATATTCAAACTGGCATTTTTACCAAAAATAATCCCATTAGGATTGAGCAGGAATAAGTTTGCTTTACCGTTAGCACGAATTAAGCCATCTATATTAGAAATTGACTTACCTGTTACTCGTGTCAGGATGTTCTGAATATCCAGTGAATTATTGAACAAAGCAGTACTGCCATTAAGAACAGAGAACTCCCCAAAGCTGTGGAACAGATTACCCCCTCTTATGGTTCCACCCTCAATAATGCTGGTATTACCTTCTAATCTGACATTGGAATTATTTGGCAGAGTGCCGTCTGGGGTGATTTGGGCAACTGAGATATTTGCATATAAGGTAACTGCACTGACAATGGCAACTCCTAGTAGACCTTGTAACCAGTTTGGCGCAGTTTTAAAAGACATTGCACTCTCTTATAGAAAAGGAAATTTAGGTTTTCAGCCTCAATCTTGAGTAGAAAGTGTTAGGACTAGCTCTTTCAAGGTAGCTAAAAACTTTAGTCAAGAAATTACTTTTTAAGCTCTTTACTCGGTGTTTTCTATGTCTATATAGTGAAATAAAATACTTATAAACTACAGAAGCACAGAGAGCGCTAAAGGAAAACAAGATATTTAACGAGTCACCTTGAAAGGGCTAGTCCTGTAAGTGTCAGGATAATGAACTTATGCATAACAGAGGATATTAGCAAATTGACACTGCTGAATCAAGTGAATAAACCAGAGCAGGGGTTTGAGCATTTGATAATTGAAGCGATTTTTTCATCAATATCCTTATCCAACAAGGGTTTCACAAATTACGTGCGTTTGCCCTAGTGAATAAACTTATCTCACTGCTACCAATTAACAATCAGAAGGTAAAGCTAAAAAACTTCTGATTCCTAGCCGTGAATAAAATTCTGTCACTGCTACCAATTAAGAATCAGAAGGCAAAGCTAAAAAACTTCTGATTCCCAACAGTGAATAAAATTCTGTCACTGCTACCAATTAAGAATCAGAAGGCAAAGCTAAAAAACTTCTGATTCCCAACAGTGAATAAAATCCTGTCACTGCTACCAATTAAGAATCAGAAGGTAAAGCCAAACTAGCGATTGCCTTCAGTTCAAGCTCAAATTTGAAATTTCGGAGAGAAACAATGTCTAACATCAACAACTACGGAGTAGATATGAATAACAAGCAAATCAAAAACCTCTACAGCATCGAAGCTGTACAAGACCTTTCCCATGAAGCCGCTGCCACTATTAGTGGTGGTGTCTTAGACCTTTCCGACAAGAGGGGTGGTGAAGGAAGGCGGGTAAATAATATCGCAAACACACAACGCAGTTTAGGCGGCTTTAACAATAAAGCATCTTGGTACGAGGTGACGGGTAATAAAGATTGGCTTGTCTACACTGGTGAGAATTTCACAGGTACTTTCAAACGTCTGAGAGCAGGTACAAAAGGTAACTTCACCGGTTCTTTTAACAACAACATCGCATCTGTCAAACCTGGATAATTAGCTCTGGTCTATTTCATACCGTGTACTCCAATCCTTCAAAACCTAAAAGAGAAAAAAATGCTCTCACATAGGCTTTTAGCTGAGTAACATTCTTCTCTTCCAGTTCGTAGGAGCGAGGTCGTTTTCGCTCCTACTTTTTCATTCATATCAAAATAGTATAAATAAACGTAAACGGTGTTAACAGTTATCAGTTATCAGTTATCAGAAGGCAAAGCTAAAAAACTTCTGATTCCCAACAGTGAATAAACTTATCTTACTGCTACCAATTAAGAATCAGAAGGAAGAAAACAAGCTTACCTTCAGTTCAAATCCCAGCCTAAAACTCAGGGGAAAAACAATGTCTAACATCAATAAGCACGGAGTAAATATGAACAACAAGCAAATCAAAGACCTCTACAGCATTGATGTGCAAGACCTTTCCCATGAAGCCGCTGCCACTATTAGTGGTGGTGCCTTAGACTTTTCCGACAAGAAGGATGGTAAAGGAGCGCGGCTAAATAATCTTAGAGGCAGTTTTAGGAGTTTAGGCAGCAGATTTAACAATAGAGCATCTTGGTACGAGGTGACGGGTAAAACAGATTGGATTGTCTACACTGGTGTGAATTTCACAGGTAGAATAAGGCGTCTGAAAGCAGGTACAAAAGGTAACTTAACTGATCCTTTTGACAACAACATCGCGTCTGCCATGCCCGTGCCTAGTCCTACTTAACAACGACATCGCGTCTGTCAAACCTGCATAATTAACTCTGGTCTATTTCATACCGTGTACTCGAATCCTTCAAAACCTCAAAGAGAAAAGAATGCTCTCACATAAGCTTTTAGCTGAGTAACATTCTTCTCTTCCAGTTTGTAGGGGTGAGGCCGTTTTTGCTCCTACTTTTTCATTCATATCAAGATAGCACAAATAAACGTAACCGGTGTTAACAGTTATCAGTTATCAGAAGAGCTAAAAAACCTCTGATTCCCAGCCGTGATTAAACTTATCTCACTGCTACCAATTAACAATCAGAAGGAAGAAAACAAGCTTACCTTCAGTTCAAACCCCAATCTAAAACTTAGGGGAAAAACAATGTCTAACATCAATAACCACAGAAACCACAGAGTAGATATGAACAACAAGCAAATCAAAGACCTCTACAGCATCGAAGCTGTGCAAGACCTTTCCCATAAAACCGCTGCCACTATTAGTGGTGGTAGTCAATTATTCTTAGGGGAGAGGGATGGGAGGGGGACGACGCTCAGAAATGCACAACGCAGCTTAGGCCCCTATAACAATAAATCATCTGTGTACAAGGTGGTTGGTAGTGGAGATTGGATTGTCTACAGTGGTAAGAATTTCAGAGGTCAATCAAGGCGTCTGGAATCAAATTCATCAGGTAGTTTAGGGGCTCGTTTGTCCTACGACATCGAGTCTGCCAGACCTGTGAGAAACTGAGTCTGTTAAACCTGGATAATCAGCTCTGGTCTATTTCATACCGTGTACTCGAATCCTTCAAAACCTCAAAGAGAAAAGAATGCTCTCACATAAGCTTTTAGCTGAGTAACATTCTTCTCTTGCAGTTCGTAGGGGCGAGGTCGTTTTCGCTCCTACTTTTTCATTCATATCAAAATAGCACAAATAAACGTAAACGGTGTTAACAGTTATTAGGTAGGAAACGGACTCGTCTACCCCTTGTTAACTGCGGCTGTTACTGATTTTTTAAACAATGAAATACTACAGTATATTGCAACACAGTGAAGAAGATTGTGGTGCAGCAAGCCTAGCCACGATCGCCAAATACTATGGACGCACCTTTGCCCTCAATCGCGTGCGAGAAGCAGTGGGCACGGGAACGCGAGGAACTACACTATTAGGTTTAAGGCGGGGAGCAGAAACTCTGGGATTCAATGCCCGTCAAGTTCAAGCTACCCCAGAACTGCTTGAGAAATTAAATGAAGTTCCTTTGCCTGCCATCATTCACTGGAAAGGCTACCACTGGGTAGTATTGTACGGGAAAAAGGGGAAAAAATATGTCGTCTCTGACCCTGCCTTCGGCATCTTGTACCTCACCTCCCAGGAGCTAATCGCGGGTTGGAGTGATGGTGTGATGCTGCTGCTGATGCCAGATGATAGCCGCTTCTATGAGCAAGGGGAAGATAAAATTGGCGGCTTTGGGCGCTTTATTGCCCGCGTCTTGCCATATCGCAATCTTTTGGTTCAGGCGATCGCCATCAACTTCGCGATCGGGCTGTTGTCCCTGGCTTCCCCTTTAATGATGCAACTCCTCACTGATGATGTGCTAGTGCGGGGAGACACCCAACTTCTCACAACGGTGGCAATTGGCGTCATTGCCATGAACCTAATTCAAAGTGCCATTGGTTTGGTACAATCTCACCTGATTGGTCATTTTGCTCAACGGTTGCAATACGGACTAATTCTAGAATACGGCCGAAAACTGTTGCGCTTACCCCTATCATATTTTGAAGCCCGTCGCAGTGGGGAAGTCGTTAGCCGGATTGCAGATGTTCATACCATCAATAATCTGGTTTCCGAAATTGTCCTTGGTTTACCCAGTCAATTTTTTGTGGCTCTGGTTTCCTTGGGTTTCATGCTCTTCTATAGTTGGCAACTGACTCTAGCTTCCCTCGCCGCCTTTGTTATTGTCACTCTTGTAAACCTGCTTTTTCTTCCCGCCTTGCGCCAAAAAACCCGCAGCCTGATCGTTAAAGGTACGGAAAATCAAGGCTTTTTAGTCGAAACCTTTCGCGGTGTTCAAGTCCTGAAAACCACCCAAGCTACAGAGCAAGCTTGGCAAGAATATCAGACAAATTTTGGTCGCCTTGCTAACTTAGACTGGACTACGATGAAGTTGGAGCTTTATAGCGGCACAGTCACTAGTATTCTTTCCAAATTGACGAGTATTAGCATACTCTGGTTAGGTTCTAGCTTGGTGATTAATCAGACATTATCCATCGGTCAACTGCTGGCGTACAGTGGTATGAGTGGCAGCTTTCTTGGCTTTTTAGAGTCAGCAGTCGGGCTAATTGATGAATTTATCACTGCTCAAATTGTCGTTCAACGCTTGACAGAAGTGATAGATTCTACCCCAGAAGATGAAAATGACTTTAAAAAACCTTGGGCAGAAATTCCTGGCAATGCAGATATTAGTTGTTCTCAAGTTAACTTTCACCATACTGGTAGAACTGACCTGTTAGAAAACTTTTCTTTAACTATTCCTGGTGGTAAAGTAATAGCCTTAATCGGTCAATCTGGCTGTGGTAAAAGCTCTCTTGGCAAATTAATTACTGGTTTATATCAAGTCAAATCTGGTAACATTCGTTATGGCATATACAACCAGCAAGATTTATCTTTAGAATGTTTGCGGCAGCAAGTCGTATTAGTTCCTCAAGAACCTCATTTTTGGAGTCGTTCGATTGTGGAAAATTTTCGCTTCAGTTATCCCAACATTAGTTTTGAAGAGATAGTCCTTGCTTGCCAAATTGCTGGTGCAGATGAATTTATTAGCAAATTACCCGATAAATATCAAACTGTTTTAGGCGAATTTGGTGCAAATATTTCTGGCGGGCAAAGGCAGAGATTAGCTATAGCTAGAGCAATTGTGATTGACCCACCTGTATTAATTCTAGATGAATCTACAGGCGCTCTTGACCCAGTAAGTGAAACCCAAGTTTTGGATAGATTACTTAATCAGCGTCAAGGTAAAACTACAATTATGATTAGCCATCGTCCTCAAGTTATCAAACGGGCTGATTGGATTGTATTGCTTGAAGATGGGCGCTTAAAAATTCAAGGGACTCCAGAAGAATTACGTCATATCCCTGGAGAACATTTAAGCTTTCTTGATGAAATTTATTCTTCTAATAATAGTAATGGGTTGAAATCTTCTTTGGTTCTTCGGAATTAGTTAATGGTTATTAGACATTTTAGAGATATTTATAAATTATGGTTAGTAAGTCTCAAACAAATTTTTTACCCTTAGTTCAAGACAATGAGTTTCTCCCACCAATTAGTCGTTGGACTACATTTGGCGGATTATTTATCGTGTTTGCCTTGTCGTTAGCTGTTCCTGTGGCTGCGGTTGCTAAATATAAAGTTACGGTGATTGGACAAGCGGTTGTGCGTCCTGCTGGTGAATTGCCAATTGTCCAGGCGGCGACAGAAGGACAGGTAATGCAGATTTACGTCAAAGAAAATCAAACACTGCAAAAAGGAGATAAAATTGCCACTATTGATGACTCTCGACTGCAAACCAAAAAAAACCAGCTGCAAACCAATATTCAACAAGCTAGGTTACAACTAATTCAAACTGTTCCGCAAATAAATGCAATAGATAGTCAAATTCGAGCTGAAAGCGATCGCACCAATCGGACTATCGCTTCTGCTAAAGCGGAATTGCAGGGACGCGATCGCGATCATCAAGATAAAAAAATTGCCAGTATCACTGAACTTCAAGAAGCATCAGCCAATATCAAAATGGCTCAAGAAGAATTATATGCAGGGCAAGCACAGTTACAATCAGCACTAGCTAATCTCCACGCAACTGAGGCGGCTTTAGGAGCAGCGACATCAAAGCAGAATCGATATGAAAGTGCCACTAAACAAGGGGCATTATCCCGCGATCAATTAGAAGAAGTACAGCTGGCTGTCAAACAGCAACAACAAGCTGTACAGGCGCAAAAAGCAACTTATAAAGCCCAAGAAAAAACAAATGAGCGGTTAAAACAAGCAGTTTTAGGGGCTATTGCTAAACGCGATCGCGCTCAAGCAGCTCTCAATCCCAGCAATGCAGAGGTAGCAATGGCGACTGAACGTATTGCTCAAGAAAAAGCTTCTGGGGAAGTGAATAAAGCCTCCTTAGAAAGAGAACTTCAAGTTCTTCTCAAACAGAAAATTGAAACGGAAAAACAATTAGAGCGCGATACTAGCGAACTCAAGCAAGCTGAAATTGACCTCAAGCAAACTACTATTACCGCTACAGCAGACGGGATTATTTCCAAGCTCAATTTGAGAAACCCCGGTCAAACTCTGCGGGCTGGGGAGGAAGTTGTCCAAATTGTTCCTAGTCATGCACCTTTAGTTATCAAAGCAGCTGTCGGTTCTGAGGAAAAAGGTAAGATAAAAGTCGGTCAAAAGGTGCAAATGCGAGTTAGTGCTTGTCCTTATCCTGATTATGGTACTCTCAATGGCGTTGTCAAAGCGATTTCCCCGGATGCTGTTAGGTCGCAAAAAAACGATGCTGATGCTGATACGAACTCTATCCCAAAAGCAACTGCTGTAGGTGCTTTTTACGAAGTCACAATTGAACCAGAGAAACTTGCTTTAGGTCGCAGTACAAAGAAATGTCAAATTCAATTGGGTATGGATGGCAGGGTTGATATTATTACCCGCGAAGAAACTGTACTGCAATTTGTGCTCCGCAAGGCAAGATTAATCACCGATTTGTGATCATGCCTCGAAGGGGAGAGATGCCCAAAGCCAAAAAATGAAACTATGACATTGTAAATCAAGAGGTCATTTGATGAAAATATTCAATTTGAGAACAAAGTTCTTTGCTTTAATAATGATCGGTGTTTTGGTAGTCAATGTGCTCTTATTAGCACCACAAAAAGCTTTCACCGAGACAAGTAAACCCAATATCCTTTTCGTCCTAGTGGATGACATGGACGCTGACACAATTAACAGAAATCCAAAGAAGTATGCACCAAATATTAAGTCGCTTTTGCTCGACCAGGGCATAACTTTTCCTAACTTTTTTGTCAACGTGTCTCTATGCTGCCCATCGCGCACGAATATTCTGCGCGGTCAATATGCACACAATACAGGGGTTTTGACCAATTCATCACCTGATGGAGGTTTCCAGAAAGCTTATAGCCAGGGCTTAGAAAAACAGACGATCGCCACCTCGTTACAGGCAAATGGTTATCAGACAGCGTTGATTGGCAAGTACCTTAACGGCTACCCCGACACAGCCCCTAATGATACCTACATCCCGCCTGGTTGGACAGAGTGGTATAGCCCGATGGAAAAAGGCAAGAACAGAAACGACCAAAAAAAATATGGCAATCCTTACAATCAGAAAAACTATACACTGAACAAGAATGGCAAGCTAGTCAAGTACGGAAACAAGCCCAAAGACTACGGTACAGATGTTTATAGGGACTTTGCCATTGATTTCATCCAACGTTCTGCCAAAGACGGCAAACCATTTTTCGTTTATCTAGCTCCTTTCAACATTCACGGACCATATACGCCAGCACCACGCCATGAGAAACTCTTCCCAGATGCTAAAGCGCCCCGCCCAGACAATTTTAACGAAGCTGATGTTAGTACTAAGCCTCAATTTATGAAAGAGTTGCATCAACTCAATCAAAAAGAAATTGACGATGTTGATGAAAATTATCGAAAGCGCTTGCGATCGCTACAGTCGGTTGACGAGGCAATTGACAAGTTGGTTGATACACTCAAGGCGAATGGGCAACTTGACAATACTTACATCATTTTCACCTCCGATAACGGTTACAAACAGGGTATTCACCGGGCAAGTACAGGCAAAGAAAGTGCCTACGAGGAAGATATTCGCTTGAATCTGGTAGTGCGTGGACCGGGAATTCCAGCTGGCAAGGAACTGCAAGAGCAAGTGGGTAATATCGACTTTTTCCCAACCTTTACTGATATGGCTGGAGTTAAACCACCCGCTTTTGTTGACGGACGCTCGTTCTTACCCTTGTTAAAGGGTACGACGCCAAATCTCCCTAAGTGGCGCTCTGCATTTTTGATAGAACACAAACAAAATCATAAGCGACGTGCTGCACTTGAGAATCAAACAAAGCTTCTTCAGGATCAGTCAGAGCTTGAGGATCAGTTAGAGCTTGAGGATCTGTCAGAGCTTCAATCGCTCAAAAAAGGAGGCCAGGTACCGAAAATCCCTACTTACCAAGCGATCCGGACACAAGATTATACCTATGTCGAGTATAAAACTGGAGCGAAGGAACTGTACAACATCAAAAAAGACCCATATCAGTTGAACAACCTGGCTTCTACAGCCGATCCAACTCTACTCAAACAGCTTGCTAACCGATTGAGTAAACTGCGTACTTGTCAAGCCGATTCCTGTCGGGCAATTGAGGAGGAGCCGTTCACTTCCTAAGAAGGTTCTACCAGAATACTATTGTCCAGATAAAGTTTTGCTTATAGGACTTACGCAACTGGCACATTTTTTCTCAACTGGCACATCAGCAGCTTTTTTGTTTGATGGTTATCTAATAAGCCATACAAGTTCAAATACATGTTTTTGCCTATGTGACACTTGCGTAAGTCTTGGCTTATTGAGATTCGTTTTGCAGTTTGCGTTGGTATGCGATCGCTAATTTAATTATGTCTCCAAATCTACTGTCAAATCAAGTTAAGGAAGGGAAACTTAGATGTTAAATTTTCTAAAAGTTCTAAAAGGGGTTGTAAGTTACTTTTCGTTAAAAGTCCAAACTTCTAAAAAATTTAGGAAGAGACTCCTACTGCCTTTTTGTTCACTTCTTGTTTGCTATTTTGTTCTTGTCGGGGTTTCTGGCAAAACCTTTGCGATCGATTTTCCGGCAGGCCGAATTTTAAGTAACAATGACGCAGGACACACATGTCCCGCAGTTTGTAGGAATCATAATTACCACTGGCATGGTCAGTGGAAGACAATACTCCATCGAGGGTCAGTTTGTGGATGTGGTTGGGATTTAGACAAGAAGGGGGCAATATTTAATGATCTTAACAAGGCAGAACAGGATAAATTTGACAGATTTCAGAATGCAATTAAGAACAGGGGGCTATCCGCGAGAGACGCAGCGCTTGAAATTGGGGATTCAAATTACAAGAAACTGCAAGGAAATCAATATCAAATTCGCTTAAGTCAAAGTAACCGGGTTACATTTTTGGTCGAAAACGATACGCATATAGTTAAAATCAAAATAGTCGGCGGTCATACATAGTTGTAGTGACCTGCAATAAGCTAAAAACATCTAACTTGCATAATCGAGTTAAGTATAACTCTTGTGGGGTGGGCATCCTGCCTGCCCAGTATATGCAATTTAAATGTGGAGCAGCTTATTAATCGCTCAAACCTGCAATCAAGATATTTTCAACGAAGAGGCAGGGGAAATGACTCCTGACTCCTGCTGTGAAGCCCCCGCGGAACAGGGGTCTGAGTCCCCCACTTCTATTAAACTTCTATTAAGTGGTTTTCGTTCAGGTGGGGTCGAATCCCCAAGCTTTGAGCACTTACCCCCTCATAATGATTATCATTTTTGGTTAAATATATGCTTTCAATTTTTTTGAGTAATTTATTCCTTGGAAGTCCCTTACTCAACTAATGATTGTAAAGTAGTGGAAAGTTGCCGACGACTTGGAATAAATATAATTACAACACCGCTTGCAACCACGGCAAAGGCAGAAGGAATAAATGGCAACCATAACCCTTGTTTTAAAAGAGCGATCGCACAAACTCCATATAATATAACAACTGTCACAAAGATGGCGCATCTCTGATGTGAGAGCGATCGCACCCGCCAAATAATCAGACTCCCAACTACAGACCAGCCACATATCCAAAGAATATCGCCCCAGTAAGGCAAAACCCAAAGAATTGGACGTTGGTCTAAAACTGCACTCAAAACTTGGCTAACCATTTGTGCTTGTATAAATATCCCTGGTATTTCTTGGTAATCTTGCTGTGCAGTACTGTAGAGAGTTGACCAAGTATCGCTGACTGTATTAGCTGTCACTCCAACGATCACTACCTTATCTTTCATTGATTTACGATCGAATTTATCACTCAATACCTCATCAAGAGAAACTCTCTGATAATCTGTATTACGGTAATTGACAAGTATTTGATTTCCGCCTAAATCAACTCCTTGTTGATAGGCACCACTGCGGCTAAATTTTAAGCGTTTAAATACTTTAGAGCCAAACTGTACATAATCTTCATTAAATTTAGGTTTAATATTTTCATAAGATAAGTAACGAGCAACTAATTGCAACGAGAGCGAATAAGGTGTTGTACAAGTTGAAGAAGGCTCTTGTGCCATCATCAAAATTTGGCGGCGGACAATACCATCTGGGTCTTGAATTGCATCAGTAAAACCCTGGCGTTCTACAGGTACATCTTTCGGAGGTTTAACACCTTGTGCGTCATATTTTCTATCGCGGCTTTTGCAGACAACAACAACATTATCTTTATTAAGTTCAGTCGGAAGTTGTATTGGATTTGATTTGTTTGGGGGGTCAGCCAAGTCTCTATAAATATCCAGTCCAATAACTCGCGGTTGAGACTTTTGTATTTTGTTAAGCAATTTAGCTAACGTACTATCCGAAATGGATTTCAGCCCTTTGGTCATCTCTTGTCGTGATTGAATATTTTTTTCAGTAATTTCTATAATTATTAACCTTGGATCTGGCTCTTCTTGAGGTCGCAACCGTAGCATTTGATCGAAACTTTGTAGTTCAATTTTCTCAAAGATTCCCAAGTATCTCAAACCTACTGTTGAAATAGCCACAATCAAAGTACTAAGTAGTACAGTCCAAAGTTTTAATTTTGGTGTCGCAATTTTACCTTTTGTCGAAACTTCACCTACAAATTTAGTATCAGCAAAATTACCGCACAGTTCTTGCCACGTAGTAGGAACAGTTGTAGGGTTTTGGCAGATGACTGGCAACCAACTGGCACAAGGAAATTCATTTTCTAGTCCTTGAAGTCTTTCTCGTGCTTCTCGCACAGCCAAGTAAAATGGTTTGTTATCTGCAAAGGCGGTAAGAAAGTTTTTTAAAAATTCCTGTGCGATTAAATCTGGCACTCCTTCCCGCATTACAATCATTTGGGGAATGTTTAAATCCGCTAAATTTCGTCCTAAACCAATTCCGTCACAAGAATTAAAAATTGCCAGTTTTAAACCGCGTCTAATTGCTGCCTTAAGTCCATTTTTCAACTGCGAAATTGTTAAACTTTCGGTTTGATTGATGCAAATCTCCCCAATTTCTCCGTCAGTAAGACTAGTGCTATGTCCGGCAAAAAATAGAATATCCCAATCATGATTCCATAGATGCTCGTCAAGTGTTTGCCGTGTTGGTTCTATAAGAAAAGTGGTTTTTCCATCTGTTAAACTTTGTAAAGCAGAGGCATCTTTATCAATATCAATACCAACTCTATTACCTAGAATTGCCAAAATTTTGACTTTACCTGTAGGAGATTTTTGTAATAGCTGAGGAGATTCATACTCATGATTGCTTAAAGCTAATTCCGCTTTCGGATAATCTTCAAAAAAATGCCATAGATGCCAAGGCAGGCGATGCAGTAGAACTATATTTGTTTCAATAATGACTCTAATTTCATCATCACGACTAAGTAGAGTTCGCAACTGCCGCTCAATATTCTGAAATGATTCAAATTTTAACCAAGCATTGATATTTGCTTGTAGCTGTTGACACACTTCATCGAAGTCATTAACAGAAATATTGGTTATGTCTTGCGAATGTACTTTTATCCGGTGATTCCTACCCAGGCGTTGATGAATTGCTGCGTAGAGTAGCTGCCATCTGCGGTAGAGTTCGCTTAGTTCTGGTGCTGGCGGTAGACTCCCTGTTAATTTCACGGGTACAAATTCGTCATGACACCAAAGTTGAGCCGTGACAACAGGAAATCCTTGATTTAAATCTCCTCCCAAGAAGCTGAAGACAACTAGCTTACTCATAAGTAAAATGAACTTTGCCATTCGCGATTAACTAATGACTAATCAACAGGGAGCATTCTACTTATGCAAAAACACCAAAAATAAGTGTATTATAAGGAATACATAAGACAAATTTGACCCAATCAACACCGATTTGACACTGCTGGCTCCTAATAACTAAATTATGAAATTCTCTGTTATTTGATAATTATTCAGATCGATCTGAATGCTGAAACATTCTCCCACTTCCCCATCAAAGAGTTTCAACTGCACATAAATATCTTGAACTCTTGCTTGTACTTGTTGAAGTATTTCCCCTCGATCTGAAAGTAAAACTAGCTTGATATTAGCAGGTAGGTAAGGTTGATTAGAGGCTGGATGTAGTTGCACGCGAATACTAACTTGTTGGTTAGTTTCTGGTATTAAGGCAATTAATAAAATAACTTTTTGAGTTTCTATTTCTATTCCCAAGTCAATCAGCTTGGCGCGTTTGATAGCGGTAGCATTTAACCCGGAAGAAGTGCGAAAATTAAAAGCTAGGCTAGTGGAGTTTGGCTCAAAAAAAGTCTCTATAGCTTGCCAAGAAGCATCGTAAATCTGCTCCAGCCAACGACTGAGACTCACTTGTACTTGTGAAAATTGCGTAGGTGCAGCCTGTTGTAGATATCGCAGCCTTTCTTGGTACAAACGCTGCCGCCACTGCTCATTTTCTAGTAGCACTCCCCAGGTTGTAAATGGCACTGCAAGCCTCGGAAATGTTACAGATAAATTACCTAACCGTTGCACCAGATTTTCTGCTTCAACACTCGATAATTCTGGTAGTGGAGCGATCGCACCTTTCATCTCCTCTGTTCCACAAAATTGGTAGGTGATCCAAAAAGCATTAAGGTCTTTAATTAAGTGCCGTGCATCTATACAATAAGTCCTATCTACTTGGTCATAGTCTGCCAGTGATTTAAGTTCTTGATGGGTTATGTAGCTCCAAATTCTTACCCACTGCCCATCTGCTGCAACTTGCACTGCTAAATAATAATCTGCTGCCCAACTAGGAATGTCTACCCATTCTTGAGGAACTTCTAACTCACTATCATCAATTGCCTCGCTGGGAATTAAAACGACTCGCTTTTGGTTTAACAAAATTGCTGTGCCATTGACAAATTCCCAAAAAGCAGGAATACCAGGGGAACTATTCCAGATACTTGCTTCTGGAACATATTCAGCTTTTACCCAATTCAAAAACCCATGAAGGCAAATTTGATTTATGTAAGCACGCCAGCGACTGCTAGGTGTGGCGTACAAGCGACTGCTAGGTGTGGCGTACATTTGGCTTTCTTGCCAAGAACTTGTCTGTAATGATGGTGATATTTCTAACAGTAGTTCTTGCGGTTCAGTAAAAGCCGAAGTCATTCTTACTACCTCATCATTCATAATTTCAGCGATATTCCCCATACTTAACTTTCAACCATTCTTCCAAAGCACTGCTCATATCATTAACTAGGTTGGAAGTCACAGAAATATTAAGCGTGTCTTGACTCCATTGAATCAATGCTTTCAGCATTGATTCTCTACATTTGATCAGCCGACGAGAAACGGTAGGCTGACTCATTTGTAGGCGTTCTACAATCTGTGGCTGAGTTAACCCCTGTTGGTAGTAAAGTTGAAGTATTTCCTGGGTTTTTACCTCAAAAGTTTGTAAAGTTTTTAACAAAACAGCTTCAATTTGAGATTGTTGATTTTGTTGGTTTTGGGCATCCTCTTGGGCTATCATCTCCGTGATTAATGATTCAGAGGATGGATCTGGTAAATCAAAAGTTGTTGTGGAGTCATCTTTTGGTATCACTACATTTAGAGAACTAACAGGTGGATACAGATAACCACGCACGTAGATAGCTGCCTGGGTTAGCCACTGTTCAATTTTCTCTCTCGTGGATTCTGGAGTAGGTTGATTTAAGTGATTGTGGCGATCGCGGTTGTAGAGGTTGACAATAGCTTCCCAAAGTTGGGGTTCTGGTTCTGGTAGTGACTTTGTGCCACCTGGTTGGTTTTGAACATACAGTTCTTTGAAACAAGTCCAGGCGAGTCGATATTGGGCAATTAGAATCGGTGATAATCCAGCTTGAGCAAGAGCTTCTAAGAATTGCTTTTTGCTTACTTTGCGTAACAATGCCCAATTTGTGCAAATATCAGCTTCTTTGCGTTGGCGTAAAATATCTTTTAGCCGACTGGGAACTGCCATAGTAGCATAGGCTTTTAAGCTAGAGCATTTTTCTTGATTAAAGTTTTTGAGAATTGTTTCAATTTCAGCATTCGCCATCTGAAAATAATCTGCTAGGCTATGTTGACTATTTGTAAATTTGGCAATAGTTTTTTTAGCAGCCCAATAATTTGGTTCCTGTAAATAAGCAGATAAATGCATTCTAGCAAGGCTATTAGATTCTTCTCGCCAGCACTTGTGCCAATGTAATGCCCAAAAATTTTCTGAGTTAGGAACGAATGGTGAAGACTCCAAGCAATTTTGAATATTTCGATGTAGTTTGATATCAATCAACCATTTGCTGAATCTGTCTCCTTCCAACTCAACGAAGGTTGAGAACATCTCGATAATTTTTTGACGAGGACGCATAAGCAGTTAACAATTTCAATTGAGCCGAGAAGCAACTATCAAGCAGATATCTCTGTGGACAATTGCAAGATACTGGTTTGCTAATGTGCAATTCAATAGCACACATATTTTATTTTTTGATGTTTTTTGAAAATAACTCTATTCATATTCTGTTGAATCTAGATAATTTAGTTATTTTAAAGTTAAATTGGCGTAAAAAGCGATTTTAAGCGTTGCATAAATGCGGCATAGTTCGAGTAAACACTGGTTGAGAAGGTCTAGCAAGATATTGTCTCTTAACTTTTTGAAAATTCTTTTGCCAATTTCTGTGTGTCGCAAAGAGTTGATCGATTAGCGATTGTATGCCCATACGCTCTATTTGAGTTAGAAGTATAGGTATATCATCGGCTTCTTCGTTTGTAATTATCGGTTCAGTAGCCATAATTGCGAACATATATCTAATTGAGTCCTTTTGGAAATATGCCCTTCGGTATACTTTTGACTATCTATTTGTCCTAAATCCCTAAAAAATGGGCAAACTGGGAATAATTAAAATTAATTGCTTATTTTTCAGCTTAAAGTATTTTAATTAAATCAACTAAATTCAACTTTTTTGAGCTAACTGCAAGTGAGTTTAAAAGTGAGAAAAATCAAACTACTGGCTTTGATATTAATTAGTTTGACAATGGTGTTGTGGTTTAATTTGCGTTTTTCAACACCTTCAATACCCACTATTGCGGCTTCACCACCAAAAACTATCCGCTACTTCGATCGCACTTTGCCCCAAAGCATCGCTCACATCGTGTTGATTCCAGTTAATAGCAAATTTTTGGTGACTCCTGCACTATCACAGAAGGTAGCCACCGTAGAGGAATTTGCCCAAAAGCATCAAGCCGTGGCTATTTTGAATGCAGGCTTTTTTGACCCAGCCAACCAAAAAACGACATCTTATGTTGTCCGACAAGGAAAGTTAATAGCCGATCCCAAGGAAAACGAGCGGCTGGTGAACAATCCCAACTTAAAGTCTTATTTGGGTCAAATATTCAATCGCACAGAATTCCGTCGCTACTTATGCGGGCAAACTAGCCGCTATTCCATTGCCCTACACAGTCAGTCACCACCAGCAGGTTGTCAGTTAGTTGATGCTATAGGTGCTGGCCCGCGCCTATTACCAGAACTCACCTTAGAAAAAGAGGGCTTTGTAGATAATGGTAATAAACGAGATGCCCTTGGCAGCAATCAACCCAATGCCAGAACTGCTGTAGGTATTTCCCGTGATGGCAGCGTTATTTTAGTTATGGTGGCTCAAAAACCCTCGGCTTCGGCGAACTCTGGTATATCTTTGCCAGCATTAGCTGACTTGATGAAAACTCTTGGAGCCGAGCAAGCGATGAATCTGGATGGGGGAAGTTCGTCTTCGCTTTATTACAATGGGAAAACCTTTTACGGAAAGGTTGATTTGGAGGGAAATTCTATCAAGCGTCCTGTGAAGTCGGTTTTACTGGTTCAAGAAAAATAGGGATTGTGGGAGTTATACCTACCTACTGGTAGATTTTTGCCATATCAGCAATTCCCGAATCCGAATTGCGTCACAATGGTAATAGGCAATCATTGAAGGTGCTATTATGCTTCGTCTAACTCAAATTATTCGGAACTTGTTCCTTCGTATTGAAGGCTTGTTTGGTGTTTTATTCCAAAGTATTTCTAATTTTTTCGGAAATTTATTTGGGTTTTTTGGTAAGCTTTTCGGATTTTCGGAGTCTGGTTATTTCTTGGAATCCGATCGGGTGCAAGACGTAAAACAAACTTCAGCTAAACAGCCAATTGAAACGAATCGGGATAACATTGCTAAAATTCCTACCACTAACCGCCGTCGTTCTAATGCCAAACTTGACGACTACTACCTCAACATGGCTCGTGATGTGAAAAAGAAATGAAAAAAGCCATTAAGTGAAGGGTTAAGTTTAGTAATCAGCTGTTCCACCTTTAACTTGCGTAATTAGGGTGGGCAACACTTTAGCATCAGCGCTACTTTAATAACACTCAGTAGAGGTCAGCCGAACGCTGTCCACCCCACAATGTTTTAATTAAATTTAGATGTGCAAATGATATCTGGAACAGTTTACCAATCACTAAATAGCGCTTTGCATTTTCAGAAAAATCATCTAGCCACAATTAACGAATTTGTATGTGCGTAGGCTATCAAAAACCGCAAGCATCGCACCTTTGACAAAAATTTTGTCCAGTTTGAGGCTGGACAATAGCTAGAAATATTTTTGAGTTTGAATATTTACTTGGTTTTTAACTTACCAAATCAACTAAGGCGTTGCTTTGAAAGCGGACTATAGATGAAACTGAGCAACCGCGATAATTCTCAGAAGTGAATACTGATAGTGTGATATTAGCTTGACCTGGATCTAAAATGCGTTTTACCTTGCAGGTTTGCATTTTATTGTTGCAGTAAGCAATAATCCGATCGCCAGCCTTGACTTCCAACGCTTGAATTTTCAATTAATACCAACCTTGCCAGGAATTTGCTTTGTTAAAGGAAAAATATATTGCTATATCTCAGTCGCTTAACAATAGCAATGTTCTTTTAGTATAGCACAAAAAATTAAGGATATCAATGCTATCAATTTAATCTTGGTAATGTCAAGTTTATTCATGCTGCAAATACTAGGGTAGAAGGCAATACTTGTCGGGTTTTGGGGAAAAAGGGAAGGGGGAAGGGCAAAGAAAAAACCTTTAACCTTTACCCTTTAACCTTTTCCCCAAACCCAATTCCGAGTTAAAAATGCTTAACCGAGTAGTATTGGGGCAGAAGGTAGGAGGCAGAAATTGATCTGTTGCTCTCAACCCTATCTAATTCCAAGCCACCAAATCGTTCGCGCAGCAGAGTATTTGTTGAAATTCAAATGTCGGGAAACCTCTCCTTTAAAGAAGTTGGAGCTAAATTTTTTTGATGGAAGATTTTTATCTCAATGTTTTTGTTACAATCATTGAAATTTTTATCTAAAAATACCACTATGGCTTTATACGCTGAATTACATAGACATCTAGGCGGCTCGGTCGTACCACGAGTTTTATGGCGATATTTCGAGCGACATTCTTCGGAGTTAATTTCCCGCTTTGCTGACTATTCAGATTTTGAAGATTTTTATACCCGCCCGCGTAATACTCTAGATGAGTATCTAGAATTACACACCTTGGTAGAAAGCGTGCAAACTGTGGAGACTTTGCCTTACTTTATCTATCGCTTGGTGCGGGGTGCTTACATATTTGAAAATTTGGCTTATCTGGAACTGCGTTACACTCCTTATTTGCGGACACCTGAACATTTGAGTCAATCGGAAAGAATTGACAAGATGGCAGAAATTGTGCGAGTCGTAGGACTTGCCAGCCATCAGCCAGAATATCCGATTGTTACTAGCCAAATTCTCTGTATGCACACACGCCTACCTTATGAGGTGAACAAAGCGATTGTAGATTTGGCGGCGCAAAATAAACAGTATGTCTGTGCAGTGGATGTAGCAGGAGGTGATAGTTATTACGCCGATCGCTTAGAAGAATGGATTAGCTTATATGATTATGCGCGATCGCTGGGCGTTAACACCACGGGACATCTATATGAAACCACCGCTGGTTGTTACCCAGAATTGTTACCATATCTGATGCGGATTGGTCACGGCATTCAAATTCCCCTACTATATCCAGAGCTACTTAATGATGTGGCTAGACGCGGACAATGTTTGGAGGTTTGTCCGACAACTTACTTAAAAACTGGAACTTTGCAGGATATACGTCAACTCAAATTAGTTTTTGACCGTTGTCTTGATGCTGGGGTTGATATCGCTATCTGTACTGATAATGCTGGATTGCACAATGTGCGTCTACCATTTGAGTATGAGAATCTCTTGACTTACAACATTATTAGTTTTGCACAACTACAAGCTTGTCAGGATGCGGCTTTCCGTCATGCTTTTGCTTGGCCTTACAGTCAACCTCCGGCATCACTGTTGAACGGTTTGCTCAAACCTGAACCAGCGAAAATTTTGTCCATGAGAGATACTAATTAACGATCGCCTAAAAATATTCATAAAGTTAGGTGATTTAATGTTAATTAATGTTGCAATTACTAATTTTTTCCGATGCGATAGAGAAAGTTGTAATGCACAATAGATATCTTGCAAAATTAATGTTTTATAAATTAAACCACAGATGCACACAGATAATTTATCAGTGTTTATTTGTGGTTCTTTTTTTGCTGAGAAAGGATTCTTGCTAAAAGTCGTATATAGCGTGCCCCCAGAAGCTATAAACTATAATTTATGGCATCTACTATTCAAGCTCTACCAACAGAAGTTGTATATCTCATTACAGCTGGAGAGGTAATCGACTCTTTAGCTTCTGTGGTGCGGGAATTGGTAGAAAATTCCCTAGACGCAGGTGCAACGCGAATTGTGGTTTCTCTGTGGCCGCAGCAATGGCGAATTCGGGTGGCAGATAATGGCTGTGGAATGAACCTAGATGATTTGCAACAAGCAGCCACAGCCCACAGCACTAGTAAAATTCGCTCTAGTGCCGATTTGTGGAAAATTAACAGTTTGGGGTTTCGTGGTGAGGCGTTGCACAGTTTAACGACTCTGGCAGAGTTGGAAATTTTGAGTCGTCCTCTGGGGGGAAATTTAGGATGGCGGATAATTTATGGCGATGGCGGGAAAGTTGTACAAGTTGAAGCAACTGCGATCGCACCAGGTACAGTAGTTACAGTTTCTCATCTTTTTGGTAATTGCTCATCTCGCCGTCAAGGATTACCCACAACAGCACAGCAAATGAAAGCCGTGCAAGCTACAATTCACCAAATCGCCCTCTGTCATCCCCGCGTTACCTGGCAAATTTGGCAAAATGACCGTCAATGGTTCACCATCTCTCCGGCAAGAACAACCGGGCAACTTCTACCGCAGATTTTACCCCAAGTGCGACAAGGTGACTTGCAAGAAGTCAAACTCGAAATACCCAACCCTCCCAACTCTTGTACAGACGCAATTAATCGCGTTTCTACGGACACTTGTACAGACGCGATGAATCGCGTCTCTCCCCACTCAGCACTCATTTTAGTGGTAGGATTACCCGATCGCTGTCATCGTCATCGTCCAGATTGGGTACGTGTAGCCATTAATGGACGGATGGTTAAAACACCGGAACTAGAGCAAACAATATTATCAGCATTTCATAGAACATTACCACGCGATCGCTATCCAATTTGTTTCTTACATCTTGCCATTTCCCCCGATCAAATTAACTGGAATCGCAATCCAGCAAAAACAGAAATTTACCTCAACGAAATCATTTATTGGCAAGAGCAAATTACCCAAGCAATTAATAAAGCACTCAGCATCTCTTCTAATAATCTCAAAGAAGCTGTTCACACAACACGAGTTAGTAAATTACTCAAAGCCGCAGAAGCAAAAGGTGGTTACAATTTCAATCCTCAAAATCCCAAACCTTGTACAGACGCGATTAATCGCGTCTCTCCTAACTCCTTAAAAGCTGTCGCTCAAGTTAGCAACACTTATATTGTGGCGGAACATTCAGGTGGGATGTGGTTAGTAGAACAGCACATTGCTCATGAGCGAATTTTGTATGAGCAATTATGCGATGATTGGCAACTTTTACCCGTCGAACCGTCAATAATTCTTTATCAATTATCGCCAGCCCAAGTATTGCAACTGCAACGCATTGGTTTAGAAATAGAACCCTTTGGCGAACAACTTTGGGCAGTCCGTAATATCCCCGCACCTTTACAACAGCGAGACGATTGTGCAGAAGCAATTTTAGAACTTAGTTGGGGAGGCGATTTACAAACAGCCCAAGTAGCCGTTGCCTGTCGCAGTGCCATTCGTAACGGTACACCGATGAATCAACAAGAAATGCAGACACTTTTAGATAATTGGCAACGCACTCGCAGCCCCCGCACCTGTCCCCACGGACGCCCAATTTATTTATCTTTAGAAGAATCAGCTTTAGCTCGGTTTTTCCGGCGTAATTGGGTAATTGGAAAAAGTCATGGAATTTGATGTTTTCGGCAAGACATTACAATAGCTGTAAAAATGGAAACAACAACTTAAAAATAGAACTAAATACAACATTTTATTAGTTCGTAGTCAATTCTCTACGTACCTCTGTGCCCCTATTTTGTGGGAAAGTGAAGCGCCTATATTTTTAAATATAAACCCTCAATTCGCCATGATTTTACTCAAAGTTGTACTAGGAAAACAACCACCCAATTGGAGATATAAATGGAATACAACATGGAGCAGGTAGTAGATGCCGTAGCACATATTTATCGTCTTAGACAATGGTTAGGTGGAGGAAATGATTTAGTCAGATGGTGGAAAATGCCAACAGGTAAATGTTACTTCCTTCAGAGCATTACAGGTGAAACAATAGAGAAAAATGCAATCCCAAAAATTCTTACATATAGAGAAATTAACCCGAAGGATTTTGATATAATGCTTCAGAATTTAATTTCACTAAATATCATGGAGTTTAAAATGGATGCAGAACATGGAATCATGACTAACTATAATGATTTTTATTATGTAGCTCTAGAAAATGGTTCTTCTCATTCTTTTACTTTATTGTGTGGTTATCATCGCGCTCCTAAATTTAAGCAGATAATTGATATTATTCAAAATAATATGTGAAATAATCTTATTAAACCAAAAAAAATATAAATATTTTAGGAAGCAAATATAATTAATAAATAAATATCTAATTACTGTTAAAGAACTTTAATTTTATCAGCGATAGTGGACAAGTTGTCTCAGAAAATTATTATTTTGTAACGTTGAAAAATGCATGAATTACCCCGACATCAAACATGACTTTTTGGGATATCTACGGTATAATTCCGAATTAGATTGGTATGAAAGCCAAGTTGTATTCAATGAAACACAACTTACTATTAGTATTTCAACAGACGATAATAATAAGGTTGAACCAGCATTGAAAAGAGCTAATAGTGTTGTACGAGAGTTGAAACATCATGCTAAAAGTGCAAAAGAATATGCTGTTGAACAATTGCTAAAGCTTAAGAATGAGACATGGCTTGATGAAGGTGAGACATTATCATCTGAAGAGTTCAAAAACCGAATAACACTTGAAGGATTGCTCTTTTTTCCAGATGGTGAAGTGGAATTATACTATAACGATGGAAACCTATTTTTTGGACACTGTATCATTATTAAAATGGATAAACATGATTGCTTTATAGATGCTAGTATCCGTGGTTAATTGAATAGATAAGTTTTTAGTAACTAACACTTTCAAATTTTACGCAATAAAAAACCCCACTAACTTATAGAAAGTGGAGCAATTAATGTTACAAGTTTAGGAGTCAATCATCAGTAAAATCGCTATTTGCACTCGACAAGCGAAATTATTCTAAAGCTTTCTTCAGTTCGTCTTTAATATTTTCTACGGTGTGAGTAACTTGCGCTTCAGCTTGCTTCGTTTGTCCTTCAGCTTTATCTTGTGGATTACCTGTTATTTCACCCACAACCTCTTGAATTTTTCCTTCAATATTTTTTGCAGTTGCTTCTATTCTCTTTTCAGCGCTCATGGTTTTTATCTCCAGCTTGTAGTTGATTCAGGGAACTCCAAAAATAAATTACTACTACTTGCAAAATGGGCCGAAAAGCCCGCCCATTTCACAGAACGGGCAAGACGCTCACCCTACAAGTAATAAAATAATCAATATTTTATTACTTGGAAGTCCCTAAGCTATTACATAATCTAACACTTATGTATTCTTTTTTACTTCCATCAACCGAGAGAATATTTTGGTAAATTATATTATCTTAAGAGAGATGCCATTCGGTATTGTAGCAGATAATACAAAATATGAAAATCTGATAAATAAAATTTATATATATTAAAAAAATAACTTTTTCGCAGATAAATGAACTATAAGTTAAAGCAAAATTTAAATAAAAGGAAAATAAAGGAGTGCCAACGAAAAGTCAAAAAAATGTCTGGAAGAATGAGATTAATGACATCATTCGAGGTGCTTGTGGAGGTTTTTTGTTTGGCATACCTTTACTGTACACAATGGAGGTTTGGTGGATTGGATCGCTAGCAAAAGCACAACTGATAATGACGGCGATCGCATTAATGTTTATTGTGGTTTACTTGCTCAATCAGATAGAAGGTTTTCGGAAACGCAGATATCGCTGGCTTTCTCATCAAGCCGCAATGGATACCGTCGAAGCGATCGCGATCGGAATAGCTTGTTCTACTTTTGTGCTGTTACTATTGCGAGAATTGACACCAGAAACCTCCCTAAAGGAATCTTTAGGTAAAATCATCTTTGAAAGTGTGCCCTTCGCTCTTGGTGTAGCATTAGCGAATCAATTGTTGGGAGATACTGAAAATAGTAATGGAAAAGGACAAGGAAGCGATCGGGAAAATAGCACAACCAAGAACAAAGGGGATGAGTTACACGCCACCTTTACTGATGTGGGTGGAACCCTAATTGGTGCAACCATAATTGCATTTAACATTGCTCCCACAGATGAAATTCCTATGCTTGCAGCCGCAACCTCTCCACCTTGGGAGTTGGCAATGATCGCCGCATCTCTGCTGATTTCTTATGGCATTGTATTTCAGGCAGGTTTTTCTAACCAGCAAAAACGTAAAGAGCAAAAGGGAATTTTTCAACGACCATCAAGCGAAACCATTATGTCCTACTTAGTATCATTGCTAGCAGGCGCTTTTATGCTGTGGTTCTTTCAAAAATTAACTCTTAGCGACCCCTGGACAATGTGGTTAGATCATACATTGATACTGGGTTTACCTGCAACTATTGGTGGTGCAGCCGGAAGGTTAGCAATATGACTGAAACAGAACAACAACCAAAGCGCTCAATAGCTGAGTGGATAACATTCAGCATCGCCTCATTCATCCTAGCAATCATTGTGAGTCTAGTAGGCTACACTTGGCTGAACGAAAAAAATCAACCTCCCATCCTTTCTGTCACTAAAAAACAAACAATTCGAGAAATTAATGGTCAGTTTTATGTTCCTTTTGAAGTTGTGAATAGTGGAGGAGATACAGCTGAGTCAGTTCAGATTATGGCTGAGTTAATGATTGACGGCAAAGTTACAGAAACAGGAGAGCAACAGATTGACTTTTTATCTAGTGGGGAAAGCGAAGAAGGCGCATTTATATTCAGCGATAACCCGCGCCAAGGTCAGTTAAATCTACGTGTTGGTAGCTATAAATTGCCATAGGGGACTGACAAATAAAAAAAATACCCCACAATATTGCATAATCTATTTGTTGGAAGTATACCCGAACTCAACCCTTACGCCACTTGCTTTCATTGCGGGAACGCTAAGAGCGAATAAGTCGGGCATTGCCTACCTAACGCAGTGCGGGAAGAGTTGAGTTCGGGGGTGGGGTATTTCTTTACCTTGACGTTGACGTAACCTCTGTCTCCGACACACTGTTCGCGTTCGTAGAGAAGTTGAAATCTGCTGTATGAGTCCTATATTTTGTTGCTTGCCCATATTTTCAACACGATAGCGCCCGCATTTTTGATAACCTTGAATAAATTAAATAATTTAAAAAAATAAATAATCGCATTTTTATTCCACCAGAGATATAAAATAGAATTAACTGTTTTGAGGTATATTTCATCAGAAATTTATAATTTTGATATTTGTCTTATGTCACTATTACAAATGTTAACTACATTTGACATATAAAACTATCAAAAAATATTTTATATCTATTATTGTTGGTACTCCTAACAATAATTTATTGCTGGGTACTAGTAATAACGACCGGATTTGTGCTTGTGGAGGCAATAACAATATCTCCGCCAGTCTTGAATAACCTAATTGATGGTGGAGAAGACAGGCTGATAATGGCCGTAATGAAAAATCTCAGGTGAGTTGGCGCGATCGCAGCAGTTGCTTCAACTCTCTCGATCTAAACAAGGCATTGTTGCATTTTGATGATATTATCTTAAAAAATTAAGGAGAAAAGCTTGTGGAAGTTACGATCAATCAATTATTTAAGTTATCTGTAAAATATTTTTCAGCGATCGCAGCCATAATAACGGTTCTCCCATTACCAGTTAAAGCCGCTACATTTTTAGTAACTGAGCGCGCTGGTTTAGGAGGCAACGATCAAGTTAATTGGGAAAGTTTAGGTAAAGTCTTTAATCCCTCTGCCCCTGATTTTTCTGCTTTTTTACCTAACTCTTTTTCAGCAACATCAGAACGTGGTTTAGGCTTGGATATAAATATAACTCCAACTAATAAGCCTCAAATTACTCCACCATTTGTTTTTCAAACTTTACCTTCACCTGGCATTCGGAGTAACTTCGGTCTAGGCGATTTTATTCTCTTCGGAGGTATAGATCCAACAGGTTTTATCCCTCTTCCTCCCGGTACTCCAGATCCTGGAACTAAGGGGAACGGCGGGCCTTTTTCGATTAGTTTTGCCCAGCCGGTTTTTGGCGCTGGAACTCAGATAGCTGTAGACACTAGTAAATTGAAAATTGAAAATTCGATCGCCGCTTTTGATAACGCCAATAACCTATTGGGTACTTTCTCAGTTCCAAATCTTTCGTCCTTAGCATTAGATAATTCGGCAGTATTCTTGGGGATTCGTAGTGACACTCCAAACATCTCACGACTTGTTTTTAGCAGTTCTGCTCCACAATACGGCTTGGCTATTAATCAGGTAAGTATTCTTGCAACTCCCGAACCAACTTATACCTTGGCAATATTAGCTTTTGGTATTTCAGGTGGTGTTTTCAAACGACGTAAAAGTTCTTGACATTTACACTGCATTGAAATATATTAATCCGAATTCAAACGTGAAAAAATAGGGAGATTAAAAGTACTTATTTATATGCTTTACAACGATTTTCTCCCTTACAAATGATTTAGGATTGCTATAGGTTTCATTTTATAAGTTAGAGATTTCGGACATACTCCAACTTATGTAAGTACATAACGTAAGTTCCAGATAATTCTTGTCTTTAACCAAATTCAACTCAATGTTATACAAAGAATTAGAAAATATCATAGACGCTAAGATACAAAAAGCCATACGGAAGCATGAAATTATAGTTGCTTTAATTAGTAGCATTATTGGCTTGATTTTTATCATGGGTTTGTTCCATGCTATTTTGCTCAACCACACTGAAATTCAAACATTTTGTTTGTACTGATTACTGTTTGTAATCAATATCTCTTTACAATCAAGCGTTCTCTGATGTCTTTAAAACTAATCCAAGTTAGACATCTTTTTTATAAAATGGAATTGTACAGATGGAGAGTAAAAATAATCGCAGGGCTATATTCGTCTTATTTTTGACTGTATTTATAGACTTGCTCGGCTTCGGAATTATTCTACCGATACTACCTTTGTATGCCGAACAATTTGGTGCAAAACCTAATGAAGCGACTTTACTTGTAGCTATTTATTCTTTAATGCAGTTCTTATTTGCACCATTATGGGGCAGATTTAGCGATCGCTACGGTCGCCGTCCGATTTTATTACTGACTTTATTCGGCTCGGTAATTGCATACGCAGGCTTAAGTTTTGCCAACTCCTTATGGGTTTTGTTTATTGCTCGTAGTCTTGCCGGGATTATGTCAGGGAATATTGCCACTGCTCAGGCGTACATAGCAGATATTACCACGCCAAGTAATCGAGCTCGTGGCATGGGTGTAATCGGGGCAGCTTTTGGTCTTGGCTTCATTCTCGGCCCAGCGATTGGAGGTCTTCTAATCGGATCGGATCCGAACAATGCTAACTTTCATCTACCGTCGTTGTTTGCAGCCGGATTATCTTTATTGGCATTTCTTTGTGGTTTGATATTACTTCCAGAATCTCTAAATTCTGAGACTAAAGCCAAAATCCAACTTCATCGCCACCATCAGCAATCGCTAAACTTGCTACAGTTGTCACAGCGATCGCAGTTTTGTCTACTTGTTGGCATCTACTTTTTAGTCACCTTTGCTGTTGCAGCTATGGA
This sequence comes from Nostoc sp., assembly GCF_036917315.1. GTDB lineage: Bacteria > Cyanobacteriota > Cyanobacteriia > Cyanobacteriales > Nostocaceae > Nostoc. The sequence goes on along the minus strand of NZ_JBALDR010000013.1, from coordinate 528,111 downwards.
CTCTACATTGGCTTTATGGTCTAAGCAGCAATTAAATTGGGGCCCTCAACAAGCTAGTTATCTTTTTGCTTTCATGGGGGTTGTCAGCACAATCATTCAAGGAGGACTAATCGGATTTCTCAAGAAAAAATTGGGTGAAATCAAGTTACTTATCTTGGGAATATTAGGATTAGGTTTAGGATTACTATTAATTGGATTTTCGCAAAGCTTAATTTTATTATTAGCCGCCGCCACACTTATGGCATGGGGAATTAGTGTCAGCCAACCAATATTGAACAGCTTAATTTCCCAGATGACAGCCCCAGAAGAACAAGGACAAATATTAGGAATTGCCAGTTCTTGCTCTGCATTGGCACGCATCGCTGGGCCAACATGGGCAGGGGTAAGTTTTATGAAATTTGGAAGTTATGCTCCTTTTTTGAGTGGAACTTTAGTAATGGTAGTAGCTTTGACTCTTAGTTTTCGAGTAACTAAAAGTGCATCTGAATCAAAAACAGAACGTGTCGCCTAAAATCTAGGTCTTAATTTAAAAATTACGAATTACGAATTACGAATTACGAATTACGAATTATTATGACAGGTCGCCGAGTATTATTTTTAGGCATCTTTGTAAGTATCCTCCTCACCTACGGAATTTGGATCGGTGGGAGCATTCCTGCAAGCATCATCAAACTTCCAGACCAAGGATTAAACTGGTACTATTGGAAGCTTCCCCAACCAACCTTTTGGAGTCGAGCAACGGCTTGGGGTATGTACCTTGGGCATCAGTTTAGCATCTGGGCGTGTATCTTGTGGGCGCAGCGATCGCAGTTGAAATACAAATCAGCGTTGCATCCGATAAATTACCTCATGCTTGCCATTAATGGTGTATTCATCGCTTTACACTTTCTCCAAACATATATTTGGTACGATGCTCTAGCTCAAGATACTTCAATTTGGGCTTCTCAAGGTGCGGTTGTCCTCTTACTAGTCTTCGTACTGATTTTAGAAACACCTCGACGCGGTTTATTTTTTGGCAATTCTGTTCCCTTCCATCAACAGTTTTTGCAAATTATCAAACTGTACCACGGCTATTTTTTCTCCTTCGCCGCTATCTATACCTTCTGGTATCATCCAATGGAAGCGACTTTGGGGCACTTGATTGGTTTTCTCTATATGTTCTTGCTTCTGCTCCAATCTTCCTTGATTTTTAACCGCACCCATGTAAACCGTTGGTGGACATTTACTTTGGAGGCTTCAGTGCTTTTACATAGTGTAGTCGTGTCATTAATACTAGGACAAAGCAAGTGGCCCACATTTCTCTTTGGTTTTTTTGGCATTCTGGTACTTACTCAGCTTCACGGACTACCTGTGGGTATCTCGACGAAACGTACTATTTACGGAGCCTTTTTAGTAAGTGTCCTGGCCGTTTATGGACTGACTGAACGCGGCTTGGGCAGAATTTACGAAGTAACCTATATTCCTCTGATTGAGTTTGGATTAGTTGGTGCAATTTACTTAATCTTCCTACTCATCTTATGGACAATTTCTCATTTACCCGTCAATACATAATGTGGTGTTAGCGTTCTAACTCGTTGAACTCCAACAGGCTGACACGCTTGATGCTTGAAGTGCTGGGTTCGTTCCTTAGCCCAGACTACCGGGAATCTGCGATCGCATTGCCGCTCACCCGGATATCACAACCCAAAGATGACCTCTCGCTACGCCCCTATCAACAGATTGAGGGCTAACGATACACAAGATCGGCGACCGTACCAAGAGCGCGCATGGCTGCAAGGTGGACGAACACACTATACCAAAGCCACGCATCCCAGCAGGGTGCGGTTCGCTACATCGTCTGGTTAGACGTTTTAAGGCGGCAGTATGGAGACTAACCGAGTGGTTTGGGTTTACGACTGAATGAATTCGAGGAGATCGGCATTGATCTGGTCTGCATTTGTCGTGGGCATACCGTGCGGGAAACCCTTGTAGGTTTTCAATACCGCGCCCTTGACCAACTTAGCGCTCAGTGGGGCGGAGTCGGCATAGGGAACTATCTGGTCATCATCGCCGTGCATTACCAAAGTCGGCACCGAGAACTTCTTAAGATCCTCGGTAAAGTCGGTCTGGGAGAAAGCCACGATGCCATCATAATGCGCCTTGCTACCGCCCATCATGCCCTGACGCCACCAATTCTCAATCACGCCTTGCGACGCTTTCGCGCCCGGCCGGTTGTAACCGTAAAAGGGCCCGCTTGGCACATCCCAATAAAATTGCGCCCGATTGGTGGCAACCTGCGCCTGAAAGTCGTCAAATACCTCTTTAGGTAGACCGCCGGGATTATCTGGGGTCTTCACCATCAGTGGTGGCACGGCACTAATGAGAACGGCCTTCGCGACGCGACTTTCGCCGTGGCGCGCAATGTAGCGTGTCACCTCACCGCCGCCAGTCGAGTGTCCAACATGGATGGCGTTCTTTAAGTCGAGATGCGCGGTAAGCGCAGCGAGGTCATCGGCGTAATGATCCATATCGTGTCCCTCGCTGCCTTGGGTCGAGCGTCCATGCCCTCGTCGGTCATGGGCGATGACGCGATAGCCGTGATTTAAGAAGAACATCATTTGGTTGTCCCAGTCGTCGGCCGATAGAGGCCAACCATGCGAGAAAACGATGGGCTGACCGCTGCCCCAATCCTTGTAGTAAATCTCTATGCCGTCTTTCACTGCGATCGCGTTCATGTGTTTTTCTCCAGTAGGCTGAATTTTTGGAAATGTCTATTAAAAAACTAACAATTTTACTCACCACTACTAAGAATTTTTTGCTGTTGATAACGCAGTTTAAACTGCTGTTGCTGTATTTTATGATCCACAATTGGGTCAGGATAGCCAACAGCATGACGTTCTAAAGGTGGAATTTTCCCAGTAACTAAATATTCTGTATCTACAGAGCGCAATTCTGACACCCATTGCCGAATATATTCTCCCTCTGGATCGAATTTCTGTGTTTGACTGGCTGGGTTAAAAATCCGCACAGGTTTGGGGTCCATACCGCTAGAAGCACTCCATTGCCAACCGCCATTATTAGCAGACAAATCTCCATCAATCAACTTCTGCATAAAGTATTTTTCTCCCAATTGGGGATTAATTAGCAAGTCTTTAGTGAGGAAACTCGCAACAATCATTCGACAACGGTTGTGCATCCAGCCACTTTCATTCATCTGGCGCATTGCTGCATCCACAATGGGGTAGCCTGTTCTCCCCTCACACCAAGCTTGGAAATATTCTTCGTTTGTTTCCCAAGGAAAGTTCTTAAAGGTGTCGCGAAAAGCACCATCAGCTAATTCCGGGAAGTTATACATTGCGTGTTGATAAAACTCCCGCCAAGCTAATTCCTGTTGCCATGTGCGGATATTAACTGCTGTTTCTTCACTGCGGCTGTTTTCTAGGGCTTCTATTGTGGCTTGCCAAACGGTGCGAATGCCAATTACGCCAAATTTTAAAGCTGCACTCAGTTGTGATGTACCGTCCACTGCGGGGAAATTTCGCTGTTCTTGATATTCAGTAATCGCTTTATTAGTAAATTCTTCTAATCGTTCTTGTGCCGCCGCTTCTCCTGGTGAAATAATTAATTGTTCATCCCAGATGAATCCTAAATCTTTTGCTGAAGGTAGTGCGATCGCTCCTGCATGTTTGGCAATTTCCTGTTCGGCTTCCGTTAATCCCTCAACATTTTGCAGTGTTTCTGCTGGTTGAGCCTTCGGTTTAGCAATCCAATTTTTCCAGAAGGGGGTGTAAACCGTGTAAGGACTGTTACTACCCGTGCGTAACTCTTCTGGGGAGTTGAGGATTTGATCCCAGTTTTGGTTAAGAAACTCAATACCTTTTTCTTTGAGGGCATTTATAACGGTGCGATCGCGTTCTTGTGAATAAGGTTCTACATCCCAATTCCAAAAAACAGCTTTGGCATTTATTGCTTCGGCTAAGGCTGGTATCGCTTGTACAGGATCGGCGTGGAGTATTAACAACTGGCTACCAACTTTAGCATATCGCTCTTGGAGTTTCTGCAAACAGCCAATCATATAAGTTACTCTCACAGGAGCAACATCATCCCGTTCCAGAATATGCGGATCTAGGCAAAATACGCCCACCACCTTTGGACTTTGCCGTTTTGCCGCAGCCAGTCCCGTATTGTCAGAAATGCGTAAATCGCGCCGATGCCAAAACAGAATTAAGTCAGACATTCCATGCTGGATATAGTTCACCCGTACTAGCTTAGATGCTAGTGGTACCAATAAGCATCATTCTGGCGATAAATTTATTCTCTTAATGGGTATTGGCCATAGGAAAAGGCAGAGGGGCAGAGGGGAAAGACTTACTGCTACTTCTCCTCTGCTCCTCTGCTCCCCTGCTCCCCTGCTCCCCTGCCCCCCATTCCCCATTCCCCATTCCCCGGTTTCTCAATCGGGAATAGTGGCTTTTCATCTCAAAATTGAGTATACTCTTCTTAACAGTTAATTAGTCTTTTTGTCATGGCTAACCTACTACTTGACGACGGTACGATTGAGAGCGATTTAGACGAAATAGCTCGCGAACTTGCGCCTCTTGGCATTCAACTCAAGCACTACGACCCAGGAACATCGCTACTCTTCCCTAATCTGCAAGACCAGGACGTTTTAACTGAGACCGAGAAACGTTATTGCGTAGAACTCCATAACAGCGTTTTTGAATTTCTTCAGCAAGAAAATGGCGCTCTCTGGTGTGACTTACTAAATGTGCATCCAGGTTCGTTCAATCTTCACCACCTGATCGCCACCTACGGCCGTTACCATACTCATCCTGCACCTGAACCCGTCTATGTGTTGGCAGGAGAAATGATCTATGGCTTCGTGCGACCTGATGGCAGCCAGGTACAGCTTTTAGTTCAGGCACAAGACTATCTCCACATCCCTGCCGACGTTGAGCATTGGTGCAGCCCAACTGCATTGTTGAGTTTCAAAGGGATACGCTATTTTGCAATCGCAGAAGGCTGGGTTCCCAATTATACAGGGACTCAAGTGAGTGATTCAATCCAAAAGCCGCGTTAAAGCTTATTTATACACGTCCTTTGGGCGACCTCACAAAATCGCGTTGCTCTCCCCTAAGCCTTGTGAAATGCGCTGTCTTTGAGTATATCCTGTAGTCTTTAAAGCAACAGTCTCAATTCGACTGTAAAGGAACTGGGGCAAAAGCCGAAGGAAATAGGCAGCTCCCAGGGTCAAAAGTGTACGGCGTGGTTCTTTAGAGAGAATATGCCAGTTGGTTGCTAAGGCTCGATTCACCAACTTCACAGCCATTGCACCATCTTGCAAACTTACTGCTCTGCGGGCTAAGTAACGCAACATATAGGCTCTAGCTAGTGTTTCCCATTGATTAACTATTTCTGGAGCATATAAGCGTGCCCTACTAACCATTAATTCCCAAGCATCTAACTGCTTGAGAACGTTTGCTGATAGTCCCCCTGAATTTACTCGATATAAGGTCAAAGCTTCAGGAATACCCTCTATTTCCAGATCGCTCTTAACAGACATCCGAAACCAACATTCAACATCTGTTGTGTCACCATTAGGATGGCGCGATCGCTCATCGAAATAAAAATTTTCAACTGTACCGTAAAGATTGTCTTGGAATTCAATAGCTTCAAAAACTTCTCTTTTAATTACTGCTACCGAACCATTGCTAATTGGATTGCGGCAAAAGACAATTGCTGGAGTTATTCCTTCCATCTGAGGCATTTGATAAATACCTAAAGGGTTGCCATTATCATCAATAAAAGCAGAGCGGCTAAAGCTTACCCCGACATTAGGCGAATTATCTAAATGCTTAACGTGTTTTTCTAATTTTTCTGGCAACCATAAGTCATCAGCATCTAAAAGAGTTAAGTATTCTCCCTGTGCATGGCGAATACCAGTGTTTCTTGCCCCAGGTAGACCCCGATTCTTTTGACGAATAATTTTAATTCTAGGGTCTGTAAATTGCTGACAAATTTCTATACTTTTATCAGGAGTACCATCATCAATAATTAAAATCTCGAAGTTTTCGTAAGTTTGTTCAAGAGCCGATTGCAGTGTAGCAGCTATATATTTTTCTGCTTTGTAAACCGGAATAATGATAGAAACTTTCTTCATTGTTGACTATTCCTATTGATTTAATTTAATTAATATCTAATTAAAATTTACTATGCATTATGCAAAAAATCTAATTATGCTTTAGGCATAGAAAGTTCTTAATTATTTCTAGATATCTTCTTGAAGAATACGACGTTTTTGGTTAGCCCCTACTATATTATTTGAAACCAGAGCTTCAAATTTATTGTAAACATTTTGAGGTAAGAGTAAAAGTAAATAGGCTGCTACCAGTGTCAAAAGTGTACTTCTGGGATTTTCAAAAAGAATATGCCAGTCAGTTATTAAGGCTCGATTAATTAATTTTACAGCCATTGAACCTTCTCGTAGTCTTACGGCATTACGAGCTAAATACTGCAACTGGTAAGCTCTAGCTAGTGTTTCCGCTTGAGTAAATATTTCTGGAGCGTAGGAGCGTGTCTTTTCAATTAGCTTTTCCCAAAAATCTAACTGCTTGAGCATATTTGCTGAAAGCCCTTTTGAATTAACCCGATACAAGGTCAAGGGTTCTGGAATGCCCTCTATTTGCCAATTGCTTTTAATGGAAATACGAATCCAAAATTCGTTATCTTCTGATTGGAGTAAGCGTTCATCAAAATAACAATCTTCATTAGTTCCATAAAGATTATCTTGGAATTTAATCGCTTCCAGAACTTCTCTGCGCATTACCGCAGCCGAGCCATTACCAACCGGATTGCAACTGAGTAAATAGGATGGCGTGATTTCTTTAAGCTTGGGCATCTGATACGTACCTAAAGCTTGTCCAGCTTCATCAATAAAAGCAGAACGACTGAAGCTAACACCGACTGCTGGTGAATTTTCTAAGTGAGCAATCTGTTTTTCTAACTTTTCTGGCAACCAAAGATCATCTCCATCTAAAAAAGCTAAATATTCTCCTTGAGCATGACGAATACCAGTATTCCTAGCTCCAGATACTCCTCGATTTGCCTGACGAATAATTTTAATTCTGGGGTCAGTAAATTGCTGACAGATATTTATACTTCTGTCCAAAGAAGCATCATCGATAATTAGAAGCTCGAAATTTGTATAGGTTTGCTCAAGAACGGATTGTACAGTAGCAGCTATATATTTCTCAACTCCATAAACCGGAATAATTACAGAAACTTTTTTCATTTTCCAGACCGATTTCAGTTTCAGTTTGCTCTCAGGTTTTACTGGTAGTACAGTAATCTTTGATATGGCAATGAGAATACTATCTGATGGATACGATCGCACCTTCTAGTGATAGCATCTAAAAAAGTGAGATATTTATCCACCTGGCTATCCATCTAGTTAGAGGACGAATCCCACCTCCTAACTTTTCACCGGATAATGTAAAATATTTCCGTCTGGTATTCGTTACTTAATGCTATTTACTGTATTTCACAATACATTATATCCTGCGTGTAGATAGTCTGATTGAAGTTCTTAGCAAGCGATCGCTCCACCATTATCCAGAATAAGACTGAGTAACTATCCCATTGAGTTACCAAGTGGCAAGTACTACAACTTACCTCAACCGATTCTTTTTTCATGAATATTTAATTTTTGAACATGAGTAACGCGAAGTTTACTAATAATCTGAAGCAAGTATGCAGAAATATTTTCTACAAGTATTTTTTTCAACAACAATTTAATAATTAGCTTTTGAGTTTCCTTTTGCAGGAGAATTTTTGGATATAGCTGAATTGCCTGCCCCAATTTTTTACTTGCTTTTTCAACTCCTTCATCACCTGTAATTCTTGTTAAGCAGAGTCTACAAGAATATCGGTAAACATAAGCTAAACTATGATTTTTTAAAATTTGAATTTCTGGCGATCCTGATTTAAAAACTCGCTCCAATACTTTGAACTGACAGTCTTCCATAAATTCAATTTTAGATGACATTGAATTTGAAGATTGACGATAAAAAATCTGCGGTTTAGTAACTACAACAAACGACCATTTTGCAGCTAAACGTAGCCAATAATCCCAATCTGCTGCTCCTGATACTGAAGGTTCAAACTCTCCGACAGATTCAATCGCTTGCTTACGGATTAATGGATTTGAACCACTAGCAATAAAGTTCCAGGTTAATAAATTCGCCAAAACCTGACCTTGGAAAAAGATCGGCCGACCCATGTGGCAATTTCCAGTTTGTTCATCCATAAAATAAGTCCAGCTATAAGCAAGACCTGCCTCTGGATTTTTCTGCAAAGCTTCTAACTGAAGTTCTAGCTTATCGGCTGTCCATAAATCGTCAGCATCAAGAAAGGCTATAAAATCTCCCTTGGCATGAGAGATACCACGGTTACGAGCTACTGATAAACCCCCATTCTCATAGGAAAAGACTTTTATACGACTATCTTTTAGTTCATCCAGTAGCTTAACAGTTCCGTCTGTTGAACCATCATTGATAACAATTATCTCAAAATCAGAAAAAGTTTGTTGTTGTACTGAGACAATTGTATCGACAATTGTGCGCTCAGAATTATAGGCGGGAATAATGACAGATATAGTTGGCATATGATTTCAATAAGTTGCTAAATTCTACTAGTTAATTAGTATCAAAAGGTTGCTTTCTAATAACAGTCTCTATTGCAGCTTTGGAACCGCAACAGACCTAGCCAAAGAAAAAGGTCGAGTCAAGTACTTAGCAATTCGAGGAGAAAGGACTTGCATTACCAACCATTTCATTAAATAACGCTGAGTTACTCTTTCTCGCAAAATCTGAGGATATAAAGAAACCGTCTTCCACAATTTACGACCAGCTTGCTTGACCTGTTCTCTATTAGTCACATGAGCCAGTTCCATGCCCGTTAAATATTGATAAATATTTGCTAGGCTTTGATTTTTAAGATTTTGTAACTCTGGCGGTGCTGCTTGAAAGCCTCTCTCCAAGACAATAAGCAAATATTTCTCCATCTTCTCAACTTTAGTTGACATAGATTTTGAAGAGTGACGATAGAGAATTTGAGGTTTGGGAACTACTGCAAAATCCCAGCGCTGTGCTACACGAAACCAATAATCCCAATCTTCCACAGAAGAAAGTGTTGGGTCAAATTCTCCAGCAGATTCAATTGCTTGTTTACGAATTAAAGGATTGGAACCATTGGAAATAAAGTTACTGAGTAATAATTTTTCATACACATTACCTTCATAGACTACATTATGGCCGGGGTGAAAAATCTCTGCTGTTTCACTCATGTTCAGAGTCCAGCTATAAGCAAGTCCTGCCTCTGGATGTTTTTGCAATATTGCTAGTTGTAGCTCTAATTTATCAGGTGTCCATAAGTCATCGGCATCGAGAAATGCCATAAACTCTCCAGTGGCATGAGAAATACCACGATTACGAGCTACTGATAGACCAGCATTGCTGTATGAAAAAATCTTGAGACGAGAATCTTCAATAGTCTTCAATAGTTCTAAAGTCCCATCGGTTGAGCCATCATTAATAACAATTAGCTCAAAATCAGAAAAGGTTTGTTGAAGAACGGATTTTATCGTTTCTAAAATAGTGCGTTCAGCATTGTAAGCAGGAATAATAACGGATATAGTTGTCACGTCGCTTCGCTCCGAATTCAAAATTTAAAATTCAAAATTAATGATCCCCATAAATAAATTTAGTTGCTCTGTATCCTTTTCGTTTTTGGTCATAGAGTTTATGGAAAGTAAAAGGATTTTTGTAAGTCCTAGTGCAGGTGGAGCATAAACCAGTTAGTTTGGGAATAGTTCCAAGAGTTCTTGTGCAGCCACCTGAATTTGTGAAGGTTCTTTTACAAATCTGCAAAAGGGAATTGAGTAAGTCCAAGCTTGATAAAATGCCTCATTTTTATGGTAAGCATTAGGTAGAAAGACATGAGGAATACCCATAACAATGCAAAGAATATGCCCATGCAAGCGGTTTGTAATAATTAGACGATGCTGCTTGAATTGATACATTCCATGATGCATATAACTTAAGGATTTAAGATGCATTGAGGAGTTATATAAGCTATTAAATCCAAAGGAATAATGATGGAAGTATTTCCAGAGATGTCGGTATATCCACTCACCAGGAATCACTGTACCTTTTTGCAAGCCTTCCCGAATTCGCTCCATGCGTTCAGTTGTGTCATATTTGAAAGAAGTCCAATCTTCTACAACTAAATTAGGGAGTTCGATAGAAGTCTGAGAATTACTTGGATTCAACTCTTTGTCATTTCTATAATGATACAAAATAGAGTTGCTGCGGTTAGACCTAGATAATAAACCAGGTAAGTTGACCATTTGAAAAGCCATATCAGGTGCTTTAATTACCTGACAGTTGTAGAAATATTTTAGAGCAAGTTCATAGCTGTATTCGTCCCGGACAAACAAAGTCAAATTAGGATGTGAGTTGAATACATTTGCTGCTTCCATTAAATTGCTTGGTTCAACAAAATAAATACTTTGTGGTAGGATAATTATTGGTCGATCCTGGTATTTGGAAATAATCTGTTCGCGAAATTTTTGATGAGCAGTCCAAAGATCGCCTAAATTCCCTCCTCCTTGCAGGAAAATAGGAGATTTTCCAATTCTTTCTTCCATTACTTGGCTAGAAAAGTTGTTAGGACTAGCAGTATATTTAATTTTTGTTTTTTGCACATTGATTAAATAGAGTACAGTACCTAACCCAATAAGATGATCGCCAATATTAGGATAGTCGGGATAGTCTAATAATGCACACTCTTCAAATGTCTCTAATTTCCCTAGTGATTTATGCAGAAGTTCTTTCAGCTGTTCCGGTTGGGGGGTAGCCATTAATTTTAGTTCCTCGTTGTTATTCGTTATTTATCAATGAATGAGTGTAGCTAGAAGAAGCTATTTTTATAAAAAGCCAAATTTTTACTTAGCTTTAATTAAATCTTGAGAGCCATTTAATTTTTATTTTGCGATTGATAAAGATTGAGTTCTAGATCAAACATATTTACTAGCCCAAATGCTGTAAAGAGGTAACGCTAATAGATGAGTCATTAGCACTGCAACAGCTACCCAAAAAATTCCCCATTTCACAGCTACTAGTAATGAAATTGTAAAAATTACAGTAAAAATTAGGTTCCAATAAAGATTAATGTGACTTTTATCTACAGAGTTAAGTAACATAGAAGCAGCATCAGCAAATGGGCGTGGTAGCGCTGACAAACAGATAACTATCAATATTGGAATTGCTGTTACCCACTTTTGCCCAAAAACAATTGGGACATAAAATGGAGCTAGACTTGACTGTAGCAAAATTAATGGGAATACAATTAATGCAAATGTTTTTAGGCTACTAAAATAACGTTCTTGAAACTGCTTAACGTTTCCGCGAGCAGCACAAAGATGGGGGTATAAAGACCAAGTCATTGTATTTATGACATTCATGCTGATTCCTAACCCAGCATTGAAAGCGAAATAGTAAATTCCTAGCGCTTGGACTCCTAAAAAACGTCCAATGATCAGGTAATCAAGATTCGCTCTTAGCTTATTTAGTAACTCAACTCCAAGAATATTTCTAGCATAACTAACAACTTCTTGCCACTTATTAAAACTAAACGACATGGTAGGACGCCAAGGATGATTCATCAAATTGATAACAATCCATACTGGAGTCGTAATAACAATAGGTATAACAACAGCCCACATTCCCATCCCTAATAGAGCTAAAGCTATAGTGAGAATATTGATTAGAATCGACTGCGTGGCATTGCATAATGCTGTAATTTTCAGGCGGTTCTCTCGCTGGATTAAGGCAGACTGAACTGCAAAGATTGGTAGCATTAAGTAGACTAATGCCATAATGCAGATAGGTAAGATAACTTGGTTATTACTATAAAACAAAGCAACTGGTAAAGCGGCAAGACACTGAAGAATAAACATTACTCCACATAGTATCCAATTAAGGCAGTAAGATGTCTGACAAATAATTTTTAGATCCTTCTCTGCTGCCTGAACAATCTTAGATCCAATTCCAGCTCTTAAGGTAAAAACAGTTGCAAATTCATTGGTAGTCAAAACGATTGCTATCAATCCATAATCGTAGGGATTTAACAGTTGAGATAAAGTAACTGTTGTTCCCAATCGGAAGACACGATTCACTAACTCTGCTCCCCCCATCCAACCAATATTACGCACATATTGACTAGATACTTTTTGCCTTAGCTTTTTGATTAACATGAGGGCATCCTTAAGAGAAAATTAGATATTTTTTATCAATTTAAAATTTAAATATAAGTAGCTTCAGGCTTTTTATGAAGAGAAGAGTTAGGAAGCTGCACTTCTTCTTTAAATGCAATTCCCATGATAATTAAACCGGGATAGTATAAGTAACCTAAAACTTCTTGGCTATCATTGAATGTAAAAAGTAATAGAGTGACAAGAAAATACAATGCTACCCTAGCAGTTGTGCTTTTCTGTGCTTTAATCAGCAACACTATAAAACTCAATAAAATTGGTACTAAAAAAGCAATGAAGCCAACTATCCCTTTAACAAACAAGAGACCAAACCAAGTATGGTGAGAGCCGATAGGCATTTCTGCTAATGCTTTAGGCCCTGGTGCTTCTCGAAAACCATGACCCCAGATAGGAGCTTCTTTCCATTTATCCAAGGCAATCATACCTAAAGCTTCATGCACTCGTGAAGAGTCCGGTCTAGCATTATAAAATGCTTCTTTAACATCCTTAATAGTACCAAGAAGTGCCGTGCTAAAAATACCTGCTAAAAAGCTAACAAACCCGATCGCAATTTGCGTAGTAGGTTTAGTAATTTTTGTAAGCAACAAAATTAATATGAAAACTATTGGTAAAGCTATAAAAGATAAGCGAGAAACAGATACTATACTCATAGCTAAAGAGCCGACTATACCAATGAAGCGCCACTTATTGTTACGTTCTTCAAGAGCAAGAAAGAAGTAGATGTTTCCAATAAGACCTAGCGCAGGTGCCCAAGGTGCAAATAGAAATAGACGGACATTATTCGTACCGTAATCACTACCATAGAGATTGACATTGTAAAAAAGCGCACCATTCTGGATTAATCTTTCAATTGGAGAAGAATATAGGTGTGCAGGCAAGTGTACTATCCAAGCTAGATAAAAGAAGGGAATTAAAATCAAACTTTGAAGGCATAAGATACAGACGGCTCTATAGATTAGTTGTGGTCGAATATTCAGACAGCCGCTTAATGGAAATAGTGCTAGCAAAGCCCAATCTGTAAACCAATTAATTAATGACCTAAGAGTTTGATTTGTACCTACATCATAATTTATACAGCCGACAATTGTAGCGATCGCTATGACCAGAATAGAGACAATCCAAACCCAATGTATCCAATAAACTTTGATTATTTTGTCACTACTAGTGTGCGCTGTTTGGTTCCAAAGTCGCTTACATAGGTAAAAAAACAGTATCCAAGCTAATAAAAAATTTACAGGATATAAAATACCAATAAAATAAAATACATAGGTACTAATTATCCAATACCAAACAAGACTTTCTTCAAAGTTTTGAGGTTTCATTATTCCATTCTCTTCCTCTCTGTACTTCCAGTCTTATCAGATATTAAATTTTTACGTTCGCGCCACCAAAGTAACACCAGTCCAAGGGATACGAAAAGGGAGCCTAAAGCTGAACCTAGTAAAACCAATTTATCTTTTGGTGAAGTCGGTTTCTCAGGTAATGTAGGCTGTATAACAAGTTGAATCAGTGGATAAGATCCAAAAGTATTCGACTTGCCAATATCCAGTCTGGTCAAATTGGAGGAAAAGACCGCTCCAGCAATTTGCGTATTTCGCTTCAGCGAATCCAAGGTGCTTTCCAACTGTGTTAAATTTTTGAGCCTACTTTCAAGCTGGTTAAGCTGTTGTTCTATTGCTTGAGCTTGAGCGGTGAATCCCTTTTGGTCTGCCTGAACTATAACTAGTTCTTGGGAAAGAGCGTCTCGAGGAGCGTTGTTACCAGAGTTATTGCTACTAAGGCTTAACTGCTTTAGAACTGCCAAAGTAAATTTTCGCCCTAAAAGAGACTGACCTCGAACTATCAGGGCCTGTTGAGCAGCGTCTCTTTTCGCTTGCTCTGCAATTAATGTCGGATGGTTAGGCAAAAATTTTGATTCTAAAACAGTCACAGAAGCGCTAGCATCACTATAATTTTTTAAGTTCTGTTGAAATATCTGGTCTGTTTGAAGGGTAAAAGCATCTGTAGCTTGTCCAGCAGATAGCTTTAAATTATTCGATAATTCTGCTAGACGAGTAGTAGCCTGTTGCTGTTGACCGATTATTTCAGCTCGTTGTCTGCGGAGCTGTTCAATGTTGGTTGTCAGATCCTTAATTTGATCTTCAGAGTTCAAACCCGAACGTGCTTTGTAATCGGAAAGCCGCTTATGAGCATCTGCTAATTTTTTTTGCGAAGAAATCAGGGAAGTTTGATAACCTATATCTCTTTGAACAGCTTCTTGATTTCGTAGCATGTTGAGTCTTGCTTGCAAGGCTTTGTAAAAAGCTAAAGATTTATTTTGAGCTTCATCGGGACTTGCACCTTCAAAGTCAACGCTCATCATGGAAGTATTAATTATTAGCTTGAGCCGAGGTTTGCCAAACTCTTCTAAAGACATATTAAGTTGATCCGCTGCCGCTTTTAATATAGGGTCGCTTTCAGCAATAAATTTATAAATTTCTCTGGGATCTTGAGAAGAAAGAGCAGCGTATGGAGACACATTTTCATAATTAGCATAGCCAATGTCTGGTAAATTAATATTGGCATTTGACCATGCTCCTGGCAGATTAATCGCTGAAGAACTAGTATAGGTCGGTGGTGTAAGCTTTAGATAAAGAAAAGTTGCAGTCCAAAATGCTATGTTGGTAGCTAGACCTAGAAGTAAGTAACGCTGCCAAGATGCTTTTTTGGTTACTGATTTTCTCAAACTGCTAGGGTAACCCGCAGAGATTTCTGTATGATTGGCCATTAAAAATCCTCTAAAGTCGGGAACTGGCTGCGGAATTACAAAATCTAGGTGGGGTTTTGCGATTCGCCTAAGTAAACTTACAGGATCGTACTACATGGTTGCTTCAAAATTTATTAATAATTCTTATTAAAGTTTCCTTCTTAAACAGCAATGACAAAACTGCCTGATGGTCAATATTGTCTCAATGCAGACAGCATCCTCTAGGGTTCAATAAAATTATCCACCCAGATATCCACCTACCTGTACCCGATTTACTTTACTTTAATTTACTTCTTGTAAAGTAACTTAAAGTAAATACTTGCAAATCTTATGAAAATAGCAATGAGCGATCGCCGTTTCTGGAGGCTGCTAGCGCAAACAACTTGTATTGCTATACTTGCGCTGGCTATTGTCGTCAATTTTACACCCCTTAAATCTACTTGGAGTACTACATCAGGCTATCACTGGGCTAATGTATCTATTGGAGGAGGTGGTTATGTTACAGGCATTTATTTGCATCCACAAGAGCGA
Organism: Nostoc sp.; assembly: GCF_036917315.1. Lineage (GTDB taxonomy): Bacteria > Cyanobacteriota > Cyanobacteriia > Cyanobacteriales > Nostocaceae > Nostoc. The sequence continues at coordinate 512,524 of NZ_JBALDR010000013.1, read as the reverse complement.
AATTTAGCCTACATCAAAACTGATATGGGTGGCTTTTATCGTTGGAATTCAAAAGACTACAAATGGATTCCGCTAACAGATATATTTAGCTTGCAACACAGCAATTACTACGGGGGAGAAGCCTTAGCACTTGACCCAAATAATCCAGATATTGTATACATCGCAGCAGGTAAATATACTACTAGTTGGGGTGGATTAGGAACAATTTTTAAATCGAGCGATCGCGGTCAAACCTGGAATAAGCTGAAAATAGACTTGCCAATGGGCGGCAATGAAACTAAACGTTGGCTAGGAGAGAGGCTAGCCGTGAATCCCTTTAATTCCAATGTTATTTTATTTGGTTCGCGATTGAATGGGCTATGGAAGTCTTCAGATGGTGGTACAACATGGGGCAAGGTTAGCTCCTTTCCCGAAAAGTCGGAAGCAAAGATTGGAATTGCAGGTATTGTATTTAGCAAAAATGTATCTGGACTAGTCTATGCCAATGCCTATGGAGATGGCATATATAAATCCACTGATACGGGTGTTACCTGGAGCAAAATATCAGGAAGCCCATCACACGTGAATCGAATGGCTCTCGCAAAGGACAAAGTTCTGTATGTAACGCATACATCAGGTGTCAGCAAATATGCAAACAGTATTTGGAGCGAGATCGCACCAAGTAACGCGAAAACTACATTTAATGCCATTTCTGTAGATCCAAATAATCCCAATCACCTTTTAATTGTTTATGACCAGTATGTTTCCACAACAAACCATCGTGTAATATTTCAATCTACTGATGGTGGAGCTACATGGCAACAGAAACAGCGTACCTTGAAACCTCAAGTGCCCTGGTGGCCTGAGTGGTATTTTGCCTCCGCAACCTCAGCTATTGAGTTTGACCCAAAAACTCCTGGACGGTTATGGTTAACAGACTGGTATGGAACATGGCGGACAGACAACATCAACGCAGAACCATCTGTTTGGTCGAACTATGAAAAAGGACATGAGCAGATAGTTAGCTTCGCCCTAGCCTCGCCTCGAAGTGGCTCTAAATTGTTGAGCGGTGTTGCTGATACGGATGGGTTTAATCACAGCAATGGGCTAGATGTCTACCCATCTACGCAATTGGGCGGTAAAAATAGTCCTCGGTTCCAGGATACCTATGGCCTTGCTTATAGCGAAAGCAATCCTTCACGAATGGTACGTGTTGGTGGTAATCGATGGAACAATACTTATACAGGAGCAACTTCGGGGGATGGGGGAGTGACATGGAAAAAATTTTCCTCGTTTCCAAAGAACACAATACCGTTGCGTGTAGCCATGTCAGCAACAAATTCAAATCTATTTGTCGCAATTATTCATCAAGGACAGCCTATTCGCACAACCAATGGCGGATTTTCTTGGAGCAAAGTATCAGGATTACCCAAAGGCCCCAAAGGGCCGTGGTACTGGGGTCAACCATTAGTAGCTGACAAATTAGATGGCAACACTTTTTACTATTACAGTGGTGGCAAGTTATACCGTAGTAAGAATGGAGGCGCATCTTTTAGGATTGTAAACTCATCATTGCCTTCAGAAAGTTGGTCTATGCTCAAAACAGTTCCGGGAGTTAATGGCGAAGTCTGGCTCAGTCTTAATTCTCACGGACTTTATCGCTCAACAAATGGCGGTGTGAACTTTGCCCAGATTCCGAAAGTGAAGAAAGCTCATTTATTCGCCCTTGGTAAGGCACAAAAAGGAAGTAAAATTCCTGCACTGTATTTGTATGGGGAAATTGCTGGTATAGGCGAAGGAGTATTTCGCTCTCTCGACAAAGGAAAAACATGGATAAATATCGCCTTTTTACACCAACCTATGGGCAATGAGCCTAATGTAATGGAGGCTAGCTGGCAGAAATTCGGACTAGTCTTTATTGGCACTAATGGTAGAGGGATATACCGAGGTAGTCTGTAAAAAAATACTATTGTTTGTACAACTGACATCAGTTGTATGAAAACCACAAAGCTAAAAGATTATTAATTTTTATGCTCTATGTTAATTTTTGTAAAAAACAGAGTAGGATAATTTTTGCAACGTTATTTAATACAATTAGGTTGTTAATATGAGGTATACGGATATGTAGTATATGTATAGTTAACGCTTATGGAATCACAGCTTAACATCAGCAAAGCTTTTAGGGGTGCTGTAATATACAGGTTTTAAGTAGTATTCTAGGTAACTTTAATTAAGGTGGTAGAGATATTAGATAGTGATAGCTATTAGCTTGATACCTTTCTTAATTCATTCATCTAGGAAAGGTAATTTTTTAAACCCTCTGCATACTAGTATTTTCCTGCTAGTGTTGTATTTATTCGGACAGCAAGTCTTCAACCTCTTGATAGCACACCTAAATCATGAAGTATATGACCGGGTAACTCATGCTTTAATCGTAGGGCGAGAAGGAGAACGTCTACTCAATGCTGTGATAGATAATCAAGAAAAAGGTTTTCTAGAAAATTCCACTCAGGGACAAACTAATCCTACAGATTATCGTCAGAAGAGGCCCAGCTTCCACAACAGCTTCAACCATCTGTACAATCTCGTACAAGACAACCCCGATCAAATAAAACAACTCGATAAAATTAGATATATCTATAACCAGTGGCAAAGGGAGTTGAAGCAAAAAGCGCTTTCTGGTTCTGCGAGCAACTCTGCTCTGCCAAGAAGCACTTTATTTGATTCCTTGCACTACGAAATTAGGAAACTCATTCAGCACGAAGAGATGCTTTTGAGGGTTCGCAAAAATCGCGTACAGTATTTAAATGATATTAACACTGCGATCAATATTTTCAGCACATTAATCATTTTGTTAGGAGCAATTTTAAATCTCCAGTTATTGCATTGGCGAGTCAAACTTCCATTAAGCAAATTGACACAAGTTTGTAAACTTTGGCAAGCGGGACAAATGGAAGTACAACTCTCCCATTCTTCTCTAGATGAGATCGGGCAACTAGCTGGAGTTCTTAACGCGATCGCTGATAAGACTCGTCACCGTCAACAAAGTATTGAGGTGCGTAACCAACAGCTTGAAGATATGATATCTGCACTTTCCCACGACCTACGTATTCCTTTACTTGCCACTCGTAACACTTTAGATTGTATGCTCAAAGGAGCTTTTGGTTCAGTAAATGACACTTGGAAGGAAGTTTTTCAAGAGTACCATGAAGCTAATGAGGATCTGCTTAAGCTAGTGGAACTGCTCTTAGATATCTCCCGTTATGAAGCACGCAGCGCTTGTTTAATGTGCGATCGCCTGAATTGGGAAAAGATTTTAATTAAAGTAATTAGTCAGATAAAAGCAACATCTACACGTGAGTTAGCCTTCATTTGTAAAACTTCTCAATTGCTGCCAACTGTCTATGGTGATGAACTAGAAATTCAAAGGGTTTTACAAAACTTACTTGATAACGCTGTGCGGGTAAGTAAGCCTAACGGGGAAATTCTGATTGAGATAACGCCTGATGGAGAAGAGCGAGTGCGGGTTTCGGTGCGCGATCGCGGTTCAGGAATTGCACCGCAAGCTCAGGAAAAGCTATTCCACCGCTTTATTCAAGGACGGGGGCATCGTGGGAGAAGTGGGCTTGGTCTGTACTTGTGTCGTCAAATTATTGAGGCTCACGGAGGAAACATTGGTGTTGAAAGTTCTCTTGGAAAGGGAAGTACTTTCTGGTTTACTCTCCCAAGTGCCATAAATCAAGTTGATTGCAACGATGAACAGAATACAACCAAATATATATAGTAATAATGATACCTAATATTGACAAAGAGAAAACTGTGCGGGTTCTATTAGTTGACGATCACGCTTTAATCCGCCGAGGGATGAAAGGGCAATTTAGCCTAGAACCTGGTTTTAGTATAGTTGGAGAGGCATTGGACGGTGGAGAGGCTGTTGAATTAGCTAGCCAACTCCAACCAGATGTAGTTTTAATGGATATCGATCTACCAGTTATGGATGGGATTACAGCCACCCAGCATATAAAAAGTAATTGCTTGACTACTTGTGTTCTAGCCTTAAGTGCCTTCGACGACGATATCCAGGTCATGGGGATGCTTGCAGCTGGTGCTGATGGTTACTGTCTTAAAACCATTGAATGGGAACAGCTCATCGCTGTTATTCAATTGATACTTCAAGGTGGTGCTTATTTAGATCCTCTAATCGCTCAAAAAGTTGCTCGGATGCTTAGGTCAACCGCTGTCGTTCCCGATGTTCCTGTATCTCAGGTAATAGCGCAACCTATTCTCAGTAATCGCGAACGCGAGATTCTTAAACTTATTGCACAAGGACGCTCAAACCAGCAGATTGCAAACCAACTCTACCTCTCACTTGGAACCGTCAAGTCTTATGTACGTATGGTTCTCAACAAACTGAGCGTTGACGATCGCGTTCAAGCAGCAGCTTTAGCTGTACGCCAAGGGTTGATTTAAGCTTAGAGGAATTTATGTAAACAGTCAGATAATTCTGCCAAAGTGGTAGCCAGTGGTGAGATGTTATTCACAAGTTGTTCTGACCACAAAATGTAAGGCTGAAGTAGTTGATGCTGGAATTGCTCAGGTATGGGTAGACATAGCACCAATACATGAGGTTCAAACAAAGCGATCTCTTCCGGCGTGGGAATACAATAATATGGAAAAACTTCTGCATTTTGTTTTAGGCAATGACTGCTGACGCGCTGCACGGTCACGACATTGCTACCAACAACCATAATTCGGTGTCTTTTCATAGTCTTTTCATATCTTTAGACTTATCTGCAAATGGGAAATTCCTACTAGAAAATAGTTTTAGCGATCGTCAGCGTTGAATGGACGTAACCATAAGGCTTTGGGTGGATAAGTTGAGCTAAATCATCAGTTAAGAGCGGAAAGTATAGAAAGAATAAATATTTATTTTTTCCCAGGCAGGCTCAAGTCACGTGGCTTCTCTTCGAGACGCCAAGGGCGAACGCTCTGAATTCAAAATTCAAAATGACGCTCACAGATTCGCTAACGCTGCGCTAACAAAATTCAAAATAAATGATCTCCATAAAGAAATTTAGTTGCTCTGTATCCTTTTTGTTTTCGGTCATTGACAGATAAAGAGCATAAGCAATTAAATTGCAATCGACAAGTCCACAGACTGTCATTATTATCTGACTAGAGAAATGACGCGAGAAACAAAACTTCTCACTCGCTACTTGATTGAAATATTTTCACTCAACATATCATCTGTTCAACACTAATTATGCGTGGCAATAGTTGTTTGTTATCTTAATTTCTGTAGTTATCAAAATCTCTGATTTTTTATCTGGTGTAGTCAGTCAATCGGCGTTGAAAAACCAAGCTATGTAAAGAAATGTAAATTCATCGAATAGCTTACAAATTGGTTATTGTACGGATTTGAAAAAATTAAACATACGTTTGTTTGGTTGTGCCTAATTACCTTATTATGAAATTTAGACTATCTGTACGCTACAGCCAAACGGATAGTTAGCTGGATAATTTTATTCCTCATTAGGATACTGTATAAAAAATAATTTAAGTAGCCATCAGATAGTATTTTCTATCGGTATTTGCGTACGAAAGTATACATATAGTTCACTAAGTTTTGACTCAACCTCGTGAACAAAGTCTCAAGTCCTATCAAATCTTTGGCGTTGTATAAATGCGGTATGAATCGGCAGTTGAAACAATTGAAAAGCCGTTCCAAATTGAGTGAAATCATCCCATAATTCAGCAACACCAAATCTTTTATGGTGCTTATGCGTAGCAATGCAACTGTATTAAAAACTTTGACAGATAAAAATTGAAGTCTGGCAACAGACATTGTTCATACTTTTAGCATTTATATGGTTTGACATCACCCAAACGTAACACTCTTCTAAATATACCTGCATAAGTAGAAAACATCGGCAATGCTCTAAATTTTACTATTTCTCAACTGTAGATAGCGAACTTCAAATTATATGGCACAAAAAAATAGTCTCTTTAACATTCGCTTTGACCGTATTTTCTCATCTGAAACACTCAGTTTTTTCCCAGTACAGCTTTTCAAACATCAGAGTAAATCCTTTGAATGGAACAACAACCAAGTACAAAAGGTTAATCTCTTAAATATTGAGATTAACAATGTCTTGACAACAGAAGTTTTAGAAAATCTTAAATATGGTACTGTATTTACTCCCAATGTAGATCACATAATGAAATTGCAAAACGATCGGGAATTTCTTGAAGCTTATAAAACCGCTGATTACAAACTATGTGATAGTCAAATTTTAATATATGCATCTCGTTTCTTAGGTCAGCCCATCCAAGAAAAAATTTCCGGTTCTGACTTTTTTCCAGCATTTTATAACTTTCACAAACAAAATGAAACAATTAAAATATTTTTATTAGGTGCAGCACAAGGTGTAGCTATTAAAGCTCAAGAGAAAATTAATGCCAAAGTTCATAGAAATATAATTGTAAGCTCGTATTCACCACCTTTTGGATTTGAAAAAAAAGAAGCGGAATGTAGAAAAATAATTGAGATGATTAATTCTTCAGACGCCACAGTATTAGCTGTTGGGCTAGGCGCACCAAAACAAGAAAAATGGATATATAAATACAAAAAGCAACTGCCAAATATCAAAATATTTTTAGCAATAGGCGCCACTATTGATTTTGAAGCAGGTAATATACAAAGGGCACCAAAATATATAAGTAGTATGGGTTTTGAATGGTTATATAGAATGGTATCGGAGCCTAAAAGATTATGGAAAAGATATTTAATAGAAGGATTACCATTTTTTTGGTTAATTTTGCAACAGAAATTTCAGATTAATAAAATAACAAATGATCGAGGATCTTAAATACCTTATCAGTTAATTATCATGAAACGAGCATATGTGGTAAAGCACATAGTTTCATGCTTTTTAAAGTCAGCTTTTTAGCTAATTAAATCTAGAAAACTTATGACTCTGACACAAGAAAGGCAACCGATCGTGATTCAACCTCAGCAATGCTTAGATTTTGAGCATGGTAATACCTTAAGGGAACAGCTATCTAGCTTAGTACCTCACCCCAAACATCTTTGGGCGATCGATCTAGTCAAAGTAAATTTTATGAATAGTTCGGGTTTAGCTGCTTTACTTAAGGGGGTTTCAGCTATACGTTCGGGTTGTCGTTTGATAATTTGCAATCTGCAAGCACCTGTTCGGACGATCTTTGAACTGACTCAGATGGATTCAGTGTTTGAAATTTATGAGAATTATGATGCCGTCGTAACGATGTTCAATGCTCAACCATGAGTATTCACCGCTACTGTCACTGCAAATATCTTAAAGAACAGATTGGTTGGTTATATATTTACTTGCTGAAGCTATTAGAAAATTTTATTCTCACTTTTACTAGTTACTTAAATAAGGAAATGTACAGACTATCGAGTTCATAAACTTACCTACTGAAACTGTAATTACTCATGTCTAATACCTTTACTTCCCATCGTTTTGATATGCAAGTTCTAGATAATACCCATACTCTTCCTAAAGTTAAAGTTCCAGTTCATCCCTCTGTCATCAGTAAAGCCAAGCGACTGATTGACATCTTGGGTGCTGTTATCGGGCTATCGATTACAATATTCGTAGCAATTCCTATTGCGATCGCTATTAAGTTAGATAGCCCAGGTTCTATATTTTACAGTCAAATTCGCTGTGGTTTGAATGGGCGTCACTTCCGAATTTGGAAATTCCGGTCGATGTCAGTCGGAGCTGACCAACTTAAGCATCTAGTTAAGAATGAAGCTCAAAGCGATCGGATATTCAAAAATGAGAATGACCCCCGCATTACCTGTGTAGGAAAGTTTCTCCGCCGCACTAGTTTAGATGAACTTCCTCAGTTTTGGAACGTGCTGCTGGGGGAAATGAGTCTAGTCGGTACCCGCCCTCCCACTCCTAATGAAGTGATACATTACTCAAACCACCACTGGGAACGTTTGAATGTCAAGCCGGGTATGACTGGTGAATGGCAGGCTCATGGTCGCTCCAGTATTAAAGACTTTGAAGATATTGTTCACATGGACTTAGACTACCAACGTAAGTGGTCTATCGTTTATGATATGAGTCTCATCTTGAAAACTTTAAAAGTTGTGTCAAATAAGAGCGGTGCTTGCTAACCTACAGTTTACAGAAAAACAGTTATAAGTTTACTAAAAAATAAGCTTGCAATGGTTGCTCTAAAATTATGTAGGCAAACGCAAGTGTGTCTCTAAGAGTTGCCCGTCGTAGACATCGCAAATGAAGTATTGTCTCTGACTCAATTAGATGATTTCAGAGGTTGTTTGAAAAGTGTTTTGGTGTGACATTAGGTACTTTTAAATCCCCTCTCACCCACTTTAAAAATGGGCTAACTGGAATCAAAGATCCCCTTTAAAACGGGGATTTAGAGGGAGCTAAAACTTTTGATATCGACAACAGAACTTTTCAAACATCCTCTAATATCGAGTTTATTCAAAATTACGTTAAGGCAAGAGACGCGATGAATCGCCGTCTCTACAAAAGAATGATTATTGTAGAGACGGCGATTTATCGCGTCTTTGTGATGATTTATCGCATCTTTAGCGATTTAGAATTTTCATCAAAAAACCTTAATCGAACCCTATTATCTTATAGAGCAAAAACTTTTTCTATGTCACTGATTCACGGTGAAATTGAAAAAGTAAAACTAAGACCCCATATAGGTTTTAGCATTAGCGTTCGTGCAACGACTCCGCAGGAGTATCGCGTTGTGAAAAAATGGATAAAGTCAAGCTAAGTAAGGCGTTATTAGATTTATCGACTCCAGCGGATTTGAGCGGTTGGTTCAATAGTGTTAAAGAAAGCTGACCACTTTACTCAACTTCCTCACAATGAATTAACAGCTTTTCCATCGCTTCTGCTAGAGAAATCAACTCTGTCCAAGAGGAACCGCTAACTAAACTTTGGGCGTGAGCTAATCGGTTTCGCAACTGTTCAGCAGACTTGAGGAAACGTTCGCCAAACCGTTTTGATTTTAGTCCTAGTTGCTGGAGAAGTTCTGGTTGATTTAAAATCAACTCTCGCTTATCACAAAATTGTAGATAATCTAACAAATCCGTGGCTTCGTTTCTTTCCTGACTCTCTCGCCATAGTCTTTGAGCAGCTTCTAAGCGCTCAGGTTTAAGGACTTTTTGCCAAGAATCTTGGGGATAGTAAATCCGCACCAGCCGCAGCAAATTCATTTCTAGCAGCGTTACTAAGCCAAACAGTAGCATTCGCACGGGTGCTTTCTGCAAATCACCACAGGTAACAATACCACTTACTTGATTGCAATCTAAGACAAACAATCGCGGAGTTTGTTGCAAAATGGGTAGCAACTTTATCAGTGGGGTGGAAATGGCAATTAGTTCTTTGGGATGAAACACCCGTTGATAGTCGCTACATTTACCTTCTCTGCCTGGGATCAAACTAGAGCGTTCTACATAACCGCTAATAATATCTCCCGTCTCAACGCCAATAACATCAAAATTTTGTGCTTGCATCCAATGCAGCACTTCTTTCGCCTCCGCATCAGCTGGCATAGCTTTCAGGGGTTCTGCCACGTATTCAATGGTGATATTGTTCTCAAATAAACTCCGCAGGTCTTGAGAACGTGATTTTAGGTGTTTCATCCCCCGGCTGTGAACTCACGTTAAATAATCCTACGGCACTCACGCGATGTCTGCGACGGGCTACGCCTACGCCAGTGGAATTTTCTGTTAGATTATCCTTGCGTAAGCGTAGCTATCCCAACAAATACCATAGACCAATGTTATACCATCTTAGTTGGTATCATTTTAGTGATGATTTAGACAATTTCAAGTAACAAAATATTTCGCATCTATAAAAAAACAAATATATATGTAGTTAACTATATGAGAATAGTTGATTAGTTTGTGATAAAAATGCGGAAAATACCGACAAAAAAATGTTATTACTAAAACGACGTATCGAATTAATGCTTGGTAGAATTTTACCAAGATAACCAAAATTGATAATATTATTATGCCAAGAAAAGAACAAGGATGGGTTACATTTCAAACCTCAGAGGACGAGCGGAAGATTCTAGAGGAGTTCTGCGAACAGTCTCAACGCACTAAGACTGAGATTCTGCGGGAACTCGTGCGTAGTCTCACTCAGCAGTCCTCAACACCAATATCACCAGCAACTCAGCAAGAAAAACAGGAAGATATCTATTACACTCAAAAGCCTGACATAGAAAGTAGTATTCACAAGAAATCACTAAAAGTTAGCTCTCGCAATATTCTTAAAGGTGTGGTTAAACGAGTTGTTTATGGAGCAGTTAATAGTGAGGTTACTTTGGAAATTATTCACAAAGTAGAATTAACTTCGATTATCACCAGAGCTTCCGCAGAAGAGTTGGAATTATCTGAGGGAAAAGAAGCTTATGCAGTTATTAAATCTAACGATATTGTCATTGCTAGAGAATAGAAATACGTTGATTTTGGACGTTAGATATTAAGAGAATAAACTTTCTTCACTAAGATTTTGAAGAATTGAGTATATATAGTTGATGCGATCGCTTATGTAATATAACCCTCTTTCAAGAAACACATTCCGTGGAGTGAGAAATAGGGATAATAGCTGTTTTCGTATAAATGGAATACACGATAAGGTAGCATAGGTGTGCTACCTTACTGAAAACGAATATTAACCTTCTTTAATCGCTGCTTGATAGCGACCTAGTGCGATTAAAGGAAAGTATTGTTGATACAGATGATACTTAAGATAAAAATGACAAGGGAAGCCAGTACCTGTAAAGTCTGCCTCAAACCAAGTACCATCGGGCTGTTGAGTTGCCACCAAATAGCCAATTCCCCGCTCGATCGCATCAAGAGCTAATTTACCAGTAGCTTCACCTGCTGCTATCAACCCAATTAAAGCCCAAGCAGTTTGAGATGCAGTACTATTTCCTTTGCCTTTGAGACTGGGATCGTCGTAGCTGCGGCAAGTCTCACCCCAACCACCATCTGGATTTTGGCATCCAACTAACCAAGCTGCTCCCCGTTCTATACTTTTTTTATGCCTTTGAGGATCGATTAACGCCAAGGCTGATAAAACGCCACTGGTGCCGTAAATATAATTTACACCCCAACGACCAAACCAACAGCCTTCAGTTTCTTGTTCGCGCAAAAGATAAGTTAGCGATCGCTCCAAATTATCACTATCAATTGACAAATCACAAGCACCCAGCATTTCTAGTACCCTAGCGGTAACATCTGCGGTGTTTGGATCGATCATGGCTTTCAAGTCGCCATAGGGAATTGAGTTAAGCCAATCTTGGTCGTTATCTAAATCAAAAGCAGCCCACCCGCCTGGTTTACATTGCATAGATGCAATCCAGTTTAACGCACGAGCGATCGCAGCCTGCTTGATTTTTTCATTAGGGAGTTTCGCCAAATGTAGAGCCATCACCACCACAGCCGAGTCGTCTACATCGGGATAAAAGCGATTCTCAAACTCAAATGCCCAAGCCCCTGGTTTTCCTTGGCGATTTTTGACAGCCCAATCTCCGTAATCTAAAATTTGTTTTTGCAACAACCATTCTCCAGCCTTGACTACAGCTGGATGATCTGGTGCAAAGCCAGATTCTACTAAAGCACGCATCGCCCAAGCTGTATCCCAAACGGGTGAAATACAAGGCTGTATCCGGTAGCTATCCTCGGTTTCAATGGCAAAGTTATCAATTGCTTGCAAACCTCGTTCCACAATGGGATCGTTTCGGTCATAATCAAGACACCACAAAGCTAGCATTGAATTCAACATCGCCGGAATAATGCCGCCCCAGTCGCCTGTAGCTTCTTGGCGCTCTAAAATCCATTTTTCGGCGGCTTTGATACCTTCTTCACGGAAGGGTACTAAATTAAGGCTTTCTGCAAACTTGAAACCTTTATCGAGAGTGAGGAATAAATCTGTCCAATCACCACTTTGAGGTAATTCCCACTGGACTCGATCGACACCTTCAGCGTATAGCTCATCTAGATTGATTGCTGAGTCGGTGAGATAAACAGGTTTGCGATCGCATACAATCAACAACGGCACTGTGCTGGAACGCGCCCAACTAGACATCTCGTAGATATTGACAGGGAAAGCTTTTGGCAACAGCATTATCCAAGGTGGCAGCGAGGGAATACCGCGCCAGTTGTAGCAGCCAATCAAGGCAAGGTGTAACTTGGTAAAAATCCGAGTTTTGCTGATACCACCGCGTTGGAGAATAAACTTTCGCGCCCGAATCATCGCTGGATCGGTTGCTGGTACGCCTAGCAATCTTAGCGCCATGTAGGCTTCAACTGAGGTGCTAAGTTCTCCGCCATCACCATAGTAAAGTTCCCAACCGCCATGCTGTCGTTGCTGTTGACGCAAATATGCTGCAACTTTGTGCAAAGGTCTGGTTTGGTCTGTTCCCCAAATTTTATGTAAAAGGACGACTTCAGCAGTGATGGTGACATTAGATTCTAACTCTGCCCACCAATAACCTGCCGGATTTTGAATTGAAAGCAGATATTCTTGGCTAGCTGCGATCGCATCTGCGACTTGATTGACTTTTACCCTGTCTTGTGTTTGCATCAAATCCTGTTTAACCTCAACACCCAACCTAGTTATGAACGCGGCACTACAGTGAAAAATTTTTTTACTCTATTCAGTAGACATAGTATTGTGTCTGAGTCACTGAAAATTTGCAATAGGTCATTCTTTTTTTTTAATTTTTAATTTTGAATTTTGAATTGGAGCGAAGCGACGGTCATGGATGTAATTGTATTAGGATTGATGCTCTTATCCTTGACAATTTGGTTAGGATTACTGTGTTTTTGGGGACAGTTTTGGCGGACAGACCAGCAATTAGAGGTTACAGAAACTCAGCTACAATCGTTACCTGTGGTTTGTGCGGTCGTTCCAGCGCGTAACGAAGCTGAGTTAATACCAACTAGTTTGCGATCGCTCCTACTTCAAGATTATCCTGGTTCTTTCAACGTGTTTTTAGTAGACGATCGCAGCACAGATCGGACAGCAAATTTTGCCGAAGGGGTTGCACACGCTGTCGGTAAACCCCAGCAATTGCATATTATCTCAGGCGTTTCACTACCTCCTGGTTGGTCGGGCAAACTTTGGGCAGTTGAGCAAGGTATAAAGAGCGCGAGTTTATTTGCACCCGATTATTTTTTGCTGACTGACGCAGATATCGAACACGATCCTGGTAATCTTCGCCGACTGGTTGCGAAGGCTGTGCAGGAAGATTTAGACATGGTTTCTGTAATGGTACGACTCAGGTGTGAAAGCTTTTGGGAAAAACTTTTGATTCCAGCTTTCGTTTTTTTCTTCCAAAAACTCTATCCTTTTCGCTGGGTGAATAATCCCAACAATCCCATAGCAGGAGCCGCTGGAGGATCTATTCTGATCGCCCGTGAAGCTTTAGAGCGAATCGGAGGTATTCAAGTCATTCGTCAAGCTTTAATTGACGATTGCGCCTTGGCGATGGCTGTTAAGAAGAGTGGGGGAGCAGGGGAGCAGAGGAGCAGAGGAGCAGGGGAGCAGGGGAGCAAGGGATACAAGGAAAATAACCATACCCCATACCCAATGCCTAGTCAAGGGCGTATCTGGCTAGGATTGAGTAGCTTGACTCGCAGTTTGCGTCCTTATGACTCACTGGCGACGATTTGGGATATGGTTGCTCGTACTGCCTATACCCAACTGAATTATTCTCCATTACTACTATTGGGAACTTTGGTGGGAATGCCACTGATTTATTTAGCTCCACCTGTGTGTGTAATTCTGGGTGCAGTTTGGGGTAATTGGGCGATCGCACTTACAGGTATATTAGGATGGCTATTAATGACTTTTGCTTACTACCCGACAATCCGCTTTTATAAATGTTCTGTCTGGTTCGCTTTTAGTTTACCTGCGATCGCTTTTCTCTATACTTTAATGACTCTAGACTCAGCACTACATCACTGGCAAGGACGCGGCGGCGCTTGGAAAGGAAGAGTTTATCCCAACTCAGATAATTTATAGCTGGGATAAAATTAGATTTAAAAATTTGAATCAAGAAGCAAAAGACCTTATTCAAAATAAGATGGCTTTACGTGTTGATAATAAAAACAAGCCCATTGATTCACCGCCTAAATCATCTTTACTAGCTGAGACTTCAATAACTGATGATTTGGTAGAATTAGGGATTTCTGTAGTATGGACCTTGGATGATCTCACCATCTGGAAACGAGGTTTCCAAGAACAGAGCGCCTCTGCTACTGGGGAAGAGCATTCCAGTTTGTTCCAAGGATGGAATACCCAATTTCTTGGCTCCACTGAAATCAGTATTGGTCAGGATAGTCCAATCCAAATTAATTCCAGCAAATTCAACATTAGTCAAATTAGCACTGTCCAAAACAGCCCCCGAAAAATCACCATTGGTCAGGTTAGCGCCATCCAAGGAGGAGCAAGCCAAATTAGCACATCTCATGTTAGCGCTGGTCAAGTTGGCATTAGACAAAATTGCTCCTCTCAAATCAACACCTCGCAAATTGGCGTAACTCAAATTGGCACGCATCAACCTAGCATCTTCAAGATTGGCACCGATCAGGTCAGCCTCTTCCAAGTTGGCATCCTCCAGAAAAATATATGCCAAATTAGCTTCTCTCAAACTAGCTCTAGCCAAATTCGCTCCCCTCAAGTTGGCTTCACTCAAATTAGCTCTAACCAAGTTAGCTCCTTCCAAGTCAACCCCACTAAAATCCCTTTCACCAGCAGCATATCGCTGGAGCAACTCCTCAGCAGTTATCCTCATCTATAGACCTCCGCAATAAATTCTGGAATGAACTATATTTGGATTTTAGTAACATTAACATCTCTTAAGTTTACTAAATTCCCTATTGCTCTAGGAGCAGAATTGGACTTGATCTTATATCTACGGGTACTGTCCTTGACTTATCAACACTTGTCGAGAAAGCACCCGATTGGGAACATTAAATTGAAGTAACCTTGCAGTCCCTTGACCAATCTGAGTTTTTCCTTCTATCCTGGCATTTTCAAGATAAAAATGTTCATCCCAAACCAGGCGACGCGGATTAAACAATGGGACAATTTCTTGAGTAAATTGGTCTATAGTAGCGAAATCAGAGCCTTTATGACGGTTACAGGATAAACATGAAAGTGCCAAATTCTCAGCAGTAGTTTCACCCCCATGTTTGACGGCAATAATATGGTCTACTTCATGGGTATAAATAGAAAAGTTTTGATGGATTCGGCAATATTCACAGCGTCCTGAAGTTCTCTGCGTCACTAACCTACGGAGTTCTACAGAAATCGAATTAGAAGTCATGTTAGCTGATTGCAGAATAAGCTCGTGCTTTTAATAAAATCATCAAATGTTCTAGCTGCTCGTAAACATCTAATTCTGCTAATTCCATTTGACTGAGTGTTGCAGAGCGATTTTTTTCTAGTAATTCTTGTAGGCGTGTTTGAGATTGAAATGAAACTTTAAAATTAATAATTTGTTCTGGTTTTGGTCCCTTAATTAAAAAATCAATAACTTCTTGATAAACTGCTGGAATATTTGTAGTCTCAGAGTTAACTTTTGGCTCAATGGTTATTGGTACATTAACAATGTCTAGTAATCGCCAAAGCAATTCGGGTAAGCGATTTTGCAGAGGTTCTAAACGTTCAGCTAGTTCATCGGGAATTTGAATGGTGAATTCTGCCATTGGTGCTTTTGTTGCTATTTTGCACTCTTAAGAATATGGACTATAGCAGTCCTAAATCATTTTTGAAAATTATATATCTCTTTCTTCTTTCTTTCCTTTGCGGTTCGTTTTAAAATTTCATATTTTTCACGAATCAAATAGGACTGCTATATATCATAATTGTAGCTTTCAAACCTCTCCATCCAATGCCCCTAAATCCTTGAAGCTATTTGTTTCGTACTAACAGGGCTAACAGGTAATGGTTGAGCAGCTTTCAATACCACATCCAACAACCCTGGAAACAGCACCTCTAAATCTTCACGCCGCAGGATGTTAATATGGTGTGTCCCTTCTTTGCGTGTCAAGACTATCCCCGACTCCCGCAAAATCTTAAAATGATTGGACATCGTAGACTTAGCGATCGCAAAATCAAACTTCGCACAGCATTGTTCCCCCTCAGTCGCCAACAGCCGCACAATCTCTAGCCGCACCGGATCGCCCAATGCATACAACACGCCCGGTAAAGAAATATTTTTTCTATCTGGATGATAAAGGAATCTCATAGTTGCATTATCTCATCAGGTGGCATATATTTTTATTATTCGATATTATCGAATTATAGAATTAATTAGGAAGGCAATTTATGTCATCCATTACAAACGTCACAGAAGCCACATTCAAGCAAGAAGTCTTGGAAAGTGAAATTCCGGTATTAGTGGACTTTTGGGCACCGTGGTGCGGCCCTTGCCGGATGGTGGGCCCAGTCGTCGATGAAGTTGCTGCTGAATACGAAGGACAGGTGAAATTTGTGAAGTTGAACACAGATCAAAATCCTACTGTCGCTAGCCACTATGGAATTCGCAGCATTCCGACGTTGATGGTTTTTAAAGGAGGTCGCCAGGTCGATACTGTCGTAGGGGCGGTTCCAAAAACTACCTTGAATAAGACCTTAGCACAGCATCTTTAATCTAGGTACTATTGTGAGATGCATTTAGTTTGCAGTCTTCTTTAGAGGGAGCCAGGAGTCTAAATACATAAGACTCCTGACTCCTGACTTCTGAATTCTGAATTCTGTTTCAACTAATGGGGAAAGAGCGAAATGGACTTGAAATTGCATGGTAAATCCGCCCTGGTCAGTGGCTCAACCGCAGGTATTGGTTTGGCGATCGCTCTTGGGCTAGCTCAAGAGGGTGCATCAGTGATTGTCAACGGTCGGTCTGAAGAACGAGTAGCTCAAGCGATCGCTAAAATTAAGCATTCTACACCCGACGCAAAAGTTTCTGGTGTTGTTGCTGACGCAGGTACTACATCAGGGGTAGAGAAACTCATTCAAGAGGTTCCTCACGTTGATATACTCATAAACAATCTGGGTATTTATGAGCCAAAAACCTTCTTTGATATTACTGATGAAGACTGGTTAAAGATATTTGAGGTTAACGTCCTCAGTGGAGTCCGTTTGAGTCGGCAATATCTGCAAAAGCAGCTAGAGCAAAACTGGGGGCGGATAATTTTTATCTCCAGCGAATCTGCTATTCAGATCCCAGTGGAAATGATTCACTACGGCACAACTAAGACGGCACAACTTGCCATTGCCAGAGGTCTAGCAGAAATGACTACCGGGACTGGAGTTACAGTAAACTCCGTCCTCCCAGGGCCAACACGTTCAGAAGGAGTTGAAGATTTTATCACCAACTTGGCACAGGAACGTGGTATTAGTCCAACAGAAGTTGAGGCTGAATTTTTTCAAAATGTGCGTCCAAGTTCCCTAATTAAACGCTTTGCAACGCCTGAAGAAGTAGCAGCGATCGTAGTTTACCTTTCTAGTCCCGTAGCATCAGCAACGAATGGTGCAGCTTTGCGGGTAGATGGTGGCGTTATTCGGTCGATTGTTTAGTATTTGAACCACAACCGCATAGTCTATTTATCTGAAATAGCTGTAATGCGCTGTACGCAAAATTGGGTATGAGGAAAACTCTTTCCTTATTTTCCCGATCTCGCAGATGCGGGGTTCCAAATTTTGAATACTTCTCCTGGCGGAGAGGCTACGCCAACGACAAGCTCAGTACAAGTTTTGAATTTTGAATTGGAGCGAAGCGACCGTGACTACTGATATCAACTTATTTTCTCCTTACCAATTAGGAAATCTGGAATTACCTAACCGGATAGTAATGGCACCCTTAACCCGAAACCGGGCAGGTGAGGGAAACGTACCACACCAACTGAATGCTACCTACTACGTCCAACGTGCTTCCGCCGGACTGATTATTTCTGAAGCAACACAGGTAACTCCTGAAGGACAGGGCTATCCCGCGACACCAGGAATTCATTCACCAGAACAGGTGGAGGGATGGAAGTTAGTAACCGATGCCGTACATCAGCACGGCGGCAGAATTTTTCTGCAACTATGGCACGTCGGCAGGATTTCTCACCCCGATTTACAACCGAATGGAGTTTTACCTGTAGCACCTTCTGCCATTACTCCTAAAGGTGATGCCTCAACTTATGAGGGGCCAAAACCTTTTGTTACTCCCCGTGCTTTAGAAACATCGGAAATACCGCAGATAGTCGAACAGTACCGTCAGGGAGCGGCAAATGCCCTAGCGGCTGGGTTTGATGGCGTGGAAATTCACGCGGCTAATGGTTATTTAATAGATCAGTTTTTGCGCGATCGCACCAATCAACGTACAGATAAATATGGAGGTTCTATTGAGAATCGTGCCCGATTCCTGTTGGAGGTGACAGAGGCGGTAACTAGTGTATGGGATTCTAACCGAGTTGGGGTACGTTTTTCTCCCAGTGGGACTTTTAACGATATAGGTGACTCCAATCCCCTGGAGACATTCGGTTATGCGGCTCAAGCGTTAAATCAGTTTAATTTGGCATATCTGCATATTTATGAGGCAACAGAGGCAGATATTAGACATGGTGGGATAATTGTACCCACCAGTCATATACGCGATCGCTTTACAGGTACACTCATCGTCAATGGTGGTTATACCCGTGAAAAAGGCGATGCAGTACTGGCAAATAAAGCAGCAGATTTAGTTGCCTTTGGCACATTATTTATATCAAACCCCGATTTACCCCGACGCTTGGCTTTGAATGCACCACTAAATGAACCAAATCAAGCAAGCTTTTACGGTGGTGATGAAAAGGGATATACAGACTATCCATTTTGGTCGCCTGCTAGTGAAGCAGTAGCTAATGCGTAATTCGTAATTCGTAATTCCTAATTTGTAATTCGTAATTGTCCCTTGCGAATAATTTTTGTTTTTGTTTCATGAATAAATTCGCTTGTATGCTAATTACGAATTATTTGGTCAAAATCCAACTATCAGGAGAATCTCATGAGTTCCATCATCCAAACCCAACCTTTAGATGTACCCAGTGCGATCGCTGTTGTAGTTCCCGTTGGCTATGCAGCCGAACCACGCTTAAATCCCGGTCGTTTGCCATTCTCCTCCAACGTCTCTGTGGATAGAATCGGTAATCCTTACGCAGGGTAGTTATCCCTAAATTGGGCATTGGACACAACAGGCAGAGGTGCGGAGGGAAAGGACTTACCGCTCCCCTGCTCCTCTGCTCCTCTGCTCCTCTGCTCCTCTGCTCCCCTGCTCCCCTGCTCCCCTGCTCCCCTGCTCCCCTGCTCCCCTGCTCCCCTGCTCCCCTGCTCCCCTGCCCCCTCCCCAACCATGTCCCTAGCCTCCTTCCTAGCGCGTCGCTCGTTCCACTATGGCTGGATAGTAGCTGGTTTAACATTCCTAGCCTTGCTGGTGGCAGCCGGAATCCGCTCTGCTCCTGGAGTTTTTATAGTGCCTCTCGAACAAGAGTTTGGCTGGAGTAGAGCAACTATATCTTTGGCAATTTCCATTAACTTAGTACTCTACGGACTAATTGGCCCTTTTGCTGCCACAGTTATGGAGCGAATCGGCATTCGTCGGATGATGGTATTCTCACTTGCCATCATTGCGCTGGGTGTCGGTTTAACCACTTTAATGTCAGCTTCCTGGCAACTAGTCTTGCTGTGGGGTGTAGTTGTCGGTTCTGGTAGCGGAGTTATTGCCCTAGTTTTAGGTGCTATTGTTGTCAATCGCTGGTTTTTGTCAAAGCGGGGTCTAGTTCTGGGCATCTTAACCGCCAGTACAGCCACGGGACAACTAGTGTTTCTGCCGATACTAGCCTCAATGGCCGATCGCTTTGGGTGGCGAACTGCGGCTCTGGCTCTGACTGGTGCAGCACTTCTAATTATTCCAGCGATCGCAGTCTTTATGCGCGATCGTCCGGGAGATGTCGGTTTGCGAGCCTTTGGCGACAACAGCGAAACTGTGGAAGTGTTACAACCTAGAGTCAATTCCATTGCTTCCACTCTTAACGCCCTCTGGCTGGGAATGCGTAATCGAGACTTCTGGCTATTATTTGGTAGCTTTTTTATCTGTGGCGCCAGCACAAATGGGTTAATTGGAACTCATCTAATTCCTGCTTGCATTGACCACGGTATTCCTGAAGTCAAGGCTGCGGGTCTTTTGGCAATCATGGGAATATTCGATTTTTTTGGTACTACTATGTCCGGTTGGCTATCTGACCGTTGGAACAATCGCTACTTATTGTGCTGGTACTACGGATTGCGGGGTTTATCTTTGATTTTCTTGCCCTTCAGTTTTAACTTTTCCTTCTACGGACTTTCCATTTTCGCCGTCTTCTATGGACTTGATTGGATTGCTACCGTACCACCGACAGTTCGTCTTGTTGCCAACATCTTCGGTAAAGAAAATGTCGGTGTGATGTTCGGTTGGATTGTCGCAGGACACCAGCTTGGTGCAGCCACGGCAGCATTCGGAGCCGGAGTGTTGAGAACTTGGACGGGTAGTTATTTACAAGCGTTTATTTTATCAGGTGTTCTCTGTTTAATTGCCGCAGTTTGTGTACTGCAAATTGGTCAAACTCCCACTAAGAGTAATTATTTTGTAGAGAAGAATTTGTAGAGTCTGTGTAAATCCTAATAACTTGCTTGTTAAGCTTATCCGTGGTTTGACATAATACGGTATCTACATTCACTTATCGTAGTTTATTGACGACTCAATTACCTGAATTAACTTGTCGCCACGAAATAAATATAAAACTTTCCATGCCTATCCAAACTATTGGTATTTTAAGTCCGGGTGATATGGGACAAGCGATCGCAGCTGTTCTCAATCAACATGGACTGAAAACTATTGCCGCCCTAAACGATCGCAGCGAACGAACTCGGCAATTAGCAGCAGCAGCCAACATTCAAGATGTGGGTTCTCTCACCCAACTGGTAATTGAATCTGATGTGGTGCTGTCAGTTCTAGTCCCCGCAGCGGCTACCCAAGCAGCGAAGCAAGTAGCTGAGACGATTAGCAATGTGGGTAAACCCATTCTCTACGTTGACTGTAATGCGATCGCACCCCAAAAAGTTATAAATATCGGTCAACTCATTGAATCAGTTGGGGGAACATTCGTAGATGCATCAATTATTGGCCCACCACCGCGAGTTCCCAATCGCACCCGGATTTACACTTCAGGAAAACAAGCAAATCAACTCTTACAACTGCGAGATCGTGGCTTGGATGTGCGGGTGATTGGTGAGGAAATTGGTCAGGCTTCTGGGTTGAAAATGTCTTACGCAGCTCTGACAAAAGGACTTACAGCAATCGGCACAGAATTACTAATTGCAGCCCATCGTTTAGGTTTGGACAAAGAATTATGGGATGAAGTATCTAATAGTCAAAAAGAACTTGCTAGCATTTTAACCCGTTCCATTCCAGCGATGACACCAAAAGCCCATCGTTGGGTAGGAGAAATGGAAGAGATTGCAGAAACCTTTAAAGAATTGGGTCTAACTGAGCGCATTTTTGACGGAGCAGCCGACGTTTACCGTTTGGTGAAAGACACCTCTTTGGGTAAAGAAACACCAGAAGAGTCTAATCGCGATCGCCCTTTGGATGAAATCATTACAATCCTTTCCGATGAGGCAATTTCCGACACCTAATCTTGAGTATTTTATCGATGGGGAGCAGAGGAGAAGTTGCAGTAACTTTTTCCCCTCCGCCCCTCCGCCCCTCTGCCCCTCTGCCCCTCCGCCTCTTGCCCCTGCCCCCATCCTAAATAGCTTTCATTGGCAGACTGACAACGAATGTCGCGCCCTGTCCAACTCCTGGACTTTCGGCCGAGACTGTGCCACCGTGTAATTCTACCAAGTGACGGACGATCGCTAACCCTAATCCTAATCCGCCATGCGATCGCGTGCTGGAACTGTCAGCTTGACGGAAGCGTTCAAATACATGGGGTAGGAATTCGGCAGCAATTCCCCCTCCCGTATCACTCACCCGAATTTGCACGTAAGATTCAATGCACTCTAATTGCACATCAACTCTGCCGCCCTTGGGTGTAAACTTGACGGCGTTGGAGAGCAAATTCCACACAACCTGTTGCAAGCGGTTGGCATCGCCTACAACTACCTCTAATTTGGGGTCGAATTTACACTTGATATTAATCTCTTTAGCTTGGGCTGCTGGGTAGACAGTATCGATTGCCGCCTCTACAAGCGATCCAAGTTCAACCCGATCCATACTTAAATGGAGTGTGCCTCTAATAATCCGTGACACATCGAGAACATCTTCAATTAGTTGTGTCAGGGATCTAGTATTACGTTCAATTGTCTCTAGTGCTCGGCCAGTAGTAGCTTGATCGAATTTGCGAGTTCTAAGTAGCTGTGTCCAACCTAGTATAGCGTTGAGTGGTGTACGGAGTTCGTGTGAAAGTGTAGCAAGAAACTCATCCTTCATCCGGTTGGCGGTTTCGGCATCGGCGCGTGCTGCTTGTTCGCGTTTGAGCAGTTGTTCGCGTTCTTGCTCTGCTTGCTTGCGATCGCTAATATCAATCATGAATCCATGTAGTAGCTGCGGCCCATTTTCATCCCGCACCACATTTACAATGTCATATAGCCAGACAACTCTGCCATCAGCAGCCAACATTCTGTATTCAAATTCGTAATTATTCAGTGATAGGGAAGATTCTTGGCAATACTGAATAGCCCACTCCCGATCTTCTGGATGCATATTTTTTGCCCAAAAATTATCGGTGTACCAGTCTGACAATGGATAGCCAAGAATCTCAACAGTTTGTGGTCCTACATAAGTAAAATTCCCAGTAGTGGCATTTACCTCCCAAGGAATCACGCGGACTTTTTCGGTAAGTGTTTTTAACCGTTTCTCGCTTTGTTTGAGAGCTGCTTCGGCTAACTTGTGAAGTGTAATATCTGTGATTAGAGCAACAAATCCTGCAACTTTTCTCTCCTGACTGAACTGGGGAATGTAAGTGACATTCACGTAATGGTTTGTGCCATCTTTATTAGGTAATTGAGTTTCGTAAGTTACTTCTTCTCCTGAGAGTACTGCTTCTACATAAGGAAGAATTGACTGATAAACTGACTCTCCTAAAATTTCTCTAATGTGTTTACCATAAATTTCGGAAGCAGAAACCCCAAACCAGTCTTCATATTCTTTATTATTAAAGCAATAACGCTGCTGACTATCAACATAAGAAATCTTGGCGGGCACAGCATTGGTAATTAGACGCAGTTCATCTTCTCGTTGACGGAGTGCTGCTTCCGCTCGTTTGTGTTCTGTAATGTCGCGTTGAGTTCCCCACGCTCTAACTAAAAAGCCATTTTCAACAATTCCCACCAGATTATTCAAAAAATATTTGGAATTACCTTGCTTATCTATTTCATGAGACTCGGCATCGATTAGTCGGTAGTTAGAACGGATAAAATTACGCAGGTAGGCAATATTATGTGGATCGGAGGCAACAAGAAAGTCTCCTAGTCTGACACCGAGAATTTCTTCGGCACGAGAACAGCCATACATCTGCGCCATAACATTGTTGCATTCTGCCAGGTAAACATATTGGTAAAAATGTTGAATTTGTTCATCTTCTGGACAATCTACTGAAATTGGTACTTCCAGTTCGATGCACCAAATACCTTCTGAACTATGCTCTAAAAAAGCGCGGTAGCGTTCTTCGCTTTTGGAAAGGGCGAGTTCTACTTGTTTGTGTTTACTTAAATCAATCACAAAAGAAATAATATCATCTTGGTTATTTTCTAACAAAGCAGAACCTAACAGGATGGGAACGTGGCTACGATCTTTGCGGATGTATTCGTTCTCAAAAGGCTGACACACACCTTTAGTTGTGAGTTCTGCGTAGGCGTAGCCCGCACTTCGACAAAGCTCTGTTACCACCGTAGGCATCACACTGTTGTTAGTTTCAATATATTCTGGTGGAATCATGTCGCGCCATCGAAGCCCTGCTAGTAAATCCTCCTGCGAATAACCTACCATTTGTAAAAAAGCATCATTAGCCTCTGCAATCGCCCCGTCCATATTGGCTACAATTACCCCAATGATGTTGGACTCTACCAACTTTTTAAACCTTGCTTTACTCACCTGTAGCTTCTGCAAACTCGTTTGAAGATGTTGTTTGGCAGTGCGTAACTCTAAGTTCAGCAAGTTAATAATTGTTGTCACCAGCACAAACAAGCCTAAGCCCAGTATGTTGTCTAGACTCGCAACCAAGAGCGAAAATACTGGTTCTAAGAAAAAGTAGCTGACGGCTAAAATAGACAAAGCAGTAGCCAATAATCCTGCTTCCATGCCCCCATACCAGGCACTAACCGCCACGGCAGCAAAAAACAGCAAGAAAATCGTTTGTTTCAGTAGTGGCTGTAGCAATAGTGTTAGTAGCAATACGCTACCAACAGCCAATAGTGCCACAGCATAAGGCGCTAGAAGGGAACGTGTTCCTTTCAATGTGGCTTCTCCTTTATGCAGCTAGCTAAAGGATTATTCCCAAAATCAGCTAGAAAATGCGTAGGCGTAGCCCTTCTCCTGTCGGAGACGCTGCGCGTAGCTTGCTTCTTTGAAGGAGTACGGCTGCGCTCAGGAACCACCCGTCATGGACATCGCTCAACACTAAATAATGCATCGGAAAAATACATACTAACTTTATGGGTACAATATTCTGGATTCTGAATTCTGTTAGCGCAGCGGGGCGCAGCCCATTCTGACTCCTATTTATTAAGTTTTTAAATTAATTCCCTTTAGTATATAAGTCATCATTTCACCTTTACCTTTCACTTTAATTAAACCTCGTTTCTCCAAGAAGTATGTATCCTTTAAAAGCTGATAACTTGCTTCACAAACCTGGATACTACCTGCAATACCATGTGATTCCATTCTACTAGCTATATTGACTGTATCTCCCCAGAGGTCGTAGGCAAACTTTTTCAGCCCAATCACCCCTGCTACTACTGGCCCTGTACTAATGCCAACACGAATGCTAAAGGATTGGTTATTTTCTTTATTAAAAGTAGCTACAGCATTTTGCATATCCAAAGCCATGTTAGCTATTGCTGGAGCATGATTATTAGATTGATTTGGCAACCCAGCAACAGCCATATATGCATCGCCAATGGTCTTAATTTTCTCTACCCCATGACGTTCTGCTAATTGGTCAAACAGACAGAATATTGTATTTAATAACTCGACTAATTCTGCCGGTGAGGTGTGAGATGAAAGCTCTGTAAAGCCAACAATATCAGCAAATAGCACCGTAACTTCCAGAAAGTTATCGGCAATAGTTGCCGGCTGTTGTTTTAATTGTTCTGCAATCATCTCTGGCAAAATATTTAGTAGCAGCCGTTCTGATTTGTGCTGCGCTAGTTCCATTGCCTTACGAGCGTAAAATTCTTTTTTGCGTAAGCGTTCGTATAAATAGACAGAAAAAACACAAATTATGCAAGTCCAAAAGAAATATAATCCTTGCTCAATATAAAAAGCTGACGGATTTTTCAAGATGGGGCTATATAAAATATATAAAGTTAAATAGCAAAGGATTGTTCCGATTTGAGATATTAAATGCATCCACCATTGGACTGGAATAATTGTAGCTTGAGTGAAAAACATCAAAGTCCAAATATTGTTTCTCGGTTCTAGATTATTGAACAGCAAAGCTATATCAATTTGGACAGAACAAGTTACAGACCAGCATAAACTCAAAAAAAGTAAATCAGGATAGCGGCGACCGATAGGAGTTTTGCATAAACCCCAACAAATAAGAATAAATAGTTCTACTACAAGCCCAATTTTAAAGGCGTATATCTTGCCTTCTAATTGTGAATTTACCCAAAGAAAAAAAGCAATTAAAGTCAAGCCAGCTATTAATATAATCTGCGCCTGCAATTGCAGCCGTTTCAGCAAAAAGGTCTGTCGCTGTTCTTTGTAAGATTCGGACAGGTTATTGTTGGTTTGCCGATAGGACATTCCGTGACTAATGAGCGCATCTAGTTGGGTTTTGTCGGAGTTAGTTGGATGAATCATGCACTTTTTGCGTTATTAGTAATCAAGGGAGTGGGAGGATGAAGGAGATAAGGGAGAAAAGGGAGATGAGAAAGAATAACTCCTAACTCCTAACTCCTAACTCCTAACCCCTAACTCAGCACTCTCAAATAAATGGCTCGTACCCCTACATTAAATTTTGATCGTGGCACATTAATTTTGCATCCACCACCACGTGGCAAAGGTTGGATGGATTATGCTACGTGGGATGATAGAGTTGAAAAATTCCGCATCCCAGCAATTAGATACCGATCGCTAGTAGAAGCACTACAAGCGGAAGATGTGAATTTTATCGATGAGGCCAAGCAATTTTATCCTGTAGATTTGGTTCCTACTCTAGAAATGGAACCCTATCCCCACCAAACTGAGGCGCTAGCGGCTTGGAAACTGGCGGGTAGGCAAGGGGTAGTTGTGCTTCCCACGGCGGCGGGAAAGACTTATTTAGCACAAATGGCGATGCAGTCAACGCCACGCACGACGTTGATTGTAGTGCCAACTTTGGATTTAATGCATCAGTGGTATGCACATTTAGTAGCAGCTTTCCCCGATGCTGAGGTGGGATTGTTGGGAGGTGGTTCGCGGGATAGAACGGCAATTTTAGTTGCAACTTACGATAGTGCCGCAATTCACGCCGAAACGTTGGGAAATCAATATGCGTTGATTGTTTTTGATGAATGTCATCATTTACCCACAGATTTTAATCGGGTAATTGCCGAATATGCGATCGCACCTTATCGCCTGGGACTGTCTGCGACACCGGAACGTACCGATGGTAAACACGCTGACTTAAATATCCTCATTGGACAAGAAGTATATCGCAAACGCGCTGAAGATTTGGCAGGGAAGGCGTTAGCAGAGCATGAAATTGTCCAAATTAAAGTAAAGTTATCGCAACTTGAACGGGAAAGATACAATCAGTTAATTCAAACCCGCAACGACTTTTTGAAGCAATCGAAAATTTCTTTGGGGAGTCTGCAAGGTTGGCAAATGTTCGTGCAAATGAGCGCGCGATCGCAATCTGGACGTAGGGCGATGTTAGCGCACCGAGAAGCGAAAGATATCGCTTTGGGTACTGATGGGAAGTTACGAATTCTGATTAATTTATTGGCAGAACATTATCCGGCACGAATTCTGATTTTTACTGCTGATAATGCGACGGTTTACCGCATTTCTCAAGAGTTGCTCATTCCAGCAATTACTCATCAAACTCCTGTGAAGGAACGGCATGAGATATTAACAAAGTTTCGAGAGGGTAAATATAATACTTTGGTTGCTTCTCATGTGTTGAATGAAGGTGTTGATGTCCCGGCGGCTTCTGTGGCGATTATTTTATCGGGTACGGGTTCGGCTAGGGAGTATACTCAGCGCTTGGGGAGGATTTTACGGAAGGGGAATATTGAGAATAAGCAGGCGATTTTGTATGAGGTGGTGGCGGAGGATACGAGTGAGGAAGGGACTTCGGCTAGGCGAAGAGGGGAGAGGAGAGCAGGGGAGGCAGGGGAAGCAGGGGGAGAAAAAGAGAGGAAGGGGAAGTTACAGGTTGTTTATGGGAGTGGAAAAGAGAAGAGTTTGAAGGCTGCGGAACAGTTAGAAATTAATTATTCAACCGGAAGTTCAAAATCTAAAATCCAGAATTCAGATGTTACCGACAGACTTACTGATGCATCGCCAAAACGGGGAGGAGATCATCCCGAAGAGACTGAAGATCGATCGGGGAACTTCGGAATTGGCGATTGAGTTAATTAATTATTTTCAATCAGCAGTGGGAAAGACTCAAGGTGTGCTTGAGCGACAACTGACTGATTTTGAAGGAGATTCTACAGATTATCGGGTGAAGCGAGGATTAGCTTATATTCTCAAAAGCAGTTTTTGCACTTTTGAGGTGGTTAGTCCTTTGGAACCACAAATGTTAAGAGAACGGGTGTTTTCTCTGGCGGCAAAATCGGTTTCTAGTCGAGAATCTACACAAGTTACTCTGAGTAAAATTGCTGATGAGTTAACTCAAGAACTTGAGCGGGAAGTTTTATTAGAACAGGTTCGGAATGGATTATACGCTGATTTATCTGAAAATAAGATTTTGACAGTGTTTGATGCACCAACAGCGCCAGATTTATTAAATAGATATAACTTATCTCAGGTGCAGGGTGTGTTTTATAAGGCCAGTCAACTGGTGTTAAATGCTCACCGGAATGTTCCGGGTGAATATAAGCTGTTATTTCGCTATCTAAAGTTGTTTCAATTGATGGCTTATATTGAAGGTGATGCTGACCACGGGTTTACAATTACGATTGATGGGCCGACGAGTTTGTTTAATCCTAGTACGCGATATGGGTTAGCGATCGCTAAACTGATTCCGGCTTTACTCCACGTTACTAAATGGAGTCTTTCGTCGATTCTCCAAAGCCGTGATGCCTATACAAATACTTGGAAAACTGGACGTTTCACTCTCAATTCTGAATGTGGTTTGGTATCTCACTATCCACCAGGAAAGCCCTACGATAGTATGTTAGAAGCATCCTTTGCTGATAAATGGGATGCGTTGAAAAGTGGTTGGGCGTTAGAGCGAGAAGTTGATTTGATCCCAATTCCCGGTAGTGTGATGATTCCCGATTTTCGCTTAGTTCATGCTGATGGCCGCACCTTTTTATTAGAAATTGTTGGTTATTGGCGGCCAGAATATTTACAAAAGAAGTTTTCTCAGGTGCGGCGGGCTGGACGTGATGACTTAATTTTAGCAATTTCCGAGCGACTTAATTTAGAAAAGGCGGGAGTAAAATTAAATGATGTCCCCGCCAGAATTGTTTGGTTTAAAGATAAGTTATTGCCGAAAGCTGTGTTAGCTGTAATGGATTGATTAAGGAGGAATGAGATGAAAAGTATAGAAACAATTGCCACAGTTACCAAAGATGGTAAGATTACAGCGCAGTTACCATTGGATATTCCAGAAGGAGAACATCAGGTGGTAATAGTAATTGACGAAAAGCTTTTGACTGAGAAAGCAGAGAGTAAGGAAAAACGTCCTCCTCTAAACTTTCCTGTAGATAATTATGGCCCTTGGCCTGAAAATCTTTCTTTAAGACGTGAGGATATGTATGGTGATTGGGGTCGCTAACTCTGTATTTCTGGACACGAACATTTTAGTGTATGCAAATGTGTCCGAATCTCCCTTTCACCAAACAGCACTACAAGCTATTGAAAATCTTTATGACGCAGGAATTGAATTATGGATTAGTCGTCAGGTGTTGCGGGAATTCTTAATGACTCTTAGTCGTCCACAAGCATTGATGAATCCCCGACCTGTTGCGATCGTAATTGAGCGTACCCGATTTTTTCAAGCTCAATTTCGAGTAGTTGATGAAACCGCTCAAGTGACAGAAAGACTTTTATCTCTAATGGAGCAAATTACTATTGGTGGTAAGTAAGTTCATGATGCAAATATTGTCGCCACGATGCTAGTTTATGGCATTCCTCAGTTACTCACTCACAACACAAGTGATTTTGCAAGATTTTCTGGGTTAATTAGTGTGTTGCCATTACAAGGTTAGAGGTTGTTTTAAAAGTGGTTGGTTGTAATTTTAAGTACTTCTAGATCCCCCCTAGCCCCCCTTTTTAAGGGGGGAACCGGAATCAAAGTCCCCCTTAGAAAGGGGGATTTAGGGGGATCTAGAACGTTTTACTACTGACAAGAGGACTTTTCAAACAACCTCTTAGATTGCTTGTTATTACTACTCGTGAAAATTTACTTCACATTAGGAAATGCAGTCTTTCGGTAATTGTGCAATCCTACTGATTAATCCCAAACGCTTCTGCGTTCCCAATATTCAGCAACTCTTTTTTCCCACTGTTCCCAGTAATCTTTAATGACTGCTGATTCAAACCAAAATACCTCTGCTGGCATTTCTGGAATCGCTACTACCAAGAGAGCGTGCTTTAGCTGAATGCCATAATCTCGATAATATTCGTTAGCTGCTCCTATGTACGCCGTAAGTTGCAGTGGATGTTCATATAAATGCTCAATTGAACCTTTGGGTTTGTCTGCTGTTTTCCACTCGCAAATACAGGGAATACCTTGATAGCTGGCAATACAATCAACTTTGCCAGAATAGCTCAAATTATGATGAAAAACTGAGCCTTCCACCAGTCTAACTGTGTCGATTTGTTCTAAAACTGGCCTGATACTCTCCCAATAAGGGCGACTCGCTTCGGGACAAACAGGGTTTTGTCCAAGAAGGTAGCGCTCAATTTGTTTGTGTGTTTGGGTTCCCCGCCGGCTAGCAGTTGTAGTAATGCGGGTAGCTTCTTCTGTACCAACACGCGCTTTCCAGTTTAATAATCTGTCTCTGTCTGCTTGTGATTTGGTGGCATTAAGTATTGTAGTCACGCTGGGAAAGCGATTTCCCTTGGCATCTACATAATATTGTTTACCATTTTCTCTTTTGGCTGTGGCATTAATGCGTGGTAGCAATTGGGTATCATGCATCAGTTGCTATGTTGATTTTGAGATTCCCTCAAGAAGGAAAGTGAATAAAACCCTATTTCATTGTAAGAAATGGGGCTGAGGATAGGGGTTTGTTAGAGTGCAAAATGTCACTTTTACCGCTTATTTTTTCAAATCATCCGCTACTTAAAATCTATTAAACTCAAGTCCGTAAGTCTAAGATATTGCGTCTGTTGCATTACCCGCCATAGGTTAGAAACCTATGGCTAATAGCTAAAGTCTTCTAAAGAAGACTAAGAAAGGGTTTTAGTCCACTTGAGTGGACTTGGGCTATTAGCCTTGCAATTAATTGCAAGGCGGGATGTGGGATTAATTGCTAAATATGTGTGATATATTTCCGAAATAGAGAGAACTGCATTTGTATCTCCCAGTGCGATGTCGTATTTTATTACTAAATTATGGAACCTGTAACATTAACAGCAGTTGCAACTGCGATCGCTACTATAGTTTTAACTAAAGCTCTAGAAAAAACTGGCGAAAAGCTTGGGGAAGCTGCATTAGACAAAAGTCGTGAGTTAATCGAACAGCTACATAATAAAAATAAGTTACCCTTGCTAGCGGATGCAACACAGCAGCCGTTAGATTATGGCAAAGCAGTGCTGGAGTTAAAAGCAGCAGCAGATGCAGATACCGAAATTGCTCAATCTGTGCGAGAAGTCGAAGCAGCCGCAAATGCCGATCCTCAAGTAGCGCCGAAAGTCCAGGCGTTAGCGAATGACCTAAACTCGCAACCAGCAGGCGTTATTAATTCTACAAAGTTAGCTGAATCTATTAAAAATGTTTTTCAGGGAAATACTTTCACTGGTACTAATATCTTCTGACTACAGTCGCCCGAACAGGAACGGGTAAAGTTAAATCCCTCTACTGAAACACCGCAAAATTTACCTCTGAGTGGAGTGGTGAAGTTTGTTGGACGTGACGCTGAATTGCAAAACCTGCATGAGATGTTGCAGGAAAATAATCAGGTGGTAATTGCTGCGATCGCTGGCATGGGTGGACTGGGTAAAACAGAACTGGCCTTACAATATGCAATGGCTCACCGTGAAAACTACAAGGGTGGAATTTGCTGGTTGCTGGCAAAGGCTGGAGATGTGGGAATTCAAGTTGTGCAGTTTGCCAGAACGCAGCTTGACTTAAACCCACCAGAGGATTTGGATTTACTCGCCCAAGTGCAATACTGCTTTCGGCTTTGGCACGAGGGTAATGTGCTGCTGTAGACGATGTTGGAGAATATCAACAAGTTAAGCCTTATTTACCTTCATCATCTTCTCGATTTAAAGTGTTGATTACCACGCGCCAACACTTAGGAGCATCTATAAAGGAATTATCTTTAGATGTATTGCAACCAAAAGCAGCGCTGGAGTTATTAAAGTCATTTTTTAAAGAAACACCACAGCGAATTGAGCAAGAATTGGCTGTTGCAAATCAGTTGTGTGAGTGGTTGGGATATTTGCCTTTGGGTTTGGAATTAGTCGGGCGATATTTGGCGCGAAAACAAGATTTATCTTTCACAGAAATGTTGCGGCGGTTGGATAAAAAGCGACTAGAACAACCCGCCTTTGATAAACCAGAAGCCGATATGACAGCACAACGAGGTGTGTTAGCAGCCTTTGAGTTGAGTTGGCAGGAATTAGAAGACAGCGATAAGCAGCTTGGCTGTTTGCTGAGTTTATTTGCCGCCGCACCTATATCTTGGAAGTTGGTGGAACAGTGTTTACCAGAGGAAGATGAGGAAGATTTAGAGGAAATTAGAGACGATAGCTTGCTGAATCTGCATTTACTCCAGCGCAAAGGTGAAGGAATCTATCAACTACATCCTCTACTGCGGGAGTTTTTTCAATATAAGCTTACAGATTTAGATAAGGGGGAGGAATTAAAGCGATCGCTTTGTCGGGTAATGGTAGCAGTTGCCAAAGATATTCCTGAATTCCCTACTCTTAAACAAATCAATAATGTTACTCCAACCATACCTCATTTAGCAGAAGTAGCAAAGAATCTCCTTCAATACGTCAACGATGAAGATTTAATTTGGGCTTTCATCGGTAATGCTCAATGTTATCAAGATCAGGGATTGTATAATCAAGCAGTATCTTGGTATGAACAGTCTCTAACAGTCACTAAAAAGCGCTTGGGAGAGTCAGATGTATCTGTTGCCCAAAGTCTGAACAATCTGGCAGAACTATACTACTTACAAGGAAGATATAGCGAAGCTGAACCCCTTTTATTGCAAGCATTAGAACTCAGGCGACATTTGCTGGGAAAGGAACATCTAGATGTTGCACTTAGCCTCAGTAACTTAGCACAACTCTACAACTCCCAAGGAAGATATGGCGAAGCCGAACCCCTGCACCTACAAGCTTTGGAATTAAAACGATCCTTGCTGGGAGAGTCACATATATCTGTTGCCCATAGTCTCAATAACCTGGCGGGACTCTACAATTACCAAGGAAGATACAGCGAAGCCGAACCTCTGTACCTGCAAGCTTTGGAATTAAAGCGATGCTTGCTGGGAGAGTCACATCCAGATTTTGCCCATAGTCTCCACAACCTAGCGTTACTGTACTACTTACAAAGGAGATATAGCGAAGCCGAATCCCTGAATCTGCAAGTATTAGAACTAAGGCGACGCTTACTGGGAGAAGAACATCCAGATTTTGCCTATAGCCTCAACACCCTGGCGGCACTCTATTGTGACCAAGGCAGATACAGCGAAGCCGAACCCTTAAACCTGCAAGCATTGGAACTAAGGCGACGCTTACTGGGAGAAGAACATCCAGATGTTGCAGTTAGCCTTAACAACTTAGCAAAACTCTACAATTGCCAAGGAAGATACAGCGAAGCCGAACCCCTGCACCTGCAAGTATTAGAACTAAGGCGATGCCTACTGGGAGAGGAACATCCACATGTTGCGGTTAGCCTCAACAACTTAGCCGCACTCTATCGTGACCAAGGCAGATACAGCGAAGCTGAACCCTTGTACCTGCAAGCTTTGGATATTTTTGAGCGACGGTTAGGGGTGAATCATCCAAATACTGTTACTGTTCGTGGAGGTTTAGCAAATCTGCGCGATCGCCTCCCCCCAAATCCAGAATAAGCTAGTTTTGTACAAAGCATACTATCCTAAAACTTGAAAGAGCGATCGCTCAAACTCGGACTTTCGTGTTCTGAGGTGGAATGATGGTGTTTTAAAGGCGACGCCGAATAGCCCGTCGTAGACATCGCTCTCCTAAATCTTATTAATATAGACTAAGAGCGATCGCTTCTTGGTAAATCTTAAAGGCTATTCCATTCATCTAGTGTCATTTCCCGCTCTAAAATCATCTCAACTTCCCCAATCATCATCCGCAATTGCGGTACAGAATACTCATCATTAGAGGGAATAGTTAGACGATGTTGGCCATAAACCATAAACTGATGTCTTGTTCCAGAATAAAGCCCCTCAAACCCAATCTGTCGTAATTTCTTCACAAAATCTCGACGCTTACACGGTATCCATCGGCTCAAGGCTCGGCTCCTTGTTGAGGTCAATATTATCAATTACTGGTAGAGAATGTCCCAGCTTTAACCCAAGCAAAATCCAGTCTTCCAGCGTTGAGCGTAATTCATCTTCACACTCGCGCAAAGTCAATGCAAAGGCTATCACTCCTTTGCAAACAGGAATTCTACCTGTAAATGTACCATCTTCTAACTTGTCATAAATTGCCTGGGCGATCGCTCGGTCAACATAGTCGCTCAGAATAAATCTTATCGCCATGAAATCTTGCGTTGTGCTACCAGTTTAATTTTACGTTAAAAAATTTATTGTAAACCCATAAGCGATCGCCTCCCCCCAAACCCAGAATAAGCTAGTTTTGTGCAGAGTTTACCGTGATAAAACTGAAAAGTGCGATTGCCTAGACTAAAATTCATATTGAACTAAGTAAAAATGCCATTTAACTTACTCAAAATGAGCTTTTACTTACTCAAAAGCAGCTTTTACTTTCTCAAACTCCAGTTTGCTTTCTCATTTTGGTGTTTTCCGCAAGCAAAATAAGCTTTTACTTATTCAAACCCCAGTTTGCTTTCTCATTTTAGTGTTTTCCGCAAGCAAAATGAGCTTTGACTTACTCAAAAGAAGCTTTTGCTTTCTCAAACCTGAGTTTGCTTTCTCATTTTGGTGTTTTCCGCAAGTAAAATCAGCTTTTACTTACTCAAACTCCAGTTTGCTTTCTCATTTGAGTAATTCACGCATTCATTTTGGTATATCATTGAGCCGAAAGCTTGCTAACGCTCTAGAAAAGAAGTGTAAATCGACAAGCGATCGCTTAAAAAGGAATCCGCAGGAAGGGGGAACAATTCAAAGCCTCTCTCCTAAAAGGAGAGAGGTTTGGAGAGAGGTCAAAATTGTACTTCACGCTTGTCGAGAACCGCTATAATTGTCCTATTGGTATTCTAGGACGCAACCAGAATAAGCCCCAAATATGTCCACCTGCTGCCCAATGTGCTTCTAAATGAGCCGGCATACTAGCCCGGTTATCTGTTACTAAGAGGTCACGATTCTTCAAATAAGCGAGCGCCTTGATGTAAACGTTCCGCAATTTGATAAGTTTGTCCTTGAGATCGCATTGTCGGAGAATGAGCGGCTAAATACCGAGATGCAGCCACTAGTATATGAATTCCAGCCGAAGTTTGACCGAGGAAAGAATACTGACGAAAAGCGGCTTCCATTTCTTGAATAACATGAAAATCACGGTTTTCTCGCAGCATCAATTTCCCCAGTTTTGCCATCAGTCTTTCAGCACTACCACCACTGTATAAATAATTAGCAACTAATTGTCCTGTCTGGTTTACTTGCTGCTGACGGTTTAATAAATCCGGTAGCTGCTGGAGTAATTGTTCGGGATTTTCCTTGATGTCTTTGGGTTCTGGCAGCCGTGCTGGTGGAACATTCAAAAAACGATTTAAATACACACTCATCGCCCCATCAAACACACCTCTTAGTAGTTCGACTGTTGGTACTCTTCGTAAAGCTTGATGTACGGCATTTGCAAACGTAAATGGATGGTGGGCTGAATTCCAATCTCCAAAATCATTATTAGTGTGGAAACGAGCTACTCGCAATGCTGCTGTATAAGTCACTACACCAGCTAATTGTTCTTCAGTACAACCTGCTGCTAGTGCATTCAATAGCGAGTCTGCGATCGCTTGTGGGTCTTCACCTAATAAAATTGGTATTAGTTCATCTGCTTGTAACCAACTTCCTTGTCGAGATTTTCCCACACTTAATACAGTCGGTAATTGCTCAAATGCCGACTCTAATATTGCCACCAAATCTACAGGGTAGCGCCAAGAGTTGGATTCTTCCATCCGCGAGGCATTGGCTAAACCCGAAACTAGGCTAGCCAGAATTGATTCTGCTCCTTGCCAAGCTATAGTATCAAGTGCTTCTAATGCTTTATTGATAAAATCAACTGTATGCCCAACATCAAGATAGCGCCGATCCGTAGCAGCACAGAAAAGCATATCTGCTATTTGCTTTGAATTAGCTCCTGAACGAACAGCAGATACTAAACATCTTTGTGCCGCTTCCGCATCCCGCACCTGAATAAATTGGCGAAACCAGCTTTTGAGAGTCGCCAAATCTACTTTCGAGTTAGGTAATGGGTGAACAACAAACTCTGGTGGCGCCCCTGCACTATCATTAGCTACTGCCGAAAGTCCGTGAAATAAAGCACGAGGTCTGTCTTCTACATCGAGATAAGGTAGTAGATTCATCATACAGGTATGGATAGTCAAACCTGTACTCCAACCCGCTTTGTTATAACGAGTGCCAAATTCTAGCCCCATGAGAAATGGTTCTGTCGGGTTCACTCCTATATCTAAAAGTGCCAGCGTTGATTTTGCAATCACTAAAGAAATATTCTGCTCTAAACCGTCTTGCAGACGTTGGCGGTGGTGAGTATGAGGGTTAACTGGTGGTGCTAAATTTACCCAAACTTCACCATCACGGATTTCTACCGGGAAACAAGGAACATCATCAGCCCACGAGTCAAAGGTTCCACCACTAGCAAGGTCAAAGCGGGCATAATGCCAAGGACAGGTAACAATACCATCTTTGCAAGTGCTTCCTTGTAAGGGAAAGCCCATGTGAGGACAACGGTTATCAATTGCGTAAACTGTATTATTTGAGTAAAACAAAGCAATCGTATGCTTTTCCTTATGGACTAACAAACTGCCTGCTGTCTGAACTTCTGCAAGTTGAGCAACACGGATATAATCGTCTGTTTTGGTTGCGCCTTCAAATATTTGAGTCATTTAATTGCACGTAGGTAAATGTCAAAACCCTTATTTCTACTCTGGCAAAGTTTTTCAAATTTGAGCATTTATGCATTCTAATTTTTGTTAACTTATACCAATTCCTCAAGGGTTTTCGGCATATTTCTTATAATATTGCACCCCACCCCCAGCCCCTCCCCGCAAGCGGCTATCCATTACCCGGATCTTTCTCAACATTTACGAGAGTATTCACTCACGCTTTTTCTAACCCTGATTCGTTCGTCGTCAATTCTCAATAAAAACCTAATTTTAGCGAGAAGACTAAGAGCCAATCTGTCAAGTATGTTTGACACCTCAGTGTTCAAGATGCCTACAAAACAAGCGTTTCAAGATTGTAAAGAAAGATGTGACTAATGGATAGCCGCTCTTCGGGAGGGGAGACAAAGCATAGCTTTGGCGGGGTGGGGTTCTTCAGATTCAATAAGTAATCTAACGGATATGATATTACTCATGCTCAGACGCTTACGCAGCCGAAAAATTTCCTCAGTAGCGATGCTTGTGCTTGTTATATGCTTTACTCTGGTAGGTGTGCGTTCCTTTGGGCAAACAATTATGACATCAGCACCCCAACTACTCACCGACCCATTTTTGCAATTGCCAACTGCAACTTCAGTGCAAGTAGTTTGGTTTACTGAATTTGCTGGTGTTAATCACACAGTAACCTACGGAGAAAATCTCAAACAAACTGCTAGGGCAAGTACTACTAAACTCAGTCGCACACGTGAAGACCAACAATCAAGAGTTGCAAACCAAACCCAAGACGGACAAGTTTATCAAAAACCCGTCCAAAGGGACATTTGGCGACATGAGGCTGAGGTAACTGGGTTAACTCCTGGTGTGCGGGTTAACTATCGTGTTACGAGCGTGCAAGAAGAGGGCAAAAGTTTTGACAGTGATGTTTTCAGCCTTGCAGCTACTCCCAAATCAGATACACCACTAAAAATTCTACTGACTTCAGATCATCAATTAAAACCGATGACAGCGGCAAATCTGCAAAAGGTGGTAGAAACAGTTGGACGAGTTGATGGCGTATGGTTTGCCGGTGATTTGGTCAATGTTAGCGATCGCGCCTCAGAATGGTTTGATGATAATGTTGGTGGTGCCTTGTTTCCCGGTTTACAAGGTCGTGCTAAATATGAAATGACGCACGACGGTGTTAAGACAACCTACACTGGTGGACAAATAATTCAACACGCACCCATGTTTACTTGCATTGGCAATCATGAGGTGATGGGGCGCTTTGCCAGGACGGGAAGTTTAAATGATGAATTTGATGATACAATTCCCCGTGTCGTTGCTCAAAAAATCTACCCAGATAAATCTTTAATCGATAATTCTTTTAATACTAATACCTACAAAGAGATTTTCTCTTTACCAAAAAGTAAAGAGGGTGGAAAAAGATATTATGCAGTTAGTTTTGGTGATACGCGTTTGGTGGTACTGTACGCTACGAATATGTGGCGGACTCCCAAATTAAATGCAAAGTTTAAGGGTAGATATCGAGAAGCTGAAAAGGATTTAAATAATCCTGAAAATTGGGGTTATGGACAGGTGATTTATGAGCCAATTGCTAAAGGCAGCAAGCAATATAATTGGCTAGAGTCGGAACTTAACAGCCCTGAGTTTCAACAAGCAAAATACAAAGTTGTGATGTTCCATCACCCACCCCATACTTTGGGTGATAATATAGTTCCTGCTTATACAGAACCAGTACAGATAATTGAACGGGATAGCAATAATATCAAAGCAGTGCGTTACGAGTACCCGAAAGACGCAGATTATATTATCCGCGATGTTGTGCCAATACTTGAAGCAGCTAACGTGCAATTGGTATTTTATGGGCATTCCCATT
The DNA here is from genome assembly GCF_036917315.1 of Nostoc sp. Lineage (GTDB taxonomy): Bacteria > Cyanobacteriota > Cyanobacteriia > Cyanobacteriales > Nostocaceae > Nostoc. The sequence continues at coordinate 473,711 of NZ_JBALDR010000013.1, read as the reverse complement.
TGTGGAACCGCTTTGTTAGTCCCACTGGAATGCACTTTCTAGAAACATCTAATGTAGGTAATACTTACGGTGCTGCTTGGGGTGATAGAAAGCGAGAAGTACCAATTGGATATCAAGAGGATTATGTTAAGCTTGGCGATCCCAATGGTTTAGAACCGATAGTGCCAACAATTGCCCCGTTGCTGGGTGAAGATGGGAAGCCGATGCCTTATATTGCGAGTAATGATATTACAGTTTTCAGTATCTTTGATACTGGAACGGGTACGATAAGTAGTTATCGTTTTGATACTCGCAAGCCTGATTCGCAAGTCTTGAAGTTTGACGAATTTAAGTTGAAATAGTAGGGCAGCACAGATGTTAGACTGCTTCAAAGGCAAGAATGCCGATCAATTACAAGTTGGCATTAAAGGCGGGATATGTCAGGAGATAGTTATTTACGAAGCATTTTGCAAAAATATACCGTGAATGTTTCTGCCGCAGAAGCAGCAGGAAATTCCATTTACCCTGTTATTCGACAGTGGGGGAATAGCTACCTTGTAAAGGCTGAATTTTCTGGTTCACTTGCCAAGGGTACTGGAATCAGTATTGGGACGGATGCTGATATCTTTATCTCTGTCTCTTCATCAACTCCGGGAACTTTATCCGCTCTATATAACACTTTATACAATGCGGTTTCCCAAGCTGGTTATCCGGCAAGAAAACAAAATGTTTCCATTGGCACCACTGTGAATGGCTACAAAATAGACCTCGTACCTGGCCGAAGGCAATCTCAATATGGAAGTGATCATAGTCTATATAAAAATAAAACTGAAAGCTGGACTCAAACGAATATTGCCACTCATATTATTCATGTTAAAACAAGCAATAGAATTGAAGAAATAAGGCTGGCTAAAATATGGAGGCAGCTTCACAACCTAGAATTTCCATCATTTTACTTAGAAATGGCTGTAATAGATTCCTTAAAATACTCGACGATTGGAGACCTTTCTAATAACTTTCTAAAAGTACTTGAGTTCTTTAGAGACAACTTACCTTCCCTGAGATATGTCGATCCAGCAAATACAAACAATGTAATTTCTGACGATTTAAATACTTCACAGAAATTAGCAGTGGCAAGCCAAGCAAGGTTATCTAGAAACCAACAAACTTGGGGGGGCATAGTCTGGTGACATGAATAAAGTAAAAGTGTGGTGAGGGTGCGTTCCCTAATGGAACTCTTGATTCTTTGCTGATACGTTCTTAGGAACGTACCCAAATTATGAGCTTTAAGCAAGTGATCGCAGTCTAACAAGCCCGTTGCACACCGACCGTACAACAATCTTCTGTCGAGTTCGAGAAGTTATCTGTGGCGGGTGAACGGGGTCGTTAGACCACAAAAGAGTTAGTTATTTAGAGGAGAGAATGATGAAGCTGAAACCAGGAGAGTTATCATTCAACCTGTTGGAGACGAGTGTCGGTGAGCCAGCCTTGTTATTTCTGCACTAATGATTTTGGGGTGCGATTCGTTAGTCAATTCTCATAATGATAATTGCTGCCGTAAAATAAAAGTTAACTGTTTAACGAACCTTCTTTCGTTCTCTTCTCTACGAGAGGCTGCGCCTACAAGACGCTACGCATTGGCATAGCGTCTGATAGAGAAGGAAGAAATACTTAATGAACTTTATTGAATCATAAACTTGCGATCGCATCGGCAACTAGTTTAGAAACAAAGGGTAAAATATCCCGACTCTTAGCTTGGGCTTTACCTTCAGTAAATACCACTAAGAGGTAAGGGCGCTGTTCTGGTAATTCAATATACGCGGCATCATGGTGAACTTGACTTGTCCAACCTGCCTTTGACCAAATTTGAGCATTTTTAGGGAGTCCACCGCCTAAAAAACCTGCTACCTGATCTTCCTCTCTGTCAGTGGGCAAATCGTTGAGAGGACGTTTGAGTAAAGCCATCATTGTTTGCGATCGCGCACTTGAAACTGCCACTCCACCTACAATACTATGCAGTAACCTAGCGATCGCATTTGTGGTTAACATATTACGATTTTCCAGTAACTCACCCACAAACGCCCGTTCCCGTCCATAAGGGCCATCACCCCAAGTTTTTTGACAGACGTTAATCGTCTCCATTTCTTCCCAACCCAAAGATTGGTAATAGCGGTTAACAATATTACGCTGATATTTCCAGGTTTCAAAGGGCCCGGTTGGTAATTGTGGCCCTGATGTGGTGCCACTCAAAATATCCACAACCAAGCTGGTAGCATCGTTACTAGAATCGACAATCATATCCCGCAAAGCTCGCTCCAACTCCTTGGAGGTTTGACTCATGCCTTTTTCTAGCCATTCGTTTACCGCCACTAGGTAAAATAGCTTGACTACACTAGCAGGATAAATCCGCTCAACACCCCGATAAGTGAAACCACGAACTGGGTGATCCCAAAAAGCGTTGGGAGTCAGCGCCCCACCAGTATTTACTCGCACTGGTGGATCGTAAACAACCCAAGTCAAGGCAATTTGGTTACGTGCTAAGGTCGGAAATGCTGCCCAAGTTGCATCTAAAATGCCATTACCAAGATTTTCGAGTTGTTCGTCTTTATTAAAAAAAATCATTCTCTGATAATGTCCTTTAATCTAAAATCCAAAATCCAAAATCCACAATCAGGGGAGTATCAGTGTTTAGCTAACCTGAATTTATATGATTCTCCTGAATGTACGCGTTTAGCAACTCAAGCTGCATCTGGGAGACATTTGTCGGTAACATCAAATCATCAAAATTCGGCGGTTGAGGTGTATTTATGTGAAGATGACTATCCGGGATGGCTATCTGTTTCAGATTTTGATTCATTACAATCTGCTACTGTACCTTATCAGGCTGCAACATTTTCTGAATCGGAGATTAAAAAACTCCTAGCAGAGATTATCGCCTTTACCCAAAAAGCGATGCAACAATCAAATTATTACCTTTGGGGTGGTACGGTTGGGCCAAATTATGACTGTTCTGGGTTAATGCAGGCGGCGTTTGCTTCGGTGGGTATTTGGCTACCTAGAGATGCCTATCAACAGGAAGGATTCACTCAACCAATTACAATTGCAGAATTAGCAGCCGGGGATCTGGTATTTTTTGGAACTAGCCAAAAAGCCACCCATGTCGGGCTTTATTTGGCGAATGGTTATTATATCCATAGTTCTGGGAAAGAGCAGGGACGAAATGGGATCGGCATTGATATTCTCTCGGAACAGGGAGATGCGGTTAGTCAGTCGTACTATCAGCAGCTGCGAGGTGCTGGTAGAGTTTTTAAGAGTTACGAACCACAGAGACGCTGAGGGCGCTGAGACTTATGAGGAGTGGATTGGTTTTTGAAAGGAGTAGTGAGGAAAATGGGGCGATTTCAGCAATTGTTCCAGATGTTTCGGTGGTAGTACCAATACATGACGAGGTGGAGAGTTTGCCACTTTTACTAGAAGCGATCGCCTCTACTTTATCTTCTAGTCAGGTAAATTATGAAATCATTTGTGTGGATGATGGTTCTACAGATGGTTCTGGGGATTTTCTCAAAGAACAGGCGCAAATCCGCACTGATTTAAAAGCGGTGATTTTGCGTCGCAATTACGGACAAACTGCGGCGATGGCTGCTGGATTTTATTATGCAGTCGGTAAAGCGATCGTTACTTTAGATGCCGATCTCCAGAACGATCCGGCTGATATCCCCATGTTATTAGCAAAGCTGGATGATGGTTACGATTTGGTAAGTGGCTGGCGGCAAAAACGCCAAGATGGGGCTGTAAATCGATTACTTCCTTCCAAAATTGCCAATTGGCTAATTCGCCGCACCACTAGCGTGAATATTCATGACTATGGCTGTTCGCTGAAAGCCTATCGTGCAGAACTTTTGGCAGATATGAATCTCTACGGAGAATTACACCGATTTTTACCCGCTTTGGCGTACATCGAAGGAGCTAGAATTACCGAAATACCTGTACGTCATCATGCCCGCCGCTTTGGTCGTAGTAAATATGGAATTTGGCGGACATTCCGGGTATTGATGGATTTGTTAACCATTCTGTTTATGAAAAAATTCCTCACCCGCCCAATGCACGTTTTTGGGCTGTTGGGCTTGATTTCAATGTTTTCGGGCACTGCGATCGGAATTTACTTGACTTTCGTCAAATTGGCTTTAGGTGAGATGATTGGCAATCGCCCCTTGCTGATTTTAGCAGTTCTGCTGCTACTAACGGGAGTGCAGTTGTTTTGCTTCGGACTTTTAGCAGAATTGCTCATGCGTACATACCACGAATCCCAAGGAAGGCCTATCTATCGCGTGCGAGAGGTGGTAGCAAAAAATGTTAAGTAACGTAACAATAGTAGTCATTGGTCATTGGTCATTAGCAAATAATTAAACGTGAGTTCGACAAGTCTTATTTGACCTCTCCCCCAACCCCTCTCCGACGCGGAGAGGGGAGTAAAAAGCTGAATTTTTCGTTGCTCCTCCCTTTCCGTTTCGGAGAGGGAGGCTGGGAGGGAGAGGTTCATCGAACTCACGTTAATTAAGAGTAAATATTGGTTGACTCTAGACAAATGACAAAGGACAAGTGACAAATGACAAAAAACTAGTTAAATTGCATCTACCTTGAAAGCATTTAATACATTTAATGCCGAACTGCGGCACAACCTGCTGATCTTATTCACAGCAGGTTTATTATTCTGGTCGAGCCTGTCTTCGCTCTTGCCAACTCTACCGCTTTACATCGATGATGTGGGCGCAAGCAAGCAAGAAATTGGTCTTGTTATGGGCAGTTTCGCCATTGGTTTATTGCTATCTCGCCCAATGCTAGGACGATTAGCCGATGAACGCGGTCGCAAAATTGTTTTGTTGATTGGTACGATCGTAGCTGCGATCGCACCCTTTGGTTACTTGGCAACCAAATCGATTGGGCTATTAATCCTAGTGCGGATTTTTCACGGCATTAGTGTTGCCGCTTTTACTACTGGCTACAGTGCCTTAGTCGCAGATTTCGCTCCAGCTGAAACTCGTGGTGAAATCATTGGGTACATGACCCTAGCAACTCCCCTTGGTTTAGCAATTGGCCCGGCCTTGGGAGGGTATTTAGAAGCTACAAGTGGTTACGGGATATTATTTCTCTTATCCGCCGAATTAGGTTTTGTTGCCCTCTTAGGGATTTTACAAGTTACGAATCCACCAGTGCAAACGCATGAGCAGACAGAGGGACAAGATCGCAACTTTTGGCAAATTTTGGGCAGTCCACGGGTGAGAGTTCCAACTATAGTTATGTTGCTGGTTGGTTTGTCTGTTGGTGCTGTACATACCTTTGTGTCGTTGTTCCTCAAATCCACTGAGGTGGACTTCAATGGCGGACTGTTTTTTACGGCTGCGGCAATTTCTAGTTTTAGTATCAGGATATTTGCTGGTAAAGCAAGCGATCGCTTCGGGCGGGGTTTGTTTATTACCTTTGGGATTTTTTGCTACGTTTTGGCGTTAATACTGCTGTGGCAGGCTTACAGCCCGATGGTTTTCTTACTGGCTGCGATCGCTGAAGGTGCTGGTGGTGGTACACTGATCTCGATGATGATTACGATGATGGCAGACCGTTCCCTGCCGCAAGAACGGGGGAAAATTTTTGCTATATGCATAGCTGGACTCGATCTGGGAATTGCGATCGCTGCTCCTCTTTTGGGTATCATCGCAGAACTTGTAGGCTACCGCGATATGTTTGGCTACGGTGCTGCAATCACTTCTCTAGCACTTGTCCTCTTCCTCACCCATTCGAGCAAAAACCTATCCAACTCACTGCGCTTTGCACTAGGTCTAGTTCCAGATGCCTACGCTTTGAAAAACTTAAAAGTTAGGAGTGATGAAATTTAATTCATCACTCCTAACTTTCAACTCTTAACTTTTTAAAACGGGCGAGGAGGGATTCGAACCCCCGACACCGTGGTCCGTAGCCACGTGCTCTAGTCCACTGAGCTACACGCCCTTACCGACAATCTATATTAACACGTTCTAACCAAATGGCGCAAGATAATTTTCCAGCTAATTTTGCCAACTTAACCCATCTAGATCCCCAAGGACAGGCACAGATGGTGGATGTGTCTGATAAAGCACCTAGTATTCGCCAAGCAGTAGCAGCTGCCAATGTACGAATGCTGCCAGCCACCTTCGCTGCCATTCAAGCCGGAAATGTCCCAAAAGGGGATGTGTTGGCAACTGCAAGATTGGCTGGGATTATGGCAGCCAAGCAAACAGCCACTTTAATTCCTCTGTGTCATCCGTTGCCTTTGCAAAAAATCGCAGTCGAAATCACACCCGATCCCCAACTACCGGGTTATCAAATTCAAGCCACAGTCAAAACCAAAGCTGAAACCGGTGTAGAAATGGAAGCCTTAACTGCCGTTTCTGTCGCTGCTTTGACTTTATACGATATGGCAAAAGCTTTAGAAAAGTCGATTCAAATTGAATCGATTCGTTTAATAAGTAAAAGTGGCGGGAAATCTGGAGATTATTCGTCGGCAGAGTAATAAGCTACTCTATCCCGGATTTCTCACGCATAGTGTAGGCTTCAGGGGAAGAGGAGTGTGGGAAGTGTGGGGAGTGTGGGGAGTGTGGGGGGTAAGACTTCTTCCCCATCCTCCCACACCTCCCACACCTCCCCACCCCTTGGATTTCTCACTGCCTCATCCCCACTCCCCATTCACGGAAGATTATCAGGATCAATGCCGAGATTACGCAAATATGCTGCTAACTGTTCAGCGCGTTGACGTTCTTGTTCAGCGCGTTGACGTTCTTGTTCTACCAATAACTCAGCCTGTTCAGCCCGTTGATTGAGTTCCAGGGAATTCAAAAATCTCTGTCCATCTGGACGGTAAATTACTAACTCTCCAAGCCCCGTTTGAAATCTAATTCCCAAACGGGGACTGATCCAACTATCCATTTGCCATAGCTTATTCAAATGGTTGTTTTGCCGCAACCAGCCATCTAGTTGAAAACTTTCAGGGTCGTATAAATAGTATTCTTCAACACCATAGGTATCGTAAAACTCCAGCTTACGCTCCATCTCCTTGGTATCATTACTATAAGAAAGAATCTCAAAGACTACTTGCGGCGGAATATTATCCTCTTGCCACTGACGATAAGAACGACGTTTTCCCTTTGATCTACCGAAGACAACCATCACATCAGGTGCAGTCGGTGTAATCAGCCGAGAACGGACAGGATACCACAGCAAATCTCCTGCAATCAAAACATTGTCATTATTAGCAAACAGAATCTCTAAATTCTCCTTAATCAGGACAATCCAACGATATTGCTCTGTATTGTCTGCCATTGGTTTGCCGTCACCATCTGGATAGAGGAGATCGGGATCTATTTGCTCAAAGATAGTCATAGGTTTTAACCCAGCTGTGCTTGACTTTCAATTCAATTATGACTGCTTCTAGAAGTCTAATCGCAACGACTGCACTAAAAACCTTAGAATGAGTAAGGTGTATTTAAATCTGTAACAAATATTTATGCCTCCTCGTTGGCCTCGCAAACCCGATCGCAAAGACCCTGATTACCGCAAGATTGATGACCGGATGAATTTTGCCATCCATGTGGCGATCGCTGCTTGTATTAATTCCGGGTTGTGGTTTTTCCACATTTTGAAAGACACTACCTGGGAGTGGCTGCCTTTGGTAACGCTAAGTTGGACGGGAATAGTGTTAGCACATCTAATTTATATTAGTGCGATCGCCAATTACAGCGAAACTCCACCAAAATCCACCTGAAGACGGATTGCTGATGCTGGGGCGATTGTAACCTGTGGTAGTAGAATCGGCCTATTAATTGAGCGATAATGTAAAAAGCTTGAGATTTCGCACTTTTTCTTAACGTAGGGTTATTTTTATGGCAAAGACTAACACCACAGAACTACTGGAAGCCCTAGCAGCTGAAATTGGCGAAAATGTCTACATAGACATTGCCAAATGGCATCTTTATTTATCTAATGCCAAACTGCACACCCTTGTTGCTGAACAGTTGTATCCCTTAATTACTTCCAACGATGTAAGTGAAGATCGAGTTTTAAAAGTCTTGAAATCAATTACAGTAAAAATTGGCGGCGGTAGAAGCGAACTTCCTTTAAGTGATTTACTACCAGTGCAATGCCAAGTAACATTAGTTGATATTTTAGAAAAATATCAACGCGAAATCTAATATCTACAACCAAGATTATTTGAATTAGACAATTTTCTCGGTCAGTATTTCATGATTTGATTTGAAATGCTGGATTGAGGATTAATTTGTTGTGTCAATTTTATAAAGATAAAAACCACAGAGACACATAGATAAATTTTGTGTAATTTATTTATACATATCTGGTAAAAATTTCCTTTAACAATTAAGGAATCTCGACCTTCTAAATTGGTTGAGACGAGAATGAGTTTATCTTAAACTTGCTCTTAACTTTCATGCAAACTCATTGAGGCAATTTCTATGCTTTTACAAGTCAAAGATAGTGGTGAATTGGTAAAAATTGTTGAAATTCAGGAATTAATTGACCCGAATACTGATGTTGTTCAAGCGAAAGACCAAGAAGGTCAAGAAGAACAGCAACCTGAAACTTTTAAAAAACAAAATCTTGTTTTTCCTTCAGGTGAAGTTCTACCACGCTGCTGGATAGATGCTGACTATAGACACGGCAACGGTTAATGATTTTAAAATGAGATAATTGGTAATGTGAAGTAAGCTATTAGCAATTATCATTAGTAGGGGCGCACAGATGTGCGCCCCTATTGCTATGTGCCAGTTGATGATACTTCTTGTTCTGCTAATGTCGCCTTTTCATTCTGCTGAAACTTTGGGAAAAATCTCTTAGTAATCCAGTCAGTTAAAATGTGAGACAGTAATCCCAAAGGCCCAGCGAACAAAGATAAAGCCAGAGAGTGAATTGTCCAAACACCTGTTTTCTGTCCTTCCCAATAAATCCAGCGACCGACAAATAAATCCATCACTAAAAAATGAATCCAACCTGTTGCCGCAGCTGTTTCATCTGCAAAAAATCGTGCAATATCAGCTAATTGAGGATTCGATAAAGCTTGGGCATTTTCTGGAGTAATGCTGTTAATAAACAAATATAAATATGTCCCTGCTAACAGCACAAAAGGTAGATATGATGACATTACCTGTCGTGTCACTTTCCAGTTCGGCAATAAAATCATCAGCGCCCAAAATGGCAAGACAAAAAGGTTGGCAACATTAAATAGTTGAGAAATCGTCATATATTTGTAAAGTGAAGAATTTTTGTTTTGAATTAACTAATTATTCATAACTAGTAACTCTCAGGAGAAAGATCCCCGACTTCTTAAAGAAGTCGGGGATCTGGGTATAATTATAAAGCTACAAGTTGTGATTCGATTTCTGAAGAATTCAAATCACGCCCAATGAAAACTAAGCGTGTTTGCCTAGCTTCTTCTGGTTTCCAGGGGCGATCGTAAAATTTATCAAATCGAGTTCCCACACCTTGCATCACTAAGCGCATGGATTTATTTGGCACTGCAACAAAGCCTTTAATCCGGTAAATTTCTTGTTGTTGTACTAATGTTTGCAACTGCTGTTGCAGCTTTTCGGGATCAAAGGTACGATCCAAAATTAAGTTAGCTGAAGTAATTTCTTCGTCGTGATTGTGGTCTTCTTCGGTATCGTGATGACTAGGACGAGAATCTAAATTATCTTCGACTGCGGCTTGGAATCCTAATAATATAGATGCGTCTAGTTGAGAACGATCGCTCTCGACAATTTTCACCACTCTGGGCAACTCTTGCTTAATCAATTCCTCAACTCTGGCTTTTGTCTCGGCATCTACCAAGTCAATTTTATTTAACACCACCAAGTCTGCACAAGCAAGTTGGTCTTCAAACAGTTCTTGCAAGGGTGTTTCGTGTTCTAGATTATCATCTGCTTGTCGCTGGGCTGCGATCGCTTCTGGATCGCTAGCAAATGTCCCCGCCGCTACCGCCGCACAATCTACCACGGTAATTACAGCATCTACAGTGGCGGCGTTGCGAATTTCTTGCCAGCGAAAAGCCTTCACCAGCGGTTTTGGTAAAGCTAAACCAGAGGTTTCAATCAAAATGCAGTCGATGCTATCTCGCCGCTTGATTAACTCTTGCATCGTCGGGTAAAACTCTTCCTGCACGGTGCAGCATAAGCAGCCGTTGGTTAATTCAAAGATATTAGTGTCACCCTCACCATCTTCGGGGCAAATTTGACAAGATTTTAATAATTCGCCATCAATACCGAGTTCGCCAAATTCATTGACTAAAACGGCAATGCGCCGTCCTTCGTTATTTTGTAGCAGGTGGCGAATTAGGCTGGTTTTTCCACTACCTAAGAAGCCTGTGATTACTGTGACAGGAATTTTCGTAGCCATATTTTTGCCTGATTTACCCAGTATGGTAAGTTTTACGGGTTACAAACTTAAATACTGAGATTAAGCTTGGTTTGAAGATTGACTTAGTTATTTTAAGCTGAAAGTCTATGGTAAACCTGAAAATATTGTCGTTTTTGTTGAGTTTAGGTTTGGCTTTAATTCCTCAAATCACTGTGGCACAAACGGTAGAGGAGTTGGAACAAAAAGCAACATCTGCTGAAGAAGTGAAAAATTATGAAGAAGCCGCTAATATTTGGCGGAGTTTGATTGAGCGCGATCGCAAAAATAGCTCTGCTTACGCCAAACTGGCAGATATCCTATCTAACCAAGGCAAGATTGCAGAGACAATCGCTGCTTATCGCCAAGCGTTGCAATTAAATCCCAGTGCTGATAGTTACATCAATTTAGGTAATTTTCTCGCAAAAAAGGGACGACCCACAGAAGCGATCGCCGCTTTTCGTCAAGCTATCAAACTTGAGCCTGACAATAGCACGTATTACTACTACACTTTAGCTTCACAGCTGATGGAAATTGGTAATACACAGGAAGCACTCTTAGCTTACCGTCAAGCGCTGAAACTTCAGCCGGATGCAGATAATTACAACAACTTAGGTAATATCTTGCGTAAATTAGGCAAACGAGAAGAAGCGATCGCTGCTCACCGCGAGGCCTTGAAAATTGATCCCAAGAGTTATCTGGCTTACTACTATCTAGGTGACATGCTGGAATATAAAGAAGCCGTTGATATCTATCGTCAAGCAAATAAAAATGACTCCACAAATGAAGTCTATTATGAGCGTTTGGCATCACTTTCATTAGAGCGTGGCTTCATCAATGAAGCGATCGCTGCTTACCGCCAAGTAATTAAAATCAAACCTGAGACTTCAACATATATAGAACTGGCCGATGTCTTGATGAAACAAGAAAAACCAGAAGAAGCGATCGCTCTTTACCGTCAAGCTGTTGCCAAAGAACCTACGGATTATTATTACAGTAACTTGAGTCAAGCACTAGCTCAACACGAGAATCTAGATGAAGCTATGGGAATTTGCCAAAAGGTGGTAAAAACTGGTGAAGGCAGTTATGACACTTGCTCCAATATAAATTTGCCACTTTACAAGCAAAAAGGCTTTCCTGCTGTCATGGCTTTTTATCAGCCGCTAGCGAATATGATTCCACGTCGCAAAATGGCTGAACTTTACATCAAACTTGGTCGAGAGATTTCCTATGATGAAGGTGATAGCTCAAAACAAGAGGCCACAACAGTTTTTCGGCAAGCATTAAAAATAGATCCAGAAAACGCTGATGCTCAAGACGCTCTCAAAACCTTAATCGCTGAATAAAGGATTTCTAACAAATAAATTAGGCGTTGCTGAATTATAGGATGATTTCGCCCAGAGAAATAGTTCTCACGCCGAAGCCTTGGTGAAATAATCGATATAACTTAATACCAAAACCCTAATGTAGAGACGCGATTTATCGCGTCTTGAAAGACCGATTATCTATGAATAAAAATTAGGTTTTGGCAGTTCATCATTTAACGCCCAATTTCCGATTTCTTGAATTTTGTAATCTACCGGATCGTGGAGAGTAAACGTGCGGAGATTACGCCAATAGCGATCGAAGCCGTACTTTGCCGCAGTAGCGCGTGCGCCCATAACTTCAAAAATGCGGTTGGTAATGTCTAAACCGACTCTAGTCGCTGCAACTTTGGCAGTAGCGACGCAAAGCGAACATTCCCCACGTTGTTCGGCGGTGAGTGACCATTCTTTTTCCCAAGCCGCTTGTAATAATTCTCCTGCTTGCTCAGTCAAGCTCTTAGCTGCTTGGAGTTCAACCCATATTTTGCCATAGTGCTGGAGGATGTAAGGATCTTGGGTTGCACTTTCTACACCTGATGTCAGCCAAGGTTTTGTATTAGTGGCAGTATATGTTTTAGCAGCTTCAAATGCTCCTTGGGCAATTCCCAGGTAGATATTAGCAAGATTCAATTGAGTTAAGCAGGCGCGAATGGTGTTGAAGGGTTGACTGGGTTTTTCTCTACTACCAAGAATTTCGTCAGGGTACACCAACACATTTTCAAAAGTAACGCTACCACTATCTGTTTGACGTTGCCCGATATTATCCCAATCATCACGAACAGTAACGCCTTGCCGTTGGGTAGGAATTACCAAAATATTCAATTCACTAGTTTTTTGATGAATAGCACCGATCGGCAATATATCCGAGTCTTGAGAGCCAGAGCAAAAGCTTTTAATCCCGTTGAGACGGAAATAATCATTTTCCGGTGTCAGAGTAGCTCTTTTATCTAAAGGGTTGAGGGCATTGCACCAAAACCAATTATTTTGAATAGTTGCTGAGTAATATCGCTGTTTTTGCTCTGCCGAACCAAAGATATGCGGAATTACTACACCTAAATGGTGGTAAGAAAAGACGTGAGCAATGGAACTATCAACTTTAGCAAACTCGCGGGTAATTTGCAGAATGGTAATCCAGTTTTGCCCTAAACCACCGTACTCTGTGGGTACGATTAGTTTCAGCAAGTTGCTTTTACGCAAGCGATCGCGTTCATGTTTTGGTGTTCCTCCCTTAACATCCCGCGCTACAGCAGTCTGGGCAAATTCCCCTGCCAAAGACTTAGCTAGATCGAGATAATTTTGAGATTCTTCAGTTTCGATTAATTGCATATCTTGCAACTTCTCCTGTTAGCCCTATTGTGAGGAGCAATTATGAGCAAGCAAATTTATTTGTGGAATCAATCCAAAATCTACAATTCTTTATTCAAGCTTCTGCATTATTACATGGGGTCAATCCAAAATCCAAAATCCAAAATTGATTGACCCCAATAGAAAATACGGCAATTACAGCCAAGGATGCCGTGGAGGGTAGACACCATTGAGGAAGTAGTTGCCAACAGCGTAGTATTTCCAACGGACGGGATCGTGGAGTGTGTGAGCGCGGGCATTTCGCCAGTGGCGATTGTAGTTGAATTGCTCCAATGTGGATTTAGTACCTGCTAGTTCAAATAACTTGTTGGTAGCTAGTAATGCTGCTTCCGTCGCCAATGCTTTGGCTTCAGCAACTGCGATCGATGCTTCAACTACTTTGGGTTCTTCTAAACCTGACTCGTTGGCAATGTCGATAAACTCGCCCGCACGTCGCAGCAACGCTTCAGCAGCGTGAACTTGAATTTGGACATTGCCTAAGTTATAGAGCGTTAGCGGATCTTCATATCCTTTTTCTAAATTGCTGTCAACCCAAGGGCGCGTATGGTTGCGGACAAAGTAGATGGTGTCACGGACTGCGGCTTTAGCTATTCCCACGTCTACGGCGGCTTGGATGATTTGCGCGATCGCACCCATTGGTGTTGCCCTCTCAAAGGATAAGTAGTGCGGAATTACATATTCTGCCTTAACTTTCACATTTTCAATAATGGTAGTGCCACTGGCAGTGGTACGCTGTCCGAAGCTTGTCCAGTCATCAAGTAGCGTCAATCCTGGGGCATCTCTTTCGACAAATGCTACCACTGTCTTACCATCTGGATTGCTGGCAATAACGGGAACCCAATGTGCTAATAGTGCCCCAGCAGAGTAGTATTTGCGTCCGTTGAGTACGAAGTCAGATCCATCTGGTGTTAATTTTGTCTGCACATCGTTGACAGACTTGGTGCCAATTTCCGAAAAGGCGTTACCGAAACGTTTACCTTGTAGAACCAAATCAAAGAAGAACTTTTTCTGCTCATCTGTACCATCCAAGCGGACTGCTTCCACCATATATAGGTGGTTTTGGGGAATTTGACCAAGGCTAGAGTCGGCTTCGGAGATGATTTTAACTACTTCTGCTAATGTGGCATTCGACACAAAAGCACCACCATACTCTTTCGGGACTGTAATTCCCCACAATCCACTTTGAGAAAACTTTTCTACTTCTTCAGCAGGTAAACGTCGATTTTGGTCGCGTTCTGAGTCTCCCTTGGCAAACTCAGCTGCTAATTCATGAGCGATCGCGATCGCTTCTCGATCGTCCCGAATAATATGTGCCTTCTGGTCAGTATTAATTATTGATGTCATAATATAACTCCTTCTTGATTGCGATTAAATAATTGACAACGGAAAAACGAACCATTCCAAGCACAGAGCAGGACACTTGCGGCTTGAACAAAATCTCCGTTACACGTAGGAATTAGAATTTGAAAGTTATTTTGCGTAACTTCTAACAGATTGAATCTGAATTTTTGTAGGGATGGGCTTAACCATTGAACGATTTACCAGTTGCCCGGATAAATTACACAACTACTTGCAGAAGTAGTTAACTCAGGGTAACTAGCTACACCTGAACCAATTCATCAGCTGCACGACGATTAGCTTTCAATTCGCGCACAATTGGTATTACTGTCTTACCAAATGCTGGCAAATCATCTGTGTAGTGTAAGAAGCCGCCAAGAATTAAATCAACTCCCACTTCATGGAACTGGCGAATCTTTTCAGCAACTTGTTCAGCCGTACCAATCAAGCCTGAACGGAAGCCATCGTTATACTGCACTAAGTCTTCAAAATTGGAATTCGCCCACATTCCCTGACCTTCACGACTAGAAGATCCCGCCTGTTTCACCGCTTCGCCAAATCCTTTGACAGCTTCTACATCAGCTTGGGCAATAATATCGCGCAATACTTCATGGGCTTCTGCTTCCGTATCTCGCACGATGATAAAGGAATTCAGACCAAACTTGATTTTGCGTCCTTCTTGACGAGCTAATTCAGACACATCTGCAATCTGCTCTTTCACACCTTCTATGGTGTTGCCATTCATGAAATACCAATCAGACACCCGGCCAGCCATCCGCCGTGCAGCCTTGGAGTTACCACCTTGGAATATCTCCGGGTGGGGATTCTGATTAATTGGTTTAGGTTTCACCCAACCGCCGTTAATCCGGTAAAAGTCGCCCTTAAAGTGAAACTCATCCTCAGTCCATAAACCCTTGAGAACGCGAATAAATTCCTCTGAACGACGATAGCGTTCGTCATGGTCTAACCAATGTTCGCCATATATAGTGAATTCATCTTTGAACCAGCCGCTAACTACATTCAGAGCAAACCGACCGTTAGAGAGAAAATCAATACTGGCACCGATTTTGGCAACTACTCCCGGATGCCACAATCCAGGGTGAACTGCCGCAATTAGCTTTAATTTCTTGGTGACTGGAGCTAAGGCTGACACGGTTGTTAATGCCTCTAGCTGGTACTCAGCGCCATAGCTGGCGATAAATCTGGCTTGTGCTAGAGCATATTCAAACCCGACTTCTTCAGCTGTTTGAGCCAGTTGAGCATTGTATTCATAAGTCCAATCTGTTCGTTGGGGAATTTTACTTACTACTAGCCCCCCGCTAACGTTGGGAATCCAGTATGCGAACTTAATATCTACCATAATTGTACGTTTGTAATTGAAACTGCTTGGTTATTTGTCTAAGTTTGCAATTGAAGCAACAAAGCCTAATTTGCGATCGCTAACAAATCAGCTAAAACTTAATCGGGCAAAATTTTAGTCAAAATCGAAAGCTTGAGAGCGGCTGGATACTGTGAGTTTAGAAGTAGACAATTTCAGGATCTGATGGTCGTAATATACCATAAATCGATCGTACTACCGTAGTTTTGTAATGATCGGACAACAATTTTTCCGATGTCGTGATTGGGCCTAACTATAATGTCGCTGATGCCTGGATTACAGCAGCTTTAGCAAGTTTGAACACCAAGAATATCAAGATTGTTGCGGCTGTAAACCTAGTTTTAAACTACCTGCGGTGGCGGCCAATTTGAGTGCAAACATTCAAAATCAACTCAGTAACGGCAGATTTGCTCTCAGTGGTATTGCAGGTTGGTGGAAATTAGAAATAGAAAGCTATGGAGATATCTGGCTACCCCACAGCGATCGCTACGCGCGATTAGAAGAGTACATTGATGTAATCAAGGGGCTGTGGACAGTCGAAGACTTTAATTACGTTGGTAAATATTACACTATTAAGGGTGGTATTCTCGCAGATAAGCCTATACCAACACCACCTATTTTCATTGCTGGTGAATCAGATCGGGCAATTAATCTAGCGGCTCGTCTGGGAGATTATTTATTTATCAATGCTGACGAGCCACAAAAAACGACAGCATTGGTGCAGAAAGTGAAAAGATTGGCTAGCGATCGCTACGGGCGTCAGATTAAAGTAGCAATGAGTGCGTTTGCGATCGTTCGCGAACATACAGCCCAAGCCGAAGCCAGATTTGAAGCCTTTAATCATAGTTGAGGGGCAATCTCCCAATGCTTGCTTTCACATATCAAAAGCAGTCACAAGGCTATTGCCCCTAAATATTTTGAGCGTCGATCGCTCTTTCGCCAGAAACACCTATGAATTATCCTTCATCAGGCTATCTGAACTTATGACTCCACACACCACACTCCGCAATCTCAACACGATTACTCAGCTGTGACGAGTTCAGTACTACCACGTGTACGACGCCGTGTAAGAGTATTATACAGCATCACACCGATCGCCTTGATCAAATTACCTTCCAATTCCTGGAACAGCTTCATGTTTGTGCCAAAGGCGGCGTTAGCTTCATCAACGATGCGATCGGTTGCCGCCTCGTCAAGGGGTAATTCATCCAAAGTTTGCCGATATTTGGCTTTGAATGCCTTCTCATCAGTAATTTCTGGAAACTCATAAAAAGCTGTTCCTTGTCCATCAGACAAATTCATCGCTGTAACAGCAATATTTTTGAGAATTTGTCCCCCGGATAAGTCACCTATGTAACGAGTGTATGAATGGGCGATCAACAATTCCGGTTCTGTAGCAGATATTTCTCGGATGCGCTGTACATAAGCTTCACCTGCGGGAGATAGTTTGATTTGCTCTCTCCAGTTTGCACCAAAATAATAACTCAGGTCTTGCTCTAAGCTATGCTTGCGGTTTAGCTGAGGAAAGTTAATTTTAGAAACTATTGGGTGCTGGCGGTGCTTTTCTATTTCCTCTTCCATCGCTGAGTAGACGAAGTAGAAGTTAGCAACAAGTTTCCGGTAAGAGTTTTTTTCCACTACTCCTTTTAAAAAGCACTTGACAAAACCTACGTTTTCTGCCATTGTGTGGGCTTTCTTAGTGCCTACACGTAATTTGGTTGCTAAATTGCTGCTCATGCTAAATTTCTCAACTTTAAAAAGTTTACTGCCGGAGTTTTAATTCACTAACGGCTAAAAAAGCCATTAAAACGTTACCTTAAAACTATTTGATGAGAATTTATATTAAAATTTTTTAAGCTGCGATGATTTTGTAATTTTTTAC
The DNA here is from genome assembly GCF_036917315.1 of Nostoc sp. Lineage (GTDB taxonomy): Bacteria > Cyanobacteriota > Cyanobacteriia > Cyanobacteriales > Nostocaceae > Nostoc. The sequence goes on along the minus strand of NZ_JBALDR010000013.1, from coordinate 455,971 downwards.
ACAGCGACAAGGCTAAGAGAACAGAATTTTAGATTTCAGTATTTTGATTTTTTGTTGTTATTAGCTGAATCTTGCTTTCATTCTCAGCCTGGGTGAAAAATTATGCGCTCCACCAACAGTAATATTTATTACATAGTTACTGAATAATAGGATTGTAAAGTGTGAACTAATACAGATAAAAATCAAAACGAAAATTGTCGGCATAAAAGGAATAATTAGCTAAGATGTGGAGACTTTACTAATAACGTAAAAACCAATACTGACTTTATCAAAGATTTACAATCTAAGAAAGAAAAATTCAGTATTATTACGTAAATATAGCTCGATCTAGAATGAATTTCTAAAGAGAAAAAGCATGTCAAAATTGCTGAATAAAGTCTTAAGTGCTATTTATTTTTCAGTGTGATTGTGTGGAGTGTTTAAAAATATGGTTTCATCTATAACTCGGACATCGGGCATTTCTGGGGGTTCTACTTCTGAAGTTGAGGGATTGGGCAAAGGGATTGAGAGCAGTTTTGGACTGAATTTAATCCCACTACCTGCAAATCCCTTATTTGGCACAGATGGGATTCGCGGGCGAGTCGGAGAATTACTAAGTGCGCCTCTAGCATTGCAAGTTGGTTTTTGGACGGGGATTGTTTTACGTAACCATGCTACTCAAGTAGGGCCAGTCATTCTCGGACAGGATTCTAGAAACTCCAGCGATATGCTGGCAATGGCTTTGAGTGCAGGGTTAACAGCAGCGGGGTTAGAGGTTTGGTATTTGGGATTATGCCCCACTCCTTGCGTTGCCTATCTCACCAGTATCAGTGATGCCATTGGCGGAGTGATGATTTCTGCCAGCCACAATCCTCCAGAAGACAATGGGATTAAGGTTTTTGGTGGTAATGGTGGGAAGTTGCCGCAAATATTGCAGACAGAAATTGAAGCCGGACTGCGTGGCAAGATATCACCGATCGCTAGAGTCAGTAATTGCGGACGGCATTACTCACGTTTCGAGTTAGTGGAAGATTATAGCTCGGCGTTGAAAAAACCCTTGAATGGTGCCTTAAATCTTCAGGGAATGAAGATTGTTTTAGACTTGGCATGGGGAGCCGCAGTTGGGTTAGCACCATCAGTATTTACAGAAATGGGGGCGGAGGTAATCTGCTTGCATAACGAAGCAGATGGCGATCGCATTAATGTTAACTGTGGTTCCACCCACTTAGATATTCTGGCAGCAACCGTACAAGAACACAACGCCGATATCGGCTTTGGCTTCGATGGCGATGCCGATCGCGTCTTAGCAGTAGACAATACAGGCAGACAAGTTAACGGTGATTACATTCTCTACCTGTGGGGACGGCACTTACAACAAAACCAACAATTGCCAGACAACTTGATTGTATCTACAGTCATGGCCAACTTAGGCTTTGAGAAAGCTTGGCAGCAAATTGGTGGTAACTTAATTCGTACCGCAGTTGGCGATCAATACGTGCAAGCCGAAATGCAGCGGACTGGAGCAATGTTAGGTGGCGAACAATCAGGGCATATTCTTTGCCGTCATTATGCCGTAACTGGAGATGGCTTGTTAACAGCATTACACATAGCATCTTTGCTAAAAGAGGCGGGTGTTCCCTTGAGCGAATTAGTAGATCGAAGCTTCCAAACCTATCCACAATTGTTGCGGAATGTGCGCGTTGTCGATCGCGATCGCCGTTTGGGATGGCAAGATTGCCAACCTGTGCAACAAGCGATCGCTCTTGCTGAAGCTGCAATGGGCGATTCCGGCAGAATTTTGGTTCGCGCCTCTGGCACAGAACCAGTCATTAGAGTAATGGTGGAAGCAGCCAATGCCGAACTCACCAACTACTGGACAAATGAACTAGTTTCACAAGTACAGCAGCATCTAATGGACTAAGTTAGCTAATATCTCATCTGAATTCTAGATCGCTAAAGATGCAATAAATCATCACAAAGACGCGATAAATCGCCGTCTCTACAAAAGACTAATTATTGTAGAGACGGCGTTTATTTTTTAATTCCGCCTTGCGGTACTAGATCGATAAGCTTCTTTTGAACCAAGAAAAAACTTAGCAATTGCTGAACGAGCTTCCTTTTCAGGCATAAACTCTTTTGTAATCAATATTTCCTGACCATTGATTATTTCTTTTTTAGAGTAATAAATATCTATAAAAAGTCAAAATTATGACTGGTAAATGCGGACTCACGCTAGGTAAATACGCGCCTCTCCATAAAGGGCATCAATTGGTGATTGAAACAGCCTTAGCAGAGATGGATGAGGTACTTGTGATGATTTATGAGTGTCCAGAAGTGACTGCTATTCCTTTAACAGTTCGAGCGAATTGGCTGCGTCAAATTTATCCACAAATTCAGGTGATTGAAGCGTGGGATGGCCCAACTGAGGTTGGTGATACTCCTGAGATTAAGCAAAAGCACGAAGATTACATCCTGAAACAATTAAAATCCAAAAAAATTACCCACTTTTACTGTAGTGAATTTTACGGTGAACACGTAAGTCAGGCGCTGGGGGCAGTTAATCGGCTCGTAGATTGCGATCGCCAAACTTTTCCAATTTCTGGAACGCAAGTAAGAAGCGACGCTTACGCATTTCGGGAGTATTTACATCCTGATGTGTACCGCGATCTGATCGCCAATATTGTTTTTCTGGGCGCTCCTTCGACTGGTAAAACCACCATTGCATCACAATTAGCTAAAGAGTTTAATACTGTATGGATGCCAGAGTATGGGCGCGAGTATTGGGAAAAATATCAAATTAATAGGCAACTTTCGCTCTCGCAACTTGTGGAGATTGCCAAAGGACATTTAGAACGTGAAGAAGTCTTATTATTGCAAGCAAACCAGTATTTATTTACAGATACTAATGCATTGACAACCTATCAATTCTCCTTGTATTACCACAAAACTGTTGCCCCAGAGTTAGCAGAACTTGCCCATCAAGCCATGTCGCGCTACGATTTAATATTTCTTTGTGATTCAGATATCCCTTATGATGATACCTGGGATCGTTCTGGAGAGGCAAATCGTAATATATTTCAAAAACAGATTCAGAACGACTTAATTATTAGAAAGATTCCATTTTTTCGCATTTATGGCGATATAAATACACGTATTAGTCTGGTTAAAAAAGTAGTGTCATCCTACCAAAAGTATAGCAATTTAGGAAATTTATTTTTCAAAAACATGATTTTATAAAGTGTATTAAAATGATTGAATTTTGGAGTATCAATACTATCGCCTTCAATCTTATGGGATATCCCATGAGTTATGTAGAATTCTTGGGAACGATTTTTTCTGTATGGTCGGTGTGGCTAATTTCTCAGAGGAAGATTCTGACTTGGCCTGTTGGGATAGTCAGCGTCTTGCTATACATGGTACTTTTTTATCAAATCCGTTTGTATGCGGATATGTTAGAACAAGTCTATTACTTAGTTATTAGTGTGTATGGTTGGTGGAGATGGATTACACCTGAATCTGATACTGGTAAAGTTTTACAGGTTCGATATAGTCCACCGCGTAAAATTGTTTTGATTGCAGCAATTACAATAGCAGTTTCATTCGCAACGGGAGCTTTGATGAGTCAAATTCATCTGTTACTCCCTGCAATATTTCTAGAGAAAGCTTCTTTTCCTTATTTAGATGCACTTACAACAATCATGAGTTTTACTGCTATGTGGCTCATGGTACAAAAAAGGATTGAAAGTTGGTATTACTGGATTATTGTTGATGTTATTGGTATTTGGTTGTATTACGTTAAAGAAGTTAAATTTGTTGCTTTTCTTTATGTAATTTTTTTGTTCATAGCAATTAAAGGTTCAATATCTTGGCTCAAGACAGCTAAAATAGTTCATTAGATTTAGGTTGCGTTGAGCAACAGGAAACCCCAACATCGATCGGATCGGGTTAAGAGGTTGTTTGAAAAGTGCTTAGGTGTGATTTTAGGCACTTATTGATCCCCCCTAGCCCCCCTTTTGAAGGGGGGAAAACTTCTTAAAGTCCCCCTTTTGAAGGGGGATTTAGGGGGATCTAAAACTTTTTGCTACCAACAACAAGACTTTTCAAACATCCTCTAAGGCAAGAGACACGATGAATCGCCATCTCTACAAAAGACTGATTATTGTAGAGACGGCGATTTATCGCGTCTTTGTGATGATTTATCCCATTTTTATGATTTAGAATTTTCATCAAAAAACCTCAACCCAACCTACAAATTTGTTTGCAACAATTTAGCCTCGCCACGCCACTATAAAAGTGTTCTTAAGCAGCATTTATTCTTTGTAAACCAGTATAAATATTGAACCGTTCTCCGCGCAGGAATCCAATTAAGGTAATCCCAAATTCCTTGGCGACGGATACCGCCAAACTACTAGGAGCAGAAACAGAACAGACAATAGGAACCCCAGCAGTTGTAGACTTTTGCAAAATCTCAAAACTAGAGCGCCCGCTAACCAGGACAATACAATTATTTAAAGGCAACTCATCACTGAGCAAAGCTGTACCAATCAATTTATCCAAAGCATTGTGTCGTCCAACATCCTCCCACAGGTTTAACAGTTGTCCTTGAATATCGAAGATAGCCGCAGCGTGCAAACCCCCCGTAGCAGTAAAGATACCTTGAGCAGCCCGGAGTTTGTCTGGTAGGCTGTATACGATCTCAGGTGTTACCGTTGGGCCAGAAGGAATCACTGGACATCCCCGCAGACGTAAAGCTTCAAGGCTTGCTTTACCACACACCCCACAGGCGCTACTAGTGTAGAAATGGCGCTCCAAAGGCTGTAAATCTGGAATCAACCCATCCCGCAGTTCCACATTTACGATATTATGGCGCTGCTCACCATCTACCAATTCATCTACGCAGTAGCTGATACGTCGAATATCTTCCCTGCGGCTAACGACTCCTTCGCTGTAGAGGAAACCAGCTGCTAGTTCAAAATCTGCCCCTGGTGTCCGCATTGTTACAGCTACCGTCTTCTGGAAAGGGAGAAGACGAATTTCCAAAGGTTCTTCGGTGGTAAGTTGGTCTAAACGAGGCCGTATTTGACCTTTTTCCACTACCCAAACAGTGGCTTTGGTTTTACTTTTAGTTAGGATTCTCATGTTTGTGAAAGTTGGTGAATTGAAATTTTGATACTAATCTGGAAACAAAGTAATGCTATTTATATGTCAGATGTCAGGTTGATGTTTGCCAATTACTTTGTGCAGTTGAGCTAGAACGGCTATGTTTCTGTTTAGGAAGTAAAATGAACCTAAAACTTTTGGCTTTCAGAAAAATTTTATTTGCAATAGTCTTTGTGATTTCCCTTGGTTTTACAGGATACTTAGTGGCTAATAACATTAGTCAGAGAGTAATTGAAAAATCTCTTGCTAAACAAGTCATGTCTACCTCCACCGTAGGAAAAAGTTCTCAATTACAGAAACTTTTAAATGAAATAGTTGTAGAAGAGAAAATCCCCGGTGCAGTTATGTATATTACTACACCTAAAGGTTCTTGGCTGGGAGCAACTGGTGTGAGTAACTTATCAACGAAAACCCGGATGAAACCCACAGATGGCTTTTCTATTGCCAGTATGAGTAAAACTTTTGTGGCGGTGGTTGTGCTGAAGTTAGTAGAACAAGGGAAGATAGAATTAGATCGGGCGATCGCAACCTACTTACCAAGAGATATTAGTCCTCATATTGTCAACAGCGACAAAATTACAGTTCGTCAACTGCTCAACCATACCAGTGGTGTTGCTGAATACCTAGATACAAAAGCATTTCTTCAAGCTACTGCAAAAAGAAGTCGCTCACAGCCTTGGACAGCCAGAGAAGCTATTCAGTATATGTATCAAGAAGAACCGAAGGCAAATCCCGGAGAAAAATTTATTTATACTGATTGCAACTACATTCTTTTGGAACTGATTGTTGAAAATACCACTAGGGGAACTCTCGCCCAAGCAATCCGCAGTCAGATTTTAAAACCATTAGGATTAAAACATACCTTCACAGAATTGCGCGAACCGACAATTGGAGAAGTAGCTACAGGTTATGGCGATCGCAATAAGGATGGTAAGCTAGATAGCTACGCCGAAGTCAATGATGGCAATGGTTTGGGAGATGGGGGATTGGTTTCAACAGCAGAGGATTTAGCCAAGTTCGCCAAAGCGTTATTTGTCAAAAAAACCTTACTCTCGCCGAAGATAATGAAAGAAATGCTGAAATTTAAAGATAATGGTGCAGGCTATAGCTATGGCTTGGGTGTAGAAAGATTTTCATCTCCTTTAGCAAAAGCAATTGGGCATAGTGGTATAGCTTATGGCTTTGCAACATTGCTTGCATATTTACCCAGTGAGAATACCACTATAGTAGTGTTGCTAAACAATCAGAATGTCGATCTTAAATCAGTAGCTAGGACAGGTATAGAGGTTGTCGAGAATCATTGAGTACTAATTTGTAATTATAATTTTCACCCTACTGGCATTATAAACTTTCTGGGTCAATGTTCAGTTCTCGCAATTTGGCTGCTAGGCGTTCAGCACGTTGCTTTTCTTGTTCAGCGCGTTGTCGTTCTTGTTCAGCACGTTGCTTTTCTTGTTCAGCGACTTCTTCCGGTGTAGGAACTATATTCCCTTCCGCAGTGAAATAGCGCAATTTATGTTCATAAACACCCAAGTACAAATTTAACTGCTGACTCCACAGCCATCCTTGAGGATTAGGTTCTATCGGTTCATAAGTACCGCCAATCAAGATAAAGCCAGCAAATTCTAAATTATTGGGATCGAACCAAAAATATTCTGGTGTGCGAAAGATATCTTGAAAAATTTGTTTTTTCAAACCCTTGTCAGTTGAGGCTGTAGAATTCGAGAGAAGCTCTACAATTATGTTGGGATATTTCCCATCTTCTTCCCAAACAACCCAACTTTTACGGACTTTGCGTTCACATCCCAGCACTACAAAAAAATCCGGCCCCCGAAATTCTTCCGATCTCTTCTGCCGCTGGCTGTAGTAAATTGTTAGATTACCCGCAGCGTAAAAGTCATTGCGGTTTCGCCACCACAATTCCAAAGATTGCAACAGCAGAATTATTTGGCGTAGATGTAATTCGCTTTCCAAAGGTGGTTCGTCACTATATAAATCCCCTAGAGGAAATATTACATCATTTGGGAATTCAAAATCTTTGGCGGCGGACATGGCTGCAAGTCTTGGGGTGAGATGGGTGATTTAAACTTACCGTAATCTAGGTTTGTTTTTCCAGAGGTGCGATCGCATTATAATCAGGAACTCCTTCAAGCGATCGCTTAGAGTCACAGACGTTACTTAGCTTTCATATACATCGAAGCAGGCATTTTTGTAACTAGCAATTTCAGTTATCTATATCTGTCTTATGTAATAAGTCCTATACCTATCCTAAGTAGGGTTATCTATCTATATTTGTTCGTTAAGTTGTATGAAGCACTGAAAGCAATTTTCTCGGTGAGTTACTGAGGAAATCAAAATAGCCTTAACTTAGTTGGAGTTTTTTATGACTTACACAATTGATGAAGCAACAAGACCAGCTTTAGAAACTTTTCAACGCTTTGATGTAGATACTCAGCTAGCCTTACTCTGGTTCGGTTATCTCGATCTTAAAGAGCAGCTACAACCAGCACCTCCTCCAAGCGTTGAAGCTCCTGCCAAAGCAGTGTTTGACAAATTTTTGGACTTGTCTAAAGAAGAGCAACTGCAAGCACAACGCGACATTATTAATGGTGCAGCTAACGATATCAGCCAAACCTATAATAGTCTAAGTCCCAATGCCAAATTAGACGTTTGGTTTCTGCTGGCACAAGGAATGGATAATGGAACCATAATTCAAGTGCCCTCGGACTATCAACTTCCTGGTGAAACGGATGAATTTGTCGCATTGGTCAAAAAACTAGAGTTTGAGCAACGGATTAATTTCATGTTGAGTGTCGTGGAAACGTTCGGTTAGGTAAGTCCAAGAACTTTCAATAGCTTTCTAGAATTGGAGATAACTGAAAGTAGCAAATTAAGCTAGACCTGGCTGTTTTTGCTCTACTTTAATAGTGGTTAACTTAGAACTACCGCAGAGATGCTCATCTTTGCGGTAGTCTTGATGCAAATTATATCAAGCAACGCATCCTTGGGTAAAGACGCGATGAATCGCGTCTCTACAAATGGTCTATTTGTCGCATTTTTTTTCCAAGCGCACGATCGCATTATAATCGGGTACACCTTCGAGCGATCGCTTACTTTTATCTAGTAGCACATTCCCTTCTGGCCAATGTACTTGCAAGTTTCCTGACTGAATTGGGGCAATATAGACTTGACACAACAACTCGCCTAAATCATTCTTAAGAAGGACGCGATCGCTATCTTTTAAACCCAACTGTACAGCATCAGCAGCATTCATTAGCACCGCCTCTCGCATCGCCCCAGTAATTGCATCCTTGCGTTCCTGCACCATACTATTAAATTGTTTGCCTCGGCGGGTTGCTAATAAAAAATAACCTTCTGGTAATTCTCTCTGTCGTGGCAATAATACGCCAAAGTGTGCTTTCCCATCGGCTGTCGGAAAATTCCAACCAAAGCACAAATGCGAGCCACCATATTGAAACTGATCGCCAGCTTGCTGTAAGTGTTGAATACCAGCATATTGCGGGACAACTTGAGCAATTTCTTGACGGATAGCAGCTGTGTTCGCAAAAGCCAGCTTATCTGCCAAATCTGGTTTTACCCGTCTTGCCAATTCTAAAAACACTTCCCACTCAGGACGCGCTTCTCCAATGCGCGGCCCCGGAATTTCTGGATTGAAAATTACCCGGCGTTCGGTGTTAGTTTCTGTGACTCCTCCTGGTATTTCGTAGCGAGTCGTCGCAGGTAACAGCACCACAGTATCAGCAGGTTCCACCAACATTTGGCTGGAGAGAACAATATCTATATGTACCCGCAGGGGTATTTTCTTCAGCGCCGTTTCCACATAATCTGGTTCTGGCAGTACTTCTAAAAAATTCCCGCCCACAGAAACCAACACATCTATTTCCCCCTGATGTGCGGCGTTAATCATTTCTGGAGCAATTAAACCTTTACTTGCTGGCACTTCAAAGCCCCAATGCTGACTCAATTGAGCAGCATTTTCTGAGGTGATGGGTTTACCACCAGGAAAAACTGTGGCGTAACATCCCATCTCTGCACCACCCTGCACCCCAGAGTGACCGCGAATTGGCATTAAACCGCAGCCTTCCCGACCGACAAATCCTTTGGTGAGAGCTAGATTAATGATACTTCGCACGTTATCTTCACCACATTCATGCTGAGTAATACCCATACTCCAAACAAATACGGCTTTATTCGCTTCTTTGACCATTTTGGCAAAAGCGTACATTGACTCGCGGGATGTTCCAGAAAGCCGCTCTAATTCTTCCCAAGATTGGCTTTCTAACGATGCTTTGAGTTCGGCAAACCCATCTGTGTATAAATCTATAAATGACTGGTCTACCCAGTTGTTAGCAATTATATGTTTAATAGTGCCATTTAAAAATGCTATATCCCCGCCCATGTTGATTAAGAAGAAGTCTTCGGCAAACTTTGTACCAAAAACGGCACTTTCTACAATTGAGGGCACCCAGTAGCGCTCCATTCCCGGCTCGCGGTAAGTATTAATAACTACAATCTTTGTGCCAGCTTTTTTAGCATAATGGAGATACTTAACGGTAACAGGCTGATTATTGGCAACATTCGAGCCAATGAAGACTAATAAATCAGTCCCAATCCAGTCTTTATAAGAACAAGTGGTAGCCCCAGCACCCAAAGCAGCTTTCAATCCTGCTGTACTGGGAGAATGGCAGATGCGGGCAGCGTTATCAATATTATTGCTTCCCATTGCCCGCACAGCTTTTTGGGTGGTATAATAAGTTTCGTTGACAGTACCGCGACTGGTAACATAAAAACTGAGGCGGTCTGGTGTAGTGGAGCGGATGCGATCGCTAATTACCCCTAAAGCTTCATCCCAGCTCACACGGCGAAAGCCTTTTTCCCCACGTTGACGAATCATCGGGTAAGGGAGTCTTCCCAAGTCCCGTAATTGGGCACTTTTTTGCTTTTGTAGCTGCGAAACATCTGCCAATAGCACAGGGTCAAAAGCTGGCATCGTATTCATCTGCAACAACCGCAACCGGACATTGCAGAGATGAATCCCATCTAAAGTCCAATCTTTCATCCCGGTTGTTCCGAGAGCGCAACCATCGCAGACACCTTTATTTAGGATATTCCACGTGTATGGTAGTTTGTCACGAGACAGCCAAATTGCCCGAAATACTTCCCAGTAGTTGTTAGGGTACTGTTCGCCAATGCCAAAAGGCTTCCAACTTGCCCAGTGCTGGGGTGTCCAGTGTTTTTTGGGTTTGGGTAACATGATGCAGTGTGTGTGAGTTGCTGGATTATTTAAGGCTACCGTTTTAAGTAGCATTTAAGTAGCAGGCGGTTAAAAATCTAGAGAAAGGAGATGAAGACTGGGAAGATTAGTTTCTTGTCTCTTAACGACAACTTAAATGTTTATAAGTACAACTTCAGCCGTAATAACAACAGCTTAAGTGTTACTTATCAAACTAGAAACGTTATTAACTACAGAAAAAGCTATAGTAACAACGGCTTAAGGGTTAAGTTATAACACCTTAAGCATTGATAACTACTGTTTAAGCAGTATTAACAACAACTTAAGCTTTACTTATTAAACTAGAAGCGTTATTAACTACAGAAAAAGCTGTAGTTAACACATAAAGAGTTGTTGTTATTGCTACTTTAATTTTTTGAGTTACAGTGTTTAGAACTTGTGACAACTGAAGAGCCTTGTTTTTTTACTTTCAACAGATAATATTTTAGAACTTATATCAGGTTCAGTTAAATACTTATAACATCTGTAGGTTGGGTTGAGGAACGAAACCCAACGCTTGATCCTTGTTCATGTTGGGTTTCGCTGCCGTTCAACCCAACCTACATTGATAAGTTTTATTATAAGTAATCACCCGAACTTGATATTATGCATTAACAAAGACAGCCAACTGTGAATTAGCTCTCGTTACAAGGCAGAGCCTTGTAATGCTCTTATGGGAGGCTTTGTCTCCCGTCAAACAAGTAGGCAGAGCCTACTCGATTGCATTCCCAGGCACAGCCTGGGAACGAGGCAGGGTAAGACTTTTAGTTTAACAAGCTGACTCTTCACATAATAGTCAATGTCTAAAGTGCGTAAGTCCTATATTTTATAAATCTTGAAAGCAGTAGTTGAAATAAAAATCCCTGCCACAGACAGCTGACAGGGATAGCAGTTTTTAGTTATGGGTTGTCTCTTAGCTAACAAAATCTTTGTGGGCAGCGACAAGCATCTGAGCTTGTCTTAAAACGTTTCCGAATAAATAAAAAGGAATCTGCCAAGCTGCAACGGTAACTTCTTTGACTATATCCTGTACGCTAATTGCGATTAATTCATGCTCTGGCGGCTCTCCCTCAACTGTACCAGACCAAGTAAAAGCTAATAAGAAATCATCATCTCCAGGCAAGGATGCAATCAAACATTCTTCTGGTGTTGGTTCGCAAATAATTCCATAATCATTTGCAAGTTCTACTAATCTTTGAAATTTGTTTCCGTTTGTCATTTGTTCTTAGGATGTAATTGAATCTCAGTTTTAGAAGAAATCATATTTTTAACTCCAGAACTCAAGTGAGTTGCTTCATAGCAGAAATTACGAATTATTAATTATTCGTTGAAAATTATGAGTTATTGGAGTTAGATCGGGCTTAAGTCCAAAATCTTACCGCGATCGCTTGGTTGTATCAGCAACAATTGTTACTATTTTAGAAAAAGCTAGACTACCTACTTTTTCGGTTTACCCTATTTACATACACCTCCATTTGTTACCATTTCAAGATTGATGCCTTAATCTCACCCAGCCTGACGCAGTGCATTGAGAATTGCGATCGCTTTTGGAGGAACTGCTGTAAACCGAAGCAAAAAAAGATGCTCGTCAACATTAGACTGTTCGATCGCCTTGGCATAGATATCTTCTTCTGTAGCCATTGCTGCTTCAATCAATAACTTGAGTTTGAGATTACTCAAGAGTTCTAAAGAATGTGGCGATTGCAGCTGCGCTCCTTTTTCTGAGAGGCTAATCAATTCACCCATAAATACTGTTCCTACTGTATGTTTCCCCTGCAAAATGGAGTATTCTACAGGCACTTTTTGAGTGAGAACGATCATTTCTTCATCATATTTAGGCAAGAATAAATTATATTTACCGCCAATGCCACGAATTTCACAAATTGTCACAGGGTGTTTTATGCCCTTGGGTTCTATTTGTAATTGCCCAGCAATTTGTAGGTCAATATTGGCATCATTACAGGTATTTTCGGAAATTAAAATTTGTCCTCCCACTGTATAAGATTCAATTCGAGCAGCCAAATTAACATGACTGCCAATGACTGTATATTGAGCGCGTTTTTGAGAACCAACATTTCCCGCTACAGCCTCGCCTGTATTAATCCCAATTCCCATTTCCAGGATTGGGAAATTCATTTGCTGATTTTGTTCATTCACTTGCTGCATTGCCAATTGCATGGCAATAGCACAAGCGATCGCTCTTTCAGAATCATCTTTGCGACTAATTGGCGCACCAAAAATCACAAAAATACCATCACCCATAAACTCATTAATCGTGCCTTTATACTGGTTAATTACATCTGTCATTGTTCCCAAATAAAGATTCAAAATCTTTACTACTTCTTCCGGGGGCAATTGTTCGGAAATAGCCGAAAATCCTCTTAAATCAGACACGAGAACCGTAACTTTTCGGCGTTCTCCTCCTAGCTTTAACCCAGAAGGAGTTTCGAGGATATTGGCGACGATTTCATCAGTTAGATAGCGGCCGAGGGTTTTTCGCATCTCGGTAGCACTTTGAGCAATATACTGAGTAAGTGCGATCGCAGAACCGACAAAAGCCAGCATTGAAGGGATAACGGGAATCCACCAACCAGCTAAAAACGCCAGAAAACTGCCACCAATTAAACCGCCACCTGCCAACAAAACACTAATAGCCATGAGCATTTTCTGGTTGCTACTGTGGCGTTGCAGCCAACACAAGCTAGCACCAATAATTGACCAAATCAAAATTGATAACCATTCTAACGGCTCAGGTAAACACTCGATCTGCGGACGACCTTCCATTGCCGCACTTAAAATTTGACTAATCAAATTAGCATGAATTGTTACACCCGCCATTCGTTCCGGGTCAGTCAAGACATTACTGCTATAAGGCGTATAAAATAAATCCTTCAAACTCTCAGCGGTAGCACCAATTAATACCACCTTATCTCGCATTAAATCTTGTGGGATGCGGTTTTCTTGCACTTCGGTCAGAGAGACTTTAGTAAACTGCTGTATCCGTCCTCGGTAATTCAACAGCACTTGATAACTCCCCGCATCGGCTCGGACGTAACCTCCATCATTAGCTTCAAAAATTGGGAAAACACCCCGATTTAACTGCAAATAATTAGAGTTAGTTGTTGATGGCTTGGTAGTAATACCTTCAGGTTTCAAATACAACAATGCCAGTTTTAGCCCAAAGCTTTCCAGAATCTGATCATTATTTAAATTTACATACAATAATGCTCGCCGAATTTTGCCATCTCCATCTATGGGTAAATCATTCGACCCAATTTGATTAAGTTTCTTCAGTTCTGGAGATGAATCAACCGCCGAACTATCAATCGTATCAGAGACTTTTTGGACTCCAATCAAATTAGGAGTAGATTTGAAAACCTTAAGTAAATCTTGATAACCGGGATTCACGGGTAAATCACGATAAATATCTAAACCAATCGCTCTAGGTTTTTGCTGTTTGATTTTCTCTAACAAACTAGCAAGTTTTCCATCAGGCATAGGCCACTGTCCCTGCTTGCGGACATCTGCCTCATTAATCTCAACTATGACAATGCGGGTATCAGCCGGCTCTTGTGGACGGAGGAGAAAAAATTGATCTAGTGCTGCCAATTCCAACAATTGCAGTAATCCAGTCAAGCGTATTGCAATCACCAGAGCTGTAATATTGGGAACAGCAAGTAAAACACCCCGCCATTGCCAGATGTGCGGTTTCAGCTTTGCCCACATAATATTTAGTGCTGAGTGCTGAGTGCTGAGTTAGGAGTTGGGAGTTGGGAGTTTGGAGTTTGGAGTTGGGAGTTTGGAGTTGGGAGTTTTCCCAATGCCCAATACCCTTTTTTAATTTTGTGGTTAATTCTTAGATGTGCAACAATCAATCAATGGTTCGGAAGCGATCGCATTCAAACCTACAGACTTGAAAAATTGTCTCCAATCCAGCCTTGCTTTGAAATTATTTGGCTCAGTCCGGCGTAGCTGCACCAAACTAGTCAGCGCTTCATGCCAAATCCCAGCTTCTGCATAGATGGTAGGCAACTTGTATAAATTTGCCTTTGCTAACGCTTGCGACAAGGTTGCTTCTGGCTGAGTGCGTTCCACCCAACCATCTACAGTTGGATTTCCACTAGAGTCTTGAGTATTACAAACAATTGTTAGATACCAGTGATAAGTTTTACCTACAGCAAGTGCAGGGGCACTATCAGGAAGTTTAAAGCTAATAATTCCCGGTTTATTTGGAAGTGTAAAAGAGGTTTCATAAAATATGTTCTGGTCTTCAGTCAAGAGCAAAAACTTGGCTGTTTTGAGTTGAGATGGAGGTATATACCAGAAAAATGTTGGATGTTGAGCAAATGTCAACCCTAATTTATCTGGGGGTATTAAGGGAACGATCGGTTTTTTGCCTGTTAGGCAAGAGCTACCACGGGTAGAACCACCAGCACTTGCGGGAGGTTTTCCCCGCTGTGGCGGCTTAAATGTTTGACTTATTTGCCAAATTTTATTGGTATGGTACGACTGAGCTTGTACCTGTGCTGTTAAACCAGAAAGCAAATACAAAGGTAAGGAAAAGGGTACAAAATATAGAGATGGTTTAATCCCTTTCATATTGATGATGCCTGAGTTCTAGATTAGTCAGGTGAATAAATCAAGTATTCCCAAAAGCAGAGTCAGATTTTTCACTCAACTACAGAACTATTTATTGGGCATTGGTGAAGGGGCAGAGGGGCGGAGGGGCAGAGGGGCAGGGGGGCAGAGGGGCAGAGGGGCAGAGGGGCAGGGGGGAAAAACTTACTGCAACTTATCCTCAGTCACTGAGCATAGCCGTTGGCGCAGCCTCTCGTAGAGAAGTGCTGCTCCTCCGCTCCTTCGCTCCCCTGCTCCTCTGCTCCCCTGCTCCCCTGCTCCCCTGCTCCTCCACTCCCTACTCCTCACTCAAATATATGGTGAAACATCTTCACCGCATTTATCTGCTAAATAGGAGAGGGCGCGGAAACGTAAGCCTACCAGTTGCTCATATAACGGGTTGATTTTACACATCGGTGGTATATGCACAATCTTGCGTCCAAATAGGGTGACATCCCGCTCAAAGGGGCACTGGGCGGGAATCATTTTACACAAAAATCGGGCTACTCTTGGGTCTTGGATATCTAGCCTATCGAGCCAGTCTTGCAGGGGGTGTAGGGCATTAATTTGACGCTTTGTCAGCCCAGTGCTGGCGATAGTGGGGGTAATTTGCTGTGGGTATTCCAGAGTTTGGCGAAGGGCTTCGAGTAACTTCTCTGGCTGTTCCAAGGCTTGGCAGAAATGTTGCAAAACCTCATCTTCGCTGGGAGAATAAGTACCATCTGCGATCGCTACCATTATCGCTGTCCTTAAGAAATTTTCTGCGGCTGGTGTACCTTTACCCAACGCTGCGGCTAATTCCTCTGGGGTAATTACCTCTAGTGAGTCAAATTTAATCTTAGGAGCTAATTCATTTTCGGTGATGCTGGCAATTAATTCCTGTTCTTGGTCATCAAAATTACCATCAGCCCAAGCAATAGTAAGCAGTCCACGCAACCAAGCGGCAATCTGTTCGCTGCTGTAGGGGGATTGAACGGTACTTGTCATAAACTCACGTCTCAAGCTTTCCTCAGTCACTACTACGCTACCCTACCCAGTGACTATGAAGATAGTAGAAGCAACACAGAAAATTAACAATTCAAAATTCAAAATTCAAAATTCAAATATTTTAGACATTTTAGACGGGGATTTAAACCCCGACTGAAATGGGTGCTACATGTAGATTGCAGGTTCTTAGGGAACTCCAAGAAATAAATTATCCAATCTTCTGGGGTGGGCAACATGAGCGCTCAGTTTATATGGCGCTCATGTTGCCCACCCCACAATCAATAATTGAATATTTTTTTATTTGTAAGTCCCTTAAACCCTTTAATTTACGATAAATCAGAGAAGTTTTCAAATCGCAACAGTCGGTCTTAAGGTAAAATCCATTTGTACCGTTATTGAGAATTTTTCTACTTAAAGTGAATTCGATTGGAGTATCTCAAATATTTATAAGGTTCAAGACTGTAATTTGCGCTACAGAGTGATGGAGTTTTCTAAGTATGCGAACCTGCCAGCTAAATATCGCCGACGCTTTTCTCTAATGAATCGTTTACTGATGTTACTTGCTTCTCTATGGGATTGCGATCGCTTGGCATTAGTTAAATTAGGTTAACTCTAAAAAATTAAGGTATATATAATGTTTTTCTTTGGCATTGAACATGAAGTCGCTTTCTTGAACAATGAGGGAAAGTTTGCTGATTTTTCACACACAAAATTTGCTGATTTCAATCAAATTATTGCAAGGCTACCTACATACCCCAGTGACTATCCTCAACTCCGCGTCGGCGATGCGGGTATTAAGATGAAGAGATGGTATATTGAGGGATTTGAAAGATTTGCGGATTCTGATGAAGTGATAGATTGTCATGTTAAAGGTATTGAAATTAGAACAACTATCCATTCTAATATTCAAGGCGCTATTACTGAATTATCAGAAAGTTTTGACTTGCTACGTAAGGTTGCCGCTGACTTTGGCTTATCACCAGTTTTGGTTAGTTTCAATCCCTACAATCCAGCTTTTGAGCCTCAACCCCCATTAAACAATTATGAAATCAAACAGTTAGAAGCTTATCCTGACGAACAAACTGCTAATATTCACATGGTATCTTATGGGCCAGATTTAAATATTTCAGTGGCAGATTTGTCAACTGAAGATGTGATTGATATTGGCAAAAAGTTAACTTATTACAGTCCCTATATCGTTCCTTTTAGTTATAGCTCTCCCTTTTATAATGGAGGTTTATGGGATGGACTATCGGTACGAACATTTATCAGAACTGGAAAAAGATCGGCAACTCTGGTTTTTGTTCAAAAAGAAGAACAACTGATTAATAGCATACCTACTTTAACAAAAATCGCCCGCATTCCAGCGGAAGTGGGACGCATCGAATTTAAGGCTTGTGATAGCTGTGATGATTTTTTTATCTACGCAGCTTTGCTGACATTATTGAAAGGTTTGGTATTAGATAAAACCTTGTTAGGTAGAGCAACTGTACCCGATGCAGCCTTACACCAACTTTCCGCAAAAGAAGCATTTGACAACGAAGATATTTTTGAGAATGCCACAGAAGTCTTGCAAGCAGCCGAAGTTGCTTTGGGAGACGATCCAGATGTTCATTATTTGACACCATTAAAAGTGCTACTGGCAAAGCGAAAAACAAGATCCCATGAATTAATAGAAATGTTCCATCGGGTAAGTTCAATAGAAGAGGTAATAAGGCAGACTTATCAAGTTTAAAGAAAAGATTTATTTTTCTCCTTTTATGAAAGGGGATTAAGGAGAATCTTTATAGAAATTGATACTTTACAAATTTCCTCTCAGGTGCATAGTCATTAAAATCCTTTGAATTGGATAAAGTCGAGCTAACTGAACATAAATAGTAGAGCCATTCTTCTGCCAAAACTAGATTAAGTCGATATACCTAGAGGCTGATTTGATTGCAACTAAAGATGCAGTAAACTTCATTCTAGAGATTGATGCAGACGTTAGCTTTTTCAAAGTAAAAGTGTAAATAGGGAACCTGAAACGAAGAATTTCAATTATGAAATCTAATGATTTTGTGAAATCTAATGATTTTGCTAAAGAATTAAGGTGGTATTTGCTTATTATCCCTTACTAATCCAATGCAGAAAGGCAAAAGAAATTTCTTCGTCAGGTTCGTTTTTCAATAACTTCTAAATTGAAGCGGAGCTTGCCAGTTTGATTATTGCTTAAATTTGTTAAGTAAAGATATATGCTTCGCTCTTTTAGTGTAAAATTCTGCGTTGTTAAAGCTGTTATCTGAGGATTTCAAATGAAGACAATTGCTTCTGTTTTATCTATTTTCCGTCCAGTACGTTTTCTAGTAGTGGCTTTTACTTGCGCCCTAGTATTATTCTCTAATGCTTTTCCTGCTTTTGCGATCGATAGCTACCAAAGTGACTCCACCGAAGGTACTACACAACTGCTTGACATTCAGCGCAAAACTGACGAAGCTGCTAAAGAACCACCACAAGGATTGAAAGAGGTTCAAAAAGAGTCCAATAAAGGACTCAACGAGGTTCAAGGAGCGGCTGATATTGACAAGCAAAAGAGTCCTGAAAATTCTCAGGGTGCAACCTCAGTGGAAGAAAAAGCAAAGAATTTGTTAGAGAAAATTACAGGTAAATAACAGAGTTAATACCTTGGTAATTTTTTGCTAGTGATGGGTGATTGCTTTAACGCAATCACCCATCACTACTTATTATTGTATTAATATCTCTATTTTTTAGCTGAGAAAAAACAAGGAAATGTAGCTAATTTGATAAATCATCTATCGATTGAATAGTACTACCTATTAAGGCATAGGTATAACTATGTAATGTAAGAATTAATCTCAACTCATAATGTTTCCTTTGGTTGATGTGGATTATATGGAAAATTTGGCAAATTAATAGATAAGTTTGCTTAGGGATGGAAAATAATGCGTGCGATAAACATTGGTTTGACCGAAGAACAGCGTCAAGGTGTAATTAATCTGTTGAATCAAGATTTGGCAGATGCCTATTTACTGTTGGTGAAAACCAAAAAGTACCACTGGGATGTGGTTGGCCCTCAGTTCCGCTCTTTGCACCAGCTTTGGGAGGAACACTACCAAAAGCTGACTCTGAATATTGATGCTCTGGCAGAGCGGGTTCGTGCTTTGGGTGGTTATCCAGTTGGCACATTGGAAGGATTTCTCAAGCTTGCTACCCTCAAGGAACATGCTGGTAATGTTCCCACTGCAACAGGAATGGTAGCTAATTTAGTGGACGATCACGAGCAGGTTATTCGTAATTTGAGAGACCATGTGGATCAGTCTGGTGAAAAGTTCCACGATCAGGGAACTGCTGACTTTTTAACTGGACTACTCGAACAGCATGAAGAGATAGCTTGGATGCTGCGTTCATTTATTGAAGGCGAAGCACTAGACTCAGATGGTAGACAGCCAGCAGAAGGGGCTAAGACTCCCGTAGGTGTATAGCTGATAAGGTCTGAGTTGAGGATGACTATCTCTGAAACTAGTTAAAAGCAGGAATCAACCCTGCTTTTAAGTGGTGTCAAAGGATTAATGTGCCTGCATCTACCTCTTCACGATGCCAAGCCAATTTTGGATTTTGGAATTGAAAATTGGTTCGTGCGCTAACACAACTTAAGGCGACTAGCGTCAAGTTGGGAGACGTATCCACGCGACTAGCTCCTTTATGTCGGGGAACCCGTCCACCGCGTGGTTTCCCGTTATAAGTGCAGTCAATCTAAAATCCAAAATTAGTTGGTCATCTTTATTGCAAAAACAACATAATACAGGGAGTTTTTAAATGCCAGAAGTATATAAAGCAGAACGTACTATTTCTGCTGTATTCAAAGAGCAGAAGCAAATTGATGATGTAATTCGACGTTTATTAGACAGGGGTGTGCCTAGAGATCATATTTCGGTCATGGGCAGAAATTTCCAGTCGGAAACGAGAATTGCTGGCTTTATTAGTAAAAAAGATGTGATTCTCGGAGGCTTGAGAACAGGAGCAGTTTTTGGTTCCTTGTTTGGTTCCTTCCTCAGCTTACTTACGGGTGTGGGCGTATTGTTTATTCCCTTTGTCGGGCCAATTGTGGCAGCAGGGCCTATTGGTGCAGTGTTGTTGGGGGCTGCTAGTGGAGCGATCGCAGGTAGTGCAGGTGCCGGTCTAGTATCGGTTCTAACTACTTTGGGGATGCCAGAAGATAAAGCGGCTATCTACCAAACTCGCTTACAAGCTGGCGAATTTTTTGTGATGGCAGAAGTGCCGAGCGATCGCACTGGCGAGTTTCAATTACTGCTCGAAAGTGCTGGTGGCGAAGAAATTCACACGATTGAGAAAACTCTGGCTCGTTCTTGTTCTGGACAGTGCAACAGTCCAGCAGACTTGTCGCCTGAAGTTCGCGCTCATCTTTCTGATGAAGCTCAGAGTACATTCATTGAGCGCTATAATGCTGTACTCAATGAAAAAAGTGACGAGTTCACAGCCGAACAAGCCGCTTGGGAGACTATTCACCAACAATATGAAGAAGATGAAAATGGTGTCTGGTCTAAAGCTAAGGTTAAAGCGTGAACGAGGCACGAGTCGAAACACTGCCTCCTGCCTCTGTTGTTAAACTACTGTACAAGACTAGATATCAGGGATTTATAACAAATAAATTATTTAACATTGTGGGGTAGGCTTTGTGGCTTACCCCACAAAAGTAAGTATATGGGCAATAATATTAAAATATTTGTACATATTTATACGTATTATGGCAGGCGATCGCACTTAGATATAAATTGCCCACTCTGGGACTAGTTTGCATAACTTTGGGTACATTACCGCAAATGCGCTGATACTTTAATTTCCCCTCTTCATAAATTCCGCAAAAACACCGTTACGCTATTTGTGTTTGCGATCAAAACTTAGAGCATCCAGTTTATTAGGGCGGATTTATGACCAACCCTGTAAAGACGGTTATCCAAGTCAATCTGGAGATGGCTCTAGAAGTAGCTCAAGAATTGGAGCAAGCTCCATACACTCAACTCGGTGCTTATTGTTTAGAAATTTTACGGGAAATCGGATGTCCTGGTACTGAACTCCCTGTTAACTTACAAACTCGCGATCAGCAGCTAAACTTCATTACAGGCTTTGCATCTTATGCTTTTGGGGAGGTACAAAGTGTATAAAGCATTAATTGATGATATATTTTCTGATTCAGAAGGGGCAGAAGAAACTACTTTTCCTGCCACAGATGAAGATTTATTAATTTTAACAGAAAAATTTTTAGGGTTTGAAATTCCCTCAAAGGTTTTCTTGCAAGCTATAGCCATTGCTGATTACGACGGTGCAGCTGCTTTTCGCTACGTTGATAATTATTTGATTACTCTCAAGAATAAGAATAAGCGTAAGCATAAGAAATTACTGGTGTTAGGTTGTTCGACTAAGTTTGAAAATAATTGATGTGCTGATTCATGAGTTAACTAAAAACCAATACGATTTAGATAAGATCATTTGTACGACCGATGTAGAGACGTTGTATTGCAACGTCTCTGCACATTTGTCCAAAAAAGACAATAAACAACAATAACAATTTATCTAGAGTTAGTGGCAGGGCAAACGCATTTTATTTACTAATAAAAAATAAAAAGGATTCTCAAGTTATCTAATTGAAGAAGGCAGGAGGCAGAGGGCAGAAGACAGTATTCTTTCTGCCCTCTGCCTTTTTCGATAACTGTAAAACTTGATGAGATTATAAACAAAACAAATCCGATCTTCTCGGAAAATATGAATTAGCTTATTTTAAAATATATAACTCTTTAGTAAAAATAAAAAACTCATCAATTGGATACATAACCGTGATATCAAGTCCGGGTAATTAGTTATGATTTCCACAATCATTGCACCCCTCCCCGCAGGCGGGGAACTCGGGGCCCCCTCTGGGGATTAGGGGCAGGGAGACGAAGCGTAGCTTTGGCGGGGTGGGGTTCTTGGGATTTAGTAAGTAATCAAGCGGACATGATATGAGTCATATCTGAACAGGGTCTTGGTGAATTCAACTCTTATCCAGACTTGTCAATATTTAGATGCGTTTGCACTGCTTGCTAATCAGGTGGATTGAGCATCTGGTTATAAAATCGTCTTATTCCTTTCCTAAGAAGGCATTAATCCCTCTTGCAAATATTAAAAAAGTCCGGGTAATGGATAGCTTTACCAAAGAGAGAGGTTGGGAGTGAGGTTTAGCATCGCTAGATTAGGAAATGCTATATGAAATTTAAAACATTATTTTTTTAATAAACAAACAAGTATATTAAACATATATCTAAAGAAATAGATTGATTAAAAATAAATTAAACAAATACTGTCTAAAACATTACAAATTAATTTAACACCAGACCATACTTTAGGTAGAAGGGTAAGAAAATTAATTCAGCTAACTTATTAATTAAATAACAACTTATCGGCTCAATACTTTTGATTTAGATCCTTGCTTGGAGTTGAGAAATAGAAAAACTTTTTCTATTTTTCAACAAATTGCTTAGTAGCATAAGAACCATTTAACTTCAAACTCAGGCTCAGGAGATACCAATGAACTTAAACCACAGTAAAAATTTGCTCAAAATGCTTGCTAGTCTCGTGGGAGTTGCTAGTACTGGTGCTTTAATAAGTCTTCCAGTATACGCTCTGCCCCAACCCATCTCTAAAAATTTGGAAACTAGTCAAGCCCCCATAGGTGATAGATTGTACTCTCAAGCAGGGCAATCTACAGGAGGTGATTCTACCACCGGAACGCAGCAGTATCCAAATAATGGTACTAGTGGAAGTGGTACTAGTGGAGCACAGCAGTATCCAAATAATGGCACTAGTGGAAGTGGTACTAGTGGAATAAATAATGGTACTAATGGAACACAGCAGTACCCAAATAATGGTACTAGTGGAAGTGGTACTAGTGGAACACAGCAGTACCCAAATAATGGCACTGGAACACAGCAGTATCCAAATAATGGCACTAGTGGAACAAATAATGGTACTACCGGAACGCAGCAATATCCAAATAATGGCACTACCGGAACGCAGGACAATACAGGAGGTAACAACACTACAGGTGGACAAAACACTGGTGGAGGTGTCAGAGCGCTCTGGTAATTTCTTAGCCCTATACGATATGGGCTAGAGAGCTTGTTAAAGCTTGCTTCCTCTACTTAGATGATTTCAAATCATGACTGTTATCAACAGTAAATGCAGTAGAAAAGATGAGATTTCCTATCAATTGATTCAATTTCTACTGCAACTACTTTTGACAATTTTATTTTACTTTCCTCACAAAATTACATATCTAATGCTTATACTATTCTGTTCATCAGAATGATTCGTCAAATAACTACAGAGTATAATAAGCTCAAAAATTAAATAATTGATAATTAACTTGGTACTAAAATATTGATAAACAAAATTTAAAATTTGAAAATGTTCAAGCAATTAAATAAGTTAGTTATTTTTATTTGTGCATCTGGATTAAATTTTAATCCGGCTATGTCTTTAGCTTCTGAACTAAGAGTTCCTTCTCATACTTCAACCAAAAATTTAGTCTCTCAAGGGGCTAATATTAATAATAATTTAATTATTCAACCTCTTCACCTAGAGATCAGCCTTCGCAACCGTCGAGTAACTCTATATCGAGGAAAAAACCGAATTAAAAGTTATCCCATAGCAGTAGGTCGCCAAGACTGGGAAACCCCAATTGGTAATTTTCGAGTGCGTACAATGTTAGAAAACCCTACTTGGATAAACCCTTTTACAGGTAAAGCTATCCCAGGAGGAGACCCTGAAAACCCACTTGGCAAATACTGGATTGGATTTTGGACAAACGGTAAAAATTGGGTTGGCTTTCACGGTACCCCTAATCCTGATTCAGTAGGTAAGGCTGCCTCACACGGTTG
The DNA here is from genome assembly GCF_036917315.1 of Nostoc sp. Taxonomy (GTDB): domain Bacteria; phylum Cyanobacteriota; class Cyanobacteriia; order Cyanobacteriales; family Nostocaceae; genus Nostoc. The sequence continues at coordinate 432,004 of NZ_JBALDR010000013.1, read as the reverse complement.
TATTCGGATGTACAACAACGATGTTAGAGAATTATTTTATCAGGTTAATATGGGAACACCAGTTACTGTGGTGCGATAGCTGATATAAAGTTATGACGAAAGTCTTAGTCGAGGGTAGCTAGTTATTAACCCAAGTTGCGGCTTTTCATTTTAATCCAAAATCTAAAATCTCAAATTGTTCGGTCATTACAAATTACAGATTAGTATTACTTCTCGCAAGACAAACTTGTTCATAACTTTTACCAGCAATATCCCAAGTGAATTCTTTTTCTACCAGTTCTCTGCCATTGTAAGACAATTCTGAACGCAGATGTGGACGATCGAATAGTTGACTAATAGCGGTGACGTACTCTGCTGGTTTATTGGCTCGTAATGCCCGTAATGGATGACTTGCAGCATCTACAGCTAAACCCTCTAAGCCGCGATCGCTAGCTACTACAGGTATACCAGCTGCCATTGCTTCTAAAGTTTTATTTTTAATCCCAAACCCAGTCCGCATCGGTACAACGCAGATGGTGGCTCGATGTAAATATTCTGCCATCGAAGGTACACGCCCCAGCACATTAATTCCTGGTTTTTTATCAAGTGCTAAAACTTCTGCCACTGGGTGAGAACCGACAATATCGAAAGTTGTATCGGGATACAATTTTTGAATTTCTGGCAAGACTTCGTTGCTGAAAAAACAGACAGAATCAATATTTGCTAAATTATCCATTGCACCAATAAAAATTAGGCGATGTCCTCCGGGATCGGTGGTACGCTTAGGGAAAGAAACTAAATCTACGCCATTGGGAATAACTGTAATTTCACTATTGGGGTTAAATTGTTGTAGTTGAATTTTATCTTCTTGTGTTGTCGCCACAATTGCCGAAAATTTAGCGCAGTAGTTTTGCTCATAACGGCGCAAAAGTGGCAGATTAATTTTGTCTCTGAGTGAATTTTCGGAAATGCCTGTTGCCAATTGATTCTGACAGCTAGCATAAACAGAACTATGAACATTAACGATGGTTTTTAGCTGTTTCTGAAAATGTGGCTGCACATAAATCTCATTGACGCTATGTTCGCAGGTAATGACATCACATTTTCCCGCTTCCACCCAGTTATTAACCCATGTTTGCATCTCAACTGAGTAGCGGTTAAGTACACTTGGCGGTGTTCCCTGCTGCAAAAATCTCCCAAATCGCTGTATTTTCTGGAATATTCCGGTGGTTCGAGAATCTGGCGGGCGTTCAAAAATAACTAGACGATCTACACAATCGCGTAATCCTGCTACTTCTGCGTCTGTAACATCGCCCTCGCGTTGAGTTGCAAGGGTGACAGTATGGCGTTGACTTAAGTACTTGAGTAAATTAAATGTTCTAACTTGGGTTCCTCCGCGCGTTGGTGGGTAAGGAAAGGTGGAAGATAGCATTAAAATGTTCATATAAGCGTTTTCAAAAGTTTTTGGTTTAGGCAAAATAGGACGGTGCAGCCACAGTCAATTCTAAAGGGTGCGATCGCATCGGAATTTTAATCATAAATTCTGTTCCCTGACCGGGTGCTGAAAGACACTTTATTTCACCACCATGTTTGGAAACAACAATTTCCTGGCTAATCGACAAGCCTAAACCCGTACCTCTACCTACGGGTTTTGTCGTAAAGAAGGGATCAAATAGGCGATCGCGTATTTCCTCTGTTATACCTGGGCCAGTATCCCTAATCCTAATAGTCACAAATTCATTGTTAGTTACTTCAGTACAAATCCAAATCGTACTGCGGCAAAAGTAAATTTCCTGGGGCGATCGCTCTTTGTCATACTCCTCCAAAGCATCAATTGCGTTCGTCAATAGATTCATAAATACTTGGTTGAGTTGTCCTGCATAACACTCCACAAGCGGTAGATCGCCATAATCTTTAACAAGTTGAATACCTAGTTGGTTAGAACTGGCTTTAAACCGATTGTGCAAAATCAGCAGCGTGCTATCTAGCCCAGCGTGAATATCCACCGGCTTCATTTGGGCTTCATCCACGTGTGAAAAAATCCGTAACGACTGAATAATCTCGCGGATGCGGTCAGCCCCAACCTTCATCGAACTCAGCAATTTGGGTAGGTCTTCACTGAGAAATTCTAAATCTATCGCCTCAGCCAGTTGTTGAATTTCAGGTAGCGGTGAGGGAGTGTACTTAGCATAGAGGTTCAAGAGGTCGAGCAAGCCTTGGGTATATTCATAGGCGTGAGTCAAATTCCCATAGATGAAGTTGATGGGATTGTTAATTTCATGGGCGACACCCGCCACCAATTGTCCCAGACTGGACATTTTTTCACTATGAACCAGTTGGCTTTGAGTTTCTTGAAGTTGGCGAAAGGCAAGTTCTAGCCGATTGGCTTGTTCTCGATAGCGTGCTTCTGATTCTTGCAATGCTTGTTCTGTACAAATACGTTCTTGGATTTCCTGTTGCAGCAGATGATTAGATTGTTCAAGTGCAGCCGTCCTTTCTTCCACCCGTTCTTCTAACTCAGACGTGAGTTTTAAAAGGGCGTTCTCTGCCTTAGTTCGTTCTTGAATCTCCTGCTCTAGATGTACATTTTGCTCTTGCAGTCTTTTAGTCAGATTGCGGATGCTTAAATGGATTTTGACACGGGCTAAAACCTCTTCATGCTGAAGCGGCTTAGTGATATAATCCATCGCCCCAAGATTCAACCCTCTGACCTTATCCACCGTCTCAGAAAGCGCCGTCATAAAGATTACGGGGATGTCTTTAGTTGATTCTTGAGCTTTCAAATGCTGGCAAGTTTCAAACCCATCCATACCAGGCATGAGTACATCTAACAAAATTAGATCGGGGAGAGCATATTCAACCTGTTCAATTGCATCTTCGCCATCCTGCGCCACCAACACTTGGAAGCCAGAATCAGCCAAGAAATCAAATAACACTCCTAAGTTTGTCGGGTTGTCATCAACGATTAAGATAATGCCATTTTCAATGTTTGTAATACTCATTAATTTACTCCTATATTTTTTAAAATTTCACGGATTTTTTTAACTTGAAAACCTTTTGCTAATTGACGCAACTCTAAAGAAAAAGGTGCATATTTAACATCCAATTCCTCCAAGTGAGTAACTCGCTCCACAATTCCTTTGAGATCGCCTTTCATTGCTAAATTCAACAGAGTCGCAATTTCGTCTGCCGAGGGAGCTACCAATGATTGCTGAGAATTTTCTTCTTTGTTACCTTTAGATACTTGCGTTTCCCCATCTTCATAAATCCATTCCAGTTCTAAGTGATACTGTAACTTTTCTAAAAGCTCTGTTATGCGGATGGGCTTAGGTAGAAAATCATTGCAACCCGCCTCCTTACTTTTGTTGAGATCGAAATCAAAAACGCTGGCAGAAGTGCCAATCACGATTGCATTTTTTAGCTCAGGCGATCGCCGAATGCGACGGGTAGTTTCAAAGCCATTCATTTGAGGCATCAACAAATCCATTAAGATACAATCTGGATTCCATTCAAATGCCTTGTTGAGACAATCATGACCATCTGCTGCTTCCACAATTTCAAATCCTAAAGGCGATAGCATCTTAACCAAAATTGCCCGATTTTCTGCTCTGTCATCTGCCACGATAACTTTTCGCTTATAGCCTTTAAAAGTTTGGATATTTCGTTGCTCTTTTTTGACAACATCAGCATATTGAGAAACTTCAGGTAAATCTAAATCAAAGAAGAAAATGCTCCCTTTCCCTAAAGTACTTTTCACCTGGATTTCGCCACCCATCATCTGAACTAATTGGCGGGTAATTGCCAGTCCCAATCCCGTTCCTTCTGCTTTGCGATTGCAATCTCCTACCTGCTGGAACGGTAAAAATATCTCTTCTAATTGCTCTGGTGCCATGCCAATTCCTGTATCTTCCACCTGGAACCGAATTCTACCTTCCTGATAGCCGACTTTGAAAGCCACACCTCCAGTTTCAGTAAACTTAACGGCATTACCTAGTAAGTTAATCAAAGCTTGCCGCAACCGTTTTTCATCAGCCTTGACACCGATAGGAAGTTGAGTAATCTGTTCAAAAATTAAACAAATACCTTTTTGTTCGGCGCGGATACGGCAGATTTCGGCAATGCCTTCGAGAAATTCTGGAAAATGAAAATCCGTTAGGTGGAGTTCCATTTTTCTCGCTTCAATTTTAGAGAGGTCTAAAATATCATTGATCAAGTTCAAGAGGTGGTCGCCACACTGATGAATAATATTCACACCATCTTTTTGTGAATTAGTTAAACTTTTTTCACGCTTGAGGATTTGGGCGTAACCCAAAATGCCATTAAGTGGTGTTCTCAGTTCATGGCTCATGTTGGCAAGAAAATCACTTTTAGCGCGGTTGGCTGATTGGGCGATTTCTTCTGCTTTTTGCAGATGCACATTTTTTTCCTGTAACTCTAAAGTTCGCTCTTGTACTTTAGCTTCTAAGTTAGTGTTGGCTAATTTTAAATCTTTATAAAGACGAGCATTTTCAATAGAAATCGCCGCTTGAGAAGATAACAGTTGTAATACTTCTAAGCGATCTGATGTAAATGCGTCAATGGTGAGATTATTTTCTAAATAAAGGATGCCACTAAGGTTTCCTTGATGGATAAGCGGTGTACATAAAACCGATTTAGGTTGATGGGTGGCGATGTATGTATCTGTGGTAAATGTTCCTTCACGAGTTGCATTGCTGAGGACAACATTTTCTTTAGTTCGGGCTACATAGTTAATCAGTGAAATTGGTAACTGCTGACTGGTTGATACTGGAATTGCTTGTAGCACAGTTATATCATTTTTGTCTACTGCTCCTGATGCTTCTATTAGCAAGTCTCCTGATTTTTCTAAAATTAAATAGCCTGTTTGAGCGCCAGCATTTTCTAGCACAATTGTCATTAATTTAGTTAGCAAATTGCTCAAAACTATTTCTCCAGAAAGAGCTTGAGATGCTTTCATAACTGTGGCTAAATCCAGCGAGTCTGAAGCATTTTCACTCGTAGAGTTAATTATCTGAGTTACGTTCGTACTGACGCTTTCGCGCTTTGATATGCGAAATAGTTGAGGATATCTTTTTTCCAAGTCTTTGACTTTTGCCTTCGCTCCCCAACAAGCATATCCATAGTAGGCATCGTTGAGATAGGTATTGGCAACTTTTTCTCTGCCACAAGCAAAATAGAACTCTGCTGCTAGTTCCGAAGCTAGGGCTTCTTCTTGAATATATCCATGTTCTCTGGCTCCAGTTATGGCTCGATCGTAAAACGCGATCGCTTTGGCATCTTGTTGCAATACTCGCGCCTTTTCTGCTTCCACGAGATCGTATTTATGCTGATAGTTGGCAGGAGAATGCAATGCCCATTGCTTCATTTTTTTCTGCTGCGCTATCACTTGGCTGAAATATTGTTGGCGCTCGCTTTTTGATGCACTGGGATACAAAGCTAGGAGAGTCAGAGAGGAGTAGAACTTGTGTTCGGCTTTGTACATCAACCCTCGTCCACCTTGTTCGTATTTTTCTGCCAGCAAGGCATTCTCGGCAGCGCGATCGTAATTTTTAAATAAATAACCTAGAATCAGTTTAGAAACATAGATAGGATAAATAGCCATATAATTATTGCTATTTATCAGAATTGGCAACATTTTATTCTCATCAAAACTTTCGCCAATTAATCGATATGGTTCCGATGTTTTCTTAATTAGATTCAAACCTGTTTGTCGAACTATCTTAGCATAAATAATTTGAAATTCTTGTTTGGTTCTTTGCATCAAAGCAATATAATGCGCCTGTTTCTGAAGAGCTATTTCTAGATTTTCACCGATAAAAAACAAATGCGTACAATAAAAACAAGCCGAATAAGAAGCATATTCTAAATCTCCTGCTTCCAGCCCTCTTTGGACACCCTCAATTAACGGTTCTATAGTATTAATAGCTGGTTCTTTCCAATGCCTGATAAAATAATTAAATGTTTCATAGATTTTCGCCGTCATCTCCTTAGCATTAAATTGATTTAACAGCTTTAAGCCTAACTGACCAAATTGATAACCAGAATCCATGTCTTCAAAAGCGCCACATAGGAACATTCCATAAAGTACATACGTATAAGATGACATAGGAGAGTTCCCATATTTGAGGCAGAGATTGGTCATTTTAAAAACGACCTGAGGATAAAGTTCGGGAGCTGCAATATAAACCGGAGGAATCAGATTGATCAAGACTCGCAGTGCGGCTAATTTATAAACATCAGTCATTTCTGGCAACTCTGTTAAATCCTCAATCCGTTTTCCTCCTAAATTCAATCTAGTCAATCTCAGTGGAGGTTTTTCTGATAAAGGCAACCCTAGCATTTTCAGAACTTGCAGTCCGGTATTTAACGCAGCTTGCATTTGGTTTTTAGCAATATAAAACTGCATTTTTGTCTCATACACCTGGACTCGGTCGAGCAGGGTTTTTGCCCTTGCCAAAACTACATCAGAAAGCATTTCTGCTCGCTCGAAATTAGTGTTGAGAAATTCTACTGCTGCTGTTTCTACATAGAGGTTGAGTGTCATGTCATACTGACACTGCCAACTATCTGCTGCAAGTAGTTCCAAACCTACATTTAAATATTTAACAGATGATTCATACGCTGTTGCTGCTTTTGCTTTCTGTCCAGCTATAAGATTGAGTTGAGCCAGTCTATCTTTTTGAGGCTGTTGGGTGATGAATTCATCACCAACATTCAGTTGATTGACAATTTCAAAAATGTTTTCTTCAATATCCGTTTCCGAGGTATGTATTAGTAACAATTCACCGATTTTTAGGTGAGTCTGTTTTTTTTGGTCATCTGGGATGAGAGAATAAGACGCTTGCTGCACCCGGTCGTGTAAGAACTTATAGGTAATGGGTGATGGGTGATGAGTAATGGGCGATCGCCTGTTCTCAGTCTCCATTTCTTCTGAGTCGAAAACGAGCGGTGTTTTGTAGGAATTGTTGAGGGGTAGAACCAAACCTGATTGCAGAGCTTCCCACAAATCGGCTGCTGTTTCTGACTGAGATGTTTTATTAATCATCGCCAACATATCTAAAGTAAATTTGTCTCCAATACAGGCGGCAAACTTTAACGCATTCTGTGTTTTATTAGATAACTTTTGAATTTGGCTGACCATCAATTCAACGACATTATCAGTTATATTTACTCTCTGAATAAACTCAATATTCCATTGCCAAAAACCGCGCTCAAAGTCAAAGGATAGCAAGTGATCCTGATAAAGAGATTTGAGTAACTGAGTTAAGAAAAAGGGGTTGCCTTGGGTTTTGGTAAAAACTAACTCAGCTAGCGGCTTTACCTTTAAAAATTCACTACGAAGAGTATCGGCTACTAACTGGTTGACATGAGCGATATCTAAAAGCTGGAGGATAATGTTATTTACGATCGCACCAGTCTTTTGAATCTCCTCCAAGGTCTGAATCAAGGGATGAGTGGCACTTACTTCGTTATCTCGATATGCACCAATTAGCAATAGATACTGGCTATCTGGGTCGGTCATAATTAACTGGATAAGCTTCAGGGAAGCTGAATCTGCCCACTGCAAGTCATCCAGAAACAAAACTAGCGGGTGTTCGGGTTGACTAAATACATGAATGAATTGTTGAAACACCCGATTAAATCGATTTTGTGATTCTGACGAGCCTAATTGAGGAACTGCTAGCTGCGGGCCAATAATTCGTTCTAATTCGGGAATAACGTCTATAATCACTTGAGCATTGTAGCCAAGGGCATCTATTAATTTTGATTTCCAAACAGCTATTTGGTCATCGGTTTCTGTTAGCAATTGCCGCATCAAATCTTGAAATGCTTGAATTAGAGAAGCAAAAGGAATATTCCGCTTGAACTGGTCAAATTTACCGGAGATGAAATAACCCCGCTGGCGCACAATCGGTTTATGAACTTCGGAAACTAAGCACGATTTACCGATACCTGAGTAACCAGAAACTAGCATCATTTCTGTAGTACCAGAACTGACGCGATCGAATGCTTCTAACAAAGTAGCAACTTCTACTTCCCGTCCGTAGAGTTTTTGCGGGATGGAAAATTGGCTGTATGAATCTAGTTGACCGACAATAAAGTGGGAAATCTCGCCATCCGTCTGCAACTGCGTCAGACAGGTTTCTAAATCGGCTTTTAGTCCGAGAGAGCTTTGATATCTATCTTCAGCAGTTTTAGCTAACAATTTCATGACAATGTCAGAAACCGCTGAAGGAATTTTTGGATTGAACTCTTGAGGCGTTATTGGTGTTTTCGCAATATGGCAATGAACAAATTCCAGAGGATCGGCGGCATTAAAGGGCAGCGAACCTGTCAGCATTTCATAAAAGGTAACGCCTAAAGAATAGAAGTCGGTACGGTAATCAATTGACCGATTCATTCGTCCGGTTTGCTCCGGTGACATATAGGCGAGAGTGCCTTCTAATAAATTGGGATTGCTAATGCTTTGATTTTCTTTTTCTAACCGCGACGCAATACTGAAGTCGATAATTTTAACCTGCCCGGTTTTTGGGTTAATAACGATATTGTCAGGTTTAATATCTTTATGAATAATCTTGGCTTGATGCAGTTGAGTGAGAGTGGATGCTAGCTGAATGGCTATTGTGAGAAATTCGGTTAAAGATAATTGGCGATCGCTAATATACTTTTTCAGGGATTCTGCACCAAAGTCTGCCAAAATTAGGGCTAGACCGTTATGATGGTTTTCTAAAGCTAGAGACTTGACAATTCCTTCTATATCTACTAACGTCTGCGATATTTTATATTCATGTCTGAGTCGGGTTAGTTCTTCGAGGCTGGGATACTCGGCTTTCAGGGCTTTAACGATCGCAAGGCTTTTATCTAACTGCTTGGAAGCGCGATAAATAACGGTATTCACACCTTCATGCAGAGCTTCAATAAAGTTGTAACCGGGAAGGACAGGTATCATTTTTGCACGACTGAGTGGTAATGGGCAGTATCCACCACTGTCAAATAAAAGGACAACGAGGTGGCTTATTTAGCATTCCCAGCCAGCCCAAAATTTCTTTAAGGCTAAATAAAGCTCAACATTTGGAAATATACGCTTGGGTTAACCCGGATTTCTCACTACACCTCTTAAAGCCTGCGCAAGTGCCGGGGAGAAGTAAGAAGTAAGAAGTAAGAAGTTTTTACTCATTACTCATTACTCATTACTCATTACTTCTCTTCTGCTCCATCAAACGCCTTGAGAAGAGTGAGAAATGCGGGAACTGAATGCTGACTCCTGAATTCTGAATTCTGTATCGATCGCGATCTCATATTTTTAATGACTAAAGATCAAAGCATAATCAAACCCAGTCGCACACCCACAGCAACAGCCTCAGTGCGGCTAGAGACACTGAGCTTTTGAAAAATGGATGAGAGATGAAATTTGACGGTATGCTCAGAAATATGCAGGTGTTTCGCGATCGCTTTATTTCCCAATCCAGAACCAAGCATTCCTAAAACCTCTATCTCGCGTGGTGTCAAGCTTTGTACGGGATTCGTTACCACTTTTTCGCGGATAGACAGTAATTCTACAGCATCCGGGTGCAGCACCAGTAAACCAAAAGCGATCGCCTCCACAGCCGCGATAATTTCTGACTCTGTACTAGTGTTGGGCAATATCCCGCGGATACCAGAACGTAACGCCGTCTCTAAGTCGATGCTGTCGAGTTCTTCAACAATGACGATCGTTGCAAATGGATATTGCTGTTCTTGAATAACCAGCAATTTTTCCCACACCGCTTGTTGAAAATTCCCGCTCAAATCTATCAGCACCACATCCGGCTGTAATTGCCCAACTTCAATCGCCAAGACATCCAAATCGGATGCACTCCCCACAACCGTCAACCGAGGATTGGTTGTCACCACAGTTGATAACCCTGCTCGCACCACAGGGGAAGTAGCAACTACCATCACTCGGATCATGTCGCCTCCACAGCAGTTTTATCGGACTGCACGGCAACATAAATCACGAATTGCTGCCTACCCCGTAGGAGTTGTAGCGGCACAGATCCTTTACTTTCATGGAGATATTTGGTTAAGTCATTCATGCTAGTGAATAATCGCCCCGAAACTCCAATTAAAACATCGCCGATTTGTACACCAGCATTTTCTGCCGCACTGTTAGGTAAAATTGACAGCACCAATAAACCCAAGCTACGCCTACTTAAAAGCACAGGTTGCAGTGTAACTCCCAGCTGCGGACGACTATTTCCCTGTAAAAAACGCTCAACGGTGTTACTGGGAACTGCCACAGCCAAACCATTAACAATCATCGTATTAATTCCCACAACTCGTCCGAGACAGTCGGCAAGTGGCCCGCCAGAGTTTCCAGGATACAACTGCAAATCAGCCATAACTGCTCGTGGATTATTTGCATAGATAATTCCAGTTGTCACAGCGCCACTGTCAGCAAAGGGATTACCCACCGCCAAGACTAATTCACCCACTCGTAGCGCTTCAGAATTGCCGATAGTTGCAGCAGTTAAATCAGTGGCGACAATTTTCAGGGCGGCTAAATCCTGCTGCGGATCGAATTGGGTACGCACTGCATCAAATACCCTTCCATCTGCCAATTCCACAGTTGCGCGATTGCTGGTTGCCACATGGGCATTAGTGATAATTAGTCCGTCAGGTTGCCAAATTACACCAGAACCGACTCCTAGAGAGCCACTTTTTACTTTGACAGTGCGATCGCGTAATTTAGTAGCTACCTTTGTCAGTTCCGCAGCGACGTTAATTAATGTTGTGTTTGCCATGTTATACAATTTTTGAGCGTGTCAAAGTAAAATCAGTCAAACGTCCGAGCAAAAAGGTGGAAGTTTCAAGTTCAAAGCTTGAACGTTCGAGCAAAAAGGTGGAAGTTCCGAGTTCAGAGGCTCAACGTCCGAGTAAAAAGGTGGAAGTTCCGAGTTCAGAGGCTCAACGTCCGAGTAAAAAGGTGGAAGTTCCGAGTTCAGAGGCTCAACGTCCGAGCAAAAAGGTGGAAGTTCCGAGTTCAAAGGCTCAACGTTCGAGTTCCAAATTACGAATTACGAATTACAAATTACACAGGTCGTTCGCCAACTGCGATCGCTAACTCAATTAAGACTCCACCCCGGACAACTTGCACGTTGATAGTTTTACCAATGCGATCGCTACTATTGAGCAACGCCAACACATCACCTGTATCGCCCACAGTTACGCCATCGAATGTTACCAAAACATCGCCAAGCAGCACACCTGCATTGTCAGCAGGCCCCGCAGCCTCAACGTTGACAACAATTACCCCAGTTGCCGAACTTAAATTGAGAGCAGTTTTCAGGTTATTTGGTAAACGTACAGGTTGCATTCCCACACCCAAGTAGCCCTTAGAAATGCGTCCTTTTGCTACTAATTGGTCAACCACGCGATCGACTGTCGCAGTGGGAATTGTCAGAGCAGTACCACGCCGCCCCGATGTATTCATACCTACCACAAAACCAGCAGCATCTACGAGCGGCCCACCCGCAAACCCAGAGTAAAGGGTGATGTCTGGGCGGATAAATTGGTCAATATTCCCGCCATTCATACTCCGCCAAGCACCGCTAACCACACTCACTGCACCCATAGCCGCCCTTAAGTCACCTTCGCCACCTCTTGCCAGTCCCAGTACCAGATGACCAACTTTGAGCGTTTTAGCATCGCCAACTTTTGCCACAGGTATTTCTGCATTTTCTAGTTTAAAAACAGCTATATCGGTGCTAGAGTCATGACCGACGAGTGTTACTGGTGCAGTACTACCATTTGATAAGGTAATCGTGATATCGTCATAGCGCTGGAGGCACTCATCAGAGGTAACAATGATGCCATTACGCCAATGAATGCCGCTTGGGGAAACACGTGTACCCCCATTCACCGCAACCACAGCACTTCCAGCTTGTTCTACGGTGTCAGCTAAACTGTTGGACAAAGCCAGTAATGAAGACATAAGATTTTTGTGCGAACGTTTTTAGATATTCAGATCGTGCCGTTTGATCGACACAGATGGCATCGGAAAAATGGGGAGTAATTCATCCTAGAAAAATGGCTAGGATTTATATAAACTTTTGACGTTGCTGAATCAAGATATGAATAATTGGCTTTATTGGCTCTTTTATTGAACCTAATACTAGAAAATTGTTGCTTGATAGCTTTATAACCTTACAGTCAAAGTCTTTCATCACATTATTTGATAATAATCTCAGTGGCTCTAGCAACCATAAAATAGGCAGAATAACCCAACTCATTCCTAGAAATGAATTATGGATATTACTACTGAACAGTTGCTCAGAAGATATGTTGCTGGAGAAAGAAACTTTGCTGGTATTGACTTGAAGCTTGCTACTGATACAGCTGGGATAGAGTTGCTTAAAGGCGCTAATTTGAGAGGAATCAACTTGAGAGGGGCTAATCTGCACTCTGCTGATCTTAAGGGGGTGGATTTGAGTAGAGCTAATCTTACTGGCGCTAATTTGTGTAGTGCCAACTTGAGAGGTGCTAATTTGAGCGAAGCTATTCTGGTTGGTACTAACTTGAGAGGTGCTAGTCTTGGGAGTGTTAATCTGACTTGTGCTTGCTTGGAGAGCGCTAATCTCACTAGGGCAAGTTTGAGAGGTGCTAATTTGCTCAATGCTGATTTTAGTTGGGCAATTTTGATTGAGACAAACTTTGGTAGTGCCAGTAACTTGAAAATTAACTCCACTATGTTCTACGTCTTTTTCTGGAAAACCATCCTGCCTGATGGAACTATAGAAGTCGGCCCCAAATACAGTGAGCTTTAGAGGATGTTTTAAAAGTAATTTGCTGTGATTTTAGGCACTTATTGATCCCCCCTAGCCCCCCTTAAAAAGGGGGGAACCGGAATCAAAGTCCCCCTTTTTAAGGGTAGCCAGTGCGGTCTTCTCCCAAGGGGAGACGCCAAGGGCGATGGGGGTTTCCCCCATGAGCAACTGGCGTGGATTTAGGGGGATCTAAAACCTTTTGTTACCGAGAAGAGGACTTTTCAAACATCCTCTTAGACCTCTTGCAAAAGCCCAGGTCTCTATTAGACTCAACTGAAAACCGCTATAAATTCAGCAACGCTCATTCTAAGGTGGAATAGCAATGAAATGGTAGATAAACAAATGCACACTCAATCAAAACAAATCAACCTGCTGACTCCATCGAGAAATTTACCTCTCTATGGCAAGAGAATTTTAGTAACAGCACCGAGAAATTATGCTTATAGGTTATCCGAACAAATCATCAAAAAAGGTGGTTTACCTATTCTCATGCCTACTATCGAAACCTGCTATTTATCAAACTACACTCAGTTAGATGCCGCTTTAGCCCATATAAACGAATTTGATTGGATTCTCTTCACAAGTCGAAACGGAATCACAGCATTTTTTCACCGCATAAATGATTTGAATATTCCTATATCTGTGGTGCAAAAATGTCACTTATGTGCATTAGGAAAAGATGCAGAAAGTTTATTATCTTTTTCTGGCAAGGTAGATTTAATCCCAACAGAATCTAGCCCAGCCGGAATTGTAGCTGAATTAGCGAAAATTCCGCAAATTCATGAGAAAAAAGTGCTGATACCGGCTCCAGAAGTGGTTGGTTTACCTGAGCCTGATGTTGTACCCAATTTAATTACAGATTTGCAACAATTGGGCATAGAAGTAACTCGCGTACCCACATATATTACGCAAGGCTTAGATAAAACTATCTACGGTATGGAATTAAATTTGATGCGTGAAGGAATTATTGATGTAATTGCCTTTAGTAGCACGGCGGAAGTAGAAAGCTTTTTGACAATGGTTAACTCGCAAAGCGATTACGAACATTGTGTTATTGCATGTTTCGGCCCTTATACAACTGCTAATGCCCAAAAGTTGGGTATGAATGTTTCTATCGTGGCTAGAGATTATAGTTCATTTGAGGGATTTTCTGAAGCGATCGCAGCATTTTTTACTCTTACTTCCGATTAAAACTAAGCGTCTCAAGATGTAAAATAATCAACCAGATTTCACTCTAGACTAGCTGCACATAAACCCGTAGTATCAAAAATGGAGTTTATATTGAGTTAGGAATTTTTATATGGCAACTTACAAAGTTACATTACGTATCCCAGAAGGCGATCACGCAGGTGAACACGTAATTGAAGTCCCTGATGATGAGTACATCCTAGAGGTCGCTAACGAGGAATATCATCTGGACTTGCCTTATTCCTGTAACGCTGGTTCTTGCTCTACCTGCACCGGCAAGCTGATTTCAGGTACAGTTAACCAAGACGATCAGAATTTCCTAGACAACGATCAAATTGACGAAGGATGGGTTCTCACATGCGTTGCCTACGCTACTTCTGATTGCGTTATCGAAACCCATCAAGAAGAAGCGCTTAACGCTTAAGAACGGGTAAGGGTTAAGGGGATTAGTGTCATACTTAAGCCCCAACCCTTTTCAAATCTTGTTTCTCCGGCTGAAAATGCTGCTCATTGGGTTACTGCCTCCGTTGCTGGCGGTAGAAGCCGTCCATCGTATACGTTACCTTAAAAAAGGTGTGGAAATTAAGTTGCGATCGCAAATGGGTTAAATGTGCAGCAACTTTTTGGTAATTTGCATTGTCTGAAAGATTAACCAAAACTTACAACCGCTCTAAGTCTGGATAAAAAAGGGGAAAGACAAGGGGACAGATGAGTTTGTTGTAGGTGCAGAATTATGGAATATCAGCCCTCACCCCAACCCTCTCCCAAAGGGAGAGGGAGTCAAGAAGAAGAGAAAGAAGAGAATCAATATCATCAACAAGATAAATCTTGTTCCCCTCTCCCAGAGGGAGAGGGGCTAGGGGTGAGGGCGGAAATTGCTAAATTAGCTGGTAGTAACCGACAAATTCCCAAAGTATTATTAGAACGCGCCCGCAAGTTAAGAAAAAAACAAACACCAGCAGAATAAATATTATGGGAATGTTTAAGAAATAGACTTTATTAAATACAAAATTTCGCAGAGAACATAATATTGGTAGATATATCACTGATTTTTATTGTCACGAAAAATTACTAATTATTTAATTAGATGGTAGTATTCATGCAAATCAACAGGCTCAAGATTTTATCAGAGAAAACTGGCTAAAATCTAATCAATTAACTGTGATTCGCTTTAGTAATGAGCAAATATTTAATAATATCGAGTTAGTTTTACATAGCATTGCTCAAACCCTCATCCCCTAACCCCTTCTCCCTTGAGGAGAAGGGGAACTAAAATTTTAAGGAGAATTGAATTTATGGCAACAACAGCTTTAATTGTCGGTGCAGGTAATGGACTGAGCGCTTCTTTAGCTCGCCTATTTGCCAAAGAAGGATTCACCATAGCTTTAGCGGCTCGCCAAATTGAAAAACTAACTCAATTGAGTAGTGAAATTGGCGCAGTTAGTTTCGCCGCTGATGCCTCAAAGCCAGATGAAGTAGAACAGTTATTTATTGATATTGAGAATAAAGTCGGTTCCCCAAATATTGTCATTTATAATCCCAGTTTCCGGGTGCGGGGGCCTCTTGTCGATCTAGACCCTGGTGAAGTGGCAAAAACCTTAGATGTCACTGCTTATGGTGGCTTTCTTGTGGCTCAAGCTGCTACCAAAAGGTTTTTACAACTTGGTGGTGGTGCTATATTTTTTACTGGAGCCTCAGCCAGTGTTAAGGGTTATCCTCTATCCGCTCCCTTTGCAATGGGTAAATTTGCACTACGCGGTTTGGCTCAGAGTATTGCTAGAGAATTAGCACCAAAGAATATCCATGTGGCGCATTTCGTGATTGATGGTGCAATCCGATCCGCAGACCGCCAAGATCCAGTAGATAATCCTGATAGTACTCTTGACCCGGATGCGATCGCTCAAACTTATCTCAGCATTCTCCGCCAACCCCGCAGTGCTTGGACATGGGAAGTAGAACTACGTCCGTGGGTAGAGAACTTCTAACCTAGACAATTGTTACAAGAATAGTTTTATAGGTATGAAAATTGATTTCGGTGCAACTGCTACTGATTATGCAAAACACCGCGCTGGGTTTCCTAGTTCATTATTTAACAAACTCTCTGAATATGGTATAGGTTTACCAGGGCAGAATATTGTTGATCTCGGCACAGGAACAGGAACACTAGCGCGGGGCTTTACCGATAGAGGTGCTTATGTAATTGGTATAGATCCATCAGCCTCACTTTTAGAACAAGCGAGACTGTTAAGCGAAGCTGTGCAACTTAAAGTAGATTATCGAGTCGCAACTGCCGAGCATACCGAGTTACCAGACGCCAGTGCGGATGTGGTGACAGCAGGGCAGTGTTGGCATTGGTTTGACCGACCACGTGCTGTCCAGGAAATTACTCGTATATTGAGAGTAAATGGCTTGCTTGCGATCGCACATTTTGATTGGATACCCTTAAAAGGTAATGTAGTTCAAGCAACCGAACAACTGATCAAAGCTCATAATCCCGTGTGGAATTTGGACGGCGGTAATGGATTGTATCCCCTGTGGTTGCAAGATATTGGTGAAGGAGGATTCCGAGAAATCCGCACATTTTCTTATGATGTATTTGTCTCTTATACACACGAAGATTGGCGGGGACGAATTCGAGCGAGTGCTGGTGTGGGAGCCAGTTTGACACCAGAAAAAGTAGAAGTATTTGACCGGGAATTGGCAACATTGCTCGAAACACAATATCCTACACCAATTCTTCAGGTTCACCATAGAGTTTGGGCTGCGATCGCAAAAGCACCACAATCTAATTCGTAATTAAGAGATGTCTGTAACACACTATTAACCTACAAAGCAATCGCGCAATTTTAGGAAAAGAACCATGATTGAACTTTACTATTGGGCAACTCCAAACGGTCATAAAATCACAATTTTTTTGGAAGAAGTCGGCTTACCATACACCATAATTCCTGTGAATATTGCGGCTGGGGATCAATTTAAGCCAGAATTTTTGAAGATATCTCCTAACAATCGTATGCCTGCGATCGTTGACCGCGAGCCAACAGATGGAGGTGCGCCAATTTCGGTATTTGAGTCTGGGTCAATCTTGCTATATTTGGCAGAAAAAACCGGGAAATTAATCCCCCAAGATTTACGCGAGCGCACTCAAGTTTTAGAATGGTTGTTCTGGCAAATGGCAGGATTAGGGCCAATGGCGGGACAAAATCATCACTTTAGTACTTATGCTCCCGAAAAGATTGAATATGCGATTAACCGCTACGTGAACGAGACGGGACGCTTATATGCAGTGCTAAATAAGCAACTAGCAGATAAAGAATTTGTGGCTGGCGATTATTCCATCGCCGATATTGCTGCTTATCCCTGGATTGTGCCGCATGAACTCCAAAGTCAAAACCTAGAGGATTTTCCTCACCTCAAGCGCTGGTTTGAGACAATAAAAGCGCGTCCAGCAACAATTCGCGCCTACGAAAAAGCAGAAGCATTCAAAACTGAAGCGCTCGATCCAGATAAGTTACGAGATTTGTTATTTAACCAGTCGGCAAAGACTATTCAGCCTTGAGCCTAATGAAATTGTTACTGTGGCGATCGCTAAGTTAGTTCTGCTTAAAAATAAAAAACTGAGTGAGTAAGTTATACCAAACTTGTTGTGCTAAAGATGAAGAATCCTGGACACAACCAGTTAAAATACGGTAAGCCTTGCGAATTGCCGTTGATTTATCCCAAACAAGGCTCAATTATTATTGCTTGTTTGTATAATTGGAAACTCAAATAACTGCTTATGTCAGAACAATATCGTTTTGAAACCCTGCAAGTTCATGCTGGACAAGAGCCAGCTCCTGGAACGAATGCTCGTGCTGTACCGATTTACCAAACGACTTCCTACGTTTTTGACGACACAGACCACGGAGCGCGGTTATTTGCTCTCCAGGAATTTGGCAACATTTACACCCGCATCATGAACCCGACGACGGATGTATTTGAAAAGCGGATTGCTGCCTTAGAAGGAGGTGTAGCAGCATTAGCAACCGCTAGTGGGCAAGCGGCGCAATTCTTGGCGATCACTACCATCGCTCAGGCTGGGGATAATATTGTTTCCACTAGTTTTCTGTATGGTGGAACATATAATCAGTTTAAAGTTTCTCTACCACGCTTAGGAATTAAAGTCAAGTTTGTTGAGGGAGATGACCCAGAAAGTTTTCGTCAAGCGATCGACGATCGCACGAAAGCATTATACGTTGAAACCATTGGCAATCCGCAATTCAACATTCCCGACTTTGCCGCTTTAGCTCACATTGCCCACGAAAACGGCATTCCTTTAATTGTGGATAATACCTTCGGTGCTGGTGGGTATCTAGCTCGGCCAATTGAACATGGTGCAGATATCGTAGTGGAATCTGCAACTAAATGGATTGGTGGACATGGTACTTCCATCGGTGGCGTAATTGTCGATTCGGGTAAATTTGACTGGGGTAATGGCAAATTTCCTCTATTTACTGAGCCAGCACCCGGCTATCATGGGCTGAATTTCCAAGAAGTCTTTGGCCCCAATGGTTCCTTTGGTAACATTGCCTTTATTATTCGCGCCAGAGTCGAGGGATTGCGAGATTTTGGCCCGTGCTTGAGTCCATTTAACGCCTTTCTGTTACTGCAAGGATTAGAAACTCTCTCTTTACGTGTAGAGCGTCATGTGAGCAATGCCCTAGAATTAGCTCGGTGGTTAGAGCAGCAAGAGCAAGTATTATGGGTTAATTATCCCGGACTTCCTAATCACCCATATCATGAACGAGCGAAAAAATATCTCCGGCATGGCTTTGGGGGAGTTTTAAACTTTGGCATTAAAGGTGGACTAGAGGCGGGTAGAGCTTTTATTAATCATGTGAAATTAGCGAGTCATTTAGCAAACGTTGGTGATGCGAAAACCCTCGTTATTCATCCTGCTTCCACAACCCATCAACAGCTAAGTAATGACGAACAGCTTTCAGCAGGTGTGACACCCGATTTGGTGCGAGTATCAGTGGGAATTGAACATATCGACGACATCAAAGAAGATTTTGAGCAGGCATTCCAGCAAGTTAGAATTTAGCTCTCAATTGGGCATTGGGGACAAGAGGCAGAGGGGCAGAGGGGCAGAGGGGCAGAGGGGCAGAGGGGCAGAGGGGCGGAAACTGACTGCAACTTCTTTCTTGCTCCCTTGCTCCCTTGCTCCCTTGCTCCCCTGCCCCTCTGCTCCTCTGCCTCCCCATCTCCTCACTCCTAGATATGATCTACTCAGACTTCATCTCGCCGCAAACCCAGTTTTACCACCTTACAGTACCATTTCAACTTGAAGGGGGCGAAACATTAATTGGGGTTCAGGTTGCCTATCGCACTTGGGGACAGTTAAATGCTCAAGGCGATAATGGGGTACTAATTTGTCATGCCTTAACTGGTTCGGCTGACGCTGATGATTGGTGGGAACCTTTGTTTGGTTCGGGAAAAGCCTTCAATCCAGAACGCGACTTTATTGTATGCAGCAACATTTTGGGAAGTTGTTACGGCACAACTGGGCCAACTACTATTAACCCCATAACGGGAAACCATTATGGCGTATCCTTCCCTAAGATTACAATCCGAGATATGGTTCACCTGCAAGCTGCACTACTAAAATACATGGGTGTTCAATCTCTGCGGTTAGTAATTGGTGGCTCACTCGGTGGAATGCAAGCACTGGAGTGGGCGTTGTTATATCCAGAAAAAGTGAAAGGAATTGCACCCATTGCTGTTTCTGGCAGACATTCAGCTTGGTGTATTGGATTAAGTGAAGCCCAAAGACAGGCAATTTATGCCGATCCAAACTGGCAAGGAGGGAACTATACCCTCGATGCGCCACCCAACCAAGGACTAGCAGTAGCGCGGATGATGGCGATGTCTACTTACCGTTCTTGGGATAGTTTTACAAGCCGCTTTGGACGCGAGTATGATGCATCTGAGCAGTTTACTATAGTCAGTTACTTACAACATCAGGGTCAAAAGCTGACAGAACGGTTTGATGCCAATACTTACATTATCCTCACCCACGCAATGGATCGCCATAATGTTGCACGCGATCGCACCAGTCCTGAATTGTTAGATTATGAATCTATTTTGCAAAGCATCCAGCAACCGACTTTAGTTGTCGCAATTGATTCTGACATCCTCTATCCTCCAGTAGAACAACAAGAATTGGCAAATTTAATCCCTAATGCTCAACTGGCGTGGCTGAATTCAACCCACGGACATGATGCATTTTTAATTGACATGGCTGTATTGAATGAACTGCTGATCTCTTTTCGGCAAAGTTTAGATTTCTCAGCCTCATAACTCGATAATCTCATTTTGTAGTTTTGTAGAGATTTTAGGTGAGTTAGGAATAAATTCCATAACGCACCCTACCAAATTAAAGCTTGTGTATATGGAAAAAATTTATAGAGTGGCGACAGTCGCGGGAGTTGAGATTTTGCGACAGCGCCAACTAAGACATAGTGTACCAGATTTGCGGCGGGTATCTGCGGAAAGCTTCCTGCCTCCTGCCTGATTGTTGAGCGACTTGCCCTGACTTGTGCCGAGCGGAGCTGAGGTATCGTAGTCGTACCTCTGCGGGGAAGGGAGTCGAAACATCTTTGCAAAAATTCTTTTAATCAGCGCCAGTCAACAGAAGTGGCAGAATGTGGGTATTAAGATTAAAACAATTATCAGTAAGCGTCACCCAATCTACAGGTTTTTTAGCTCATGAAACAGAGATGGGCAAGCATATACAAATGCACTCAGCTACTTTGGAGTATTACGTTAGTGTTGGTAATTTGGAATCTACCCCAATACGCTCTAGCAGATGTCAACCCACAGGAGATAAATGCAATTATTCGCACGCGGGATATTGCTCTGCAAGCCATAAACACCCGCGATTTTTCCAAAATACAGCCTTACTTGCACCCAAATTTCACAATCACAACAGTTGATAATCAGATTTTTCACAAAGTTCCTGAGTTTGAAAAGTACTGGAATCAGCAGTTTTCCAGTTCCATTAAAGATATCAAAATGCAACTCAAGGGAGATACTCTCAGAACATTTCTTACTCCAGAAATAGATGTTGCCTCTGGAGAAGCGATTGCATCTTTCTCTTTCAAAGATGGCAAAGCGGCTGATATGGCCTTGCGATGGACAGCAGTACTGCAAAAACTCCAAGATAAATGGACGATTCAATCGCTGCATTTCTCCTCAAATCTCCTGAATAACCCAGTGTTGAATGCTGCTCAACAATTGGGGCGCATTCTAGCAGTTGCAGCAGGGGTAGGCGGTTTCCTTCTGGGAGCAGCAACGATGTTACTATTACGCCGCAGGACTAAGCCACGAACCCAAAGGATATAACAAATAAAGTGGGAAGAAGCACCTATCAGCTCAGTAAAAATACTAGCTTTCATCGCCGTCTCAAAGCAACCATAGTAGTTTTATTAGTTTGGGGTGGCGTGAGTTTGCTGCACTGGCTACCAGAAACACAATGGTTGATGCTGGGATTAACGGCAGTCCTGACTGTGCAAACGTTACGGATGCTGTTAGCAAAACCAGCCGTGGCGGTGATGGAGAGTGAGATTTATTTACCGCCAGTCTCGATTTTAGTTCCGGCTAAAAATGAAAGTTCAGTCTTGGCTAATCTAGTTTACAGCCTATGCCACTTGAATTATCCCAGCGATCGCCTAGATATTTGGGTTGTTGATGACGGCAGTACTGATGAAACCCCCCAAGTTTTGAGAGAATTACAAACTCAATTTCCATCTTTACAAGTTCATCGACGAGAATCAAAAGGTGGTAAATCAGGTGCGTTGAATGCGGTGTTTCCCTTTACCCAAGGGGAGATTATCTTAGTCTGTGATGCGGATGCTCAGTTACCTGCCAATTTTCTTCAGCAAACAGTACCTCTGTTTCAGAAGCAAGCGATCGGTGCAGTGCAAGTACGAAAAGCGATTTCTAATGCTAATACCAATTTCTTAACCCGTTGCCAGCAGATGGAAATGAACTGTGATAGCTTTCTGCAAACCCATCGCATTGCTATTGGTGGAATGTCTGAACTGCGTGGTAATGGGATGTTAGTTCGTCGGGAATTGTTAGAAAAGTGTCAAGGTTGGAATGAGAACACTGTCACCGATGATTTGGATCTTTGCTTCAAACTCTATTTAGCAGATGCAGAAATTGAGTTTGTTACAGTTCCATCAATTCAAGAAGAAGGTGTAACTACTTGGGAAAAACTTTGGCATCAACGCTGTCGTTGGTCTGAAGGTGGCTATCAGCGTTACTTGGATTATTTTCCTCAAATTCTTACTTTAGGTTGGGCGAAAGAAATTGATTTACTATTGTTTTTCTTATTGCAATTTCTTCTACCAATTGGACTAATACCAGACTTACTTTGGACAATATTTTATAGCCATCATCCAGTTCTGTTTCCCCTCCAGACACTACTCAGCATCATTTTGACAATTGCTTTTATTGCTGGACTTTATCAATTTCAAAATTTACGAGGATGGTCTTTGGTTTGGGCAACAATTCAAGGTTCATTATACATGATGCATTGGATTCCTGTAATGATTGTGACAACTTTAAAGATGTGTGTGCAAAGGGAGCGATCGCGCTGGGTTAAAACTGAGCATCGTGGTCAAATTCCTGACAGTGATTATAGAAATAAATAAAATAAAATCTAATATGCCTGCAAAAGATATCTATCACGATGCTGTTAAAAATTCTTTAATTAAAGAAGGCTGGATAATTACAGATGATCCCCTGCATTTAAAATGGGGTCAAAAAGATATGTATGTAGATTTAGGAGCAAAACAACTTTTAGCCGCAGAACAAGGAACTAAAAAAATAGCAGTAGAAATTAAAAGTTTTGTCAGTCCTTCAGAAATGGCAGACCTCAAAAATGCCATCGGCGGATTTATTCTGTATCGTGCTGTTATCAGTCGCGTAGAGCCTGATAGAATATTATACCTAGCAGTGCGTGAGAGCGTATTCACAGCTTTATTTGAAGAACCAATTGGTACACTTTTAATAGAAAGTGAAAATCTAAATTTACTTGTTTTCAATCCTGAAACTGAGAGGATTATCCAATGGATACCTTAGATAACTATCGACGCATCATCAAAGAGGTGTTAGTACCTTATACACAAATTCCTTATTCCTACGCAGTTATTGAGTGTAAAACAGTCTTTGATAGCGAAAATGACAGCTATTTGCTGATAACTATTGGTTGGGACGGTGTTAAAAGAATTCACGGTTGCTTAGTTCATATTGATATTATTGATGGCAAAATCTGGGTACAACGGGATGACACAGAAGATGGTGTTACCTATGAATTAGAAGCTGCTGGAATTCCTAAAGATAAAATTGTCTTAGGATTTCACCCGCAAAATGTTAGGCAATATACGGGATATGGTGTTGCATAAGTTTAGCTGAGGAAATCGTAAGAATGAGCGATCGCACTGGGTTAACACTGAACATCATGGTCAAAATGCCTGATAAAAACGAAGTATAACGTTGACCTGGCAGAATTGCGTGCGTACAAGCTAAAGTAAAAATAGTGTTCTCTGTTTTCGGCTTCAATAGTATCTAAATTAATAGAGCAAAATGCCAAAGTACCAGCATCCTAAAATTCTATTTATTGATATGGCTGAAGATGCAGCCAAAGTTTTAGAAGCTAAAGGTTATAACGTATCAGTAGGTAGTCTAGGAGATCCTTACAAGGTTAAACAAAAAAACGATTTATTTCCTCTGTGTCGCACGTTAAGTTTACCTCATGATTATAAGGAACAGGAAATTATAGTTATTGATATGTGTTATGACCTTAGCTGCGCTTCTATAAAGGAAGATATAGAAAAGCCACAAGAGGATATAGACCAATGGTGGGTTGAGCATGGACAAGGCTATGTCAACCCACGACCTTTTTCGAGTTACTTGGTAAAGCCTGATTTTGACAGAATTTTAAACACAGGGGGAATCTTTGTAATTTTCGCAGATGCCCTTGAAATCCAAAATTATTACTGGGGTTACAAAAACTACTACTCAATGTTTCACCCTAAAAAAGAAACAAATTCTAATAATTGGAATTTTCTGACTATCCTTGGTGATCAAGCTAACTATAAAATTGGGAATGATCATGGTGCGATGCTCAACTTTCCTCAACAGCTTCCTAAAAATTGGCCAATTATATTATTGCTATCGGAACATTTAGAAGAAGCAACTTATAATTGTACGCTTTCTTTAGGTTCATGGTTAAAACAAGAATGGCTACCATTGTTAAAAAATAAATTTGGTAATGATGTCGCTGGCTTAATGTTCCCATCAGACGGAAGAAAAGGATGGATTCTGATTTTACCTAATCTGAAGAAAAAGCGGCTTTTACTACTAAATTAATTGAGCAGATATTACCAGATTTAGTACCATCTCTATTCCCAGAACAAGAATATGCAAGTTGGATACATCGAGTTGAATATACTTTACCTCAAGTGAATAGATTACATCAAAAGATAGTTGGAATACGTGAAGAAGCAAATTTAAAGGTGGCAGTTTTAGAACAAGAAATAGAAAATGAGAAAAATACTAATGCTTATCTATTTAATCTACTGACAGAAACAGGAGATGCACTAGTCCAGGCAATCATAAAAACTTTGCAAATACTAGGATTTAAACAAATTAAAGATGCCGCTCAGGAATTAGCAGCGCAAGGTATCGAGAAGCAAAACAGGGAAGATTTGCAGATTCATGACTATGAAACAACGCTACTACTTGAAGTGAAGGGAATCAAAGGCTTTCCTTGTGATGATGATGCTCTAGCAGTGCAAAAGTACGTTGTACTGCGGATGAGAGAATGGGAAAGCGTTAAGATTCAGGGTTTAACCATAATTAACCATCAGAGACATATTCCACCTCTTGAACGGGATAATGCTTTACCTTTTAGACAAGAAATTTTAGATGTAGCCAAAGAACAACAAATTGGACTTCTAACGACATGGGATTTGCATCGACTAGCAAGAAGTTTTGTTCAAAATAAATGGAATCATAAACAAATAAAAGATTTATTCTACCAAGTAGGACGAATAAATATTTTGCCAAGTCACTATGAGTTTATTGGCACAATAGAACGTTTTATAGAAAGTAAAGGAATTTTGGGTATAAAAATTGAAGCATCGTCCCTCAGACTTGGAGATAGGATAGCTTTTGAGCTTCCAGTTATCTTTGAAGAGCAAAAATGTGAGTCATTGGAGTTTGAAAAGAATCTTATTGAAGTTGCAGAAGCAGGAATGCTCGTTGGAACTAAAACTCATTTAACTAAACAGGATCTTCGCATTGGTATTCACGTATATAAAGTTATCTACAACAAAATGGAAGAGTAATAAGTTCCATAACAGATGGAATGCACTCGCCAATTAACCACAGGTTATCGGCAAATTGATGATTATTTAAATACAAGCGATCGCCATTTCCAATAAATTCCCAGCCTATAATTACCCTAAACAGATCCAATAACAACCAAAAGGCAACAAAGAATCATGTTGGATTTGCTGATTCAAAACGGATTAATTTTTGATGGTTTGGGATCTGCACCTGTTCGCGGCGATGTTGGGATTGAAAATGGACAGATTGTGGAAATTGCTTCATCTTTACCTGTTGAAGCCCGTGAAGTGTTTGATGCTTCTGGATTATGGGTGACACCTGGATTTATAGATATTCATACTCATTACGATTTAGAGTTGGAAATTGCACCAGGATTGAGCGAATCAGTGCGTCATGGTGTTACCAGCGTGGTTATTGGTAACTGTAGCTTGTCTGTTGCGATCGCAGAACCCCAAATCCTGGCTGATATTTTTCAGAGGGTAGAGACACTTTCACATCGGCTGATTGCAAAATGGCTACAAAAGTCGGTTTCCTGGCAGACACCAGCAGAATATTTACAGCATTTACAACAATTACCCCTTGGCCCTAATGTTGCCCCAATGTTTGGACACAGTGCCTTACGCGCTCATGTGATGGGATTAGAACGCAGCTTAACTGTTCAGCCGACAAAATTTGAACTAAATCTTATGCAGCGCATAGCCAGAGATGCAATAGATGCTGGCTTTATTGGCATTTCTATTGATATGTTTCCCTGGCATCGGATGAGTGGAGAATGGCAAGGCTGCACAATTCCTTCTCAACACGCCAAATTTAAAGAATATGCAATGTTGGCGAATTTGTGTCGGCGGTGCGATCGCGTTTTTCAAGTCACACCCAATTTACAACGCCTTGCTTCCTTTGTGGATATTTTGCGTATGGGTTCAGGAATTGGACAAAAACCACTGCGGCTAACAGTCCTCTCAGCCTTAGATGCCGTACACGATCGCAAATTATGGCGAATATTTTCCCCTCTACTGTTTATTTGGAATCGGCTTCTAAATGGGAATGTGCGCTTTCAAACCCTAACCGAACCCTTCACTATTTACTCTGATGGATCTGTGACTCCCTTATTTGAAGAATTCTCCACAGGCGCACAACTCAATGGCTGTCAGTCACGAGAACAAAGGCAACAACTATGGGCATCGGAAATATTTCGTCGTCAGTTTCGCCAAGAATGGCTGAGTAAATGGCGTAAATCATTCCATCGTCGGTTAGATTTGATGGAAGTTATTCACTGTCCTGAAGCAAGTTGGCAAGGGTTAAGTTTTGCCCAAATTGCTCGTCAAAAGCAACAAGAACCAGTAGATTTATTTATCCACGCATTACAAAAATACGATACAGATTTACGCTGGGTGGCGACAGGAGCAAACGATCGCCTAAAACCCCGTTTAGCGATGATGCAGCATCCGCATATTTTGCCTGGTTTTACCGATGCTGGCGCTCATGTGCGTAACCTGGGCTACTATGATGGAGCTTTGTCTTTGCTCAAACAAGCAGTTGCAACCAAGTTTCTTTCACCTGAAGCTGCGATTTGCCGCGTTACCGGAGAACCTGCTGGTTGGTTTCGTCTTGATACGGGAGTTCTGAAAGTTGGTGCGAAAGCGGATATAGTTTTACTCGATCCCAATGCTTTAAATCAGCCAATTAGCCCGCAGGTGCAGATATCAGATCCGGTTTTAGATGGTGAACCTCGGATGGTTAAGCGTGGTTCGGATGAGATTGTGCAAGCTGTTTATATTAATGGGGTTCGGGTTGTTTATAGGGGTGAAGTGAGCGATCGCTTGGGGCGTGAAAAATTGGGAACAGTTTTGTTTCCCGGTTGAACTGGATTAATTATTAAAATAATAATCGAGAGTTATAATTAACTTTATATGTCGTTAGGTGGTGAATAATTCATGCACCCAAGTAACCCACTGTTTCAGAAATGTCTTGCTTATCTTGAATCGCTACCCAATATTAAGGCAGTCATCAAAGAAGAACCTTATTGTTCTAATGAAGCTTTAGCAGATGGGCAATTAATTATTAACACATCTCATACAACTGTCAATTATATATGTGAAATTAAAACTGGACTTACCAATGATTTAATTGAGCAAGTTGCAGAATATTTTGCAAATTTAGGTAAAAAACTAAATCATGGACAAAGACCTTTGCTCATTACACGTAGGTTATCTAGTTTAGTTGTCGATCAACTTTTAGAAAGAAATATTGAGTTTATTGATGTTGATGGCAACATTTATTTGAATAGTCCAGAAATTTATATAGTAGTTCGCAATCAAGTTTTAAAAGACAGCACAAATAAATCTTTAGAAATTACGGCTGCCGCTTTGCAAATCATATATGTTTTGCTGAAGGAGCCAAGATGTATTTCTGTGAAAGAATATTTAGATGAAAAAATCGCTTACATTTCTGGTGTTACTCCAAAAACAATAAAAAACACACTTACAAAACTTCAAGAGCTAGATTATATTAGACGTAAAAATAGAGGATATGAAATCATTAATTATGTTAAACTTCTTGAGCGATGGGAGTTAGGATACTCTGAAATATTACGTGCAAAATTACTACTTGGAACATTTACTCCTATAGGGAAACGAAATTTCTCCGAGGTTGAAGCTGAGATTAAAGAATATGCAGATGTATATGGATACTTAATAGGTGGTGAACTTGCTGCCTCAATAATAACCCAATATCTTCGCCCTATTAGTGCGACGCTACATCTCAATAAAAATATCAATGATCGTCAGATAGCAGTCAAGCTAAAGCTAAAGCCTGATTCTGAGGGGAAGATTGTGTTGCTTCAAAGTTTTGGTCACGACAACTGCCAACAAAATGAATTTAGAAACTTGGCAAAGAATATTGTTCACCCATTACTAATTCATGCAGAATTAGTTCGGACTGGTAACAGTCGATTAAAAGAAACTGCTCAAATTATTTACAATAAATATATTGAAGAAATAAATCAAAATAATGATTGAATCTAACGAAAAACAAGTATTATCTGATTTAGTAAACATTTTTAGTGCATTAAATATACCAATGATTGTAGTTGGTGCCGGTGCTAGGTTACTAATATTTGATCAGAAATTTGGAAAAGGGAGAGGAACAAAAGACTGGGATATTGCAATATCTATAGATAGCTGGGAAGATTATCAACAAATTTGTGAAGCTCTAATAAATGGTGATTCTCCTTGTTTTGAGGATACAAGAAATCCTCACAAATTTATACATATTAAGACTAGTATCGAAGTGGACATTGTACCTTTCGGAGAAATTGGTGAACCCGATCAAAAAATTGTTTGGTCTGAAACAGGCAATTCAATGAACGTTTTAGGGTTTACTGAAGCGATGTTATCTGCCAAACATATTACTATTGATGATTTTGAAATACAAGTAATCGACATACCAGCTTTTATAGTTCTCAAAATTTTTGCTTGGGGAGATCGCGGAGAGCGCACAAACAAAGATTTAGAGGATATTGATTTTATTTTATCAAAATATGAAGATGATGATCGAGTTTATAATGAACTAGCAGAGGAACTTGCTGATAGAGTAATTGAGTTCCTTGATGCAAATATCTATTTACTAGGACAAGATATTTATAAAATTCTTCAGTCAAAAACACTGCTTGAGTTAAATTTACTATTGAACAAACTACTAGATAGGTTTGATGATAAGCCAGAATCTTTAGGCTATAAGTTGGAAATACTCAAAAAAGGCATTAGCTCTTTTTCCTCGAATAACGTGATTTAATAATGCATTTCATCTCTCTTCTCATGAATGACATGAATTCTAATCCTCAACAAAGTTTCAGAAATGGGATTAATAATCAAATTATAGATCATCCTTATAACATTTTAAAAGGGAAAAATTCCTCTATCCTTATGAATGTAAAACTCCAGACCGATAAAGATAAGCTACAGGCAAGCAGTAGTATAAACATAAATATAAATAAAGAAACAGAAAATGAAAAAGTTCTATGTCCTCATTGTCAGCGCACTGCTACGAACGGTATTAAATGTAAAGGTATTTGTGTGGCTGATAATGACTATTGATGTATAAAATATATCGCTTTTTTACAAACTCTCTTATGAGTAATATCAATTCTAATCCTCAAAAAAGTTTGAGAAATCGAATTAATAATCAAATTATAGATCATCCTTTTACAGACTATTGGGATATTTTTCTTCTTAAACATCAACATCCAATTAATATTACTTTACACATTCT
The DNA here is from genome assembly GCF_036917315.1 of Nostoc sp. Taxonomy (GTDB): domain Bacteria; phylum Cyanobacteriota; class Cyanobacteriia; order Cyanobacteriales; family Nostocaceae; genus Nostoc. Next base: position 402,347 of record NZ_JBALDR010000013.1, on the reverse strand, counting down.
CGGAATATTCTTTTTTTACAGTTTACTCTTTTATAGTTGGAAATTGCAAAACTTTTGGTTGCTCTTGGGCTTACCGTTAACTCAATTGTTGGGATTAACTGGACATTTTTTGTTTGAGCGTAGCCATATTAATTTACAAGATGCTGTTTTCTCTTGGCGAGCTTCTTATTGTTTAGGTAAAATGTTATTTAGAATTTTGATGGGTAAATATCAAGATGATATTCGCCAACGACAAGAAATATTAAATAATTATCTATCAAACAATTATGCAAATATTTAATAATTGGAATGTAATTGCTAAGGGTTGGTATATTGCCTGTCCTAGTCATGAAATTCCTAAAAAAATAGCAAAATCTGTAGAAGTATGCGGTCATAAAATTGCCATTTTTAGAGGCGAAGATGGGCAAATACGAGCTTTGGATGCTTACTGTCCTCATTTGGGAACAGATTTAGGAATTGGGAAGGTTGATGGTAATTGGATTCGTTGTGCATTTCATCATTGGGCATTTGATGAGACAGGGATTTGTCAAAATATTCCCTGTCAATCAGAAATTCCTACTCAAGCTAAATTACAAGCTTATGCAACAGAGGAAAAATATGGATTTATCTGGATTTATCCAGATGCTAAAGCATCAGAGGGAGTGGCTGATTTTGATGAATTGAAGGGTAAAGAAATTGTTGCAAAAGCTGATATTGCATTTGTAAGAAGTTGCCATCACCATATTTGTATGATGAATGGGATTGATGCTCAACATTTAAAAACAATTCATCATTTAGACATCAAAATGGATCTGTCACTATATCGCAGCGAATTAGGGACGCAAATTGACTTTACAATGCGGGGACAATTCCCTCAAACCACTTGGAGAGAAAAGTTAGGTCAAAGATTTCTTGGTTCTACATATCAATATTCAATGCGTTATGCTCATGGTTGCATTGGGTTGTTAACAATGATGAAAGATGTCAGGCTTCTTCCGCCACTGTTTATGATATATGCTTATACTCCAATTGCACCTGGAAGAACGAGAATTCAACCGATTTATGTAACTGAAAAGCGTCAAGGTATTGTGGGATATCTGCTAAGTCAGTTTTTGCTGTTCTGTACTCGCTTGGCTTACTATATGCTCAGAGATGAAGATGGCAAAATTTACGACAATATTCGCTTTAATCCGAAGTTGCTCCTTAGTATCGATCGGCCATTAGCTGAATATATGGAGTATGTAAATCAGCTAAAACCGTCTCGATGGTCAAAAAATAGGGGTGTAGAATAATAGGCTAGATTAAAGATCGCATAACCCAATAAAAGCTTTGGTAATGTTGCGTTTTGTTTCTCAATCTAAATACATCTTAATTATTTTGTAGAGTGCGCGATTTACTTCAACTCTGATTTAAAAGGTGCAAGATGTAAATACCGAATTGTAATGTAGATAACCATTCTGAAATCTGTCACATTACACCGTAAATTTACCATAATGGTCGATAAAGTTTTAATTAAATATAATACAAATAAAACCTAAGTAATTTACGAGTAATGAAAAGTTTGCTGATTCCTGTTGAAAAGTTGCAATCAAGCGATCGCACCGCCATGTATGCGCTGCTGCAAAATCACTTTCAAGGTATAACCTGGGATGGTTTTGAAATTGATCTAGAGCGTAAAAACTGGGTTTTGTTATTGAAAGATGAAACATCCAACACACTCAAAGGATTTTCAACTTTGATGTTATGCCAAAAGACTTTTTTGGGAGAAAAAATTAGTGTGGTATATTCCGGCGACACTATTGTTGATCCTAGTGCTTGGTCGAGTACAACACTACCACGTAGTTGGATTGCCGCTATCAATTTTTTGCGTCAACACTATGCAGAAAATAAACTTTACTGGCTGCTAATTTGCTCTGGTTTTCGCACTTATCGTTTTCTGCCTACTTTTTGGCAAGATTTCTATCCGCGTTATGATGTTACAACACCTGCCGATATTACAAATCTGATGGTGAGTTTAGCACGCGAATACTATGGTAGTTTATACCAAGAATCAACTGGTATCGTCAATTTTCCGCATCCCCAAATTCTCTGTGAGGCGTTAATTGAAATCCCCACAGGAAGACAGACTAACCCCCATATCCAGTTTTTTGAAGAAAAAAACCCCGGCTATCGATTAGGGGATGAATTAGTTTGTTTAACTGAAATTAACTATGACAATCTCACTCGTGCTGGAAAACGGATGTGGGAGTCAGAATCATCGTTACAATTTGTGCAAGATTGTGTTCTCATTTAATTTTTATGGTATCTACAAACCCACAATCAAACTTTAACAACCCGACACAATTTATAAAGGGATGGTACTGGACATTACCATCAAAAAAATTAAAAATTGGGAAGGTAAAAGCTATAACATTGCTAGGTAGAAATCTGGCAATTTATCGGGGAGTTAGCGATCAGGTAGTAGCTATAGATGCTTATTGCCCTCACATGGGCGCTCATTTAGCAGAAGGTAAGGTAGAAGGTGATGGAATTCGCTGCTTTTTTCATAATTGGAAGTATGACAGTCGCGGAATTTGTGTAGATGTTCCTTCTTTGGGAAAACCGCTACCTGTGTGTATTAAAACTTGGCACACGGCAGAAAAATACGGCATGATTTGGGTTTGGGTGGGAGAAGAAAAGCCAAGTTTGCTGCCCTTCGTACCAGAATTAGAACAGACAGATTGCGATTATATATTGGGGACTCGATTTGTCAAAAACTGCCATCCCAATGTCTTACTAATTAATGCGATTGATGCTCACCATTTCAATACAGTACACAATTTGCCCTTAGAGATTATATTTGATTCTCAAAACATCAATCCTAACGCTATTACCTTCAGCAACACTACACGGGGAGGGGATGATTCTTGGTTAATTCGCCTGATTCGTCCTCTATATCGCAACGAAGTTACTTATAGTATGTGTTACTGGTATGGCAGTACTGGCACTGTGACGCTAGGCCCGGATTTCCTGCACTTCTACATTATATTTACACTGCGAATGATAGAAGGTGGTAAAACTGAAGGGCAAACAATTCTTGTCACTCCCAAGCGTCCGGGATTTTGGGGATGGATTTTAAATCGTGGTTTATTATGGTTAACTCAGCAAGTTGGTAATTACTTTGCAAAAGGGGATACACAGGTATTTCAAACAATTCAGTTTGATTTAAAGACTCCTACTAAAGCAGATCAATCTATTCTGGAATTTATTCAGCACGTTAATCAACAAAAAGCTTTAACCTGGGCAACTTGGGACACTGTTAATTATCCAAATATTCAAACCCTATCAACACCTAGCCCTGAACATGGATTCAAAATATAACATTGTCGGTTTTGACCTACCACACACAGATTCTGATGACCGTTTACGACGGATATTAACAGCAGCCTTATCTAATCAGAAGAATTATGATAATTATCCCCAATTAAATTATTGGGATGCTGAATTTTTTAACTTACATCAAGTCCAAATTTTTCAGCAATCTAATATTGATGAACAATTTTCTATTCTGGAACTTGCTAACCGCAGTTTATTAGAAGAATCATATTTTATTGAGAAAGCAGGTGTTGGCTACATGGCAAAAATGGTACTGTTAGCCGAAACAGTTGAAGAACGAATGCTTTATGCATTGTTTACGGCTGATGAAGCTACCCACCTTCACCAAATTAGCCATTTTTTACCAGAAATGGAAGTAAATAGCACGGACGATCCATTTTTGCGCTTATTATCAGAAGTGGTTGAAAGTGTGGATAAAACAGTTTTGTTGTTTGTGCTGCAAGTCGTTTTAGAAGGATGGGGTTTAAGCCATTATCGGCGTTTAGCGAAGGAATGCCACTATCCAGTTTTAGCAGAACTTTTTTCCAGTTTTTTACAATCTGAATCTCGTCATCACGCCACGGGAACCACCTTGTTTAATCAAATTACTGTTTCAGCATTGAGTCAAACAACAATTCTCGATGTATTGGCACAGTTTTTGTTTATGGTGCAGGTGGGGCCACAAAGCTTACTCGCAGCAATTGAACAAGTGAAAGGACATCTGACGCGATCGCAAAAAATCCAAATTTTAGAAGAACTAGATACAGAAACCCACAGTGGAACGCGATTACAAATATTGCGATCGCTCATGGGAGGAAAATCAGCCCAGTCTATCCTGCAAAATTTAGAAGAACGCGGAGCCTTTGAACCACTCCCCGCCCATCAATGTGTGTAATAAATATCAATCTTATCTCTGCGTAAAATAAAAACGGATATGGAAAAAACTATTCATCGCAAATTACAAATTAACCACACCCGCAACAAACAGCAAGATCATACTGCTTTAATGGATGAAGCTGTCACCAAGTTTCGCTATGAGGATTGTCAAAACGAGTATTGGAATCCAGAAGAATTTTCTCTGCTATATGGCACACCTTTATGGGAACAGTCTAGCCAACATCAGCGTATAATTTTGAACCAACTTTACTGGGTAGCTTACTACTCACAAATTGTTTCTGCTGAAATTGCAACTATCTTTTTCAATCAAACCAGTGCAGCCGGACTTTACGCCCAAGAAGATTTTCGCTTAATCTGCGATACATTAGATTTGGAATCCGCCCAAGAGCGATCGCACATTAACGCCTTCCGCACAATTGCCAAACAGGTTGAACAAGCGTTGTTTGGGGAACTTATCTTTACCTACCCTATGCGCGGCCCCTTTACAGAAACGATGGTTTATGCTGACACCAATGCCCTAAAAACTTGGTGGAAAAAAATTCAACTTCAATACTTTGGGCTAATTTCTGCGAATAATACTTTTTTGGCTTGTCAGTATTTCACTGTCCGGGGAGTTCGGACACTAAACGGTAAGTTAGTACAGCACAAACTCAGCAATTATTATCAAAAACATCCCCATCTTGAAGCTGCTCCAATTCCTGCTAAAGTCTCCTATTATCACTTCATGGATGAAAGCTTTCACTTCAATAGTTCGACAATTATATCTCACGATATTATTACCTGCCTTAAGCCACCGACTGCTTATGAGCGACTGGTTGCTAATTTAGGATTGCTAGGATGTCAGCGCGATCATTTTCATTTTTCTGCTGCAATTAACGGGATATTTTGGTACGATCCGGCGCTGTATGGCAAGATTTATCGGGTGTTGCGATCGCCAATTTTTGAGATGAGTGACAGGGATACTAAAGAAATGATGCGGCGTTGTTTTACGGAGGAGTCGGAAGGATTGCAGCGCAGTTTTTCAACTCATCAGGAGGCGATGAAATCTTATCAGGTGTATGTTGAAAAACTCGATTATATTTGGCAACGTAATCGGGATATGTCACTGATGGCTACTAATTCAATTTCTCGATATTTGGCGACTCAAAAAAGAGCTTTTCAAGGTTTTGAACACCGAGAGGATTTATTTTTAGCTCACGCAGAGACGCAGAGGCGCACAGAGGAATGGAAGAGTGTTGTTTAGGTAAAATGATTTCGTATTATGCCTTACTTCTGCAATATATCGTTTCCAGAAAGTGATTTTATTTCTATAACTTTGGAATGTCATCAAAGTTTGTCTGAACATCTTACGATTCAGAATTCACCTGTTCTATTTGGTTGTCGGACTGGTATTTGTGGAACTTGTTTGGTTGAGGTTATTGGTGATATTCCGCCTCCTCAACCTGATGAACACGAAATGCTGGAGACTTTAGCAGCTAACAATCCTCATGCGCGGTTAGCGTGTCAAGTTAATGTTACAGGTAATGTTGAAATTCGTAAGATTTAGATGGTGATTTAAAAACAACTAAAAAAGCAAGTATGGATTGCTTAAAGCGCGTCGCAGAAATTCGTAAAACTTGTAACGTGCCAGCACCAGCCCGAAATGTTGCTATTGCTAGAGTATGGGTAGATGAGACGTTTTCCGAGCTATTTGCCTTTAGTGGTAAGCTATTGCGAGAGGGAGCGGTTATTTTACCGAATCAACCGATGTTTGAAACCTTTGAATTTACCGGACACCGAAGAGATTTAGACTCTGAGTACAAAATATTAGAAGCGATTGCCGAAAAATATACAAATAACAGAGAAGTAAACGGTAAGATTGAGTTATTCACCGAGAGAGAGCAATGTGATTCGTGTGAGTATGTCATTAAGCAGTTTAGGCAAACTTTCCCGAACATTCAGCTAGATGTACATCACGGAAACATTGCGTAAAGGAGTCGGTATAAATGTCAATTCGCAATTTACCCGAACCACTTCAGCTTATTCTTAACGAAAATCAGCTTTTGCCATGTTCAGATTTGGAAATAATTCAATTTGAACAACAACAAGGTATTACTTTGCCCAGTATTTACAAAGATTTTCTCAAGATGATGGGGCATGGTGCAGGTAAGTTTTTGCGTGGTTCTGATTGCTTTTACCAACATCTACCGCAAATTCAAGAATGGGCTAAAGAACTTTTGGTAGAAAATGATTTTTCTGAAGCTTTACCAGAGGATGCTTTTGTATTTTTCATGCACCAGGGTTATCAGTTTAGCTTTTTTAGGCTTTCAGAAGGTGATAATCCACCAACTTACTCATATTGCGAAGGGCAGCAAGAGCCTTATTTTGTCAAAAGTCATGATACGTTTAGTGATTTTCTAGCAGTGGAAATCGAGCTATATTTAAAATCTTTGATGTCTCTAGCGAGTTAGATATTTACCATATCAAATTGACAATCAGTTTTCCTTTTAACCAAAAGCGTTGTATTTCTACCCACTAAAAGCGAATTCAGAAAGCTTATTTCACAGTAATGGTTAATGGAAGGATGAATTGGTTAAACTCAATTTAGAGACTTAAATAAAATCATGGAAACTGTAAATATCCATCAAGCTGAAACGAATCTCTCACAGCTTTTGTTGCGGGTAGAGCATGGAGAAGAAATCATTATTTCTGACAGAGGCATTCCTGTTGCCAAATTGGTTCCATTTCGCACTTCATCAAATCGCCGCGATAGTTTAGGACAGGATAAAGGGCGTTTTGTAGTGCCAGAGGACTTTAACGCTCCTTTACCCAATGAGATGTTAGCAGCATTTGAGGATGGTGAGGAGTGAAACTTTTGCTAGATACGCAGTGCTGATTATGGTGGTTTATACATTAGAGTAATTTTTATACGGCAGGAACTTTAAATACCAAACGGATATTGCCTTGCCCACTTCATTACAGCCCTTTCAAGGGGATCGAGTCTAGCCTCAACAGACCGATACCAATGCTTTCGCGCATCAACAGGCATACAACTAGCTCCTGCAAGCAAAGCCCGACGCGACCAATGAGGTTCATCAAACAGACTACGCCATTGTGACTGAAACCAATGACGTTGTGATGCTCTTCCCATTGCCAGGATCAGTTGCCGTTTGCTCAAAGTGTCTCTTGCAGATACGAGTAATTCAAAAAATTTATCCTGATTGTTCCATTCAGTTGAATGGGTAAACAGATCCAGTGCCCACATTCTATGATAGTCAAGCTCGCTAATAATTGAATCTTTTAACAAGTCGATGAGTCTTGCTCCAATACTACTACGTTCTTCGTCTGATAGATGAGTAAGCCTTTTGAGATACTGAATAATGTCTGGGAATGCAGGATGTAGGACTTCCAAATTATCTAATACGTCGTCTATTATCGAAGCATCCCCAAGTTGACCCATTCGCCGTAACACAAATCTAATGAGCATTAAATCTGGCTCACCATCAACATCAATTTCATTACGAAACAGTTTGACAAGATTTAGAGAGTTAATCAGTTCCTGTTGAGATTGAGTTAAATCATCATAATTAATTCTTTCATACGGATCGGCCAACCCTAGCTCAGTGATAAGGCGCTTGAAGCCTACTTTCAAAGAATCTAATTCACGGTCTTCTGGTGATGATAAAAAGCGGTTTATGAATAAGTTATTATCAAGAATATTAGTTTTTTGTAGCTGAAGTGTAAGACCGTGATTGCGAAACAACACATCAGCTAGAAAAGCGAGATGACGGTAAGCCTCTGCGTAACTTTGTGCAAAAATTCGATAGTCATCATTGAAGCGAATAAAGCGTACTCTGTTTGCAAGAAGAGCCTCATCCACATCTGAGAGAGTTATTTCAGCAAGTAAACGTGATGGAGCATTGCCAACTGGAATTCCAAAAGTTTCTGTTCCATTCCAGCCAGCTAATAGACGCATTATTGCTTTAACATGAGACTGACGGTTAGTAGTGCTATGTAAGGCATTCTCTAAACGATGGTGATATATGCGTGGGTAAAAGTCAGCAATGTCAGTAATAGTGACAAAGTTTATTGCATTATCTTGCAATATAAATCGAGCTTGGTTTAAAAATGCTTCATAGCCAATATTAGAGTCAAATAATTGACCGTCTGTTCCTGCTGCAAATCGATATGAAAAAACTATTTTCTGGTTGACAGGAATTCGACTTGCTTCAATATCAGGCGCAATTTCTCGGATAGTAGCAGCAAAGATAAGAAAATCGAGTGGGTCTAGCTGTGTTATTACCCTAAACCCATGTTTAGCTTTAGGTGAGAGTAGAGTACGATGTGGGCGTACTTGCCATTCAAGAATATTTTGTCCTTCCAACCATCTACGAAGCTCAGTCCAATCATGTTGTATAGCCTCATACTCAAATGTAAGTGGAAACACATCAGTATCACCATACCTCAGCGCATGTTCCAAAGCCCAATTGAGACTATTTGCCTGAAGGGTTAGCATACATCTTGAATTTAATTAATACATATCTAATCTAATGTAAACTTACTCAAATGATTTGTGCGGATAACTTGCCTGAATAAACAAAATAAAATAGCAATGTCTACCCAAGACATTGCCATAATTTAAATACGATCGCTCCCACCCACCATGCAATTTGCAGATTTCTGGTACATTGTCGCACTCAGCGAACAGCTACAACCTAACCAAGTATTATCACGCACCGTTTTAGGAGAATGGTTAGCGATATTTCGTGGTGAAGATGGACAACCCGTAGCTTTGCGCGATCGCTGTTTACACCGCAATAGCCGTCTATCATCAGGTAAAATCTGTAACGGTGCTTTACAATGTCCCTATCATGGTTGGGTATATGACGGCGTTGGGAACGTTATTGCTGTTCCAGCTGAAGGAGATGATTTCAAACCTTCCCTACAGCGTCGAGCCAAGTGTTACGCTACCAAAGAACAAGATGGCTATGTTTATGTGCGGTTAGCCGATACGCCAAGCGTTGATCTTGAACCCTTTTCTATGCCTTACTACGGACAAATAGGATGGGAGACGGTGCGGGTAATTAACCGTTTTGCTAACAATGTGACTAATTGTGCGGAGAACTTTATCGATATTCCCCATACGGCTTTTGTTCATCCTGGTGTTTTCCGTACTTCCCGCCAACAAAAGTTAGAGATGACTGTAGAACGCTGTAATGGTTCGGTTTTGGTGGAGTATCGCAATGAAAATAGTAACTTGGGATGGTACAGCCGTTTTCTGAATTTGCAGGGTGCAGAGATTAAACATAGCGATCGCTTTTATATGCCAAATATTACCTCTGTAGAGTATAAGATGGCACATAATCGCCATTTGTTCATTACCAGTCAATCTATTCCAGAAACCGATAATTCAACTCTGGTTTACACAGATGTCACCTACAACTATGGCATCTGGAATAAATTAGCACGTCCCTTTGTGCGGTGGACTGCTCAACACATTATCCGCCAAGATGTGGAAATTTTGGGTATTCAGGGGGAAGCGATCGCTAAATACGGCACACAATTTTATAATACGCCTGCGGACACAATTCATATATTTGTCGAGTCAATTATGGCAGCTATATCTCGTGGAGAAGATCCGCGTTTATTGCCAAATCAATCAGTAAAAGTTACATTTTGGGTTTAATTACCCCCCTTAATCCCCCCTTGTAAAGGGGGGAGATCGGAAAATCCAGTTCCCTCCCCTTTATAAGGGGAGGGTTAGGGTGGGGTAAAACCCATGTTTAAAATCAGTGTGAGCAATCAGAAGTGGAAATACAAAACTTTTCACAACTACTAATTTTTGGTTCTTTTATCGGATTAGTGGGTTGGACTATTATCAATCAAGTTGGACGAACTCAACTCAAAGTTAAAAGTCGTGAAGATTGGGTAATAGATGCTACAGGATTAACAATTCAAGGAATATTGATTCCTTTACTACAAGCTACTTTAGTTTATTGGCTTTATCAATATTTAATACCCACTCAACAAGGATATTTCAAAGTATCATTAATTCCGGCTTTTATTATCAGTTTTGTTGTGGTTGATTATTTATATTATTGGAATCATCGTTTATTACATACTAAATTGTTGTGGAAAGTTCATCAAGTCCATCATACTGTTACTCAGATGGATGTATTAGGAACTTCTCGCAACACACTTTGGACAAGTTTGCTAATTATTTATTTATGGATACACACTTTGTTTTTGTATCTGTTAGCCGATCCAACAGGTTATGTACTTGGAGTAAGTCTAACTTCTGCCTTAGATTTATGGCGACATAGCCCCTTGATAATTCCTGAAAATAGATGGTTTTATCAATTTTTATCTTCTTGGCTAATTTTACCACAGGATCATGCTTGGCATCATTGCCGCGAAGTCCACAATCATAACTATGGGGCTAATATGAAAATTTGGGATAAGTTACATGGAACATATTATGAAAGCAAAAAAATGCCGTCTATAATCGGAATTTCTAGCTCATTAAACTTGTTCCAAAAACTTTTCTTCCCATTTTCATGACAGTTCTAAGTAAAATTCTTTCCTTTTTTCCCACCTTTATATTATTGCTAACTGGGGCAGCAATAGTCTACCTCGCCTATTCACCCAACATCTTCAGCATTCTGGCGATGTTCTTTTCTATTTATGGGCTACCAGTGCTAGTTTACCGCTTGCATGAATGGGTTTATCCTGTGCGCGAAGGTGTTAGTTATCTACAAGGTAAAGAATATAGTCCCTGGTGGGGTAGTCATCAAATCCAGGTAATTTATATTGCAATTCCGGTGTTGGAAGCAGTGCTGCGACTGATTCCGGGGGTGTTTTCCTGTTGGTTGCGATTGTGGGGTGCTAAAGTGGGGCGAGATGTATACTGGACAACAAGATTGGAGATTGCCGATCGCAGTTTATTACAAATTGGCGATCGCGTCGTTATCGGGCATGGTGTTGGTATCTATTCTCACATCATTAAACCCCGCAAGCAAAATTTAATGTTGTATGTCAAAAAAGTCAAGATTGGCAGCAATGTCTTTGTGGGAGCCGGATCTAATCTTGCTGCCGGTGTAGTCATTGGCGATGGTTCTTATTTACCAGCAGCCAGCAACCTTTATCCTAATCAAAAGGTGCAATAATGCGTCCGATTATTCAGCTTTTTGGGCAAATCCTCGCGCCAACTGCGAGGCGATTTCATCAAGCTTTGGATAACCCAGAGTTAATGCAGACATCTGTACAGAAGGAAATTTGCGATCGCCTAATCAAGAGTGAGTATGGTAAAACTTTGGGAATTCATTCTGTAAACGATTGGCAGCGTGTGCCAATCGTAGATTATGATGCACTCGAACCTTACTTAAATCAGAAACAGCAGCAAATTTCCCTCACACCAGAACCCATTTTATTCTACGAAAAAACCTCTGGTAGTAGTGGGGCGGTAAAATGGATTCCTTATACTCAATCTTTGCGGCGATCGTTTAATCAAATGTTTTGTGTGTGGGCGTATGATTTGATTGTAAATGGCCCGAAATTTTACACAGGCAAGATTTATGCTTGTATCTCGCCGCAATTAAATGTAGCGGATAGCCAAACTTTACAAGATGATTTAGATTATTTAGATGGCTGGTTGCGTTGGTTTTTGCGTCCTTGGTTGGTGATGCCAAATAAACTTAATCGCCTACATGACGCGAACTTATTTAAACATCAACTGGCTTTAGCATTATTAGAGGCTGAAAAACTAGAAATTATTTCTATTTGGAGTCCTAGTTTTCTACAAGTACATTTAAAATATATTCAAGAAAATCAGGACTTATTGCGAACAGAATTACACAACCGGATTTCACATCACCGGCTGCAACATCTGTGCGAAAGCAATATTCCCTGGATGCAACTCTGGCAAAATTTGAAGCTGATTTCTTGCTGGGATAGTGCCAATGCAGCAGATCAAGCTCAGGGATTGCGTTCTGCTTTTAGCAGCAGCGCCTCGCTATCGCAATTTCCAGGTATATTAATCCAAGGTAAAGGACTACTAGCAACCGAAGCCCCAATGACGATTCCCTTGATTGTCGCTGGGGGATGTGTGCCGGTTCTCGATGAAGTGTTTTTCGAGTTTGAGGATGAGACTGGTTCCCTGCATGGTTTACACGAACTCAACATTGGCAAGGAATACACGATTATTTTATCCCAGAAAGGAGGTTTGTATCGTTATCGAATTGGCGATCGCATCCGGGTAACTCATTACTATCGCCATACTCCCTGTTTAGAGTTTCTCGGACGACATCAAGCTGTTAGCGATTTGGTGGGCGAAAAGTTGCAAGAAACCTTTGTAAATAATGCTTTGACTATGTTGAACTTGCAAGAAACTAATTTTAAAAGCTTGATGCCCATTGCCGCTCCTCCACACTATATTCTATTACTAGATTCGGCAACACAAACCCCAGAAATTATCGCTCAACAACTCGATCTGGCTCTATCAGAATCATATCATTACAAGAGAGCGCGATCGCTCGGTCAACTCGCACCACCACAGGTTTTAATTTCTAGTCAAATTCCTGAAATATTAGTTTCCCATCGTATCCGTACTGGAAGTGTCTGGGGAGGTATTAAACATCCAATTCTGGCAAAATCACCCATTAGCACTGAACTTTTACAAGAATTGAAGTTGAAAATTGCCGTCAAGACGAAAGACTGATTATTGTAGAGACGGCGATTCATCGCGTCTCTTGCCTTAATGTATTCATTTTTAATTTTTAATTCCGCCTTGCGATACTACCCTTTTGAAATTTGATTAAATATTTAGCGTGATTCTAATTTAGCAACTCGCTGCTCTAATTTATTGACTTGTTGCTTCAATTCAACCACCAAAGTTGCAAGCCGATCGAACATCGGATCTTGCTGTGATAAGTTACCTCTAGAACGAGTTGATTGTCGTGGGGTAAGCGTTGTTCTTGAGGATGGAGACTGGCGAGTTTTACCTAGCTGAGACTCTAGCTGATTTAACCGCGACTCAACACGATTCAAATCCGCTTCCAGATTGTAGATGCGGGACTCTACTTGCTGCGATGAGGCAGTTTTAGAAAAAAAACTGCCCCAAATAATTGTTACTAAAATCCCGGCGATTACTACCACCTTGATTTTTTTCATACCAATAGCTGACTTGTTAGAACAGTCTATAGTGTTTACTAATTCACACGAGGTACATCATAATCATAGTCCCCTCTCGAAGAGCGGGGAGGGGGTTGGGGGTGGGGTTCTTGTACCTCGCTCAACTGAGAACCGCTATATTTAACCAGACTTGATTGAGATAATTTACAGACTAGAAATCTGTAGATATTTCATCTTTCGTCTGGTTGTAAGTTAGAAAATAAACTCTGCCAATCGATATAGTTGACAGTATTTTCTCCCTGTTTAACCTCAAATGTGACGTTAGACGCTTTTCCTAGTTTTAGCGCTTGCACGCAAAGTTCTGCCACATCCTCGCGGCTGATTTTACCTCTAATATTGTCACCTTGCTCAAATATTAATTCCTTACCACCTGCTTCTTCAGTTAAAGCACAAGGTCTAATAATTGTATAAGGAATTCCGCTTTCTCTTAAACTATCTTCTCCCTTCAACTTCCAAGTTAGAATTCCTCCCAATTGATCGTTTAATTTCACTGCTGGCGGTTCTTCATCTAAATTAATGCCAGGGCGACCGGGACGAGTCACACCTGCTGAACTGACGAGAATAAATTGTGGTAAAATTTTCCCGCCATAAGCTTTAATTGATTCCAACTGGAAAGTAAAACTACCTGGAGAAAATTTGGGATTTAAAGCGCCATCATGTTCAAATTTGCTCAACATCAGTTGGAATGAACAAATTCTACTTTGCTCAATTGGCGGTGCATCTTTGACAGTTTTTGCCCGAAAGACGGGAATCAAATCGGCAAAGGGAATCTGAATATCTATCCAAGTATTAGCTACAGTATCGAAAGAATAGCTATAGCCAATACCATCCCATGTTGTATCTGTCCGTAGAAAGATTTTATAACGCTGACCGTCACCTTTAACGCGCAATTTCACTCCTTCATAACCAGATAGGTTGAAGGGTGGATCAAAATTCTTCGTTCTGATAGAAACAAATCCGCCAGAGTTAGCGGTGGAGACATTACCAGCAAATAAAGCTGTATTTTCTACTAACTGGATATTACTGGCACTCACGCCACCCATGACGACATCATCCAGCGCTCCCCAGTTATCCTTTAATTCTGCTGATGGCTTGGTGAAATCAAATATTAGTTTTTCTTTTGCTTGGGGTAAATATTTTGCCGCCGCTTCGACTAAGTTTTTGACTCCTTGATATTCTACATTTTCGGGAGTGTCGCCAACAATTTCTGGCTGGTAAAATTTCACACCTTGATAATATTTGGCTCTATCTGCTGTGTCTCCCTCAACTGGTTGTACGCGTACTGCTGTGCAACAAATTACAGCTTGAATATCAGCCATAACTAAAGGAGTTAAAGTTTCTGGTTGCGTGATATCCGCAACTACTAAATCGATATCATTACCAAGAATTGACCGCGCTTTGTCAATATCTCGAACTAAAGCGCGAACTTTATAACCTTGTTGGAGCGATCGCTGCACTACTCGTTTACCGACACCACCTGTTGCACCTGCTACTAATATTACACCCACGTTGCTTCCTCCATTGGGCCTATATTGATTATCCTTAGGACGACCTTGGATTAATTGCTGTACCCAGTTAAGGAAAGGAATTACCTCAAAGTAAGTCAGGGTTTCGATAAACCTGCCTAAGTCCCATTGAGAACGATTTTTGTCAGTCATATTTGCGTCCTCATAACTTTATTTACTCTAACAATTTTGGAGGGAGTGTCGTTCAATTACTTGAAAAGCGCTGTAATTTATTCAAAGCGCAAGAGTATCTAAAACAGGGTATGGGGTGTAGGGGAAAGACGAAATGGTAAGCTGAGATTGTAGTTATTTCTGACAACAGGCATAAATTACTATCGCTACCAGAGCAGTAAAGCAGGCAGAATATAGCTTCCGGGCAACAATGCAAAAACTCCTTTTTAATGACAAAGATAGATTTAGAGCGCAGGCCCTATTCCTTGGTAAAGGTATTAATTTACAGACGCTGGAGAATTACGTTTGCTTGGCGAGTATGCCAGTATTGGTTAAAGTCGGTGAGGAAGGCTACGCAGTACTCTTGGGCTATGGTGCAGTTGTCCTGTTTAACCTTGAGCCTGTAGAAAAAGTAGCCTTTTTGACCAAACTATCCTCTCAAATTAGCGGCCCTTTTGCCGACCCGGAAACAGAAGAGGTGGAAGTTCATCTCAGTATTAGTGAGAGTGAACGAGCTAAAGAAGGAAAAATTTTACTGCATGAATTGAGTATAGAACGCTTGCAAATAGTGGCTGATATTCTCGCCAAGAGTGTTGTACTGTCTCACTATGAAACCAGCCTAGCGACTGTATTCGATCAAATTGAACCATTTGCAGCTAGTCTCCAGCGTGAAAACAGGAGTAGACAACAAAGCCGAGAATTACTGCGTCAACTAGGGACTACCCTATTAGTTCAACATAAGATTGTAGGTCAAGTAGAAATTATCGATAAGCCGGAGTTACTCTGGGAATCTCCACAGCTAGAAAACTTATATCTGCGCTTGGAAGATGAATACGAAATCCGTGAGCGTCACCATGCCCTAGAACGTAAACTAGAGCTAATTGCCCAAACCGCCCAAACAGTGCTGGAGTTCATGCAGCATAGCAGTAGTCAGCGAGTAGAGTGGTATGTGGTGATTTTGATTGTGGTAGAGGTTTTACTGTCACTTTATGACATCCTTTTCAAAGGCTAATGCTAAATTTGGGGTTGTGAGGGAGCGATCGCAACTACTCAAAATTCAGTGGTAAAAATCGCTCCTCAGAGCGACACTATTAATGAATTGCAAGCTCGGCTACGAACTGAAACTAGGCAGAAAAAAGCAGCGATCGCCTTACTTGATAATACTAAGTTGAAGTATAAACTCCTTCTCAAGTCACAAACTAATGGATGAACAGCTATTTTACAGCAGTCTTCATGTATTTGAACCACATCTATCGTAGGGGCACAGCATTGCTCATACGTGTTAACTTAAGGTGAAAACTATATCAGACACGCGTTTTGCAAATCCCTCACGCCCTCATCCCCTAACCCCTTCTCCCAAAAAAGAAGGGGAATTGAATGTCTAGCTCCCCTCTCTCTTAGGGAGAGGGGCTGGGGGTGAGGGCAAAAGATTTCACCAAGCGGGTTTAGCGTTACAGCTATTTGCGAACAAACCAGCCACAGAAAGAGCTATCTAATAGGGCTGAAAACAGACGACAATGATGAAACCAATTAATATTTGCTCAATAAAAACTAAAAAACTATCAGTCTTCAAACTACTGGGGAAAGTTACTAACTTCCTGGCAAACTGGAATACGGATTTGAAACTCCGCTCCCTCGCCGGGTTCTGAAGTGCAAGACAGTGAACCACCATGTTTTTCGGTGACAATTTGGTAGCTAATCGACAAGCCCATACCTGTTCCTTTACCCACAGGTTTTGTGGTGAAGAAAGGATCGAACAAGCGGCGGCGAATAGGCTCTGGTATACTCATCCCATTGTCTGCAATCCGAATTTCGACTTGATGAGCGTCAATTTGTTCAGTGTAAATAGTAATAGTTGGAATTTTTATTTGTCCTTGATTATCTGTTAATGACTCTTCTAAAGCATCAATCGCATTACTCAACACATTCATAAACACTTGATTTAGCTGTCCTGCATAGCATTCCACTTGGGGCAGATTGCCGTAGTGTTTAATAAGCTCAATACCCGGACGATCTGACTTTGCTTTGAAGCGATGTTGCAGAATCATCAGGGTACTTTCAATGCCCTCATGAATATTAACGGCTTTAATTTCGGCTTCGTCCATACGTGAGAAAGTTCGCAGAGAAGCGACAATTTGGCGAATTCGGTCTGCCCCAACCCGCATAGAAGAGAGTAGCTTGGGCAAGTCTTCCAGCAGAAATTTTAGATCCATCGCCTCTACTTCTTCCTGAATCTCTGGATGGGGAGATGGGTAATATTTCTGGTAAAGTTCCAGCAGTCTCAGCACCTCTTGGGTATAGGTGTTGGCATGAGTTAGGTTGCCAAAGATAAAATTGACTGGATTATTGATTTCGTGGGCAACGCCTGCTACTAGTTGCCCTAAGCTCGACATTTTTTCGGTCTGCACAAGTTGAGCCTGAGTTTGTTGGAGTTTGTGCAGGGATTGTGCAAGTTGTTCAGCTTTTTCTCGTTCGCGCTTTTCGGATGCTTGGAAAGCTTCATTTTTAGCTTCGAGTTCTTGTGATTTAGCTTCTAGTTGTTGCGAGTAGGCTTGCAGGTTGGTGTAGAGACGGGCGTTGTCGATCGCAATCGAAATTTGTGCTATCAACAGACTCAGCACATTTACCCGTTCTGGGGTAAAAGCACCAGAAATGAGATTATTTTCCAGGTAGATAATACCAGTAAACTTGCCAGAATGAATCAGCGGTAAACACAAAATCGATTTGGATTGGTAAGTGGTGATATAAGCATCAGCCGCAAAACGAGAGTCTTTAACAGCATTGTCTAAAACCAGATTGTTTCTGGTTCTTTCGACATAATTTAATAAGGCAACTGGGAGTAAGAGGGAATTGGTTTTCTCCTCTGCGTTAATAACAACACTAACCTCCTTACCTACAACTATGCCCATCGCTTCTAGCAGCCATTTATTTTCGTGCTTGGCAATAAAGTAACCTTGTTGAGCGCCAGCATTTTCGACCACAATCTTCATCAATTTTTCGAGCAACTGAGTTAGCACCATTTCTTCTGACAGTACCTGTGCAGCTTTCATCACTGTCATGAAGTCGAGAATCTGAGCGCCTCCTGTAGTCGTAGAGCTTGTTTGAAGAGTGTGCAGGTAATTCGTTTCTATTTTTTCTGTATTTGACCGCAAAATTAATTGCGGATAGCGTGTTTCTAAATCTTTGACTTTAGCAACAGCACCCCAATGGCTATAAGCGTAGTAGGCATTAGTCATGTAGATTTGAGCAATCGTTTCTTTACCCCATGACAAATAAAATTTGGCTGCGAGTTCGTGGGCGATCGCTTCTTCGTTGATGTACTCGTTTTCTTTAGCAAGTGCGATCGCTTTTTCATACATCTCGATCGCTTCGATTTTTTCGCCTAAAACCCGATGCCGTTCTGCCTCTACCAAATAGAATTTGTGTAAATGATTCATTGGGGCATAATCCGCCCATTTTTGGCTTTTTTCTTGATTAGCTTGGACGCGATCGAGGATGGCCTTTTGCTCTGATTCTTGGGTGTTGAGATACACCGCTAGCCGTACTAAAGAATCGTAAAAATTGAATACAGGAACAAGGGGCATTCCTACCACTGCATCTAAATACTTCTCCGCTATAGCGAGATTCTCAATCGCTTCCGAGTAATTCTCAAACCAATAACAAAGCAAAAATTTGTTCAAATATATGTAGCCAACTCCCCCATTGTCGTTTGCTTGCTGGTGCAGTGGCAACCTTATCTGTTCATCGCAGGCTTCACCCTTGAGAAGGCAGGGATTTTCACTTTTTCCCAGTAGATTTAAGGTAGCCTGCCAATAGATTTCTATATAGTAAAGCGCTGTTTCTTGCTTGGTTTTATGAATAGCATCTCTGTTTCTTGCTATTTCTCTTTCAAGGACAGTTAGTTCTTTACCGCTAAAGTAAGCTAAACAGGAGTACTGGAATAGACTATAGCCTGCATATTCCAAATCTCCTGTCTCCATTCCGCTAGAGTGACCTGACAGCAAAGGCTCTAAGGTTTCTCTCAGATGCTCTTTCCAATGTCGGATAAATAAATTTACGATGAAAACTGTCTTGGCTTTGATTTCTTGAGCATTTAACTTTGACACTAGATTTAAAGCCAACTGACCAAATTTATAACCCGAATCAATATCCCCCACAATGGCACAAAGAAGAAAACCATAATTGGCATAAGCAAACCCAGAAACGGCAGCATTACCATATTCGACGGATAATTGTACTTGTTTGCACACCGTCAAGGGCAACAGTGCAGGAGCAACAATATATGCAGGAGCAAAGATACTTGACAAAAGTCTAATGGCTGCTAATTTATAGCGATCGCTCATTTGAGGTAGCTCAATTAAATCCTCAATTCGCTGCCCGTTCAAAATTGCCGCAGTTTCTCCTAGTGCCTGCCCAATGTCTGACGCGTTCGGTTCTTGAGGAAACTCCACCCCTAACAGCTTTAAAACTTGTAGCGCTGTGTTAACCGCTTCTAGCAGCCTATTCTGCCCCATATAAGCTTGCATCTGGACTTCATACACTTTAATTTTGTCCAGTAGTGTCACAGCACAGTTTTGGACGATCTCAGACAATCTCTGCATTTCTTCAAAATCACCGCTCAAAAAAGCTGCCTCTGCCGCTTCTGAGTGCAGTGCTAATGTCAGTTCATATTCACACTTCCAGCTTTCTTCTGCTAACAATCCCAAAGCAACTTGCAAATATTTGATGGCGGAATCATGGGCTGTGGCTGCCTTTGCTCTCTGACCGGCGATGAGGTTTAGTTCTGCAAGTTGATATTTTTCTGCTTCAGATATCAGTAAATCAGTACCATAATTGAGTTGATTAACTAAAGCAAATATATTTTCTTTGCGTTCTTCTGGTGTCGTATTTTGCAGTAGTAATTGACCAATTTTTAGATGAGTTGCTTGCTTGCGATCGTCGGGAATCAGAGAATAGGCCGCTTGCTGTACTCGATCGTGTAAAAACTTGTAATCAACCTTGACATCAGTTAAATTAATTCCGTCAGATTCTTCCTGACTAAACGCTAAGGGAATTTTGTAGTCCTGACTTAACGGCAGAATTAACCCAGCTTGCAGGACTGGCCACAATTGCGCCGCAGTTGTTAGAGAAGATGCTTCATTAACGATCGCTAATACATCTAAGTTAAAAGTATTACCAATACAAGCAGCGAGTTTTAGAACTTGTTGCGTTTCTAATGACAGTTTGCGAATATTTCTCGCTGTCAATTCAACAACATTCAGGTCAGCAATGCCGATTGCTTGAATATGTTGGATATTCCATTGCCATACTCCTGAATGGAAGTTGTATGTTAGTAAGTCTTCTTGGTGTAGGGTTTTCAGCAGTTGTGTTAAGAAGAAGGGGTTTCCTCCGGTTTTATGGAATAGTAATTCTGCTAGTGGCTGACTGCGTTCTATGTGATTCAATGTATCGCTAATTAACGCTTCTACATCCGTTAACTGCAATGATGACAAGACGATGTTATTCACCACCGCACCAGAGGATTGAATTTTGGACAAACTCATCATCAATGGATGGGTGGGCGACACTTCATTATCACGGTATGCCCCGATTAGTAATAAATATTTGCGCTCAGTATCCGTCATCAATCGCTCAATTAAGTTCAGTGATGCCGAATCTGCCCACTGTAAGTCATCCAAGAAAACAACTAAGGGATGGTCTTGGTTCGTGAATACCCCAATGAATTGCCCAAAAACGCGATTGAAACGATTTTGAGATTCTGCGGCTCCCAGTTGTGTAACAGGTGGCACAGTTCCAATAATCAGTTCGACTTCGGGAATCACATCAATAATGACTTGCCCGTTTTCTCCCAATGCGGTTAACAGTTTCTCTTTCCACACTTGGATTTGGGCTTCGCTTTCAGTTAGTAATTGCCCAATCAAAGATTGGAATGCCTGAATCAACGATGCATAGGGAATATTGCGTTTGAATTGGTCAAACTTGCCTGCAATGAAATAACCCCTTGCCCCCACAATCGGTTTATGAACTTCATTGACCACACTCGTCTTGCCAATGCCCGAATAACCGGAAACAAGCATAAATTCGCTGCTACCACCTGCTACACGCTCAAATGCAGCCATCAATGTTGCTACTTCTGCTTCGCGTCCGTAGAGTTGTTGCCCAATCAAAAAATGCCCAGATTTGTCCTGTCTCCCTGGTACGAAGTTTTCAATCTTGCCAATCACTTGAAGTTGAAACAAGCATTCCTCTAAATCCGCTTTCAGTCCCCAAGCGCTTTGATACCGCTCCTCTGCTGTTTTCGCTAACAATTTCAAAATAATTGCACTAATCGCCTCTGGCACATCTCCCAGAACACGACACACGGTTTCGCTACAGGGTGCGACTGGCATTTTGGCGATGTGACAGTGAATTAACTCCATCGGGTCACTAGCATAAAATGGCAGCGTACCTGTTAGCATTTCATACAAGGTGACACCCAACGAATAAAAGTCGGTGCGATAGTCGCACACTCGGTTCATTCTACCTGTTTGCTCAGGCGACATATAGGCAAGTGTACCTTCAAGCAAATTAGGATTGCTCAAAGTAGGATTTTCTCGATCGAGGCGCGAGGAGATACTGAAGTCAATCAGTTTGATTTCCCCTGATTCGGGATTGATTAAAATATTGTGCGGCTTAATATCTTTATGTATAATTTTTTGGGCGTGTAGCTCTCCTAAAGTCTGTGCCAAATTAATCGCCACCTTAAGAAAAGTAATCAAGGTAGTTTTTTGAGTCGCAATCACTTCTTTGAGCAAGCAACCTGGAATATCTTCTAATACCAAAGCCAAACCATGCTGATAATTCTTTAACTCGTAGGCTTTAACAATGCCAGGAATTTGCAGGGACTCAATGATTTGATATTCGTGGCGCAGTCGAGCAATATCTTCCAGGGGTGGATGTTCGCACAGAAGAGTTTTGATCGCCACAGGGACATTATCGGTTTCTCGCCGTCCACGATAAATGACGGTTTTACTACCGGAGTGAAGGGTTTCGAGGAGTTGATAACCAGATAAAGTAGCTGTCATTGTTTTTTCTTGCAAAATAAGCATTCTTAATATGCCCATGCAAGTTTAGCTTTGTAACATTTGTGACGAAAATAAGCATATTTTTACGATATGTTACATAAATAATTTGGAATAAAAGTGTATATTATTACTTGATTTTTACGGTATTTTGCATATTTCTGACCTGTGATGAAGTAACGCTTATCCGATCGCAGCCGCAAGTAAAGAGTGGTTGAGACATTAAGGTTCAAGAAAAAATTCCGAATAACAAATTGATAGAAAAGTTCGCCAAGACGCGTACTCCGCCAAGTGCTGATAAGTGGATCGTTTGGTGCCCATTTTTTGAAAGCTTTTACAGCAGTTTCTGGAACTCCACTCATCTCTATTTGCTCATCAACTTGAATAAGAGTGCCGCCGGGAGTAACTTGTACTTCAACTTCAAAGCCTTGTTGGTTTTGACCTCTGAGTATGTAGATTAAAGAACCATATGACTTCAATTCAATTCGGGCTTGGCTAAATTTAGCATTGGTCGCTGTCTTGGCTGAAGACATTGCGGGAAGTGCTACTTCTTCTAGGGGGATTTTTCGGACTATTCCCCCGAGATTTTGGGCTATTAATAAACGAGGCAAGAGGCAGGAGGCAGGTGGTCACTGAGCGTAGTCGTTGGCGCAGCCTCTCGTAGAGAAGTGAGGCAGGAGGCTTTATGAGCTTTCTCAGTGGCTCCTCTGCCTTCTGTCTTCGGAGATAAACTTCTATTGTTAGTGAGAGATTGAGCCTGAGCATCACCCAAATAAACAGAGGAGGTGAACATAGCTATTCCTGTAATTGTTAACAATTTCCCCGCAGTAGTTGTGCAGAAAGTCATCACTTTTTTAGTTAGTTTTTTCTTATTCATTATTTTTAAAGTTCAAAATTACCCGGCGACTCAGTTCCTTTTCTCCAGCATTAAATCAGTTAATTAACCTGTTTAAATAAACCTATATGAACGTGTTCGCCACCAATAAGTTTTATCAAAAAGTTATTAGTATCGCTTGGGTCGTAATAAATTTGTATTTGCTTATCAGCCTCAGCTAAATCTCTGTTTGCATTCATGATTTAAACGTTAATAATTGCCCCACTAACTATTTTTTTTAATTGCTGACTTCAATAACTCTTTATTACCTTTCACTTGTAAGAACTTAGCTTTTGATTCATCCAATACAGTTGCTTTAACTGGAAGGTAGCCCAGAGTAGAACTTTCTTGGCCCACATAGGTCAAGTAATAGTTAATAAATCCTTCTAATTCCGGTCGGTTCCGAATCGCTTTGGCATCTGCATAAATGTACAAAGGGCGAGTTAGAGGATATCCTGGGAGGAAAGGGTCTACTTTATCAATAGCGATCGCCCTCAACTTCTCGCGGTTTTCTTGATAAGAGCCATACTCTAAAAAGCCAACCATGTAAGGATTAATTAAAGCTTCTGAGTGCAACTGCTCTACAAAGTCATAAGATATCGTATTGGGAGCACTAGTAAGTTGGCTAAAGTTCCCCTTGAGAATAGCTTCGGCAAACAAGTCAATTGCTCCCCCAGTACCAGCCCCCTCTGGAACAATGCGTTTAATCAGCTCTTGTGGCCATTTGGGATTGACATCTGACCACTTTTGGACAGTAAATACCTTTGCCAGTTCGTCGCGTGTCAGAGTATTTGGGACGAAATTATTCTGAGAACTAACTACAATAGTCACTGCATCGGTGGCAATTTGAAAGCCGATCGGCTGAATACCTGACTTAGCACAGGCGGCTAACTCCTGACTGGTAATCGGGCGAACTGCATTGACAATATCTATTTTTTTCTCTTGGCAAAATAGCTTGAAGCCAACGACTGTATCAATACCAGCGAGATTAATCTTACTAGGATACCCGTCTTGGATAAAGCGTTGAGCAATAGCCTGACTAATCGGTAAAACTACCTGAGTTCCCGATATCGCTATTGTTCCCTCTAGTTCTAGGGGGTTTACCTGCGGAAGCGCAATGCCTTGTTGAGCTGAGTCTTGGGTTGAGAGTGATTTAACTAATTTCCTCTCGACTTTGTGAATACCTAAATTTTCTTTTGAAGATTTGTCCGCACCAGCCTGATTGTCAATATTTGCTTTTGAGGTTTTTGATCGATCGGCGCAGGCTATTAATAGTAAAACTATGCCGAACAAAAATAAGTAATTTCTGAAACTTTTTGCTCTAGTTATCTCGATCCTGATTAATGACATATATTATCTTCCCACTTGGACTCGGCGACCATTTTTGTTATTTGGCAGATTCACATCCTCCTTAATTCCTTTAGCAAGTCGAACCATCTTTTTCCGTTCTTCGATATACTCAATAATTTCGGAGGCAAATTTGTTGTTAGACTCGATTATTTCAACAACCTCGTCCGCTGGAATCACTACAACCTCAACATCTTCATTGGCGATCGCTGTAACTGGGCTTACCTCCCCTGGAAAGATAGCCATTTCACCAAATACTTCGTTAAGTTCTAGTTCATCTACTATCTTGCGGTTCCCTTGCGCGTCTTTGAGATAAGCCTGTCCCGTGCCTTTGAAGATAATATAAAGTCCCTCGTCTTCTTTACCCTCCTGAATAATTAACTCATCTTTACCATAGGCTTTAAATCTAGCCCGTTCGCTCAGTTTTTCAATTTGATTATCATTGAGCGTTAGGAAATATGGGAGCGATCGCAAATAAGTTACCAATTCCTCTTGGCGGTTCTCGACTATTTGAGGAATCCGGCTTGGTATTCCTTTTTGAGTATCGACATCGTACTGCACTTGAATCGGATAAGGCATAGTAAAGCCATAACGTTTGGTTATATAGTAAAGTCGAAATTTGAGTTCCGCTGAAACGATCCAATCTTTTTCCGGCACTACTTTATAAGAAAGCTTGTAAGTAATACTGAAGTCTTCATAGGAACTAACCAGAGCAGGATCTTTGGCTTCGATCGTATCTATACCCTCCGTCAAAGTATTTAGGGCTGAAATCACTTCACCAGGAGAATCGTCATAAGAAAATGAGGCGTAAATACTTTTCCAGATTCCTCTCTGACCGTAATTGATAATGCTTGCCTTCGACAACACTCCGTTGGGAACGTTGAATGTCATCACCGGATTTTTCATAGTGACTGACCACCAGTTTTGTTCAATTACCCGTCCTTGCTTTCCATCTAACTCAATCCAATCACCTGTTTTGAAAGGTTTGGCAAATAGCAGCAGTAATCCTGACACCAGGTTACTGAGAGTATCTTGCAGCGCTAGGGCAATTACTGCTGAAGCTATGCCCACAGCGCTGCCCAAGCCAGCCAAATTTATATTCCAAATTCCATTGATAATGTGATAACCAATGGCAAAAATTACCACACCCCTAGCTACCTGAAAGAACAGACTAGGTACATGAATTTGCCATTTGATCGGTTGTTTTTTTGTGGTCAACAGGGCGTTAATTAAAGAGATTCCCGCCACAATCACGGCAACCCAAGTTAACGTTTCCACAAAACGTGCCCAAGAATCTTTGCCAGCGACGCTTAAAAGCTGTCGCATGACCAAAATTATGGCTAAGGGAGGTAACACATACTCCCGTATCTGACGCAGAGCAACTGCTAAGGGGTGCTGCTGCCGTTCCAATCTTGAGGCAGCTTCACCAAGCAGTATACCGAACAATGGAAAACCCAGCCCCAAAATTAATATCCATCCCAGAAATGATTTATCCATGATTGTTTTTTTTACGAACAATAAACAGTGAGTAGCGGGGAAAAAGGCAGGAGGCAGGAGGCAGGGGGCAGGAGGCAGGGGGCAGGAGGCAGGGGGCAGGAGGCAGGGGGCAGGAGGCAGGGGGCAGGAGGCAGGAGGCAGGGGGCAGGAGGTGTAGAATAGTTTAGTTTCTCCCAACTTCCTACTTCAAACTTCTAAACCATGAGCTACAGAGAGCAATTTATCTGGCAGCGTGGAGTCAAGCTTGCCATTAACTGCTATCGACTTACCGAAAAATTTCCGAAATCTGAGCTTTACGGATTAACTAGCCAGATTAGGCGCTCCGCAGTTTCTGTGCCATCAAATATAGCAGAAGGGTATGGAAGACGAACGCAGAACGAATATATCCAATTTCTACATATTGCTTTAGGTTCGCTTCGGGAACTTGACACTCAGTTAATTATTTCCAAGGAAGTTGGATTAGCATCCCCTGAACTATTTACTCCCGTTTTGGAAGAAGTCGATAGATTTCAAGGAATTTTAGTGTCAAGCATTCAAAAAATTAAGTCTTAAAACCCTCCTGCCCCCTGCCCCCTGCCCCCTGCCCCCTGCCTTCTGCCTCCTGTCCCCTGCCTCCTGCCTCCTTCAAACACCTATTTTTTCCAACTCAGTTTCCGCTGCTGCTTCTTTCATAATTTCGCTCAGGAATGTGTAAGCTTCTTCCCATGCTTTTCGCACTGGCGTAGTAAACTCTTCACCCAATCCTTGGGCTAACGTCCACAGCAATGCTTCACCGACAATATCGTAGTATTCTGCCTCGACACCATAACCCGTATGGTTGCGACCCAGCTTTTGGAGGGCGGGGATAATCTGATCTGGCTGACGTAAACCTTCCACGGCGAGAGCAAGCGTAGTCATTAGCTTCCGTTCCTGCTGTTTCATATCGCCCTTAAATAAAGGACGAAAGGAAGGTGCTAATTCAAACAGTCGTTGATAGAACAGTTCAGCAGCCTTATCAGCAATGGGCTTTACTTTTTCAAAGGATGACTGAACCAACTCCACCTGAGTTAGAACTAACTTCCTGGTGGTTACTAGCGTCCAGGTTTCCACTTCTCCCAGACCTCTAATTTTCACGACCGGGTTTTGGATGAATGTGTAGCTATCGGCTATGCGATCGTACACACTCTGAGTGATCAAAATATAGTTCAAATCAGCTTGGCTTTGAAGACTGGTTGCTACATACGCTGTTTCTCCCCAAACACTGTACCCAAGTTTTTGTGTTCCGACTACCCCGGCGGTTACAGAACCTGCATGAATGCTGATGCGTAAAGCCAAGGCAGAATTGTGATTAACATTCAGACGCTGGATTATGTCTAACATGGCTAGGGCAAAATCAACAGTTCGCTGGCTGTGATCAAATCTCACTTCAGTGAGTCCACACACCGCCACATAGCTTGTACTCAGGGAGTTCTGTCGTTCCAAGCCGTAGCGTTCTGCAAAGTCATCAAATTCATCAAATAGCTCAGTGAGCAATTTTGTTATCTCTGGCGGTGACAGGCGTTTGTTCAACGCAGCAATCCCAGCCAGATGAGCATTGAGGATGCTTACTTGCTTGAAGTTTTCCGCAATGGATAGCTCTCCTTGTTTCCTGCGTTCGGCGATCGCTCTTGGTAAGATATTCTGCAAGAGAATATCGTTTTCCTGCTTCTTGGTTTCCAGCTCTTCCTCAGTTTGATGTAATTTGTTCGCCAACTCTTTGAACTCTGTTGCCAATTCCCCAAACTCGTCAAGGGATATCACATCAACTTCTGTATCCAGTTCCCCAGCAACAAGTTTCCGGGCGCTATCAGTCAAACGACGCAGGGGAGAGGTGAAAATTTTCGCAGCAACTGCCGCTAAAAACGCCGTCCCCAGTAAGAAAAGCGTCGCTGCTATCAGCAAAATTACCTGTAACGTGTAAAGCGGACGATAAGCTTCCCCTACCTCCATCTCTGCTATAATCCCCCAATTTAACCCGTTCAACTTCAAAGGAGTGTAGGAACTCAATACTTCTGCCCCCCGATAGTTGCGGTCTACCATCATCCCTTGTTGCCCTTCTAAGGCGGCTTTAGCGGCTGAACTATTGATTTTCTGTAAGCTAATGGTAGTGTTAAAGTTCTCCATCAGTTGCAGAGTTCTCTGGTCAGTCCCCGTGTAACGAACAGCATTTTGATATTTTTTGGGGTCTTCAACCCAAAAACGAGATGTCGAACGCATTAGTGAATCGGGTCCGACTAAATAAGCTTCCCCCGTTTTCTGCAAACCACTGCCTTCCCAATTATTATTCCGGCTAATAGCGTTGTTGATCTTTTCAATGGGAATTTGCACTGCCAAGATGCCAATCATGTTAGAACCGCTATAAATCGGCGTTCCCAGGAAAGCAGCTGGAGCATTATAAGAGGCACGGTAAGGTTTGAAATCAACAACCTGAATGCTACCTTGAGTCGGATTTGTCTGGACTGCTTGCACCAATTCCTTTAGTCCATTCCGGGAGTCATAACTCTGTAGTGGAGTAGTGGCAAAATCTGTCTCTTTAAAATAGGAATAGATGATATCTCCTGTTTTAGGATTAATCAAAAATAAATCGTAATAACCAAATTTTTCGATAATTCCTGCAAAGAATTTTTGATATTTGGCGTGAGCCTTGGTGTAAGCGCTGCCATCACCAGCATCAAGGAGCTGGTCTTTTTTGCCAACTGGATTGGGGTTAGAAGCAATGTAGTAATACTGGAGATAGCGAGCTGCTTGTCCGAGAGGCTGATAGGCACTGGGGTTCAGTTCTTCAGAGGAGAGATTCTTTTTCAAGCGAGGAAAAAATTGTTGGGTGTAGTAAGCTTCCATTGCTCTATCCCATTCGGGGGGAATAAAGTTGCGCTCCAGGTTGCGGAAACCCCCATTCAAATCCACCATTGCTTTCACAATGTTGCCATCTGCCGCTAGCATCCCCACTTGGTTATTCAAATTTTCAAAGTACGACTCAAACTGCTCGGCTTTGGTTGTACGTACACCGGAAAGTTGCTCGGCGATTTTGCTTCTAAGGGTAGCTTGTGTTTGATACCAACCAATCCCACTAACTACTACTACAGAACCAAGGCTAACTCCTAAGAACAACCCTTGCAGCTTCGATTTAATTGTCCAGTCACCCAGTTTTAGATTAATTAAGGAGCCATTACGCAACTTACGCAAGTGATTTTGGGGATTTAACATCTTTTTTTATGAATCTCGATCGTGAATATTTAACTTGTTGCTTACGTCTAGGGCGTGTCATCAATTAAGCCAGATAACAGCAGCAGCAAGATAAATTGCGCTGAGAAAGTTGATTGCCCGCTTATCATAACGTGTGACGTAGGCGTAGCCTGCCGTAGGCATCGCTCGATATTGTTTGAGTTGGGCAAAGAAATTTTCAATTAGATGTCGTGCTTTGTGCAAGTCTCGATCGTACTCACGCTTAACAGTACGGTTGCATTTAGGCGGAATAACTGCCGTTTTGCCCTGTTGTTCAAGTCGCTCAATTACGCGTTCATCAGCATCGTATGCCTTGTCAGCCAGAACTGTATCAGTAGCAAGCTCGTTAAGCAAAACATCGGCTCCATTAAGATCACATCTTTCCAGGAGTTAGGTGAAAGCCGATAGGATTGTCCAAGGCATCCACCAGAGCGTGAATCTTAGTACTCAATCCACCCTTACTGCGTCCCCCCCCCTTTGCCCCAGCACTCTGTTGGTGGGCACGCACAATGGTCGAGTCAATCATCGCATATTCGTTGTCTGCATCCTCGGCTAACGCTTCAAATACCCGTTGCCCATCGACTGAAACGGGTATGAACTACTCGAAAATCGCCAAATCGTTCGGGTAAGTCCCGCCAGGGAATGCCTGCTCGGTAACGATACAACACTGCTTCGACAAACGATCGATTATCTTTAGCAGTTACTCCGACCGTCTGTTTTCGTCCTGGTAGTAAGTCTTTGATACATTCCCACTGGTCATCCCGCAAAGCATAGCGGCGCGTCATTTTAGCACTCCTCCAATGACTCAATTCGCGCTTGGCTATCGATTTTATACTATATTGACATCTAATTGATGACACGCCCTAAACCAATAAATCTACTATTTCTAGATTTTTAAGCTTTGTATTTGTATTTCTTTGTTTTATCAAACAGAATACATCCGTCAGGAGTCAGAATTCAGTTGGGTATTCTGTTCGACTGGCGGATGAATAACTGGCTTTAAGACCCGCACCAAATTTTCAATTTGGTGGTCAACAAGAAAGTCGCGGGGTTTTAACCATTCCCAGTTAAAATATTCCAGATTTCGGGAAAAATTCACTGACTAGCCTAATTGCAATTCTGGGCTACTCTACACCATCAGTTTTCTTGACTCAGTGCTTAATGCGATCGCTCTTTGCTATCAATTCATTTAATCTAGACATCTCCAAAATAGTATAAGTAAATGGGCATGAATAATTAAAGGTTTGTAGTAAGCGGCTTCAGCCCTTGCTAAATACATAATTTCGTAACTTCATAGCGAATCCCTCTGTGTACCTCTGCGTTTCCCTCAGCGTTCCTTTGCGTTTAAAACCGCTACGAATTAATGCAAAGCTGTACTAACAGACAAATTAATTAATTTTACATGGCGTAACTTAGTTTGATTTATTCTTGCCCACCTACTTATTTAGTCTTCATCTCGATAACAAGACCCCAAGTTCATCACGCAAGCGCATTAGGTTCTGGGTTTCACAAATATGGATAAAGTCGAGCTTATGCTTCAGAATTTTTCTCATTTTTTGCTTCAAACCACAACCAGCTACACGATCGATACCAAAACAGTTCAAATTTGAACAACCAAAATCACCCCCAGTCAACCCACTAGTACAGTTAAACAAACCGTAGTCCGAGTTATTGGTTCTCTGTGGGTAATGATTGCCAAGCAAGGCGATCTTTCCAGTGTGATGTGAAATTAAGTTGAACTGCTTGCTTAAAGTCCTCCAAAGCTGCTGAAAACGCTTTCTCTTTTAGCTCACCTTGGTTGTTCAACTGTTTAGGGCATTGTGGATTCCATACATATTTTTGACAAATTTGGTGGGCAATTTCTACATCACTGCCATTTTCAGGGTTTTGAAAGACGGGATGATAATGTAACCTGTTGCAGCAAACTTGCAACCATTCTTGCCATCCACACTGCCACAAGCGGACTGTTCCATCAAGGCTACCACTGGCAATCAGTTTACCATCAGGGCTAAAAGCTGCGGAATTTACCCAATACTCATGCCCGCGCCAAGGTTGACCAATGGAGTTGCCGTCAATATCCCACAAGCGCACTGTCGAATCATTACTGGCACTGACAATCCACTGACCATCAGGGCTAAAGGCTACAGAATTAACTTCTTTTTCATGTCCGCGCCAAGGTTGACCAATGGGGTTGCCGTGAATATCCCATAAGCGCACTGTCGAATCATTGCTGGCACTAACAATCCACTGACCATCAGGGCTAAAGGCGACAGAATTAACTTCTTTTTCATGTCCCTGCCAAGGTTGAGTGATGGGGTTGCCGTGAATATCCCACAAGCGCACTGTCGAATCATTGCTGGCACTGACAATCCACTGACCATCAGGGCTAAAGGCGACAGAATTGACCCAATTCTCATATTTGCGCTGCGATCGCCCGATGACCCGATCTTGTAGTATTTGATGTAGCTCCCACAAACGCACAGTGCGATCGCCACCACTGATAATCAGCTTGCCATCGGGGCTAAAGGCTAGGGAATTAACCTGTCCTTCATGTCCCCGCCAAGGTTGAGTGATGGGGTTGCCATCGATGTTCCACAAGCGTATTGTCCGATCGCAGCTACCACTAATAATAAACTTGCCATCAGGGCTAAACGCTACAGAATTTACATGTCCTTCATGCCCGTGCCAAGGTTGACCGATGGGATTACCTTGGATGTCCCACAACCGCACTGTATAATCACTACTACCACTGACAATCAACTTGCGATCGGGGCTAAAGGCGGCGCAAATAATTTTTGCCTCATGTTTGTGCCAAGGTTGGGTAATGCTGTTACCTTGTAAATCCCACAAACACACCGTTCCGTCAAAACCAACACTGATAATGCAATCGCCATTTGGGCTAAAGGCGACGGAAATAACTCCTTCCTTGTGTCCGCGCCAAGGTTGAGTAATGGCGTTACCTTGTAAATCCCACAAACACACTATTCCGTCAAAACCAACACTGACAATGCGTACCCCGGAGGGGTTGGCGCAGCCATCGCCATTTGGGCTAAAAGTGACGGAAATAACTCCTTCCTCATGTCCCTGCCACGGTTGAGCAATGAGATTACCTTGTAGATCCCATAAACACAAAATTCCGTCAATACTGCCACTAACAATAAACTTGCCATCAGGACTAAAAGCTAGACAATTAACCTCTTGCTCGTGCCCACACAAAAATTGAGCAGTAGGATTGCCAATGATATTCCACAAGCACACCGTAGAATCGCTACTGCCACTGGCAATAAACTTGCCATCAGGACTAAAGGCTACACAATTAACCTCTTGCTCGTGTCCGCGCAAGCTATTTGCCTCTGTGGGTGTGTTCATTGCTTCCTTTAAGCTTCCCAAAACAGGAGCTAGAAGCTGGTTTGGGTATTTCTCTAGATTCTCACCCATTGTTTGAATTGCCAGCACCAAACCCTCTAGCGGTTGGACAGGAAGTAAATTCAAAACCCTGGCGGATTGCTCGCGCAGTTTTAATTCAGTCAGTGCAAGGTTTAACTTTTGAATCTCTTGTTCCTGGCGATCGCGCCATCCAACACTAGCATTAATAAATCGATTAGCTTGTTCGCTTAAATAACCAAACGTTTGCTCTTTTAGTTCTTTATAAGTGTTTATCTTCAGAACTCGGTTTGCAATATTTTCTCTTTTCCACAGCATATCTAAGGTATATGTCAGAAGTGGTAAATAATCATTTTGTTGGTGAAAATCATGAATAATTTGCTCAACTAATCCTTGTTCAAAAATAACGCCATTTCTCGCAGCAGGTTCAGCGATCGCTAACTTTAATTCTCCGTCGCTCATTCTAGTGAGTATACGACTATGGCGATCGTGGATCTTCGCAAGTTGGGGATACTCACTAAATCTATCCAGAAAATCAGACCGCATTGTTAAAACAATTTTGATAGAGCTATCCTCCTGCTGGAACAGTTGAAAGAGACTAGCAACAAATTTATCGCGTTCCGGTTTTTGAGTTTTTGTAAACAGTTCTTCAAATTGGTCAATAAAAATTAGAATGCATTGATAATCTTGTTTGAGGAATGTGATAATTTGAATTAGGGTATTTTCTCTTATTTCTCTAGCAATATCCGCTATTGGCGATTTTTTACCATAAGTAGAGGCAAGACAGTAATAAAGAGATTTAAAAGGATTTTTATCTGGGTGAAAACTTATATTAATTAATGATTTTTTATGAGATCCTAAATAAGGAATTAAACCTGCCCGAATCAATGATGATTTGCCAGTATCTGATGCTCCTAAAAGCAAAATTACATTATCTTTTTTTAAGCGATCGCTCAGATTAGCAATCCAATTCTCCCGACCAAAAAATTTGTCTTTATCTTTAATTTCAAAAGTTTTCAATCCTAAGTAGGGAGAGTCTGTTTTCAGTGGACGACAATGAATGTCCTCAAAATTATTGTCAGAAAAAAAGTCGTATTCAGAAATACCTTGGACATTACACCCAATATTTATATTGCCTTCAGAACTGTTAACCATCTTATCTCTTTACCTTTGGACATCTCTGGCTAAATCTTTACCTCAGTTATAGTTCCTCGGCTAATCTTTGTAAGTAACTCAACAAAATTAATTACCGAAGAAAGGCAGCTATGCTGGAGGCAGAAGGAAAAAAATACAATTCTTGATCTCTGCCAATTTGGGCGACTAGAAGTCGCAGCTACACAGGCGAAGTCCACCTCCGTGGACTAATGAAAAAGTAAGAATCTTAACCCGCGCAGGCGGGTTTTGTCTGTATAGCCGCGACTTCTAGTCGCCAAGGCTAGTTTTAAATCTCTTTATTCAGCAAAATTACTTAAGTAACTTTCAAAAAAATGTAGTAACTTTATCCTAAAACGCCATAAATGACAAACGGGATGGAACTTTTTGATAACCTACACCTTGCTATGTTTAGCGGCAAAGGTGGAGTCGGAAAAACGACAATTTCCTGCACCTTTGCATGTCGTTGGGCGCAGAAATTCGCCAATGAGCAAATTCTTTTAATCTCAACCGATCCGGCTCACTCTCTTGGAGATGTCTTACAAGTTAGCGTTGATGACATTCCTCGTCCCATAGCGGAACTACCCAATCTACTAGTAAGGGCGTTGGATGCAAAGCTTCTGCTACAAGAGTTTAAAGAGCGTTATGGTCAGGTTTTAGAACTGTTAGTGGAGCGAGGTAGTTTTGTTGAAGGAGAAGACTTGTCTCCAGTTTGGGATTTAAATTGGCCTGGACTGGACGAGTTGATGGGCTTGTTAGAGATCCAACGCCTTTTTAAGGAGCAGCGGGTAGATCGAGTAGTAGTTGATATGGCTCCTAGCGGTCATACTCTCAACTTATTTGGATTGATGGATTTTTTAGACACTTTCCTCCACTCTCTTGAACTGTTTCAAGAAAAGCATCGGATTATTAGCAAGACCTTTGCTGGAAGTTACACACCCGATCGCGCTGACGATTTTTTGCAAACCCTGAAAGCTGAACTGTCGCAAGGTCGTCGTCTGCTTCAAGATCCCACCCATACAGCTTGTTTGTTAGTTGCGATCGCCGAACCAATGAGTTGGTTGGAATCAAAACGGTTCCTAGAAGCCTTACAAACTTTGCAGGTTCCTTGTGGAGGGTTGTTTGTTAACCAAGTCCTGGCCAGTGCGACTGACCCAGATCGTTACCAAGAACAACAACCGCTGATCGGTCAGTATACGGAGCTTGCTAACGAAAAGCCGATTTTTATTGTGCCACAGCAAGATGAGGAGCCTTTAGGGATTCTAGCCCTCAGCCATCTGATCGACCAAATCCATGTTCCTCAGCTTGAACCGCTATCTTTTATCGATCTACTCCCAGTTCAATGGCCGGAAACAATTCTTCCTAGCTTTGGAGATTTTCTCACCAAAGGTCGTCGCCTGTTACTAATTGGCGGTAAGGGTGGAGTAGGCAAAACCACAGTAGCAGCTGCGATTGGTTGGGCTATGGCTCAACAACATCCCGATCGCAAAATTCGCATGGTTTCCATCGATCCAGCCCATTCCTTGGGTGATGCCTTTGGTCTGAGTTTAGGACACGAACCATATCAAATAACTGCCAATCTTCGAGGTCAGGAAGTGGATGGCGATCGCATTCTCGATCAATTCAGAGCCGATTACCTATGGGAACTGGCCCAAATGATGAGTGGCGAAACCCAAACAAGCGAAGCTATTGAAATGGCCTATGCTCCTGCTGCCTGGCGCAAAATTGTCGATCAAGCTTTACCAGGGATTGATGAAATACTTTCCCTGTTAACAGTAATGGAATTGCTAGAGCAACAAGAAGAAGACTTGATTATTTTAGACACTGCTCCTACAGGTCATCTTCTGCGTTTTCTAGAAATGCCAACTGCATTAGCAGACTGGCTAGCTTGGATTTTCAAACTCTGGATCAAGTATCAGAATGTCCTTGGTCGTACAGAGTTTATGGGGCGTTTACGAACTTTGCGACAGCGTGTAGTTAAAGCCCAAAAAGTGCTAAAAGACCCACAACAAGCAGAGTTCATTGGGGTTACACTTAACCAGACTAGTGTACTTGCCGAACAACAACGCTTGTTCAAATCTATGCAAGAAATAGGTGTAAGTCAGAATTACCTTGTTCTCAACCGTTTTAATTCTACAGCAACCATTAATTGCGATTTTCCAGGTTTGACAATGGTTCGCTTACCAATGCTTCCTCGCTCAGTTCAGCCTTTAGAACGCATCCAAGCAGCAGCCGGCTGTTTATTTTAACGGCTAATTAGACTAAATACTTTCATACCCAAAGAGAAATTTATTATGCATCGCACTCCAAACCGCAGACAAATTCAAGCCAAATTTAGCACCATGCCTCCTCAACGTTCTCAAGCAACAGCTTACTTAAATGCTTACAAAATGATGTTAGAGAAGGAGCGTTTAGAGGAGGAACTAGAGAAACTCGAAGCACGCCGACATCAGATTCAGCAGCGTCTTGCCATTTTAAACAGTCAAACAATTGCTGAAGAGAACACGATCCATCAGCAAGCAAATACTGACTTGGAGAACAAGACACCAAAATTCAAAACCTTAACATTGGAATACTAAGTACTAAGATTTCAGCTTGCCTATTCTTCGCTACTTCCTTGCGCTGTCGAGATTGTTGTCTCTAATAATGAATTTTATTCTTCGCTTATTATTACACCATGAGAAGCGTATAGGCTAAATCCATCAGCAAATTGCACAGCAGCTTTACCCTCAGCATGAAGTCTTTGTTGATTATCCAAAGAGATTTTAATAGGACGATTGCAAATTATAGCTATTTGCTCAAAAGGGATAATTAAGCCACAATAACTAACTAATGCTTGAAAAACCTGCCAGATTTTCTTGGAATGAGCTAAGTCTAAAATGGAAATGCAAAAGTCAAAGCAACTACCATAGCTTACCCATTGTTCTATTCTCAGCCAAGGCTCATATATATGTTTCTCTATTTCTGAATGCAGCATTATATAAAACCAGATTTTACTAGAAAGTTCTTCTTCTAGCTTTTCTTCCCAAATCTCTAAAAATATACTGAGTTCATACCCACTTCTGTTTATTAATTCTTCTTTGAGTTGCTCTAAAAGTTTGATATTAAATTGGTTAGAGACTCCACGCCCTAGTTGGTAAGATGCTAGTATAATCTCTTTTGCTTCTAGTGGGCTATCACAAAAAATCACTTCTGGTTCAGACAAATTAATTAGAGCATAAGCTTCTTTAATAGCATTTTCTGCCTTTTCTTCATCTATTCTTTCAGTAGATAGCGCAATATTTATCCACTTCTCTTGATAATGGGGAACCAAGGTTTTTTGTTCTGGAGTTAAAATTTCAATCATTATATAAAATGTGTAAAAATATGAATAACAAAAAACAAAAGTTTACTGTTAAAGGATTGTTGAGGTTCTTACTTCTACTCAATTCACTAAAATTAGCCAGATCACTTCACTAGGGATGAAGAATCGACATCTAAAAGCCAATTCTCATCAATAAATTCTAGATTTTCATCATAAACAAGAACCAATTCACCAAGTTTTTGAGCATTGCTACTTGCAGTTTTCGTATTATCAACAGTATCAGCTATGAGCAAAAACTTTAGTTGTAAAAAACGTTCTTCGTGATTAACGCCTATTGAACTGCTAACTAATTCGGCTTCTAGGGTACGAGGTAACGTAATTTTCTCATAATATTCATCTTGTTCATCCCAATAGCCACACACTTTATAATCACACTGGTCAAGATGTTCCTGAACAAGAAGATTAGCATCTAAACTTTGTAATATTTCAGTTAAATCTTGCCAAACTTGATGATTTTTTAATTCGAGCCTTGCCATAGTTATGTGGGTTTAATGTTCTGTTACCAAACCAGGGAAGTGCAATATACCATCAATGAATTTTGCATGAAATCGGCGCTCGCCACCTTTACCTAAGACTTTAATTTATTTAAGTATAATATCTAACAATATTTTTAAAATTAACGTGAGTCTCCAACAGAGGCGCACGTTAGTTAAAGCAATAAATCACACAAGCTAGGAAAGAGAATTTCACTACTCTTGTGTTTGATCGCGTTCCTCCTGTTCTGCTTCCAGAATCGCTAATAAAAGAGCTTCTTCCTGAATTTCAAACTCTTCTTCAGGAATTTCTCCCATATCAAAAGCAAGTTGGAGTGCAAGAAGTTGCTTGCTGAGATTTTCTTTATCATCAATTTCAGTACTGGCATGTTCTAAAATTTTTTCCCCAAGCCACGTTACACCCATTAATGGGCCAGTAATCGGTAATAGTAAGAAGCGCAGAACCATATTGCTTTACACCTGTGTGGACTTCTTAAAGGTATCCTCTCAACACCGTAATCATGCTGATGACATAAATATTAAACATTACTAGTCTTGTGTTGATGCCAAAATCCGTTGGATTTGAGTCCAGTTAAGGCTGATTGACATCTGTATTTTATATTTGCAATGTAACAAAAAAGACTTTAGTATAACACATTACTATTGAGGAGGTACTTAGAGTTTGACAACAGTATTAAATGCATCTCCCCAGCGATTTGTCAATACACCTGCGGTTCAACGCGTCGCTCAACGTGCTTTGCGCTATCTACAGTCAGGTTTTTCAATACATTTACGTGGTGCAGCCGGAGTCGGAAAAACTACTCTGGCAATGCATCTAGCTGATTTGCTCAACCAGCCGATCATCCTCTTATTTGGAGATGATGAGTTTAAAACCTCAGACTTGATTGGTAATCAATTAGGTTATACCCGCAAAAAGGTTGTTGATAACTTCATCCACAGCGTTATCAAAGTTGAGGATGAAGTCCGACAACATTGGGTTGATGCACGATTAACCCTAGCTTGTAAAGAA
Organism: Nostoc sp.; assembly: GCF_036917315.1. Taxonomy (GTDB): domain Bacteria; phylum Cyanobacteriota; class Cyanobacteriia; order Cyanobacteriales; family Nostocaceae; genus Nostoc. The sequence goes on along the minus strand of NZ_JBALDR010000013.1, from coordinate 363,848 downwards.
GGATTTACGCTGGTTTACGACGAATTCAATCGATCGCACCCGGAGGTAAATAACGTTTTACTCTCCGTACTTGAGGAGAGGTTGTTAGTATTACCAACAAACCAACATCGAGCCGAGTATATCCGGGTTCATCCTCAGTTTCGGGCAATCTTAACATCAAATCCTCAAGAGTATTGTGGAGTTCATGCAACTCAGGATGCTTTGATGGATCGTGTTATTACCATCGATATGCCTACACCTGATGAACTGAGTCAGCAGGAAATTGTAGTTCATAAAACAGGCATAGATTCTGAGAAAGCGGAAGTAATTGTCCGTGTAGTACGGATGTTTTGGAGTCGTTCTGGCTCTGGACAGGGCGGTGGATTGCGTTCTTGTCTGATGATTGCCAAAATCTGCCACGAACACGAAATTTCTGTAAACCCTGGAGATCCTAGCTTCCAAGATATTTGTGCGGATATCCTGCTTTCTCGCACAAATCAACCTCTGATGGAAGCAACTCGGCTACTGGAAGAGGTTTTAAGTGAATTGCACCATAGTATAAATACTCAAACTCAGTCGTCAGAGATAATACCAAACAACCAAAATCAGATTGCATTGGAACAACGAGTACCTTACGAGCATGAAGTCTACAACTACCTGTGTAATTCTCCAGGAAGGCGTTTCTCTGAATTGGCAGTAGAACTAGGGATCGATCGCAGTCAAATTGTCGCTGCACTCAAGTCTCTCAGGGAGCAGGGAGTATTAGTACAAATGCAGGGCAATGCCGAGCCGCCGAACATCTCACAGACAGTTCCTTTTGATTCTGGCCATTTAATAAAAAAATGAGTACTAATACTAACCGGGGAGCGATCGCCACATCAACTCAAGGTTCTACCTTGGCAGATATTCTAGAACGGGTTCTGGATAAAGGCATTGTTATCGCAGGAGATATTTCTATTTCCGTAGGCTCCACAGAACTGCTCAACATTCGGATTCGTTTGTTGATTTCTTCTGTTGATAAAGCCAAAGAGATTGGAATTAATTGGTGGGAGAGCGACCCCTATCTTAATAGTCAAACTCGCACCTTATTAGCAACTAATCAACAACTTCAAGAGCGTCTTGCCAGTCTAGAAACAGAACTGCAATCGCTTAAAACACTAAATCCTATTAATCATCAGAATGCAGGCGATTAGTAAATCAAAAGGTTCCGATTCCGGTTTAGCACCGTTGTTACTGACGGTTGTCGAGCTGATACGCCAACTCATGGAAGCTCAGGTGATTCGGCGAATGGATGCTGGCACTCTCAACGACTATGAGTTAGATCGAGCTTCCGAAAGCCTACAACAGCTTGAACAACAGGTTGTTAAGCTTTGCGAGATATTTGATGTTGACCCAGCCGATCTAAATATTAACTTGGGTGAAATGGGAAATTTACTTCCCCAATCTGGAGGATACTACCCCGGTGAAACCTCTAGTCAACCCTCTATTTTAGAACTTCTGGATCGCCTATTAAATACGGGTGTTGTGGTTGAAGGTGACTTGGACTTAGGACTGGCTCAATTAAGCTTAGTTCATGCCAAGTTAAGACTAGTACTCACCTCTAAACCTCTGTAACTTTTTTATCTACATTCTTCTTGGTAAGACATTTATATGAGTTTTTACATTTATGGAATTTTGACCTTGCCTGCTCCACAAAATTTAAATTTAGAGGGCTTAGATCGGCAACCCGTACAAATTAAAATTTTGGATGATTTTGCAGTAATCTACTCGGAAGCACAGCAAGAGCGTTATTTGGCCAGCCGTCGTAACCTGCTAAGTCATGAAAAAGTCCTTGAGGAAATCATGCAAGGAGGCGATCGCTATTTACTGCCCGTGCAATTTGGACTTTTGGTTTCAAGCTGGGAAACGGTTTCACAGCAATTAATTCGTCCTCATCAAGAAGAATTGACGCAAATGCTTGCGAAGTTATCGGGTTGCCGAGAAGTTAGTGTCAAAGTTTTTTGGGATACCGAGGCAGAAATTCAGGGACTATTGGCAGAACACCCAAATCTCAAAACCGAAAGGGATAAGCTAGTGGGCCAACCCCTGAGTATGGAGCGGGTAATCCAAATAGGGCAAACCATCGAACAGGGAATGAGCGATCGCAAGCAAGGTATCATCGATGTATTTAAAAGCACGCTCAACTCCATTGCGATCGAGGTGGTGGAAAATAGTCCCCAAGTGGACACAATGATCTACAATTCAGCCTACCTAATTCCTTGGGAAGCAGAATCACAATTTAGCGAACACGTTGAAGCACTCGATCGTCAATTTGAAAACCGTTTGCGAATTCGTTACAACAATTTCACTGCCCCGTATAACTTTGCTCGTCTTCGATTAACCGCTTCCAATTGATTAATTGCTTTCCGTGTTGAATAACAATAAAAATTGAGAATTAAAAATTATTGAAACTTTTAAATTTTTTGAAATCAAATTGAAAATTAAATTTTTCTCTGCCTTTTGTTTAAGAGGATGTTTGAAAAGTCCTCTTGTCGGTAGTAAAACGTTCTAGATCCCCCTAAATTCCCCTTAAAAAGGGGGACTTTAATTCTGGTTCCCCCCTTTTTAAGGGGGGTTAGGGGGGATCTAAAAATACCCAAAATCACAGTGAAACGCTTTTCAAACAACCTCTAAGTAAAATCAATGGACGACATATTTAAAGGATTTGAACACCTATTAGAAATTGCCAAAGCTTTAGAAGAAAAAGTAGAGAAAGGCGAGTTAAAAACTTCTATTCAAATTCGCTCTCATAATCTCAGTAGTATTCCCCGGCAAGGCAATATTCCGAGAACAAATAGTTCCAGCCGAGTCAGATCCAATTCCACCGTTGGCACCACACCAATGGATGATACTGATGTCACCCCCCCATCAGCTCGGACGAACTCAAAAGCTTCTTGGCAAGGTATCGGCGGCTTGGCTGATGTTCTCCAAGAAATCAGAGAGTTAGTTGAAATTCCACTTAAACGTCCAGATTTATTGGTGAAATTAGGGTTAGAGCCTCCGCGTGGGGTTTTGCTCGTTGGCCCGCCTGGTACGGGAAAAACTTTAACAGCCCGTGTTTTGGCAGAAGAGTTAGAGTTAAACTACATTGCCATCAATGGCCCAGAGGTGATGAGCAAGTATTACGGGGAAGCAGAAGCTCGTTTGCGAAGTATTTTTGAGAAAGCAACTCGTTCCGCTCCCTGCCTGATATTTATTGACGAAATTGACAGCCTTGCCCCAGATCGCAGCCAAGTAGAAGGTGAAGTTGAAAAAAGACTAGTGGCGCAGTTGCTTGGGTTAATGGATGGGTTTGCCAAAACCGAGGGCGTACTTGTATTAGCGGCAACAAATCGTCCCGATTATCTCGATCCGGCGCTGCGTCGTCCAGGACGCTTCGATCGCGAAGTTCAGTTTCGGGTTCCCGATCGCAATGGACGATTGGAAATTCTGACGATTTTGACAAGTGCCATGCCCTTGGAGACTTCAATTAATTTAGGAGCGATCGCCGATTTGGCTGTCGGTTTTGTTGGTGCCGATATCAAAGCTCTTTGTCAAAAAGCAGCCTATATTGCCCTTCGTCGTCAAGTCCCCTCGCTCAATAGTCCCGTTCCTGAGAATATGACTATCGTACAGCAGGATTTTCTCGAAGCAATTAAGGAGATAAAACCCTCAGTTCTCAGGGATGTAGCAGTTGAAGTACCAAGTGTCAGTTGGGATGACATTGGTGGTTTGGATGATGTGAAACAAAAACTTCAAGAATCTGTAGAGGGCGCACTTCTCTATCCCGAACTATACGAGCAAACCAAAGCCAAGCCTCCCCGTGGGATTCTGTTGTGGGGGCCGCCTGGAACCGGAAAAACGTTACTTGCAAAAGCGATCGCATCTCAGGCTAGAGCCAACTTTATTGCTGTGAATGGCCCGGAATTACTCAGCCGATGGGTAGGTGCAGCAGAACAGGCAGTCAGAGAACTCTTTCGCAAAGCTCGGCAAGCAGCACCTTGCGTTGTGTTTATAGATGAAATTGATACCCTGGCACCAGCACGGGGACGATTCACTGGTGATTCTGGAGTTAGCGATCGCGTTGTCGGTCAACTGCTCACCGAACTGGATGGGTTGCATGAATGCCCTAAAGTACTGTTAGTAGGAGCAACCAATCGTCCAGAAGCGCTCGATCCTGCCTTGCTCAGAGCCGGAAGATTGGACTTACAAATCAAAATCGATCTACCAGATCGAGCCAGCCGATTAGCGATTTTACGAGTTCACAATCTAGATCGTCCCCTGGTTGATGTCGATTTAGAAACCTGGGCAACAGTTACTGAGGGTTGGAATGGAGCAGATTTGGCTTTGTTGAGCAATCAAGCTGCTTTAAGCGCCATTCGTCGATACCGCGCCCAAGGATTGACTGACTCCAGCTTGATTCAGATTACAAATGATGATTTCCAAGTTACATACCAAATGCTTGCTAATCAGCATCAATCTCAATAGAAGGCAGGAGGCAGGAGGCAGGAGGCAGAAGGAAGAAGTAGAATTTTCATGCTTGATTGTGCCAAAACTAGGCATGAATAGCTTATACCATTTCTTTATGAGGCTGCGCCAAACCCTTTTAACTTCTTTCTTCCTTTGTGTCCTTTGCGTCCTTTGCGGTTCGTTTTTCTTTCTTCTTTCTTGTACTTAAATATGGTTTAGCGCATCTTCATACAGAATTGGTATTACTTGAAAAATGCAGAAGTTCAGAGTGGAAGCTACTTAAGTTATGTGACTAAAAGTAAATTTAACTTAAACCCTCTTGCCTTCTGCCTTCTGCCTCATCTCAACTACAAATATTTACGCCGTTCTACTTATGTCAATATACGCTTATGCTCTTCTAGTCCCGACCGCATCACCACTTGTTCTACCTTTAGGGATGGAAAGGAATATTGAACTCGTTTACTCTTCTGGTTTAGGTGCGATCGTAGAGCCGGAAATCTCAGTAGAGGGAATACAGGCAACAGATGAGCGTTTACTTCAAGCTGTATTAACTCACGATCGCGTAATTCGAGAACTTTTTCAACAAACTCCCCTTCTTCCCCTACGCTTTGGGAGGGGTTTTACCTCTGTAGAAAAACTGCTGAATCATCTAGAAAACCACCAAGAGCAATATCTAGAAGCCCTAACTCACCTAGCAGACAAAGTTGAGTACACCTTAAAAATGACACCCTGTGATTTGCTTGACGATTCTGAAACTATTGATGCCAAGGGAAAAGCCTATTTATTGGCTAAAAAACAACGCTACCAAACACAGCAAGCATTTCAAGCACAACAATCCGAACAGTGGGAACTCTTGAGCCAGTTAATTCTCAAAACATATACAAATGTTATCTGTGAAACTCGACAGTCAGATGTACGGCAAATCCACTTTTTGGCACAGCGCAACGATTCAACGCTCAGTACGCAGCAGTTTTCCCTCTGGCAGGTACAATCCTCACACTGGCAATTGTCACTGAGTGAACCTCTACCATCCTATCATTTTCTCAAAAATACTCTCATATAATTTCATAAAAAATAATATTTAAAATTTTCGCAGAAAAAATCAAGATTAGATGATTTTTTCTTTAATTTTTGTCTGAAAAAAATATTGTTAACTTTTTATTATTTTTTTATTTTGTTATATTTTCTCATGTTTTTGGGAACACTAAACCCAGGAAGAATAAAACACATTGTGTAAGTTTTACCTACTGCTCAATCAGAGCAAGATGAAATAAATAATTAGAGTTGTGGGAGAAAAAGAAAATGGCTGTTGAAAAAGTTAACTCATCTTCAAGTCTGGCTGAAGTTATTGACCGCATCTTGGACAAAGGAATTGTAATTGATGCTTGGGTACGTGTTTCTTTAGTTGGTATTGAACTGCTATCAATAGAAGCTCGGATTGTAATTGCTTCAGTTGAAACTTACTTAAGATATGCCGAGGCAGTTGGTTTAACATCTCAGGCTGCTGTTCCATCTGCTGCTTAACACCACATTAGAAAAAAGGAGTTTTTATGGCTTCTAAGCTGATGCGCGTCTAAAGTATATAAATACTCTTGATGGTCGTTGACAGATGACTATTGACGGTTAACAGTCATCTGTCATCAGTCATCAGGTAAATGTACAAATTAAATGCGTAACAGCTTATTTAATATTTCTAGTTAACAAAATAGGAGATATCAGCTGATGGCTCTCAAGAATTTATGGGAACAAGAGCGATCGCAGCGATTGCAAATAACTGCTGAACGCCGTCAAAAAGTTAACCAGTGGAAACAGCTAACTCAACAAGAATTTCAGCTGCAAGCAGATGTGCTTCATCAAGAATTGAGCAGTTTTGTTACCAGCCTTCACAACGACAGGAACTCACAACAGCAGCAATTTCAGCAAGAGATTGTAGAGCGGCAATTGGAAATATTGCAAATAAAAACAGATGTCTCGCAACGCCAGCAAGAATACCGCCAACAGAGGGCAGCAAAAGCTCAGGCATTATTCCAAAACTTGCAAGATTTCCGGGAAATCTTACATAACAGTGTTTGGGGCGATTACAGTCCCGAACAACCAGTTTCTCCAACTCCTGCTAAAGAAGAGAAATTAGTTGCAACAGTTCCGAAATGGTCAATTTCCCGTTCTGCAATTAAAGCCACAGGTTTTCGTCCTGCCGTCAATACCATGACTAGGAAAGCGCCTGCGTTGAATGCAGATAATGTTAAATCTAAAGTGCAGCAATACATTCAGCAAGCTGAAGGAGCTACTCTGATAGAAATTGAAGAGGTGATAGGCTTAAGCCGAGTGCAAACGATAGATATCCTGCGCTCCTTAATCAAGCAAGGGGTACTAGAACAACGCGATCGCCAATACTTTATTCGGCAACAAGCAATTTCTTGACAAACTTAATCAAGCTCATTTTTTGTATTTGCAGACTAGCAGAATGCGATCGCTTATGTCTATCGCCTTAAGCAGCATACAAAATCGATAAGCATTAAAGCTGGTCTATGCTTTGTAGTATTCAACATTTCCATCTTTTTTCGGTCTGTATTGCAACTACATCTATACAAGCAATTTGCTCAAGAGATGTAACATGGCAACAAGTTAACCTATTAATAATTAGTTAACCTATTAATAATTAGAAAAAGAGCTTAAATCTTTGTTCAAGTTTCCGACTTTGAACTTTAAAAATATCCAGATTGGAAAGGGATATAACAAGCTGGGATAGCTCAATCAAGGTTTTGAACTGTACTATTGGCAATCTCACAATAAAGTTAGTAAGCTGGATTATTTGAGCAATTCTAATGTAAATGCAAAACTCAAGATATATAAGGAGGTGCGATCCATTGTGAATCAATTGATCGAGCAACTTCAAACTAAATTATTTACAGGCAGGCTAAATCTTGAAGCAAGGGATGGGCCGACTTGGACGCTATATTTTCGTTTAGGACGATTAATTTGGCAGGCTGGCGGTTCTAATGCCGATGAGCGATGGCGACGACACTTGTTGCGGTACTGTTCTAATCTGGATGTGACACAGTTGGAGCAGCTTGTCTCTCCTCAGGAAAATTACCGCGAGTATTCCATTCTTGCTAAGTTGCGAGAACAAAAATTAATCGAACAACAACAACTTGTTAGCCTGATTGCAAGCTCAATAGCTGAAGTCCTGTTTGATATCATGCAGTACATTGAAGCCAAAAGAAATGGCAACAATCCAGCAGGGCAGTTGTCACATACTACCGTTGTTGGTGAAGTTCCTGGGGTTCTCCTAGCTGTAATACCAACAGAGGAAGTTTTGAAACGGGCTACACAAGCCTGGCAAGAATGGCGAGATGCAGGACTGGCAACCTATTCGCCCAATTTATTTCCGATCATTCAACAAATTGAGCTACTCCAAGGACAAGCATCCTCTAAACAGATTATTGCTCTAGTTGATGGAACAAAAACTTTACGAGGTCTAGGGCAAAAAAGCGGTCGGGATGTCTTAGCTTTGACTCGGTTATTGATGACATTGGTAAAAACAGGGGCGATCGCTTTTTCACCTACCCCAAAGCTCAGGCAGGTTGTGATTAGTAAAGAAACTGGCAACCCGTCCAGTACAGTTAATAACTCCAATTCTTCACCGAACAGAGAAGAGGACACTGTTTTACAATTTGCACCCAATTTCAACAAAGTTGTTCCCCCAGCACCTAGTAAAGAAATTGTCAGTCCGTCCAGTGCAGTTAATAATTTCAATTCTTCACTGAAGAAAGAAGAGAACACTGTTATACAATTTGCCCCCCCAGCGGCTAGTAAAGCAATTATTGATGTCTCAAGACCTTTAGTAGCCTGTGTGGATGATAGTCCGACGATCTGTCGCAGTTTGGAGGAAATTCTCACTCATCAAGGTTATCGCTTTGTTGGCATTCAAGATTCCTTGACGGCAGTTTTAAACCTAATTAAAAGCAAGCCAGACTTCATTTTTTTGGATCTTTTGATGCCAAAAGTAAATGGCTATGAAATTTGTTCTCAAATCCGTAAAACTCCAAGTCTCAAAAATGTGCCAGTTGTCATCTTAACTGGGAAAGATGGAATAGTAGATCGGATGCGAGCAAAATTAGTAGGAGCAACTGACTTTTTAGGTAAACCTGTAGAACAAGACAAAGTACTCAATATGCTTCACAAGTATTTAACCGTTTAGGTTGAAGTGACAGTCATACTAGTGGCTCTCCTACATCCATTTTCAAAACCGATTGTGGATGGGAAATTGCTTTCTAAATCTAGCTTGGTGTTAATTTATTTGTCGCCATTATTTTTCAAATTCTGAATTAAATAGTTAGGAAAAAAAATGAAAAAAGTTCTTTTAGTTGAAGATAGCCTCACAGAATCCGAAAAGATGACACGTTACCTAGAGCAAGGAGGATATTCAGTTTATGAAGTTCGCAGTGGTGAAGAGGCTCAACTGCGATTGAAACAACAAAAACCTGACTTGATCTTACTGGATTTGATTTTGCCAGGCCAAAGTGGATTTGAGTTCTGCCGCAAGTTGAAAGCCGATCCGACAACAAAAGGAATCCCGGTAGTGATTTGCTCAACTAAAAACACAGATGTTGATAGAACTTGGGGCAATATGAGTGGCGCTGATGGCTATTTAGTCAAACCTGTAGATGAAAATACCTTGCTCCAGACTGTTAATAAATTTATTCGCTAAAGGAAACTAGGGCAATGGTACAGGCCAACGATCGCTTTTCTTCGCTACCCATTAATAGCCAATTTCGACTTGAAAACTCTTCCCAAGGAAACAACCAGAGGTTTTTAAGATTTCCGTTGAATGGAAAGGTAAATGGGTTACTTCCATTAGCTGATTTGCGGGGAGTAATTCAGGTTGCGCTGACCGAGATTTTACCAGTACCGCAAGTAGCAGAATTCTTGTTAGGCATAATGAATTGGCGGGGAGAAGCGATCTGGATTCTTGATTTAGCAGCTTTGTTGGGAGCAACACACTGGTGTCGGCGGGAAAGTGTGCGTAACTCTGGCATGGCGATGCTTGTTCAAGTCCAGAATCAAACCGTCGGGCTGTTGGTAGAGCAAGTCAATACCATTGAAGTTCACGATCCCCAAGAGCGGTTAGAGATTTCGACATCGATGTTACCTGGCCGACTAGGCTCATTCTTACAGGGTTACTTTGTGGATTCTCAAGGTAGCCCTTTGATGTTACTTGACACCCAGGTTGTGATTCAAGCCCTTCAGCCTCTTTAACACTAGTAGTCTGCCAACCCAAAAATGCGCTTGTGAGGTCTGGGGAAAGGGGAAAGGGGAAAGGGTAAGGGATTTAAAACCTTTCCCCCTTCTCCCTTACCCTTTACCCCGCCAAGTTCACTTGGCGAACTACTAGACCTCTTGCAAAAATAGTTTTGCACTCTTGGGGGAAAGGGTAAAGGTAAAAGGGCAAGGGTTTTTTCTTATCCCTTTACCCTTTCCCCCCTTACCCTTTTCCCGACTTCTGCAAGAAGTTTACTCTGCATTCTACTTATTAACTCCGACAACCTTCATAGCAAGAAAGATCATGGTAATGCATACACCCAGCCAACCTCGCTCAAATTCCAGCAACGGTTTTAAGGAAACCGATAACGGGCATACCGTTGATGTACCAGGAAAACAGCAAATCACCTCCGCTCTAGAAGAATTGCGAACTGAACTGGATCAGGCTGATTGGGTGGAAACAGGGCCGTTGCGAGAGAGAATCCGCAAGTTAAAAGAACTGCTAAGTGTGTTGCCATATCAAGACGGAGGAGATGGATTGGAGGTAGAGCAAGTACAGGCGATCGCTAGCAAAATCCGCCAATTTTCCGATCTAGATACCTTGCTGTCCACTGTTGTCATAGAGGTACAAAGCGCCCTGCAAGCCGATCGCGTGGTGCTGTATGAGTTTACGAATCCGACGCTGGGGATAGTTGTTGGGGAGGCGATGAGGGATGGCTTTACCCCCATGCTGAAGGAAAAACTGCCCGCCGTCACTTTTGGGTTAGGTTCTGCCAAGCTTTATCAACAAGAAAAATTAGCTGCGATCGCGGATACCTACACTGCAAGCTTGTCCCCTTACCAAAAGCAGCTTGTGGATCGGTTTCAGGTAAGAGCTTGTGTGAGTTTGCCGATTTTAGCAAAAGATGGGGTTTGGGGTTTATTGGTAGTGCAGCAATGCACTGCTGCTCGCCAGTGGCAAAATGCGGAAATTCAGTTACTAAAATTAATCGAGCAGGAATTAGAAGCGCAACTGCAAGTTGCTGTAATTCAGGCTGCGTTGCAACAAGAAGTGGAAAAAGACCAAATCCTTACTGGTGTAGCGAATAAAATTCTCCAGTCCAAAGATGCGGATACCATCTTTCGCGTTGCCACCCAAGAAGTGCGACAGTCACTAAAATGCGATCGCGTGGCAATTTATCGTTTCCAGCCAGATTGGAGTGGGGAATTTATTGCTGAATCTGCTGGATCTGAATGGGTTTCTCTATTAGAAGAACAGCGAAACAATCCAGCAATTGTCAATAACGTTAACTATTGCAGTGTGAGGAACCTTGCAGACGAAGGCGGATTGGCTGGGACAACAGGGCGATCGCCCAGTGCAGATAGCTACATTCAGCACACCCAAGGCAAAAATTTCCATCGCGGACAGATTTATCGAGTCACTAATGATATTTACAGTGCTGGTTTTTCTGACTGCTATATCAAAGTTTTAGAAACCTATCAAGCCAAAGCATACATTATTGTTGCCATCTTCCAGGGAGAAAAGTTGTGGGGCTTGCTGGCTGCCTATCAAAATTCTCAGGCTCGTCAGTGGAAAGATAGTGAAGTTCGACTAATGGTGCAGGTTGCATCCCTGTCCAGTATTGCGATTCAACAGTTGCAATATCAACAACAACTTTATCACCGCTCTGAGGAGTCAGCCAAACTTGTTGAACGAGAACGTACCGTTTTCGGCATCATTGAAAAGATTGGGCAAGCAACGGATCTTCGCACCCTTTTCCGCACTGCAACCCAAGAGTTGCGGCGATTTTTAAAATGCGATCGCGTAGTCGTTTATCAATTTTATCCAGACTGGAGTGGAGAAATTATCGCGGAATCTGTGGCTGCTGGTTGGTCGTCACTGTTGGACATGCAGGAACAAGACAGCACTTTCAAAACAGGTCTGATATCTTCAGAACGTTGCAATATTAAGGATTATGGCTCTCCTGTTAAACCTGATGCCGATACCTATTTCAAAGAAACGCAGGGTGGAATGTACGCCAAAGGAACGCGCTTCCGTAAAGTCAACGATATTTATGCAGCTGGTTTTTCGCGTTGCTATTTAGAAATATTAGAGAAATTCCAAGCCAAAGCATACATTAATGTTCCCATCTTCCGCGCTGGTAATCTGTGGGGTTTGTTAGTAGCCTATCAAAATTCTGATGTTCGGAAATGGGCTGAGGAAGAGATTGGTGCTTTGTTGCAGATTAGCGAACCGTTGAGCATTGCCCTCCAGCAAGCTGAATATATCGAACAGCTACGGTTAAAAAATATCGAAATGACCCAAGTAGCTGAAGTAGAAAACGCGATCGCGCGAATGGCGGATAGAATGCGTCAGTCCCAACAGCCAGAAACAATTTACCGCACTACTTTGGCAGAATTGCGGCAGTTGTTAAAATGCGATCGCCTGGCAATATATCGCTTCAACTCTGACTGGAGTGGTGAATTTATTGCTGAATCTGTAGGAAGTGACTGGGTGCCTCTGGTTGGCCCCGATATCAAGACCGTATGCGAAGACGAGCATCTACAGCAAACCCAAGGCGGACGCTATCGCAACAATGAAACCTTGGCCGTCAATGACATCTATACTGTTGGTTATGCCCAGTGCCACATCGACCTGTTAGAGCAATTCCAGGTTAAAGCCTACACCATCGCTCCCATTTTTGCTGGCAACAAACTTTGGGGTTTGTTAGGAGCTTACCAAAATAGCGGGCCGCGCCAGTGGAATTCCGAAGAGGTGCGATTGCTGACCAAATTGGGCATTCAGTTGGGGTTAAGCGTGCAGCAAGTTGAGTACATCGAACAGCTGAAGATGAAGAATGCAGAGTTGGCGCGGACAGCAGAAGAGGAACAAGTGCTGACAGGGATGGTGGAAAAAATCCGTCAAGCCCAGGATATAGACACAATTTTCCTGAATGTGCTGCCAAGTTTACGCAAACAACTACAGTGCGATCGCCTAGCAGTATTTCGCTTTCATCCCGACTGGAGTGTGGAGTTTGTTGCCGAATCCGTAAAAGATCAATGGCTGTCTTTAGCTGGTTCCGACATCAAAACGATTTGGATGGACGAACACTTACAAGAAACTCAGGGCGGACGCTATCGCAATCATGAAACCTTTGTTGTCAATGATATCTCCACTGCCGGTCACGTTCAGTGCTACGTAGAGATATTAGAAAAAATGCAGGCCAAAGCTTACGCGCTCGCTCCGATCTTTATTGGAAACAAACTCTGGGGCTTTTTAGGAGCATACCAAAATACTGGCCCTCGCGAGTGGAAATCTAAGGATGTGCAACTGTTGCGAAAAATAGCTGTGCAAATAGGTATAGGCTTGCAACAGATTAAGTATATCGAACAGCTTAAGAAGAAGAATGCAGAGTTAGCCAGAACCGCAGAAGGGGAACGAGCGCTGACACGGCTGTCAGAAAAAATCCGCCAAGTTCAAGAGCTAGATACGATTTTCCGCAATGCCCTACCAGAATTGCGATCGCATTTGGAATGCGATCGTCTAGCAGTGTATCGCTTCAATCCAGATTGGGGTGGGGAGTTTATTGCCGAATCCGTAAGTCGTGAATGGGTGGCTTTGGTTGGCCCCGATATCAAGACTGTATGGGAAGACGAACACCTACAACAAACCCAAGGTGGACGCTATCGCAACAACGAGACCTTTGTAATTAATGATATTTACACTGCTGGTCATGCCCAGTGCCACTTGAAAATTCTCGAGCAATTCCAGATGAGAGCCTATATCATCACCCCGATTATTGCCGGAAACAAGCTCTGGGGTTTGTTAGGAGCATATCAGAATAGCGGGACGCGGCACTGGCAAGAGAATGAAGTCAACTTGGTAACGAAAATCGGCACGCAGTTTGGGGTTGCCGTCCAGCAATCGCAATACTTACAACAAACCTTAAGCAAGAATGAAGAACTGATGAAACTGGCAGAACGGGAAGTAGCAAACGCCCGATTTTCCTATCGCCTGCCAAGTCGGTTAACAGAGATGGCTCAAAGTCATAGTAATGTTCTGGAATTTGTCCAGTTTGCCACCCACGAACTTCGCCAACTGCTGAAAGTAGATCGAGTTGGAGTTTACCGTTTTGAGCCTGATTGGTCTGGAGAATTTGTCGTTGAGTCTGTGACTGGGGATTGGCCTAAGTTGGTGGGAACTAGCCTGGCCAGAGTTAGAGATACCTATCTCCAGTACAACCAAGGAGGGCGTTATGTCCGCAAAGAAAGTTTGCGGGTTGACGATATATATAGTGTCGGTCATGACGAATGTCACATCCAATTGTTAGAAATGTGGGGAACTAAAGCCTACATGATTTCTCCGATTTTTCAAGAAAATCGGCTCTGGGGGTTGATGGGAGTTTATCAAAATAGCGCATCGCGCCAGTGGGAGCAATCCGAGGAGGATGTTCTCAACCAAGCCAGTGTCCAGATTGGTCTTGCCCTCAATCTTGCAGATTACCTAACACAGGTGCGGATTCAAGAGCAGCAACTAGCAGAAGCAGCAGAGCGCGAACGCACCGCCCGCGAAAAACTCCAACAAGGAGCAATCCGCGTTCTCATGGCTTTGGAACCATCCTTCAGAGGCGATCTTACCGTTCGAGCGCCCCTATCTGAAGATGAAATTGGGACGATCGCCGATGGTTACAACACTACGATCCAAAGTTTGCGAGATTTAGTGCGACAAGTGCAGATTGCTGCTGGCAAGGTGAGTGAAAATTCCAGCAATAACACTACCTCAGTAGTGAAACTATCTGACCAAGCTCAACAGCAGGCAGAACGGCTCGAAAACGCTCTGGAACAATTACAAATCATGGTAACTTCCACCCAGATAGTCGCTGCTGATGCTCAAAAAGTCGGACAGGCGGTGCAAAGAGCTAATAACACCGTCCAAGCTGGTGATTCGCTGATGGAAAGAACCGTAGATGGCATTTTGGAAATTCGAGAAACTGTGTCGGAAACAGCCAAGAAGATTAAACGCCTTGGTGAAGCTTCTCAGAAAATCTCGAAAGTAGTGAGTCTGATTGAAAACTTTGCCACTCAAACTAATTTGCTGGCACTCAATGCGGCGATCGAGGCTACCCGTGCCGGGGAGTATGGCAAGGGCTTTGCGGTGGTTGCAGATGAAGTTCGTTCTCTGGCTTATCAGTCCGCTAGTGCCACCACAGAAATTGAGCGACTCGTGCAAGAAATTCAAGCTGGTACCAACGAAGTTACCGAAGCAATGGAAATAGGGATTAGCCAAGTTGTCCAAGGCTCGAACTTGATCGATGAGACTCGTCATTCCCTGAGTGCGATCGTGGTAGCTACCAACGAAATTGGTGGACTAGTACAAGGAATTACCCAAGCAGTTTCCCATCAAAGTCAGCAATCTCAGATGTTGACAGAAGCGATGATGGATGTTTCGGCGATCGCTCGCAAGACTTCAGAAAGTGCCATTCACATTTCCGAGTCTTTTGAGGAACTACGGATGACTTCACAACAACTGGAAACCAGCGTTAGCCAGTTCAAAGTTGACTAAGTAAGTCGTGGTGAATATTTGTTCTCAGGATAAGGCAGAGGGGCAGAGGGGCAGAGGGGCGGAGGGGCAGGGGAGAAACAACTCTCCTCTGCTCCCCTGCCTCCCCTGCTCCCCCTGCCTGCCTTAACAGATAAATCTCCTTGACACCAAGCGTATTATGAACCCCGATCCCAGTAATCAAGAGCAGGCTTTTCTTGCTGAAGCGGCAGAGTTGTTGCAAACCATTGAGCAGAATCTGATCGGTTTGCTTGATGAAAAAACAATAGAAAAAGTTCATGCCTTGATGCGAAGCGCCCATACTATCAAAGGGAGTGCTGCCAGTGTTGGGCAAGAAACTATTCAGACGATTGCCCATCATTTGGAAGATGTATTCCAAGCGTTATACGCTCCAGAACTGGAAATCGATCCAGAATTGGGTGCTTTGCTTCTAGATGCTTATGAGTGCCTGCGAACTCCATTGAGTGCAGCTTTGATGGGCTTAACCTGCAATGAGGCAGAAATACTCGATCGCACTGCCTCAATCTTTGCCCAACTCCAACATAAACTAGGCGACTTTTTTGGTCGTGAGGCTCCGCTTCCCAGTTCGGAAGAACTTGGCTTTGATGTGGTAGAGTCAATCTTTTCCGGGAGTGTACTCCAGGATTTGCAACAGCTGGAAACTGACATCCAAAGCCAAGATCCGCAACAAATTCAAACAACACTCAACTCCCAAGCCGAATTTTTTGTCGAACTAGCAGCATCTTATGGCTTATCTGGATTGGAAGAAATTGCTCAGGCGACCCTAAACGCGCTCAAAGCACATCCAGACAAAGTATTGCAAATCGCTCAGGCGGCTTTAGAAAATTTTAAAGCAGCTCAAATAGCAGTACTTGCAGGCGATCGCACTCAAGGGGGAGAAATATCTCCACAATTGCGAGAATGGGCAGGAATAACTACTCCTGTCCCAGAACCGCAAGAGCAGCCAGTTGCGATCGCTGCCCAACCCATAGAAACGTCTACAACTGAGAATCAGCCATCCCCCCTCCTCAGTGCCAGCGAAGCGGAATCAATTTGGTCGTTTTTCCCGAAGCGGACTGATAACTCCCTACCGAAAACACCGGAGGTACTAGCACCTATTTCTCAGGATTCCGTAGTTGCCCCCTCTGCCATAGATCGGATTTTACAGTCAATCTGGATCGGAGATCCACAGACATCCTGCCGATACTCAGACTCAGATCGGCCAGCCTCTCCACCACCAGCACCAAGCCTCCAGGCTCAGTCATCGGCATCACTTCCCAGTATCCGAGTAGCGATAGAACAACTCGATCGCCTCAGCCATACAATTGGGGAATTGCTAATCAGCGAAAACCAACAAAACCTGCAATCTAACCACATCCACAAAGCAGCTCAAGACACTCTACTCCAGTTTTTGTACTGTCAACAACAACTTAGTAAAGTTTTTACTTGGTCGGATCGACATCTGCTGCTTCCCGAACGCAAGCAGCGACATATACATGGATCTCCACGAGTTATCTCTGCTACCGAGGCACAATCCAATTTTGATGCCTTAGAAATGGATAACTATAGCGAGTTGCACATTCTCCTGCAAAATCTTACAGAAGACATGGTGCAATTAGGAGAACAGATTGAGGCTGTTAATGGCTTAGTTCAGCAATCTCGTTTCAGTCTCGGAAAGCGCAAGCAACTGCTTTCAGGAGCGCAGGAAGATTTGCTGCAAGCCAGAATGGTACCACTGGGAACAGTGTTGAATCGATTACCCCGCCTCTTGCAACAGATGGTAGCAACTTATCATAAGCCTGTTGAACTCAAGCTTGGCGGTACGAAGGTACTGGTGGATAAAGCCATTTCTGAGCAGCTATACGATCCTTTGCTGCACATGATTCGCAATGCCTTCGATCACGGCATTGAACCGATAGAAACCCGTCGCCAGCAGGGTAAACCAGAAACCGGAACGATTACAATTAAAGCCTATCATCAAGGCAACCGCACTACTATTGAAGTACGGGATGATGGTCGAGGCTTTAACTGGGAATCCATTCGTCAGCGAGGTATAGAAAAACACCTGCTGACTCCCGAACAAGCCGCCTACGCCTCAGAAGACCAACTGGCAGAGTTATTATTTGAACCGGGCTTTTCTACCGCCAACCAGGTTGGTGAGTTGTCTGGCCGTGGTATCGGCTTAGATGTGGTTCGCACTCAATTGCAAGCTTTACAAGGTTCGATTGTGGTGCGATCGCTTTCAGGGCAGGGAACCACCTTCATGCTGCAATTGCCCCTGAGCTTAACAACAGCACGCTTGCTCGTTTGTCAATCTCAAGGTATTACTTATGGTTTGCTGTCTGAAGGAGTTAGCCAGGTTTTATTACCGCAGCCAGAGCAGATTCAAATCCAGCAATCTTTACACGGGCAAGGCAGCCAAAAATACTGGCAGTGGGGAGAAGGGCACAGTCAGCAACTAGTTCCCATCCGCTCGCTTGCGAATTTGCTGGATTACAAATATCCTTTATTCACCCAAGACCACAATTTAAACCTAAGTCCTTTTCCAGTCAAACAACGGAACACCGTCGAACCTCTGCTGCTGTTAGAAACAGAGCATCAATACCTGTGTTTGCAAGTCGATCAGATTTTAGTCGAGCAGGAATTAGTAATTAAATCCCTCGGCAGAGTCTTGACTTTACCTAGTTACATCCAAGGCTACAGCGTGTTAGGCAATGGTAGTCTGACCCTAATCGTTGACCCGTTAGAGTTAGTTCGGCAAACTTGGGAGACAGATATGATGCCGACTTCCCCAGCATCAAGTCTTGCAATATTGCCCACGTCTGAGCCTGTTCTTGCTCTAGAGGCGCAGCAATCCGCAACTATAACGCAACCGCAGCAACAGCCGATAGAAGTCAATACAGCCGTTGCTCAACCTAACCGACTGACAGTGTTAGTCGTGGAAGATTCGGTTGTCCAAAGGCAAAGTTTGGTGCAGACGCTCCAAAAAGCCGATTATCAAGTGTTGCAAGCAGGCGATGGTCGAGAGGCGATCGCGCAATTGGTGCAACACAGTGATGTCGATCTAGTGATTTGTGACATTGAAATGCCACGTATGAATGGATTTGAGTTTTTAGAACACCATCGCCAAGACGAGCGTTTGTCCGGCATTCCTGTGGTGATGCTGACTACTCGTAGCGGACAGAAGCACCGCCAATTAGCTTTAGCTCTAGGGGCGAAAGCTTACATGACCAAACCCTATTCAGAACAGAGCTTTCTAGCGGCGATCGCTGAACTGGTTAATACGTGAGATAAGGCAGGGAGCAGAGGGGCAGGGGAGCAGAGGGGCAGAGGGGCAGGGGAGCAGAGGAGCAGAGGGGCAGAGGAGCAGAGGGGCAGGGGGGCAGAGGGGCAGAGGAGCAGAGGAGTAGAGGAGTAGATGAAGATGGAAAAAGAACCAATTAAAAATCATCAAGACTTGAAAGTTTATCAAATGGCATTTGATGCAGCCATGAAAATCTTTGAACTCTCTAAAAAGTTTCCTGTCGAGGAGCGGTATTCATTAACTGATCAGATTCGTAGATCGTCACGTTCTGTTTGTGCAAATCTAGCTGAAGCTTGGAGAAAGCGTAGATATGAAGCAGCTTTTGTGGCTAAACTCAATGACTCTGAAGCAGAGGCAGCAGAAACACAAACATGGATTGAATTTGCTGTTAAGTGCAATTATTTGGATGTTGAATTAGGCAGAGAATTATATGGAATCTACAATCGGATCTTAGGTGGTTTGGTAAATATGATTACCGACCCCTCACCTTGGCTAATGAAACGTTAATATTCTTTCTCCCCCGCTCCCCTGCCCCCCTGCTCCCCTGCCCCCCTGCTCCCCTGCCCCTCTGCCCCCCTGCTCCCCTGCTCCCCCGCTCCCCTGCCCCCCTGCTCCCCTGCCCCCCTGCCCCCCTGCTCCCCTGCCCCTCTGCCCCTCTGCCCCCCTGCCCCCCTGCCCCCCTGCCCCCCTGCCCCCTAACCACAGTTTTCAACACCGACCGACTTATGCTTAACACTCCCTTTCCGTTTAAGCGATTATCTGGCGCTGTGAGCGAACGCGACTCATTACGAGTCGTTGTTTTTGCGATCGCAGACTATTTATTTGCCCTGCCAGTTGGTGCAGTTCTCAAGGTGATGGCTTGTCCCCCTATTAGCAGTACGGTTGAAAGTGGTATTGGGATGGTTGATTTGGGAGCGCAAACCATTACGATTGTGGACTTGCGCCAGAAGTTCATTCAGCAAGTACAAGGCCAACAGGCGCATCAAGTTCCCTCTGCGGTTGACACTTCAGGGCGCTTCTTACTTCTGACTCAAACGCGGACTGGGGAAATTTGTGGCATTCCTGTGGACAAGCCCCCTGCCTTAATCGATATTCCTTTAGAAGCAGTGCGTCCGGTGCCGTGGTCTTATCGGCAAGTAGCGGAGTTAAGCTGTGTTAGCCACATGGCTGTTTTGCCTGTAGCACCGAACGAGGAACCACTCAAAGTACTTCTTTTTGGTATGAGCCAGATATTGGCTGATAAGTTGGGGTTGCCCGGAACAACTCCAACCTTGGCTCCTGGGCTGACATCAGGCGAACAACGGCAAAGATTTCTCCGTTTTTCCTTGGGGAATCAAGGAAGTGGATTGCTACCATTTGACTCAATAGTGGACATTATTCATCTTGCTAGCCAAGAAATTTCCCCAGCCCCGGCCTTACCAAGTTGGATTTTAGGTTTCTATAATTGGCAAGGACAGATGCTGCGGCTGGTTGACTTGGAACATTTGCTGGGTTATGCGCCGCTTTTGAAGCGGCAGTCACGACCAGAAAAGCCAATGGTTCTGGTTATCGAGCTGCAAAATCAGGTAATCGGGTTTTTGGTGGCTCATGTCTACGATGTAGAGTGGCAGGATTTACAGCAAGCACAATCGGCACCAACCGACTTTTCCCCAAACAAACTGCTAAATTTTGTTCGAGGTATTCTGCCAGGCGATCGCTGGATTTTAGACACCAGAGCGATCGCCCAGACATTGCAATGGCAAACCCACTGATTTAACTTGATGCTGCCAAGGAGTTTTCTGTGACGATCGCAACTTTAGACCCTAATTCTGAAACCCAGCCTGTTGAAAATGAAATCCAGATAGAAGAAATTTTGGCTAATGTGGCTCTAATCAAAGCAGTCTTTCAATCTGCTAAGGGGCCAAAGGTCGCTCAATTGCAGCAGAAGGTAAGTCAAATCGAAGCTTTTATCCAAGCTTTGGCTAAGGATTCGCCCAGTGACAATGATGAAAATGTTCGAGGGGTTTTTCAACTCCAGCGAGAACAACTTGCGGCCATCGATCGGCAAATGCAGCAGACAAAAGGTCAAACTGCACTTTTGGAGGTTACAGTCACCGCCCTGCGAGATGTTCTCAACGCCGATCGCGTCCTGATTTATCGTTTTGAGGAAGATAATCGCAGTCGGGCGATCGCTGAAGCTATACAAGCGGGTTGGACATCCTTGCTCAACCAATCCCTACCGATAAATTTGTTTGTTACTATCGGTGTTGGCGACGGACAAAACTCGCAGGGCAACCTCACTGAAGTATTAGAACTAACTCCCCGCCAACAGCAATTTTGGCAACGCTTTCAGGTACAAGCTAGCCTGTGTTTGCCCTTGATTGTCAAACAACAGCCTTGGGGTTTTTTAGTTATTCATCATTGCCTTCAACCCCGACAATGGCAGGAAGCAGAGCGCAGTTTGCTACAACAAGTAGGAATGATGTTGACAATTAACTTGCGCTGGGCTGAAATAGTAGCTCCACCTGCTCAACAGCTTGAATCCCTCGATCGCTCACAGTTACTAGTGCCATTGCAGCAGGTGAACCAGGCTGTACAAGAAGGAGCCAGAATCGCCGAGCTTGCCAACGAGCATTTAATGTCTATTCAAGATACTGTTGCTATTACTAATAAACAGCTGCAATACCTTGGTGAATTTTGTCAGCAAGCTTCTGGCTTTGTTCGCCTTGTGGAAGGCTTGAGTACCAAAATTCAGGTTTTGTCCCTGAATACAGCCATTGAAGCCACAAAAGCTAACGACCAGGAACAAGTTTTGTTGGCTGCTGCCGAACAGGTGGAAATTCTCGCCCGTCAAGCCCGCGACAGCACCCTAAATATAGAGGAATGGTTCCAAGAACTCCAGGTGGCAGCAGCAGACGTTGCTTCTGCTATCGAACCGTGCGATCGCCAAATCAATGCGGGGCTGGAGTCAATCGCGCAAATCCAAGAGCAATTTAGAGCGATCGCCGACATCGCTGCTTGTACCCTCAAATCAATGTCGAAGCCATAGAATTGTCACAAACCCATAGAAACTGAGAGTTGTTTTCATGAGTACCGATTTTGTCCCCCAACCGCAGAACGACGATCGCTTTCTAGAAGAAGCGATCGATCTGTTACTGTTCTTGGAGCAGGAGTTGCCTAACTATACAAAAGACAGTAACCCTGGTACAGCTTTGGCTCTCATGGAAGCTGCTCGCTCTCTGCATTCAATTGCCATAACAGCCGAGCTAGATGCCATTGCCATAGTTGCGGCTGCACTAGAAGAGATTTTTCAGCTTCTGCATCAGTATCGAGCAACTGTCAACGTCCCCATCGCCTCCCTGTTGTCAGAAGGATTAGATTGCCTACAGATGCTGTTGATGGCATTTTTAACAGCCTCGCAAATTGACGAAGTAGAAATTCTAGAGCGGATGTCTGCCATTGTTGCTAGTCTACAAGCAGAGTTTGGCGATTCCCAGGAAACAAACCTTGAGACATCGCTAGAGCAACCGCAGGAACATCAACCAGTTATTCAGTTTGGCGATCGCTTGCCCAAGGTAGAATCTTCTGCGGAGCAAGTTATCGTTAAAGACAAGGAAAGTCTTGACAGAGAACTAATAGATGAAACTAGCCCCCAGTCTGGCAGCCTTGTTCACGTAGATACCGAGCAGCTTCCCATCAAGGTAGGGGAACTAACAAACCTGGAGGAGTATGGGGAAGAAGATTTTCATGCTTGGTTGGGGGATTTTTCCCTGCCTAATGAAATATCTGAAGCATCCCTAGTTAAATCTGTTCGCGATCGCCATCCACTCTCTTTGCAAGAATCCATTTCTACCATTCTTGCAACAAATATTCCAACCGCCACACCCATCAATCTTAAGCATCTCGAACAACTAAACGCGCTAATTGCAACATTATTAACTACATATAATCAGCAAGCCTGTCAGGAAGAACAACAGCAACATACGATCGGGCGGTTGCTCCGACAAGTTAAACGATTACAACACCTGCTGGATAATCTACAGGAATGGTCAGGACGTTTAGCAGCAATTTCAGATACCCTTTCTCCCCTAGCTGCTTCTCGCTCTCAGCAATTATACAGTACTCTGCAATCTGTTTTGGCTGAAGCGTCTCAGGTGGCATCAACTGTTCATTCACTTAATAACAATCATCATCAACTCCAACAAGAACTGATACAGCAGGAAAAGTTGCTTAACCAGTCTTCCAATTTAGTCAAAAAAGTTACAACTATTCCTTTAAAAGCAGCCTTAGAACCGTTGCATCGGCTTTGGTCTCAGTTACAAGCTCTACAAGATAAGTCTGCTAGACTACATTTACAAGTTAGCGATATCCAAGTCGATCGGGCATTTAGCGATCGCCTCCATGCTCTCCTGTTACATATAAGTTGCTATTTACTAGAGCAAAGTATTGAGTCTTCCCAAACACGCCAACAGCTAGGTAAAAATAGCAACGGTATTATTGAAATTCAGGTTTACCAGCAAGGAAATCAACTGATTATTGATGGCTGTGATGATGGCGCAGGACTTAACTTATCTCAAATCTATCAACAAGCTTTAGCCCAAGGACTCGCCCTGACAAAACCAGGGGATATCTTACAAGAACTGGTAATTGAACCAGAGGTTTCATCTGTTTTATGCGATCGTGCTGCCTTAGAGTTAGGAGTAGAATTAACTGAAGTTTGCAAGCAATTAACAGCTATTCAGGGAAGAATAGTATTGAAGTCTAAAGCTGGACATGGTACAGCCTTCTCGCTCCAAATTCCCCTCGATCAAAAAATTGCTCAACTTATCGTCTGTCAAGCTAACTCCAGAGTCTATGCATTTATTGCCGATTCTGTAGAGCAGATTTATCTATCCCAGTCCGAACAAATCATCCAAACTCAAGCGGGACGCATGTTATTATTGCAGTCTTCTGGCAGATCCAGTGGCTTCCTTAGTTATGCTGATGAGCATCTAACAACAGAAATACTCGTCCCTATCCACTTATTGACTGATGTGCTGATTTGTCCTAACTACCTTCCCGCCTCAGTTACCACTTACAGCACAGATACACTAAATGCTTTCAAGCTGGATAAACCTTTATTAGTATTTCGTTACTTAGACAAACGATGTGCTTTAGAAGTAGATTGCATCATCGGCAAGCAATCCGCTGCGATCCATCCTCTGGGGGAAGCAATCCCAGTTGCTGCTTATATCCAAGGAAATAGCATTCTTGCTAATGGGCAACTTAGCCTGGTTTTGGATGGTCATCTTCTCACAAAATCTCTAACTTGAACTCAATAGACCTCTTGCATAAATCAAAAATAAGAAAGAACCCCAACCCCTCCCCGCTCTTCGGGAGGGTTTGGGGGTGGGGTGTTAGGGACTTTTGCAAGAGGTCTAATACCTGCCGAAAAAAACTAGAATCGCAAAGTTTGCTAGAGAAGTTGTTGCTCAAGAGTAGCCAAGTAAGCTTCGGGAGCAAAGCAGTCATTGTAATTTTCCTGTTCAAAAAATTCGGTTTTTTACATTTCTGCTAGATAAGTTGTGCAGTTCTGTGTTGGCTTGCGATCGCCTTTGACGCTGCGCGCGATCGCTAAAAATGTTTGCTGTGAAACACCACTTGCGGCTTAGTAATAGTGAGGAGAGTCGAAACACTGCCTCCTACCTTCCTCGATAGCGTATTTGCCCTAGCTGGGTTGACAAAAAGTGCGTCATAACACGCGTTAGAAGATTCAACTTTTTCTACAAGCTTGCTTCATCAAGATACGCTTGTTTTTATACACTTCTAAAGTTCCAGACTGCGGGTTATCTAACGTGCCATCCCACACCCAATATTCATAAATTCCATTCCGAAACTTATACACTCGAACCCCTTCTGTCGCTTGGCTAGTTCCTTTACCCAAACTTAAATTACCGTTGCGATGGGTCGCGCGATAGAGCAGTTCACCGTTCGTATAATTCTGCCAAATATTGATGTTATAACCATTCTGGCATTTTGTACTCAGGATGATGCCAGCAGTAGAATCAGCAGCCGCTCTTAAGGAGAAATTAGCTAATATACTGATTGGCAAAGCAAGGAGTAACGCGGATCTGTTCAGTAGTGTTTTCATTATTTTCAAGAGTGTTGTGAAATTAATACTTGTTTAGCATTCCAGCAAGCCTTTATTTCACATCCTGACGACGACTTTGCTCCTGAAAGTAGTCGCGCCAGCTTTCAGGTAAGGCTTCAAGTTGAGCAGCTTGGTGAAGTAACTCTGGATTGTTCTGCTCACGAGTATAAAGCTGAGTGATATTAGCAACAGTAATATTGTTGTCATCCCGGCTCACCAACTCTAAAGTGTCTCCGGCTCCGACTTCGCCCTCTTGCAAAACACGAAAGTAAAATCCGGTGCGGCGACTTGCAAGAAATCGTTTTACCATATCAGGTCGTCCAAACCGAATGCCCAGTTTGTAGCAGGGTAGGCGAGGTTGTGTCACCATCAGTTTTACAGTGCCGATACGAAAGCGATCGCCAATATTCACGTCTTCTTCTCTGAGTCCAGCCATCGTGAAATTTTCACCAAAGATGCCTAACGGTAGCTCTGTGTCAGGCAATTCATTTCGCCAATAATCGTAATGCTCGAATGGGTATACATAGACTGCTTTATCTACTCCGCCATGAACGGTGAGATCGGCTTGTCCATCACCGTCTAAATTGAGTACGCGCACCATGACGCGATCGCTAACTGGCTCTTTAAAAATCCCAGTGCTAACTGTTTTCCCTTTCCAGGTTACTTCACGCGGTAGTCCCACGTTTACAGAAATAAGTTTCATCTTTGGCTTAGTTGTTGCAGCCATAAGTTCTACTCCCAATTGTTGGCAATTCCAAAGTCAATAATTTTGACAACACCAATAAATAAGCGGATATTCGTGAATCATACAGCTTTCTGAAATGAGGCGATCGCGTTTGTGCATTCTCCAGTTATGAATACTGCACCCAAACAAGCAGAAAACGTGGATGTGTGCCATGAATATGTCGGATATTGTGTAATTCATCGGCAACAGTAAAACTACTGACTGCTTATTAGTCCCTTGATTTTCAGCTAAGTAATTACACATTGCATATTTTAGGAGGATGTGAAAACGATGATTATCGTCATGAAATCCGGTTGTCCTCGACAAGAAATTGAATTACTATTCACAGAACTTTCGCGCTGGAAGATTGTCCCAGAAATCTCTGTAGGTAAACACAAAGTAGCAATTGGTTTGGTTGGCGATACAGCAGAAATTGATGTGCAGCAAGTGCAAAATTTAAGCCCTTTTATTGAGCAAGTACTGCGAGTAAAGAAGCCATTCAAACGAGCTAGTTTAGAATTTCGTTATGGTGAACCCAGCGATGTAAAGGTGTCTACACCCTCCGAAACGATCGCCTTTGGTCAAAACCATCCTGTAGTCGTAATTGCAGGCCCCTGTTCTGTCGAAAGCGAAGAGATGATTGTAGAAACTGCGTTGCGAGTCAAAGCCGCAGGTGCAAAGTTTCTCAGAGGAGGTGCTTACAAACCACGAACTTCACCCTATGCTTTCCAGGGACATGGAGAAAGTGCTTTAGACTGGTTAGCAACAGCTAGATCGGTTTCTGGCTTGGGTATTATTACTGAGGTGATGGATGGGGCGGAATTAGAAATGGTGGCATCAATCGCAGATATCGTGCAAGTTGGTGCCCGCAATATGCAAAACTTTTCCCTTTTGAAAAAAGTCGGTGCAACAGGTAAACCTGTCTTACTCAAACGTGGTTTGTCTGCCACTATTGAAGATTGGTTGATGTCAGCTGAGTATATTTTGGCAGCAGGAAATCCCAATGTGATTTTATGCGAACGGGGAATTAGGACTTTTGACAGAGAGTATACACGCAATACTTTAGATATATCTGCAATTCCTGTTTTGCGTAGTTTGACTCACCTGCCAATTGCTGTCGATCCCAGTCACGGTACTGGGAAATCGGAATTGGTGACACCAATGGCAATGGCTGCTTTAGCAGCTGGTTGTGATTCGCTAATGGTCGAGGTTCACCCTAATCCTCAAAAAGCCCTTTCAGATGGGCCTCAGTCGCTCAATTTTGCCAGCTTTGAAGAATTTATGAGAGAAATGGCTCCCTTGGGCAAATTTTTTGGTCGCTGGCAAGAACAGAAATATACAAAAAGTATCGAAACTAATTCTCTACTCCCCTTAACAAATTGGAAGATTGGGGTTCTTTAATAATTGTCAACTCGTCGGTCAAGGTTAAAAACTTTAGTCATAAACTCTCAAAAACATGGATACACTTCGCTTAAATAAAAACACTGCCAACAAAACTGTCTTTCCTTTTGTATATGGTTCTGATGAGGCTGTAATTGTAGGCGATCGCAATCTCACTGTTGAAGAAGTAACTAGTGTAGCGCGCTATGGCAAACAAGTACGTTTAACTGACGATCTAGAAAAATTGGCTAATATCCAAGCATCCTGTGATTTTATTCGCCATGCAGTTGAATCTGGCGAACCTATTTATGGGGTGACAACTGGTTTTGGTGGTATGGCAAATGTGGTGATTTCTCCTGAATCTGCGGCTTTACTACAAAATAATTTGATGTGGTATCACAAAGTAGGTGCAGGAAAAAAATTACCTTTGGCTGATGTTCGGGCTGCAATGCTTCTACGTGCAAACTCCCACATTAGTGGTGCATCAGGGATTCGTTTGGAAATCATCAAGCGGATGCTGATATTCCTCAATGCTGGTGTTACACCTCATGTCTGCGAATATGGTTCAATTGGTGCTAGTGGTGATTTAACACCTTTAGCATATATTACCGGAGCATTGATTGGTTTAAATTCTAGCTATACCGTTGACTTTAACGGTGAAGAAATGAATGCACTAACAGCACTGAAGAAACTCGGTTTAGAACCATTACAACTACTACCGAAAGAAGGGTTGGCGATGATGAATGGCACATCAGTGATGACGGGTATTGCCGCCAATTGCGTCTATGACACTAAGAATATTTTAGCATTAGCAATGGGCGCTCACGCCTTAGCTATTCAAGGTTTAAATGGGACTAATCAATCATTTCACCCATTTATCCATCAGCTTAAACCACATTCAGGACAAAAATGGGCTGCTAACCAAATGCTCAACCTGTTGGAAGGTTCACAGTTAGTTCGAGAAGAGTTAAATGGTTCTCACAACTATCGCGGTGAAGATCCGATTCAAGACCGTTATTCACTACGTTGTTTGCCTCAATACATGGGGCCAATTGTCGATGGAATTGAGCAAATTCAAAAACAAATTGAAGTAGAAATTAACTCTGTAACTGATAACCCACTTATTGATGTAGAAAACCAAGCCACTTATCATGGTGGCAATTTCTTAGGGCAGTATATTGGCGTAGGCATGGATCAATTACGTTACTACATTGGGTTGTTAGCTAAACATTTGGATGTTCAAATAGCCTACTTGGTAGCACCAGAATTTAACAATGGACTTTCTCCATCTTTAGTTGGTAATAAAGAGCGGAGTGTAAACATGGGTTTGAAGGGATTGCAAATTACTGGCAACTCGATTATGCCTCTGTTAACCTTCTATGGAAATTCCATAGCCGATCGCTTTCCTACCCACGCAGAACAATATAACCAAAATATCAATAGTCAAGGTTTTGCTTCGGCAAATTTAGCGCGTCAATCAGTAGAAATCTTTCAACAATATATAGCGATCGCCTTAATGTTTGGCGTGCAAGCAGTTGATTTACGCACATATAAAACTGTAGGACATTATGATGCCCGCATCACCCTCTCGCCAGCAACCAGAAATTTATATCTAGCAATCCGCAATGTCGTCGGACAAGCACCTTCTCCCGACAAACCTTACATCTGGAACGACCACGAACAAGCCCTAGACGAGCACATCGCCAGAATAGCCAGTGATATCGCCAATGGTGGACAGATTGTGCAAGCAGTTAAGGATCTTTTGTTGACTTTGCACTCTTAATACCAATGATGGACGCGCTAAACCATATTTAAGTACAAGAAATAAGAAAGAAGTTAAAAAAGTTTAGCGCAGCCTCATAAAGAAATAGTATAAGTTTCAATTTAGCCATACTTGTACCAATTCGTAATTCAGTAAATCAAATTTATTTAGGGTTTTAAGATTTGCATCTCTAGGGGCACAAAATCTTGCATCTTTGCTTTTAAAGAATTGGTATTGATTTAAAAGCAATAGTCTATGTCATTAAATTTGAGGGATAAGATAACGAACCGCAAAGGCGCGAAGTACACGTTCGCGGAGCGTCTCGTAGAGAAGGAAGAAGGAGAGAAGAGAGTTTGAAATTTGATTCACCTATCAGAATTAATGCGATAGACCACTAGATGCAATCTCAATCTCTAATTAACAATCATAATTTTTTCAAATTGGAGACAAAATACAATGATTAAACAAAGTATCTACCAAAATGCACCTAAAAAACCTCCTGGCCCACCCGGTTTTCCAATTATTGGCTGCTTTCCCCAAATGTCAACAAATCCGCTGCAATTCCTCATCAATGCAGCGCGTGAGTATGGTGGCGTTGTCCATCTAGGGTCAATCGGCCCGCAACAACTTTACTTGGTTGCCGATCCCGATTGTATAAAATATGTCCTGCAAGAAAATCCTCAGAACTATACAAAAGGTGAAAATTTCCAGGACATAAAACTAGTAATTGGCGAAGGCTTGGTAATTAGCGAGGGTGACTCATGGCGTTCCCAACGTCGCCTCATGCAACCATCTTTTCACCGCCAGCAAATCGCCGCGATGGTCAATGACATGACCCAGCTTACCGCCGAGATGGTAGAACGCTGGCAAAAAATTCCACCTGGTGCAACCCTCAATATCTCTGCGGAAATGCTAGTGCTGACACAGAAGATTCTCCTGAAGACGACTTTGAGTATCGATGCTGATAGCGACACCAGCGAACTAATTCAGGCTTGGAATACTATCTACAACTTCCTGAGCGATCGCTTGTGGGCTATCATTAAGCCACCGATTAACTTTCCCACGCCAAAAAACCGCCAGTTTCAACAAGCAATCAACACTCTCCGTACAATTGCCAACAGTATCATCCAACAACGCAAACAAGGCAATCGTACCACTCATGACATACTTTCAATGTTCATGAATACTCAGGATGAGTCTGGCGAGGGCTTGAGTGACCAGCAATTACATGACCAGATAGTTGGACTCTTTTCGGCTGGATTTGAGACTTCAGCAGCAACACTTGGCTGGATCTGGTACTTGCTTTCTAAGTATCCCACTGTAGAACGCCAGCTACAGACCGAACTGACTACGGTATTGGCTGGTAGAACTCCGACCTTCGAGGATTTGCCCCAGCTGAAATATACCAAAATGGTTGTCCAAGAGGCAATGCGACTTTATCCGGGTGCTTGGGTTTATGCCCGTAACAATTTGGGCGATGATTTAATCGGCAGCTATCATATCCCAGCTGGTTCCATGCTTTTGCTCAGTCCCTTTGTTACGCACCGCCTCCCTGCTTATTGGGATAATCCTGAAGGCTTTGATCCTGAACGATTCACCCCAGAACGCTCTGTCGATCGTCCCCG
Source organism: Nostoc sp. (assembly GCF_036917315.1). Taxonomy (GTDB): domain Bacteria; phylum Cyanobacteriota; class Cyanobacteriia; order Cyanobacteriales; family Nostocaceae; genus Nostoc. The sequence goes on along the minus strand of NZ_JBALDR010000013.1, from coordinate 333,676 downwards.
TTATGCATACTTTCCTTTTGGTGGCGGCCAACGCCAATGCTTAGGTGACATCTTTGCATTAACAGAAATTCAGTTGATTGTAGCAATGGTGTGTCAACGTTTCCGCCTCAATCTACTGCCGGAACATCCAGTTGAGCCGCAGCCATTGCTAACTCTGCAAACACGCAAAGGCATCCTAATGACATTGCAGCCACGAACTGAACTCGATAACATCAGTCAGCTAAATACTCAAAAGACATTATTAACAGCGAATTCTTCTGAGCAATGACTGTGAAAGTAGACAAAGCTAATGAAGTTAAGTGAATCTTTTTAGCCATGAATATTACCCAACACATCGAGCGGGGTTGTCAACTATTTCCTGACAAAATCGCTCTGATATTTGAAGATAAATTTTTTACTTACAAACAGCTTAACCAACTAGCAAATCGTCTAGCTAATAGTTTAAGTGGATTAGGAATTAAACAAGGCGATCGCGTGGCTTTGTTTTTGCCAAATATTCCTGAATTTATCATTTCTTATCTTGGCATTCTCAAAATTGGTGCGATTGTCGTCTCAATCAATGTCATGCTGAAAAGTAATGAAGTTAGCTACATTCTCAACGATTGTGCCGCTAAGGTAATAATTACCACAGAGTCACTCGTTGAAAATGTACCAGAGGCAGATTTACCCGAACTGCAACACATTTTGATTGCAGAAGGTAGCGCCAAAAAGGGAATTGATTTAGCAAAACTGATGGAAAGTGCTTCTAGCAATGCATACGCTATTGAAATAGAACGCCATACTCCTGCTAGCATCATCTATACATCGGGAACAACAGGTTTTCCTAAAGGAGCAACACTTTCTCACGGCAATATAATTTCTAATATGTATTCCCAAAACCGTTGTTGTGGAATGCAACCGAATGACCGATTACTGCTTTACTTACCGTTATTTCATTGCTTTGGTCAAAATGCTATTCTCAACGCAGCCTTAAACGTCTGCGCCACAATTATCCTAAAACGTCGATTTGATCTTGAGCAAATACTTAACGCGATCGCGACTCATCAAGTAACAATGTTTTTCGGAGTACCAACGGTATTTATCAATCTTCTAAATAGTGATTTATCTGGCTACAATCTCAATAGTATACGTTACTACTTTTCAGCCGCCGCACCGATGCCAATTGAAGTTGCCCAAACTTGGCAGGATAAGTATGGAAAAGTCATTAATGAAGGATATGGTTTAACTGAAACATCACCATGTGCATCTTATAATCACGATTTGAAATACAAACTTGGTTCCATTGGCGCTCCAATTGAGAATGTCGAAATGAAAGTGATTGACGATAATGGTAATCAGGTAGAGCTTGGTGAATTAGGTCAGATAGTAATCCGAGGGCCTAACGTCATGCTTGGTTATTGGAATCGCCCATTGGAAACTGCGGAAGTAATTAAAAATGGCTGGTTTCATACTGGCGATATTGGTCTGGTAGATGAAGACGGTTTTTTCTACATCGTTGACCGCATGAAAGACATGATTAATGTGTCTGGATTTAAGGTATATCCGACTGAAGTTGAAAATGTCATTTATCAACATTCATCTGTTGCTGAGGTAGCTGTATATGGCGTTAAAGATGCTATCAAAGGTGAGATAGTTCAGGCAAATATTATCCTCAAGCAGGGTTACAGAATTAGTGAAGAACAAATCCTCAAATTTTGTGCTGAAAGAATGGCAAAATACAAACTTCCTTGTGCCATTACTTTTGTAGATTCCCTGCCAAAAAACCCCAGCGGTAAAATTATCAAACGATTTTTGCGCCAGCAATCAAGCTCTGAATTAGCTGTTGTAAACAACTGAATGCTAAGTGGATCTAAATATTCAAGAAAGATAGGAAAACAAAAAATAGAAATTAAGGTTGGCAATTGTGAATACTAAATCTATCAACAAAAATACTAATTCTTCTCAAGCTTTGGGAACAAAAATTAACCTCTCATCTAATCAAATTCCATTTGAAACTTCAACTGGATCTTCCATTTTCTCTCCTGCATCGCTGCATGAAAAATCTCTAGAGTCAGAATTAACCCCTACGGTTGCAGAGGCTCTAGTTGAGATCCTGGAAAATTTAGGAGTTAACTACGCATTTGGTGTTTCAGGAGGCGGTATTGGGCCGTTATGGGCAACATTAAACCGTAGCCGCATCGAATTGCTTCACTTTCGCCATGAATCAGGAGCAGCTTTTGCCGCTACCGAGGCTTATTTTGCCAGCGATCGCCCCGTCGTGGTATTCACTACTACAGGCCCCGGTATCACTAATGCTCTGACTGGGCTTTTTGCTGCCCAAGGGGAAGGAGCAAAGGTAATTTTCTTATCGGCTGCAACCTCAACCGGAAATCGCGGGCGCGGAGCTTGTCAAGAAACTAGCGCCCACACAATGCCTTTCTCAGGAATTTTTACATCAGGCCCGCTATTCAATTACGCAACCATATTAGAGTCTGGAGATCAACTACCAGAAATTTCTCGCAGACTTGCCCAAGGTTTAGCACAACCAGGGAGTTTTGTAGCTCATATTAGTGTTCCCACGCCAATACAGACGACGCCATTAAAAGTACAGTTACCTCAATCAGCATTTTCTCAATCTGTACCAACTGCCAGCGAAGAAGCGATCGCTGAATGTGTAAAGTTGTTATCAGCAGAATCCTTTGCTATCTGGGTTGGCTTTGGGGCGCGACACGCCGCAGAGGAAATCCGCCAGTTGGCAGAAAAAACTGGGGCGGCGGTGATGACATCACCTCGCGCCAAAGGGATTTTTCCAGAAGATCATCCCCAATTTATCGGTGTCACAGGCTTTAGTGGGCATCTATCTGTCCTGAAATATATGCAGGAACAACGACCACAACGCATACTAGTGTTGGGAACGCGCCTTGGTGAGCCGACTTCATTCTGGAGTCCGGCGATGATTCCTGTTAATGGGTTTGTGCATATTGATATCGACCCACAAGTTCCAGGAGTGGCTTATCCATCAGTAGAGACTCTCGCTGTTCACTCGGAAATCAAAGAATTCCTCAAAGCTTTATTAAAACACCTTCCAGAGCGTCTTAATTGGTTTCCCACTTCCTCACTACCGCGTCCTGAAGCCTACACAAATACTCAGCGCCCAAATGGCTTAGTGCGACCCGAAGTACTGATGGATGCAATTCAACGGCTGATTATTGAGGGCAGTGATGCCTCAATCTTAGCTGAAGCAGGTAACTCTTTTGCTTGGGCAACTAATTTACTGCGATTTAACCAACCAAATCGTTACCGGATTAGTACTGGTTTTGGGTCTATGGGTCATGCTGCCACGGGAGTAGTTGGTACGGCATTAGGGCGAAAAAGTAAAGCCGTGGCGATTGTTGGGGACGGAGCAATGCTAATGAACAACGAAGTTAGCACAGCCGTGAAATTCCAGATTCCAGCTGTCTGGATTGTCCTCAACGATGGACGCTACAATATGTGCGCCCAAGGAATGGCATTGCAGGGGTTAAGTGGGAACGTCCCTATAGATACGGAGATACCGAGTACTAATTTTGCGGCGATCGCTAGAGCTATGGGAGCTGACGGTATCTGTGTTAATACTGAGTCTGACTTGGAAGCAGCCTTAAAAAAAGCACTTACCTCTACTCTTCCATTCATTGTTGATGTGAAGATTGACCCAACCCGACCCGCGCCTATTGGAGGTCGCATTCAGAGTCTGATTAAGCAAGGAGCCATAGAAGCCAAAACAGGGCGTTCTTAAGTCTGTGCATCTATGTAAATCATTTTCCAATTCCATTGTGTAACACCACAAAATCAAAAGGAGATTTGTCATGACAATATTAGAACCAGTAGGTATTCGCGCAGTCTCAGTTAACTTTCCTAGCATCATCCGCACCAACGATTACTACAGAGAGAATTTCCCCAAGATGGTTGCTGAGGCTGAACAAAAAACCCTAGCTAAACTTTTTGTACCCGATAATGCCACAGTCGATAGTGACGATGATATCTGGTCGCAAGAGGTAGCACCATATATGTCAGACCCCTTCCGTGGTACTGTCGAGCGAAGGGTGTTAGCTGCTGATGAAACTTCCCTTTCACTAGAGTATCGTGCCGCTCTCGATGCCCTCGAAGCCGCAAAGCTATCTCCTGAAGACATCGATCTCATGCTCGTTACTTCACTGTTTCCAGAGCAAATCACACCTGGTAATGCTGCCTTTCTCGCTGGAAAACTGGGACTACAAGGTGCGGCGTGGAATATAGAATCAACTTGCACTTCAGTGTTAGTTTCGCTTCAAACAGCCTGTTCTTTGGTGCAAACAGGACAGTATCGCAATGTGTTAGTGGTTGTCTCAACTACGTATTCACGCTATACCGACGAAAATGATACTCTAGCATTTTTATCGGGTGATGGTGCTGGAGCCTTTGTAGTTGGTAAGCTGAAACCAAACCAAGGTATTCTCGGTACGAAAATTGCCAATACCTCTGCTACCTGTGGAGCCTTCTATAATGAATTCACCACCGATGAGCATGGCAACGTCAAAATGTTCATCCGAGGCGGCAAGGGTGCAAGTAAGATGTTTAACGAGACGACGGTGAAGTTTATTCGTCTATGTTGCCACGGTGCGATCGCAGATGCTGGACTCACCTTAGATCGAATCAACTTTTTTGTTTTTAATACACCCAGTGCTTGGTATTCACGAGTTTGCATCCGCGCTCTAGATATTGAACCAGAGCGCACAATCAACATCAATCCTCTATATGCGAATATTGGGCCAACCTTTCCCGTTGCTAATCTCTATCATGCCGCCCATGCAGGTAAAATTCGTGAAAACGATTTAGTTCTTGTCTACACAATGGGTTCGTCATCTAATGCTGGTGGTTGTGTGATGCGTTGGGGCGATGTCGCGCTAGGCCCTGCTCCTGCTCCCTCAGTCAGCCTTTCTCAACTAGAGGATAGAATTCCGATCCGTCACTAGAATTCTAGTTATATATCAATTTGAGATTGTGCATAAAACTGTATTGCTATTCCTTTCACAATACAAGGATTATACACTTACAGATGGTATTTTTTGAACCGCGTAGGCGTAGCCCGCCGTAGGCATCGCTTACCAAACAATGAAATTCCCAGCATTCAAGTATAGCTATATTGCGAGATAACTAAAATGGCTTTGTTGAAGAAATTCTCGATGGCTTCTGCTATCAGCGTCGCAGTATTTTTAGTTTTAGAAATGGTTAGCATAAATCGAGTCGAAGCTGCTCTTTTTAAATTTACTTTCGAGGGTAAAGGAGCAAATGGTTACTTCATTTATGATGATTCAGCTAATAAGATAGAACCTCTTGGTCTAAACTTTCCTCTTGCTGAGTATGATGGCTCAGTGGAAAAGTATTTTGTTAATGCAGGGGATATTCTGGCTCAGGGAACAAAAGGATCGCAGCAAGATATACATGATGAGGCCAGAAATATTGTTTATCTTGGACGTGCTGGTAACTTGGGCTACGATGGTGCCATTGATGACTTTATTCTTTACGTTCCTCCGGCTGCTCGTGGGCAGCAATACGGTTTGTCAATTCGCTTTAGTTACCCAGAGGAAAGCTTTTCAGATTCTGTTGCCTTACGAACGAGCGTACCTGATACCGCTAGGCTCAGAGTTTACCCATACTGGGACTTTCCTAATACGACGGGAGACTACACCTTTGAAGGAACTGTTAAAACAAAAATCGAGCAAATACCCGAACCTGCATCAGTGTCTGCATTACTGGGAGTGGGTGCTTGGTTTGTCTTCCGTCGTCAGCGCCGACAATTATTATCTGCACAAGATTAATTACACTGAGCCAGTTTACTATATTTAGGTCTTTTTCTATTAGTTTCTTCGGTTTTGTACCATAAATTTCAGGGGTAAATTCGGCTCTTAATATGTGAGCTTTTCTAAAACCGGATTTACAGCAGATTTCAAATTGGTGAGGTACACGACGATTCCTCTGCTACCCAGGTATAAAGAGTGTTTTACTCTTGAATTCTGAATTCTGAATTCTGCTGTATGAAATGGCGGAAACTAACGCTAACAGTTTTCACAATGAGGCTTTTCTGGTTAGTTTCAGGAACTAATTTAGCAATCAATTTTTTAGAAAGGTAATAAAAATGGCTCTATTGAATAAATTATCGCTTTCTGCTATTCCAAGTGCAGCAGCATTACTCATGTCAGTAACATTAAACGTCAATCCTGCTCAAGCATTGTATAAATTCAGCTTCGAGGGTGAGGGAGCGAACGGTTACTTTACTTACGATGATACTACTATAGGAACTCCGAATTCACCGAACGCTACTACATATTTGGAAGGTGGATATGATTATAAATTTGATTTAGGCGAGAAGGGAGTTTTTCGAGGAACTGTTGGTAATCCGATTGTTTTTTTACCTCGTCTTGAAGATGGTATTACAGCACCTGAAACTGACGATTTTCTTTGGGAGGTACGCGCTCCTCAACGAGAACCAGCATCCCCCTTCGCTTTGGTGAACTATTTTCATTACCCAAAGGGTTCATTTGAGGGATCTACCGCTATACGAACAACAGTCCCAGGTACTGCAATCCTTGATGTCTATCCAAATGTGGACTTTCCTAATTCAATAGGTAACTTGCTGTATACAGGAACTGTCCAAACCCGAATTGAGAAAGTTCCTGAACCTGCATTGTTACCCGCATTGTTGGGAGTAGGTGCTTGGTTTATCTTTCGTCGTAGACAAAAATTAAGTATTTAAGGGCCAAATCAATATGGATCAGATCGCATTTCTTACACATACATATCAACAAACTAATATGTCAGCGACACTCGGAGAATGGAGAGTGCGGGGACTCCGGGGTGCAACTACAGTTAGCCACAACTCACCACAAGCGATCGCAGAAGCTGTGGATGAGTTATTGAATGCCTTAGAAGTCAACAATCCGCTAGATCCTGCCGAAATCGTTAGTGTCACTTTTTCCGCCACTCCTGACTTAGATGCAATATTTCCCGCGGCGGTGGCGCGTCGTCGTTCGGGGTGGGAGCAAGTTCCTCTATTGGATGTGCAACAAATGCAGGTAAACAGTAGCCTTAAATGTTGTATTCGAGTCCTAATTCACTTCAATACCCCTATACCTCAGAATGCATTACGCCCGATCTATTTGCGCGGCGCTGCACAGTTACGCCCAGATTTAGCGATATTCAGCCTGCCCTTAGACATCGCTCTTTGATGCGGCAAACAAATTAATCATATATTTGAAAAGTCTTATGCTTCCAGAAAAGCTGAAAAAAATTGACCAACAACTCATTGATTTACTAGGTAAAAGAATTGCCGTTTTAGCCGAATCACAATCGATTTCTTTAGAGGAGCAAATTACTAATTTTGCATTTTCCTTAGTGCAAGCTGGTGTTCCAGAGCCAATGTGGAAAAATCTAGTTACAGGTTGTACCTCTGTCGTTGCTAGTAGATTTTCGCCTCCAGCTAACACTAAGCCACGACGGGTTACTCTAGTTGGCGGACGGGGGATGATGGGGCACTTCTTCCAGCAGAAGTTATCAGATGACGGTCACTACGTCAGTATTCTCGATCGCGGTGATTGGGAACAAGCAGAATTGCTGCTAGAAAAAGCAGATTTAGTTTTAGTCTGCGTTCCGATTGAACATACAATAGAGGTTATTCATAAACTTAGTAAATACCTTTCTTCAACTACTGCTTTAGCTGACATTGCTAGTATTAAAACTCCAATATTACAGACTATGCTTGAAGAGCATAGTGGGCCTGTAATGAGTTTGCATCCAATGTTTGGCCCAGGTATCAAATCTTTCTTGTCTCAAAAAGTTATAGTCTGTTCTGGTCGTAGAGACGATGCCTTCCAATGGCTTCTAGATTTGATTCAAAATGATGGTGGCAAACTTATTGTATCTACACCAGAAGAACACGACCAAATGATGATTGCTGTTCAAGCAATCCGTAACTTTAAAAGCTTTAGCCTTGGGGTTTTTCTAGCAGAAGAAGAGATTGACATCCGTCGAAGCTTAGATTTTTCTAGCCCAATTTTCCGTCTAGAAATTGACATAGTTGGCCGCTTGTTTGCTCAGTCTGCACCTCTGATAGTAGATATTATGCTTGCTACATCAGAACGTCGTGAAGCCATTAAACGACTAGCAGCCACTTATAATCGGTTGGCGCAATTAGTTCTTCAGAACGATCGAGATAGCCTGATTCGGGAGTTCAAAACAACCCATAGCATTTTGGGAGAAGAAATGAACTCGGCTGTAGAGGAAAGTACACGGATGATTAACACCCTGAGTACACTTTTAGCAACTAGGGATGTCGAACAAAAACAACCATATTTTCTTAGTAAACAAAGTGCGATGCCTTCTCTGCGTTCGCGCAGCGTGTCGTAGACAGACGCTACGCGTAGCTTGCTTCCCCGTAGGGGTACGGCGGGCGTAGCCATCGCTAATCAACCTATAGCATTAGCCGATAAGAGTTTCAGAGAGTTATTGCATAAGTCCAAGACCTTGTAGACTCAACGCTAATTTCTACAATACAACCAAAAATGTTAACCAGAAAGCAATTTTTAACGATGAGCGCAGGTTTAGGAGTAGGAATTCTGCTTCCCGAAGTACTTAAAGCCAAGAGAACCTATGCAACTTCGCCTCGATTCTCAAAATTTACCGAGTCTCTGCCCATTTTCTACCCGATTTCACCACCTAGTACCTTAGATATTGCACCAGGTAAACACTCGTTCCACAGCAGCTTAGGGTCTTTTACCACCTGGGGTTACGGCGGATTGTCTTATCTTGGCCCCACTTTTGAAGTAACAAGGGGAACGCCAGTTAGGATTCGGGCATTCAACAAACTCGGTACTCATCCATTAGCTGGGTCAGTTGATACAAGCTTACATGGTGTCAATGCGTCTGACATCACTAACCCACGGACAGTCATACACTTACACGGCAGCAATACCGAGCCTGACAGCGACGGTTATCCAGAAGACACGTACCTGCCCGGACAGAGCAATGTGTATAACTACAACAACAATCAAGAAGCCGGGACACTCTGGTATCATGACCATTCCCTTGGCATGACTGCATTGAACCTCCAAGCTGGGCTGGCTGGGATGTATCTGATTCGGGATGAGGACGATCCTATAGGTGGCAATGGCCCTCTTGGTATCCCTGCTGGAGCGCCCTATGAAGTACCTTTGATACTACAAGATCATTCATTCAATTCTGATGGTTCGATGTCGTTTCCAGCTAAATGGGATCATGAGTTTTACGGTGATGTTGCTGTCGTCAACGGTAAGGCTTGGCCAAACCTCAATGTTGACCGAACTTTGTACCGCTTTCGCATCGTCAACGCTTCAAACTCCCGATTCTTCAGACTGAAGCTGTCGTCAAATCAGCAATTAATTCAAATTGGCTGTGACGGAGGATTCTTGAACGCTCCAGTATATTTGTCTAAGTTACTGCTGGGGCCTGGTGAACGAGCTGATGTGCTAATCGATTTTTCTACAAGTCTGCCAGGAGATAAGATTGTATTGCAAAATGACGCTGCTGCACCGTATCCCAAGGGCTTGGCTACGGTTATTGACCAGGGTTACTTTAGAATGCCAGAAATCATGCAGTTTACGGTGAGTCGTGGTGCTGCTGTTCCTAAAGCGATTCCCATACGGCTGCGAGTAAACAATCCATTGATAACAAAGATTGCTACCAAACCAGTAAGACAGCGCAACTTGGTTTTAACAGATATTTTGAACTCTAACTTTCAGGTGTTAGCGATGATGCTCAACGCGGTTTACTGGCATGAAGCAGCCAACCACCCAGAATTGAGAGAGCAACCAAAAGTAGACACAGTAGAGCAGTGGAATTTCATCAATCTACAGCCATTCGCTCACACAATGCATCTGCATCTAGTGCCATTTAAAATCCTCAACCGTCAATCAATTAATGATACTGCCTACTCCGCAGCATACAGGGCTACTGGGCCGCGTAAAGTACTTATGCACCATGCACCTGGTGGAGATACAGTGCCTTATGGTTATCCACCACTCGACCCTACTCCCTATTTAAAAGGTTTAGCAAAACCACCAGCAGCGAACGAAGCTGGTTGGAAGGATACTGTGGTAGTTAATCCATTTGAGGTTGTTCGTCTGATAGTTCCCTTCGGTGCTAAAGCCACAGCGAATTTACCTTTTGGCAATTCATTTACTGGACGCTTCGTGTGGCACTGCCACATGCTTAATCACGAGGATAACGACATGATGCTACCTTTTGACGTGCTGCCGTAGCTCCTACCAATAGCTATTTGTTACACAAATAAGTAGTCATAAAAAATCCTTGTTAATAGTGGTTTGAAATAAAAGGGAAAATGGAATGAATTTTGATAAAAAGCTCGCAGTTACCATCACTAGTACAGTCTGCCTTTTAACAACTATGATGGCTCCTGTTTCAGCCGCAATTTTTAATTTTTCCTACTCTGGTACGAGCGTACTTGACCCAAATGATATTATTACAGTTGCAGGAAAATTCACAACTAACCCCTACGATTCAGCCACAAATAGTTATGAAATTGTAGATATTACTGGCACAAGAAATGGCAACCCAATAGAGTCTTCATTATCTCCAGGATCATTCCTTGACAATGACAATCTCTTATTAGCTGAAACTCAGACTTTGGATGAATTCGGATTTGCTTACACCGTAGCAGGAGCGTCATATAATGTGTTTTACAGTTATGACTACTTAGAAATAGGAGAGCAAGGTTATTATACAGGTTATCCCCTCACTTCTTTTTCTATAACACCTGTCCCTGAGTCTTCGTTAATGTTAGGTATATTAAGTATAACTGTTTTAATGGCTATCAAAAAAAACAAACGGTAGGTTTGCTCATTTGAAAAACTCGATAATCCCAACTCAGACGTTGCTGATTAGGGTCAAATGATAGAGACAATTCATCAGCAACAGTATCACCTAATTCACTAAAATCAACCAGATGGCAAACAAACTTTGGAGGCTACTTCATATAGTTGTATCTAGAAGTTTAAAATATCTAACGATTCTTCTATTTCTAAATCTAATATTATTTCTCGCGTATCTTTGAGTGCTTCTAGTTTACCTTCTTTACGATAGATGTCTGCCGCTTTTTGAAAATCTTCAATTGCTCCCTGTTTATCTGCAATTTCTAAACGAGTATTACCACGGTTATAATAAGCATCAGCATAATTAAAATTAATCTCGATTGCCTGAGTATAATCTTCAATTGCGCCCTCAAAGTCTCCTAAATCTGAACGAGCATTCCCACGGTTGTAGTAAGCATCAGCATAACTAGGATTAATCTGGATTGCCTGAGTATAATCTTCAATTGCACCTTCAAAATCTCCTAAATCTGAACGAGCATTCCCACGTTTTTTATAAGCTATGGCATCTTGAGGATTAATCTTGATTGCTTGAGGAAATCCTGGCTGAGAGCCTAATAAATAACGAGTAATTCCACGGTTTTTATAAGCATCAGCATAATGAGGATTAATTTTAATAGCCTGGGTATAATCCTCAATTGCTCCTTGGTTATCTCCAATATGAGAACGAGCTTCAGCCCGATTTTTATAGGTTACGGCAACATTAGGATTAATTCTAATAGCTTGAGTATAATCATTAATCGCTTCCTCTAATCGCCCCAATTGATAGAGAGCTAAACCTCGCTTATTGTAAGATTTAGCATCATGAAGGTTTACCTGAACTGCCTGTGAATAATCTGCGATCGCAGCTTCATAATCTCCTATTTGATAGTGAGCTAAACCTCGTTTATAATATAAGTCAACATCACCATGATTAACTTCTAAAGCTTGATTGTACTTGGTAATTGCATTCGGATATTCTCCTTTTTGAAAATATTCATCACCCAATTTTATGTAAAATCTATTTAAATCTTCATCACGATATTCAGGTTGAAAAGAAGATTTGATTACCTGATGAATAGTTGGTTTCGATGAAATTTCCTGTTTTGGGAGATATTTATAAATAGGTGGTTGTTGCCGAGAAGAATTATTTAGAGAAGATTGTAACTGTTCTAGATAACACCATAAACCACCACCATACAGTAATTGTTCAATCCCAAAAGAAATTTTACCAGTTTTCAACTTAATCATTTTGGTTGGGAGAAAGCCAGCCAAAAAAAGGTGATACTCAGATTGTGCTTCACTCACATCTTCTTGAATTAAAATGCAAACTACAACTGCATTTTTTTCAACCTCTTCAGAACTAATTGACCATCTAACTCTGTCAATGCGACCATGACGAGATTTAACTTCGATACCAATAGATGGGTCAGAAGTCAAGGTAAAATCTATATTACCATCGCCGCCAAATCGTTTTTCATAATCGACTTCGGTAATAAAATCAGCTAAACGTTCTTTGACAACTTCCTCACCCAACTTCCCTTTGAGATAGCTAAGAAAAACATCACGCACTGGTAAAACACGCTTATATTTTTCAGCCATCTGCCAGCAAAATTCCCGTAGTGCCTTTAATCTCTCTCCAGAAATTATAGTTAATTCACTATATTGACCTTCTGTTTCACAATGAAGCAGACAACCAGATGCTAACCTTTTAATAAAATCAGACTGTAGCGATCGCAGTAGTGTAATCCAGTCCATTTATATTTCTGCGAATCTTTTGATGAGATTATTCTATTAAAATATCCATTCGGCGTAAAGCTTTTAATTAGCTCTTTAGGCGCAGGCATGTCTAATTATGCCAGAGTTTTGAAGAGTTGGGAGAGTGCGATCGCTGGGAATAATACATGAAATATTAATTACCTAACCACCAAGATCGCAAATGACCCAAAATCAAAACCCCAAGCCTTTCACCGACTCCAGTCCCCCCTCCTCGCTTGCGGGCTATGCGTTACCCACATCTTTCTTTACAATCTTGAAACCCATGTTCTATAACCTTCTTAGACATTGAGAATTTAGGTATACTTGACAAATTCGCTTTTAATCTTCTCGCTAAAACTGCGTTTTTATTGAGAATGAACAACGAACGAATCAGGGTTAGAAAAACCTGAGTCAATACTCTCGCAAATGTTAAGAAAGATCCGGGTAATGGATAGGCTTGCGGGGAGGGGGTTAGGTTGAACAGCAGGTGTAGCTACAGCTATATTCGGTATTTTAGGATTTATTGCTGTCTGTGAATTTTGTACTACTACATCAGGAATACCAACCAAAAGTTTATCATCGCCAGTAGTTTGGTAAATTCGTTCTTCAATGGCGACAAAATATTTCGGACGTAATTGAGGAGAGAGATAATCTGCGTAGATGCGAAGCAGCTTGTCGTCAGACATCGCAACTATTAGTCTCCCATGTACTCCTAGCCATAATTCAGGATCTTCTAAATACGGGTTCATTCCTGGAAATGGATAAGCCATAACAAATATCCCAAAACCAAAATTTTAAAAGTAATTCTCATAGCCCCCTCTCCTCGCAAGCCTATCCATTAGTCACATCTTTCTTTACAATCTTGAAACGCTTATTTTGTAAGCATCTTGAACACTGAGGTGTCAAACATACTTGACAGATTGGCTCTTAGTCTTCTCGCTAAAATTAGGTTTTTATTGAGAATTGACGACGAACGAATCAGGGTTAGAAAAAGCGTGAGTGAATACTCTCGTAAATGTTGAGAAAGATCCGGGTAATGGATAGCCTCGCAAGCGGGGAGGGGGTTGGGGGTGGGGTTCTAAGAACAACTAGTAAGGGCTGCACCACATTGTTCTTCCCTTGTCAACCAACCCTTAACACCTTGATATTCTACCTGCGCCCAATCTCCCTGACAGCCTAACAATTTGACGGGCGTATTAGCAGGAATTCTTCTCAGTTTTTGGCTTTTTTGACTGCTACTAGCATAGAAATCTACGCCATTAGTACCGTAGCCTCGCGTTGTTAAGCCTAACTTTGGCACGAATACCCATCCAGTTCCTTGAAAACCATTGCTAGCATTAGTAATCTGCACCCAATTTCCAGCAGCACCAATAACCTGAACTGTTTCCTTAATGGGTATTTGTCCTATAATGACGTTATTTGTACTTGCACCACTCCGCACATTTAACCCTTGGGAATCTGTATCGGTGACGTAGGCAAAAATATCGCACTTTTGAGAATTACTTGATTTTGCTAAACTTATTTCACTAGCTATACCGATATTGAGTATCACACTAATACAACTGAATGCCAATCCGATCGCTAACTTTGATGCTGGATTTTTCACTTTTTTTGTCATAATTTCTTCAAGTTTCTGGCATCAGTACTCAAGGCTGGAGTCTTATTGATATCTCCGAATCTACATAAACTTCAAGACGCGATTTATCGCGTCTCTACATTAGGGTTTTGTTGCTCTATCTAAACTGTATTGATCTATAGTTACTTCATATCATAGCCAAACAAATTCGGGTCTACTTCTCCTAACTGCAACTCTGCCAAACCATACTCCGCCCATCGTCTCTCTACCATCGCCGCCACATCTGGGTCAGATTCTAAAGGCGAACCCCATTCATGGTTTGTTTCCGGCGGAATCTTTGTAGTCGCATCAATTCCCATCCGTCCACCTAAGCCAATTTTCTCACTAGCAAAATCCAAGGTATCAAAAGGTGTATTCGGCAAAATAAAGACATCCCGCACTGGGTCAACTTTGGAACTAATCGCCCAGACAACTTGACGCGGATCGCGAATATTTATGTCTTTATCCACCACAATTACAAATTTGGTGTATGTAAATTGTGGTAAAGCACTCCAAAACGCTAAAGCCGCCCGTCGCGCTTGTCCCGGATATGCCTTATCAATGGAAATAATCGCCGCTTTGTAACTCAAAGCTTCCATTGGTAGGAAGAAATCGACAATTTCTGATACTTGTTGCCGCAGTATGGGCGTATAAATACGATTTAGCGCGATCGCCATCATCGCTTCTTCTTTGGGTGGACGACCGCTAAATGTTGTTAAGTAAATCGGATTTTTCCGGTGCGTCATACACTCAAAGCGTACCAACGGCGAATCTTCCACGCCGCCGTAATAACCCATGTGGTCGCCAAAAGGCCCATCTGGTAACACTTCCCCTGGTGTAATCGTTCCTTCTAAGACAAATTCTGAATCTGCGGGAACTTCCAAATCTACAGTTTTACACTTCGCCAGCTGCACGCCAGAACCGCCGTAAAGTCCGGCAAACAGCCATTCTGATAAATCTACAGGGATGGGTGTAGCTGCTGCCATGATAATTAGAGGATCTACACCAAGTGCGATCGCAACTTCTAATTTCTTCCCACGTTCCGCTGCTTTTCGCAAATGCCTCGCCCCACCCCGCACCGATAACCAGTGAACCGTCATCGTATTTTTAGATTGTAGTTGCAAGCGATACACACCTACATTTGGAGTACCAGTCTCACAATCCTTGGTAATTACCAGTCCCAGCGTGATAATCTTGCCAGCATCACCAATATAAGGACGTATCAAAGGCAACTTATTTAAATCTAAATCATTACCTTGAAGCACAACTTGCTGACAAGCGGGGAAAAAGTCTCGTCCTGGTTTCGCTTTCACCACATCAAACAGCACTTTACCAAAATCTATCGCCTGGGAAATTTTCTTCGGCGGTTTTGGCTGTTGCAGCATACTCAATTTTTTCCCCAGAGTTTCCAACTCCTCTGGATGCTGCATATTCATCGCCCAGCAAATCCTTTCCACAGTTCCCATCAAATTCACTGCTACCGGGAAGGAAGCACCTTTGACGTTTTCAAACAACAATCCTGGGCCACCTTTTTGCAGCATCCGGTTGGAAATCTCAGCAATTTCCAAGTCTGGGTCAACTAAAGCAGAAATTCGCCGTAATTGTCCTCTTTCTTCCAAAATTTTAATGAATCCCCGCAAGTCTCTCGCCATTGTTCTAATAAAGCTGATTATTTAAGAAGTGTGAAGCGCTTTCTTATATTATGGGGCATTGGGGATTGGGCATTGGGAAGAGGCAAACAAGAAATTTGTTCAATCATTCTCCCTTGTCTTCCCTGTCTCCCCATTCGGGAAATTGTTGATTTTAATTCAATACAGTTCAGATAGAGCAACAAAACCTTTATGTAGAGACGCGATTTATCGCGTCTTGAAAGACCAATTATCTAGGTCGAATAACTCTTAACCCAAGCCTATTGGGTTTTAATTAGAAATTAACCTATTTAGTAACTTTTCTTAACTGTGTTTTCCGAAGCATTTAGTTATTCTATTTAGGGATACGCAATTATTTTTTACAAATAAGCGCTAACCAATCAAACATGGCCAGAATATACTATACCTTCCTGGCAGGCGGCCTTGTTATATAGTCCCTGCTGGGTTTATTTGTTATAAGCTTTAAGTTTATTTCTAAATTTTCGTGAGTTTGCGTTAGCGTAGATCGACTCAAACATTTTTCCAACATCATTGAACGAAGAATCTTACACTTAAAAAGTGTGAGATATTCAAGTAATAATGTTGACTTTACCAGTATCAATATCGTAACAAGCACCAACAATTTTTAGTTTACCTTCACCGAGCAATTTAGCTAAAATAGTTGAGCTTTCCTGCAATTTTTCAGTCTGATACTGAATGTTGGCTATAACTGCATCTTGCATATGATCGCCAGTTCTGAACTTTACCCTTTCTACAGATGGTTTGATACCCTCAATAATCAAACCAATTCTACCAGGAAGTGGTTCGTTTTTGATTGCTTCTGCGACTGCACCACATCTCCTATGACCCAAAACCATAATCAACTGCGAACCCAATACTGCTGTAGAATATTCCAGACTACCTATAACCGTGTCACTGACAACATTACCAGCAACTCGTACAACAAATAAATCTCCAAGTCCTCGATCGAAGACAATTTCCGCAGGTACTCTAGAATCTGCACAGCCTAATATGGCGGCAAAGGGATACTGAGCTTTCGCAACTAATCGTAAGCGTTCTAGTGATTGATCGGGATATTGACGTTTTTGATGGATAAATCTTTGATTACCATCAAGCAATCGTTTGATGGCTTCATTCGGACTGATTGAATTAGGGTTAATTGGGTGAATATCAGCAACAGCAGTTTGCTCTGTATTCCAAAAGCTATCACCAAAAGTAGTAGCTGCAATACCTACGACACTGGCGAATTTCAAGAAATTACGTCGCCCGACAAATCCATTAATTCGACTCATCAATCTACCTGACAACAATAAAGCTGTTCTCAAGAAGATATCAGATTTAACTAAGATGCAAGAGTACTTGATTACACGGTTTAAGAGTCATTTAATATTCGTGTGTTTTAGAGTGGTTATAATCCAGTCCCTCTTAGCGATGAAAGCAGATGAACAAGCGAGCAAAGATAGTCGTTAAAGCTGCTTGTATCGCTCCTTGTCTAAATTCTAATAATCAATAAGATCGGAATTTATTTAAAATCTTTCTGTGGATAAATTTTAGATAGAGTATAATTCATAATCCATGAATAAAAATGGGCTATACCTCGCTCTAGCAACAGAAGTAAAACAGTCTTGACACTTAGTTTTTAGACTTATATTTTGTATTTAACTCACTTTAATATTCTGTAAATATAGGGATATTATCTTTTAAGATATTAGTCAGTATTCAGACGATACATCTAGCTATTTAAGAGGATGTTTGAAAAGTATTGGGCGAATATAATTCGGTAATACACAAACTCTCGTCCACTTCCGTAGACTAATAAAAAACAAGGGTTTTGCCTGTGTAGCCGAGATTTACAATTGCCGAGTTAGTAATAAATTAGACTTTTCAAACAACCTCTAAAAGCGTAAGCGTAGCTCGTTTGGTGTTTGCTTCCTGATTCACTCAAGCACAAAGCTCTGTTCTGACGTTCATTTTCAAAAGTTTGTGGTTGACTGAAATTGGTTCTCTGACTAATGATGTATTTTTTCTAGTCAAATTTAAAGCACTTTTATCTAAACTGAGGTTAGGCATCTCTTGCCAGCAGTGACGGCAGAACCAGTAGGTTTCTTGTAAACGAATGTGACGAAGCATTTGGTTAGAACAGCAAGGACAGTTTGTCATAGTATTGTTGTTTTATTAAAAAAGTTAAACACAAATAAGTAGTTTGCTCTTGGCTTAACTACCAATAGCTTTAATTTATAAACAGAAAATAAAGAACTAATAAAGAAATGACAGTAGTTAAAAAACTTTAGAAAATATTAACAATTACTTGATTAGCGTCGGGTAGCAAGAACCGCAGGCATCACTCACTCTCTAAGAGGTTGTTTTAAAAGTGTTTGGCTGTGATTTTAATTGCGTTGTTACCCCCCTTAATCCCCCCTTATAAAGGGGGGAAACCGGAAAATCTAGTTCCCTCCCCTTAGAAAGGGGAGGGTTAGGGTGGGGTAAACAAATATTTGATACACTACTACAGACTTTTCAAACATTCTCTAAGACAGTCTATTTATACAAGAACGATTACGCCCGTTTGCTTTGGCTTGATAAAGGGCTCGATCTGCTGCCTGAATCAAATCCAAAGGAACCATATTAGATGTGGGAATCACTGTGGCAATTCCGATACTCAAAGTGACGTGGTGCTTTACAGGCGATGCCATATGGGGAATATTTAGCTGTTGGATAGCTTTATGAATTTCTTGGGCAACGTGAAAAGCCCCATCACTAGCAGTGTTAGGTAAGATGACAACAAACTCTTCTCCGCCATAACGAGCAGCTAAATCTCTAGAACGTTTGACACTTTGTTTTAAAGCTTGGGCAATAAAGCGCAAACAATCATCTCCGGTCGCATGACCATAAGTATCGTTATATTGTTTAAAATAATCAATGTCGCATAAAAGTAGTGAGACAAAACCTTGTTCTCGTAAAAGATATTGCCAGACAGAATTAAGCTTAAGATCAAAACATCGGCGATTGGCGATTTGAGTTAATTCATCTACCATTACCATATTTTCAAGCTGCTGGTTGGCACGCTGCAATTGTTGATAAAGTTCTGATTGCTGAATAGCGATCGCTACCTGTGTTGCCAATTGCTGAAGCAGTTCGCTTGCCCAAGGTTGCCACTGACGCGGGGCGCTGCAATGATGAGCAACCAAAAGACCCCAAAGGCGATCGCCTTGTAAAATTGGTACAACTAGCTTGGCTCTGACTTGCAACTGTTCCAATAACTCTACATGACAAGAGGCAAATCCGGCGGTGTAGATGTCTGGAGTAACTCTGAGCGTAGTTTCTTGATAAGACTGTCCCTGTATTTTTACAAAATAGCTGTCTGTAATTTCCATATTCAAAATCGATTGCCAACCTGCTGCTATAGACTCCGTGACAATCACACCACTCCAATCACGGTTAAAGCGATAGATGATGACGCGATCGGTTTGCAGAAAATGTCGAACTTCAGCAACTGTTGTGTTTAAGATTTCATCCAAGTCCAAAGATTTACGGATATGTTGAGCGATCGCATAAACCATGCGTTCCCGTTCTGTTTGCTGTTGCAGGGCAATTTGTGCCTGTTTGCGGTCTGTGATATCTGTAAATGATGTCACCACCGCAGATGGTTTTGATTCATTGGATTCAAACAGTGGCTGAGAATTGATTGAAATCCAAGTCAAGCTGCCATCAGGTTTATGAACTCCCATAATCACATGAAATTGAGGTTTTCCAGTGCGTAAGGTGACAATGGCGGGGTGAGTTTCATCTGGAAAAGAAGTACCATCTTCATGAATCGCTCGCCATCGCGGATCGATGGAAGTTCGTCCCATCATTTGATCGGCTGTTAACCCTAAAATTCTTTCGGCACTGTCATTACAGGCGGTAATTCGCCTATCGGATTGCTGTAGGACAATACCTTCTGCCATCACTGTAATTACAGAACGATAGCGTTGTTCGCTTTCTCGCAGCGCTTCTTCCATACGCTTGCGTTCAGTAATATCAGTATGAGTTCCTAGCATCCGTAGGGGAAAACCATTCTTTGCGCGACTCGAAACTTGACCCCGATCTAAAATCCACTTGTAGGTTCCATCCTTGCACTTAATCCGATATTCGCTGACATATTGTTGGGTTTCACTGGACAAATGCTTGATAATCTCCTCGTAAACCCTCGCCTTATCATCGGAGTGAACGCGTTGTTCCCATTCACTGAGGGTAGTTCCAATTTCATGCTCTGCAAACCCTAACATTTCTTTCCATCGTCGGGAAAAAAAGACTTCGTTAGTTTCAGCATTCAAATCCCAAACTCCGTCGCCATTTCCTTCCAAGGCATACTGCCATCTTTCTTCACTGGTTTTGAGTGCGGCTTCGATTTGTTTACGTGAGGTGATGTCTTCAAAAATGTATAACCGCCCAAAGTATCGATCCTGAATATCCCGAATTTGACTGGAAAAGCGGCGAATCGTTCGCCCATCGACAAATAAAATCTCATCCTCAATCGTGCAACGATTTTCTTCAGACTGCAACGGTTTATAGGATTCGACAAATGCCGATGCATCGACAATTGAAGATATACAATTAGGAATGATATCATTATTTTTTAAAGCACCCAAACGCATTTGGTCTTCTAGATGTTCGATGCCCCAAATTTTACAGAAGTGGTGATTGAAATAGAGGATTTTATCGGTACGATTGTCAACAACAAAAAATCCCAGCAAAGAAGTTTCAGTCATAGAACGCAGCAAAGCTTCCCGCCAGCGCAATTCTGATTCTGTACGCTGGTGTTCTTCTAGTGCAGCTTGTTGCTTGGTAATATTGTTTTCGTTGACGAGGATGATGGAGTTACCCGTTACGGGATCGCGGGTGCATCGTATATCCATCCCATGCCATTGAATTCCCTCAGTAGTAAACACCTGAGCCTCTATGCTGAACGCCTCACCGAAATTAATCGCTTTCATCGCTTGTTGTCCAACACTCTTGTCAACAAAGTGACTCAGGAAAATATTCTCAGATGACGAGTTAGGGTACAGGGTATCCCGATAACAGCGCAGGGCTGCCGGGTTTTGCATCAAAGGTACACCATCCATCGTGTAAAGGGAGACGATCGCTGTGGTGTGACGTAGGGCTTCAATCGATCTGAGTGTTTCTCGATCGATCTGATTGATAATTTCTGTCGATCCTTCAACCAGCATCGCCATTCGCCCTTCTTCAATTTGAATTCCAGAAAAGATGCAGCGCAGAGAAACAGGTTTTCCTTCTGGGTAAAATGTCCAGTTTTCAGTGATGGCTTTCCCTTGCTGAAATTCTTGCAAATAGCTTTGCATTCGAGTCTGAGTAGACACAGAAACATCACTGAAGTTGCGACTGAGCAATTCTTCTCGACTTTGAGCATTCCAAATAGGCAGAGCGGATTGATTCGCCCACCACATCTGCAAGTTTTGAATATCATAAATCCAAACTGGAGTTTGTAATCGGTCAAATGCAATCAAGTCTGCAACTGATATATTCTTTGGCAATGCTGTTCTTGTGATAATGGAACCTCTAAAATTCTGATACAGAGTTCTTTTGATTGACTTCAACTTTGGCTGAACTGTCAAATTTTTCAGGTTTTGATTGAGTTGCAGCGTTAGTTTTTGGCAGGATGTAGCCCTTTGCTGATGGCGTTCTGTTTCCCCAAGAGCGATTCCTAGCTCTGCGCCTATCAGTTGGAAATACTCAATTTCTAAAGAACTCCATTGACGCGAGCCACTGCACTGGTGAGCAATTACTAAGCCCCATAAATGAGGATATGTACTAGAAACTCCATCAATTTCTTGATTGTTTACTAAAATTGGTACTACTAAATTAGCTCGAATCTGCAAGTCTGTTAAGAGTTTTTTGTAACAAGGGTCAAGGGTTGTAGTATGAATGTCTTCAATGACACCAACGCTTCCATCTCGATATCGCTCTACCCATGTCGTATTGAAGCAAGGATCGTAAATTAATTGCCCTAGAATCGGTTTCCATCCATTACTTACAGACTCTTCTGCGATAACTCCATCTCCATCGGAAAAAAAGCGATAGATAATGGCGCGTAGGCGTAGCCCGTCGTAGACATCGCTTTCTAAAGTTGTTCTAACTTCGCTGACAATAATCTTGAGAATTTCACTCACTTCAAGTGACTGATGAATTTGATCGACCAGCATCCTAATTCGATCGAGGATTTGCTTTAAATCAATTTCAGAACCCGATAGACGATTGAAGAGCATAGTAATAATCTATGTATATGCACTTAGTTAGCTGTAAAATTTTTCTCTGGTATTTAATTTTATGCCAAATTCCCTAAAACGTTAAGTTCAATTCAACCTTAAACTTGATATAGCAATCCGAATTGAAACGTGAGAAAATGTATAGGCAGAAAGTAAGTATCTATAAGTGTTTCAGCGATTTTCTTTCTGACTAATGATTTAGGATTGCTGTAGTTGGTAATAACTTCAAAATCCAACCAATTGCTCAAAGGCTAAACCTCGATCTTCGGACTGCAATTTATAGCAATTGTCATTTGCATGAGATACATGCTAGGGACGCAAGGCGGAATTAAAAATTAAAAATTAAAAATTAAAAATTAAAAATCAATACAGCCTAAGCATTTCATTGATTTGGAATAGGTGGTTTATTTACGCCGTGCTGTACTAGGGACACACAGCTAGTTATGCGTCTCTAGGAATTTTTTGTACTCCAAGTAATTGCAAATCCTGTTATATATTGGATGTTTTACCCATTCTTGTTTAATCTTTTAGTCAAGTAAAATCCCAACCCAGCAATTGAGCAACTTGAGCCGGGAGGGTAACTGGATTAAAGGGTTTGAGAATTACACCTGCGACTTGATACTGTCGCAAAATTTGCGAATCCAACCATCGCGCTTTCGCACTGAGCAACACTACAGGAATAGCTTGAGTTTCTGGATGATCTCTTAGTTTATTCATAAACTCAAAACTAGCCAGATCGCGGATTGAGATATCTAATACAATCGCATCAGGAGTATGGTGTACTGCATTCTGCAATCCTTCTAATGGAGAATCTGCTGTCACCACATTCCAACCAGCTAAATCTTGGAGGCAAAATTTTACTATCTCACGGACATGCAGTTCATCATCAATGAGCAATATCGTTTTACCGATTATATTTACCTCCTCTAGCATGTTCATTTGATTTCATATACCTTTCTTAGTTACAGATAAAAGGTTTTTATCTCTAACCAAAAAAAATACATTACAAAAATAAAAAACTAATAAAGATATAGATTTTGTTACAAAAATTAACTATTAATTGTCCCACCCCAGAATCTCACTAACTTCGTTGCAAATAGAGGTGGGTTCAAAAGGTTTGGTGATAATCCCGGCAATTCCCATCTGGGCAAAACGGGCGCGATCGCTCCCTTGGACTTTCGCTGTTAACAGAATCACTGGAATTCCTTGGGTTACTGAATTTACCTGAAGTTTTTCGTAGACTGCAAAGCCATCCATGTCAGGCATAGAGACATCAAGTAGAATCGCATCAATAGGTTCTGTCTGGGCGATTTTTAGTCCTTCTGACCCTGATGCAGCAGTCAGGGTGTCCCATCCTCCCAAGTCTTCTAAACAAGCTTGTACTAATTCGCGGATTCGTTCTTCATCATCCACAATTAACAATTTTTTAGTCATTTGTCATTTGTCATTTGTCATTGGTTATTCTCCCCTGCTCCCCTGCTCCCCTGCTCCCCTGCCCCTCTGCCTAATTTCCCGGCATTGGTAGAGTGAAGAAAAACGTGCTGCCAACACCAAGAATGCTTTCAGCCCAGATTTGCCCACCGTGCCGATCAATAATACTACGGCAGATTGCCAATCCCAAACCTGTGCCGCCTTTGGTGCGAG
Source organism: Nostoc sp. (assembly GCF_036917315.1). Classification (GTDB taxonomy): domain Bacteria; phylum Cyanobacteriota; class Cyanobacteriia; order Cyanobacteriales; family Nostocaceae; genus Nostoc. Next base: position 309,849 of record NZ_JBALDR010000013.1, on the reverse strand, counting down.
AATCAGAGGCATCTACTTGCTGAAATCTTCCAAAAATTGCTTCTAACTTATCTGCTGGAATACCTCGTCCTCGATCCGTTATTTGGAATAGTACGCGGTCTGTTTGCTGTTGGACACTGAGAGTAATAGTAGAATCGGCAGGCGAGAATTTAATCGCATTACCTAACAAATTGGTGAGTGTTTGCACAATAGCATCAGCAGCCGCCCAAACTTGAGCATTGGTAGGGTGGATCTCAAAAGTAATATTTTGCTGATTGGCGATCGCTTGCACTACGGCTACTGCTTGTTGAACTAAATCAGCCGCATTGCAGGTGGTTTTTTCTAAGACAGCTCGATCCGATTCTAAGCGTTCCAAATCGAGAATATCGTTGACAAGACGCACTAGGCGATCGCTATCGATGGCTGCAATCTCAATCATCCGCTTGAATTTATCTGGTTTTTTGTCGTAGATACCAGTTTGTAGTAAACCCAATGCTGCGCGAATAGCAGTTAAGGGAGTGCGGAGTTCGTGACTAACGATGCCAATAAACTCACTCTTGATCAGATTAATCTGTTCTAGTTCGGTGATATCTTCCGCAATCCCAGCAATCCGAACTAACTCGCCTAGTTCATTTTTGATCGGAAATGCGCGATCGCGAATCCAACGAATTGAACCATCAGGGCGAATAATGCGATATTTGTTATCATAGTGCCCTGTTCTGAATTTTTCAATGAATTCAATTTCGACGCGCTGACGATCTTCTGGGTGAATTGCATCTAACCAATTTGAATGGTTATGATACAAGTTTTCACAACTGTTTTGCCAGATCGTTTCATAGGCATTACTCACGTATAGAACTTGTTGATTGCGAATATCTTTGATCCAAAATATTGCTTGGATGTTTTCTGCCATCTGACGAAACTTTTCTTGGCTCTCGCGTAAAGCTTCTTCGATGCCTTTGCGCTCAGTGATATCTTGGTGAACCGCAACCAGAACGTCGCCGTAGTCGGGATGCCTGAATACAGAAGCGGTCACACTACACCAAAATGGCGTACCATCTTTTTTAAGATTCTGGACTTCGTAGGTAGCTTCAGTATTTTGTAAGATGGCAGACAGAGTGGCTTGATTTACATTTTGAGTAGTTACCGATTTGGTGACACAGTTCACAATCGAAACGTGTTGACCGTTGAGTTCACCAGAGTCATAGCCAAACATCTGCTCAAATTTCGGATTGGCATAGACAATGATTGCATTATCAATTTTCACTAAGCAAATGCCTTCCCCCATATTTCGGGTGATTACAGCCTGAAGCTCCAGCATTTGCGACTGTTCTAAAAGTGTGAGTTGGGTTTGTTGCTGCTCTATAACTGTTTTTCGCAGGCGATCGTTCGTCTCTGTCAGTTGGGCAGTGCGTTCTTGCACCCGTTGCTCAAGTTCGGCATTCAGTTGTTGTAGGTCAATTTCTGCCTGTTTGCGCTCTGTTAGTTCTGTCTGTAACTGTTTGAACAAAGCTGCTTGCTGGATAGCAATGCTTACCTGCGCTCCCAACTGCCGCAACAGAGTAATTTCTGAAGATTGCCACTCACGAGGAGTCTTACATTGATGAGCTGCCAGTAATCCCCACAATTCATCTCCTAAGGAAACGGGAACGACTAGATTTGCCCTCACTTGGAGACTTTCCAAAAATGCAACGTGACAGGGACTAATTCCGGCAGTATAAATATCAGTTTTCGCAGTGACTAAGCCTTGTTTAAAGGGTTCGACGTTCTCTTCACCAATGCAAGGGTCATGAATTTGGAGTGGTAAAAGAGCCATCCATTCTGGTGCAACAGACTCAATAACAATCGTTCCACCCCAACCTGGATAAAATTGGAAGATAGTGACGCGATCGCACTCCAGAAATTGCCGCACTTCATCAACAGTAGTTTGCAAGATATCTTGTAAATTGAGCGATCGCCGGATACGCTGGGTCATCTCCATCACTAAGCGCTGTTGCTCAAATTGCTGTTGCAGCGTTTCTTGTGCCTGTTTGCGTTCGTCAAGAGTCATCCGCAATTGCTCGGCATTTTCCTGAGACAATTGTTGGTTGAGTTGGTGAATCTTCTGTCTGCTGTACTGAAGATTGCCTGTCACCAAGTTAATTATCAAGGCAACCAGTAGGAAAAGACCTAGCCGCAATATATCTTCTGGTTGATTAATCGCCAGCTGATATCGAGGGGGAATCAAGTAATAATCAATTGCCAGTGTGGAAAGGACAACTGTAACGATCCCCGATCGAAAGCCACCATACCAAGTACTTGCAACGATTGCTATGTAGAAAAATGCCCCAATAGTTCGAGAAATCAGCGGTTCTAGCCAGAGTGACAGCAAAAGGGCGATCGCTGTGGAGCCAATAGCAACACCATACTTCAATAATCGTGGATAATTCCTCATCATGCTTAACTTCTACCTGCCTGAGAGCGCCAGCGCGTTCTTTGAATGCGGCTCAGTACCCGTGTCACAAGTTCTGGCCCTAGCACTGGCTTGCTGATAAAATCATCGGCTCCGGCAGCAAAAGCTTGCTGAAGGAATTCTGCTTCGGTATGGGCTGTAACTACTAAAATCGGTAAATCTCCCCACTGGGCATCTTGGCGCACGACTTTGCACAACTCTAATCCGTTCACTATCGGCATTTCTAAATCTAACACTACCAAATCAGGAGATGTTGCAATCAGCACCTGCCAAAATTGTTGTGATTGGGAAAGAGTTGTTACTTCCAGCCCCCAAGGAGTTAACAACGCCGATAATCCAGCCAGTATTACAGGGTCATCATCTACGATTAAAACTTTGGCTTCAGAAGTTTGAGGTTGAGGTAAGACACGAGCGATTGCCTGAAAAATCTCCTCGGTTGTCGCCGGTTTATGCAAAAATTGTCTAGCTCCTAAACGCGAGACTGCCAGTCGATCTGCTAGGGTATCTCGTCCTGTAAAAACAATTACTGGGATATTTGGCGATCGCTCTACTATCTCGCTCAATAATATTAATCCATCTTCCTCTGGTGTTGTAAAACTTAAATCTAGTAAAACTGCGTCAGGAGTTTTTAAAGAAAATAGCGATCGGGCTGTTGCTAAGTTTGGTGCAACCTTCATCCTGATGCCCCATGAGTCGGCTTCTGCTTGTAACTGCTCCGTCAGCGTCGTATCATCATCTATTACTAACAGACGATAACTTTGCTCGATCGGGAATTTTTGAGCGGTGGAAGTGATAGCAGGCTTGGTTAACTCTTGCTGTAATGCTGTTACCAGTTGCGAGAAATCAGAGATTTGATCGGAAGATAACGAGAAATCTCCAAGCAGCAAATGCTCTATTTTCCGTGCTAGCCGGGAACCCTCTGGATAACCAAACGACCCCATTGAACCTGCTAGCTTATGGGCTTCACGTAATGCCTGCTGATGTAACTCTTCATTTAAATTCCCGGCTAAGAGTGCAGTTTTTGCCCGATCCAGTACCACAACCTGTCCGGCAAAGGAATTACGAAAGCGCTCCAGCACCCGATTTACAGAAGTCATATCTTTGGGGCCGGGTTTTTTCTTTCCATCTTGATTCGTTTCCCCAACAGAGATGGAGCGATTAGGTGCAGGCTTGATCCGATAGCCCATACCATATACCGTTTCTAGAAAATCTTCTGCTAGACCTACTGTTTTCAGTTTCTTTCGCAAGTCTTTAATATGAGTCGTAACTGCATTTTCAGTCGGTGTATCATCAAATCCCCAAAGCCGATCTATAATCACTGCACGACTAAAGATCCGGTCTGGGTTTTGCAAAAACAACTCCAGCAGTTTGTATTCTTTTGCTGTCAGGGGAATTTCCTGCTCATTACAAGTTACTCTGCCGGCACTTGGATCTAAACAAAGATTTCCCCAGGTTAAGGTGGATGATGAGATTGCCTCATTGCGTCGTAATAAAGAGCGAATTCTGGCTAATAATGCTTCTGGGTTGAATGGCTTAATGACGTAATCATCTGCTCCAGCATCTAACCCTGCCACAATATCTGCATTAGAATTTTTCCCTGTTAACAACAGAATAGATTTACGGTAGCCTTGCTTTCGCAGTTGCCGACACAAGGTAATCCCATCCAGTTTCGGAATTAGCCAGTCCAGCAAAATCAACTCATATTCAGTCGATAGCGCTAGTTCTAATCCAGCTTGGCCATTGCTGGCGATGTCGATAGTATAACGATTTGCACTCAACAACTCGAAGAGCGCTGTACTTAGTAATACGTCATCCTCTACCAACAAAATTTTCATAAGTTCTATCAAAAGAAGATGCTTATGGCATCTTCGCGATCGCAGGATACACCCTCTGCGCGGTCAAACTTTTATATAATTTTAATATATTGTTACAAACAACACAATCAAGTTAATTTAGATTTTGCAATCTGACATAATTGCAATGGACTATGGTAACGCTGCCTAACGGACCGACGTTCAGCGGCCGGTTAGCCGCAGCAAGTCAGGCCACCTGATAGAACTCCTGCGCCTGTCGGAGGGCGCGCCCGACCGAGAAGTCGGCGAAGTCGGAGTCACATCGGGTGATGTACTCCAATGCATCGTGTGCCGGGTCACTGCCGTGGGCGCGGAGGAACTCCTTGGTCCGCTCCAAACCCGCTCCACATAGGAACTGCACGTCAATCCCGCAGTGTGTATCGAAGTTGCACGACTTTGCCTCCCAAACCAAGAGGGAGTCTTCGACCACACCCAGCGAGAAAAGCTGGGCGCACAGGAGGCGCATCAGAAACTGGTCGCCGACCTCATTGGCCTCAAGTCGGATCTGCTCACGCAGTGCCGCGACAATCGCCGAGCGGTCGGCTTGCTTCGCCGGGAGCCCAAAGCGCCTCAGCGCCTCGTCGACACCTTCCCAACCGTCATCCATCACTGCTATCCCCGACTTATATCTGTGTCAGTGTATTTGTACTATATATTTTCTGTTTGATTTCTAGCCAGTTGTGGTGAAGCGGTGACGCTTGTGCTACATCCACCTTAAGGTGGTTGGGAGAGCGTGAACGTCAACAACTGGCCATTGGGTGGGATTTTGAGACGGGAATTGACCCCTTGTAGAATTTTCTCAATGTCCCTGTAACCCTGTTGATATATAAATTAAAACTGCAACAGAAAAATTTTGGATGCCAATTTGCCGAAAGCACTCAACACAATAAACTTCTTACATAAACGCTATATATATTTAGAAGGATCGGCTAGATTTGCAATCATACCTTGTATGGTAGTTCTGCACGCACTTTCAGATTTCATCGACTGCGATTTTGCGATCGCTGACTCATTTTGTAGCTATTGGTACGAAGGGCGTTGTCCGCAAAGTGGCGTTCGCCTAAAATTACCCCGCACTTCAATGTCAGAAGCGATCGCCCACGGACTAATACAATATCTTGCCAACAATGACTGTTATTCTCGTGAAGGGAAGATGTATGGAATCCTATTGGTTGAACTGCCTAATGGCGAACAACGGGTACTAAAAGCTTTTTCCGGTCTTTTGAATGGTTGCAGTGTGGTTGAGGGCTGGGTGCCGCCAATTCCCGGACGAGATGAAGTTGCTTTCGAGGAAAGCCGTACTTTGGCACAGTTGGACGCGATTAAGCAAGAAATTATTACCTTGAAGCAACTAACCGAACGCCAGCAGTATGAAATCCTGTTTAATGACTTTGAGCAGCAGTTGCAAACAATGAGCGATCGCCATCGCCATTGCAAACACCAACGACAGGAAAAACGTCAGCAAATCTGCAATACACTCACTCCCGAAGCGCTTACTATTGCCCTTGAACAACTTGACGAAGAGAGTCGTCAGCAGGGAATTGAGCGACGACAACTTAAACGCCAGCAAAATGCCGTATTACAGCCCCTACAACAGCTAATTGCAGCGACGGATGCGCGAATTAGTGAACTGAAACAACGGCGCAAAGCGCTTTCCCGTCAATTGCAAGCTCAGATGCACGCTAGCTACAGCCTGACTAATTTTTCCGGGCGATCGCAATCTTTACAACAATTGATGCCAGGAGGTTTGCCCACTGGCACAGGAGACTGTTGTGCCCCAAAGCTGCTTCATTATGCGGCAACACATAATCTCAAACCCCTAGCAATGGCAGAATTTTGGTGGGGTGAGTCTTCTGTAAATCAGGATAAAATTCCGGGAGAATTTTATGGAGCCTGTGCCGAGCGATGTCAGCCATTGATGGGGTTTTTGCTCTCAGGGTTAAGACCTAACCCCCCAGCCCCCTTCCCTATCAAGGAAGGGGGAGTAAGAAGCCCCTCCCCTGATAGGGGAGGGGTTTGGGGAGAGGTCACTTTACCGATTATTTATGAAGACGAATGGTTGATTGCTGTCAACAAACCTGCTGGACTACTTTCGGTACCTGGGCGTTATCGCGATCGCCAAGATAGTGTCTTGAGTCGCTTACGTCATTTGTTACCTGATGGGATGGCGCTTATATCTGTGCATCGCTTAGATCGAGAAACTTCTGGGATTTTGTTGTTGGCACGCGATCGCCAAACCCATCGGCAACTCAGCCAGCAGTTTCAGCTACGCCAGGTTCACAAGGTTTATGAAGCCATACTTTCGGGTGTTTTGACAGTCAAGCAAGGTGTGATTGACTTGCCATTGTGGGGAGATCCTGAAAATCGCCCTGAGCAAAAAGTTGATTGGCAGCACGGTAAACCCAGCTTGACACACTTCCAAGTAATAGCGAGAGAAGGGGACTATACCCGCGTAGAATTTACACCACTAACAGGACGCACTCATCAGTTGAGAGTTCATGCAGCTGATGCGCGAGGACTTGGGATAACTATTTTAGGCGATCGCCTTTATGGATGCAGTGCAGTTACTAGTCGGTTACATCTACACGCCAGAGAACTTCGCTTCGAGCATCCGCAGTTGGAAAAAACCTTGCATTTACAAGCAATTACGCCATTTTGACGAGTCATATTACAGCAGATTTCAAGTTGGTGAGGTACACAAGCTAAATCTGTTACCCGTTTTACTCCTGAATTCTGCTGTATATCAGCTTGATTCCTTGAAATCCCAAGAACCCCAAAGAGATAAAGCGTAGCTTTATCTCCCCTAACAGCTAGCCTATTGCTTTTTAAATTTGTATGTGATAATTTCTGGTTGTAGTAAATTCAACGGTTATCCGACCGACTTATAGTACTTACAGAAATTAATATAACTGCTAAGAGGCTTCCCAATAAAAATATCCAACTACAAATGATTGTGAGACACCTCGCAAAAGTGGATGATTTATTCCTTGGAAATACCCGAATGAGCGTAAAAAAAAGACGAGAGTGCTGGAGTTGACCTCTAGATTCTCATTCTTGTCTTCTCCTTTTATAAAAGGAGCAGAGGAAAAGTTGCATACAGTACGTTTTTCCCCTCTGCCCCTCTGCTCCCTGCCTCCTGTGCCCAGTCCCCAATCTGGCGATCGCAAATTTAAAATTTAAAATTGTATGACTAAAGTATTCATTCTCGATGCCAACAAACAACCGTTACATCCAGTACGCATCAGCCATGCTAGGCTGCTATTGTCGCAAGGTAAAGCTACTGTATTCCAGCGATATCCTTTTACTATCATTCTGAAGGAGTCTCTTTCCCATCTAAAACTTGAGCAACTTGGCTTTAAAATTCATCCTGGTATTAAAATAAATCGTAATTAAATTACGAATTACGAATTAGTTAATCTTAGTCGCCTCCTAAACAGAGGTATATAGATGACGAACCACACTATTTTAGAACCGTTACCAAAAGACCAATGGTTTATTGAGAGCCAGAAACTACGATCCTTTGTCGCAACAGCGCGGGAAATTAGCGCTAGCACTGTTGACGATCGCACCCAAACTCTCGCTAGACTAGAACCCTATTTTCAAGAACTCCTTGCCCAACAGCAATGGCTACCCCAAAAGTTTGCCCAAGTCAATCCCGAAAGCCGGATGGGTGGCGGTATTGGTCAGTGGCTGCTTTATCGCGCTAAAGACCGTTCCCTGTCAGTATTCAGTTTGGTGATTCCCCCAGGCTCAACGACTCCCGTCCACGATCATCTAGCCTGGGGATTGATTGGTTTATACAAGGGTAATCAAGAAGAAACAGTCTATCGCCGTGTAGATAGCGGTGATGCCGAAGGACACGCACAATTACAAGTAACTGAAGTGCGTAGCCTTCAACCAGGGGATATCTACCGTCTCTTACCCCCAGATGGTGATATCCACGCCGTCAAAACCACATCCCAGAGCGCATCTGTATCCATTCATATCTTGGGTAATGATACTGGTTGCGTCTTGCGTCACCAGTTCATCCCAGAATCTCACAGCGTCAAATCCTTTCGCTCTGGATATTCCAACGCTCCCTGTAAAGAAGAGGAGGAAAAAGAACATGGCCAACTATATTAGACCAAAACCCCCAGTTTTCGAGCGAGTTGAAGACGAACGCCTGCACCGCAAGCAACGCCTCGCCGCTGCCTTTCGCCTGTTTGGTAAATTTGGCTTCAGCGAGGGAATTGCAGGCCATATTACGGCTCGCGATCCTGAGTTTACAGACCATTTTTGGGTCAATCCATTCGGGGCATACTTCGGTCATATCCGAGTTTCTGACCTGATTCTAGTTAACAAAGAAGGTGAGGTGGTTAAAGGCGATGCTGAGGTAAATCAAGCTGCTTTCGCCATCCATTCTCAGATTCATGAATCTCGACCTGATGTCATCGCAGCAGCTCACGCCCATTCACTTTATGGTAAAGCCTGGTCTAGTTTGGGGCGTCTCCTTGACCCCTTAACTCAAGATTCTTGTGCTTTTTATGAAGATCATGCCCTGTTTGACGATTTTACAGGTGTTGTTTTAGAAACTTCTGAAGGGCACCGACTAGCGCAAACCTTGGGGCCAAAGAAAGCCATAATCTTACGTAACCATAGTATTTTAACTGTGGGACATACAGTCGATGAAGCTGCCTTTTGGTACATTAGCTTAGAGCGATCGTGCCAAGGCCAACTGTTGGCTGAAGCTGCGGGTAGACCTACTACTATCAAACACGAAACAGCCCGTTTAACACAAACTCAAGTGGGGTCACATGTAAGTGGGTGGTTCAGTTTCCAGCCCCTTTACGACCGAATTGTGCGCGAAGAACCTGATTTGCTAAATTAGTACTGGGTTTTTTGGCATTGGGATAATAGGCGGGGAAGTATCAAGTTAAGCCACTTCCCGCTATTGTGATGTCAATTTGATCTAAATTTATTTATATACTCCGGTAAACCTATAAGTTTATAGTATTGCTATAGTTCAGAGAAATCATTTTGATGATTAACCAAATCTTTCGCCGCTTAATTCCCAAGTGGATATCGTTGATAGAATTCAGAAATATCCCGTTTAACAACCAACATAAATTATTCTTTTCTTTTCCTTTGCCAATAGTGGGGGCTTTTGTTACAGGTCTTTGTCTGAGCTTGCTATTTGCTGCTTGTTCATCGACATCTACTGTTAATACCTCTAATCCCAGTGCCACATCTCAGGGTAATCCTGCTTCTAGTAAAGCAACAGTAGTCAGATTTGGCTATCAAAAAACGACCGTTTTGTTGAGAGCTAAGGGTGTTTTAGAAAAGCGTTTAGCACCACAAGGTATTACTGTACAGTGGACTGAATTTCAAGCGGGGCCACAACTACTAGAAGCGATGAATGTGGGTAGTATTGACATTGGCCCTGTGGGAGAATCACCGCCAATATTTGCCCAAGCAGCGGGGACATCACTAACTTATGTTGTTGGTACTGCGGCTACTCCGGCTAGTTCCGCAATTCTTGTTCCTCAAAATTCGCAAATTCAAAAAGTTACTGACTTGAAGGGCAAAAGAGTTGCCTTTCAAAAAGGATCTAGTGCCCACTTATTGTTAGTCCAAGCTTTAGAAAAATCTGGATTAAAATATACAGATATTGAACCTAAATATTTGGCTCCGGCTGATGCCCGTGCTGCATTTGTAAAAGGGAGTGTAGATGCTTGGGTAATTTGGGACCCCTTTTATGCAGCGGCTCAAGAGGCGACTAAAGCCAGAGTCTTAATTGATGGCACAGGAATTAATAAACAGGGAGGATATTATTTGATGACCCGCAAATTTGTCACTGAAAATACTCAAACTGTCAAGGCAATAGTGGAGGAAATTAAAAATCTTGAAGAATGGTCTAAACAGAATCGAGAAGAGGTAGCAAAAACTCTTGCACCTGTGTTAGGAATTGACTTGGAAACGATGAAAAAAGCAACTAATAGGCGGACTTTTGGGGTTGTACCAATTGACGACAATTTGATAAATCTACAACAAGGTGTTGCAGATACATATTACAAATTGAAGTTAATTCCCAAAGAGGTAAATGTAAAGGATGCAATGTTGACAAAAGAAGAATATGCTGCGTTTTCACCAAAAACTTAAATTAGTACAATGAATCGGCTGTAGGTGCATAGAGATGTATCCCGGATTTCTCACGCATAGTGTAGGCTTCAGGAGAAGAGGAGTGTGGGGAGTGTGGGGAGTGTGGGGGGTGTGGGGGGTAAGACTTCTTCCCCATCCTCCCACACCTCCCACACCTCCCCTCCTACACCTCCTACACCTCCCACACCTCCCCACCCCTTGGATTTCTCACAAGTGAGAAATCCAGGGTATGCCCCTACAGATGAAATTGGTATTAGTAGCAAATTTGGAAATGTAAATCTTGGAATTGATTATGACTAATCCTACAGAACTACTGCGATCGCGCTACGGTGAAATTCCCTTCAATCCCGAAATTGCATGGAATGATTCGCTAACAGCACTACTATCTCACCGTTCAATTCGGTCTTATCTAGCCGATCCTTTACCACCGGGAACTCTGGAGTTGCTAATTGCAGCCGCCCAATCTGCATCTACTTCCTCGAATTTGCAAACCTGGAGTGTGGTAGCAGTCGAAGATCCACAGCGCAAAGAGGAGTTATCCAGGCTGGCGGGAAACCAAGCACATATTAAGCAGGTTCCTTTATTCTTGGTTTGGTTAGCAGATTTGGCGCGTCTAAGTCATGTTGCTGACAGTCGCGGTATATCTCACGATGCGCTGGAATATTTGGAAATGTTTGTGATGGCGACAATCGATTCAACGTTGGCGGCGCAAAATGCCGCAGTTGCAGCCGAGTCACTTGGTTTAGGAACAGTCTATATCGGTGGAATCAGGAACCATCCGCAAGAGGTAGCACAGATATTGAATTTGCCCTCCTCTGTATATGCTGTATTTGGGCTGTGTGTGGGTTATCCGAATCCGGAAGTAGAAGCGGCGATTAAGCCAAGGTTGCCCCAGTCAGCTGTGCTGCATCGTGAAACTTATAAATTGGCAGAGCAAGAAGAAGCGATCGCTCACTACAACGACATCATCAAAGAATTCTATACTGAACAAAAGATGAATGTTCCTGGCGATTGGTCAGAACACTCAGCCCAACGCATCGCCACTGTAGAATCATTGAGAGGACGCGATCGCTTGCGTGAAGCTCTCAATAACCTTGGCTTCAAGTTACTGTAAACAACAAGAATCAAGATTATGGATTTGCAACTCCGTGGCAAAGTCGCCTTAGTGACAGCTGCTAGTAAAGGTTTGGGCAAAGCTACAGCGAGGCAATTTGCCCGTGAGGGTGCAAAAGTTGCCATCTGCGCCCGCAGTGAGTTAATTGACAAAACTGCTGCGGAGATTGCAAGCGAAACAGGAACAGAAGTGCTATCTCTGCGTGCGGACGTTACTAGTCAAAAAGATATTGAACGTGTAAGAGAATTCCAGAAAATAAAATATACAAATCATAAATATGCATCCTGTATATCTTGAAGAGCCTGGGTTCATTACTAGTCAAGTTGAATACACTTCCGGCCGGCTTCTGCTGCTGCTTGGGGGGTATAGTACAGTCTTTGTTCGCCAAATACTGCGCCATCAGCACTAACTAACCGAAACTCCCAGAAATATCTCTGTGTGTTAAACACAACTAAAGTAAAGCTTTGAATGCCAACCACAGAGTAAATTTTGATGATAGACATAATGGTATTTAATCTATCTCTTTCAAGATGTTATGTGATGGGCTGATTTATTTGGTTAAGAGAATTACAACATTTTTAACAGAAGCAAAGTTAGTGATGATTAATAGTATTGCTCCTCTCATTCAATAAGAAATGTTAAAAGATGAGTTTATTTAAAAACTAGACGTAAGTTAACGTGGGGAATTACCAATGATGATCTAGTCACACAAGGAAGTACCAAAAGCAAAACGTTGTTAGGGTTGTTTGCTGTAATTGTAGGTAATCGCTCAACTCACAGGTTGCAAAATTTTTCTCCCACCAGTCCAGCATTGCTCGTCACCTTTAGCACCCGATTTTTCTTACTGTACCGTATATGCTGTGCTGTTACTTAAATCCTTTGCTAGTAAGCTTTTCAAGACTTAACGGGAAAAGTCAGATTGATAAACTGCTTCATAGCCATCTACCATTTTTGGCACACTAAAACAATTCTCGACATGCTTACGACAAGCATGACGATCTAGTTCTGCCACTTTGTTAACGGCATTAACACATTCAGAAATGCTGTTACAGATGAAGCCAGTTTTTCCGTGGACAATTACTTCGGGAACTGAACCCAAATTCATGGCGATGACTGGTGTTCCTGCTGCCATTGATTCTGTCATTACCAAACCAAATGGTTCTCGCCAAGTAATCGTAAATAAAGTTGCTACTGCACCCCCCATCAAAGCATTCTTTTGAACATGGTTAGCTTCACCCAAATACTGAATTTGCTGACCATCAATTAAGGGCTGAATTTCTCGCTCAAAATACTCGACATCAACGACATCCACCTTAGCTGCCATCTTTAAACGCCAACCAGCCTCTTTTGCAATCTGTATTGCTAAGTGCGTTCCCTTTTCTGGTGCAATTCTTCCCAAAAAAGCCAGATAAGGTGGTTCGTCCGGCTGAGGATGAAACTTATGACTACTGATATCAATGCCATTGTAGACAGTTGCTACATAATTCAACCCTAACCTAGATTCACGTTGGGAATTGGAAATACTTACATAGGGCTGGTTTTTGGCATATTGAAACATCTTTTCGTTATCAGGGGTAAAGATACCATGTAATGTGGTAACTGTCGGTGTCTTTACTAAATTCGCATAGGGCAACGCACTACAGCCTATATGTGAATGAATTATGTCAAAGGTTTCTGCTTGCTCATATACCAAAGCCAGTTCCAACATTTCATAGATGTTACACTCTTTGATGCTTGAATCTAGTCTCAAAGCATAAGGATGAACTGATTGCAGCTTTGCCAAAGTTATTGAATCTCCCGATGCAAATAGCGTTACTTCATGCCCTCGCCTAACTAATTCATCGGTCAATAAGCCCACAACTAATTCTATTCCACCATAACCAGGAGGTGGAACTCTCTCCCAAAGAGGAGCAATTTGAGCAATCCGCATAGAAACTCCTAAAAACTTAAGACTAGATGTCACTCAGCAGAATGGCTGGCAACAGTCAATTCCTACTTGGGTAGGAAAAGCGAATGCCTCCGGCACGCTACGCGATCGCAGTTGATAGATTAGATGCAGCTTTACAAGAGATAGACAAGGGAGAAGTAGGTAAACTCCCCCATCAAGGAAGCTTAACTAGCTAACGATGTCAACCTCCTCAATGGTGGGCGGCTAGGCAAAAAGCTCGGAAGTCTTCTCCTCCAGTGGGTATTGACCGCGCCAGTGCAACAGATAAGAGTCCAGCCGATCGGTATGAAGTCGAGCGAGCGATTTCTCGCAGGCTACGATCGTCCCTCTCCGAGAAGCATTTCCAGGAAGAACCTGGAAACCAGGAAAGCCCGATCGCGCCGAGGTGGTGGTCGCCTCTGCGACCACCACCTCGGCGCGATCACCGTTATCGATGTACCAGGTTCCTTGACCGATCGCTGCCACCTCGCGCTGCGTGGAACCAAATCGATGTTGTTCCATACCTGTCCTCCTGATTAACGCTCCGAGTCGAATGGCACTAAGAAAAGGGAAAATCATTGAGGCAGCAGGGGTGCAGTGTTTCGACTACGCTCAACAACCGGAGCGGAGGAGCAGGGGAGAAAGAAGAAATTTTAGGCATTGCGTTCAGATATTTAGAAATTCCCCTCTGCAATCCCTACGCTGCTTACCTTTCAGCTTAACTTAGTGCCATTCCGCTCCGAGTCCTCACGCCATCTGCGGTACCTGCCCTGCATGGCTGAACAGCTCGATCATTTCCCGATTGAAGGCTGGGATGTCGTCTGGCTTGCGGCTCGACACGAGGTTGCTATCAACTACAACTTCCCGATCTACCCACTGGGCACCTGCGTTCTGGAGATCGGTCTTGAGCGACGGCCATGAGGTGATCTGCCGTCCGCGCACCACATCTGCCTCGATCAGAGTCCAAGGTCCGTGGCAGATCACCGCTACCGGCTTGTCAGTATCGAAGAAGGACTTTATAAACTCGATCGCCTTAGCTTTAGTCCGAAGTTGATCTGGATTGGCAACACCACCGGGAAGCAGGAGGGCATCATAGTCGGCTGGATTTACTTGATCGAGGGGGACATCTACCGGGAAAAAATCCCCTTTGTCATAATGGTTCCAGCCCTGAACGCGATCGCTCTTAGGTGAAATGATGTGGGTTTGAGCACCTGCTGACTCAAGGGCTTGCTTGGGTTGAGCCATTTCAACTTGCTCAAAGCCATCTGTAACCAGAATGGCAACTTTCTTATTTGTGAGTTCTTCTGTCATCTCTACCTCCTAAAGTATTGGCTAGTAGTCTGCCAAGGTAACTTTGCGTGGTGGCAAGCAGAGGTGCGGAGGGGCAAGGGGGAAAGAACTTGTACAAATCTCTCCTCTGCTCCCCTGCTCCCTTGCTCCTCTGCCGACCTCCACAAGCGCAATTTTGGGTTGGCGAACTACTAGACTTGGTTTTTTCATGTTCTTGTGGGGTTTTAGGCAGCCTGACCTGGCTTGAGCACGATCTTGATACAGTTGTCCTTCTTGTGCTTGAAAATTTCGTAGCCGTGCGGTGCTTGTTCTAGCGGCAGACGATGGGTGATTACAAAAGATGGGTCGATATCGCCATTTTGGACGCGATCGAGTAACGGGCGCAAGTACCTATGAACGTGCGTTTGTCCCGTTTTAAATGTTAAGGCTTTGTTCATGGCAGCACCCATCGGTATCTTGTCTACGAAGCCACCATATACGCCGGGAATCGACACAGTGCCACCTTTGCGACAAGCCACGATCGCTTGCCGTAGCACAGGGGGGCGATCGGTTTCTAACCGCACTGCCTGTTTTGCTTTGTCATAGAGTCCCTCTAGACCCATACCATGTGCTTCCATTCCCACAGCGTCAATGCAAGCGTCAGGACCACGCCCTCCTGTCATTTCCTTCAGGGCTTCGCCCACATCGACTTCCTCGTAATTAAGGACTTCTGCCTTGCCATCTTTCGCCATTTGCAGGCGTTCGGGAACTCGATCGATCGCAATGACACGTTCAGCACCTAACATGTAAGCACTCCGAATGGTGAATTGAGCCACGGGTCCACAGCCCCAGATAGCGACAATATCACCGGGCTGAATATTGGCGTTTTCCGCTGCCATGTATCCAGTGGGGAAGATATCTGTTAGAAACACGACTTGTTCGTCTGCTAGTCCATCAGGAATCTTGAGAAGGCCGACATCAGCAAAGGGAACGCGGGCGTATTCTGCTTGCCCTCCAGCGTAGCCACCCATCATGTGGGAGTAGCCAAAAAGACCAGATGGGGAATGACCCATGAGTTTTTCAGCTATCCAAGCATTCGGGTTAGAGTTATCGCACAGTGATGTTAACTGGCGTTGGCAGAAGAAGCAGTTGCCACAGGCAATGGGGAATGGAACAACTACGCGATCGCCTATCTTGATATTTTTGACGGCACTGCCCAATTCAACGACTTCACCCATAAATTCATGACCCAGGATGTCTCCCTTTTCCATTGTGGGAATGTAGCCGTCATAAAGATGTAAATCAGAACCGCAAATCGCCGTTGTCGTGATTTTGACAATAGCATCACGCGGATTAATGATTTTCGGCTCGGGTACGGTTTCGACCCGCACGTCGTTGGTACCTTGCCAGCAAACAGCTTTCATTGCGTTATTCTCCTTTTTTTATCTGGCACTAAGATGTAAAGGGGAAGAGATAACAAGCTTTCTTAACATCTTGGCGCACATTAAAGTTCGCTCACTGGTCAGGGTTTGAGTAAGACCTTGACGCAGTTGTCTTTTTTATGCTTAAACAGTTCAAAGCCTTGCGGTGCTTCTGCTAGAGGTAAGTGATGCGAGAACACAGCCGATGGATCGACTTCGCCCTTCAAAACATGCTCTACCAACCGAGGAATATACTTCTGACCGTGCATTTGTCCGGTTTTGAGTGTCAAGCCTTTGTTCATGAAAGCACCCATCGGTACCTTGTCGATAAAGCCAGCGTAAACACCCATGACTGATAGGGTGCCGCCTTTGCGACAAGCTAACATCATTTGCCGTAGCACATGGGGACGATCTGTTTCTAGACCCACTGCCTGCTTGGCTTTGTCATAGAATCCTTCCGGCCCCATCCCGTGGGATTCCATGCCCACAGCATCAATACAGGCATCAGGACCACGACCACCAGTCATTTCTTTGAGGGCTTCCCCCGCATCGACTTCTTCGTAGTTAATGGTTTCCGCTTTCGCAAAGTCCTTAGCCACTTGCAGGCGGTAGGAAAAGCGGTCAATCCCAATCACGCGCTCCGCACCCAGTAGATAAGCGCTACGCATGGCGAATTGTCCGACCGGGCCACAACCCCAGACTGCTACTGTGTCACCGGGCTGAATATCACATAAATCTGCCCCCATGTAGCCTGTGGGAAAGGCATCGCTGATCGGCAGCAGTTTTTCATCGGGGATGTCTTTGGGCACTTTGAATGCGCCAAAATCAGCAAATGGCACGCGGACGTATTCCGCGTCGCTACCAGCATAGCCGCCGAATAAGTGGGAATAACCATAAATTCCCGATGTCCCAAAGCCAAACAACTTCTCCTGCATCCAAGCGTTGGGATTTGAGTTGTCGCACAGCGACCACAACTGCTGATTGCAGAAGAAACAATGACCGCAACCGATCATAGAAGAGACAACTACGCGATCGCCCTTTTGCAATTTCTTGACTTCACTGCCCGTTTCGACGATTTCCCCCATGAACTCGTGACCGAGAATGTCACCTGGTTGCATGGTTGGGATGTAGCCATCGTAAAGGTGCAAGTCAGAACCGCAGATGGTGGTTGATGTAACTTTGACAATGGCATCACGCGGGTTGAGGATTTTTGGATCGGGAACTGTTTCGACCCGCACATCGTTAGTACCGTGCCAGCAGACTGCTTTCATATTAACTAACCTCCCTTTGGTTGACCTTCGGTTGTGGCAATTTCGCCAGCTTCCGCTATCATTTTGAAGCGACGCAGATCGTCACCGATTTGCTGTTCTGGTTCTTTGCCAAAGAGTTTGGCGATTGCGTCTCCAATCGCTCCACCAGGCGGGTTATATTTCGTGACAACTTTTACCTCAGTACCGCGATCGCCGGGTGCTGGCTGGAAGCGTACAAAACCAGAGTTGTCAACATCTGCACCTTCAACCGAAGCCCAAGCAATCAATTCGTTTTCCCGATCTTCAATGATGTCTGCATCCCATTCAATACTTCCACCTAACACCCCACTGGTCGTCCAGTGCGATCGCTTCTCGTCGTCTACCCTCACCTCTTTGAGATGCTTCATGAAGCGTGGCAAGTTATCAAAGTTACGCCAAAAGCGATAAAGTTCCTCTACTGGTTTGTTAATGGTTAAAGTCTTTTCAACTTTGACCTGTTGGTTCATGACTGTACTCATGACCATTACCTCTTGTGGTTGGTATATGTGTTTTAATTATCAAACTTGGAGTTATCAAACTTGGGACAAATTGATTTGTCCTAACTCTTCTCTTGCTTAGAGTTGTAGTTAAAAAAAAATTACTTTTACTCTTTCAATAGTCTTAGTTTTTCAATAAATTGATACTTCAAAAGTAGTAATTGGCATTTACAATATTTGTATACAAAAATACTTAGTTAATTTACAAAACAGTATTTTACTAGGCTGGACATATACAGAACGGGTAGAAGAATTGATCGATGCCCGCATTGCTAAAAGTGGTGAAACGAAAGAAGCAGAAATTGCTAGAATCAATAGGACAGTCCCTCTGGACCGTATGGGGACACCAGAAGAGTTTGCCAATGTTGCGGTATTTCTGATTTCACCAGCAGCCTCATTTGTGAACGGAGTCATGCTGCAAGTAGATGGCGGAATCATTCAAAGCACATTTTGAGCGGCTTGATTGAGCGAACAGAATTCAGGAGTCAGGAGTCAGAATTCAGAATTCAGAATAAATTATCTACGACTGGCGGCTAGCGAGTCATCGTACCCTTACGCAGTTTTCGTCCTGCTCCCTGCCCGGTTGTTGAGTTTCGACTACGCGGCAGTTGAGCGTAGTCGAAACTCAACTGCCGCTGTAGTCGAAACACTGCCCCCTGCCTTCCTCGACAAACTAACTTTGACTACTTTCATCATTTCTTCAAATGTTCTAAATAGACAGCAACCAGTATCATAATGCTGTTACATCTTTGTTAAGAATAGTTACAACTTCTTAACACAAGGAAATATTTCTGATGGAAGTCTCACTTGAAAAGAATGCACCACATCGGGTTGTTATCGTTGGTGGCGGCTTTGGTGGACTGTATACAGCAAAAGCTTTGAAGAAAGCAAATGTAAATGTTACTCTCATTGATAAACGTAACTTTCACCTATTTCAGCCGCTTTTATATCAAGTTGCCACAGGTACGCTATCACCTGCTGATATTTCTGCACCATTGCGATCTGTATTCAGCAAAAGCAAGAATACAAAAGTGCTGTTGGGAGAGGTAAATGATATCGATCCAAAAGCGCAACAAGTTATTCTGGGTGATGAAGTAGTACCTTATGACACATTAATTGTTGCCACAGGCGCTAACCATTCCTATTTTGGCAAAGATAACTGGAAAGAATTTGCTCCTGGTTTGAAAACTGTTGAAGATGCCATAGAAATGCGTCGCCAGATATTTTCGGCATTTGAAGCGGCAGAAAAAGAAACCGATCCCGAAAAACGCCGTGCTTTGTTGACTTTTGTGATTGTCGGGGGTGGGCCCACCGGTGTAGAATTATCCGGGGCGATCGCAGAATTGGCATACCAAACTCTCACAGAAGATTTCCGCAGCATCAACACCTCAGAAGCGAGTATTTTACTATTGCAAGGGGGCGAGCGCATCCTCCCACACATTTCACCAGAATTATCGAAAGTAGCAGCAGAATCTTTGCAAAAGTTGGGTGTGGCTGTCTACACTAACACCAGAGTGACAAAGATTGAAGATAACATCGTTACTTTCAAACAAGGCGATGAATTGACAGAAATTAACTCAAAAACTATTTTGTGGGCAGCTGGTGTTCAAGGTTCGCCTATAGGGAAAGCCCTAGCAAAAAGTACAGATGTAGAGTGCGATCGCTCTGGACGTGTGATTGTAGAACCGGACTTGTCTATCAAGGGTTATAAAAACATTTTTGTAGTGGGAGATTTAAGCAACTTTTCCCATCAAAATGGTAAACCCTTACCTGGTGTTGCACCTGTAGCCAAACAACAAGGAGAGTATGTAGCTAAACTGATTAAACGCAGGCTTAAAGGTGAGACTTTGCCACAATTTCGTTACAATGACGTAGGTACTTTGGCGATGATTGGGCAAAATTTAGCTGTTGTAGATTTAGGCTTAGTCCAACTCAAAGGTTTCATTGCTTGGCTCTTTTGGCTAGTAATTCACATCTACTTCTTAATCGAGTTTGACACTAAAATAGTAGTAGCAATTCAATGGGGATGGAATTATATTACTCGTAATCGTCGCTCTAGATTGATTACAGGTAGAGATGGTTTTGTAGAAGGAAAAACTGTTAACAAGAGGGTGCAACAGCCTTCTGGCACACCTCTTTAACTTCAGCGATGACACCCGATAGGACTCGTATTGTGTCCTGCTAAAGACTTATCATTTAGACCGCAGGGGGCAGGGGAGCAGAGGAGCAGAGGAGCAGAGGGGCAGGGGAGCAGAGGGGCAGGGGAGCAGGGGAGACAGGGGAGCAGGGGGAAAGAGGCTGTGTAGCGAACGCTATAAACCCTTTAAATTATTTACTGTCATAGCTGGCGATCGCCACAATCGTAGATAAGGGAACTTCTGCAAAATACTGTTGCTGAAATTGTTCTTCTCGAACAGCAGCTAAAAATCGTGCAACTGCTTCGTCAGCAAGATTTTCGGAACTATCGTTTGGATTCCAGGTAATTTGTAAAGAACGGTCTTGTCGTTGAACTGTGAACCCTAAGTATTTTAAAGCTTTGATGCCGACAAGTAAAGTTTGGTCGCTGATGCCGATTTTCTCTAAAAGTTGTCCGCGGGTAACTAGTTGATTTGTGCGACTGAGATATTTGGCAATTCCGACAAGAGTCAGCCAAATTTGATTAGGTGGTTGATGCTTAGGTTTAGACCAAGCGATCGCTAATTGTTGCTGATTCTCAAGCCCAGACGTAGAGCGACTTATCGCCAAACATCGCCGCAACCACATACGTAAATCATCCCAATTCGTGGGACAATCTTCAATAATTAGTCCTGAGTGCTGAGTGCTGAGTGCTGAGTGTTCCTGATTCCGTAAGTCTAGGATGTAGGGTGGATGCTGAGTAGTGAGTGCTGAGTTAGCAGAAGAACGCACGGCAATTAATCTGATTTCATAACGTTTTTTGAAGGTGTTGTAGTCTAATTCTGCTATGCAATCACACCTTCCTATGGGCAATTCATCTTTGTAGTGTCCCCACCATAAGCCAGGAAAAGCACTTCTGCTAGAGTCATCCCGAATATCAAACTCAGCTTTAATGTACTGTACCTTTTTCCCTTGCCAATCCTGCTGATTGCGATGCCAAGAATTTTCAAACCAGCAGTTTTGAATTAGCAATTTCGGAACAGGATTACCCATTCCACAAGGTTCTAGCAGTTTCAGTTCCAAAAATAACTCTTTCCCCAAGTCTGCTACCGTTACCGTCAAGTCTGCTTGCACGGTTGGCGTTAGAGTTGTACTACCTAAAGATTGCCGCAACTGCTGATTAATCGCCGCTGTAAATAAAGGAATATTTTCCACCAACAAACTCAAACCAGCTGCAAAGGGATGTCCCCCAAAGCGGTGTAACAAATGTGCTTGCTCTTTCACCAGCTGATATAAATCGACAGAATTCACCGAACGAGCGGAACCCCTTGCAAGCAAAGAAGAAGAATTGCTCCCCTGCTCCTCTGCTCCCCTGCTCCTCTGCTCCCCTGCTCCCCGGTCACTGAGCGTAGCCGAAGTGCTGCTCCCCTGCTCCCCTGCTCCTTCCGTACTCAACAAAATCGTCGGGCGTCCTGTTTCCTGTGCTATCTGTCCGGCGACTAAGCCCAATACACCCGCAGGCCATTGGGCATCTTCTAGGACAATAACGCTGGTGGTTGATAAATCTAGTTGAGTAAGTTTCTGCGCCACTTGTGCTTGCACATCTTTTTGTAAAGATTTGCGGCGGGCGTTGGCGAGTTCTGTGACTTCGGCGAGTTCGTTACAACGTTTGACATCCCGACTAGTTAATAATTCCACGCAAAAACTGGCATCACCTTGGATGCGACTAACGGCGTTAATTCTTGGCCCCAAACCAAAGGAAATATCTGTGGGGCGATCGCCACTTTTCTGGCACAATTCTAATAATCTTCCTACCCCTGGCCGCCGCCGTGCTGCTGCTGGCTGTTTAAAATCTTCTTGCAGTCGTTGAATTCCCATCTGTGCTAAGTAGCGACAATCTCCACTTAACTGCACTAAGTCGGCAATTAATCCAACTGCAACTAAATCTAATAAATCCTCCAACGGATATTTTGCAACATTGGGCAGACTTTGATATACTCCTTCCACCAACTTATAAGCTACCGCCACTCCAGAAAGATTAAATAACTGATGTTCCTTTGGAAAATAGCGAGGATTGATAATCGCTGCAACCGGTGGGCGTTCGGCTGGTAAAGTGTGATGGTCTGTAACTATTACATCTATACCTAGCTGTTTGGCATAAATAATTTCTTCAACATTTGTGCTACCTGTATCGCAAGTAACTATTAATTTGCAACCTTGTTTTGCTAAGTTATCAATCCCTTGATTATTAAGTCCGTGGGATTCTTTCAGGCGATTGGGAATGTAGTAAACTAACTGAGTATTTTGAGCGAAAAACTGCCCCAATCCATCCCAAAGTACCGATGTAGAGGTAATACCGTCGGCATCGAAGTCTCCCCAAATGGCAATTTTCTCTTTAGTATTATATGCTTGTTGCAAGCGTGCGATCGCCAGATGCATTTCTTGCCCAAACTCAAAGGGACTTGCTGGTTGATAAGTTTTATAGTTAATAAAAGCTGTTAATTGTTGGCGATCTTTAATACCCCGTTGCCACAACAACTGCGCTGCATACAGTCCACTTGATGCAGGTGTATACTGTTTTACTGCTTGGATAAACCACTCTGGTGGTTGTTCAGTTGCTGTTATAGTCCACTGCTGTTGTTCTGGCATATAAATAAAGTTAGGAGTGAAAACTTTTAAAATACAAGGCTGTGTTAAAGCATTAAAGATGGCTAATACAAAATCAAAAATATTTTCAGAAAGTCAAGTCCCTAAAATCATACGACTTAAATCTCATCGTATCTATAGGATTCCTTCTTTTCTATTCCCTCCAGAAATAGATTCAATAATCAAATCGAATTACTATACCTGCAAAGATTCAGCAGACGGCGGAATAATTTCAAGACCATATTTTGAAGCAGCAGCCAAAGCTTTTTCCATGTCTGCGGGATTAACGCTAGGTAATTGCGTCCTCTCTGAGACTGGCACACCTATTTCCCTAAAAAACTTTTCTAACCCTGCTGGTGTGAACCAGCAAAGTAATTTTGCTGGCTTTGTACCGATATTTGTAAACCTGTGGAGTTGACCTTTAGGAGAGTGAAGAAAGGTTCCAGGAATTGCTAAGATAATCTTCTCATCAAGCTGAAATTCCAATTCTCCCTCTTGAATATAGAAAGCTTCATCTTCATGACTATGAATGTGGGGAGGTGTACCGTTTTGTGGTTGAACGGCGATTTCAATTAGAGCATAAGCTTGACTAGTTTCTTCACCTACCGCCTTAAAGGTATACAAATCTCCAAGCACCCAGTACGAAGAACCTTGTCCTGGTTGCTGTAATATTCCTTGTAAATTGACTGTCATAGTGATTTACTTGTGAGATGCTTTCTAGTAATTAGGTAATTTGTCGCTCAATAGCCATTGCCTATTATCTACTTCTGAATTACCGAAAAATTGCTAATTTATAATTCATAACCACTTTTCAAGTAATTTTACTACATTACTCCCCACTCTCCACTCCCGTTGTATGCAAATAGGAGTTGTCTCTAGTAAAATCTTTCTATCAACTCACATCTTGTATTTCAACGATTAAAATCGCGGCTACCCAAACCAAGCTTGCGGAAACAGGCTGCAAAACCCATGCAATAGGCATCCATGAGCAAAACCAGTGATGACGAAATTTTGTTGCACAAGCAAACTTGGCATCGTGAGCGGCAAATAATATCACGTTTATCTTCTTTGAACTATCGAACTGGCGAACTGGGTAGTTATTTACACAACATTGCTTGCGGAGTCAGCGAACTCATTGGAGTTGACTGGACGGTTGTTACCTTTTGCCAAGAGGGCTTTGAAACTGTTCTAGCCAGTAGCCTTGAAATGGGCGAAGGCGAACATATTTATTCATTACATGGTTTACTAACTGGTACTGTTATCAAAATGGGTGAATCATTAGCAATAAAAGATGCTCAAAAACACCCAGAATATGGACAGGCTCCAGAAGGTTATTGTGCATATTTAGGGATACCATTGCGGACTGCTGAAAGTGAAGTGATTGGTACTATCTGTTCTTTTAATCGTCTACCACGTGATTTTACAAAAGAAGACATCCAGATTGTGGAATTGTTTGCTGAACGAGCTGCAACAGCAATTGAAAACTATCATCTCTATCAACAACAGTGCAAATTTAATCATATTCTAGAAGCTGAGGTAGAAAAACGTACCGCAGAATTACAAGCAGCCCAAGCAAAGCTTTTAGAACAAGAAAGACTGGTAGCAATTGGTGAATTTGCTGCGATGATTGTGCATGAAATTCGTAATCCTTTGACTACAATGCTCATGGGATTGAAATATTTCCGAAAAACCATTTTAACTGAATCTGCTCAAGAACGATTAGGATTGGCACTGAGCGAAGCTAGTCGTTTAGAACGTCTATTAAGTGAAATTTTGCTCTATGCCAAACCTCAAGTGTTACAACTTTGTGAATTGAACGTGAATGAATTTATTCATGAGTTGCTTGTATGCATTCGTGAAATGCCAGAAGCTCTAGAACGACAAATTGAATTTATTCCGGCATTGCCTACGGTAAAAATATTGGGAGATAAGGACAAACTTAAACAAGTATTTATCAACATTGTTCGCAATGCTTGCGAAGCAGTTGCAGCAGAAGATATCATTAAATTGAAAGTAAATTGTTCCAATATAGATAAAGTTTGTATTAATGTCCACAATAGCGGTGAGCCAATTCCATCAGAAGTTATCACCAAACTTTTTCAGCCATTCTTCTCTACAAAACCTTGTGGCACTGGGCTAGGACTTGCTATTACCAAAAGCATCGTCAATGCTCATAATGGGGAACTGTTAATCTCTTCTGACCTCTTGACAGGAACTACTGTGAGTGTTCAATTACCTGTAGTTCTTAAATGAAATTTTAATTGATATAAACACCAAGTTTTGGCAATGATAATATTTATTATTTTTATTTGCAACTTGTGAGCTAAATCACACTAGTAACCTAAGCACCGAAATAAAATTCTATGTGTGCATAAAATATTACATATAAAATGATGGAATTACTTCAACTAATGTTGGTGTTAGGTACAGTAGTTGGTGTTACAGATGGTAACACAATTTTGGTTAAAGATAATACAGGACAAACAACTATAGTCAAGTTAGCGTGTATTAACGCACCAGAGGCAACTGACAAGCGCTATGGTTTAGCAGCAACACAAAGGCTAAAACAGCTATTACCACCTCAAACTCCTGTTGTGATTAGAAGCACAGAACAAATTAAAAGTGGTCGTCCAGCGGGTGAAGTGTTTGTAGATAATCGGTCAGTAAATCTACTTTTGGTAGAGTCAGGTAATGCCGTCGTTGACCAAGAATCTTTACAAAATTGCTATGAGAGCAAAACCCAATTTTTAATTGCAGAAGCTAATGCTAAAAATAAGCATTTGGGTTTGTGGCAACAATCAAAATTATTGAAGTTACATACCAAGTAAGTGCTGACATATTAAGAGATGGGGTGCAATTACTGTGGTAATCATAACTAATTGTTTATGCGGACATAATATAAGTGGGTAAAATCGATTACTTTGCTGCGTTTTTAATATCATCAATCAACTCATCAATCCTTGATTTAGTAGTGTTCCAAGAACACATAAAACGTACTCCTCCCACACCAATAAATGTATAAAACTGCCAGTTTTTGGCTTTTAAGCTGTGAATGACTTCTTCAGGTAATTTTACAAATACGGCATTGGCTTCTCTAGGAAACATCAAGTCAACACCTTCTATATTTAATAGTTGATTTTCTAAGTATTCAGCACATTGATTGGCATGTCTGGCATTTTTTAACCAAGCACCAGTTTCTAATAAACCCAACCAAGGAGCCGAAATAAATCGCATTTTTGAAGCTAGCTGGCCTGCTTGCTTGCATCGATAATCAAAATCTTCTGCTAGCGCTTTATTGAAGAAAAGAATGGCTTCACCTAATGCCATTCCATTCTTGGTACCACAAAAACACAATACATCCACTCCACTTTTCCAAGTAATTTCAGCAGGGCTTTTATTCATAGCGGCAACTGCATTTGCAAAACGAGCGCCATCCATGTGAATCTTTAAGTTATATTTGTTTGCAACTTCTTTAATACTTAAAAGTTCTTCAATAGAATATAAAGTTCCTAATTCAGTTGATTGCGTAATGCTAATAACTTTAGGTTTGGGATAATGAATGTCAGTACGTCTGGTGACAATTGACTCTATAGACTCTGATGTTAATTTGCCATTTTTACCGTGAGCAAGTAGCAGTTTAGAGCCATTAGATGCAAATTCAGGTGCGCCACATTCATCTGTTTCTATGTGAGATGTTTCATGGCAAATGACACTGTGATATGACTGGCAAAGAGCAGCTAAAGATAAAGAATTTGCGGCTGTACCGTTAAAGGTAAAAAATACTTCACAATCAATTTCAAAGAGTTCCCGAAAATAATCTGCTGCTTTTTGAGTCCATTCATCATTTCCATAAGCTGGAACACTACCTTGATTTGCCCTAATCATATATTCCACTGCTTCAGGACAAATACCAGAAGAATTATCACTTGCAAACTGCTCTAATTGGCTACTCATAATTTCTACTTTGATTTTTAACAGTAATTTTTACAATACTAGTAAATAATTTTTGACTTTGCCAATTCTCAGATTGGCAGATAATGCTATTAACCTTTATAATTAATCATTTATGAAAAACCGATTTTTGGCTTACATAAAATTTGGAAGTCTGAATTTTTTGATTTTTACAACTTAAACCGGATTTTTATATCTTGTATCAACCTACTTAATTAGCTTTTTTGGCTGTAACTTTTCTCTGAATTAGTTATAACTTTAAGTAGTATAGTAATACTATTAAATGACTTTGCTTATGTCTACATAAA
Organism: Nostoc sp.; assembly: GCF_036917315.1. Lineage (GTDB taxonomy): Bacteria > Cyanobacteriota > Cyanobacteriia > Cyanobacteriales > Nostocaceae > Nostoc. The sequence continues at coordinate 282,890 of NZ_JBALDR010000013.1, read as the reverse complement.
ACTGGAATATTATTTTCACACCACTGAGATGTTTAATTACTACGGTGTCTTCGTCAGCCTTGGGTTGAGCGTATTTTGAGACGTTAAACATCGCAAATAACTAAATATTATGCTAAAAAAATAAAGTTTGCTAATCAGAATGCTAATTGTCTACTTATAATATACTATACAATAATTTCCTACTAATAAGTATGAAATCACTATTGGGCATATTTGTCCATTGTTAGTTCTCAGTAGTCATTTATTTATTTTCTACTGACTAATGATCGATGACCAGCGATCAATACTTCGGCTGCGCTCAGTACAAGTGACTAATAACTAATGACTGAACCATTGATTGAACTGAAAGGTGTTTCTAAGTCCTTTGGTAGCCATAAAGTTCTAGATAATGTAGACTTGACCGTTTACCGGGGAGAAGCACTGGGAATTATTGGGCCATCAGGGACTGGGAAATCAACTATCTTACGAGTAATAGCGGGGTTACTTAGTCCTGATGAAGGAGAAATTTATGTGCAAGGAGTGCGGCGAGAGGGTTTGATTGAGGATGGCGGCCAGCAGGTTGGCATTGGTATGGTGTTTCAGCAGGCGGCGCTATTTGATTCGCTGACAGTAGAGGAAAATGTGGGATTTTTACTTTATCAAAATTCAAAGCTGTCGCGATCGCGCATCCGAGATTTGGTAGAAGAAAAGTTGGAGATGGTAGGTTTACCAGCAATAGGCCACCTCTACCCAGCCGAACTTTCCGGGGGAATGCGCAAACGGGTAAGTTTTGCCCGTGCGGTTATGTCTAACCCTGATAATCCCAATGAAGGGCCAGAAGTTCTACTATACGACGAACCAACGGCTGGACTCGATCCCATTGCCTCAACAGTCATCGAAGATTTAATCCGCCACTTGCAATGTTTACATGGAGTTTGTAGTACATACGCCGTTGTTACCCACCAGGACAGCACTATCCGCCGTACATCTGATAGACTTATATTTCTCTATGAAGGTAAAGTGCAGTGGCAAGGTACAGTTAGTGAAATATACAACACAGAACATCCCTTGATCAGACAATTTATCAGTGGAAGTGTTCAAGGCCCGATTAAAGTCGCCGGCTAGAAACTTAAAAGCCAGGAGTAAAGAGTTAAATTTAACTACTAACTCCTAACTTTTAACTCCTAATTGGTTATTGGTTGTTGGTGGAGGCAAAAAAATGCGAGGTCTTATGACAAGTCGCTTCGCGTCTGGGCGAACATTTAGAGAAGGTTCTGTGGGGTTATTACTCCTGCTAGGACTAGGGGTATTTGGATTACTCTTTCTGTGGTTAAATAGATTCACCGCTGCTGGCCGTTCATACAAAATTATTGTAGAATTTGCTAACGCTGGCGGAATGCAAAAGGGAGCAGCAGTTCGCTATCGTGGCGTTAAGGTAGGAACTATTTCCCATGTTCGACCAGGCCCAAATGCCATTGATGTAGAGATTGAAATTGCCCAAACTGACCTCATTATCCCCCGTAATGTAGTAGTGGAAGCTAATCAAAGCGGATTAATTAGCGAAAGTATTATCGACATCACACCAAAAGCAACTTTGCCTGCTGGGGTTGTGACTGCTAAACCCCTAGATAAAAGTTGCGATACCAGTCTCATAGTCTGTAATGGCTCGCGCTTAAAAGGTCAGGTTGGCATCAGTGTCGATCAACTAATTCGCAGTTCAACTGAGCTAGCTGGTGCATACAACGATCCAAAATTTTATAGAAATGTCAATAGGGTTCTAGAAACTACCACAGGCGCAGCATCCAGTTTTAGTGAGCTAAGTCAGGATTTACAAGGTTTGACCAAAAGCCTACAACTACAACTTAATACCTTTTCCGCTACGGCTAATTCAGTGCAACGGGCGACAAACCAACTTAATGCATCTGCAAATCAAACAGTAAATAAATTCGGTGCAACTGCAACTCAAGCAAATCGGTTGCTAAACAACCTGGATAATTTGTTGACAACAAATCGTTCGACGCTGGTTGGTGCGTTGAATAATATCACCGAAACCAGCAACCAATTGCGTGTTACAGTCAGTAGCTTATCACCGTCTGTCAATCGATTGACTCAAGGAGAATTACTCAATAATTTAGAAACGCTTTCAGCAAATGCAGCCCAAGCCTCAGCTAATTTACGCGATGCTTCTAAAACCTTAAACGATCCAAAAAATGCGGTGTTGCTGCAACAAACTTTAGATTCAGCACGAGTAACCTTTGAAAATACCCAAAAAATTACATCTGATTTAGATGAATTGACAGGCGATCCTAATTTCCGTAAAAATCTGCGGCAATTGGTGAATGGTTTAAGTGGTTTAGTATCTTCTACACAACAGATGCAGCAACAAGTGCAGGTTGCTACTACTCTAGATTCGGTAAAAGCTGCTGTGAGCAAACCAAAGAATCTAATTCCTACCCCAGCACCAACCCAACAGGCGATGTTTAATGACAAATCGCTATCAGTCTACGAAATTAATCCCTCAGCGGCTAATTTTGCAAGTACCGACACCGACCTTCAACCAAGTCCCAGTCCGTCTATCCCAAACTCATCCCAAGAAAACCTTTTGAAGCAGCTGCGGGAGTATGGCAAGCAACGGGAGCAACTGGAGACGGAGAAAGAGGCTATACAGGTTGACCCTTCAGCTTCGCTCACTGCTGACCCTGAGCAAAGCCAAACTGTTGAGAATTTTAAGTAAGGTATTTTACTGTCAGGTGAATGTGTTGAAGCTCATCGACACCACTCGGTATAACCTTGAAAGGTGTCGATTGTCTGCATAGTAGAGTTTTCAGGCTGCAAAACCCATTGCTTAGTGATACAGCAGATTTCAAGTTGGCGAGGTACACAAGCTAAATCTGTTACCCAGATATAAAGCGTATTTTAATCCTGTTAGCGCAGCGGGGCGTAACCCATTCTGAATTCTGCTGTATCTGCCAAAACTTAAATAAGTTTGCTCCCATTCATGACAGCACCCGCTTTTAAGAGCGAATTAACATTGGATCATAAATTTGAGACTCTTGCACCCCATAATTACCCAGAATAGACCTAGCTATATCTTGCTCGCGATCTGTGCCGCTAACAATAAGTATGTAATTGCCTTGCTCTATTTGCTCGTTATAAAAGCGTGCCCACTCATCTGCTATTCCTAACCTCATAGCGTCAAAGCGTTCACTTAAATTAATGCCTGTTGGCACAACCAATTGAGAAAAGTCTTTACAAATCAAGGAAATCTGGTTTACTGAAAAACCTGCGATACACATATCCTTAATTGCCGCTTCAGCATTATCTATGCTATTAAAGCAACTAACACTATACTTAGACATCATCCCACTTTTATTAGGAATTGCACTAGCAGAAGTCGTTGTGGTCAGAGAATTTGTAGTTTCAGATTCACTGTTGAGATGCTCGTAAATACCAAACTCTTCAATACCCCAACGCTGTAGTATTTCTTGTACTTTAGCAATTTCAAAAGATGTACAATCCACGATTATTAAATAGTGTCCGTCCTCTACTCGCTCGTTATATGCTCTAGCTTGCTCTGACGACATTCCCCAACCAACTAATGCACCAGCAAAAGTCCCAGTGGCAGCACCAATACTCGCCCCAACAAGGGTTGTAACCAAAGCAGTTGCCGCTGCCCCAGCCAGCATTATTGGGCCAACTCCAGGGATTGCTAAAGTCCCAAGACCCACTAATAAACCAGTTAACCCACCAACAGCGCCCCCTGAAAGTCCTCCTACTGTTGCACCTTCGTCAGCTTTATCATTAGTGTCCTCTTTAACTTCATTACCAGTAATCTCATGATTGCGATCTGAATTTTGTACAACTACAGATACTTTCTCCATCGCCAAGCCAGAATCTCTCAACTCATGTATTGCCCGTTCTGCATCTATCCGATGAGTAAATACGCCTACAGCACGTTGATATTGACTTAAAACCATAATTACTCCTTGGTCGCAGGGGAAAGATTAATCACTGACAAAGTTGATTCTTCAGTACTTGTTATATTAAATACGAGTTGGTTCAATTCAAAACTATCCTTAGTAATAAAATACATTCTCTCGCTCATTAGGTAGGCAGTAACAGCCTCAACGGTGCGAGTCAAAAAGTAAATACACCAAGATGGAAAAACCTCTAACTGATGCAGAATTATTATTAGTGAGTGGCACGGAACAGCCTTAACTACATGTGTATATCCAACGCAGACATAACAACATTCCCCTGTGTTGATATTTTAAATTCTCACAGCTTGGTCATGGAATGCAAATTACGTCTTTGAAATTCCGCTTCCGTCCTAACTGTGGTGTTTTTTATAACGAGTCCGGGAATTCTGTGTGATTTGATGGACAACCTGTTTAACAAAACCTTTCTAAAGGCTGACTGTCCTTTATTTATTGTTTGTCCGTAGGCAGAAGAGATCGATACATAGAATAAGTAATATTAATTTGTATAGCTAAAAGGCTTGTGTAGATTTCATCCTACCTAGTTCAAGCCGTATTTCTTTATGAGTTTGGTAAGCAGTAATTATGCGTTGGCAAATAGGTCGTCGGAGTACAAATGTTGAAGATCGGCGTGGGATGAAGATTTCCGCTCCTGTCGTGGGTGGGGGCGTAGGAGCAGTACTCATATCGCTAGTGGTTTTACTATTGGGTGGCGATCCCAGTGCCCTTTGGCAACAAGATTCCCCGCCAACTGATAGCCCGATACCTGAGTCACCTCAAACAACAGGATCTCAAACTCAAGATCGAATGGCGGATTTTGTATCTGTTGTACTGGCTGATACAGAAGATACATGGAGTGAGCAGTTTCGGCAAGACGGAAAAACTTATGTAGAACCAAAGTTAGTTCTTTACTCAGGAGCGGTAGAGTCTGCTTGTGGATTTGCACGTTCAGCAGTTGGGCCGTTTTATTGTCCGCGCGATCAAAAGGTGTATATTGACTTGAGTTTTTACCGCGATTTGAAGACTCGATATCAGGCACCGGGAGATTTTGCTCAAGCATACGTGATTGCTCATGAAATTGGACATCATGTCCAAAATCTACTGGGGATTTCGCAGCAAGTTCAAACCTTGCAGAACCAAGTGAGTCAGACGCAAGCAAATCAGCTTTCTGTGCGATTAGAATTACAAGCAGACTGTTTTGCAGGCGTTTGGGCAAATCATGCTCAACGCTCACGGCAAATTCTGGAAACAGGTGATATTGAAGAAGCATTGAACGCAGCTAGCAGTATTGGAGATGACCGCTTGCAAAAACAAGCTAAAGGCTATGCTGTGCCAGAATCTTTTACACATGGTAGTTCCGCCCAAAGGGTTCGTTGGTTTAAACAAGGTATCCAAACGGGCGATCCTCAGAAATGTAATACTTTTGCCAAAACAAATTCCTAACATATTTCAAGTTTTACGATTCTCTGGCAGATATCAAGCTTTATTGGCAAAACTTTCCCGATCGCAGGAGCAGAAATTGAGGAAGCGATCGCCACAATCGATTTAGACTATTTCCAAGAAGACTTGTCTAAACTCGTCTCGTTCTGGAAACAAGGTAGCGATCGCAAACGACTACGCTCAGGGCAAGTCGCTCAATAGCTGGGCAATTTTCCTCCTGCCTCCTGCCCTCTGCCTCCTGCCTTCCTTGATAACTAATTCCAATCCTGTTCATCTTTCTTGCCACGGCTTTTGTAAATTCCACCCAAATCGTGAATTTGACGAGTTTTCTCAAAAAGCTCGGTCTCGCTCAAACCCCACTGTTGCAAGACTTTATCTAGGTCTTTTTGGATGTCTCTCGCCCCTGGAAACCCTTGATAGCGCATTCGCAGTCTAGCCAATTCTGCTAAGTTATAGTCTGTCGCCTCTTGAGCGAGTAAAATATCAATAAGGGGGCGATCGCGGTTATAAAGTGGATGTTGTTGATCTTTACCGGCCGTTGCTTCAGTCATTGTCAGTCCTGAGTTTAGAGTGCTAAGTCCTGAATTTTAAGTTTAGCTGACAGTGGAAAACAGAACAGACAAAAGAAAATTGTCAAATACCGAAAGTTTAACTGTCAACTTTGCCACTTCTGACTTTCTCCGTACTCTACTCAACACTTTTAGTAGACGGCAAGTACACCTGATGTCTTACGGCTCTCACCACTGCCACTTAACTTTAAATAAAGTTACATTAGTCCTTAAGAAAATACAAAAAACTTTAGATGAGGGTGAATTTTATCTCACCCAAAGTCCAAGCAGCGAGGGAGCAATAACCCATTATGTTTGAACACTTCACTTCCGAAGCCATTAGAGTAATTATGTTAGCTCAGGAGGAAGCACGTCGCCTGGGACATAACTTCGTAGGAACTGAGCAAATTCTCCTGGGTTTAATGGGAGAAGGAACTGGGGTTGCTGCTAAAGTGCTAGCTGAATTAGGCGTTACCCTCAAAGATGCACGTCGCGAGGTAGAAAAAATTATTGGTAGGGGTTCTGGCTTTGTACCACCAGAAATTCCTTTTACTCCTAAAGTAAAAAGCCTCTTCGAGCAATCGTTTAAAGAAGCTCATAGTTTGGGACAGAATTACATTAACACTGAACACTTACTCTTAGGATTAACCGAGGCTGGTGAAGGTGTCGCCGCCAAAGTACTGCAAAATCTAGGTGTTGACTTCAAGAGTGTCCGCAGTGCCATAGTTCGCCGTTTGGGTGAAAATGCACCGGCTTTTGCTGGTAGTGGTAATCAAAAGCGCACCCAACCGCTAACAATGGAAGAATTTGGCAGAAATTTGACCAAATTAGCCCAAGAAGGCAGACTCGACCCCGTAGTTGGTCGCCAGAAGGAAATTGAGCGGGCAATCCAAATTCTCGGTCGCCGGACTAAGAATAACCCAGTGTTGATTGGGGAACCAGGAGTTGGTAAAACTGCGATCGCCGAAGGTCTAGCTCAACGAATTATCAACCAGGATGTTCCTGAAAGTTTGCAAGACAAACAAGTTATCAGCCTCGATATGGGGTCATTGGTAGCTGGAACTCGCTTCCGTGGCGATTTTGAAGAACGCATCAAAAAAGTTGTGGAAGAAGTTCGCACTGTCGGCAATATCATCTTGGTGATTGACGAAATTCACACCTTGGTTGGCGCTGGTGGTACAGAAGGTGGCTTGGATGCAGCCAACATCCTGAAACCTGCCTTAGCACGGGGTGAACTCCAGTGCATCGGCGCAACTACCCTCGATGAGTATCGGAAGCATATTGAGCGCGATGCCGCCCTAGAGCGTCGTTTCCAACCGATTAAGGTCGGGGAACCCTCAGTAGAGGAAACCGTACAAATTCTCTACGGCTTGCGCGGTGCTTACGAACAGCACCACAAAGTCACAATTTTGGATTCAGCACTTGTAGCAGCAGCAGAATTATCAGACCGCTATATTAGCGATCGCTTCTTGCCCGATAAGGCAATTGACTTGATTGATGAAGCTGGTTCTCGCGTTCGTCTGCGGAACTCCCAAAGTTCTCCCAATAAAGAACTTAAGCGGGAACTCGCTGGCGTTACCAAAGAAAAAGAAGCAGCAGTCAGAGTCCAAGATTTTGACAAAGCTACAGAACTGCGCGACCAAGAGTTAAAACTCGCAGAACAACTGCAAGCAACGTTTACACCAAACGAGCAACCTGTCAACTCAACTGTAGTTGACGAAGAAGACATTGCTCAAATCGTTGCCTCTTGGACTGGCGTACCAGTCAACAAGCTGACTGAATCTGAGTCAGAGTTGCTCCTACATCTAGAAGACACTCTGCATCAGCGGCTCATCGGTCAAGAGCAAGCAGTTACGGCAGTGTCTCGCGGTATCCGTCGCGCCCGCGTTGGCTTGAAAAATCCCAATCGTCCCATTGCTAGCTTTATCTTCTCTGGTCCTACTGGAGTTGGTAAAACAGAATTGGCGAAGGCACTAGCTGCCTACTTCTTTGGTGCGGAAGATTCGATGATTCGGCTAGATATGTCCGAATACATGGAAAGCCACACCGTCGCCAAGCTAATTGGTTCGCCTCCTGGTTATGTCGGATACGACGAAGGCGGACAACTTACAGAAGCCGTGCGGCGGAAACCATACTCAGTGCTGCTATTCGACGAAATCGAAAAAGCACACCCCGATGTATTCAATATGCTGCTGCAACTCTTGGATGACGGCCATCTTACCGATGCCAAAGGTCGGAAAGTGGACTTCAAGAATACGCTGATCATTTTGACTTCTAACATCGGTTCCAAGGTGATTGAAAAAGGTGGTAGTGGCTTAGGCTTTGACTTCGACACTCAAGCCGACGCTAGTTATAACCGCATCCGCACCTTGGTAAATGAAGAATTGAAAGCTTACTTCCGTCCAGAGTTCCTGAACCGTCTCGATGAGATTATCGTCTTCACCCAGCTTTCCAAGGATGAAGTTAAGCAAATCGCCGAAATTATGCTTCGCGATGTTGCTAGCCGCTTGACAGAAAAGGGAATTATCTTAGAAGTTAGCGATCGCTTCAAAGAGCTTGTGGTACAAGAGGGTTATAACCCCAGCTACGGCGCTAGGCCATTACGCCGGGCAATTATGCGCCTCCTAGAAGATTCTCTCGCCGAAGCAATGCTGTCTGGTGAAATTACAGATGGAGACACAGCTCTCATCGATGTTGATGATGACTCTCAAGTGAGAGTTAAAAAATCAGAAAAACGAGAATTGCTCTTGGCAAATGTTGGCTAATTTTATACCCGATCGCTTTTTACTGTAATATTTGAGAAACACTCCAGCCTCTTGCCTAGAGCAGAGGCATAAACAGGGTCATCTCAGACAAACATCAAGTGAAATGGTATTATTTCTCACCCCTAGTAGAAATGCTAGGGGTTTTTTTATGCGATTTATTTTGAGTGGGCAATACCCGTCTACACACTGTAGCAAATAGAGGATTGAGGAGGGCGATCGCGGACATGAAATAACTTAACTTATGGTCTTTTTATAGTCTTCTCGGTTAACTTATGGCTCTTGACTCCTGCCCAAACAGTAAGTGGCTGCCCAACTTGCTTATACAGTAAGCTTTCCAGAATTACACCATTATTGTTAGCGGTGAGAGTTTTATTCGGCTGACGCAAAGACTCATAAAAGCCGTTGTACCAGCCTTCTTGAGACTTAAGATTGCCTTGAACGAAATCAAATAACTGACGGGTATAAGTAGTGTTATAAAGCACATGCCAGCCGATCGCAGCTTTGGCACTGAGGAATCGCAAATCGTTGTGCTGTTCTCTGGTATCCGCGATGGTTGCCCAAGGTTCTCCATTGACAAATAAGCTGCTGTAAACAAAGTATGGCGCGCGATCTAAGTTATCTTCGGTGACGGCAGTTAATTGTTTTGTCGCTTCATAACGCGCTGCTTGAGCAGCTAAAATCCGATCGGCATAAGCTTTAGGCAAAGCTTGAAACCCAGTTTCGATACCATCCAAGATATAGGGTTCGCTAAGAACGTAGTTATTGGCTCCAGAGTTTTTATAGTCTCGTTTGTCGTAAGGAATTCCCTGTCCGTAAAGATCGACAAAGGCAGTATGGGACTGATAATCTAAAGCTTGATTAACATTCAAGCCCCAAAGCTTCAAACCATAAGCAGCATAATTCTCATAGCCCAAGCGACCTTCTTGATTGTATTGTTCTTTGCCTTTGATGACAGCAGTACCATACATTTGACCGTTTGCGGTCAGACGCTTGACTTGCCAGTGTTTCCAAACTGCTGCTGTTTGCGATCGCATTTCTGGATACTTTGCTTCGACAATCTTCAACCAGATTGCCATTCTCCCCAAATCAATGGCTGACCAGCCAATTTCTTCCCGTTTTTCTAGTTGACCATAATTAACAGGTACGAGAGTTTTCGCATTGTAAACTTTGTTGGGTAGTTCTCCTTTATACAAAGGCATTGACGCCAGTGTATTCAACATTTTGCTCATTTTGGCTTCAAATTCAGCCGCAGGCACGATATTGAGTTCTCTAGCACTGACTAAGGCGGCGATCGCTGCTGCCTGATCCCACATACTTACAGCAGCAAAGCCATCAACAGAACTAATCAAGCCAGTTTCATCGTTCCAGTTACGCTGGAAGTATGACCAAGCTTGACGGGCCGTTGTCATTTCTTCTGGGGTTAGTTTTCCAACTCCAGGAGCAACGTATGGAATTATGGCTACTGTTAATTGATTCTTAGGAATCGGTTGACCTGGCAAAACTACGGATTTAGCATCAAGGCTAGCAACTATTTCAGCTTGTTCTGCACTAAAGACAGGGTTTTGGGGCTTCTCTGGTTGGGAAGCAGTTGGGGATGTTGATATTTCAGGTTTTTTTATAGAAGTATTGGAAAGCTGCTTAGACCAACCATTTAAAAGTGCGATCGCGATCGCAGCGGTAACGACTCCTCCTACAGTAGCTAGTATGGACAAGCTCTTAGGTGGTGGTTGAAAGTCAGAACTCATACTGATTAAAGCCTTATTTTGTAAGTCAGGGTTATTTGCGTAGTTTCACTAAATACATTCTTCCCAACTTTGAAATCTAACTAACACCCAGAAGTCCATCTGACCACTACAATAAAATAGGCACGCACCCGATCTCTGGAGTTCTAGCAGTGGGCTTATTTGATGATTTGAGTCGGTTTTTAGAAAACCGTTTAGAAGAATTCTTGCGTAACAATCCACATTTGGAGTTAGAGGCGCTGCTAGAACAGCTGCGTGAGCAAGAAGAAGACACATTAAAGCTAATCGCAGATTTAAGATTACAAGAGAAGCGATCGGAAGAAGAAATTCTCTCCACCGCGCAAGAAATTCAGCGTTGGCATATCCGCATTCAAAAAGCCAAAAACGCTAATAGAGAGGATTTGGCGGCAGCAGCGGGCGAGCGAGAAGCAGCCCTGTTGCGCGAAGGAAATCAGCGCTGGGGACACATGCAAGGGCTGAAAGAACGCATTAACCAATCTCAAGAATTACTGAAAAAAATTCAGCAACGGCGGCAGGAAGTGCAAGCTAAAGCAGCCGAAGCACAGACAGCCCGTGCTAAAGCGCAAACCCAGCAGCGTTCGGAAACCATTGGCTGGTCAAATAAAACTAGCACTTTTTCTAGTGGTTTTGATGACTTAGAAGAGAAGTTCCGTAGCTGGGAAACTCAGGATGAGTTAGAGCAAATGAAGCGGAATATGCAGAAGTAGCGCCTATTGGCTAAAATACGCCGAAATAACAAATGCGAACGCAAAAGTGACAAATGCGAATTCAAAAGTAACAAATGAGTTCGCCAAAGCAACAAATGCGAACGCAAAAGTAACAAATGCGATCGCAAAAGTAACAAATGCGAACGCAAAAGTAACAAATGCGATCGCCAAAGCAACAAATGCGATCGCAAAAGCAGCAAATGCGAACGCCGAATCAACAAATGCGATCGCCGAATCAACAAATGCGAACGCCGAATTAACAAATGCGATCGCAAAAGTAACAAATGCGATCGCCAAAGCAACAAATGCGAACGCCAAAGCAACAAATGCGATCGCCAAAGTAACAAATGCGAACGCCGAAATAACACATGAGTACGCCAGAAATAGCTTACTCACTTGGTTTTTAGCGTCAGTTTTACTCCACCCTAACCCTCCCCAATCCATTGGGGCTAAGGTGTACACACAAGTATAGTCCGCAAGGGTTTTAAACCTTTTAGCCCCATTAATACCCCACTTTTGGGCAACTGGAAACTCAATTTCTCCCCCTTATTTTAGGGCTAGGGAAACGAAACCAAGTTTTAGGTGGGATTTCAAGACTTCTGTGTACACGGTAGATCCATTGGGGAGGGAACAAGATTTCTTATTTCCCCCCTCTACAAGGGCAGGGCTGTTTCATTCCCTAAAAGATGTAAAGTGATAATATTCAGCTTCAACATTTTTGGTCAGGATAAAGACAAATTTCTTGTGGCGAACTTCGGGCAACGATATATTCCATCACTTCCTGCCCGCAATTAACCGGACAATGCACGACACCAGTTTTAATATAGAGAAAATCGCCTGCTTTTATATCTACAAATGTATCATTCTCAACACCTAGCAAAACTCTGCACGTTCCCGTAATAATGTATATCGCAGTCTCAAAAGGATGGTAGTGTGGGGTTGCACCTGCTCCTGGAGGAATTATGCCGTGAGCCATACTAAGGTGCTTCGATCCAACAGTTTCTTCAGTTACACCCCAGCCTCGAACATAGCCATGATCTGTATCACAAATTCTTTCTGGCTCCTGAACAACTACAACACTACTCACTTGCTGTGAGATGCAAGTATCTAAAATTTCAGAACTCATAAACTATCAACCTAAAGACTATACTATTCAAAATAAATCAGTTCTTAACATCTCAGACTCTAAATAAGAATACAAGGACAGTTAAGACAGTTAAAAAAATATTTATTTAGGAGCGATATTCTAGTTATTCATTGCCTAAAAGGGAAGCTGATACCTCATCAGAGAAATGCCCAAAACCCTGATGATTGCAAAGAATAGTTATTAAAAATTGTCTAAATTGGCTCAAACTAGGCAATGTTGATTCATAACTAATAAGTACCATATAGCTAAAAGCTGAAAACCTTTTCAGATAAGGATTTTTAACTATATGGCATAATTTTTTGTGAATCGTTGCACTACCTAAGCTTGGGTCGCATCAGTCTGGCAACGACGCTTGAGTAGGTCATCTTGTCTTGCTGCCGACAACCACCGTATTGTCCCAAACGTCGCCGTACAGCCAGTTGCCTCCCGCATTTTGGTCGCTACTGGTGTAGTATTCCTGCCACGCGATCAGGAGTTCATCGACCGTAAGCTGTCCGTTGCCGTTGCTGTCGAGCTTCTGGAAAGCTAGCTGGCTGTTCGCCGCCTTACAGCCAAAAGCTTGGTGGAATTTGGCGAACTCACTTTGTTCGAGGAAACCGTTGTCGTCTCGATCGCAGATTGTGAAAATCGCTTTTGCAAGGGGATGGAAGGCTGATTTATAGGCTTCTGAATCTTCGGCGAAGGACTTTAAGCCATTGCGCCATTCCTCTGGAGTCACTTGGCCATCGTTATCAACATCCATCTTGGCTTGTACATGAGTCCAAAAGTGTTCAAACGTTTGGAACAGTTTCTGTGTTTTGGGACTGCCCATAGGCTCGCCGAGATAAGTAGCAACGCGAGCGGCGAGAGCGAGTACATCGGCTTGTTCTAGAATGCCGTTACCGTTCACATCAGCATGAGTAAAACAAACATCGAATTTTCGATCCAACAAATCTTGAGTTTCAACAAGAGGCATATTTAATCTCCGTTATATGAAATGTTATATCAACTTTGCTGTTAAACTATCCCGCACAGATGAATTTAGTTGACAGTATTTCACAATATTTTATTTAAAACAAGGACAGTTAAGACAGTTAAGACAGTTAAGAAAAAATATAAAATAAATCGTAACCGCTCAGGCAGGGCTAATTCATTCCCCAAAGAGCTTTAAAAATCAAAAACTCCAGCAATGTTACTGCTACTGTCGCCGAATGGATTTCACAAAACCACGATTCAAAATATGTAGGAAATGGGATTGATGTGCTGTGGAATTTGGTAGTAACAGAAGAATAGTTTTTGTTTTTTCACTGGAAGTTCTTAAAGAGTGCTGAGTATTCAGCACTCTGTTGACAAGCAAACCATTGACATTCAGTTAAAAATCGAAGGTTGTGCGAAGCACACCCACATACTGCGTATCATTCCTGCTGTCGTTTTCCGGGTTGAGAATCACCCAAAAACCAGGAGTAACTGAGATGTTGTCATTTAGCCGATAACGATAAAATGCTTCGATATGGTAAGCGTTGTCTCGGTCTTGACGGACATCACTGTTAGAGACATGGGGTGGTATACCAAAGAGAATTCCTGGGAGATTGCCTCTACCACCCACATCGGGAAACGACACACCAACAGCCCCAAACCAGACATTGGCATTGGCACCATTGTTCACAAATAGAGAATCCGTTCCACCCCTACCATTGGAAATATCACTCAAACCAGAACTCTTGGCATTTGCCCAAATATATCCACCCCAAGCGTGGACTTGGAAATTCGGGGAGAAGCGATAGTATCCCTGTGTGCCGACAATATCGTTGGAAGTAGCAATGTTGTTGCCAAAGGGAGCGTTTGACAAGACGCTACCCGTTCCAGCGGAGATATCAGGTATTCCACCAGGGCTATAGCCATGAGAGTAGGCAACACCAATTGCTCCTTCCTTACCGTAATAGGCTAAGTGCGCCAGGGCATTGTAGCCGCCATCAAACAAGCCGTTGCTCCCCGATGGCACATTGGGAGTGTTTGCTAAATAGCCCAAGGTAAGAACCAAGTCTTTAGTAATGTTCCAGTTAGCGGCTGCACCACCGCCACCTCGCCGGAATAAGGGACTGTACGATCCAAAAAGTGAGGGAACCCCATTGCCGTCATCAGCGATTGTGGGGGGAGTGACGGTGGTGGAAATGTCGGTGTAACCAATGCCTGTAGGCCCAACAACGAAGTTAAGGGATTCACTGACTGGGAAGTAATAACGGATGTGGGGGACAAAAAGTGTCTCGTTGCTGTCATAATCGAAGTTCAGGCGTGTCATCCCTGTGCCTGTGGCTGCGGCAATTTGGCTTGCACCATTGGAATTCGCAAAGTTACCAAATTCTAACCGGACTCGCAATAAATCTTTGCCAGTGAAACTGCTCTCAAAGTTGAGACGACCCCGATTTGAAAAGTAGAGATTGGATTCATCGCGATCGCCACCTACCCGATCGCCAAAGGTATCACTAATAGCGGTAATAATTTGAGCATTCAACCTAGTAGTAGTAGAAAACTGCTGCGCCTCCAATGTTGCTGTATGTGCTTCTAAGGTATCTACTCGTCCGCGCAGAGTTGTCAGTTCTGCGGCAAAGTCTTGCTGCAACTTTTGCATCACTGCCAAATCTTGCTTATTAACTAAATCGCTAGTAGCTGTAGAAATTAACTCATTAATCCGATCCAAACAAGCATTTAAACCTGCGGCAAACTCATAACGGGTTAAGGCACGGTTGCCGCGATAGGTAGAATTGGGATAACCTGCAATACAACCGTAGCGTTCTACCAGCGATTGCAATGCACCAAATGCCCAATCGGTTGGTTGTACATCAGAAAACTGGGAAACAGAAGTGACTTGTCCCTGCAAACTCCGATTAGCATCTGCTGTATTCGGATCGTCTTCTGGAGGTGCTGCCCAAACTGCTGGAATTGCCAAAAATAAAATAAAAAAGCTAGGAAAAATAGTTTTTAGCATTGATTTATTAATTGAAAATGGTTGAATTATGAGCTTGTAATCGAAATAAATTATCCTCGAACCAAAGTATGAGCTAATCAACATTAAAATTACATATTTTAAGTTGGAGTTTTAGCTCACTTCAAGCAACGTTATGACTTTTTGCTCGTTGCTGCTTTTAATAGCTGCTTCTATAATTTTCATTACATTAATTCCGTCTTCGGCGGTAACAGCAATTGGCTGATTACTAACAATAGATTTATAGACTGCATCGTAATAACCTAAATAGCTTCCCTGTGAGCTTTTGACTTTTTCTCGAATGACTTTTGTGTCTTTTTCTGTATGCAGCAAGCCATATTCACTTTCCGGCTCTGTATACCAATCAAGTGTGTTAGGCTTCATACCCGCCACTAAATACTCTTCTTGCTTATCGGCTCTACTTTTGAGAAAAGAACCCTTAGTGCCATGTATGATATAGGCAGGTGCAGGCTCACGCACAAGAAAACTTGCTTTTAATTTGACGCGCAGTTTGTCGTAGTATAGTATCAACTCAAAACAATCATCTACCTGCGATCGCAGCCTAGTGATACGGATGTCTGCAAAAATAGCATCAGGCATCCCAAATAGATGCAAAGCTTGGTCTATTAAGTGCGGCCCTAAATTGTTTAATGTTCCTGCCCCCGGACTGGGAACTTCAACATGTTGTTTATGACTGAGGGTTGGCTTATATTTTTGAAATTGAAATTCTGCTTCAACAATATCACCTAATAAGCCTGCTTGAACAATTTTTTTGACTGTTTGAAAATCACTATCCCACCTCCGATTTTGATATACAGATAATTTTTTCCCCTGTTTTTGTGCCAATTCTTTGAGATGTTTTGCTTCTGCTACCGTTGTGGTGAATGCTTTTTCTACCACTACATGTTTATCTGCCAGCAATGCTTGTTTAGCATAATCGTAATGGGTATAAGTGGGTGTATTTACTACCACTAAGATTACTCGCTCGTCTGCTAGCAATGCTTCCAAAGAAGGATAGCTTTTGACATCAGGATATTGTTGTTGTATCAGCTTTTTGCTTCTTTCCCAAGAACCTGCTAATTTAAATCCGGGATGTAAATCAATAAACGGCGCATGAAATACCATGCCGGATAAACCAGAAGAACAAAGAGCCGTATTGATAGTTTCCATCTTTTTACTGATTGACTGAAGCGAGAGTTTGTATCTATTTCACCAAATTAACTTTGATAAGTTCGTAGTGGGTGGCTCTAACTCTCATCTCAGCACTAAAGTGCTTACTACAAACTTTCTTAACCTGTCATAATACTTGTGGCAAAATCAGACTTGATGGGGAGCATCCCAAATGTGCAAGTTTATCTTTATAGGGTATTTGGACTTAGGTGGAGAATGAAATAACGAACCGCAAAGGAAAGAGGTTTCTAGAGAGATTCTGTACCAGCCCTGTGTTTTTTGGCAAAATTGGGATGCTCCCGACTTGATGAGACTACGAATTACATATCCTCTAACTCAATCCCTTTGGTTTCCTTAATAAAAAAGAGAATGAAAAAGAATGAGGTAGCTGCTGCAACTGTATAGAGTCCATAGGCAGAACCTAGACCGAAATATTGCAGTATAGGAGGAAATGTTGTGGAAATGATGAAATTCGCAACCCATTGCATAGCAGCAGCAATTGAAAGTGCAGCGGCTCGAATTTTGTTATTAAACATTTCTCCCAACAGTACCCAAACCACTGGCCCCCAGGAGAAACCGAAGCAAAATACATAGAGGTTGGCTGCGATGAGAGCCATAGTCCCGGCACTTCCGGTAAGATTGGGGTTCCCAGCAGCATCGAGGGGAGCATGGCCAAAAAGATAAGCCATCGTCCCCAAGGTCAAGGTCATGCCAACCGACCCTATTATCAGTAAGGGCTTGCGACCAAATTTATCTACAAAGGCGATCGCAATCAGTGTTGTAATAATGTTGACGGCTCCTGTAATCACGGTGATTGATAGGGAATCTTTTTCGGAAAACCCGACTGCCCGCCACAAAACGCTGCTGTAGTAAAAGATTACATTAATCCCAACAAATTGCTGTAATACAGATAAGCCTATTCCTATCCAAACAATGGGGAGGAGTCCGCCACTTCTGCTTAAGAGGTCAGAAAACCTGGGTTGGCGTTCGCGAAGCACTGTCTGCCGAATTTCTTCGATTTTTGGCAGTACGTCACCCCCTAAAATCTTGGTCAGAACGTTAGCAGCTTCTGATTCTCGTCCTTTAGCAACCAAGTAACGGGGAGATTCAGGAATTGTTAAAGCTACCATCCCGTAGAATACTGCTGGTGGGACTGCTGTCCAAAACATCCAGCGCCAAGCTGCAACCCCAAACAAAAACGGCGAGTCTGCTGAACCTGCTGACGTAGCGATAAAGTAGTCGCTCAATAAGGCAACGAAAATTCCGACTACGATCGCTAATTGTTGCAGAGATCCTAACCTTCCCCGCAAATGGGTGGGAGAACATTCGGCAATGTAAGCTGGTGCGATGACGCTAGCAACGCCGATGCCAATCCCACCTAATACTCGCCAAAAGATAAAATCCCAGATAGTGAAGGCAAACCCAGAGCCAATGGCACTGATAGTAAACAACGCCGAAGCGACCACCATTGCATTGACTCGACCATAACGGTCTGCAATCTGTCCAGCAAAGAAGGCTCCTACGGCAGAACCCAGTAATGCTAGGGACACTGCTAGCCCTGTTATCCAACTACTGGTGTTAAAAGCTTTTGCTAGAGATAAAACCGCACCGTTGATTACAGCAGTGTCAAAACCGAATAAAAACCCGCCGAGTGCCGCAGCACCAGCAATCAAAATTACATAAAACGTGTTGGCTTTACGACGAACAGTAGTGGTAGACATAAGTTTATATATTATTGGGAATTGGGTATAGGAGGCAGAGGGGCGGAGGGGCGGAGGAGCAGAGGGGCGGAGGGGCAGAGGAGCAGAGGGGCAGAGGGGCGGAGGGGCAGAGGGGCAGAGGGGCGGAGGGGCAGAGGGGAAAGACTTACTGCAACTTCTCCTCTGCTCCCCAGCTCCCCTGCCTTTTGTTCAACGTCTAGAACGTCTGCGTAACCGATCGATCATTACTGCCAAAATAATTACTAGTCCTTTGACGACTAGTTGCCAGAAGTAAGAGAGGTTCAACAAGGTTAAACCGTTGTTGAGAATAGCAATGATTAATGCACCTAAAAGTGTGCCGCCAATAGTACCAATACCACCTGTAAAGCTGGTTCCACCTAGAATAACAGCTGCGATCGCATCTAATTCATAACCCTGACCTAATACGCCACTGGCACTATAAAGACGGCTGGCGCTCATGATTCCTCCTAAGCCTGCCAATAATCCGCTAATACCATAGACAAATAACAACACCCGATTAACTTTAATCCCTGTTAATCTGGCTGCCCGTTCGTTACCACCAACGGCATATATCTGCACTCCTAAAACAGTTTGCCGCAACACAAACCAGCTAGCTATTACAGTCAGTAGCGCAATTATCACTAGCCAAGGAAAGGGACCGACGTATGTATTACCCACCCAAGCAAAATTTATGTCCCGATTAATCAAGGTTGTACCTTTGGCAATCAAGAAGCCCACACCCCGCAAGGCGGTAAGTGAACCCAAGGTGACAATAAAAGGTGGCACATCCAAAAAGGTGATCAGAGCGCCGTTGAGTAAGCCTAAAAGCAATCCTGCTAGCAATGCAGCAGGTACAGCCGCCCAACTTAAAGCCGGTAGTAGCGATACCAGCAATGCAACTACCGCAGAAACAGCTAAGATTGACCCAACCGAAAGGTCAATACCTCCGGTGAGAATTACAAAGGTCATTCCTGTCGCTAGCACAATATTGATTGATGCCTGACGCAAGATATTGACGATGTTACCGCCGGTGAGGAAGTTGGGAGAAAGGAATGCAAATAAGATGCAGATAATTACTAAGATTGGCAAAATACCCGCAACTTCCAACAGGGTGCTGATTGATTTCCGGTTGCGAGCTGCGGGATTGTTGGCTGATTTATTGATAGGCGGTCTGACTGTCTGACTCATAATGCTGATACCTCCGATGCTCCAGTTGCGTAGTGCATAATCTTTTCTTGGGTGATTTCTTTGCCAAGACTGCCATCCAGTTCGCCTACCAGTTGTCCTTCTCGCATCACTAAGACGCGATCGCTCATGCCGACAATCTCTGATAGTTCGCTGGAAACCATTAAAATAGCAACACCTTGTGCTGCTAATTCGCTCATAATTCGGTAAATTTCACTTTTAGCACCGATATCTACGCCGCGTGTCGGTTCATCTAACATCAACACTCTCGGTTTAATGGCTAACCAACGCGCTAGCAGTAGCTTCTGTTGATTACCACCAGAAAGATCGAGCGCTCTAATTTCCAAATTGGCTAGGCGGATATTAAAGTTTTCCACCGCGTCTGTTGACAGGCGATTCACTGAAGGCCAGTTAACAATTCCACCTTTGGCATCTTGCTTGAGTGTGTTGATGGCAATATTCTTGCGGGCGCTCATCTCCAGAAATAAACCTTGGTCTTTGCGGTCTTCTGGAACGTAGCCAATTCCCGCTTCAATGGCATCACTGGGGGTATTAATTTCCAGTTTTTTGCCATTCAAGAATACTTCACCACTAGCTTTACGGTCTGCACCAAAAATCAGCCGGGATAGTTCTGTGCGTCCGGCACCAACCAACCCAGCTAAACCGAGAATTTCTCCAGCATGAAGTTCAAAACTAGCCGGCTCAATCTTCTTGCGGGCGTCGCTCATATTTCTGACTGACAGTACCACTGGGCCAGGATTCATTTGCCGTTGATGTTCGTAAAAGTCTTGCATGGAGCGACCAACCATCATCTGCACCAATCGCTGCGGAGAAATTTCGCTGCGTGTGAGACTGCCAATATATTGACCATCACGCAACACGCTAATCCGGTCAGCTAGGGCATAGATTTCTTCCATGCGATGGCTGATGTAAATAATCGCAATACCATCACGCCGCAGTTTGCGAATGACCTCAAATAAATGGTCGCTCTCGCGGTCAGACAATGCTGCTGTTGGTTCATCCATCACCAAAACGCGGCTTTTATCCTTCAGCGCCCTGGCAATTTCCACTTGCTGCTGTTCGGCAATGGACAAAGTACCAACTATAGTTTGGGCGGTAAAATTAGCTCCCAGGCTTTCCAGCACTTCTTCTGCTTCCAGTTGCATCGCTTTGCGGTCTAAAAGCTGACCTCGCCGCAACTCGCTACCCATAAACATATTTTCGGTAACGGTTAAATTCGGTGCAACATTCAGTTCTTGATAAATGAGATTAATACCCGCCTTCCGTGCTGTCGCTGGGTCGGTAATTTTTAGGGGTTGACCATTGATCCGAATTTCTCCTTCATCGGCAATGTAAGCCCCAGCCAGGATTTTCATCAATGTGCTTTTGCCTGCGCCGTTTTCACCCATCAGGGCGTGAACTTCTCCCGGATAAATCGTGAGATTAACATTTTGGAGCGCAGAGACACCATGAAATCGTTTTGTAATTCCTTGCATTTCTAACACTGGAGTGCTAGTTGGTGTATCAGAACGTGAGGTTTCAATATTGGTTGTCATGAGCAAAACCTGTAAAAACTATTTAAAATTTGCGAACCTGAATTAGAAATTAATAAATTCATATTTGATCGATCGCAAAATCATGTTTTAAAAGCTGACTACTAGTTTGAAAATAGGAAATGGGGAAGAGATATTTTCATACTTGCTTGTTAACGTTACTTAAAGAAGTTGTTGGGAAAGTCTGAGTGCTATAAAAAGACACGCAAACTTTCCCCTGATGCACATACATAGCGGTTCTCAATTAGGTGCAGCAGAGTTTTAACCTCTTGATAAACCCATCTTTCTATTAAAGAAAAGACAGGAACAAAGATGAGGTTTGGTATTAATTTAAGTGAAAACCGCCAGACATTCTAGGTATGTGCAAAAACTTTACAAATGCACCAAAAGATTGATATCAAAAGACATATTTTTCAATTGCAAATTCACAATTTCTATTACTTCCAGCCTTTTTCTGTGCTGACGTTATCTTTTGTAATCAACTTAACTGGAATCAAAATGGTAGAACTGCTAGGTTTTTTCCCATTTAAAATGTCGTTGCCAACTTGAACTGCTTTTTCGGCCATTCCTCGCGGATTTTGAGTAGCAGTTGCTGCATATATACCATCTTTCGCTGCGATCGCAGTTATTGCTTCTGGCGCACCATCAACCCCGACAATAAAGAAATCTTTACGTTGTGCTTGGTTCGCCGCTAGTTCTGCACCGACTCCACTGGGATCGTTGATGGCAAAAACCGCATCAATCTTTGGAAAGGTTGTCAGCAAATCAGTCATCACTCTGAGTCCTCCATCCCGACTACCCTCGGCATTTTGGTTTTTGGAGAGTATTTTGATGTCGGGATATTTAGACAATACGTTCTCGCAGCCAGTAACTCGCTGAATCACCGAATCCACTGGCGGCCCGTTAACTATGACAACATTGCCTTTACCCTTGAGGCGGTCAGCAATATACTTGCAACTAACTTCTCCAGCTTGGACATTATTAGTTGTAATAGTGGCATCTACACCTCCTTCCGCACCTGTATCTACCGCAATGACAATTCTACCTGCTTGCTTCGCTTTTTCAATTGCTGGCTTAATACCACTTTTATCAGCAGCATTGACAATAATGATGTCAGTATTGGAAGCTGTGAAATTTTCAATTTGATTGGCTTGTTGGTTGAGATCATAGGCACTGGAAACTACGGTAACATTGACATCCTTACCGCCGATTTTCTTCGCTTCTGCCTCAGTTGCTTGTCCCATGAGAACGAAGAAAGGATTACTTAAATCACCAACCGTAAAGGCAACTGATTTTAATTTTCCATTGCTAGTAGCAGTTTGAGTCTCTGCACTGGTATTGGTAGCAGGTTTAGTATCAGTGTTAGTAGCTGTGTTGCCATCGGGAGAACCATTTGTACAGCCGACAAGACTGCCACTGATGATACCAAGTAAGCTAGCTGCGATCGCAATCTTTTTCACATTCATATATTTCCTACAAGTGATTCTTAGTTACACAAAATTTGGAACCGATGTATTTAAAAACCGGGTCAAATATACTAACCTTACGCCGTGTGCAACTTTCTCTCAGACCTAACCCCCAACCCCTTCCCTACAGGGGAAGGGGAGCAAGAATCAAAGCCTCTCTCCCTGTGGGGGAGAGGTTTGGAGAGGGGTTCTAAGGATAAGTTGTACATCGCGTAACCTTCCTTTACCAAGCCTTTTTCTGTCTGTTGTAATTTACGAATTACAAATTACCAGCCTTGATAGTTGCTGAGGTTCTCTCTAGTAACCAACTTGACTGGAATCAGAATATTTGGTGACTCAGGTTTTTTACCCTGGATGATATCGTTGCCAATCTGAACCGCTTTTTCAGCCATCCCTGCGGGATTTTGAGCAGCAGTTGCAGCAAATACACCATCCTTATCTTCCATTGCTTTGGTTGCATCTGGCGATCCATCAACCCCAACAATAAAAAATTCTTTACGTCTTGCTTGTTTAGCTGCTAAATCTGCGCCGACACCGCTTTGGTCGTTAGTGGCAAAAACAGCATCAATTTTCGGAAAGGTTGTCAGCAAATCGCTCATGACTCTTAGTCCTCCATCCCTTGTCCCTTCAGCATTTTGCTCTTTAGAGATGAGTTTAATATTCGGATATTTAGACAATGATTTCTCACAGCCACTGACTCGCTGATTGATTGAGTCCATCGGAGTACCGTTGAGAATGACTACACTACCTTGACCTTTGAGGCGATCGGCAATATATTGACAAGCAACCTCACCAGCTTGGGTATTGTTGGAACTAATCATTGCATCCACATCGGCATCAACGGCTGAATCTAATGCAATCACAACCCTACCTGCAAGCCTTGCTTGGTCAATAACTGGCTTAACTCCTTTTTTATCAACAGCGCTGAGGATAATTAGGTCAGTATTTGCAGCCGTAAAGTTTTCGATTTGGTTGGTTTGTTGGTTTAGGTCAAAGGCACTGGAAACTGCATTAACTCTGATATTACCGCCGATTTTCTGGGCTTCTGTCTCAGCCCCCTTCTGGACTGCATTATAGAAAGGATTGCCTAAGTCACCCAAGGCGACGCCGATTGTTTGCAATTTTTTATCTGGAGTACTAAGATTTTCTGCACTTATATTAGTAGCCTTGTTAGTAGTATTAGTAGCAGCGTTGTTATTTTGAGCGCCATTTGTACAACCAACAACCGCGAAACCTAATATGCCAACTATGAGCGAAATTCTCTTCATATTCATCTATTTCTAACAATGGATTTAAATTTGAGAAAGGTCAACAGAATATAAATCTGCACAGTCATCACAATCTGAACTAGGTCTGAAACCTTTAGACCTAACCTAGTGATACTAGTAGCTTTTGTAATTCTGACTCCAAAGGTCTTATGAATTGACGGAATTGGAGTTACTGCTATTAGTTCCACAAAACTAGATGTTTTATTATTTAAAGCAAAACTATGAACACCACACTAATTAAAATTAATTAGATTATTTATTAGTGAATTACTTTGGTAGTACATAGTTTGAAAAGAGCTTTTGAGTGAAACTTCCAGAAATTAGTTTTCTTAAAATTGTAAAAATTTATTTTGTTTTTACTTTTTTAATTTTATCTTACTCCCTAGTAAAAATTATTTTTCTTTATCGAACTTTACAAACAAAAAAGCGTTTATATTTCCTTGCACATCATCTAAAGTCTTCATAGTAAAGCATTTGCAGTAATCAGGAAATTTCAGATTTATAGAAGATTTAAAATCGGTAACATTTCGCAATCAATCTACTTCAGAAAAGAGCGAATTATGAGAAGAGCTTTTTATTTAGAATGCTAGATTTTGAAAAGTGTAAACATCCTTTGGTTAGATTTTAGAAATTAACTCAAATCTGCTTGTCAAGCGAACTTATTTGTTATTACTCCTCTATTACTTGAAAACAATAGAGGAGTAAACAAGATAATATTTCTATGCTTGATTGGGAATAAAAAACACTTGTTACCTGTTTTATGCTTTCACATCTGAATTTTGACTCCTCAATTGATATATTTTTATGCAGTTTAAAACTTTAATGTTGCGGGTAAATATTTAGCCACCAAATCTTCATAGTATGATTTTAATTTCTGCCACTCAGGAGGAATAGGGTTTTTTGAATACAAATCGTAGGGATTGAACAAACGTACCCATTTAAACATTTCTCGATCGTGTTTATCCATCAAATGTTCATAGGCATTGTCACGATGTTGAGGATAAAATGAGTGATAGCGAAGCATATATAATGCAGGTTCGGGCAAATAGTTTTTCATCATCTGATAAAAATACTCATCATGCCCCCATGACATATGTACATTACTCAATCCACAGTTAGGCTCATAAATGCCATATTTAGTGTTGTAATCGGGGTTATGATAATCGGGATTTTCTTTAAAGAATTCTGAGAAAACAATCTTATCAGAAAATGCACAACCGACAGGATAAGTATCGCCTACGGTAGCCCATTGCGGTTCACCAAACAGACAAAGCACTTTCCCCATATCGTGAAAGAAGCCAGTAAGTACCATCCAGTCAGGATGACCATCGGCGCGAATGGCTTCTGATGTTTGCAATAGATGCTGTAACTGATCCATGTCTGTATCAGGATCGGAATCATCAACTAATTGATTCAAAAATTCGACCGCATCCCAAACAGACATTTCTTTTTTATCAAACTTCAAAAATTCTTTTTCTTTTTGAAGTACAAAATTATATGTTTGATTAATATGATTTAACCGATAAAACTCTTTCACCGTATCTCTAATAGTCGTTTCGTAATTCCTATACTCTTCGGTGGTTTTACCTTCTTTAACTATGCTGTCTGGATCGGGATAACGATTAAGTAAGTCTTCTTCCCATTCTTCTAGCGAACGTAAGGGATTGTTTTGAACTTGAAGAGTGGCATTATTTAGAGTTTGAGACATATCTTCCTACTTGTCGATATTGTATTTGTTAAATGGTACTTTCGCACTCTATTATGCACAGGTGTGCAAAACCTGTATTCGACTTATTATTTATTTTTGCACACGTGTGCAAAAATGCGTGTTAAGTTTCATTTCGCCCTTGCATATTTATACACGCTTTACTTCGCCAAGTGTTTTATCCAAATCTGTTTGGTTCAGAATAAAAAAGGTGCTTTTGTTTTTTGCATATCTGTGCATGAATTTAGTAAATATAAGCTAATCTTTTATTTTGCACACGTGTGCAAAATATGTTATTAATTTTTATGTCTGACTCAACCAGCCTAGTATCAATTTGTCAATTGTACAGTAGTGCAATACTTAACAAGATTAGCCAACTCTTGTAGCTGGTTGATCGCTTCTGCACCCTCCAACTTCATTAATTCGCGATCGTCCCACAATTCCATCCAAGTAATTCCGTAATCAGATACTAAAAACCGAATCAGGTGCTTTTCTCTTAGGCTAACCATAAATGAAGCACTGTTCATTTGGTCGCCGCATGTATAACATGAGGCAGTATAGCCACGCCGCTCAAGTATAATTGTCAAGGCTTGTAGGTTCATTACCAAGTCTTGGACGAATTGCTGATGCTGTTGCGCTAATCTTATAAACATTAGTTTTCTCCTACCATTACAGTTATCTGCTTGCTTTAATATTTCTTTAGACTTACATGTGATGTGATTTAGTTGCCAAAAGTTCGTGTTTTCCTAGATACGTGATTAATCTTAATATTACGGTTGCCATCACTCAGCTAAATTTCCAGAGCAGTTCTAATGTTTTGGACAATTATCTGGGGTGGCTGTGCAACATCCATGCATAGAGTATCTACTGGTTCTTCAAGGGTATAAAACTGGCTGTCGAGTAGTTTATCGCTCATGTAATGATTGCTACGCTCTTGTAACCGCATTTGAATCAACTCGTAAGACCCTTTGAGGTAAACTAGCTTGATGCGTTCGCTATCCAATACCAAAAATTTCCGATAGCTATCTTTTAAAGCCGAACACGCCAGCACCACATTTTTATTTTCTTGCAGCCAATGTTTTATAGCTGTTTGCAAATCTTGTAACCAAGGCATCCTGTCATCTTCACTCAGAGGGATACCGCGCCGCATTTTCTCAACATTCTCTGGCGAGTGGAAAGTATCAGCGTCGCTAAATTCCCATTCTAAGGAGTCTGCTAGTAGTTTTCCGATGGTGGTTTTTCCAGAACCAGATACACCCATGACGATAATAATCATTTTTTTCTTAATAAAAGTTCAACTAATTCGGAATTCGGAATTTGTAACTTGTAACTTGTAGTTGTAATCATTGACGGAGGTGAAAGTAAGGACTTTTAACTCCTTGCCATGCAAAATGTGAGTTGTACTAAATTCTCTTGACAAATCACGATTATTTTCTATAATACATACAAATGCACACGTGTGCAATATTTAAAAGCTAAGATAAAATAATGAATAAACGAAGAATTTCAATTGAAGATATTGCCCGCAGAGCAGGCGTTTCTCATTCTACAGTTTCACGCGCTTTGCGAGATAACGCTCTCATTAGCCCGAAAGTGCGAGAAGAAATTAAGCGACTAGCAGAGGAGATGAGCTATGTGCCAAATGCTATTGCTCAAAGCTTGCAAAATAAACGTACTAATACTATTGGTGTAGTAGTAACTTCAATTTCAGATCCCTTTTACGCTGAGGTGGTAGAAGGAATCGAGAAGATAGCCAAACCAGCGGGTTTGAGTGTTTTATTGAGTGCTTCACACCGAGATTTTGAGCAGGAAATGGCAGCTATTGATACTTTTCATCGCCGTAGGGTGGATGGAATTTTAATAGCTGACTCGCGAATTAGTAAACAGCATACTAAACAACTCACACAAATTGCTGTGCCAACAGTTCTAATTAATAGTCAGACTGAAGACCAATCAGAAATATTTCATTCAGTTGCAATAGACGATCGCTTAGGTGCTAAATTAGCCACAGAGCATCTAATTAGTCTGGGACACACTGCCATTGGTTATCTCGGTGTAGGCGATCGCAGTAGGTCGAACCAGCAGCGCCTAGAAGGATATCAAATGGCCCTTGCGGAAGCTGGTATTCCACAAAATACTGATTGGGTTTCAATTAGTGACGAATATGATACCAGAACCAGCGATGTGAACACCGGACAAAATATGCTGTCTAAACTATTGACTGCGGAAGTAACAGGCATATTTTGTTACAACGATATGGTGGCAATTGGCGCTCTGTTAGCTTGCCAAGAATTAGGTATTTTAGTACCGCGAAATTTAAGTATCGTCGGATTTGATGGTATTGCTTTGGGCGGTTACGTTACGCCTGCACTGACCACAATCAGCCAGCCAATGTTGGAAATTGGTGGCTATGCCATGCAAATGTTACTCGATTTAATAGAGGAAAAAACTGTGGAAAACCGTGTTTTATCTCCTTTTCTATTAAAGCGTGGTAGCAGTGCAGCATTATTAACAATTTAAAATTCAAAACAATTTATACAAAAATTATGTTAACTAAAAAACCGAGTTTATCTCCCGATCGCTGCTTCTCTCCAGAACCAGTTCAAAGACGATTAGCTCATCAATTTTTTGATAGCATATCTGCGTTACCTCTAGTTTGCCCACACGGACACGTAGATCCAGCTTTGTTAGCTAATCCCGCAGCCCGTTTTGGTTCACCGACGGAATTACTGATTATCCCTGACCACTACCTGCTAAGGATGCTCTATAGTCGGAGCGTATCTCTGCAAGCTTTGGGCATACCAAGCAATGATGGTTCGCCAGGAGAAACCGACCACCGTAAAATCTGGCAATTGTTCGCCGACCATTTTTATCTATTCCAGGGTACTCCGTCTGGATTGTGGCTGAAAGAGGAACTAACTAACGTTTTTGGGATGGATGAACCTTTAAACTCTCGCAACGCCGGATATATCTATGATTGTCTAGAAGGTTTGTTAGCTTTACCGGAGTTTTCCCCTCGCGCTTTATTCAAACGCTTTAATATCGAAGTGCTTTGTACTACCGATGCCGCCAGTGATAACCTGGAGAATCAGCGATCGCTCCACGAAGAAGGTTTTACTCAAATTAGACCGACTTTTCGTCCTGATGCAGTAGTTAACCTGGATGCTCCTGGTTGGCGCGAAAATCTTAGCAAGTTGGAAAGCACTATCGGTAGAGAAATTAGCACTTACGCCAATTTTGTGCAAGCTCTCGAAGAACGTCGAGCTTTCTTTAAAAAAATGGGCGCGACGGCTACCGACCAAGGTGCAGCTACACCTTATACCACACGCCTTTCTGACCAAGAAGCTGAAGCTATCTTTGCGAGAGCATTAGTCGGCAAGTTGAATCCAGGTGATGTAGAACATTTTACCGGTCATATCTTCATGGAAATGGCGCGGATGAGTGTGGAAGATGGGTTGGTAATGCAAATGCATTGTGGTGTGATGCGTAACCATAACCCTGGATTATTTGAGAGATTTGGAGCTGATAAAGGTGCTGATATTCCCGTAAAAATAGAGTGGACTCACAATCTGCACCCGTTGTTGTCAGCTTACGGTAGCGATCTGCGCTTCCGCTTAATCATTTTTGGCATGGATGAAAGCGCTTATAGCCGCGAAATGGCTCCGTTAGCTGGTCATTATCCCAGTGTATTGCTTGGGCCGCCTTGGTGGTTTCACGACAGCGTAAATGGTATGGAGCGTTATTTCAATCAGGTAATGGAAACTGCGGGAATTTATAATACTGCTGGATTTAATGATGATACGCGGGCTTTTGTTTCGATTCCGGCTCGTCATAATGTGTGGCGGCGGGTAGCTTGTAATTGGTTGGCTGGATTGGTTGCACGGGGATTGGTGGAGGAGGAGGAAGGGTATGAGATGGCTCGTGCTTTGGCTTATGACCTCGCTAAGGTTGCTTATAAGTTGGACTAATACTAATTTTCCGAAATCAAGCTATTAGAACTAAAGCGTGTTTTCAAAGTTTTAGATCCCCCCAACCCCCCTTAAAAGGGGGACTTTAAGAAACTCTTAGTCCCCCTTTTTAAGGGGGATTTAGGGGGATCTAAAAACTTATAGGCTAAACGAGTAGTTTGAAAACAAGCCCTATTCCTAGCTACAGAGGAAATCTGCAAACCCAGATAAAATATTGACTTTTTTAATTACGAATTACGAACTTGTACTGAGCGTAGTCAAAGTATTACGAATTTAAATCAGCGGGGGAATGGTTGATGCCAGATTTGATTTTAAGTAAACTTTTTAGCTTGAAGGAGCGGGTTGCGGTAGTTACTGGTGGTTCTGGTGTGCTTGGTGGGGCTATGGCAAGGGGTTTGGCTCTAGCTGGAGCGCGAGTAGTGGTTCTGGGTCGCAATGAAGTCAGGGCGGGGGCGGTGGTTGCTGAGATTACTGCTAATGGTGGAGAAAGTATGGCTGTGGTTGCAGATGTTAGCGATCGCTCTCAATTAGAAATCGCTAGGGATGTTATTATACAGCGTTGGGGTGAGATAGATATCTTGGTAAATATGGCTGGCGGTAATATTCCGGCTGCCACGATTAATGCTGATGCGACTATTTTTGATATGCCACATACAGCCTTTGAGGAAGTAGTTAGCCTCAACTTAGTTGGCACTTTACTACCTTGTCAGGTTTTTGGTCAAGCAATGGTGGAAAGAAATCAACCCCACGGTTGCATTGTCAATATTTCTTCTATGTCTGCCATTCGAGCGATTAGCCGCGTGGTTGGCTACTCAGCTGCGAAAGCGGGGATAGATAACTTTACTCGCTGGCTAGCTGTAGAACTCGCCCAAAAGTATGGTGATGGAATGCGAGTAAATGCGATCGCACCAGGTTTTTTTATTGGCGAACAAAATCGAGATTTACTCTTAAATGCAGATGGTAGTTTGACCGTTCGCGGGCAAAAAATCATTGACCATACTCCCGCCGGACGTTTCGGAAAACCAGATGAATTACTCAGCACCTTGATTTGGTTATGTAGTGCTGGTTCTAGTTTTGTTAACGGGGTAGTTGTGCCGGTAGATGGTGGATTTAGTATCTACAGTGGAGTTTAATAATGTCATGTATTCACTGGCTGTAAATAACGGGACACTTTCAGATGAGCAAGTTTCCGAGTTAGTTCATCAAGCTTTCGCAGACCCTAAGTTGGATGGACAGCGCATCTTGGTGTTAATTCCAGATAGCACCCGCACTGCTCCCATCCCGCAAATGTTTCGATTGCTTCATCAGGAGTTGGGTCAAAGAGTAGCGGCTCTGGATTTTTTAATTGCTCTGGGTACACACAATCCCATGAGTGAAGAACAAATCAATCACTTAGTAGGAGTGACATCAGAGGAGCGAGAGACAACTTTTAAAAAAATTCGCATATTTAACCATCTTTGGAATGAGCCAGATACCTTTATTTCTTGTGGAGTAATTTCGGCAGACGAAATAGCAGAAATTAGCAGTGGTATGCTGCATCAGTCAGTTGATGTGCGTATTAATAAGCTTGTAACAGAATACGATTTAATCGCGATCTGCGGCCCAGTTTTTCCTCACGAAGTTGTCGGTTTTTCTGGTGGCAATAAATATTTTTTCCCTGGTATTGGTGGTCAAGAAGTAATTAATCTCTCCCACTGGTTAGGTGCTTTAATTACTTGTTACGAAATTATTGGTACGCTGGGAATCACACCAGTCCGGCGTTTGATTAACCGAGCCGCTAACCTGATTTCTACCCCAAAGCTCTGTTTGGCGATGGTGGTCGCACCGAAAACAAATCAGCTAGCTGGACTTTATATAGATCGACCAGAGTCAGCTTGGGAAGCTGCTGCAAAACTATCAGCTAAACTGCATATTAAATATGTAGATCGACCTTTTAAACAAGTGCTTTCAGTGATGCCCCAAATGTATGATGACATTTGGACAGCAGCAAAAGGAATGTACAAGCTAGAGCCAGTAGTGGCCGATGGAGGCGAGGTAATTATATATGCGCCTCACATTACCGAGTTTAGCTATACACACGGCGAAATTTTATCCGAAGTTGGCTATCATGTCCGGGATTACTTTCTCAAACAGTGGGATAAATTCCAAGAGTATCCTGCTGGAGTGCTAGCTCATAGTACTCACTTAAAAGGGATGGGTACTTTCGATCCGATAAAAGGAGAACAAGCACGAATTCGCGTGACTTTAGCGACTGGCATTTCTGCTGAACGCTGTGCTGCTCATAATTTAAACTATCGCGATCCGGCGACCATTCAACCCACTGAATGGGCGAATCGACAGGATGAAGGTATATTGCTTGTGCCAAAGGCTGGCGAAATACTGTACCGTCTAAGTGATGGTAATTTTCAGGTAACTAAATCGTAGTTTTCGAGACGCGATAAATCGCCGTCTCTACAAGTGTTTTGGTCTTATCTGAACTGTATTGAATCATAAACTGCGATATCTACGATGGGCTACGCCTACGCAATTGCAGGTTAATTTTCCACTTCGCGCTATTCTTGATCTGATAAAACGTCAGCGAATCAGTTTATAGCAGCGAACAAAAAAGCATGGGTGGGAAATTAATTGTATTTGAAGGGGTGGAAGGCTGTGGCAAAACCAGCCAAATGCAGCTTTGTTCTGAGTGGTTGGAAAGTCTCGGTGTTTCTGTGGTGGTAACTCGCGAACCTGGGGGAACAGAGTTAGGTTTACATCTTCGGCGCTTGCTACTAGAAAAGTCAGAAGATAAACCAGTTGCAGAAGTGACAGAACTCTTATTGTATGCTGCTGACCGATCGCAACACGTTGAACAAGAACTTAAACCAAATCTCGCAGCTGGGAAATATATTTTATGCGATCGCTACACTGACTCTACCATTGCCTACCAAGGATATGGTCGCGGTCTGAACATCAGTTTAATCAATCAGCTTAATAATATTGCCACTGGTGGTTTAGAAAGCGATCTAACTATTTGGCTAGATGTCGATGTTGAAGTGGGACTGTCCCGCAAACGGGGAGATGGAGTAGGATTAGACCGCATTGAACAAGAAGCGATCGCTTTTCATCGCCGCGTTCAGCAAGGATACGCAGAGTTAGCAGCATCCTATCCCTCAAGAATTGTGCGGGTAGATGGCAGCTTAAGTAAGGAAGCTGTACAAGAGGTAATTCAAGGAATTTTGCGCGTACATCTGCACTTGGCGAGGTAAGGCAAAAATAAACCTCAAAGTTTTTTATGAGAGTTTGGGCAAACTAGATATGGAAAAAGGTCTAGTTACTACAAAGCAGTAGTAAGAAATAATGGATTGTAATCGTTTGGATTATATCAAAAGTGTCACTGATAAAGGTAATGAGAGAGAGTGGGCGTATTCTGATGAATCTATCGGATCTGAATTTAAGTTGAACTTTAAAAGAGGTAAAGGAGTAGAATCTCACGCCCGTAAATTACCAAAAGGATCTCTTATCATCCTTTCTCAAATACCGCATGAGTGCAAAGACAATCTCACAGGAGAGAAAAAGAAAATACCAGATGAGTGCAAAAAGAGATACCTGACACACGTAGTTGAACTGGTGAATGATGGAAATTACGATGAACAGCAGCTTAAATGGGGAGAAGATCCGTGGGGGATTTTTCGATTAGTTAAGGTTCATTGGATTACTGATTTCAGTAACTGCCGCAAAATTCCTGTTGAGTTAGATGTAATTAAAGTCAAGTGGAGTCGTCGTAACACTTACGCTATATCGTTGGAAAGTAAAACACTGAAAGCTCATTGGAATGATGTCCATGATTTAAGAGAACACTTAAAAAAAGAATTGAATTTGTGTTGCACTAAAGTCCAAGAATGCGACACTACTTCCCTTTTTTCTCATCCAGTGCTTTCTGAATAGCTTCTCTACAAAACTCAGGAGGGTCGTCTTGTGCCTTTACCTCTTCCTTCATTTTTTCGGTGACACGAAAATTAAGATTTTGTGTTAGCGGTTCTTCTCTATCAGACTTAAGTGGTTTTAAATTTTCTGGATTACCTTTAGGGTTAGGCATTGTTGAGAGATGTAAATATAGCTTGAACGATACGTGAACATATAGATAGAGTTTTAATCGGTGGTGTTCGCGTCTGTCAAAACAGTTCACCACCGATACCACTTTTACAAATGGGTAATTCTATTTTATGTTCACAAGGTCAGAACTCGAAATCAAAACCACTGCTGAGTTGAGAGACTTATGTAGGCGTTACGGATTAAAGCCTACTGGGAATGGAGGTTACAAGACTAGTTGGATTGTCACCTTGATGGCATTCCCACAGATAGCACTCTCTCAATTAAGGCAAGGAAAAGGTTTAAAATCACCAGGCTTTAGTGTTATTCAATTCCTCGAAGGGGTCGTAGATGAGATTAACTCCCCCACTGATGAACAAGCGGCACTAATTCGGATAACTTTAGAGCGCAAGGCTATGAGCTATCCTGACCGATACGACCAAGAGAGTTTACTAAACTTGCACAAAGCTAAGATGCACCTTGAGATGGCTATCGGACTGCTAAATCAGTAAATCAGTTTACAAGCCGAAAGTAGTTAGTCCCTAGCAACCTAAAGCTGGGGACTTTTCTATATCCTATATACCCAAAGGGTTTGCTGTCGCTATTAAACCTTATGCTGAAAAGGAAAATAAAAACAACAGCTATGAAATTTTTACAAAATCTCATTTTCCGCCAAGGCTTACTGAAAGCCCTGGCTCTAGCTTTCCTCGTATTGGCATCCGTAATGCCCCCAACTGTTCTAGCCAACGAGAGCGAAAAAGCGACATTCAACGGCACAACCACACTCCAAACTATACTCACCAGCAGTCATCGTTCAGAGCAGAATCGCCTTCGAGACAAGTACCGCCACCCAGCCCAGACTCTCGAATTCTTCGGTCTGCGCCCAAATATGACGGTGGTTGAATTGTGGCCAGGAAGCGGCTGGTATACTGAGATATTAGCCCCCTTTTTAGCGCCCAAAGGACAACTGATAGTTACTAACTTTGCTCCAAGCACAAGTAAACCTGCTTTGGCATTGCAAGAGAAACTGGTAGCGAATCCAGAGATTTTTGGTAAAGTCACAGTAGCCCAAATCAATCCCCCAAATGAACTTACTCTAGCCCCAGAAAACTCTGTGGACATAGTTGTTACCTTCCGCAATATTCACAACTGGGTGAAAGCTGGCTATGCAGAGCAGGTTTACGCGGCGGCTTACAAAGCATTGAAGCCAGGGGGCATTTTAGGAGTGGAAGAACACCGCGCCCTTGGGGGGACTTTTTTACAAGAGAGTATCAAAACAGGCTATATGTCTGAAGATGGGGTAATTGCTGCTGTGGAGAAGGCTGGCTTTAAATTAGTAGGCAAATCAGAGATTAATGCCAACGCAAAAGATACTAAAGACTATCCGGGCGGAGTTTGGACACTACCACCAACCTTGAGCCAAGGTGAAAAGGATAGGGAACGCTTCCTTACTATTGGGGAAAGCGATCGCATGACCCTTAAGTTTATCAAACCCAAAGCTTTGTAAGAGGGAGATAATTGAATGGGAAGACAACTTGCCTTCTGATAATTGCACAAATGGCAGCTTTTTAGCGATCGCTACTTTCTTCTCCGTCACTCTGAATGTACAAGTAGTTCTTGTCAAAATTGCAACATTTCTCCCAAACATTGCAATATTCCTCATCAAAATTGCAACATTTCTCCCAAATATTGCAATATTCCTCATCAACATTGCAATGTTTCTCCCAAATATTGCAATATTCCTCATCAACATTGCAATCTTTCTCCCAAATACTGCAATATTTCTCATCAACATTAGAATATTTCGGTATAACCTATTTCCCAATCGGACACACTGACTGCACTTTTTGGGGAAGTTGCCGACACATCTGCTGGAATCCTTGAGGATTAATTTGCCACCAAGCAAATAATCCCAGACTTGTACCCCCCACAAGTAACGCCAACACTCCCCCCAGCATTACCAAACGTTTATCCCACTTCGGTTTTGTAATTAAAGTTGGTGGAATTTCTGGGTTAAGAGGTGGTTCCTCTGAAAGATCCAAATCTAAATCCAAATTTAGATCCAAATCTAGCAAAGCTTGCGAACTTTCTGTAAAAGAAGTTGGTTCTTCTAGTTCCTCTAGTTCTTTTAGTTCCTCCAATTCCTCTTCCTGTATTTCTGCTTCTATAATCTCTTCTGGCAACGCCGGAGTCACAGGTACTAAGTATTCTGGAGAGACACGGCAATAAGTGAGAACAACCGAAGTATTATCATGCCCATTTTTTTCGTTTGCCAAGTTAATCCAATTGCGGACAGCATCTTCAACTGTCATTTGCCCTGTTAACACGGGTATTGCATAATCCTGCCAAGAATGTTCCACCCAGTTACGATCGCTTAAACCATCAGAACACAGCAGCAAAATGCCATCTTCTTCCACAATAAATCGCTGAACCTTGAGACGCAAAGATTCTGAATCTCTTGTCCCCAATGCTTGAGTTAAGGCACTCGCATCTGGTCTAAAAAGTGCCTTTCGATACAAGCTTTTAGCCAAGCGTACTTCTCGCGTTGCCACATCATCATCTACTGTTAATTGCTGACAATAATTGCGAGTAATCCAATAGGCCCGGCTATCGCCAACATTAGCCAAATAAAGCTCATGGGTATTATTTGATTGCCACCCAGTACTTGTCTGGACTCGTTGTGGAACTTGCAACGCCATGACAATAGTTGTAGCCATGCGTTCTTTGCCCTGGCGTTTTTGTTCGTTATTGCGGGCACAAATTACATTATTTACCACCCGTAAGCTTGCTTCTAATTGTTCCTGCAACAACTCAGGTGAAAAAAGTGCAGTTTGTTCTGTCACCTCAGTTAGTAAAGCGCGAATTTGCAACTTTACAGACTGCACTGCCAACTGACTGGCAACCTCACCGCCTTCATGCCCGCCAATGCCATCGCAAACAATCGACAAATGGCGCAATAAAGGTTCATCTAAATCACTCAAACTATTGGGATAGCAAGCATCTTCATTTTGCGCCATCATTGGGCCAATATCTGTAGAGCCTGCCACGTTCAAGACTAATGGCAATTCTGCCGCAGCTGCTAGTAGTAAATTATTGAGTTGAATATTAATTTCCTCTAACTCAATCTCAGTTTCACACATCTCCTGCACAATGTTCTGTAACCCCTTAGCTACTGATGCCTTTGCAGAAGCTACCCAAAACTGCCAACACTCCCCCAGATTTTGTAAACTCAGCTTTTCATCAGCTGGTGTTTGGTAGAGTTCCAACAGTTGCACACACCAACCTTCGACTCTCAAGTTGTCTATTACTAATAAACTGCGGCTAAGTCCCAATTCTGCTAGAGGTGTCCAAAGTTGGAGAATTTGCCACAACCAATAAACTTGTCGTACTGCCGTGGCTTCCTCCCAAGCCTCAACAATAGTTGGATAGATATTTCCTGTCTTATCTATTGGCGCATTTTCCAATAAGAGGATATCAGTTGTATCTTGCTCAAGATTACTAGCAAACCCATAAGCCTGGGGCAGATGCAACCGCTCTTGATATAACTGTAAATAAGGAAGTACTTCCGTTGGCAATTCTTCAGGTACATCTGGCGGCAGCCCCGGTTGAGTATCTAGCCAAATCTGTTGTTTAATTACCTCATACCTATCTGCTACCTTTGTGCCTGCTGGGATGTAAGCAGACAATGAGCCAGTCGCCCAAAGATAGCGGTGAACTAAAGGAGTTTGGCAACTAGCACAAACGTTATCTCCCATCGGATTAATGGGGCTATTACAGCGTGGATTTATACAAAAAATTATCAGTTGAGTAGAAATCATAAATATAGGAGTCAGAATTCAGAATTCAGGAGTCAGAATTCAGGAGTCAGAATTTAGAATACTCTACCCAAAAAAGGATAGAGTTTGGGAATGGTAATATCTAATACTTATTTTTGCCTACAAGAGACAAGGTTTTAAACCAATATTTACTTACTAAACCCCAATAACCCCACTACGCTTCGTCTCCCCTCCCGAAGAGCGGGGAGGAGCTGGGGGTGGGGTGCAATGATTGTGGAAATCATAACTAATTACCCGGACTTGATATCACTGGTTCCCTGCAACCCTTTTCATTCCTGAATTCTGAGTTCTGAATTCTTCTTTATACATAAACTTCGATTAACTTTAGCTGGCAATGAATTGAAGGCTAGAATAAACTGGACTTCTGTACCGCTAGCTACACCTTGTTACTGAAATTAATCAAAGTTGTTGGTATAAATACCCAGTTTTGTTTTCTGTAAATAACTTATGTCTGGCTGTATCTAATTGTAGAAATGCATTTACGTCAATCGTAGAGACTAGGATGGCGCTATGCCAAGTTTTACCTTAATCTGGCTTCTGGCAGGAGCAGTTTTGTGTTTAACAGAACTGTTTTTACCATCGGCGTTTGTCGCCTTCATGATGGGAATTAGCGCTTTTGTGGTGGCGCTGCTGTCTGGAGTGGGTATGGGAAGTGTATGGTTGCAAATTGTGGTTTGGCTCTTGCTTTCCACAGTATTAATCGTGCTTTCTCGTCGGTTTTTGCAACCAAGACAACGCAAATCAAAAATTCGGGATGCAGTCATAGCTGAAACCCTAACAGAAATTCTGCCTGGAAAAACAGGGCGGGTGCGGTATGAGGGAAATTCTTGGCAAGCAAGATGTGACGATGACAAATTTACCATACCACCGCATCAAAGAGTTTATGTGGTTAGAAGGGAAGGTACTACTTTGATTGTTGTACCGGAAAATTTGTTGAATTCTTAGTTGATGGGCATTGGGCATGGAGAAGAGGCAGAGGGGCAGAGGGGCAGAGGAGATAAATTCACTGCAACTTCTCCCCTGCTCCCCTGCTCCCTCTTTCATATTTAAAATTAGGAGATTCACAATGGAACAGTTTTTTTTACTAGTATTTTTAGCTCTTGGTGGTTCTGCTGTGGCAGGTTCGGTGAAAGTCATCAATCAGGGCAATCAAGCTTTGGTTGAAAGATTGGGTAGCTATAACAAAAAACTGGAACCAGGACTAAACTTTGTCGTTCCTTTCCTAGATAAAGTTGTCTACCGAGAAACTATCAAAGAAAAAGTCTTAGATATTCCTCCTCAACAGTGCATCACCCGTGACAACGTTGGCATTGAAGTAGATGCAGTGTTTTACTGGCGCATTGTGGATATGGAAAAAGCCTGGTATAGGGTAGAAAATCTCCAGTCGGCAATGGTAAATATGGTGCTGACTCAAATTCGCGCCGAAATGGGACAACTAGAGTTGGATCAAACCTTTACTGCTCGTTCCCACATCAGTGAACTTCTATTACAAGATTTGGATGTTGCTACCGATCCTTGGGGTGTAAAAGTGACACGGGTAGAACTGCGAGATATTATTCCGTCTCAAGCAGTGCGTGAATCAATGGAATTGCAAATGTCGGCAGAACGACGCAAACGGGCAGCAATTTTAACTTCTGAGGGTGAACGCGAAGCTGCTGTTAATAGCGCCAGAGGTAAAGCTGAGGCGCAAATATTGGATGCGGAAGCTCGTCAAAAATCGACAATTCTGCAAGCAGAAGCTGAACAAAAGTCGCTTGTTCTAAAAGCTCAAGCAGAACGTCAGCAACAAGTTTTAAAAGCCCAAGCGATCGCAGAATCAACAGAAATTATTGCCCAAAAGCTCCATACTAACCCCAATGCCAATAAAGCAGTGGAAGTTCTGTTTGCCTTGGGCTATTTGGATATGGGTGCGACAATTGGTAAAAGCGATAGCAGCAAGGTATTATTTATAGATCCGCGCACTATTCCTGCTGCTTTCGAGGGTATGCGTTCAGTTATCTCAAATGGTCAGATTGATTCTAACGAGTTGTTTTCCAAGCAAATCCCAGGATTAGAAAATAACCGCCCTAGTTAGAAGTAAAAATAGAGAGTGGGGACAAAGAGACAAGGAAGAAACTTGTCTCTTTGTTTTTTCCAATGCCCAATACTTCGACTTCGCTCAGTACAAGTGCCCAATGCCCAATGACTAATGATAATTAACCCAGAACAGGTCATCAACGCTATTATTGCGATCGCAAATCCTTTAATTAAGGAAAAAATTCAGCGCAATGAGACTGTAATTAAATTACTTCAACAGTTTCACCTCGATCCAGAGCATCCACCAGCAGATTTTGGTGGCGTTTATGCATACACACTGGTAGAGTATGGTGTTGGAAAACCTAAGCCTTTTTTAGAACTTTTTCGCCAAGAAGCAATCAAACAGGCTTTCCGCAAAGCATTTGACCATAATAACCCCTCAATTTTGCTTTCTGAGGTTGATGCTTGGCTTGATGCCTATGCTTTGGGTGATGACATTAGAAGTTTGGGAATTGACATAAGACGGGAAATTGCCGCGTTTTATATTGTGTTTGCCGAAGTTGCTAAACGCACGCGTAACCCAGCAGATACACTTATGAGTCAACAAATTGGCTCTTTGCAAAAACGCATTGTAAATATCCAAGAAGTACTTGACAGATTGCCGACGCTGGAAGGTATTCGGACAGAAATAGCGAGGTTGGCACAGAATTCCCCCGCACTGCTTGAGGCCGGAACATCTAGCGAAAATCAATGTCGAGCCATAGCTTTAGCTCAACAAATGCGCGGCTGGTTTGAAACTTTGGGCTACCGCTTTGAAAAGTATGAAGTTTGGGGTGATTCATATTTTGAGTGGATTATCAATGTACCAACCCGGCGTAACCGATATGACCGCATCTTAATTAGGGGAATTGAAGGCGAAGTTGGACTCAAGGATGTTGCTGTTTTACGTTCTTCTGTGGAGCAGCAAAGAACTGATGAAGGTTGGTTAGTAACAACCAGACGCATTGCCCGCGCGGCGCGGAATGAGGTAGAAAAGGAGGAAAATCGCCATTTAGGTTGTTATACTTTTGACGAACTCATTGACCAAGATGCTGATTTTAGCGATTATCTCGATTGGTTAGAAGCAGAAATTATCCGGCGGCAAATAGATACAAAATACGTTCCCTTAGCTTGTACAAAAGAGGAAATTGACCCCGATACTAAACAGCGTATCGGCATCAGTCACTATAGCGATCGCGATGGTTGGATTGATGGTTATATTGATATGTGGCTGGACGATCCCGCCAAAGAGCATATTTCTATACTAGGAGAATTTGGTACGGGGAAAACTTGGTTTTCCTTTCATTATGCTTGGGTGGCATTACAACGTTACCGAGATGCCCAAAAACGCGGTGTTGAGCGTCCTCGCTTGCCTTTGGTAATTACGCTACGAGATTTTGCCAAAGCAATAAATGTCGAGAACGTTTTGGCAGGGTTCTTTTTTACACAACATAATATCCGTTTAACGAGCGAAGTATTTGAGCAGTTAAACGGTATGGGGAAATTGCTGCTAATTTTCGATGGTTTTGACGAAATGGCAGCAAAAGTTGACCGTCAGCAGATGATTAATAACTTTTGGGAACTGGCAAAAGTGGTGGTTCCCGGTGCTAAGGTTATCCTGACTTGTCGCACCGAACATTTTCCTGAAGCTAAAGAAGGACGTGCTTTACTCAATGCCGAGTTGCAAGCTTCTACCAAGCAACTGACAGGGGAAACACCGCAATTTGAAGTGCTGGAACTGGAGAAATTTAACGACGAGCAAATTCGACTGGTGTTGTCGCATCAAACGGAAGTTGCAACGGTTGAACAAGTAATGGGTAATCCGCAATTATTGGATTTAGCCCGTCGTCCGGTGATGACAGAGTTAATTTTGGAAGCTTTGCCAGATATTGAGGCGGGTAAACCTGTAGATATGTCGCGGGTTTACTTGTATGCAGTGCGGCGGAAAATGGAACGGGATATTAAGAGCGATCGCACTTTTACTTCTTTGGCAGAAAAGCTATACTTTTTGTGCGAACTTTCTTGGGAAATGCTGTCTACAGACGAAATGAGCCTCAATTATCGGCTTTTCCCTGACAGAATTCGGCGGTTATTTGGTTCAGTAGTGCAAGAAGAGAAGGATTTAGACCACTGGCATTACGACATGATGGGGCAAACAATGCTCATCCGCAATGCTGATGGTGATTATACTCCAGCACATCGGTCGCTATTAGAGTTTTTTGTAGCGTATAAATTTGCAGCAGAATTGGGAGCGTTGGCTAGTGATTTTACAGATTTAGCACGGGTTCAATTCCATATAAATCATGATGCCGCACCTGTTGATTATAATTGGTCTGCTTATTTCAGTCGTCAGGTAGATGCAACCGGGGAGATTTTGCCAGCTGCTGCACTGAAGGGATTTATAAGTGAATCGTTAGAAAAATTGAGGGTGACTTTTGGTAAAGCACCTTTGACGAAAGCCGTGATGGATTTGTTGATGGGGATGGTTGATATTGGCGCTAAGGAGTCAGTTATCAAGATTATTGAGGGGACACGGGGAAAAAGTGAGGATGAAGTCGGTTATGTCGGGGGGAATGCTGCAACAGTCTTGGTAAAAGTAAATAAATTTGCTTTGAATGGAAGAGATTTAAGCGGTGCTGTGCTTAAAGGTGCTGATTTTACTGACGCTAGCTTGCGTGATGTTAATTTTGCACAAGCAAATTTGGTTAACAGCATTTTTACTAAACTATTTGGTGCAATTTTCTCAGTTGCGTATAGTTTTGATAGTCAATTTGTAGTTACTGGTGATGGTGAAGGCATTGTTCGTGTATGGAAAGTTGCTACTGGCGAAGAGATTTTGACTTTTAGTGGACATACTAACGCAATACTTTCGGTTGACTTTAGTCACGATAGTAATAAAGTTGCTAGCAGTAGTCACGATAGGACTATTAGGCTATGGGATACCCGCACTGGTAGATGCTTAACAATTTTACAAGGACACAATAATTCTGTAAATTCAGTTGCTTTCTGTCCTAAAGGTAAGATTCTTGCTAGTGGCAGTTCTGATAATACAGTGAGATTATGGGATATTCAAACTGGTAAATGCTTGCAGATTTTGCAGGGCCATACTAATTCAGTATACTCAATTGCATTCAGTCCAGATGGTGAGATGTTAGCTAGTAGTGGTTCTGATTACACAATAAAATTATGGAATATTCAAACTAGTCAATGTTTAAAAACATTAGAAGGACATATAAATTCTGTAAAATCAGTTATTTTTAGTCCAGACGGTAAGATGCTCGCAAGTGGTGGTTATGATGAGACTGTAAGATTATGGAACGTAAACACAGGCCAATGTAAGTTAACCTTGCAAGGGGATAATATCTCATCATTAGTACATAATATCTCATCATTGGTAGTTGCTTTTAGCCCCGATAGTAAGACAATTGCTAGTAGCGGCGACCAAAATATCAGATTTTGGGATATAGAAACAGGTGAATGTCTCAAAACATTAAAGGGACACTTCAATTCAGTACGTTCAATTGCTTTTAGTCCAGATGGAGATACTCTTGTTAGCGGTAGCTATGACAAGACAGTAAGATTTTGGAGTGTTGCTACAGGTGAATGCCAAAAAGTTTTACAAGGACACAGCATTTGGGTAAACT
Organism: Nostoc sp.; assembly: GCF_036917315.1. Classification (GTDB taxonomy): domain Bacteria; phylum Cyanobacteriota; class Cyanobacteriia; order Cyanobacteriales; family Nostocaceae; genus Nostoc. Next base: position 239,963 of record NZ_JBALDR010000013.1, on the reverse strand, counting down.
CTGTCGTTTTTAGTTTAAATGGTGAAATGATTGTTAGTGCAGATGATGAGACAACAGTCAAATTATGGAATGTTGGCACTGGTAAATCTGTAAAAATTCTACAAGGTCACACCAATTGGGTGCAATCAGTTGCTCTTGATAGAGATGGTGAAATACTTGCTAGCGGTAGTGCTGATACAACAGTCAGATTATGGAATTTCCGCACAGGAGAATGCTTAAACATTTTGCGGGGACACAGTGATTGGGTACAATCAATCGTTTTCTCCCCAAATGGTCAGATACTTGCAAGTGTTAGTGGTGACGGAAGTGTAAGATTATGGGATGTAAAACTGGGAGAATGCTGGAAAATTTTTGAAGACAATCACTCAATACGCTCAGTTGCTTTCAGTCCCGATGCTGAAACATTAGCTATTAGTAATTATGGCGGAGAGATAAAGCTATGGAATATCTATACAAGCGAATGTCTTAAAACATTAGAAATCGGAAGGGGCCCTTGGACACGCTCAATTGCTTTCAGTGCGGATGGTAAACTTTTAGCCAGTGGTACTCTTAATGAAAGCGTTGGGTTATGGTGTACTTTAACGGGTAAATGCTGGAAAACTTTACAAGGTCACACCAAATCAGTATCCGCAGTTGCTTTTAGTCCAGATGGTAAAACTTTAGCGAGTGGTGCAGACGACCAAACTGTAATACTTTGGGATATAAACAGTAGTAAATGTCTGAAAATTTTACAAGGTCATTCTCTTTGGATTCGTTCAGTTGCTTTTAGTCTGGATAGTAAAATGCTTGCTAGTTGTAGTTGTGATGGCACAATAATGCTTTGGGAGACTAGCACAGGTAATTGCATAAGAACCCTTAGGTCAAAAAGACCTTACGAAGATATGAATATTACAGGCGTTACAGGTTTAACCGAATCTAAAAAAGCAACTCTCAAAGCATTAGGTGCTATGGAAGATGGAGCTTAATAATTTCAACCTGAAGACTTGTAAAAGAAAGTTGATTTACCGCAGTAACAAAACCTCAACTCCTAAAACCTCAGCACTTGTTGCTAAAGCTTCATCAGCCGTTACCAATTGGATATTATTTTGAAATGTGATTGTCAAATGTAGAGCATCAAGTGTACGCAATGATGTATCAAATCGACTAATCCACTCACGCGCTAAATTATAATGAACTATTTCTACCGCAATTTGAGTATAAAATCCACTATCCAAATCTGCTTGGAACCTTTCTACAACGGCTATTGCATTCTGCTGAGATATTTCTCTCTGACTCGACGCGATACCTAGCAGTAAGTTCGCGCGATGTCTACGACGGGCTATGCCTACGCACTACTTGTCTAATTATTTTCATGATGAAATAATCAAGTTTTGATAAGTTGTAAATTATGACATTATCTATTCAGCCAACCACAGTACTAAGTGTGGAAGAGTTCTTAAAACTACCAGAGACAAAACCAGCAAGCGAGTATTTTAACGGGCAAATATACCAAAAGCCTATGCTCCAATGAGAACACAGTACTTTAAAAATTGAATTAGCTTCTGCCATAAATCAAGTTGCAAAACTACAAAAATTAGCTTATGCCTTTCCTGAATTACGCTGTACATTTAAAGGTCGTTCAATAGTACCAAATATTGCAGTTTTTGAATGGCAAAGAATTCCATTGCTTCCTAATGGAAAAATTACAAATAAATTTGAGATTCCCCCAGATTGGATAATTGAAATTCTCTCACCAGAACAATCGCCTAACCGAGTTATCAGCAAAATTACATTTTCTATTCAAAATGGAGCAAAGCTAGGTTGGTTGCTCGATTCTGCTGATGAGTCAATCATGATTTTTGAACCCAATAAATTACCAGAATTAAAAGAACAGCAAGATATCCTACCCGTTTTGAGTGTTTTGGAAAATTGGCAATTAACAGTTGCAGATGTATTTAGTTGGTTGAGTTTTATTTGAATAAAGCAGCTTCTGTCCAATACCAAGGAGCAATAACGCTTGTATCTAAATAAATCAACAACGTTCCTCTGTACGTGCATTTATGACATTGGTTTGATTATTGACCAATCTCAGTAGCTTGATTTACTTGGCATTGACTGCACAACCCAAAAAACTCTAGGGTGTGGTAAAAAACTTTAAATTTATGGCTTGATTCTAACTGGTTTTCTAAGTCATGAACTGGGCATTGATTAATCGGAATTGAGACACCACATTGCAAGCAAGTAAGGTGGTGTTTATCTTGCTGTGCTAGGCTATAGAGGGCTTCACCGTTAGCCAAATTCCGCACTTGTACTATGCCTTCTAGTTTTAAGGCTTCTAGAGAACGGTAAACTGTTGCTAAACCCATACTCTGATTTGTATTACGTAGTTCTACGTAAATATCTTGGGCGGAAATGCCTTTTTTGATATCTTTCAGTAGGTTGAAAATACGCTCTTGACTGCGGGTGCGTATAGCTCTCATAGACAATTATTTAAGTATGCCACTGTAGTTTGAAGCTGTTAGGTGAGCTAATCGATCGATTAACTTTAACCACTTCGTAATCTTATTTTCACTCAGTTGGAACAGAAAGTTATAGTATAGCGATCGCAGCATTCAGCAAAAGCCCGTGCAAACCAAGTATCTAGCCAAAATTTTCGTGACCCTTCGTCCTTCAGTTTTAGACCCCGCCGGTGTGGCAGTACAATCCGGTCTTAAGCAACTGGGATACGATAACGTTGACCAGGTGCGGATTGGCAAGTACATTGAACTCACCATTACCTCAACTGAAGAGAAAAAAGCGCGTAAAGACCTTGATACCATTTGTGACCAAATGCTATCAAATCCCGTAATTGAAAATTACCGCTTTGAATTAATTGAGGTCGAAACTCAAACTGGGGTATTTTAAGGATTGGGCATGGGGCATGGGGCATCAATAGTACTTCTTCCCCTGCCTCCCCTGCCTCCCCTGCCTCCCCTGCCCCCCTGCCCCCCTGCTCCCCTACCTCCCCGCTCCCCCTCCCCTAACTAATCATGAAATTCGGTGTTGTTGTTTTTCCCGGTTCTAATTGCGATCGCGATGTTGCTTATGTAACCAGAGATTTACTGGGGCAGCCAACGTGCATGGTTTGGCATCAAGAAACAGATATTGCTGATTTAGATGTCGTGATTATTCCTGGTGGCTTTAGTTACGGGGATTATCTGCGCTGTGGTGCGATCGCACGTTTTTCACCCGTGATGCAGCAGGTTGTAGAACACGCTCAAAAGGGTAAGTTTGTCCTCGGTATTTGCAACGGCTTTCAGGTATTAACGGAAGCTGGACTTTTACCAGGAGTGTTAACCAGAAATCGGGATTTGCATTTTATTTGCGATCGCGTCCCCTTGAAAGTTGAACGTACTAATCTATGGACGCACGCTTATACAACTGGTGAAGTTATCACTTTGCCCATTGCCCACGGAGAGGGGCGATTCTACGCTGATGCAGCCACTCTTGCAGAAATTGAAGATAACGGGCAAGTCATATTTCGCTATGAAGGGGAGAATCCCAACGGTTCACTGAACAACATTGCCGGGATTAGCGATCGCCGGGGCAATGTGTTGGGAATGATGCCGCACCCAGAAAGGGCATCAGACGCAATGTTAGGGGGTAGTGATGGCTTGAGGTTGTTTCAAGGCTTACTAGAGAAAGTAGCGGCATTAGCGTAGAGCAAATAAGTTGTGCATTTTGCGATCGCTGTCTGCAAGATAGACGAACATTCTTCTACAGACAGCGATTTATTTTTTTTAGTGGGAACTTTGAAGTATTTTTTACAACGAAATCACGACATATTAAGGGTTTAAGGCTAGCGATTCCTGCGGAGGGCTTACACCTAATACCGTTTCTTTGTGAAACTGCGCCAAATCTCTTAATTTCTTACTTCTTCTTGGCGTACTTGGCGCTCTTGGCGGTTCGTTCTTTATTTCTTACACCATAAGCGCATCTTCATACAGAATTGGTATAAGCATCTTAGATTGTGATAAAAACATCTAAATAAAATTACTTACCAATCTAAGTTAAATCGAGGCACAGAATTTGCGTTGGCTTTGCCCACCACAAGTATCGCTCGATCGATTTCTCATACTTGAGCTAGTTGTTAAAATTTAGAGGTAGCGTGTTTTAATCTTTTATTAGACTTACAAAAAAAAGTCCGCGTACACAAAAAACTTCAAGCCAGTTTTGGCAAGTTTTTGAGAACAAAGAGAGAAACAAACTTATGGGACTTTTCGATCAAATTCTTGGTGCTGTCACTAATCCCAATCAACAGGGCAGCTTAGGTCAAATAGGAAGCATTGTTAACACTGTACAGCAGTTCAGCGATCGCACAGGCGCAGACCCTTCTGCCATCCAATCAGTTTTGTCAATTGTGGGTGGTCAAGTGCGTTCTGCTTTACAAGACAAACAAGCCACAGATGGTAATGAAGCCACACAAAATTTAGTCAGTCAATATGCTGGTACTTCTGCCAACCCCCAAGCCGTCAATTCGTTGTTTTCTCCTCAGATACAACAGCAAGTAGCTGAAGTTGCTGCCCAACGCACTGGGTTGGATGCTGGTATCGTTCAACAATTGCTGCCTTTGGCAGTACCTTTGGTGCTAAAGTTTTTGCAATCAGGAGCCAATGCTCAAAATCCCCAAGCTGGCGGAAATCCTGTCTTAAATTCCTTCTTGGATGCTGATGGTGATGGTGATGTCGATATTGCTGATGCCATCCAAATGGCTAGTCGGTATATGAAACAGTAACAGTTTTCTCCCAACTCCCCACTCCTTTCCGATAAACCAGACATCGGTAATTATACCTTGCTAGATTTTTAGCTAAGACATAGGCTGAGAACACGATCAATTTGTAAATATAAATCAGACAGTCTATGTCTAAATTATTTGACTGTATTACTGAAGAACTGCAAGACTTTATTGCTGCCCAACACCTTTTTTTTGTTGGCTCTGCACCTTTGAGTCCTACGGGTCATGTTAACCTGTCTCCTAAAGGTCAAGACTGCTTTCGTATCTTGTCTCCCAACCGAGTCGGTTATATAGACCTTACAGGTAGTGGTAACGAAACATCCGCCCATTTGCAAGAAAATGGGCGGATAACCTTCATGTTTTGTGCCTTTCAAGAACCCGCGTGTATCTTGCGTCTTTACGGTCAAGGAACCACGATTTTACCGAGTTCTCCAGAGTGGGACTCGCTCTATTCTCTATTTTTGCCGATACCTGGAACTCGTCAAATTATCGTCGCTGATATTGAAAAAATCCAGACTTCTTGTGGTTTTGGCGTACCACTCTATGAATATCAAGGTCAGCGTCAGACTCTAGTAAACTGGGCTACTAAAAAAGGCGAAGAGGGAGTTCGAGAATATCAACAGAAGAAAAATCTTGTCAGCATTGACGGTTTAGCGACACCACTGAGTAAATTACCCTAACTTGGTCTGATTGATTATTCTATTCATCCATATATTAGCAATTAAAGTAAAGGAGTCAGCAATCGAGAGACTCTCACAGCTAACTTGAACCAAAAAGGTTTTTTATCGTACTCATTAAGATCGACAGCAACACAGACAGCTAAATCATCTTCTAACATCTTTTTCACACTTTGGACAAACCCACACTCGGTAACAAAACCCATAACTTCAAAATTTAGAGAAAACGAGCGATTATCTAAGTTAACAGTTCCTACACCTGCTAGATCCTCATCAATGACTATAACTTTCTGGTGCATAAACCCATTTTTGTAACGATACAACTTGATACCGATTTTTTCCATTTCGGTGTAGTAAGAAAAGGAACATAAATAAACAAATAAATGATCGGGTCGATTTGGTAAGAGAATTCGCACATCGACACCTCGCATTGCTGCCAGTTTTAAGGCTGACAATGTTGCCTCATCCGGCACAAAGTATGGACTAGCAATCCAGAGGTGAGTTTGAGCTTGATTAATTAGTTCGACAAAAAAAAGCTTACAAGCTGGCAGATGATCTGCTGGGCCTGTAGGAAGTATGAATACAGTTTGATTAGTTTCCCGATTAATTTTTACCTGCCAGTTAACTTCGATAAGTTTTCGAGTTGCCCAATACCAATCTCGCACAAAGGAGTTTTGTAGGCTTTGTACACTTGGCCCTTCAAGCATGATATGGGTGTCGCGCCAAGGACTCAAGCGAGGATTTTTTCCTAAATATTCATCACCAATATTTAGTCCACCTACAAATGCGATTTCTCCATCCACTACCAAAATTTTTCGATGATTGCGAAAATTAAATTGGAACCGATTACCCTGACCTTTAGTGGTGTTAAATGCACTCACTGCAATTCCATGTTGTTGTAGAGATTGGATATAAGGGCGAGATAGTTTCTTGGAACCAATTTCATCGTAGAGAAAATAGATGCTTATTCCTTGCTTGGCTTTAGCAATTAACGCTTCTCTAAACTCATTAGCTGATTGGTCATCGTTAACAGTATAAAATTGAAACAAAATATAATTTGTCGCCGATGCAATCTTTTTCAGCATCGCTTCATAAGTTTGCTGACCATTAATCAGTAATTCGGCAGCATTACCTGATGTGAAAGAAATGTCTGTAAAAGCCTCCGCTAAGGGTTGCAACTGGGCTAGATTATCTGGCGGCGCAACCTGAAATTTAATCAGTTCGCTATAAGTCGAATGAAAAATCTTATAGTGTTGTGCATAGACTGAGCGCAGTGTTTCAGCATATCCATGAAATTTAGTTCTTCCTAAAATCCAATACAATGGAATCGCTAGCCAGGGAAAGGTAATTAGAGAAATGCTCCAGGCAATTGCCCCTTGGGAAGAACGCACATTCATCACTGCATGGGCTGCATGTATAACTCCCACGCAATGAACAACAACTGTAGCTGTGCTAAAAATAGCTAGAACACCAGCATCTACAAGCATCTTAATTTTTTTGAGTATTGGTATAAGTAAATTCTGCCAGCAATGGCTTATGATCGGATGAACAAATTTGGTCTAGCACCTTAGCACTGGCTTTCTTCAAACTTATATCTCGATAAAAGATGTGATCTAAAGGGGGTGATAACAGGAAGCGTTTAATTTTCTCCTTCTCATCAGGTGCGAAAATTACAGGCGTTAATCCTAATTGAGTTGTTATTTGATTGAGGATAACTGCTCTTTTTCGACTCCAAGTATTGAAATCTCCTGAAAATATTAGTGGCCCCCGATGTATATATAACGCTTGTTCCAATTCATTTAGTTGGATTTTAAATTTGTTTATATCTACAAAATTGATCAGATGAGTATTGATTGTCATGAGAGTTATGCTTTGCTCAGATAGCAGATACTCAGTGATTAAAGAAATTTTAGGAGTTTTAACAATCGGTTCATAATGTTTAGTAGTTATAACTTTTTTCGTAATTGGGTTGATTGTCGAGGCTGTAAAAATTCCTGAATAAGTTTGATGATGAATATCTACGAAATTAGGAGCAAAACTCCAATTCATTTTCAACCATTTTGCCCATTCTTCTGCCTCTAACTTTAAAGAAAACTCTTGTAAAAATATGAGGTTTGGTTGATAAGTTGCAATTATTTGTGAAAAATCTTCTAGCCAAGCCTTATTATAGTTTTGTTTAGCAATATTCCAACTAAGAACTTTAATTGATTGACTATCAATTTCTGTTTGAATTGAATTATTTTTATCAATTGTGAGTTCTTGTAAACGAAAAAATCTATAACCCGGAACAAATTTCGTAACTAGAGTGTTTACGTGTTCTTGAATATTAGGCATTACTAATATTAAAATGAATTTATTCTAGCTTAACGCTATTAAACAGTCGTTAGAGAAGAATAGCAGGTTTGTAAAGCTATAATCTATGCTCCATAAGCACTAGAGCTTGAACAGTGTCGGCATGGATCGGGCGATTTTCCTGGATAGACCTTACAGTTTACCAGAGTGGCTTAAGAGAGCGATCGCAATCCTAAATGATTTGTAAAAAAATTCACGTCCTAGCTAACGTCATCTCCCCAAAGCATCAAAGGGACTATAGGAAGGTCATAACTCTTTCAAATTATCAATATCTAATAGGACTTACGCAAAACTATGATAAAACGAACCGCGTTCGCGCAGCGTCTGGTTAGAGAAGGACGCAAAGGACACGAAGGAATAAGAGTTTGAGAGAGTTTTTGCGTAAGTCCTGTCTAAAAAAGAATCTAGAGACATAGCAATGCTATGTCTCGGCATAAGGGTTCTAGATAACACATATTTAATTTCTGGAAATGTCTAGTAGCAATATCTCTTTGATTTGTATCTAAAATTGAAGTTTTTATTATTTCCTATTTCCCTAAAACTCATATTGGGGAATAACTTCTGTCTCATTCTTTGCTGCATTTATCCACTCTTGCATTGCTGGAAGTGCCAGAACTGACTCCACATAGTCTTTAGAAATACTATCTAACTGCACATCATAGGCGATAAAGCGTAGGACAACTGGAGCAAAAAATGCATCGGCAATCGTGAAATTGCCAAACAAAAAATTGCCACCAGTTCCAAACTTTTGACGTGATTCTTGCCAAATACTAGTAATACGGTCAATGTCTTGTTGTACGCCGGGTTCTAAACCTTTACCAGGATATTTAGTACGGCAGTTCATTGGCATATTCTGACGCAAGTTTTGAAATCCTGAGTGCATTTCTGCACTGATAGAACGGGCTAATGCTCTTGCGGCCTTATTCTCTGGCCACCATTGCAGGGTTGGAAAAGTTTCAGCTAGATATTCACAAATAGCGAGAGAATCCCACACTGTTTGCGTATCGTGCAATAACACAGGTACTTTTCCTGATGATGAATATTGCCGAATTTTTGATGAACAATCTGGGTCGTTATAGAGAGGAATCCGAATTTCATTGAATTCCAAACGAAATTGCTTCATCGCTAACCAAGGACGAAGTGACCAAGATGAATAATTTTTGTTGCCGATTACTAAAGTAAGTTGTGTCATGTTTTTAATACCGATAAAGTTGTTCAATCCACATAGACACATCAGTTTCAGAACCGGAAGAGAAAGATTTTCCGGTTGCCGGATCGTAAGCTTGCCAATAGATATTACCGTGGCGGTCAACCTTTTGCCAAACTTGTAATTCATTAGGATCTACTAGGAGTTTTTTGACAAAACTTTCCCAAATTCTATGCAGAGATTTCCAGAAGTTTGAGCGGATTTTTTTCTGGAATGTCGGACTACAATTTATTTCTATATCTTCTTTTGGTAGACACTTAATGTTATTGTTCATAAAATTATTCCTGAAATTTGCTCAGTAAATAAAACAGTAACAACATCTCAGTTAGGAATCAAATCATAGCTTGCATAGGTTCTATAAATAGGATTTATAGATATTAAAAATCACTAATACAACCTTTTTGCCACAATAAAGTCAGGATGTGTATACCCTTGTTCTCATCAATTGCCTATGAAACTCTCCCAACTCCGAGCCATAGTTGCAGTAGCAGATCGTGGTAACTTTAGTGAAGCAGCCTTAGAATTGCAGCTTTCTCAGCCTGCAATTAGTCATGCGATCGCTACCCTAGAAGAAGAATTGGGTGTGCCCTTATTTGCGAGAGGTCGTCACGGTGCTGTGCTGACACCTGCTGGAGAGCGCATTTTGTATCATGCGCGTCAAGCAATGCAGCATCTAAAAATGATGCAACACGAAGCAAACCTGCATAAAGGTTTACACGGTGGTCATGTGCGAATTGCGGCTTTTCGGAGCGTCGCTACTCATCTATTACCAAAAGCGATCGCCCAATTTCACAATCAATTCCCAGAAATTGCTGTCACAATCATAGAGTGTGGTGCTTTCACGGATGTAGAGCAGTGTTTGCATGATGGACGTGCCGATATTGGTATTACCTGTCTGCCAACTGGCGAAGAATTTGAAACCTGGGAAATTTTTCGGGATGAGTATGTAGCTTTACTACCACCAGATACCAAGATTAGCAGTCCGCAAATTACTTGGGAAGACATCGCAGCCTATCCGCCGGTTTTGCTTCCTTGTACGTCTTGTGGACGCATTCTTCACAACCACCTGAAGACTTTGGCAATTCCAATTCATACTGCTAGCGACATTCAAGAAGATTCCACAGTCGTTAGTATGGTGAATCAAGGATTAAGAGCAGCTATTATGCCTCGTTTAGCAGCTGTACCCATTCCCCCAAAGGTGCAAGTATACAGTTTACCTGCACCGCTAGAAAGAGTCATTGCAACGGCAACTTTATCTAATGCCCTGCAAGTACCTGCGGTATTCACATTTTTGGAGATGTTGAGTAAATTTGATTTTTATAGTTTAGCTAAATTCACTTGTTGAACGCATCCAAATTACGAACTTGTACTGAGCGTCTTGCCTTGAGCGTTCGCGTAGCGTCTCGTAGAGAAGTCGAAAGGAGCCGAAGTATTACGAATTACTTAAACCGATGCCTCCTTTAGCGAATTCTTCAACAGTTTTTTGGGAGAATTCATGAGTTGCGATCGCCTGCAACATTGCCAATGGTAAAGTTAAATGATTCGCTCCGGCTTGCAACGATGCGGCTGCTTCTTCAGGAGATTTGATACTAGCTGCCAAGATTTCTGTATCACTACCTTTGAGTACGCTAGCCATATCCCGCACTAAGGCAATACCGTCACCTAACAATCGGGTAGCTCGATTTACATAAGCTATGGCAATTTTAGCTCCTGCTTCCCGTGCTACTGCTGCTTGTGCTGCACTATAAATCGCTGTCACCGAACAGGTAATTTCTGGCGATAAACTCGCCACCACTTCAAACCCTAACGGTGTTGCGGGAATCTTCAAAATTGTTTGCGAACCAATAATCTCGAAAGCTTTTCTACCTTCAGCTAGCATCCCAGCTTTATCGGATGCCATAAGTTGATAGTATAACGGCCCATTTGTCAAGGCAACCAGTTTTTTGAGCGTGGTTTCTGGTGGAGTATCGCTTTGAGATAACAACGTGGGATTTGTGGTGATACCTTTTACCCATCCCCAAAGCTTAACAACTTCAGCTTCCGATGCGATCGCTGAATCTAGATATAGTGCCATACTTAATTCCTCACTTTTCCTATCTGCATTTCTCCTGCTACCCTACATCGTTCAGAAGCTCTGCCCCTATCAGATAAGCATTTTACCTGTTTATTCTATGCTTTTTTAAATACCTACCCTTGAAAACCACTATTCATTCCCCTTTCCTGAAGAAATGCATCAAATGTAAACCTATCCGGTAGCGAAGTTTGTGCGCCTGGTTTTGTCGCTGTCAAAGCACCTGCTGCTGCACCCCAAACAACTGCTTGATGTAAGGAAAGTCCTTCAAAAAGTGCCGCCGCTAAACCACCATTAAAAGCATCGCCGGCGGCTACTGTGTCAACTGCATGAACTGAAAACGCGGGTACAAAAAACTTTTCTTCAGCAGTTGCACAAAAAACACCCTTAGCACCCAGTTTGACGATCGCACATTTCACACCCCGTTGTAATAAAACCGCAGCTGCTTTGGCTGCTTGTTCTTCTCCATTCACAGAAAAACCCACCAACTGCGCTGCTTCAACTTCATTCGGTGTAATAATATCTACCAATGGATACAGTTCATCTGGTAAATTAGATTGTGCGGGTGCGGGGTCAAAAATTACTTTTATATTTGCACTTTTTGCGGCTTTAGCAGCAGCAATCACGGCAGTAATAGGAATTTCTAGTTGTAAAAGTAGTGCTGTAGCTTCTGGTAATAAGTGGGATAATCGCTCTACATCTTCTTGATTGACGCGCCCATTTGCACCAGGAATGACAACAATTTGATTTTCACCAGTCTGACTCACGGTGATAATTGCGACTCCAGAACTAACAGTTTTATCGACAAAAATGTTATCAGTCTGCACGCCAGATGCTTGCAAATTGTTAACAAGTTCCTTACCAAAATCGTCTGCACCTACACGCCCTACTATCTGAGTAGGAATGCCCAATTTTGCTAATGCTACGGCTTGATTGGCTCCTTTGCCTCCCGAAACTTTAAAAAAATCTTCTCCTAGTAACGTTTCTCCTGCAACTGGCAACCGGGGTGTTGTTGCTACCAAGTCTATATTGATGCTGCCGAAGACGATAATACTCATGATGCCGATCTTAAAGTTATTTTGATTGATATTACAGGATGCGATGTCTACGATGGTCACTGAGCTTGCTGAAGTGCGGGCTACGCATACGCTATGTAAGTAAATTAGGGTTACGTGAAACGCCCGAAACGACCAATTATCATAATTTACATCATGCTTAGTTTGTACAGTGCTTAAGTGGTAAACTCCTTTAACCCCTTCGGTGGTGTTGCTGATTAGATGTATGAATTTTTTTGTAGAAAGGTAAAATCATTGTGGTAAAAGCGTAAACACTACGGACACTTGCTTCTCTTTTCCGGCACGCCGTGAAATTTTTCACCAATAACTGGGAACCATATAACCATCGTTTTAATGGTTGTCTTGTTAGGAGTGGGTTATGACATTCAAAATTCTCAGTTTAGATGGTGGTGGAATTCGTGGTGTAGTTTCGCTACAAATGCTCAAAGAGGTTGAAAGTCGAATCCAAGCAACTTACGGCTTAGAATTACACCAATACTTTGACATGATTACTGGTACTTCTACTGGTTCAATTATTGCTGCGGGACTGGCGAAAGGCTTAAACACCACTCAACTGCTGAAACTATATGAAACAAAAGCCAAGCAAATCTTCCCGCAGCCAACGAATTTTCAAAAACCCTGGCGATTTGTCAGAAATATATTTTCACCCAAATATTCTCATGATGGATTAGAAAAAGCCCTGGAAGATAAATCTGCTTTGGGCGAAACTAAAATTGGCGAAATTACCAACACTATATTGTTGATTCTCGCCTATGATATGCGTTATCGCAACACAACTTTTTTCACCAATTTACATCCTGATTTGGGCGCTCGCTGGTACGATGGACTTCCACTCAAAGATATATGTATTAGTTCAGCATCAGCGCCAACTTTCTTCCCACCACGCGAGTTAAAAGCATCTGACGAAGACAAATTTGGTAAATGGTCATTTCCTCATATTGATGGCGGAGTTTGTGCTAATAATCCATCCTTGGCAGCAATGAGTCAAGCTTTAAAAGTGAGTCGTTCTCGTGAACTATCAACAGAGGATAAGAAAAAATATAATTTAGATAATCTCAAACTAGAGGATATTTCTGTACTCTCTATCGGTACGGGTAAAAGCGCCAACCCATTTGAATATGAAGAAATAAAAAAATGGCACACATTAAACTGGGTAGAACGGCTTGTGGATGTGTTCATGGAGCCAACAGGTGAAATAAATGCTACGATTTGTCAAAATATCCTTGGAGGTTTTGAGTTAGGGCATTATCTCCGATTGGATTTTGATTTGAATGAGAGATACAAACCCTTAGTAAATGAAGATTATAAAATGACTCGTACTCTCATAGAAAAAAAATATGAAAGGAAAAATCAGTATTTAGTTCAAGCTGTAAATACAAACCTCAAAGAATACAATGATGATTGCATAGTTAAGAATATCCGTGTAAATGAAGAGATGGATGATTCCACAGATAAAAATATTACCACTTTGATTGCTGCGGCTCAAGCCTTCATTGACTATGGTCTGATTTTTGAGTCCAGAGTATATGGTAAAGGGCCTCAAGTAAAAGAGGCAATTAGACAATTCATTGACAAGAATTGTGTTACTCATACAATTCCTAATCAGACCGAGGCGCAACCAGCTTCACATCGTTGCTAAACAACTCTAGCAATCCTGAATCATTCCTGAAAAACAAGATATCCGACCTCTTTTAGAAATCGGATATCTGCGGCTGACAATTCTCACAAATCAAATCGGATTGCGATAAAAACAGAATTTGTTATTAGGCGATCGCAGCAACAGTTGGCTCACTGTTATAAGACTCCTATTTGATTTTTGAAATATACTTAGTTTGCGCACTAAAAACTGGTGTTAGCCTTTGCAAAACTTGCTTCAACACCATTACCGTCCAATCCACATCAGCTTCAGTCGTATCCCGCCCCAATGTGATGCGAATTCCGCCCAAGGCAGCTTTTTCGGAATAACCCATCGCTAACAATATCGGACTAGGGCTAAGTTTACCACTGTGACAGGCAGCACCAGCACTGATGCCGATACCTGCAAGATTTAGCTGCCGTACCAAGGCTTTACCGCTCAATTTTTCCCCATCGGCGTTTTCTAAGCACATACTGATATGGTGAGGTAAACGATCGCAGCCATCCCCTGTAGGAATTAAACCAGGAATCTCAGCTAATTGGGCAAAGGCGCGATCGCGTAACTCAATTAATCGTGGTGTTTCTGTAGCCAATTCTTCGGCTGCTAATTCTGCTGCGACACCAAACCCCGCAATTATCGGTACTGCTTGCGTACCAGAACGCAGTCCCATTTCTTGTCCACCACCACCCAGTAAGGGCATCAATTCCACACCAGGACGCACATACAGCGCCCCTACACCTTGCGGCCCATATATTTTATGACTGGAAAGACTAAGTAAGTCTACAGGTAGTTGTTGCACATCTATGGGTAAGCGTCCCGCAACTTGCACCGCATCTGTATGGAACAAAGCACCATGCGATCGCACAATTTTACCTAGTTCTGCGATCGGTTGCACAGTCCCAACTTCACTTTGACCGTAAATTATGGAAACTAAGGCTGTGTTATGTCGCAACGCCGCCTTTAAATCCAAGGGATTGACTCTACCTTTAACATCTACAGACAAGCGCGTAACTTCCCAACCCCACATTTCTAGCAACCTTACTGTTTCCGAAATTGCGGAATGCTCGACGCTGGAAATAATTAGATGTTGAGGAACAGCATACAACCGAGCCACACCCATAATTGCTAGATTATCTGCCTCAGTGCCACCAGAGGTAAAAACGATCGATTCAGGGGTAGCGGCGTTAATTAAACCAGCAACTTGGACTCTGGCTTGTTCTACAACCGTTGCCGCCCGTTGTCCCCACTCATGTAAGCTGGAAGGATTGCCCCACTCTTGAGTGAGGATTGTTTGCATAACTGCGATCGCTTCTTTTCGAGTCGGAGTAGTGGCGCTGTAATCTAGATAAATTTGCATAAAACCGATAATAGTGAGAACACACGTTAGTGATAGACTGCGGATTTGTCAGCATATACAGTTTTAGTGGACAAATCCTGAAAAAAATATCTGTAATTTTACATCTAATAGTGGATTTTTCCCTTTACTTGGAAAGCTATTTCTCTACTTAATTCAGAACACAAAATTTTGGGAATGATAAATATATCCACTCCCAATCCACTTTTAACAGATTACAGTGCAACTTATCTCTAGACAAAGATATTTTTTATATATCTTTTTACTGATATTCTCCCTCGCTGGTTGTCAACGAGTCCAGTCCTACAATCAGCGTCCAGCACCCTTACCACAAGACCCGTTAATTCAAGCTTACTTTAACCATTCTGAGTCTTCAGAATACCAAGAAGCTTACCGTCAGCAAACTCGCCTGGGGGATGATTTAGAAAAACAGATTGTGGATGCGATTACACAAGCTAAATCTACAGTAGATGTAGCGGTGCAAGAATTACGTTTACCCAAAGTTGCTCAAGCACTGGTTGATAGACAAAAAGCTGGGGTAAAAGTCAGGATAATTTTAGAAAATCTCTATAGCCGACCTTGGAGTAGCTTAACATCTGCTGAAATAGGTAAGTTAGATAAAAGAGAACAAGAACGCTACAACGAATTTCGCCAATTTATTGATATTAACCACGACAATCAACTCAGTCCAACCGAAATCAATCAAAGAGATGCTTTGATAATTTTGCAGAATGCCAAAATTCCCTGGCTAGACGATCGAGCAGATGGTTCCGCGGGTAGCAGCTTGATGCATCATAAATTTGTGATTGTGGACAATCGCGTCGTAATTATCACTTCAGCTAATTTTACATTAAGTGATACTTCGGGTGATTTTACAAATCCTAGCAGTTTAGGCAATGCCAATAACTTATTGCAGATTGACAGCCCAGAATTAGCATCTTTATTTACAGAAGAATTTAACATTATGTGGGGTGACGGGCCGGGAGGTCAACCAAATAGTCGATTTGGTTTGCAAAAGCCGATACGTTTACCTAAACAAATAACTTTGGGTAATAGCAAAATTACTGTGCAATTTTCCCCTACTTCTCCAACTCAACCTTGGAATAATAGTAGTAATGGTTTAATTGGTAAAACTTTAGGTTCAGCAACCAAGTCTATTGATATGGCATTATTTGTCTTTTCCGAACAGCCTCTTGCCAATATTTTAGAAAAACGCCATCAACAAAGCGTGCAAATTCGCGCTTTAATTGAACCACAATTCGCCTACCGTCCTTACAGCGAAGCCTTAGATATGATGGGGGTTGCTCTGAGTAACAAATGTAAATATGAAATTGACAATCATCCTTGGTCAAATCCAATTACTACCGTAGGTGTACCTGTATTACCCAAAGGCGATTTATTGCATCACAAATTTGGTGTTATTGATAGTCAAACAGTAATTACAGGTTCTCATAATTGGTCAGATGCGGCCAATAATGGTAACGATGAGACTCTTCTAGTGATGGAAAATCCGATAGTTGCTGCCCATTATGTGCGAGAATTCGCTCGTCTTTATACCAAAGTTAAACCCGGTTTGCCACCAGCAATTCAAGAAAAAATCAAATTAGAACAAACACGGTGTCCTCAGATAAAAACTTCTTCATCAACTGAGTTACAAGCAATTCCAAAAGTCAATATCAACACTGCAAGTTTAGAAGAATTAGCAACTCTCCCTGGCGTGGGTAAGAAGTTAGCACAACGAATAATTATTAGTCGTCAACAGCAAAAATTTACATCTTTACAAGACTTAGAACGAGTGCCAGGAGTGAGCGCTAGAACTTTAGAAAAATGGAGCGAACGCGTGACTTGGTAGGTAGCACAGTTGTGCTACCCGACGATAGTCTGTATTCTACTTAGTTAAAAAGATGTAAGATTACATAAATGCGATATTTAAATGCGATCGCTAGCTAGCTAAATCAACCAAACTGCGGAAATGCCCATTCTGAGAAAATCGTTCTGCGATTATTTGTTGATAAACCGCCTCATAGCCATCAGTCATGTGCTTAACACTGAAAAGATTTTCGACATACTGACGACAAGCATAACGGTCTAACTCTACGACGCGATCGATTGCACTAATGCACTCTTGAATATTATTGCAGAGGAAACCCGTCTTGCCGTGGGAAATTACCTCTTCAGTAGACCCCAATTTCATCGCAATCACTGGCGTACCCGAAGCCATTGACTCAATCATCACCAATCCAAAGGGTTCTCGCCAAGTAATGGGGAACAGAGTTGCTACTGCACCACCCATCAGGGCATTTTTTTGAGCATGGTTAGCTTCACCCAGATACTCAATTTGCTCTCCGTCAATGTGTGGTTTAATTTCCTTCTCAAAGTATTCCACATCAACGACATCTATCTTACCTGCCATTTTTAAATGCCAACCGGCTTTTTTGGCAATTTCTATAGCTAAGTGCGCTCCCTTCTCTGGAGACATCCGACCTAAAAACGCTAAATAAGGAGAATCTTCTGGTTGGGAGTGAAATTCATAGCTGCTAACATCAATTCCGTTGTAAACCGTTGCTATAGAGTTTAAACCTAACCTTGGTTCTCGTTGTGCATTAGAAATATTGACGTAGGGTTGTTTTTTACCAAAACTAAACATCTTTTCGTTGTCAGGGGTAAAAGTACCGTGCAACGTGTGAACTGTAGGAGTTTTTACTAGATTTGCATAAGGCAGTGCCCCATACCCGATATGGGAGTGAATAATATCAAACTCTTCTGCGCGTTCATACACCGAAGCTAGATTTAGCATCTCGTAAATGCCGTAATCTTTGATAGTAGGATCGAGTCTGAGGGCACGGGGATGAACTGACGTTAGTTTTGCCAGACTAATAGAATCTCCCGATGCAAATAAGGTTACTTCGTGTCCGCGTCGGACTAATTCATCAGTCAGTAACCCCACTACTAACTCTACGCCACCATAAGCCGGAGGCGGAACTCTTTCCCACAGTGGAGCTAATTGAGCAATTTTCATCACAAACCTCCTAAAAAATAAAACTTGAATTAGAAGTTTTTTATTTCTGTTGTTTTAGTGCTTGTAATTGATCCACTTTGGCATCAATAAAGTAGCTTCAGATACTAAACTTCTTAACAATTCCTTTTAAATCTTATGCCGCTATTTCTATATTTTTCATCTATCTTAGTACGGAAATTACCCACTCCTCAAGACGTAAATACACTCTGTCTGATTATTTTTTGGTGATTTGGTGCAATTTTAAATATAGATTTTTTTACAACCAAGAATTTCTTAAAATCGTCAAAATTCAAGTTAAATCCTGATAATAGGCAGAAAAACTCGGTTATTGCTTATCAATTATCTGATTTACAAATATTAATTAAAAAATAATTCATCTAGGTACTCTTTGGGCGGCTTTCCGTACTCTCAATAATAATCTGTAGCCGCCCAAAGGATAAAGTCGGTAGCTTGAAATCAAAAGCAGCAATTTTTCTTATAAGTTCTATCCAAGTTCTTAAAGGTAGCAATTAGAATTAACTGTTAGACATCTGCAAAAATTAAATATGCGTTATCCAGAACCGTTATAGAGACATAGCAGTGCTACCCCGGATTTCTCACCACACCTCGAATGGAGGAGTAATGAGTAGTGAGTAAGGAGTAATGAGTAAGAATCTACAAGTTCTTGCACTGGTATTGCACCTGTTGCAATATGCTTATTACTCATTACTCATTACTCATCATCAAACGCCTGAAGTTTGTGAGAAATGCGGGCTACGCGTCTTTTTCACCAGATGCCTAGGGCGAAAGTTTACCTACTTTAGAACCAGTTTCTCAAAGCAATTTATCTGATTAATAGACCTCTTGCATAAGTCGAATTGACCCCCCTTAATCCCGCCGATATATTGGGGGGAAACTTGAAATTTTGCTCCCTCCCCAATACATACGGGGAGGGTTGGGGAGGGGTGATTCAACGATTTTTGCAAGAGGTCTAATTGAGATGCTATTGGATTCTCCACTAGTCAAAAGGGAGAAAAGATAGCTTAACTATTGACTTATTACATGAAATATGATATTTTGTATTGCTATCTAAGAAAAATCATATATAAACGTGAATATCTCTCCATCTCTCAAAAAACCGCGTGTCTCATGGCAGGCGGTTTTCTCACTGCTGATATTTGTGTTCATGTACCTGCCCATACTGGTACTTGGCTTTTATAGCTTCAATCAGTCGCCCTACAGTGCAACTTGGCAAGGATTCACTTTCGATTGGTATCGCAAGTTGTTTAGTGACGATCGCATCTTATCAGCTTTGCAAAATAGTATGATCGTTGCTGGTTGTGCCGTGGCAATTTCCGCAGTGCTGGGAACCTTGATGGCGGTTGGGTTGGCGCGTTACGAATTTCCTGGTAAGAAATTGTATCGGGGTATTGCTTACCTACCATTGATTATTCCCGATATTGCGATCGCAGTGGCTACCCTAGTATGTTTAGCAGCCTTTGCAATACCTTTGAGTTTGTGGACGATAGTTGCAGCCCATGTGGTATTTTGTCTGGCTTATGTCGGCCTTGTGGTTGCTTCCCGACTGACTAATTTAGATCCCCACTTAGAAGAAGCAGCACTAGATTTAGGCGCGACACCAACCCAAGCTTTCATCAAAGTATTGCTACCTCAATTAATGCCTGGAATTGTCGCTGGTTGTCTCTTGGCTTTTGTTCTTAGCTTAGATGACTTTCTTATTGCTAGTTTTACTGCTGGTAGTGGTTCTAACACCCTGCCAATGGAGATTTTTAGCCGCATTAGAAGCGGAGTTAAACCTGATATTAATGCTCTCAGTGTAATGTTAATTTTAGTATCTGCGATCGTTGCCCTTGTAGCGGAATTAATTCGCGCTTCTGGAGAGAATAAAACTTTTAAATAATAGTCGCAATTCGCAATAAAAGTTATAGGTAGGTGATTTCGTTCTTCGTGAACTTTTTTAGATAGCGAACAACAGTTATATTAAAATTTAGGGTGCATTACGGCAAGCCTAACGCCCGAATCTTATGGCAATATGCCATACTTTCTGCTAACACAACGTCATAGTATAGATAAGTAATACCAATTGTAAAAAAGAATGCGACAAATACACCATTTGTAGAGACGCGATGAATCGCGTCTTAACCCAAGGATGTGTTGCAATCATTAATTGAATTGGTATAAATAAATATAATTTATTCATTCTTATGCCCTCGTGTGAAAGATAGTTTTAAGCACATGAATAAACTTCCGTGTTCGCTTCTCTACATAACTGTTTTCAATTAGATAATATTGGGGCTAACTTTGGAGAAGATGCTATTTCCCCCTCATTATGCAAATCTGCCAAAATCCCAATTGCTCAAATCCATTCAACTCTGATAGCAATAGATTTTGCGTGAGTTGCGGACAAAGCAACTTTGGCAAACTTCTCAGAAACCGTTATCGCGTATTAAGACTCTTAGGCGAAGGTGGATTTAGTAGAACCTATGCTACAGAGGATGTAGACAGACTAAACGCCCCTTGCGTCATCAAGCAATTTTTCCCGCAGTTTCAGGGAACAGGACAACGCACTAAAGCCGCCGAATTTTTCAAAGAAGAGGCTTTTCGGTTGTATGAACTGGGAGAAAATCATACCCAAATTCCCAGATTACTAGCTTATTTTGAACAAGGTACTAGCTTGTATCTCGTACAAGAATTTATTCAAGGAAAAACTCTCTTACAAGAAGTTCAGCAGCAAATTTATGGCGAACAACAAATTTGGGAACTTTTAGCTGATTTATTGCCAGTTCTGCAATTCATTCATACTCATAACGTCATTCATCGCGATATCAAACCAGAAAATATCATCCGCCGTGCAAGTGATGAAAAACCCGTATTAATTGACTTTGGCGGTGCTAAACAGGTAACACAAACCAGTATCGGAAGACAAGCTACAGTAATTTATACCCTTGGCTATGCCCCAACAGAACAAATGGCTGGATTTGCTTGTCACGGCAGTGATTTGTATGCTTTGGGTGTAACTTGTGTGCGTCTTTTAACTCAATGTTTGCCCTTACAGGATTCTTCTGGACAGATTAATGACCCTATTTATGATGCCATGAGTGCTAAATGGTTGTGGCGCGAACGTTTACAAAAAAAAGGTATTACTATCAGCGACGAATTAGGAAAAATTTTAGATAAATTACTCAAACATCTACCGAGTGAAAGGTATCAAACAGCAGTAGAAGTCATCAACGATGTAAAGTTTGCCACATCAAACATTGAACCTGTTGCCTTAAAAATTGTTTCGATGCCTCAACCTATATTACCGCCGCTACCACAAAAAGTAATCGTCCCATTACCCCCCTTAGAAACCTTTGAATTTGACGTAGTGACAGTAGACACAGGTGGTAGAGAAGTAAACCGCATGAACTGTAATGCAAATTTCTTTGCTGAAGAATTAGGTAAGTCTGTCACATTAGAAATGGTATCGATTCCTGGTGGTACTTACATGATGGGTTCACCAGAATTTGAAGGAGATGCTGACGAACGTCCTCAGCATCAAGTTACCGTCGAACCATTTTTTATGGGGAAATTTCCTGTAACTCAAGCACAGTGGAGAGTAGTAGCAGCTTTACCCAAAGTCAAACAAGCTTTAAATCCTCATCCATCGAAATTCAAAGGTCTAGATAGACCAGTAGAAAATGTATCTTGGTATGAGGCTGTAGAATTTTGTCTCAGGCTATCAGAAAAAACTGGACGCGACTATCGTTTACCGAGTGAAGCTGAATGGGAATATGCTTGCCGTGCTGGAACTACAACATCCTTCCACTTTGGCGAAACCATTACCTCTGAGTTAGTCAGCTGCACAATGGAACCAAAAAGCAAATTCCGTAAAGAAACAACAAACGTCGGTACTTTTGAAGTCGCCAACGCCTTTGGATTGTACGATATGCACGGGTTAGTTTGGGAATGGTGTGCTGATTCCTGGCATAACAATTACAATGACGCACCCTTAGATGGAACAGCTTGGGAAGTTGGCGGCGATATAAATCGCCGGGTATTACGCGGTGGTTCTTGGAGTTTTAGTGCAGAACTGTGTCGCAGTGCTAGCCGTAGCTGGAATGAGTCAGACGGTGGACTGAGGGTTTGTGGCTTTAGAGTAGTATTTTCTATAGAGGAGATTATTTAGTAATTTAATTACAAGGCTGTATAAAGTATGAACAACAAAATTGAGAAAGGTGACATAGTAGTTATAAATAAAAGTGGAAAACATTATCAGCAAGTAGGTGAAGTTAGTCAGGTAGATTACAATATTTTCTTTGTCAAAATAGTTTTAGTAAAGTTAGGTAATCAAGAAGAAGCCTTTGAAGAAAAAGATTTACAATTAAAAACTAAAAAGCCGAGTCTGCAAGAAGTTATTACATCAATAGATAAAATTTTAGAACAAGTTACTCAGATTCCTCACTTGCCGACACAAGAGAAAATAGAGTTACCCAATCGTTTGAAATATCTGAAATTAGATATTCCTAAACTAGATAAGCAATTGATTCAAAAAAACTTCGACAGTATAGATAAAATACTTGCAGCAACAAGAGAATTAGACTCTTCAGCCAGATTTTGGCAGGAAATAGATCCTAATTTGGAAAACATAAGCTGGTGGATTAGAACAAGTCTGTGAACTAAGAAGTAAATCGGCGAGAATAAATCAGCTTTCTCTAGTTCTCAGCTAGAATCTGCGAATACCTAATTAGACTTATTGCATGAATCAATGAGCTTTCACCCGTAAATCCCTCTCCTTAGCTTGGGAGAGAGATTTTGAAATTGGCTCCTAAATCAATACAGTTCAGTTAAGAAAAATTGTAGGTTGGGTTAAGCAAAGCGCAACCCAACAAAGTACTGCAAATGTTGGGTTTTTACGTAGTTTAAGGTTTTTGGGGCGAACTCAACCGTATTGGCTCTTAAATAGTTGGCATTAGACATAATTAAACCTAACTATATTTTTTTCATTTTCTATCCTTAATGCTTTATACCTTATACTTTACGCCTCATTATGAATAGTGATTTTTATTTGTACCTGCTTCCTTAACATTGTATTTGTAACTAGATGGCTTAAATTTTGTTATTAACTGTACGTTTACATAAACTTAACTTTTTTGAATATTTTTTTAGAGTAAAGTTTGACTTTATAGATTAATAAAAGAGATTTTATTATTTAAAATAAAATTACGAAGATCATCAGAAATATATATGCATTTTTTTCAGTTTGCAGGGATTCTTAGTTGTACTACAGCAGCTTTCATCTCAATAGCACCCATACAGGTAGAAGCTGCAACTTTTAAAGTGATATCTGGAGTCACCAGCATCGATCGCGATCACGGAAAGATTCTTAGTAGTATTGGGCTAAACTTGACAGGTACTAATCAGACAGTTGCACCAATTCCTAGCAATTATTTAGTTGGCTTTAACATCGACTCACTTACTAACTTCACCTTCAGTGACGAGGGCGGTTTTACTCCGCTCTCAGGTACAATCGAGCATACTGGTACTGTTACATTCAACAATCAAATTACTGTTGGTGACTTTTCAATCGGTTTTGCTCCAGGACGTACTGTCACAGGTGCCAGCGGACTTGTTTTAAGAGACACATTTTCTTTAAATACAATTTTGTTTGATTTGAGCGCTCCGGGACTTGTGGCATTTGATGGCCACAATTTAACCATCCCTGATGTGAAATTGTTGATTTCTCCAGAGTTTGCTAATGCATTAGGCGACTCTAAATTGACCGGTTTGTTTGCTGGAACTGCACGAATTGATGCTCAAGTTGCTGCCGTACCTGAACCTGATAGTGTACTAGCAACTTTAGTAGCAGGTGCGGCTCTTTTAGCAACTAGGTTTTATACTCAAAAAATTAAATGCACCTGATATTTTGAAGCATAGCCAATCAAAAGTTCGCTCTACAACCAACGCTTAATCCTTTTCAAATCTCGTTCCTAGTCTCCCCTGGAACGAGATAACCCAATTATCAAAAGTGCTGAGTGGGGAATCTCACTTCTTTACTCAGCACAGGCTAAACGTCCCGCTAACGCTCAGTAAAAGTGCCCTATGACCAAATACTTTCCGCTCTCATATTGATGCAATAGCTAACTATGTTCCCGTGAACAGCCTCAACGTTCTTTTCTGGCAACTAATATCTAACTAAAATACTAGTGATAGTTTTGAAACTCATACTGGCAATAATGAAACATGGGCTGAAACCACCTTCCATCCTTCGGTAAACCTGTACCAAGTCTGGCTTTGTCGCCCGAAACGTTCTACACCATTAATAATCCGACGAAACTCTAGATTCACTGTTGCTGCATCTTTCCCAAAGGTTACAACCTTGAGATTCGAGATTTCTCGCTCTATTTTTGGGCTTGGTCGATTCTGGCGAAAGTTACGAATTTCATCACCGCCATAGAGGTTTTCTGTAATTCCAAACCGCACTACTTCGGGCGCATCCCAAAACAAGCTATCCATCACATCCAAATTGTTATTACAAAGGGCTTCTTCATACTTGAGGTACAAATCAGTTACTTCAGTTACAACAGTAGGATCATTTATAGTAGTCATTGTTGTTAGCAATTTTTGGTGTTATGGCTGATTGTGTAATCTTTCAAATAGCCAGAGCTATTTTTCTTTTAAGCTCCTTCAGTACGTAGATTCAAACGAACCAGATCGCGGAAGGTGGAGATTTGCTGCATAAATAAAATAGAACCTGCAATACAAATACTTGCACCAAGGATGACAGTATTGCTACTACCAATTTTACTTGCTAATGCGCCAGCTATTAAGTTGCCTATAGGTACTGCGCCTGTAGATGTCATAACGTAAAGGCTGGTAATCTGTCCGCGATTTTCATCAGTAACCAACAACTGAAGCAAAGTGCGTCCGGCAATTATCTGCAAAATAAAGCCGAAACCAGCTGCAAATAATGAGAGCAGTGAAAGCCAGAACATGCGGGATAGGGCAAAGATAATCAAGCTTACTCCCATAAAACCTATACCCAATGCTAGAACTTTACCCGATTCCAGTATATTGCTATGCTTAGTTAAATAGATACCACCTGCTAAGGTTCCCAAACTGGAAGCTGTCATCAAGAAGCCGAAAGTGTTAGGGCGCCCTGCAAAATCTCTTTGGCAAAAATCGGCCCCAAAGCTAAATAAAATCCCCACACGCAGCAAACTAAAGCCGAACCAATCAAGACTGAGCGAATTGGCAAAAACCCAAAAGCATATTTAAAACTAGTTTTTAATTCTTCTAAAGGTTTGCGTTTGGAAATAACGGCTTTTCTGGATGTCAGCCGTATTGCTAGCAGGGCAATAATTACAGCGATGTAACTGATGCTATCAATTAGGAAACATAGCCCCGATCCCAGCGCTACAATTAATAAACCTGCGTAGCTTGCCGCCGTAGGCATCGCAGGGCCTACCATACTCGTCACACTCACCAGGGAAGAGTATAAGGCAAAGGCATTACCGAGATTTTCCTTACCAACTGTTTCTGGAAGAAATGCTTGCCGAGTCGGAATATCGAAGGCGTTGATCGTCCCTTGCAGCACACCAAGAATTGCAATGTACTCGATATTAATCGTACCGCTTAGGGCTAGCCACGTTAGAGCTAAAGACTGAAGCATTCCTAGAATTTGGGCAACTAGTAGAATTTGGTGACGATTCCAGCGATCGGCGATGATTCCACCCAGAGGAATCAATAGAAGCGTGGGAATTTGGCTAGCAAAGCCCACTAAACCTAGTAACCAAGCGGAATCGGTGAGGCGATATACTAACCAACTAGTAGCCACTTGAGTCATGGACGTACCAATTAGAGAAATTGCCTGACCTGTGTAGTACAGGCGAAAATTTCTGGAACTAAAAGCACGCAGCATGACCTGTGATTTTTTTGATGCTTCCATACGTCACTCCGTAAGAGTTATGAGTCCTTGTAACAGTTCGTATTAGGACTTAAGTACAAGAAAAAAAACGAACCGCCAAGGACGCAAAGAACACAAAGAAAGAAGTTAAAAGGGCTTGGTGCAACTTCACTAAAAAATGGTTTTAACCGTGAATAAAAAAGTAGGCAGTCATGCTGAAGGCAACAATCATCACAAATTTCCGAATTAAGTGCGGTTCAAGTTTACGAGCATAATGGGCGCTTAAGTAACCACCAAGAGAACCACCGACTGCCATCAAAATAGCTTGATGCCAAGCAATCACACCTGCAAAAAGAAATGGAACGATCGCAATACCATTGATACAACTCCCTAAAAATGTCTTAAAAGCATTCATTTTATGGATACTTTTGATACCTAAAAATGTCAGAGTTGCCAGCATTAAAATCCCTAAACCTGCGCCAAAGAAACCGCCATAGATGGCGATCGCTAGTTGAGCCAGTACCAAATTAAACAACGGTACAGATTCTGGTAAGGTGTTCTGATTTCGACGCTGCAACCACTTTTTGAACGGTTCGCCAAAGGTAAACACAACTGTTGCTAGCAGCAATAGATAGGGAATCAGCTTTTTAAAGACATCTGGCGATGTATACAACAAGGCGATGGAGCCAATCATGCCACCAACTAAACTGACGCCACATAAAAGTAAAAAATCTCGCCGCTCGATGCCCAAATCTTGACGATATGCTCCAGCACTGGCTAGGGAAGCCACCCAAATCGCAGTATTATTGGTGGCGTTAGCTGCGATCGGGGCGACACCTGTAAAGATGAGAGTTGGAAACGTGATAAAGCTTCCACCACCTGCTACAGCATTTAAGCCGCCTGCAATAAAAGCGGTACTAAAGAGAAGTAAGCTATGGAAAAGTGTTAAAGATGGTGGCATTATTTACGAATTATTAATTTGGGAATATCACTTGGAGAATGAGCAATCAAGTCAGCACCATGAGCTTTTAATTCCTCCTCAGTTCCATAGCCATAGGTAACACCAATTGAAGCGATGTGATTGTGCTTGGCTCCGATGATGTCATGTGAGCGATCGCCTACCATCACCACAGTAGAGGGTAAAAGTTTTTTTGTTAATAAAATATGGTGAATTAAGTCCCCTTTTATGCTCCGCGTTCCGTCAAGTTCGCTACCATAAACACCATCAAAAAGCAATGATAAGCTAAAATATTCAATAATTTGTATTGCATAAATATATGGTTTAGAAGTCGCCACAAAAGTTTTACAACCAGCAAAACGAATGGCTTTTAAAACTTCTGTAATCTGTGGATAAAGGGAGTTTTCAAATAATCCAATGGTGGCAAAGCGACGACGATAATGTAAAATAGCTTGTTCAATTACTGTACTATCCAAGGTATTGAGTAATTGCGAAAAGCTATCTTTCAGTGGTGGGCCAATACACCAATTTAATTCATCAGCATTCGGTGGTTTGTAACCGAGTTCAGAGAGTGCATACTGAATACAACCAGTGATGCCAGGTTTCGGATCTGTCAAAGTTCCGTCTAAATCAAAAAGGATAGCGGAGAAAGGCATATCTTAATTTCCAATTCAACCCCTAATTTTGAGCGATTTCACAAAACCTTCTGCACTAAGTAACGCAATACCCAATGTGACAACACCAATCCCTACACTCTGAATCAAGTTTAAAGTTTCGTTAATGGTTATCCATGCAACTAACGCTGTCAATGCTGGACTGCTAGAGCCGATTATGGAAGCGGTAGATGCACCAACCATCCGAATCCCCACATTGTTTAATGTGTGTCCAAGAAAGCTGACAAGACCGGAAAATATGCTACCAATCCATAGGGGTGTCCAGTCAAGTTGAGCGCTTTTACCTGGCCAGAACACTAAGCTAATACCAGAGAGCAGTAGAGTACAGGCAAAACTGATCCAGGTAAAGGGAATTGGATGGAATTTTTCTAAACATTTTTGAGCAATGATGCCATAAAAGGCGTAAACGATCCCAGCGCCAAAACTAGCGAAAATGCCGATCGCAATGGTATGGCTGCTGTAGGTAGCAGAAGATTGGGGAATGGTGAGAGCGCTTCCCACCAGAATAATAGCCATTACTAGCCAACGGAACAATGTGGGGCGATCGCCAAAAAACCTCCAAGACAACAGTGCTGTAAATACGGGATAGGTGAAGAAAAGGGTCAAGGCAATGCCTGTGGGAATCAAGCCAATAGCAATGTAGAGTGAAGCAATATACACAAACATCAGCACCCCACAGCCAAGAGCTTGAATCAAAACATCCTTACCGTTGCGGGTGAACAAGTATTGGAGTTCTGTCCAAGCAGATGGATATAGCTTAAATGATAGAGATGCCATGAGTGGAACTACCAGCAGCATTCGCATGAACATCAGCAAGAAGGAATTCTGCAAATCCGGTTTAACGTATCCACCGAGTAAAAATAAACCTAGTACGAGATGTTCTGAAAACAAAACTCGGACAGTAACGTTGTGAAACGTCAAAACAAAGGAGGATAGAAGAACCGTCAGGATGCCCAACACGATAAAAAGTTTCCTTAGAGACGACTTGATTGTATTGTTAAAACCACTGGAATAACAAACCAGATGAAGTTTGAGGAAATCAAAGCCGTCGCTTCAAAAACGCTGCCAGACGGTTAAAGAGACGCGATAAATCGCCGTCTCTACTCTTAATTTATCTATCAATTATTCATTGACAGACTACTATGTAAAGGAACCGACGCCCACAGGTTCAGGAGCAGTTTTTGTGGTAAACTGGTTCACCGGACGGGGCAAACCAAGATTTTCACGCAAAGTACTACCTTCATACTCAGTACGAAATATTCCTCGGCGTTGCAGTTCGGGAATTACCAAGTCCACGAATTCCTCTAAACCCCCAGGTAGCCAGGGCGGCATGATGTTAAATCCATCAGCCCCACCATTAACAAACCAATCTTCTAACTGATCGGCAATGTGTTCTGGTGTTCCGAGAATCGTTCGATGTCCCCGCGCTCCTGCAATCCACAAATACAGTTGCCGGATTGTTAAATTCTCTCTACGAGCAAGATCGGTGATTAGTTGCAAGCGGCTTTTGCCACCGTTGGTATCAGGCAGATCCGGCAGCGGCCCATCTAGAGGATATTTGGACAAATCATGGCCACCCACTAGCCCAGAAAGCAGCCCTAATCCGACCAAGGGATGAATCAACTCCTGAAGTTGCTCATATTTATCCTTAGCTTCCTGCTCAGTCTTACCAATTACTGGGAATACCCCTGGCATAATTTTGAGATGGTCAGGTGAACGTCCGTATTTAGCCAATCTCCCCTTGACGCTGGTGTAGAAGGCTTGAGCTTCTACCAATGTTTGTTGTGCAGTGAAAATCACCTCTGCTGTTTGGGCAGCTAAATCCTGTCCAGCCTCAGAAGATCCAGCTTGTACGATTACTGGATATCCCTGTGGTGGACGCGCCACATTGAGCGGACCGCGCACCGAGAAATGTTTGCCCTTGTGGTGGGGAACATGCAACTTTTGTGCATCAAAGTAAATACCTGACTCCTTATCGTGGAGGAAAGCATCGTCTTCCCAACTGTCCCAAAGTTTGGTGACAACATCCACAAATTCCCTCGCCCGTTCATAGCGTAGCGAGTGTTCTCGGCTGCGGAAAACCGAGGGCATTGGGCATACGATGTTGCCCAATGCCTCATACCTCATGCCCAATGCCCAAGTATTACGCAGTCACCGCCTGACGACGGTTGTACTCAGAAGCATCTCCTTTGATAGCCTCACTTTGTTTACCATCAATGCCCACTGGGAGGTCGCCGACAATTGTGACTCGTTGAACGTGGCGGGGCTGGTCGCCGTAATCTGCGATCGCATAATGTTGAGTAGCCCGATTATCCCAAAAAGCAACATCACCAACTTGCCAACGCCACCGGACTGTGTTCTCAGGACGTGTTACATACGCTTGCAACAGCCGCAGAATATCATCTGATTCAGTTGTTGATAAGCCACGGAACTGGCGCACAAATCCGCCGATGAATAGCCCACGCTCCCCAGATTCAGGATGGACGCGTACAACTGGGTGCAGAGTCTCGTACACAGTCGAGGTGAAGACAGCGCGGTAAGCCTTGGCATCTTCAGGTAGGTCAAATGCAGTAGCATAATCGTATTTGTTGCTATGTACTGCCCAAAGTTGGTCTGCAAGATTACGCAGATGGATAGGTAAATCTTGGTATGCAGTCACGGAGTTTGCCCAGATTGTATCGCCACCAGTTGGAGGAATATCAAGCGCTCGTAAGACGGAACCGAGAGGTGGACGGTCTACAAATGTCACATCGGTATGCCAGCTATTGGCGCGGGAAGTGGTGCGGCCATAATTCAGGTCTAAGACTTCTGGATTTTCTGGCAGCGATGGTACGGTGGGGTGGGCTGTAGTGAGTTCACCGAAACGACGAGCGAAAGCAACCTGTCCATCAGCATCAAGCTGTTGCTGACCACGGAAAAAGATAACTTTGTATTTGACTAAAGTCTTGCGAATATCGCTGATGATGTCATCACTGAGGTTAGAACTCAGATTAACACCGATGATTTCAGCACCGATACGTCCTGCAACTGGTTTGATATCAAAGTATTGAGAACCCATGTTTTTATCTCCAAGAAGTTTATGTTTTGACAAATTGTAGAGACGCGATTCATCGCGTCTGATTCTGATTCATCGCGTCTGCTAAACACCAGGGGTAGATCCGCCATCAACGATAATCTCTGTTCCTGTAATCGATGCAGCAAGATCGGACACCAAAAATAGCGCCAGCGCGGCAATTTCTTCTGGCTGGGCGATTCTTTTTAAAGGAATACTCTGGATATTTTGTGCCTTCACTTCCTCAACGGTGATGCCTTGCGCTTGGGCGTTTTGCCGAGCTAAAGTCTCGGCACGCTCTGTAGCAGTAGCGCCAGGTGAGATAGCGTTAATGCGAATCTTGTACTCAGCTAGCTCTTTAGAAATGCCCTTTGTGAAATTCAGCAAAGCAGCATTGCTTGTACCGCCAGCTAGGAAGTTCGGACGAGGTGTCCGTCCTGCACCACCAACGATATTGACAATCCGCCCATCACCGCGACTTTTTTGATGGGGAACGACGGCTCTAACTAAGCGGATATAGCCCAATAATTTTAAGTTCCAAGCATCCAAAAATAAATCATCAGTGGATTCTAGGAAAGACCCAGCACGGGCTGAACCTGCATTGTTAATCAAAATATCAATCTGATTAAATTGGGACAATGTTGTGGAGACAACTTTCTCAACATCCTCTGCTTTAGTTAAATCAGCGCTGATGGCAATAACTTTAGCGCCAGAAGTTGGTAAAGACTGGATGGCAGCTACTGCATTTTCTAGTCTTTCTTGATTGCGGGCTGCGATCGCAACATTCACGCCCTCACTATAAAGTGCTTTGGCGGTAGCTAATCCAATGCCCGCACTTCCTCCTGTAACGATCGCTGTTTTACCTGATAGTTTTAGTTCTAAACTCATACAAACTTACCCTCAAAAATGTAAGTAATTTAATTGCGAACCAATAATATTGCTGATTGAGAGCCTATATTGTGGATGTCCAAGATGACTCGGCTTTCCTCAGATGTACAACCTAGAAGTATCTTGATTTCTGTATCTCGTTTTTCCAGATCAACACTACAAATAACGGCAGTTACTGTTTGACTAGACAAACTACATATCCAGACATCAATATCAGATCCATCTCCAGAGCGAGTGTCTTGTAAATATCCATAGTCCAGGGGATAAACGAAAGATGGATAACGTGGATGTGATGTCCCTTTTGGGCGATCTATCTTGAGATTACTAAGGGCTACAAGCCGATCTAGTTTGAACCAGAAGTCAGTACTATCCCTCATAACCATCTGCGATCGCTCAATTTGAAATGTGCAACACAGCTTTGCCAGGAAAACGCCTATCGAGTAGTTGTTGTGCTACATCAGCTATTTGTGTCCAAGAAGCTTCTAAATCAATGTGAGGATGCAACTTACCTGCTTCTACTAGACTCAAAAGCCGTTTTAGACCGACTGCTGCTGATTCAAATCTCAATTCATCAAACAGACGTAGACCATACAGGCTCACGCTACCAGTCCCATAAAATTGAGCCGCGTTGAATGTCACTTCAGCTCCCCCAGATACTCCATACAGCACAGTTTTTCCATCCTGTGCCAGTAAGCCAAGGGCTACCCCCAAAGTCTTGCCACCCACTGACTCTACAATTAGGTCATAAGGGCCGTACTCGCTGGCGGGTGAGAGGTCTTCACCAATCACTACCGATTGCGCCCCTGCTTCTCTAACTAGAGTTTCATAGCCAGCTTGACGAATATGTGCCACGACTTGCGCTCCTGACAGTTGCGCCAATTGAATAGCGAAGTAACCTACGCCTCCTGATGCGCCTGTAACCAAAACTGTCCGACCCAAAAGTGAACCACCTTTTAACACCGCATGGTATGCAGTTAAACCCGCTACAGGCAATGTGGCAGCTTGAGCAAAAGATACCGATGACGGCACTACTGCTAAGGCGTTAGTAGGAACAGACACGAGTTCTGCCCAAGCACCGGCACGGCGCAAGCCAACTACACGCGCCCCTTGGGAAGGCCCCGAACCATCGGCAGCGGGGATTTCCACTACACCTGCTAAATCCCAACCAGGCTGCCAACCAGCCTCAGCAGTGGTTGAACGTTTTATCTCTCCCCGATTGAGGGAAATTGCCGCTACCCGCACTAGAGCTTCATCTGGGGCAGGCTTGGGTGCAGTCACTTCACTCAGTGCCAAACGCCCCGGCACATTGGGATCGACAATCACAGCACGTATTTTGCTCATAAGGTTGCCCTGGCTTAGAGATTAATTTCTAGTTCGTTGGTTCGCAATGTTATACCTGCAATAAACAATCTCGATAGATTAGCTATTTTTTCTTAACTCCAAATCCATGCAACTAGGTTAACGAGATTTAAAAACAACGGTAACTTGATAAGATTACAGTATTTTGTGGTTTGTAAAAAGAAAACTATCACAGACAGCCAGAAGAATCAAGCCCTTGTGAATAAATTCGCCGTTGACACTTGCACTGTAGTCAAACCAAATGGCTTCCGTATCGTTCGGCGTTCTTTTTATAATTTCTCAATTTGACTCCAAACAGTAGACCTCTTGCAAAAGTCCCTAACACCCCACCCCCAACTCCTCCCCGCTCTTCAGGCTACGGTGTATACACAAGTCTTCTAGAGTTGCGCCACAGGCTTTTGATCCCCCCAACCCCCCTTTTCAAGGGGGGCAAAAAGCTCTCAAAGTCCCCCTTTTTAAGGGGGATTTAGGGGGATCTAGGACGATTTTGGTTTTCTAGAAAGATGTGTGTACACCGTAGGCTCTTCGGGAGGGGAGACAAAGCGTAGCTTTGGCGGGGTTGGGGTTCTTTCTTATTTTTGATTTATGCAAGAGGTCTAGGGTAAACGCGAAAATAATTATTAACCGATTTGCGTTGTTATGGTGTTTTCGCCTCTATTTTTGAGTTTGAACCTCTACCTTTGCATCCGATTCATCTCCACTTTGAGCAACTTTTTCTGGGCCGCACTGTACCGGAGTTACTCCTGTACCTTGAGTGAGTCCGTGTTTCGTTGTGGCGTCATAAGCATTGTTATCAGTATTCGTTTGGGCGTAAGTATCGTTAAAAATCTTGTCAGATGCTGAGGTTGTTTTGCCAAGAAGCTTTTTGTGTAAATCTTTAAAAGCCTTCTCGTCAATAGTAATGTGCCCATTTTCGTGCGTATCAAGAGCGCTATAAAACCTTGCCCATTCTTTTTTAACAGGTTCGCACTGTTGGTCGAGTTCCGTCCAGACGGGCATTGCCTTAGTTTCTGTTACTAAGACATCTGCCTCGTAAACAATTTCATCGGATTTATCTTCTGCTTGGTAAGTTTTGACATCTTTTGCGGGGGCACAAGTAACACTGCCCGCTTCGCCCTTTCCTTGTGATGTTAAGTTTGTAATTGCTTCGGTAATATTTTTTCCCGAAGCAGTAATTGTGGCATTCTTTTTGTCAATTTTAGTTGTCCCTTTTTTGGGCGGCATACCATTAGATGTCTGTTCAACAGGGGCTGATGCTGTAGAAGTATCGCTTTGTTTCTGCACTTTGCCTGTCTGCTGTACCACATGGGTTAACTCATGGGCTGTCAACTCGTTATTACCAAGTGATTTCTCGGCGCTAAAGTAAACATCACTACCATGAGTAAAGGCCTGCGCTCCCAACGACTTACTCATCTGCGTAGCATTGGAGTCAGTATGTACTCGTACATCGTCGAATTTACTACCAAAGCGTGGTTCCATAAAGTCTCGCACTTCGGGAGATAACGGGCTTCCTCCACCCTTACTATTGCTTAACTGACTCTCAATATTGTCTTGGGTTTGAACGGTGCGATCGCTAACCTTTTGTAGCGACAACTCGGTTTGTACTTGCTCTTTTTCATGCTCACAATCTGCACATTCTCGTTGTACTATATGTGAATCTATTCCACCAATATTTATATTTGACTTAGGTCTAGGTAGAAGCATAATCTGGTCAGATGACTGCTCATACTGGTCTTTTGGCTGGCTACCTATAAGTTGCGGCTGTGGACGATGCAAAGATATGCGACTAATGTCGTGAACAAAAGGTTTTTCTTTGATAGCTTCTGGTTCTAATAATTGCTCATTAGCAGACGGGGCTTCTTGAAGGTCGCCATTGAGTGGAGTATTATTATTTGTTGGTAAACCAAAACCGCGTGTTGGATTGGCCAATGTGGGAATATTGGATGAGACAAGCGATGGATTCGTAAAATTTGATGTCCCTATGTGGGGCCGCTTCCATGTGGTTAAAGGCAAAGCGGCTTGTCTTTTAATGTCGCTCATCTCTCAATTCCTACATTTTCTAGATTAATTAGTAACCTCTTATCTATTGCATTCCAGTATCTTCTATACAAAAATATAACTATTTTATTGACATATTTGTATATCAATACAGTTCAGTTAAACCTAAAACGAAACTTCTACGTAGGTTGGTTTGAGGAACGAAACCCAACACTCCTTGACTTTGTTGGGTTTCACTTCGTTCTACCCAACCTACAATTTTCTTAACTATTTTATAGCAATCCTATTGGAGTTGTGAAAAATATAGATTATAAAACGAACCGCCAAGGACGCCATCGCGTAGCGTCTCGTTAGAGAAGGACGCCAAGGCAAGAAAGAAGAAAGAGAGATATAATTTTCACGAATGATTTAGAACTGCTATATATATACAAAATTTTAACTATTTTATTGACATCATTATGTATAGATTTTAATCTAGTTTTGTCATTATTCAGCTACCCGAATATTCAAGAATTGACATCTGGTGAAATTAACTATGCGTTATTCAGAACGCATAGTTAATTTCACCAGATGTCTAATAAATAACTAACGAACCGTTCCCCGCAGGGCTTCAGTATCAATTGGTTTGATGAGGTAAATTAACAGCAGATTCCAAACAATTGCTGCAATCAAAGGTAGTTTGCGAATTAGCTTTACCAATTTCGGATGATAACTGCCTTCAATCTCTGCAATTTTCAAGTTGTAACCTGCACAGCGTTGCAGACGTGGGAAAAACTTGGGATGTTCGGTATTCAACATTACAGGAAAAGCCCGTCCTGCGGTTTCATTGGTGTTGCGGACAACTTGGATATCAAATTCTGTGGCATCAAGTCCCAATGATTTGTAGAAGCCGGAACGTTCATGAACTGTCAGGGTGTGAGTAGCAAATACTGATAGCAAGAAAAAGCGACTCCACAGCCTAGATTTCCAGGTGTTCCAAAGTTGCGGTTGAGAACGCAATAATGCCTTGAATATATCTCCGTGGCGGTTTTCGTCCTGACACCAACTCTCAAAGTAGCGGAAGATGGGGTAAAACTGGTTTTCTGGGTGCTTTTCTAGATGCCTGAAAATAATAATGTAACGCCAGTAGCCGATTTTTTCTGAGAGGTAGACAGTGTAAAGTACCCATTCAATCGGGAAAAATGTATAAGTGCGGGTTTTGGTAACAGTGCCTAAATCAAGGGAGAGTTTAAAATCGGCCATGGCTTTGTTGAGAAATCCAGCATGGCGGGCTTCATCACGTGCCATCATTTGAAATATTTCCGCTAGCACTGGACTGCGATTTTTTAGCTTGCGGGATAATTCCTTGAATAGCAAGAAGCCGGAAAACTCAGAAATGCAAGAGCGTTCCAAATACTCTATAAACGCCTGCCTTGCTTCACCGTCAATGTGTTCCCAAGACTGCTCAAACGCTTCATCCCGAACAAAATGGTGGCGGTTGTAGTCTGTCCGCATTTCTGTCAACATCGCCTGCAACTCCGTTTCCTGGGCAGACAAATCCAGTTTGGCTGCGGTTTCAAAATCTGTAGTGTAAAACCGGGGGGTGAGTACGGTTTCTTTGCTGGGGGTTTTGATTTCTGGCTTGGGTAGGGTGTTAACCATGAGTAATGAGGCGATCGAATCAATAGTTCTATAACTATAAAGTTATGACAAATGCAATTATTTTGCTAGACCTATTTACAATCCTTCAGTAAAGTCGGAATTTCTGAATTTTTCTTCAACGGGTCGCGCCCAGGATTCCCCAATTAGCCAAGCATGAAGGTGAGTAATGGGCGCTCTGGGACTGGTTATTGGGTACTGGGGAAGAAATTTTTTAATTGGTTGGGGTCTGAATCCCCATTCCAATCTTCCCAATCCCCAGTCCCTAACTCAATCATAATTCTTTCCTTCTGCCCTCTGCCCCCTGCCTCCTTCACCGCAGTAATTCTTCAACTTGATGCTGGCTCCACAAAGTTCTGTATAAGCCCTGTTGTTGTAAAAGTTCTAAGTGATTTCCGACCTGAACAATTTTTCCCTTTTCCATGACAAAAATTCGGTCAGCCGCTGCCGCCGCTGATAATTGGTGCGTAATAAAAATTACTGTTTTACGTTCAGTACCACTGGAGAGATTTTTGAGAATTTTCGTAGCTGTTTGATTATCGACGCTAGAGAGAGCGTCATCCAAAATTAATACTGGAGCATTGACCAACATTGCACGAGCTAAAGCAGTACGTTGCCGTTGACCGCCAGAAAGATTAATACCGCGTTCGCCAACAATAGTTTCATATTGCTGCGGAAAATTCTGAATTTCCGATTCAATTTGGGCAAGTTTAGCGACAGATTCTACCTGCTGTTGTTCGCTAACTGGATCGCCATAGCGAATATTATTTTTGATTGTAGTGCTAAATAGAAAGCTATCTTGAGGAACGTAGGCGATCGCACCTCGTAAATCTGTCAAAGCGATCTTAGTAATATCTACCCCATCTAAAAACAATTGTCCTGATTCAATATCCAACAAGCGCGGTAAAGCATTGGCCAAAGTAGATTTCCCCGAACCAATTGCCCCAACAATCGCGACAGTTTCTCCAGGAGCAATGGTAAAGTTAACATTTGCTAAAGCTGGAGTAGTGGAACCAGGGTAATTGTAGGTGAGATTTTTCGCTGTCAGTTCGCCTTTGAGTTCAGCCACAGGCAGATGTATGGCATCGGCTGCATCTTTAATTTTTGGTGTGACAGAAAGAATAGCTTCAAGCCTATCGATACTAACTTCACCGCGTTGGTAGGCGGTAATTGTGAATCCTAAAAGGGCAGTGGGGAAAACTAGACGCTCTACATAAATTAACAGTGCTAAAAAATCGCCAACCTGAAGTGTACCAGCAGACATCCGTGCCGATCCCAGCCAGATGATTACCAGCGAACTAATATTAGCTAGCCCACCAATTAGCGGAAACAGTGTATTGCGGATTTTTGCCAATTCTAGATTAGCAGTCAATAGCTGCTGATTTTTCTTGGCAAAAGCTCGACGCTCGTTTGCTTCTTGAGCATAGATTTTAATTAAGGCAATGCCACTAATATCTTCCTGGATGAGTTCGCTGATGTCAGAGAGTTGCTCTTGGACTGCTGCTTGTTGTTTGCGTAAGCGATCGCTAAACAGACTCACCAACAAGAGCATAAAAGGATACACTGCTAGGGCGGCTAGGGTGAGATCCACACTAATCGCCAGCATTACTGGCAATGTCAGGGCGTAAGCAAACACCGTATTTGCCAAACTCAAAACCGCAAAACCCAATAAGCGCTTGATATTGTCCACATCACTAGTAGCCCGACTAATCAAATCGCCAGCAGTATTACTAGCAAAATAACCAGGCTCCAGCTTCAGTAAGTGTTCAAAAATCCGTTGTTTCAGGTCAAATTCCACCTGACGCCCCACCCCAAATAGCCAAATGCGTGATGCCATCCGCATTAGCCACATCGCCGAACTGAGCAAGATAATCACTACTACGTAATGTAGTATTTGGTTCCAGCTGAAGGTTGTTGAGAGTTTATCAACACCAGCACGAATCAACCAAGGGATATAAACACCCAGTGCATTGACAGACAACAAAGCGAGAATACCCAAGGAGGCTTCCCGCCAATGGGGTCGTAGGTAAGCACTGAGTTTAGCGATTCGTCGAGATTTTGCCATTAAAGCAATTGTGCAACTTTATCATCTAGATTAACTGCTAGTCCCAGAAGGCAGCTATGCAGAGGAAATACCGCTTGTGATAAATTTAGCTTTTGTTACCTCTTTTAACTGGATAGTTATGGCCGTTTGGTACTAGTAGTCCACCACAGCAACTTTAATGAAGAAATAAGTTCGTAGTCAGGACTTTAGCTCTTAAATTAAGCGCTCAAGCGCTCACTACGAACCAAGTATTGTTCTCTTGCCTGATTACCGCTGAACACGCATGAACCTGTAAACTTCAAGGAGATAACTTTCCCAAGTTCTTGTTGTCAATTGCAACGTTTGTGAATCTGGTACAAAGTCTTCAAGTCGTAAACCGCGTGTGCGAATATCTTGAGGATTTCCTTGTAACAGGTACGGAGGCACTCTCAAATTATAAGAAAGAATGCGATCGCCCGTTACATCTGAGATGTTCGCTGTGGTGGGTTGCCCTAATGCCACCAGTGTCCCAGATGTTGGTGTAGCAGTTGCGACAGATGTTTCACCTGTCATTGCTAGTGGCGCTCTATAAAGGAAATAAGCGACTGCTGGTGTACTTGCCAACAGCAAAATCGTCAGTGCCCAACCGATTAAGTATCCTCCTGGTTTGTCTATTCCACCTCCTTTGATTTTCTGAGCGGCAAGAATCATCAGTAAAACAGAGGCTCCTAGTGGCTTGAGTGGAAAAGATAGCATCCTCCACAACGACGCCACAGCAGGTTCATTGGGGTTAAGAAATGATAGGGCTACGATTACCAAGATCACGACTAAGATTAATCGTCCGACAAAACTTCCAGAGGGATAAAATCGCTGGAACAGAGAATAAACGATAGTGCCAATCAGCAGCCACAGCAGTACCCGGCTTAACAATAGAAACATAGACTAACTCTCAAATTTTCTGGTGCAGTGAGCCAGTGTGGTGGTGTTCGCGTAGCATCTCCGTCAGGAGAGGCAGTCCGTTTCGATCGGGGTTGCCCCCAGAAAAGACTGCCATGCCGGGAAACCATGCATGAAACAACTGGCGACTTCTTACTGATAGCGACGTTAGAAGCGTCACCCGTAAGGCTCAACCTAGAGGTTTCGGGAAATGGATTTATTTTATTGTCAAATTGTAATCGTACTGTTTGACTTAAAATTTCT
This sequence comes from Nostoc sp., assembly GCF_036917315.1. Taxonomy (GTDB): domain Bacteria; phylum Cyanobacteriota; class Cyanobacteriia; order Cyanobacteriales; family Nostocaceae; genus Nostoc. The sequence goes on along the minus strand of NZ_JBALDR010000013.1, from coordinate 200,143 downwards.
CAAACCTCACACCCAATGACTACCGTCGTAGTGATTTTAGTGCAATTTTTTGACACTGCGTCTATTATTTATAATTTTCCAGAAGAGTAATCTCATACCGGTAAACTAAATTAATTAAGTAATCGACTCAAAAGGAAAAACTATGTCGCCTGGAAAGCCTACTATTCTGGTAACAGGGGGAGCTGGATATATTGGTTCCCATACAGTGCTTGCTTTGAAGAAAGCGGGTTATGGCGTTGTCATACTTGATAATCTGGTTTATGGACATAGCGATCTAGTAGAAAAGGTTTTACAGGTAGAACTGATAATTGGGGACACAAGCGATCGCGCCTTGCTAGATCATGTATTTAAAACCCACGATATTGCCGCAGTGATGCATTTTTCGGCTTATGCCTACGTAGGAGAGTCGGTGAGCGATCCGGCCAAATATTACCGCAATAATGTCCTTGGTACTTTGACCCTGTTAGAAGCGATGCTGACAGCATCTGTAAAGAAATTTGTCTTTTCTTCTACCTGTGCTACCTACGGGGTACCGGAATTCGTCCCCATTCCAGAAACCCATCCCCAAAATCCGATTAATCCCTATGGCGCTACAAAGCTGATGGTAGAAAGGATTCTCTCTGATTTTGATGTCGCTTACGGTTTGCAATCAGTACGTTTTCGCTACTTCAATGCTGCTGGTGCTAATCCAGATGGCTTACTGGGCGAGGATCACAACCCAGAAACTCATTTGATTCCCTTGGTGCTAATGACAGCTTTAGGCAAACGAGAATCCATTTCAATTTTCGGCACTGATTACCCCACACCCGATGGTACGTGTATTCGCGATTATATTCACGTTAACGACTTAGCAGATGCCCATATTTTGGGCTTGGAATATTTATTAAAAGGTGGCGATAGCGAAGTTTTTAATTTGAGCAATGGCAGCGGTTTCTCCGTCAAAGAAGTCATTGCCGCAGTCGAAGAGGTGACAGGAATTAGCATACCAGTAGAAGAACGCGATCGCCGTCCTGGCGATCCCCCAGTTCTCATTGGCACCAGCGAGAAAGCCAGAACAATCTTAGGCTGGCAACCTCACTATCCATCCATCAAAGATATCGTCGCTGACGCGTGGCAGTGGCATCAGAAGCGACATAAGTAATGCAGGGGGGCAGGGGAGCAGAGGGGCAGAGGGGCAGAGGGGCACAGAGGCAGCACTTCGGCTACGCTGAGTGACCGAGGAGCAGAGGGAAAAGACTTACTGTAAAAACTTCCCCTGCTCCCCTGCTCCCCTGCTCCCCTGCCCCCCTGCTCCCCTGCCCCTCTGCTTCCTCCCTACTCCCCACCCCTCCTCATACTTTGCATGACGACAACTAAGATGCCGATAAATCCGAGAATTGGCAGTGCGATCGCCCAAGTTGGTAATTGTTGAGATTGACCCTCTACTAGATCGCCATTGACATTTCGCAGATTTTGTGTATTCTGTGTAGACCCGCCTCCTGCCACAGTCACTTCAAATTTGAATTCAAAGGGTTTGAATCTTGCCCCAGAGACAGGTTTTCCATTTAGTTGCAACTCATAAAGACCTGGTTTGGGAAAGACAACTTCTGCACCTGGGATGCCTTGATAACGTTCGGCTGCCACAGGTTTTAACTGTGGTTCTAACAGCGGTGGCTCTCCGGCTGCATAAGGTTCGGCATAAACAGCCAACTGACAATTACACTGTGATAGGGGAATCACCTTTCCACCTCTGCGGGTAAGTGCAAACCAGGCTTGGCTTGCTTCTCCAGCACGGGGATTATCATTTGGTTCAATGTGGAGAGTACCGCCAACATCTGAGGCTACTTCCACCTTATGAGCAAAAGCAGGGTAAAGATTAGTTATTGATATAACTAAGCAACTCAGGAATAATAAATACTTTATTGTTCTTTGATTCTTCCAGAAAATGCCTTTGAGGGGATAACGCCTCTGTTTTTGACTCTTTGGAATGGAATCTGAAAATAAAGATGATTTACCGCGATTTGGTTGGGGGAACATAAAACTTTTCTACGGCTAACTTTGACCAGAAAAAGCGCGATCGCACTAGCAAAACACTGAGAGTAACAATTACCATCAGTACTGCCGCTAATTTATTTCCCCAAGTTGATTGCAAGGAACCCAGGTAATGGGAACCAATCAACACAGTATGAATGGCACTCAAGAGCAAGGCTGGCACACCCAATAGATGAATCTGTCGCCAACGCTTGCCCAAAGATTTTTGCAACGATTCCCAACTTGTAAAAGCGGCGGGGGACATTAATACCAATGCTACAGCACCCGCAGCCATCCCCCACTGAAATTCTGGTGGCAGAAACGAAAAGGCGGCAAAATTCCATTGCAATGAGTGTTCTATCATGTGGACGGTGTGAACCACAGAAAGCACAAAAGCTCCCACTCCCAAGCCGCGGCGGTAACGCAGTGGTGAAGCCCACAAGCCACTAATCGGACGGGCAATTAACGCCAAAATTAAGCAGATTAAGGCGGCGTGTCCGGTGTAATCTACCATTGTGTCACCAGTCCGCAGCAAGGTGATAACGCCAATGGTGAGTGTTACCCAACCGCCCAATCGAAACAACTGACTGCGCCTGTCTTTACTTACCAAAGATGTGGAAACGCCTACACCTAGCATCGTGGGCAAGGTTCCCAAGCCAAAAGCCAGCATAGTAGCTGTACTCATCCATAAATTGCCAGTTTCAGCGGCTTTAATTTGGGCAGCATACAGGAAACCACAGGGCATTAAACCCCAAGTCATCCCCAAAAGCATTGGCGTCCACCATTTGGTTTTTAAAGAAAGTTTAACCATTCCGCTGCTGAGGCGATCGTGTAAACTACCTTGCAATAGGGGATGTAATACGGGAATGCGCGGTAGTAAATCGGGTTTTAGTTGTCCTAAGCCAAACCAAATCAACATCACACCAGTCAGAATTGCCATCCAGCGCCGGAAGTCGCTGCCAATACCCGCTAGCTGTCCACCTTGCAGCAATACCGAACCTAGCGCCCCAATGCCAGCACCGACTAGAGCATAGCTCAACATCCGCCCCAGGTTTAGCAGGATATGAAATTTTAATTGCTGTTGCCAAGTATCGGGCTTTTCTAAGGTTGATGTCCGTCCCAAAGAGACTGTTTGTGGAATTTTCGGCTGATGAGACAGAGAAAATGCCACTGTTAGCGGGCCACACATCCCAAAGCAGTGTCCAAAACTCCCCAGGAACCCCAGGACTGCAATCAGCAAAAAATCTACCATAAAAAAAGTTCCGAGTTCTGAGTCATGAGTCCTGAGTGTAAGAATAAAGATTTTGAAGAAGTAATTAAGAAATTCTTTTCTTCTTTGCTCAGTACTCAGCACTCCTCTAGTGGGGCACTTTACGTGAAGTTGCGATCGCTGTCAAAAGACAAAGCGTCAAACTTGATGTTTTCTCTAGGAAATGTAATTTATCTAAACTTTTGCTGACAATTGGCTAAATTCTATTATCAAGCGCTAAGTAGGTAAGCAAAATAAAATCAAACTATGTTGACAAAAATAAATGAGGCTAAAACCCTCTTATTTCCTGATTTTTGCCTTCTGCTTCCTGCCTTATCCCAACAACAAATATTTATGCCCACTACTGATTAAGCCGTAAAAAAATAATACGAAATAATCTTTTTGGAGATGTTTTATGTTTTTCTTTCCTAAGGATTACTACTAGCGATCGCTACATTAATAATGTTGTACCGAAAGCCAATAAACAATTTGCAAAAATTCATTCAAAAACAAAATTACCTACATATAGGGGTTTTTCTGGCAACTCTCTTAAGCATCATATTATTTAGTTGGATAGCGCTCTCGCAGCAACCAGTTACCCTCAATCTGTTAATGACTGCCCCTGATGCCCAACCTTGGAGGCAGGGTTTAATTAGAGACTTCGAGGCTGAAAACCCTGGTATTCGCATTAACTTAGTTGAAGGGCCGAATGCCACAAATTTGCTCGAAGACCTGTACACCTCATCTTTTATCTTGGGTGAATCACCTTATGACCTGATTAATATGGATGTCATCTGGACATCCAAGTTTGCTGCTGCTGGATGGTTGCTACCTTTAGGCGATCGCATTTCTAAAGAGGAGTTGGCAGCATTTTCATCCCAGGATGTAGAAGGGGGACGTTATCAAAACCAGCTGTACCGCATTCCAGTGCGTTCTGACGTGGGAATGCTCTACTACCGGGAAGATTTAATCAAACAAGCAGGATTGCAACCGCCAGAAACCTTTGATGATTTGATCCGAATTTCCCAAGTCTTGCAGAAGAAAAACCAGGTGAAGTGGGGCTATGTTTGGCAGGGTCGCCAATATGAAGGACTTGTGGCGATGTTTGCAGAAATCCTTGGTGGCTTTGGTGGCTTCTGGGTTAAACCTGACACCCTGGAAGTTGGACTAGATCGACCAGAAACATTACAAGCCATTGAGTTTCTGCGTAGTACTATCAGGGAAGGCGTTTCTCCTCCTGGAGTCACGACCTATCAAGAAGAAGATACCCGCCGCTTGTTTCAAAGTGGTCAAGTAGCGTTTTTACGTAGTTGGCCATACGCGTGGCCTTTAGCACAGGCAGATAATTCACCAATCCGGGGCAAAATTGCGATTAAACCGATGGTTCATGCTCCTGGTAAGACAGGAGCGGCAAGTCTTGGGGGCTGGGGTTTAGGGATTTCTAAAACCTCTAGACATCCTGAAGAAGCTTGGAAAGCAATTAAGTATTTTACCAGTCGAGAAGCACAGCGCCGATTCATTTTCAGTGCAGGTTATGTACCCAGTCGGCGGGAACTGTTTACAGACCCAGGGATTGTTGCTAAATACCCCCACTATCCGCAGTTATTGCAGGTCGTAGACAATGCCGTTTTACGTCCACCGATCGCCCAATATGCTCAGACATCAGATATTTTACAGCGTTATCTCAGCGCCGCATTATCCGGTCGGATGAATCCTGAACGAGCAATGCAAGCTGCTGCTGCGGAAACGCGCCGACTATTGGCGGCAGGGGGCAAAGGGGGCAAAGGGGGCAAAGGGAGCAGAGGGGCAGGCGAGCAGAGGGGCAGGGGGGCAGGGGGGCAGGGGAGAAGAATTACATAGCCAGTTTCCAATCCCCAATGCCTAATGACAAATGACAAATGACAAATGACAAATGACAAATTTACATACACTAAGAAATCGAGAACAACAGACAGCCTGGATCTTACTAACACCAGCATTGCTGCTGTTGTTGTTTGTATTTGCCTACCCGATTTTACGAGCATTTTGGTTAAGCGTATTTACTAGAAATTTGGGAACAGAGTTACAACCCGTATTCTCTGGTTTGGAGAATTATGTGCGGATGGCGGGTGATGGTCGTTTTTGGCAGAGTTTGTGGGCGACAACCGTGTTCACAACAGCATCAGTCATCTCAGAACTGCTGCTAGGACTGGGGATTGCCCTAGTTCTCAATCAGGCGTTTGTTGGGCGGGGCATAGTGCGTACAACCGCCATTATCCCTTGGGCTTTGCCTACTTCTCTTATTGGTTTGGCGTGGGCTTGGATTTTTAACGACCAGTTTGGGGTTGTGAATGATATTCTGCTGCGCTTGGGGCTGATTAAGACTGGGATTAATTGGTTAGGAGAGCCAACGCTGGCGACGATCGCACTGGTTTTTGCTGATGTTTGGAAAACTACGCCGTTTATCAGTATCCTGTTGCTAGCTGGGTTGCAGTCGATATCAAAAGACCTCCATGAAGCTTACTCAGTTGATGGGGCAACTGCTTGGCAAAGTTTCCGCAATATTACCCTGCCATTGCTGCTGCCGCAGATATTAATTGCAGTGCTATTTCGGTTTGCTCAAGCTTTCGGGATTTTTGACTTGGTTGCTGTGATGACTGGGGGTGGCCCTGGTGGCGCTACGGAAGTGGTGTCATTGTACATTTACTCCACGGTGATGCGCTACTTAGATTTTGGTTATGGAGCAGCCCTGGTAGTAGTGACATTTTTAATATTAATTGCGGCGGTGGCGATCGCTAGTTTCTTGCTTAACAAATACCGTGCCAAAACATCAGGAGCCATTTAAGCCATGAGTGTAACTCCCCAAGCAGTTCCAACGACTCCAAAACGAACAGGGGAAACCAAGTTTTCTCTGAAAAAAATCTTGCTGTTCATCATAGTTGTATTAATAGTAGTATTTAGCCTAGCGCCAGCTCTATGGCAATTGCTGACCTCATTTAAAGTGAATGAGGATATTGCCGCTGTTCCTACTGTCTATTTCCCCACACGATTCACTTTCAATCACTACATTGAGTTATTCACCCGTCGTCCATTTTGGCGCTACATCTTCAACAGCGCTTTTGTGTCGATTACTTCTACCGCTGTAGCTTTAGCGATCGGCGCACCTGCGGCTTATGCTCTAGCACGGTTACGCCCTTGGGGTGAAAAAGTTATCCTCGCCAGCATTTTAATTGTTACCTTATTTCCTGGAATTCTCTTGTTCTTAGGACTATTAGAAATTATCCAAGCGCTGAAATTGGGCAATAATTATCTGGCGCTGATTATACCCTATACTGCGATCAATTTGCCGCTAACAATCTTAGTACTTAAAAGCTTTTTTGAAAAATTACCAAAAGACTTGGAAGATTCTGCTAGGGTCGATGGCTACAACACCTTTCAACTACTGTGGCAAATTGTGCTACCCATGACCCTTCCCGCCTTAGTAACTACTGGAATCCTTACCTTTATTTTTGCTTGGAACGAGTTTATTTTCGCTCTCACGTTTATGACGCGTGAAGAGTTGAAGACAATTCCCGTTGCTGCGGCTCAGTTGGGTGGTGCGACAATATATGAAATTCCCTATGGCCCGATCGCTGCTGCAACTGTCATCGGGACATTACCCCTGATTTTACTAGTTTTGTTTTTCCAGCGCCGGATTGTCCAAGGTCTTACCGCTGGTGCTGTCAAGGGATAAGGGGGAGCAGGGGAGCAGGGGAGCAGGGGAGCAGGGGAAGCAGAGGGGAGAATAATAATTTCTGACTAATGACCAATGACCAATGACAAATGACAAATGAAAAATGGCTAAACTCGAACTTAAAAACTTGAATAAAACCTACAGTCCTAAAGTCGTTCCTGTCAAAGACGTTAGTTTAACTGTAGATAACCATGAGTTTCTCACTTTACTTGGCCCTTCTGGCTGTGGCAAATCCACCGTCCTACGGATGATTGCGGGTCTTGAAGAACCGACTCGCGGTCAAATCGAGATTGGTGAGGTGGATGTCACCTATAAACGAGCAAGCGATCGCAATATTGCAATGGTATTTCAAAGCTATGCACTCTATCCTCACATGACGGTGTACGAAAACCTCGCTTCTGGACTCAAGCTGAAAAAAGTACCACCGACAGAAATTAAACAGCGAGTGGCAGAAGTGGCAGAAGTTTTAGGATTAGCAGAGTTAATGAACCGTAAGCCTGGTCAAATGTCTGGAGGTCAACGGCAACGGGTTGCTGTCGGTCGTGCTTTGGTGCGTAATGCCGATGTCTACCTGCTGGATGAACCTTTAAGTAACCTGGATGCACTATTGCGGGAACGAGTCCGAGCCGATATTAAGCAAATTTTTGCCGCCCAAAAAGTGCCAGTTGTTTACGTCACCCACGACCAAACAGAAGCAATGACGCTCTCCACGAAAGTTGCCTTGCTCAATGATGGCTATGTCCAGCAACTTGACCCACCTGACCGCATTTATAACCATCCAGCTAATCTATTTGTGGCTGGATTTGTTGGTAGTCCGCAAATGAATTTGCTGACTCTACCTTGTAAGGGACAATACGCGCTCCTGGGTAACTTCCAAATACTTCTCCCAGATATACCAACTGTACCACCGCAGATTGTTCTGGGAATCCGCCCAGAAAATGTCCGCATTGCTCAACCAGGTGATACCCAAACTATTCAAGGGCGAGTGTTTTTAGTGGAAAATTTGGGTATGCACTATTTGGTCAGTGTCAGGGTTGAGGGTTCACAAACCGGAGCGATTACGGTACGTGCTTTGTTGCCAACAGACCAAAATTGGAGTAATGAGGATATTACACTAGCATTGCCCCCTGAAGATATTCACTGGTTTGATGTGCAATCTGGCCATGCTCTTGTTAAAAGACAAATGTTAGGTTAACGCAAGCAAGAGACGCGATGAATCGCTGTCTCTACAATAATCAGATTTATTGCGTCATTGCGATCTAGAATTTTCATCAAAAACCTTAACCGAAGCAATCTTGGAAAGTGATGCTTGGGGATTTGCGCTACCCTAAGTCTGGAAGCCAAGGATAAATCAGATGAGAAAATGGATTTGGCTGATGCTGTTGGTGCTGATGACAGTTGCCGTGTTGGGTAGCAGAGGTAGCACGTTTTTTGAACAGCGTCCCTCACCGACAATTGTTGAGCGGATTCCAGTAAAAGCACCCGAACCACAGCCATCAAGGGAAGTTGATATTACTCCCCAAGTGTCTACTGACAAGCTGTTAAACCATATCCAAAAGTTGAATTTTCAGCGCTACACAACAAAAGAGCGATCGCTTACTCGCACTTATATTACAACTGAACTGAAAAAATTCGGCTGGAAACCTAAATTAGAAAAGTTCTCTGACGGTGTAAATATTTTTGCCGAACGCCCAGGAACTAACAAAGCCGCTAAAGCAATTCTCGTAGCAGCGCATTACGATACTGTTGCCTCTTCTCCTGGTGCTGATGATAATGCCAGTGGCGTAGCTGTAGTGCTGGAAGTAGCTCGGTTGCTCGGTTCTCGTCCTACGCCACGAACGTTACAGCTAGCTTTTTTTGACCAAGAGGAAGCAGGACTTTTGGGTAGTCAGGCTTTTGTGAGTAAGACAGGACGCTTGCAAAATTTAGGCGGAGCGATCGTTATGGATATGGTAGGTTACGCTTGTTATACTCCTGGGTGTCAGAAATACCCTGCTGGATTGCCTGTTACGCCACCTAGCGACAAGGGCGACTTTTTGGCAGTAGTCGGTGATACAGAACATTTGTCTTTACTGAATGCCTTTCAAAACTCACAAAATATCCCCTCAACCGCGCTGAATAAACAGGAATCAATGCCAGCAGTTCTAACATTACCAATTCCTTTTAAAGGTTTACTGACACCAGATACCCTACGCAGCGACCATGCACCGTTTTGGTATCAGGGGGTGGGCGCTGTGCTGGTGACAGATACCGCAAATTTACGCACTCCGCACTATCATAAACCTAGCGATGTGCCAGCGACGATCGAGCGATCGTTCTTCACCGGAGCAGCACAAATTGTAGTTAATGCGACTAGTGCCTTGTTAGAGAAAGACCAGGTTTTGGAAACTCAACCACCAAGCTAACTGATGAATTATGAGTTATCTTGACTAGCTTTTGGTTCCGGGAAAGTCAACGTCCAATTATTTTTATCATTGACCTGAGAATACAAACCTTGGAGAATGAGCCGTAGAGTTTTTCGAGTTCTAATAGGCTTCTTTACCAGATAAGTTCCTGGTTCAGCAAAGATATCATCAAAGTTTTGTTTATGACCAAATTGTTTTGAACAGTAACTACCAGCACCTTGGACTGTTAACACAAAAAATGGAGCTTGTTTGTATTCATCAGGAATCATAAATATTCCATATACATGGTGACGACCACGCCACGGCTGAACACTAACCTTAGTAGCATGTACTTGGAATTTTGTAGTTTTTGATGCGATAAAAGCCTCGAAATTGCAATCAGAATCATTCACAGGCCACCACAGTGCAATAATACTCAGAGAGAGCAGAAAAATTAAAATATAGGGTAGTCTGCGACGCATAAAGCCAAGAAAAATTGTTGATGCGGTTGGGGGGATTTGATGAGTAACGATCGTGCAGCTACAGCAATCAGACTATTCACTTGCAATACCTCTGCAAGATGTTTTAAAGAGAAAAGACAAAACATTAAGCAGTCGGTAAAATTTTCCTGTCAAAAAAAATTGCAGATTGTAGATGCGTAGTTTACCGCCGCAGGCATCGCTTTCCCTGTTCTAGTAGCTCCGTTACAGTCTTAAACCTAGCTGAGAAACAATCGAGCTTTTGTGGCTGTTAACACTGATTTATGCTCAAATTTTTAACTGTGATGAATTCTACAATTCGTTACTTTTGTTATGCTTGTAATATGGCTCTGTTTGCATCAGCAGATGCTTTCAGGAGATTAGAGCGTAGGCGTAGCACTTCGACAAGCTCAGTGACCATCGTAGACATCGCCATCAAGTTAAGAAAAAATTTACTTTTATTTCTAAGCAATTATTGGGGTAGTCAAATACACAAATATCCGTTATATTCCCGTAAGTAACAGTTGGTATAAAAGTTTATGGGAAAAATTTGGAGAGGTCTTAAGACAGTTGCGGGTTTCTTTGGCGCCATCGCACTTACACAGTTTGGTGCAAATACTTCGGCCATTGCTGCTGACACTGTTGTTGTGCGTTTGGGTTTATTTACAGAATCCATCTCTCTTACTGAGTTGCAAAAGGCTGTAAAAACAGGAAAATTGCCTGGGAGTTTACAGTCTTTATCTGAAGAACAACGCCGCTTCTTCTTGGGGGCGCTGGGTATGAATATACCTATGAATGTTGTCACACTTGATAGGTTAATTAATACCCAGATTGGTACAACTATTCTCAATGATTTCGCTACAGCCTTAGCCCGAAAGGACAAAGCTGGGGTACAAGCACTGAGAGCAGGATTGGTATTAGGTTCTAATGCACCGCAAGGTCTTTCTATACTGAGTTTTATTGCTGCTTATCCCAGTAAACGCTTAGAAATTGATTTGCCAAAGGCTTTCGCTGTTGCAGGGAATTTAAATACAGCTTTTTGGCGCACCCAGCAATTCATGTTAGCGATCGCTCCCCAACTCGATCCCATAACAGCACATCCGAGAACACCGCAGATTGCTTTCCCTTTCGATCCCAGCCAACCAGGAAGCGCCCAAGTAAAAATACTCAACTTAAGCCTAAATGACCAAAAGCGCGATCGCCAAATCCCAGTTGATATTTACTGGTCAACTGCTGCAACTCCCGACAAACCCGTAATTGTCTTTTCTCACGGCTTCGGGTCAGTCCGCACGGACTTGCGTTATCTAGCAGAACATTTAGCATCCCACGGTTACGTAGTGGCAGCTTTAGAACATCCTGGTAGTAATCAGGCAAATGCTAACTTAGCATTTCAAGGCAAAACCAGGGTCATGAAGCCTCAAGAGTTTTTGTATCGTCCTCAAGATATTAGTTTTGTCCTTGACGAATTGGAAAAGCTCAACCAAACAGCTAATCATCCTCTGCAAGGGAAACTTGCAACCACAAACGCGATGGTTGTTGGCTATTCTTTTGGTGGTGGTACAGCTTTAGCACTGGCTGGGGCCGAGTTGCAACTAGAACATCTCAAACAACGCTGTAAAAAGAACCTGACTATCTTGAGTTTGGGAGAAAATATGCAGTGTATCGCTCAAGAACTACCAGAAAATAGCTACCAACTACGAGATCCCAGAATCAAACAAGCGATCGCTCTCAATCCGACAACTTCTCTAATTTTTGGCGAAACTGGGTTAACTAAGATACAAGTTCCTACCATAGTGTTAGCAGGTTCCGCCGATAAAACCACCCCAGCTTTAACTGAACAGATTGTCGGATTTGAAAAAATCCCATCCCCAAAATGGCTAGTTGGTATAATTGGGAGTACTCATCTCAGTGTAAAAGACCCCAGCACCACATTAGATCAGATCGGACAACCAAATACACCGATTAGTGGCGGTGAAGTTGTCGGCGAACAAGCAGCAGATGTTCGCAAGTACGTTAAAGCTCTAACCTTGGCTTTTGCTGCACAGATGACTCCAGAAGCTAAAAACTATGCTATCTTCCTGACACCAGACTATGCTCAGTTTGCTTCAACTGCCGCATTTCCATTTCGTCTAATTACGCAGATTCCTCCTGAAGCTATGGCAGTGGTGAAAGAATTTGTTGAGAAATAAGAGACTTCCAATTAAACAAATATAGGACTTACGTATCATACATATTGACTATACTAATTTTGGGCTTTGGAGCCATGTCTAAGAGGATGTTTGAAAAGTCATGATTGATATGCCAAATATTGTTTACCCCACCCTAACCCTCCCCGATATATTGGGGAGGGAACCGGATTTTTCTTGTTTCCCCCCTTTATAAGGGGGGACTAAGGAGGGTAACAACGTAATTAAAATCACAGCCAACCACTTTTCAAACATCCTCTAACACCCAGAACAGTAAATATGCAACAAAATCGGGGTTGCAATCAGCACCTGAAATATAAAGTTGACTCAATGCATATTATGGTTAATTGGTATAGTACTGTAAGTCCTAAAATATTTAATTTTGTGAGTAGCTTACTTAAGAATAGGGATATGAACGGTAGAAGTCGCGCTCATTCTGCCTCCCCTTTTGATTTTTATTTTTAGACCAAATATGCTGTGATTAATATACAGCTTATACAATTGGCTTTATACCAATTCTGTGTAAAATTTTTATTTACTACAAGTGTATTGCCTTGATAGTAGCCCTAAAGTTGCTGTTAAATCTACACCAAATTTTCACAGTAAAAATAACTATTTACACATAAAATTTATAATGTATTCATAAAAATAACAGAAGCTTAAGAGTGTAAAAAACTAGGAGTAGATGCCGAATGATGATGATACATACGTATCCTATAGAAATCGTAAATTCTTTTTGAAAAGCTCTGTCAATTAATTGTAGAGTATATTAGCAAGTGTAACACGACCTACACGTGTTTCAAGATTTAAATATTAGTTCTGAGGCTAACATATTACAAACTAATTTCAAAACAAATGAAAACAAGTTATTTGATGCGAAATATGTTTGTGTATGTATTGAGGTAACTTACTTTAAGTTCACAAAACCAAATGAGAGATCATTGTTATCTTCTGCAAGCCAAAGATTAACCAAAAATCAACAACAAAGGGCTTGTTTTATTTACTTAAATAATTAGTTTTACAATACACATGTAGGTAAAACTAATTTGGGATTCAGAATTAAACAATTATTCCATTCCACTCAAGCTTATGCAACTCTATACAACTCGTGAAATTGAACAACTCCAGCAACACGAAGACCTTTCTGTCTTAATTGAAATTATGGAGTGGGTGAAAAATTTTTTAGGAAGGTCTCATCCTAACTTAGGTAGACCCGGCGTAGTTTGCCCCTTTGTACCTTACTCCCTCAAATCAAATAGTATTCGTCTAGCAGTTATTCACACAAAAGATTTGTATCCAGAACAATTAGAAGAAATTGTTGGACGCTATCGAGATATATTTCTGCAAATAGATGTTAAAGAGCAGGAATTAGCAATTAATAAAGCATTTTTACTTATTTTTCCTGACATCCATATAGAAGACGCTTCTAAAGTAGTAGATAGTGTCCAACAAAAACTTAAACCTTTGTTTGTTGAGTCAGGACTGATGATAGGAGAATTTCATAAACGTAATGAAAGTCCTGGTCTGCACAACCCAAGCTTTCGCCCACTTCGTAGCCCCATCCCCTTGTTGGCTATTCGGTTCATGGTTGAAGCTGACCTCCCTTTTCTTCAGAATCCGGCCGATCCGCACTTACGTATTCGGTATCTGGAAGCTTATTTAAAGAATTTTGAGCATAAATTTACAGATGAAACAAAGTTTAAAAATGCTCATGAAGCATTGGCTTTAGCAAAAGAACAAATTAAACAAGAAATTTTGGTGAGTTCTTGTATATAACAAACGTTTGAATTCAGGGCTAGTAATTGAGCATAGGTATGGAGGATTAAAAGTCTTTTCGATTCGCTGCACCTTGAAATAAGTGGGATAAAATGACGAATTTACTGCTACTTGCAATCGCTTAGTGCAGATAGCATCAAATTGTCATCAGTATGCAAATTATCGTACTACAGTAGAAGCGATCGCTAATTATCAATTAGTCAATATCAATACTTCAACAACTTCACTCTGATTTGTAATAATTGCGCACACATTTTTGTGAAGAGATTTAGGATTGCTATATTATTTGTGATATAAAAAAGCAAATAATTTGGTAAATAAAATGGCGAAGGAAATAGAGCGTAAATATTTAGTGAGAGGAGATAGCTGGAGAGGATTAGCTGAAGGTAGTGTATATCGTCAAGGATACATTGCTACAGAAGACAAAGCAACTGTACGTATACGTATAGTAGGGGAAAAAAGTTATTTGACCATTAAAGGCCCCAATATTAAATATTCAAGATTAGAGTTTGAATATCCTATTCCTGTTAAAGATGCTCAAGAAATACTTGAGACATTATGTCAACGTCCCTTTATAGAAAAAACCAGATATAAAATAGAGTCTGGTGGTTTGATTTGGGAAATAGATGAGTTTGATGGTGTTAATAAAGGACTGATATTAGCAGAAGTTGAACTCACTGATGAAAATCAGCAAATTGAATTACCGAACTGGATTGGACAAGAAGTTTCTGATGACTCCAGATATTTCAACAGCAATTTAGTAAAATACCCTTTTTCAGAATGGTAATAGCCTGATTCTGACTCCTGAGTTCTGACTTCTGACTCCTCACTTATTCTTCAACAAATATTGATTTTAACTGCTTCTTGACAACAGGATGCTTATTTCGTTGCGTAATTGATTCCTTGGGAGTCTCATTAGGAAATACCGTATCTACTGACGTGTAATTACTTGGTTAGCAAATCAAGAAAGTATAAAAATTCTAGTATATTTTCGCCTATCAATTCAGCATTAGTCCCAATAGGATGTAGCGGAATACATATCACTCGCCAGATTAACAGGTGCGTTCTTAGCTAAATGACAATTAAGAAACCTTTGCTAATCAAGCAACCGGAAGTTGGAAAGCTCATCCGTAAACTTCGTGGCACAACTAGTCTTACCCAAGAACAGTTTGTAGCATCTTTAGGTATAACTTATTCGACGGTAAACCGTTGGGAGAAAGAACATGCCAAGCCTTCATCTCTAGCTATGCAAAAGATTGAGGGGATGTTAAAGCAGATGGGTGAGCTAGGGCAGAAAGTCTCGGTGAAGTATTTGTCGAATTAGAAAGCAGGCTCAGAGGCAAATTAATTGAAGTTACTTCCCCCCAATTAACAGGTTATCGCTACGACATAACCACAAACAACTCAATTCTAATTTTACCGATGTTTGCAGATATGCATATTTTGCGGATTACTCAACCTTTGAGTTTGAGTTTACCGTAGCCGATATTTTTTGCATTTTTGAAGACGAGTTTAGGTTAAAAACGCGCAAAAACTCCCAAAATTTTTTTCTTAATTGAGCGCCAATATTTTTCAGTCCACTTTATCGGAACTGTACAATGTTTGATTACTCTACCCCCGCTTTAGCTACATATCTTAATATTTCTTCGCCAAGAGCAGCTTGCACTAACGGCAGCAAAGTTGCAGTCATCAATACTGAAGGTATATGGGAAGTAGAAAGTAATGGGACGAAAAAACTAATCCCAAACTCTAATTACGATGCTCGTGACATTGTAGCAATTGACGGCAAAACTTATGTCTTAGCTGTTCCAACAGGACTAGTAAAAATAAAAACTGACGGAACTAGGCAAAAAATAGTTAGCAATACAGCTAATTCAAAGACACGAGTAAAATTTTTGCAAAATTGGATTATTTACCAGTCTGCAAATACTCTATCAATTTATGACAAAAACCTCAACTTTAAAGCCAAACAGAGCTATGGGGTAACTGAGGTAATGGATTTTGAGTATAAAAACGGCTATCTGTACACTAGTGGCTACCAGCAACAAAAGAGGTTAGGTATTCCCGTTCAGGTAGCTTTTCTTTACCGGATGGTTTTCGACGGAGCGAAAATATTTGCTTTGGCAAATTCAGCAGGAAATAACCAAGGTAAGCTTTGGGGCTACAATTCTGCCGCTCTTGCTCACGATATGGCAGACACAAGACTTAACCGATTACAGATTGTTGAAGACAAGCTTTATGTTCTTGGTTCAGTTTATGGGGGTAACTCAATCTACAGGTGGAATGGCAAAGACTTATTAACAAAGACTTTAATCACCACAGACAGCTATACCAATGCTGCGCAAACCCGTGATGAGACAAAGGTTTATATAGGAACTGTTAATCTGACTAATTTTACTGTCGAGCGTGGACAGCTAAGTATTCCAAGAAGGCCTACAACTGCGGGGATGGGAGACGGTGCTAGCAATTTCCCTAAAACTATTTACTCAGATGGCAGTAAAATTTTTGTGGGTTCCTCTGCTGCTTATGCGATCGCCAATAGAGATAATCAAACCTTCATGGGTAAACCCATCTCGCCTTACCGTGGAGATGCGTCTCTTTTAGTTGTCTCCAAAAACCTAATGACTCGCCACGCTTGGGTAACACCGGGAAATGGTGAAGTATTGCTATTTACTGATAAGTTTGCAGTCATCAAAACAGATAATAAAATAAATGACTTGGCTACAAATGTAGGAGCTGCCCAAACATTACCAACAAATACTTATTTCGTTAAGTTTTAATTGAGCAACTAGATTGTAGAGAATCTCGTTGCTCAATTCTTTTTTGCAGAAAACTATAAGTCAATACAGTTTAGATAAACCCAAAACCCGCATGTAGAGACGCGATTTATCGCGTCTGGAAAGATCAATTATCTACACCAATAACCCTTAAACCAAGCGTATTGAACTATAATCAAGATTAATTATTAGTTTTGTTCGTGTAGGGTTATATGCCAACAATTTAGTTTTTTATCCCAAGTCTAATACGTACTTTATATATAGGACTCATATTTGATTTTTGAACAAAATTCAGTACACTTTTTTTCCTTCTTCCCAGTCCCCAGTAAAGAGTCTCTTACCTCTACGAGTGATTCAGAAATCAAATCGGATTGCTATATCAATACAGTTCAGTTAAGGTTAAAAACTAAAACTGGCGTAGGTTGGGTTGAGGAACGAAACCCAACTTACTATTCTTCTTAACCCAAGCGTATTGCTTTATATATTAACTATAATATGCATAGCAAGCTTGTTAAGCTAAAAGTTTTGCCCTGTCTCATTTAACTCTTATTCGATGCAGAATATCTTATTTTAACCATTGAGGACAAGTATAGTTATTGTCCTTCACTTTTTTGAGAAAGTTTTCGCCACAGGCTGCATTTTATTCAAGAGTAATATCAATAAATTTTAATAGCCTCTTGTTTTTTAGCACAATCTATGTAAATCTCATAATTGCATACTACGGTAAATTGATGCATTTATCGTATTTTGCCAGGAAATTAGGTGGGTTAGCCAATAAACTCAAAAATTAGTGCCAAGTAAACTTTTTAGGAGATGTAATCGTGAGTACATATCAATCTGAGTCAGGTAATAGTTCGACTTCGCAACTGAATTTAGAGACTGATGTTCTAGTCATAAGCGGTAGCCCATCAGCAACTTGGGCAACTTGGAATGCTGCTGCTCAAGGGGTAAGAGTGATACTCGTAGATAAAGGCTACTGCGGTACCAGTGGAGCAACAGCACCTTCTAAGCTGCTAGTCAGGCAACTTTGCTGATTTCTAACCCTGGATTTGCATTTAATTTTGAGTAGACAAATTGGTAACGATCGCGCTCATCCAATCGCCTTTTTCAACGGATTATTGCCCTTTCAGGACGCGATACCATCGACACTATCCGTAATGAAAAGTTACTTAACGATGCACAAGTTAGAGATTTTCTTAACAAGCAGTATTAAGGGCGAATAGTGCCTGTATTTTAAAGATAGCGAAAGAATGAAGAATGACAATTTTGTTACTTCGTCTTTCCTAAATGAGGAGTTACTAAACTTAAAACTGAACATTCATGGAGGTCAAATCATGTTTTCTGGAAAAATTGAAAAAGAATTATTTGGTGAAGAGATTTGGTCAATTTGGCAAACGACTAAATTACCAGATCATCTACAGTTATTAGTGGATCGAGAACTAGGAAAACGCGATATCTGGGAATTGCAGTCTCAAAAGCCTGACGATCGGCCTATTTATCCAAATCTCTATGATGACTCTAGTCATTCAACAAATATTTAACAAAAGAGGTAGTTCTTGCGTAAGGCAGGATAGCGAGTCCGCGTACTCTTACAGAGAAGCAAGCTCGCAGCGTCTCGTAGAGAGCGTCGCTGGAGGAATACTGCCCTACGCAAGAACTACTGCTACACCTACGGTGGTAAATTCGGCTCTGAGAGTAAGGGTTTAAGTCTCCCAGCAAATTCAAAATTTGGTGGGAAACTATCAAGTGGTGGATCTAAATTCCCCACTGATTGCATTCTGAATTTTGACTTCTCTATTTAATTAATGCAAAATAATGCGAAATCGAATTCATGCTGCAAATCCCTGCCCGATTTATTTTACGTAGCAAGAGAAGGAATTAAGATTAATGGCACATCTATTTGAACCATTCAAGATTCGTGAAGTTGTTTTTCGCAACCGCATCGCCGTTTCACCGATGTGTCAATATTCCAGTACAAATGGATATGCTAATGATTGGCACGTTATTCATCTAGCTTCTCGCGCAGTTGGCGGTGCAGGTATAGTGTTCACAGAAGCCGCAGCTGTAGAGCCGCGTGGGCGCATTAGCCCGCAAGATTTGGGAATTTGGTCGGATTCACATATCGAAACTTTAGCTAAGACTGTGGCATTGATCCATAACTTTGGCGCCATTGCAGGTATTCAACTTGCTCATGCAGGTAGAAAAGCCAGCACAGCCAAACCGAGTAAAGGAGGGAAAACACTAGATGAATCTCAGGAAGGTTGGCGTCCCTTAGTTTCGAGTAGTGCGATCGCTTTTAGCCAAGATAGCCCAGTTCCAGAAGCCCTAAATCTTCAGGGAATTCAAGAAATTATTGAGGCCTTTGTTCAAGCAGCCAAACGTTCTCTCCAAGCTGGTTTCAAGGTAGTGGAAATCCATGCTGCCCACGGTTATCTACTGCACCAATTTCTCTCACCCCTTTCTAACCACCGTGAAGATGATTATGGTGGCAGCTTTGAAAACCGGACTCGTCTGCTTAGAGAAATAGTTCAAGCAGTCCGAGAGGTTTGGCCTCAAACACATCCACTCTGGGTACGCATTTCCGCCACCGATTGGGTAGATAATGATGGCTGGGACATTGAGCAAAGTATTGCTTTAAGCGACAAACTCAAGTCTTTAGGAGTCGATCTGATCGATACTTCATCAGGCGGGATCATACCGGGCGTTCATATCCCAATTAAACCTGGTTATCAGACTGAGTTTGCCGAACGCATCCGCCGCGAAGCTAATATTCATACAGGAGCCGTGGGTTTAATTACATCCCCTGAACAAGCTGACGAGATTATTCGTACAGAAGTCGCTGATATAGTGCTGTTAGGACGCGAACTACTCCGCAATCCTTACTGGCCGCATCTGGCAGCCAAACAACTGGGACACGATAAACTCTGGCCTGTTCAATACGATCGCGCTTGGCTGTAAGCTTTCTTTGTTCCTATGCTCTGTATATTGGTGACAACTTAAAGCAATGTCTACGACATTCTACACCTATGCCAAAATGTCAAGCTGAGTGTGGACATAAGTCTAAATAAAGTGCTTCGGTGTCTGGATTTGGGTTGATATTTAACAAGGCCCAAATCCCGAATTAAAAAAAGCATAAGTACGAAAAAAACCAAAACCTAGACTAGGTAAGATGTACATATAAGGTGAATTGATTGGAGCAATTGTTTGATGTTCTAGTAGAGTTTTACCCCTTGTTTATAAGCATCTACAAAACTCCTGTAGTCATATTCGACTTGAATTGCATAGTCCACTGCAAAGTTAAAAATTTCGTCTTTGAATACAGCTTTATTACCACTCACAATATCAGTCACTTCTTTGTCAACGCTGACAGGAATAATCGCAGCATCATAGTCTCGATCGGAGATTGCATGGTTTTTGGCAACCACCTTCCCTGCGTATCCCATCGCATCCATGAATTTTGACTTACTGGTTAACAACTTATAGTCAAAGTCCACTTGGTAGGGTGATTTTTCACGCACCATAAAGGGGATGCTACTGACAGTAGTATAGCCAACCAAGGGATCGAGATTGGATAACATCGCTTTCGTAGCGATCGTCACCCTTGCCCCTTCTTGGTTCCCGTAGACTGAACTCGGCAGCAAACCTGGAACTGCGATCGCAACTGCGCTACCGCCTTCCTGCTTCATCTCTAAAATGCGATCGTCGTCGGTTGCTGAACTTGGCCCCTCAATCAGCAAGTAATATCGGTACTTCCCAAGGCTACCAACACCTGAACCTAATTTAAGCCGAATGTCTTTGAGAGTATAGTAATTGTCGTTGTAGCGCTTACTGATAGGAATTGAGGCGATATAGCTGCTCATAGCCCCAGCAATGTCAGAATAGGTACTGCTGGATACAGGCTGGAGTTGTGAGGCTGTCTTGAAGAGGCGATTGTTACTGTTATTTAGTACTGTATACTTTTTTAAAAACTTAGAACGGCTCTTCTCTGATGCCTTTTGAATTAAATCTTTGACCACACCGTTCGTATTGCTAGATTCTAAACGGTATGACAGTTCATCATTGCTTCCCTTAAAGTCATTCATCTTATTGAAGTAAGCATCCAAGAAATTTCGCACAACATCCTCAGCATCAGTTGAGTTAAGACCATTCTCTTTAGCTACCAACAGAATGGAGATTGCCATCCGTCGCAAGTCCCAAACGTAAGGGCCAAGATAGCCTTCATCAAAGTCGGTGGTGTCAAAAACGTTGTTGTCTTTGCTATCTCTTATCGCTCCAAGATTTTGCAGATGCATATCTCCTTCTAACCAGATGGCTGAGGTTGAAGAATTTACAAATCGTGAACCTGGTAAGGTCTGCATATCACGATAAAAAATGTGAGCCGTCCCCCGATAAAAGGAGAAAAAGCTATCTTTAGCTGTCATCTTTTGCATTTTCGTTGCCAGTTCTTGAGGCAATTGAGAAGCAAAGGGATGATTATATTGGTAAATTTCATTCACCACCCAAGTTGAACGGAGAGTTGCAGCTTGAACTGGAGATGCAAATCCCAAAATTAAAATTAAGACAAATACGACGATTGCAGATATGTGTTTAGGCATGATACTTTCTTAGGCGTAAAAAACTCTTGTGTAGAGAGAATCATTCAACGAAGAGGCAGGGAGCGGAGGGGAATGACACCTGACTCCTGCCTAGTTTGCGGAGCGGAACATGTTCTTACCCTGGATTTCTCACAAGAGAGAAATCCAAAGGGTGTGGGAGGTGTGGGAGGTGTGGGAGGTGTGGGAGGATGGAGAAGAAGTCTTACCCCCCATACTCCCCACACTCCCCACACTCCCCACACTCCCCACACTCCTCTTCCCCTGAAGCCTACACTATGCGTGAGAAATCCGGGTTACGTCCCCCACTTCTTACAAGTGGTTCTCGAATTGATTGGGTCGAATCCCAATTCTTTTCTATCTCCCTTGCTCCCCGCTCCCTGCTCCCCTGCCTCTTTTTCAACAACAGTTTTTTACCACCGTTGAGCCATATTTAACAAAGTGATTTAAAGCACAATGCAACAACTATTCACTTTAAAGTATTGAAGGGCTTCAAAAAGGTAAAATTATAAAGAATCGTTACAACATAATCATGCCAGCTATCCAAACAACTTTGGTTCTTGCGATGACGGCCGATGGAAAAATTAGTGCCGTAGATCCGAAAGCGCCCCGTGAACCTAATGTAGTCGATTATGCACACCTGGAGTATCAAGTCTCCCTTGCCGATCTAATTCTGGTAGGAGCAGGGACAATTAGGGCTGAGGGGGGAACCTTTGCAATTAGCGATCGCGAACTGTTGGCAGCGCGTGAGGTTCGCGGCCAGTCTCCCCAGCCGATTACTTGTGTTGTTTCAGGTTCCCTAGACCTATCGCCGGACTTACCTTTTTTGAGTCAGGACATTGAGCGATGGATATTTACCACACGGACTGCTTTAGAGCGCAGTTCTGATACAACAACTTTGCAAAAACTGGCCGAATTAATTGATTTGGGAGATACAGACCTGGACTGGGATCGGGCCTACACCTTGATGGCAGAGCGAGGTATTCGCAAAGTCGTTGCTTTGGGAGGTGGCTCTTTAACAGCTGCTCTAGTTCAGGCAGGGCGAATTGACGATTGGTGGTTGACCATTTGGCCGGTCATTTTTGGAGGAAAGCACGCCCCTAGCCCAGTGGCAGGAGAGGGTTTTCTTCCCAATGCTGCTCCTCATCTAGAACTCATAGAAACTCGTCAGGTTGGAAGCGATTTGTTTTTACATTACCGCACAGTCAAGTGAAAACGCGCTGCCAGAATTAAGCACTATGAGCGTTGATATTAACAAGCAGGGGAGTAGGGGTACTTCCGCTCACAATTCCACTCAGCTTGTACGTTTTACCCTACCCCTTGCCTCCTGTCTCCGATCAACCAGGGGGCCAATCCAACTGCCGTCCTCCCAAAATATGCAAATGTAAGTGATGGACTGTTTGACCGCCGTCATCACCAGCATTGATGACGACTCGATAACCATTTTTTAGTCCAGCCTCTTCTGCAACACGTTTAGCAGTTAACAAAAGATGCCCCAACACAGCATGATCCTCAGATTCAGCCTCAGCTAGTGTCGCAATGGTTTTTTTGGGAATGACGAGGATGTGAACGGGCGCTTGGGGATGGATGTCTTTGAATGCCAGGGCTAAATTATCCTCGTAAACAATATCAGCGGGAATTTCCCGACGAATGATTTTGCTGAAAATCGTTTCTGTACTTTCACTCATGCCAATCTACCTACTAATCTGCTAGAGATTTTATATTAAGTCCGCCTAATTACTTATCATTGACAAAATTTGATTGTGCGGGTAATACCATTTTGGATTTGAGACTTCGGCTTACCTCGGCTCCGGTTCCATCGAGCGAAGTCGAGATGCTCGGCACAAGTCGCTCAGTCGAACGATTTTAGATTTTGGATTGTGAAACATCTATTGGATAAGTGTTTCAGTTTTCCATCTGTCGCAATCATTTTTCAAATTGGTATAACATCCCTATTTACTGTTCGGTTAGGTTTTTTCAGGAAAAAGCTATGAAAAAACCTGCTAATCTTTTAAAAAGACTAGCAGGTATGGCTTATCATCAATCGGAGCGGCGGGATTCGAACCCACGACCTCCACTACCCCAAAGTGGCGCGCTACCAAGCTGCGCTACGCCCCGGTCAGAATCCCTATCATATAGCAAAACTGTAGGATAATCAAGAGGCAATTTTAAAAAACCTTAAGCATCCCACTAGCTTGCAGTAAATCTGGAACAGCAGAACCATTCCATTTACCTTCTACACATCGCCCTGTATTCAAGATGAAGCGCAGACTGTAATCATCAGGATAGCCTTCCACTTCCATCCATAATAAATCGCTTTCGGCTTCACAAGTAATTTTTTCCTCTTCCATCAATTCAGTTGCGAGTTGCTTCATGGTGTCTGCTAGCTGTGCTAGTAGACGACAAAAATCATTTAACTCGGCTTCGGTTAACTCAATTGCCCAATCATCTGTACCAACTAAACCTTTAAATTCGGGTGTATCGGGGTTCCAGCCAATACGCCAACCCGATCCGGTTTTGACAACGCGTTCCATAGTTTAGTTTTTTAAACGCAGAGGTACACAGAGGTTTAACGCAGAGGGGCGCAAAGGAAATTTTATCATTTTAGTAGTTCGGCACCTCCTCGTTGCGGTGGCTGTGGGGTAGTTGATGTAGTTGGACTGGGCGCGGTGTTGGAGTTAGGGGTTACGGTGTTTTGGGAAGTAGGATTAAATATATTGACTAAGACTTGTACTAGGGCATCTCGTTGGCTGCGGGTGAGACTTTTTATAGCTTTGCGATCGCCTTCTATCGGATTTTTCTGTAGTGCATCATTTCCTGGATAGGTAGTATCATACATAATTTCGTTCGCACCCAGGTAATCAGCTAAAGTCAGCTTCCAATCTAAGCGATAAATGGGGGCACGCCCTTTGGTATAAATGTGATATCTAATTAGGCGATTTGCTAAGGTGTTGCTTTCGGCAACTTTCCCATTTTCTTTGCTGATATACTTATTTTCCCGTGGAAAATCTGGCAATTGCTGATACACTAGCTGCCAAACATCGCTAGGGGTGATTCTCTGGGCAGAAGCAGGTTGGATAGTAAATAAATTTCTATGTATTGATTTATCCGCGCCTGAACCCAAAACAATTACACCTATTACCATTAAGGTAAGGAGTAGTGGTGTTAGGGGATAGCTCAGATTGAGCCAGTGCTTAGTTGCGAGTTTTGAGAAAATTGATTTAAACAGAAATTTTGTCTTTTTCATAGAACAATATTTTGGGCGTTGCTGAGTGAAAATATGAATTTGCCTGATTCAGAATTCAGAACTTCCCACTCAGCACTCAATCTTATAGTTCGCCGATAATTTCTGGTTGAGTCAATTCATCGGACATTTCGATTATTGCTCTTAGCACTGGCTTCATCATCGCATCTTCGTTACTTTCAAAGTCTTCGTAACGCCGACGTTTAGCACGATTTGCCACCTGAACCGTAATGCGGTACCGATTTGAGGCTGCACTAATCAGATCCTCAGCACGGTGCATAATCTGAGATTGAGTTGTCTCGAACTTAGAACGCTTTAGCATAATCAGTGGTTCTTGGGGTCATTCTCCAGTGTAACAGTACTAAATCAGTCTACTGCTGTCTGTTAAATCGCCAGCAACCTCTCTATTGATAGAGGCTAAGATATTTTAGTCACTTTATAAGTAACTTGTAGTATTAAATAACGCACCTCATGGCTGACCTTGTGGAAACTGCGATCGCAGCAGGTAATTTCAATACCCTAATAGAGGCTGCTAAAGCTGTAAATTTCATAGAAACTTTGAAAAGCCCTGGTTCTTTCACGCTCTTTGCACCAACTGACGAAGCTTTTGCCAATCTGCCAGAGGGAACTTTAGACTCGCTACTACAAGATATCCCCAAGCTCCAGAAAATTGTGGCATATCATATCGCTAGTGGGGATGTTAGGTCTGATGATTTGGTACAGATTAACGAGGCAGAGACGCTTGAAGGGTCAATTGTCGCCATTGAATCTGCCGACGGTAAATTTAAGGTAAATAACGCCAATGTCATCAAAACAGATATTCTGGCAGACAATGGCGTGATCCATATTATTGATGCGGTGTTGATGCCTGCAATGGTGGCGGGGAAGTAAGGCAGAGGGGCAGAGGGGCAGAGGGGAAAGACTTACTGCAAGTTCTCCCCTGCTCCCCTCATTCCCCTACTCCCAGGATGCACCCACTCCGTGTGGGAACAGTCAATGACAACTGCTGAGTTTCTCCTTCAGCATTCCACTCAACTTCAGCAGTGCCATATAAAAGTTTGTTGGGTTGAGTACGCAGAGTGGGGACATCTGCATTCGCTGTTGCCGAACTTGTACCAGCGTTGATGGCAATTATTAATTCCTCTGTCCCCAAAGTTCGCGCAAAGATATAAAGTTGCCCTTGAGCATGGAGGACTTGGTAATCACCTGTACGCAAGGCTGGGTAAGTATGCCGGAGGGCAATTAACTGGCGGTGAGTATTGAAAATTTCTTGATTCCACTTAGTCTCTAGAGGAAAACCACGACGTGAGTCTGGGTCTATTCCTCCAGGTAAGCCAACTTCGTCACCATAGTATATGCTGGCAGCACCGGGAAAGGTGAGTAGCAATAAAGTTGACAATTCTATACTGGCTATATCACCGCCTGCAATGGTCATTAATCGGGCTGTATCGTGACTTGCAAGCAAATTGAGTTGAGTTAGCTGAATTTCCCAAGGGTAGAGTTGCAGTACTTCTTGGATTTTGGTGGCGTACTCGGCAGCAAATAAGGGTGGGTAGGGTTGATAGTCGCGGCTTTGGACTTGTTCTAAGACTACGCGATCGCCTGCTGCAAAGGCAATTGTTGGCCCAGCAAATAGATAATTCATCACGCCGTCAAATTGCGTCCCATCCAACCACTGACGGGAATCTCCCCAGACTTCGCCCACAATATAAGCTTCGGGATTGATGGCTTTGACGCGATCGCGAAATTCCTGCCAAAAACCAGGAGTTTTGATTTCAAATGGTACATCCAATCGCCAACCGTCGATGCCGAATTTAATCCAATATTCGGCAATTTCCATAATGTATTCTCGTACTTCTGGATTGTCGTGGTTAAATTCTGGTAAGGCGCGATTTCCCGCCCAACCCACGTAGTTGGCAGGGAAGTCCCCATTATATGCTGAAAGGGGCCAGCCTTCTATTTTGAACCAATTTACCCAAGGTGAATGAGGGCCATTTTCTAAAACGTCGTGGAAAAAGAAAAAGCCCCGGCTGGAATGGTTAAACACCCCATCCAGAACAACTTTGATATTCCGTTGATGGGCTGCATCGAGCAATTCTTTAAAAGCTTCGTTGCCGCCTAACATCGGGTCAACTTGATAATAATCGTGGGTATGATAGCGGTGATTGCTGGCGGATTGAAAAATGGGTGTGAAGTAAATCGCGTTAATCCCTAAATTCTGAATGTAGTCTAAATCCTCCATAATGCCCCATAAATCGCCACCTTTATAGCCTTGGAGTGTTGGCATAGAGTCCCAATCTTCCCAACGGGCTTCTTGCAATAACCGTTTGCGCGGCTGTTTGCTTCTGGCAAAACGATCTGGGAAAATTTGGTAGAAAATAGCGTGCTTCACCCAGTCTGGTGTTTGAATTTGCATGAATAACTTTTTGTATGTTTAGAAGCGATCGTTGCAAATATTAGCTTCTTTATGGCTCTTACTTATGATAGAGAATCTGTCATTTGTCAGTATTCATTAGTGATTTAGCCTTTTCCATGCTTTCTTATACACAAATGTTATCAGTCTTAACTATTTTGTTTTAGTTTTTAACAGGTCAACTAGATAGACTTGTCACTGATTGCATTCTGATTCCTGAATACTTTTTTAAGAAATTTATTTATTACTTAATTATTCTTAATTTTATTTTGCTCACTTTGTCCGTAATTATTTCGGCAGACAATGGATTAGTTTAATAGCTTCATAAAAATTACCTGTTACCTCAGATTTCGGTAATTCTTAGATGCAACCGATCAAAGATGTCTCAGGAACGACAGAAAATCACTATGAGGGATACGTAATTCCAGAATATGAGTTATGAATTAGCAATTGTTTTAGGAATAACTCTTACCTCCTAAGCTTATTTGATGTTATCTATAAAATAAATAGATAACTATAGTCGCATCAAATAATTGAAGCGAAAAAACTACATAGTCTGCGTTAATCCTAGAGCGACTTATCCTGCTAGAACCACTACTTTGTTCACGGTAACTCAATTTAATTTAAGGTAAAAATGAGACACGAAAAACTTTCTCCTGGACTACTTTTGGCATATCAAGACTATCAAAATGAAGGAGATCGAGCTTTAGTTACACACAAGCGATCGCTAGGCATCATTGCTCACAAAAGCCCGGTCAAGCCCACTAAAAGCGTCGTTTTTATTTACTGCGACCCTGATGCAGACTTAAGTTATTTATCACAATATAATATTGAAGTCAATCAAAACTCTGGGAGTGTGCGGACAGCTTTCTTACCCATAGAGAGTTTAGATGTCTTATCTGAAGAAGATGTGATTCAGCGGATTAAGCCATCACGCAAACTTCATTTGAGGATGGATACTGCAATGGGCACAGTCAAACTGCCGGAATTTAAGAATCAAACCGGATTGACTGGTAAAGGAGTAATCATCGGCATTATAGACAGTGGCATCGATCCGAAACACCCCGCCTTTGCTGGACGAATTTTACACATTTGGGATCAAACATTGCCAGGGCCAGGAGTCACCGAGGGCGGCTATGGAGCTGAATTTAGCGGAGCGCAACTGACAGTTTCTCAGGATACTGGCGGTCATGGTACTCACGTCGCTGGCATTGCTGCTGGTGCCGATGCGAGTTATGGCGGTGTCGCACCAGAAGCAGAATTAGTTGTCGTCAGGTCTGATTTACAAGATGCCCACATTGCAGATGGCGTGCGTTATATTTTCCGAGTTGCTAGGGAGTTGGGACGCCCAGCAGTGGTAAATCTCAGCTTGGGCGGACACGCTGATGCCCATGATGGTAGCGATTCTTTATCCAAAGTTATCGATGCCGAAACTGGCCCTGGAAGAATAGTTTGCTGTGCTGCGGGTAACGAAGGAAACGATAACATTCATGGACAAGCAACCATACCCAGTGGACGCACTCGTGGTATGCGCTTCAACGTTCCTTTGAATCAAGTAGGCATAGTTTGGTTAAACGCTTGGTATGCCAAAGATAGCGAATTAGAAGTATCTGTGCGGAGTCCTAACGGTTTTGTCACCCCCTTTCAAAAAATCATTACTAAAGGTAATGCCGCCCAAGATTACCAATTACCAGATGCACGGGTACAATTAGCGACACCAGCGCCAGACCAAGCTAACGGCGACCATAATTTCTTTGTGCAAATACGCGGTATCGGCCCCTCGCAAGTTATGGGAGGTGTTTGGCAGCTGCGAGTCCGCAACACTTCTTCAACTGACACATGTTTAAATGTGTGGACACTAGATGATACTTCGTCAGTGTTTTTCACTGGTAAAAGTGTGAAAGATGCGTTAAAAATTGGTTCGCCGGGAGCCGCCAGCAGTGCAATTACAGTTGCTGCCTATACTACTAAAACCAAGTACACAGATATTGATGGCCAAGTGCGAGAAATGGGCTTAGAATTGGATACTATTTCGGAATTTAGTAGTGAAGGACCTCTACGCACTGATGGGAAGAAGCCGGATGTAGCAGCACCAGGAGCAATGATTATTTCCACACTTTCCGCCGATGCTAATTTTGACCGTTCATCGATGATTAATTCCAAGTTTGTGGTGCAGGCTGGAACGAGTATGGCGACACCGTTTATAAGCGGGTTAGTAGCACTACTGTTGCAGCGAGATCCTCAACTCGATCCGGCTGCTGTGAAAGACTTGCTACGTAAAAATAGTGCAATTCCCGGAAAACCCGCAGGCACATTTGATGATAAATGGGGTTATGGAGTGATTAATGCAGCTAATCTGTAATTAGACTGAGAAAGGTGGATATTATTTCTGTACAAGGATAGGTAACAACAACCTATAAATTTGATAAATTAGGGTAGGCATAAATGTCTGCCCTCTTTACCAAGGAATTGCTGATGAATTATCAGAAACTAGATGCCGCTCTTGCTACAGCGCTAAATGATATTCAAGATTCAGAAGAAACTAGTTTGGCAGTTTTTATCCATACCGAACCAATTTTAAACTCTGCTGCAACTACTGTTTTAGAAAGCTTTGGTGTCAGTGGTGTTAGCAGTGGCAAAGATATTTTCACGGCAACACTTTCACCAAATGCCATTTCCCAGTTATCAGAGGAACCTTGGGTGAAGTATTTGAAGCGATCGCAGCAATTAGGTTTGGTTAATAGGAGAATAAATACACCCAAGTTGGGCGTTTAATGAGTAAATAAGAGCGATCGCATTTCTCAACCAAGAATCTGTGTTCTTTAAAGCCAATGAATTTAGACTAAATTTGCTTTTTTAGTTAGAGTTAAGAATTAATATTAATATTTTCTATATAATCGTCTTGATACAAAGCGGTTATTACCGTTTTATTATATAAAATATTTCTAAGTAACAAAAAAGACTTACACTTACCAATAGTAGTTTTACTTGTACTATTGGTAAGCATAATTTGTAATTACTATACTCCAAGCGTTTCATTGATTTGGAAAGCGTGGTTTATTTATGCCTAGTTATAGATCCCCGACTTCTTCAAGAAGTCGGGGATCTAAACACCCTTGAATAGTCAAAATCAGACTTTGTGGACTACTAGCAGGAATAACAAAGTTCAGCAGTCAGTGGTTTAACAATCAACATCAGAGGTTTTATCTGTGAAACGTCTAATTCAATTTCCCTTAGAAGACGGTAGCTACATCTTATACCAATTTGAAAAAAGAATGCGACAAATGGTAAATGTATAGAAGCAGCATTTAGGTGGTGTGATGGCAGGTATAACCCGGATAGAGATCAAAGAGAGTGCAGAGGAACTAGAGGCACTGCTACGTCAACAGCGTAATGCACGACTCAAAGAGCGCGTACAAGCGCTTTATATGATAAAAGATCAAGAAACGAGCGTGTGTGCGATCGCTAAAATACTAGGAAAGCATCGAAGCACAGTACAAAGGTGGTTGGCAGAGTATCGTGAAACTGGAATCGAGACTATGCTTGAATTTGGTGTAAGTCCAGGTCGAACAAGAGTAATACCAAATTGGGCAGTTGAAAGTCTCAAGAAACAATTAGAACAGCCAGAAATTGGTTTTGCAGGGTATAAACAAATTCAGCATTGGCTTGGTACTATCTTAGGAGTAGAAGCTGAATACGCCACGGTACATCATTTAGTACGTTATCAACTCAAAGCAAAACTAAAGGTTCCACGTCCTCGTAATCGTAAACAAGATACACAAAAACTTGAAGCTTTTAAAAAAACCTTGGTGATGACTTACAACTGATTTCCCAATACGCGGCTATTGTATTACCAACTTATAAAAACATCCGTTATTTTGTACAGGATGAAAGTCGGTTTGGTCTCAAAACAATTGATGTTGAAGAATTACCCTTAAAGGCGTTAAGCCGACTGGTGACTGGCAGTGGCAATTTAAAGCATTCTGGCTTTATGGGGCAGTTGAGCCTCTGACTGGTGAAAGTTTTTTTTTGGCAATTCTCTCATGTTGATACTGAATGTTATCAACAATTTTTAAACGAATTTGCCGCTTGTAATCATGATAGTCTCAATATTCTTCAAGTTGACAATGGGTTATTCCATAAAGCCAAGAAGTTGCAAATTCCAGAAAATATTATTTTATTGTTTCAACCACCTCATTCCCCAGAACTGAACCCTATAGAACGAGTTTGGGAACATCTTAAACAGGATTTGAAGTGGGAGTTATTCGATAATCTAGAACATTTGCGAACTAAGGTTGCTGAACTTCTTGCTCAACTAACTTCTCAAGTGGCTGCTTCTCTGACTGGCTATGATTTCATTTTGAATGCCCTATCTGTCGCAAACATTTTTTGAATTGGTATAATTAATATTTTAGAAACATAACTCAATTTTTCTATTGCACAAATTTAGGCTTGACACGTTACTACGTATCTGTTTAGCAATCTCAACAGAGATTCAGTAATTCGGTATGTGAGGGATGGTCTAGCGATCGCCTCCCCATTCTTCATCCCAATTAATACAAATGTTCTATCTTTCTACTTATCAGCCGCACCATTCATACAATACCAACATTCTCTAAAATTCATCCCAAAGAATCAGACGATCCCCCTTACCTGTGGTGGCAGACAGTCCTAAACTGAAGATGAGAGTTGAAAGGCAGTCGGGAGAAATTTTGTGAAGAAAGTATTATCAATCATTCTTGGTGGTGGCGCGGGTACTCGACTTTACCCGCTAACCAAACTCCGCGCTAAACCAGCAGTACCAGTAGCAGGGAAGTATCGCCTAATCGATATCCCTGTTAGTAACTGCATAAATTCCGAAATATTCAAAATCTACGTCCTGACACAATTCAACTCAGCTTCCCTGAATCGTCACATCGCCCGTACCTATAACTTTACTGGTTTCAATGAAGGGTTTGTAGAAGTGCTAGCTGCACAACAAACACCAGAAAACCCTAACTGGTTCCAAGGTACAGCCGATGCTGTACGTCAGTACCTGTGGTTAATGGAAGAATGGAATGCAGACGAATATCTAATTCTCTCAGGCGATCACCTCTACCGCATGGATTATCGCCAGTTTATCCAGCGCCATAGAGAAACGGGGGCTGATATTACTCTCTCAGTCATCCCCATTGATGAGCGCCGCGCCTCAGATTTTGGCTTGATGAAAATCGATGATTCTGGTAGGATAATCGATTTTAGCGAAAAACCCAAAGGTGAAGCGTTAATCAAAATGCGTGTTGATACAAGCGTACTGGGATTATCAAAAGAACAAGCCCAAGAGCAGCCTTACATCGCTTCAATGGGGATTTATGTCTTTAAAAAAGAGGTTTTGTTCAAGTTATTGAGAGAAGGTACAGAAAGGACTGATTTCGGCAAAGAAATTATTCCTGATGCCTCTAAAGATTACAACGTTCAAGCTTATCTTTTTGATGACTACTGGGAAGATATTGGAACAATCGAAGCATTTTATCATGCCAATTTAGCCCTAACTCAGCAGCCTCAGCCACCCTTTAGTTTCTACGATGAAAAAGCGCCAATTTATACCCGTGCTCGCTACTTACCTCCAAGTAAACTTTTAGATTGCCAGGTAACAGAATCAATGATCGGCGAAGGTTGTATTTTGAAAAATTGCCGCATTCAACATTCAGTGTTGGGAGTGCGATCGCGAATTGAATCTGGTTGTGTCATCGAAGATTCCCTACTCATGGGTGCAGATTTTTATCAAGCTTTTGTAGAACGTCAATGTAATGTAGAAAAAGGTGACATTCCTGTAGGTATTGGTACTGACTCGATTATTCGCGGTGCCATCATTGATAAAAACGCCAGTATCGGGCACGATGTCAAAATCATCAATAAAGATAACGTGCAAGAAGCTGACCGAGAAAGTCAAGGTTTTTATATCCGTAGTGGCATCGTTGTCGTGATGAAAAATGCTGTAATTCCTGATGGAACCATCATTTAATAGTTAGTCATTAGTCATTAGTCATTAGTCATTAGTCATTAGTCATTAGTCACTTGTACTGAGTTTCGACTGCGCTCAACTACCGCGAAGCCGAAGTATTAGTCATTGGTTAATAGTTACAAGCAACAAAAGACAAAGGACAAAGGACTAATGACTAAACTAATTTTACTGATTGGTCTTCCAGGTAGTGGAAAGTCAACTTTGGCAAAACAATTACTGACACAATTCCCCCCAATGGCGTTAATTTCTACCGATGCCATTCGGGGGAAATTGTTCGGTTCCCAAGCCGTTCAAGGGTCGTGGCTACTGATTTGGCACGAAATTGAGCGGCAATTTCAGCAAGCTATTTCCACAACTAATACAGCTATTTTTGATGCCACCAATGCCCAGCGCCGCCATCGTCGTGAAGTCATTGCTTTAGCCCGTAACTTGGGCTTTAACGACATTAGGGGAATTTGGGTGGATACACCAGTTTGGCTGTGTTTGGCACGAAATAAAAGGCGATCGCGCCAAGTTCCAGAAGAAATTATTTTGCGGATGCATCGTCAACTCCGGGATGCTCCCCCAAGTCGGGAAGAAGGATTAGACAGCCTCAGCCGCTTATCAGAAAAATCGGAGTACGGGAATTGCGATTCCTTGGTGAGCGAGAACCACACTTGATTTTCTATATTTTTTGTTAATTTGAAATCATATTCTTTTTGTTTGGCACTATACCAGGCAAATTAAACATCTCTCTTCTTCAAAAAAAACATAACGGGAATTTCTATAGGAGGCTGGTAGATGGCTGCAACCGACTTCAAAGACTATTACGCTATTTTGGGAGTCAGCAAGACTGCCAGTTCGGAGGAAATTAAACAAGCCTTTCGTAAACTAGCCCGGAAATACCATCCTGATGTCAACCCAAACAACAAACAGGCAGAGGCACGCTTCAAAGAAGTTAGCGAAGCCTACGAAGTTGTGTCAGATCCAGATAAACGCAAAAAGTACGACCAATTCGGTCAATATTGGAAACAAGCTGGTGAAGGTTTCCCATCTGGCGGCGCTGCTCCCGATATGGGTAACTTTGACTTCAGTCAATATGGCAATTTTGATGAGTTCATTAATGAGTTGCTAGGACGCTTTGGTGGTCCTCCCCCTCGTGGTGCGGGTACGGGGCGCCAAAGTCAGGCACGAAGTCACTCTTACCGCACTTCTCCGGGTACCTCAACCCATTTTAGCAGCAGCTTTAACGATTTTGGGTTTCAAGATGGAGGTGCGGCTGGTACCCAGGATAGTGAAGCTGCGATCGCTCTAACTTTTGCTGAAGCATTTAATGGTGTGAAAAAGCGCTTCAGTTTAGGTAATGAAACAATAGATGTCAACATCCCATCTGGGGCTAAAACTGGTACTCGCCTACGGGTGCGGGGCAAAGGTCAAATTAACCCCATGACTCAACAACGGGGAGATTTATACTTAAAAGTTGAACTTCAGCCGCACACCTTCTTCCAAATGGAAGGCGATAACTTGGTATGCGAAGTGCCAATCACACCAGATGAAGCGACTCTGGGAGCGTCTATTGATGTACCCACTCCCGATGGTTCAGTGAATGTCAAACTACCAGCAGGAGTGCGTTCTGGTCAATCTCTACGTTTACGTGGCAAAGGTTGGCCCCTCCCCAAAGGTGGACGCGGCGATCAGTTGGTGAAAGTGGCGATCGTTCCACCAAAAGACCTCAGCCAACAAGAGCGGGAATATTATGAAAAAATCCGGGCTATACGTACTTATAATCCCCGTAGTCATTTGAACCAATTCAAGCTTTAATAAGCAAAAAAAGAATCGCCATAATTAAAATCTCGTCATTACCCACATTTTGGTAACAGTCAAAGTGTTATGCGAAACCACATCCTGTCTAGAACTTAAGTTCTGCGGCTCAGAGCTACCGTTCACTCAACTGGACTCAATCGTGTTCGGGTGAGTGTTTAACCGAACTTCAGATCAATTGTTGTTTAGTCCAGTTAAGAGAACTTGAACTATTCGCCTTGGAATTGTATTTCGAGGCACAATAGTTCTACTTGGTATTCAAAAGCCCACTGATTCCTTATTTTAAGTAGTTCGATTTTATATAAAAATTGTATTTTTATATTGCCAGAAATCTGGTGATTAAATTGCTAAAAACAAAGCTAAATGACATCCTCACCGCCGTGAACGGTCGGGGAAGAAGGAGTAATGAGTAATAAGTAATAAGTAATGAGTAAATACCCGTTTTTCATCCACTCATTACTCATTACTCCTTACTCATTACTTTAAAGCCGTGCTGGAAGCACAGGGTTTTAGACCCATTTTTCGGATAATGTTGTTAGGGACTTGCATGAAAATAAAGTACCAATAAACCGAGTTTCGACTGCGCTCAACTCTCGACATTTGGGGGTTGAGCGCAGTCGAAACCCGCCTGGTTGGGACACTATTAACCCGCAGATCCCTTATCTTTTAATTCTTAAATTTTTTGATACCGCATACCTGGTAGTTGCGAAATAAAACCCATAAGTTCCAACTGTAACAAAGCACCGGAAACTGAGCCAGCAGCCATACCGGTTTGTTGGACAATAAAATCAAAGGGTAAAGCATCACTTGCGATCGCATTCATTACCCTTTGCAATTCTGGTGATAAAGTTGGTAAACTTAACTGTTCTGGTGCTGTAGAAGCCTCAATTGCATCAATTTGTGGTATTGCTCCTAGCATTGTTAACAGTTCGTCTAGTTCTTTAAGAATGAAAGAAGCTCCCTGACTCAGTAACTTTAAGCACCCTTGGGATGGATAATCGTCTAGTCTTCCAGGTAATGCATAGACATCTCTACCAAATTCATTTGCGTAGGTAGCAGTAATTAACGCACCAGATTTTAAAGGCGCTTCCATTACGAGAATGGCGCGGCTTAAACCTGCAATAATGCGGTTGCGACGGGGAAAGTGAGTCCGATCGGGTGGGGTTTTTGTGGGGTACTCACTTACAACTAGCCCAGCCGTCAAAATTTGCTTGTACAAATCCCGATTTTTATGCGGATAGATGACATCTACACCAGTTCCCAAAACTGCGATCGTTCGTCCACCTGCTTTCATCGCGGCGATGTGGCTTTCGGTGTCAATTCCCTCTGCCATACCAGAAACGACTGTAAAGCCATTTTTAGCCAAAGCTGTACTAATTTGGCGAGTCCAACGGATACCATATTCTGAAGGTTGGCGGGTTCCGACAATCCCAACCATTGGTTTCTGTCCGAGATTTTCTTGGAGTTCGACTTCACCGCGATAGTACAAAATTGGCGGTGGACTGGGAGTTTCTAGCAGTAAACGGGGATAATCTGCATCTGCTGGCGTCCAGAAATGAGAATTTTCCTGCTGGTGCTTGGTGAAGAGTTGTTCTGGGTGCAAACGCGATCGCTGTTGTACTACTTTTTCTAGTGTCTGAAAACCAAAACCCTCTACTTCTCCTAACTGTACCTTAGTAGCGTTCCAAGCTGTTGCCAGCGTGCCAAAATGCTGTTGCAGCCGTCGCAGTAATACTGGCCCAATTCCCGAAATTTGCGCCCAAGCTAGCCAATATGCGCCTTCTTCTACCACCGTTCTATCCTCACGCCTACTGGATTGAGTATTCCCAAATTCGGGTTCGCTGTTGATGGAGTAGGGGCGATACTGTGCGGTTAAGGCAAGAGACGCGATGAATCGCCGTCTCTACAAAGACCTCTTTCCTAATCCCCCTTGACTTTTGACTCTTGACTCTTGACTATTAACTATTGACTATCTATCTTCTTATCTTCTGTGATGAAATAT
This sequence comes from Nostoc sp., assembly GCF_036917315.1. GTDB lineage: Bacteria > Cyanobacteriota > Cyanobacteriia > Cyanobacteriales > Nostocaceae > Nostoc. Next base: position 163,515 of record NZ_JBALDR010000013.1, on the reverse strand, counting down.
TTTTATCGTCTTCTAATAAGCCTATCTGGGTGCTTAATATTTTTACTGGTGCATAGTGGCCTTGGTTTATTACCTAGTTTGGCAGCCGAAAAAGTTACCGTCAGGTACGGATTGTTTGAGCAATCAATTCCGGTGGCAGATATACGCAACTATGGCGAGACTCAAAAGGCTTCTAGCGATCTGCAATCTTTCCTAAATTACCTCAGCGTTAAAGAGAAACAGAAGTTCCAAGAAGCCCTGCAAGTGAAAATGTCGCTTGATATTGTGGCTTTAGATAAGCTGATAAACACAGGAATGGGCAAGCAAATTTTATCTTTTGCTTCCCAAGCGATCGCTCGTCGCGATAAAGCCAGTATACAAGCACTACGATCTGCCCTGATCGTCGGAGCAAGATCGCCAGAAGGTCTAGGAATAACCAGCTTTCTCCAAGCCTATCCCAGCGATCAACTAGTTATTGAGGTGTCAAAGATTAAGAAGTTAGTCGGTATGGCAAATTCCTCTGCTAGTTCTGCTGATGCGCCGCCGAAAGATGACGTAAGTTCTTCACCTTTAGGAAGAGTTGCCCTACAATATCAAACACTCGCCGCCCAGGATAAACAGTTCTCAGGTTGCTTATTTGGCGATTCTATTTCGGCTGGACTTGGCAATACCCTTGGGAGTGGTACTTTTAATTTTGGGTTAAATGGTCTGAGTACAATCTCTTTACTAGAACAACTGAAAAGTTTAATTCCTACCAAGGTGAAATGCGAAAAAGCCATTATTGCCATAGGTGGAAACGATGCTTTGTATAAAATTAGTGATGAGTTATTTAGCAAAAATCTCCAAGAGGCGATCGCACTTCTGCGCACAATGGCAACTAAAGAGATTTTTCTGATTCCGGCTTTTTATTCGACAGTGGCAGCAAGCTCAGATCCAACTGTAGCAGCTCCAAATTCTAGAGTTGAACAAATTAATGTTCTGATTGATCGAGTGGCTGAAACAGAAAAAGTACCAGTTGCCGCAGCCGGACTAGCACCATTATATGAAAATAATGTTTTGAAAGCAAATTTAACCAGCGATGGCGACCACCTGAATGCAGAGGGTCTGAAAATTTATCGGCAAGCATTATTACAAATCCTGGGTAAGTAATACCATTTTTAATTTTGGATTTTGGATTTTTCAGTAAATCCAAAATCCAAAATTAAATGGCTGCCCAAGCCAATATTTCTACTCCCGCATTTCTCACAAGCTTCAGGCGTTTGATGATGAGTAATGAGTAATGAGTAATGAGTAAGGAGTAATGAGTAATGAGTAATGAGTAATAAGCATATTGCAACAGGTGCAATACCAGTGCAAGAACTTGTAGATTCTTACTCATTACTCCTTACTCACTACTCACTACTCCTCCATTCGAGGTGTGGTGAGAAATCCGGGTACTGTATTAATGTTAGGTTTTCCAATTCAGAAAACGTGCATAAAGATAAGCTATACCTTCATCAAGAACCGTCCGCACACCTTCGCTAGAACCCCACCATTTGTTTGGATTATAATCTTGCGTTGTAGCAGCAATCACCCCAACGTTAATGTGAGGGGTAAGTATTTTTTTAAAAAGAAACCAACTCCTACGGGCATGAACGTCCAAGGAAAAAAGATTAATCGATTCTATTTTTAAATTTGAATTGGATAGCCAACGCTCAAATTCAGCAGCAGATGCATAACTACGATCCTTAACTACAAAAGGTGTCGGAACAGCTACTACTTTTTCTGCTTCTAAACCGAGTTTTATGAAAGTGTCAGCCGACACGTCTGCAAAGTTCTTGTATCCGGTAAGATAACTTCCTTTTCCTAATGTGCCTCCGGTAGTAATTATTTGATGATAAGAACCGTTTTTAAATTCAGTCAAAGCTTTTTCTATAGCGTAATCTGGTAGCCATCCTTCAACAACTAATACTTCTGCCGATTGGATCGGGGAAGTTACCGCAAGAAATGAGTGTACATGAGTAAAAATGAAAAATATTAAATAAATAATCAAAGCGATCGCAATCGCCCACCCTTGAGCCGTAAGTGTCCACATTTCTTGGCGTTTGATTAGTTTGATTTTAGGAAATTTTTGACACCGACGATTTTTTATCCGCATTAAACCTTTGCTAAACGTTGTTCTTTCAAGTAGGTAAACACAGATTTATCTCCAATATCAGCAGGAATGGCTTGGACTGTCTTGCGCAGGGCAAACACTAAAAATAATATCGCCCAAGTTCCTAATAAAATGCTTTCTCCCTGAGTTGGTAAAATTCCTACCAAATGTCCTAACAACAGTAGCGGTACAATTGGGGTTAATACTTTGGTTTCTAGGCGATTGAAGCAAAAAGCCTCTTTAAAATAAATACCTGTCAAAGCTACGAAGATAAAACCAACCCCAAATAAGGTAATTGGCTGATTGTAAACAGTAAGAGCTAAAGGTTCACTACTAGCGATCGCCAGAATCACTGATGCGATATTACCAATCGCCCAAAAAACTTGCAACGTTCGGTGCAGTGATGCCATGTAGATATGGATGGTAAATAAACTTACACCAAGCGCGAGACTAAAACAAGCATATAGAGGTGTCAGTAAAGTTACAACAGTTGGGTTATTGTTGAGTAAAATCAAGGCGCTGCCGATGGCAAAGCTCAGTGCTGCTACCATTAATCCAGCGCGATAGATAATTACGCCAGTGCGATCGCTCTGAGTAATTGTAAATTCCCCAAACTGACCTTGATAAACTTCTGGTGCAGAGAGTGTTTGTGTAGTCATAGCTAAGAATATAATTATGATTTTCTAGTAGAGTACAACAGGAAATTGCTCAAGGGTTACTTTTATTATTATGAGCAATAAGGCAACTTCATGTCACCATTCCTAAACTTACATCTTTTAGCAGTTGCTTTCTGGAAATTTTTGTCGAATTGGCACTGCCTACGGTGAATGAAAATGCTTGTTTTTAAGTGGTGTGTAGTTGCCCATCCTCCTTTTTATATCTAGAATTTTCCCTTTTCTTTGACTTCCCCACAAATCAGCAACAGGCACTTTGCAGGCTGGTGATTTTTCACTGTCTTAACTTTAACAATATTCACTAGTCTGATTTTCTAAAAAAAACAAGACTTCTACCACATCTTGTAAATTAATCTGTAATTGTGAGTGAGCATCTCCGCAATTAATGGCAATTTCTACCCAGCCGTGACTGCCAACTAAAGCTATTATCTCTCCCACTTTCACCTCACTGTAAGTTTCACAGCCTGCTACACTCAATCCGGCAACTTGCACATACCAACTTTTGCCTTGCACGTAACTCGCTGGAATGTTACTCACTAGGTTGCCAAAGCGGTCAATATATTGAATGCAACCCACTACACTGGTGGTTGTCTGCTTGCAGTTGCCTATATCCAGATTTACCAAACTTACTGGATCGATTTCTTGTCCTAGCTGTTTGAGGGGGACACCACTAGCAAGATTAGCTGCCACTGGTGCAAAGATATCCCTACCGTGAAAAGTCTTGCTTGGTTGAGGAGTGCGCCAATAATTAAGATTTGTAAGTTCGACCGCTGCGATCGCGGGGTTTTGACTGAGTACCCCGCTAAAGATACCATTATCTGGCCCGACCAAAAACCCTTGAGCAAATTCTACTGCGATCGCTCGTCGCTTGCTTCCCACACCTGGATCTACTACTGCCAGATGCACTGTCCCAATGGGGAAATGAGCATAAGCATTCATCAAGCTAAACCTGGCTGCGACAATACCTTGCGGCGGAATTTGGTGCGTTAAGTCTACCACCGTCAGTCTAGGGTTGATTTGGGCTATGACTCCCTTCATTATGCCTACATAAACATCGCGATCGCCGAAATCGCTCAGTAAAGTCACAAGTGGTTGTTCATCTATCTGGTTATTAGACATATTTTGGTAAAATTATATAAAAAATATATTTTCTGTAGCAACAGCTACAAAATGTGTGCTATGTTAAGAATACAAGACATAAATTGAAAAATTAAAGCAGGTAATCACTATGAGTCAAAATAGACTACAAAGTTTGAGCAAATCACGAGAAACTCACAGAGCGAATATTCAAAGAAGCCTAGAGCATCGCTTGGAAATAGCTAGAGCAAAAGGCGACGAACAGCTAATTCGTCAACTGGAAGCTGAAATGAGGTATTCCAGCTAAATCAAGTTTTCATTGTTCATAGTTTTGTTGTGCAACCCGCTACGGCGGGTTTTTTTTGTTTTTAGGGGGGTTTTCTGGCAATTCTGGTAAAAGCTCATCATCCATACTTAAGCGACGAGATTGATTCCACTAAGCGAAAGTTCGTTCAACAATTTCTCAAAAGTATTGGTGAAGCGATGTCTACGATGGTCACTGAGCGGCTGGTGAGCATCTCGGCTTCGCTCGATGGAGCCGGAGTCGAACCATGCCGTACCACTTTGTGGAAGCAAGCTACGCGCAGCGTCTCGTAGAGAAGTGTGGGCTGCGCCTACGCTCCTGTATCCGAATAATTAGCAGAACTTGAAACACCGCAATTAGTGAGTAATGTTGCAAAGTAGACTGCTCCCGTCATGAATTAGACCGCTCCCATAAGTTCGGGAGCCACTCCCATAAGTTCGGGAACTGCTCCCATAAATTCGGGAGCCACTCCCATAAGTTCGGGAACTGCTCCCATAAGTTTAGGAGCCACTCCCATAAGTTCGGGAACTGCTCCCATAAGTTCAGGAGCCACTCCCATAAATTGGGGAGCTACTCCCATAAATTGGGGAGCCGCTCCCGTAAGTTCTGAGACTGCTACAGTTGCCATATTGATAACTACAGGTTAAGTATGGTTACACCAACTTCAATATTGCTGATGATAACTTAAGCATTTAAAGGTAAGGATGCACAGTTATGCTCTTATACTGCGTGTTGCATCCAAAATTTTTGTATTTTCTTTATTTTCCCAAAATCCGAAATATTGCAGAGTAAAGTTGTATAAAATCTCTGTAAAAATTTCTTGCTGACGCGATTATGCCGCCAGACTACTCCGGTCAAAATTTCCGAGGTTGCTCTTTTAAAGGTCAAAATCTGACTGGGGCTAACTTTAGCGGTAAGGATATTAGAGGAGCAAATTTTACCAATGCGATTCTTAAAGATGCTGATTTTACAGGTGCTAAAGCTGGACTACAGCTTCATTGGCTAATTGTCTTGCTCATAGTCGCATTCGTGCTGTTAGCACAAGGAGTGATTTATTCAATTAGTCTTGGTTTATCAGCAGCATCTATTTTTGACACTAGATACACTGGAAACCTATTCATTGGTTTAGTCTGCAATATTGTTGTAGTAGTTTTTTATATTGTCACTTTTCGCAAAAATTTAATAACAGGTTTAGGAGTTATAGCCGTCATTCTTGTCTTTGTCTCACCCGTAGTCGTTATTTTAGTTGTTACCTTTCCCAAAGCCTTTCCTGTAATTAGAACATTACCCAAAGGTTTAGCCATTGTCTTTGGTTTAACCATCAGCGTTGCGTCTATATTATTTAATATTTTGATTGGATGGAGGATTCAAAGTAGAGATGATCAAGACGCTTGGTTTGATTCAGTTGTTAATACCTTTGCTGCTACAGGCGGTACAAGTTTTTATGGTGCTAACTTGATTAATGCTGATTTTACTGGTGCAATTCTCGAAAACACAGACTTTAGGAAAACAAACCTAACACTTACTCGTTTTTATGAAGCCAAAAACCTAGACTTTGCCAGAGTAGACGACACTATACTAGCTAACCGCGCTGTTCTCAACTTGCTTGTTACCTGCAATGGTAGGGGAAAATCTTATGCTGGTGCTAACCTAAGAGGTGCAAATCTGAAAGATGCAGACCTGAATAAGGCTAATCTTAAAGGTGCTGATATTATTGCAGCCACCTTTGAGGGAGCTTGTTTAGAATGGGCAAACCTAACTATTACTCAAGCTATAAATACTAATTTTACCAGTGCCCACATGACTGGTGCTTGTATAGAAGCATGGAATATTGACAGTACAACCAAGTTACATAACGTAGATTGTCGCTTTATCTATCTTCTCGAATATCCCAGGCTAGGAACCGATGACCGCGAACGCCGTCCCAGTAGTGGCGAATTTCAACCAGGAGAATTTACTAAACTCTTTGAAGAGGTTTTAAATACTGTTGATTTAATTTTTCGCAACGGTATTGATTGGAAAGCTTTTATTAATGCTTTCCAACAAGTGCAAGTTGAAAATGAAGATACGGAACTAGCTATCCAGAGTATTGTAAACAAAGATGGCGTATTTGTTATTAGAATAAAAGTGCCTGTTGATGCTGATAAAGAAAAGATTCATAGTGATTTGAAGCAAATGTATCAACTGGCGCTGCAAGAAGTGGAAAAATATAAAGCACTATCACAAGCTCGATATGATGAGATAATCCGCAAAAGTACAGAAATGACAAATATTGTTAGATTTTTAGCGGCTGAAAGCGGCAATGTTCAAAACTTCCAATTTGGAGATAATGCAGGGAATATATTTATGACTAACAGTAATGATGCCAGCCGCAATATTAATGTCGGCAGAGATTTTAATGCAACGGGAACAATTAATTTAGGTGAAATCAGTGGTGCGGTAACAAATACCATCAACGACTTACCAACGTCTCCCGAACCAGAAAAACCGGGAATTAAGGAATTGTTGACGCAATTGCAAGCAGCAATTGAGGCTGATACAAACTTACTGCAAGAAGATAAAGCTGAGGCATTAGAGCAAGTGAAAGCTTTAGCAGAAGCCGGGAAAAGTCCTCAAGAGGGGGCGATGAAAAAGGCGGCGAAAACAGCTATAAAGATTTTAAAAGGGACAATTTCTAGTTTACCCACTGCTACAAAGTTGGTTGAACAATGCAGCAATCTATTACCGTTGATTTCAAACTTTTTGGGTTTAGGTTGATCCGCCGGTGATTCAAATCGCGGGATAATATAGCGCTTCTTTGACCTTTCTCCAAACCTCTCTCCTAAGAGGAGAGAGGCTTTGAATCTTACTCCCCTTCCCTTATAGGCTATGCGTTACCCACATCTTTCTTTACAATCTTGAAACCCATGTTCTATAACCTTCTTAGACATTGAGAATTTAGGTATACTTGACAAATTCGCTTTTAATCTTCTCGCTAAAACTGCGTTTTTATTGAGAATGAACAACGAACGAATCAGGGTTATAAAAACCTGAGTCAATACTCTCGCAAATGTTAAGAAAGATCCGGGTAATGGATAGCCTTATAGGGAAGGGGTTGCGGGTTAGGTCTGTATTGGACTCAACTGATAAATCGCACCCTTCGACCCTATTGAAGTCAGAGATTAAGGTAAAATTATAAGTAAAAGTATTAAGAATTTTAAAGAAAGTAATCAATGTCCAGCATTTTTCTTGACAAAAGTAACTCTCATGTCACTGTTATTGGTGCGGGAATAGGTGGACTGACTGCTGGGGCATTATTAGCTCATAGAGGTTACAGTGTCTTAATTTTAGATCAAGCCCTCGTACCAGGAGGCTGTGCTTCAACGTTTAAACGCCAGGGATTTACCTTTGATGTGGGAGCAACTCAAGTGGCGGGGTTGGAACCAGGGGGAATTCACCACCGGATTTTCTCAGAATTGTCAATAGATTTGCCACAAGCAACGCCTTGCGACCCTGCTTGTGCGGTGTATTTACCTGGGGAAACCACACCTATCAACGTTTGGCGCGACCAAGAGAAATGGCAAGAGGAACGACAAAAACAGTTTCCTGGTAGCGAACCATTTTGGCAGTTGATGGCAACTTTATTTGATGCTAGTTGGGAATTTCAAGGACGCGACCCGGTACTACCACCGCGTAATTTATGGGATTTGTGGCAGCTAACTCAGGCGGTGCGTCCGAGTACATTAATTACCGTACCCTTCACCTTGTTTACCGTAGGAGATGCTTTACGGTTATGTGGATTGGGAAATAACCGACGACTGAGAACTTTTTTAGATTTGCAACTGAAGCTATACTCCCAGGTGGATGCAGACGAGACAGCATTACTTTATGCCGCCACAGCGTTGAGTGTATCTCAACTGCCCCAAGGATTATTTCACCTCCAGGGAAGTATGCAAGTATTAAGCGATCGCTTGGTACAATCCTTAGAAAGAGATGGCGGCAAATTATTGATGCGCCACACTGTTGAAGAAATCAAAGTAGAAAACGGCAAAGCTACTGCTGTTGTCATTAGAAATCAGAAAACTGGCGAAGTCTGGACAGAAGTCGCCGACCACATAGTTAGCAATGTCACCGTGCAAAACTTGGTGCAATTATTGGGAGAACAAGCGCCATCTGGTTATAAAAACCGGGTGGAAAAACTGCCCCAAGCATCGGGTGCTTTTGTGGTTTATTTGGGTGTAGATGCCAGCGCGATTCCGCCTGAATGCCCTCCCCACTTACAATTTCTGTACGATGCTGATGGCCCCATTGGCGAGAATAATTCCCTGTTTGTTTCCGTCAGTCATCCTGGAGATGGTCGCGCACCGGAGGGGAAAGCGACAATTATCGCTTCTTCGTTTGTCGATCCTGCACAGTGGTGGCAGACTGATGATTATGAAGGACTAAAAGAAAAGTTTACCCAAGAAGCGATCGCTCGTCTTGCCCAATACTTTTATCTCAAACCAGAAACTATTATTTATCAAGAAGCGGCAACACCCCGCACCTTTGCCCATTTCACAGCCCGCGATCGCGGTATAGTTGGCGGTATTGGTCAAAGAATTCCCACTTTTGGCCCCTTTGGGTTCGCCAATCGGACACCAATCCCGCATCTGTGGTTAGTTGGTGACTCCACCCATCCAGGGGAAGGTACGGCTGGGGTGAGTTACTCGGCGCTAACGGTAGTTAGGCAAATTGAAGCGCAAATGTAGTATTTTGTAAAGTTAGTAATGAAGAGTTTGTAGTAAGCACTTTAGTGCTTAGAAAATAAGGACTAAAGTCCTTAGTACAAACTTATTTACAACTATTTAGATAGAGTAGAAATTTTATTAAATACTATAAATCATACTTATAACCGATGCCAGACAGGACGCAAAACTGATGAAATAAGGTTAGTGTTGCGAATTTGGAGTAATGACAGACAGCGTTTTAATTCTTGGAGGAAGAGGGCGGATTGGTAGCAGTGTTGCCGAGGATCTAGCTACCCATACGCAAGCACAAATTACGATTACTGGACGTTCTGCGGAGTTTGGAAAGGCTGTGAGCTTATCTTCCGGGGGACAAGTGCAGTTTTTGATATTAGATTTGACAGAAGTTGACAAACTGCGAGATGCGATCGCAAACTCTAATTTAGTCATCCATTGTGCCGGGCCATTCCACTATCGAGATACTAATGTTCTCGAAACCTGTATTGCTGAAGGCGTTAATTATCTAGATGTCAGCGACCATCGTTCTTATACCAGCAAAGCTCTCCAGTATAATGAACAAGCTGCTGCTGCTGGCGTGACGGCAATTATTAATACTGGCATTTTCCCTGGTATTTCTAACAGCATGGTACGTCAAGGCGTTGAACAATTTGATAAACCAGAAAAGATCCATTTAAGTTATTTAGTTTCCGGTTCTGGCGGTGCTGGCATTACAGTGATGCGGACAACTTTTCTTGGGTTGCAGTATCCTTTTGAGACTTGGATAGATGGAAAGTGGAAGATAATTAAGCCTTATAGTGAAAGAGAATTAGTTGAGTTTCCACCGCCTTATGGACGCACCGGAGTTTACTGGTTTGATATGCCAGAAACCTTTACACTGCCCCATGCATTCCCATCAGTGAAAACTGTAATTACTAAGTTTGGTTCCGTTCCAGATTTTTACAATCACCTAACTTGGATTGCTGCACATATTTTTCCCAAGTGGTTAATGCAGCGTCGTTACATGATTGAATTTCTGTCTCATGTCAGCCATTCAATGACAGATGTCACTAATAATTTTAGTGGAATTGGAGTAGCAGTTCGTTCTGAGGTTACAGGGCAGAAAAATGGTGAAACAGCCGTTTATTGCTCAACTGTAGTGCATGAAAATACAGCTGTGGCTTCTGGTTGTGGCACAGGTAGTATTGCCCAGTTATTGCTAGAAGGTAAACTCAAAAAACCTGGAGTTTTTCCTGTAGAAGAAGCATTACCAACAAATTTATTTGAAGAGGTAATGCAAAGCCGAGGAATTAAAATTAATCGCAGTTGGTCATAAGTGTCTATCCGATCGGAAAGTAAAAATATCAGTCTACTTGAGTAGACTGGAACTATTAGTCCAGAAGTTGAATTCTAGATGGTATGTTAGTAAGCACGACAATCTTTGACTATAGCGATTATCATTTTAAAGAGGTACGCGGGTAAGGTGGCACAATTTTGTCCTACTACTAAATCATTTGTGAACAACGAGATCCCCGACTTCTTAGAGAAGTCGGGGATTTTAGTCTTGTGAATAAGATTACCCTAGCTAAAAATTAATATACCTTGAGATAGAAGAAAGAACTGTACCTAAACACTTAGGATGCCTGTGAGCCTAAGATATATAACATATCTTCTATCTAAAAAAAGCTCATCACCAAAGATTAGGAGATTTTTTCATGCAAAAAATTCTATTAAGTTTAAAACAAGCATTACGTTCAAGCTTTTTGGTTGTTGGCTTGATGGTTTTCATCAGCTTGACAGGTTCCTTCATTTTTGTTCAGCAAAGTAGTTATGCAACTACTCTTGAAGAATTAAAACTAGTACCTCCAGAGTATAAACCAAATTCTGAAGAAAAAATTAATCGTGCTAACGAATACGATCCAGGTGTTGGTATTCAAGAAGAAGACAGAGAAAAAGCTTATGAGCAAGCAATAAAAGATTCAAAAAATCTTAATACTATAGAGAAGACTTACGAAAGAAATTTGAAGGCTGAACAAAAACAAAATCCCCCAGAAAGTTTTGGCGAAAAAGCGAAAGAAGTTATTGAAAAAGTGACAGGTAAATAGGGAATATAGACCTAATATAAACCCCTTTCCTATAAAGAAAGGGGAATTAAGACTCAAAGCAACTCTTAGGTTTGAAGTAAGGTTCAGACAATTAAACTGTCGCCACTATCTAAAAGTGACTGCAAAAATTAATTGCTTTCACTCAAATTCGTCTATTGTGGTGGAAGAAGTATTTTTTCTGTTGTTAGCAAAATTGCGCTCATACCACTTCATTAATGGAGTTGCACTAATTCCATGTACAATTACCGAAGCGACAATGGTAGTGTAAGTTATCCAAGCAATTTGTTCGGCTGCTTCACCTTTCAAGCCATGACCAAAGGCATAAGCTAGATAATATAAAGAACCAACACCGCGAATACCAAACCATCCAAATAACCACCGAGTTCCTGGGTGAAAGGTTCGGCGGCGTGAATCTAGAGGACGTTTACCTATTGTGCTAATCCAAACTCCTAAAGGTCTGACGATCAAGAATAACAAAATTATTACTAACAGAGATTGCATAGCATAATTAAGCATTGGTTTCAATAATAATATTGAACCTAATAGTAAAATTGTCCCAACTTCTAGCAGCTTTTCTACTTGCTCAACAAATTCTAATTGTTCTATCGGTTTTTCAGAATTTCTGTAACTGCGTTGGACAACTAACCCAGCAACAAATACCGCCAAAAATCCATAGCCATTAACCATTTCTGTTAATGAATAAGTTATGAGAATTGTGCTGATAGCAATAAAATCTTCCATTAACTCATCGGCAGGACGGCGTTTTTGAACCTTTTTTTCAATCCAAACTATAGATTTGGCAACAACAATTCCCATAATAATGCCAGATGCGATCGCCCATATTAAATCAACTGTAACCCACTGTTGAAACCAGTTACCCCAGTTGTCATCTTCTAAGGCATGAATGCCAAAATAAACGAAGGGAAAAGCTAAAGCATCATTTAATCCACCTTCAGAAGTTAAACCAAATCTCAACTCATCTTGGTCATTTGCACTGGTTAGTTGTACTTCTGATGCTAATACTGGATCGGTAGGTGCGAGAATTGCTCCTAATAAAATTGCTTCTCCCCAATTCATGCCTAAAAAGAATTTACCCACAACAGCCAGAGCAAAAATTGAAATTGGCATCAAAAATACAATCAATCGCACCGTAATATCCCAAACCCCCAACTTTAGAGGCCGAACAATTCTTAAGCCGCAACTAAATACAGAAATAATTACGACAAGTTCTGTTATTTTCTCCAGCAGTTCGGTGTTAAAAACGTCATCCCGACGTAATTGAATCAGTCCTAAGCCATAAGGGCCTAGAAAAATACCAACCACTAGGTAGATGATGGCAAAAGAAAGGGGTAAGCGAGTAATCCAACCCGATCCTAACGTTACCATTAGCAAAAGTAGACCAATGACAAATAGGTCAATAATATAGATATCTACCATATAGCGATTTACATAAATATAAGGTGTTGCTTTGTAAGCTTAGTTGCAATACCTTTGTATTAGAATTTACCTATAGGCAGATTTTCTGGGATTAAGAATTCAGAGACACTACCAAATTGAAGAAGAAAGGAATAGATAAATTTGGCGTTGGCTTTACCCATCGTAGAAATCGTACTTTGATTATTTGTTAGAAGTCCTTTAACTAATCGGATGTAGCACGGGAATATAGCTAAGACACACCTATACGCTTTTAGGAATGGTTTATAAGCTAAACGACATCTAATTCAAAATTTATATAACTCTTGTGGCATAGATTGAAAAGCCTACGCTAATTATGCAATTTAAATGTGGAACAGCTTAATCGTGTCCGGTTAAAGGGATTTTTGGGCTTTCTGCATAGATTAGGGAATATAGCCAATTGGACGGACATGATATATTTCCTACTTTCTGATTCAGATATCGGCCAATTTAGTACAAATATACTATAATAGATATAGCGTCCACAAAGCCTAGCCAAATGCATAATGGCTCTGTGAAAACCTTCTGGAAGATGGATTCAAGGGTTAGTTCGATGATGAAGCATTATATTCTCAACCTCAATCCGACTGCCAAGCATGAATGGGATCGGTGTATTTTACGTGACCCGCTGACTGCCAAACGCCCAGACATTGCTAAACTAATTGCCGAAGCAGTTGGTGCTGATACAGGTAGTTATTTGGTCAGCGTGAATATTGAAGTTCAAGTTTTGCAGCAAGCGGCAGTACCTCAAGCCGAACAACTCTCGCTTTCATTTCCAGAGGTGAGTGTGCCCTCACAACCACAACTGCGGGAAGCAGCTTGAGCTACAGTGCAGAATTTAGCAGAAAATAATTAGCCTGCTTATGCAGGCTTACTTTGTTAGCCGCAGACTTCAGTCTGACGGCTAAATAAGTCATGGGTATATGAGCGGACTTAATCTTAAAATCAGCTTTATCTTTAAAAATTTTTGAGAGTTTATTTGAACTTTATTTTAGCTCGCTCATTTGGAATATCTGCGTAACCAGTTTAGTGTGGCTAAGTTGGAAGCAAGATTAGCGTAGCTTGCCGCCATAGGCATCGCTCAACAACTCTCTGATTTTGAGTCTCGTGAATTAGTTGGTTTGTAATTACAACCATAAACCCCAGATGTGAATCTGGGGTTATCCAAACAAAATCGGCGATCGTAAGATTCGGAAAGTAATTATAATCTGTGGGACAGCAGTTGGAAAATTTGCTGATTAATAGTTGCAACATCAAAACGCTGACTAGCAGCAGTTCGGGCATTATTGGCTATAGTCGCAGTTATTTCTGTCTCCTGTAAACAAGTGATAATTACTTGTGCAAGTTCCTGGGGTTCTCCTGGTGTCACTAAAAAACCATTAAGGCCATGTTCTACTAATTCCATCGCACCCCCAGCTTTGGCTGCAACTACAGGTTTTTCGCATAGCATTGCCTCTACAATCACTCTACCAAAGGGTTCTGGCGAAGTAGAGGTATGTGCCACTAAGTCACAAGCTGCCATTAACTGGGGAATATCAGAACGAAATCCTAAAAATTTGACGCGGTTTTCTAATCCTAGTTCACTAACTTGTTGGTGTAACTTTTGGACATAATCTTGTTCGCCAAACAATGCATCACCCACTAAAATTGCTATCACATTATGCGGACATTTAGCCAGGGCATCAATTAAAATATGCTGGCCTTTCCAAGGTGCAAGACGGCTAAAGTGTCCAACGATAAATTTTCCTTCTAATCCTAAGTGTTGCTGTAATTGTTTAATATCAGACTCATCAGTTTGATAATTTTTTGGATTAAAGCCGTTATAAACAACTTCGATGATATCTGGGCGTCCTCCTGCTTGTACAAAGGCAGTTTGACTAGCTTGAGAATTAGCAATTACTAATGATGCAAAACGATTAGCTAAGTTAACAGCAATACGAAGATTAGTTTGGCTAAAATGTTCTTTGGAAAGAATATCATGTAAATGATAAACCAGAGGGCGACGACTGAAAAAACTTGCTAATGCTCCGACAACTAATGCTTTTTGGGTGTTGGCATAGATTAAATCGTATTCACGCGCTTTTTTTACTACCTTAGTAATCAGAGGTGCAAGTTGTCCCAAACTCTTGAATCCTTGTAGCAAACTGCTTTCTTTGCGAACTTGGATTGCTTGAGTTGCGAGAACTTCTACTGGGATATGATTTTGTTGTAGTAAATCTTTGAACGATCCATCTGCAAATAAACCCACTAAAGCGCGATCGCCATAAGGTTTAGCAATATCTATTAAACATAATTCGGCACCGCCTGGTTTACCGCTTTGGTCTAAAAAAAGAATTTTCATAAAACCTCTAATTTATCTAATTTGACCCACGCAGCAACCATAAAATCTATTACAATCACTTGTTTAAGCTAATAAAACATTCCGTACTTGTTGGGCGATTTGATTCCAGTCGTAATGTGTGGTGGCGTACTGGCGACAGGCCGATCGCGAAGGTATGAGGATATTACCCAAAAGCACTTGCTCTAATTTTTCAGCAATAGCTAAGGCGTCTGTTGAAGTCGTAATTAAATCGGGTGAAAATTCTGATAAAATTTCTGGCATTCCCCCAATTGGAGTACATAAAACAGGAGTACCACAGGCTAGAGACTCAACTATTACTAATCCAAATCCCTCAAAAGATTGACTAGGCATAATAGTCAATTCAGCCGCTTGATAAGCTATAGGCAATTGCTCATCAGGGAGAAAACCTAAAAATTTAACGTTGTCATCTAGTCCTAATTCTGTAGCTTCTTGTTGTAGTGCAGCTTGGATGTGACCACGACCTGCGATCGCTAGCCAAACATCTGGTATTCTGGGCTTAATTATAGCCAGAGCTTGCAATAATTTGTCAACTCCCGTTCGATGCACTAAACGGCGTGATGTAAATATAATCCGGCGATTACTAGGCCAGCCTAGCTTTGCACAAGCCTCCTGGGGTGATAAATTTGGTTGAAACCAATTAATATCAACTCCACCGGGAATAACATGAATTTTGCTCCACGGTACTTGATATTGATCGTGTAAAATCTTACCAAAAGCTTTGCTCAAAACAATGAAGCGATCGCAGCGATTATAAGTATTTTGTTCGATTAGCCAATGCTTGATTAAAAGACTGAGGTTTTTGTTAACAACTTCCTGCTGACTCTCAGAAGCCCAAGGGCCATGAAAGTTAAAAGTAACTGGTACTCCCTTTGGCAAAATATCTAAAATCGGAAAGCTGTATAATGCAAAGTGTAAATTAATAGCATCTGGTTTGCTAGTTCTTGTTTTCTGAAAATTCGTGCGAATCGACCATAATCTTTGCCAAATAGCACTATCGGGACTCGCCAAGTTAGTCAGCTTAATCGGCGAATTTAGTTCAGTTTCTGGTAAACCAACTCCGCATAATTCAATCCGATCGTGATTTGCAGCTAATTTATGAGTTAGTTCGTAAATATACCTTTCTAATCCTCCGGGACTTTTGGGAAACCAGCCTAATCCTAGGGTAATAATAGATGCAGAGGATGAAGTAAAACTTCTTTCTTTATTAGCTTCCATCGATATTTCTCCTATAAATATATTAAAACAGTAGGGGCACATACCTGTGTCCCTCTACAGCGTGTTGTATCCAAACCCGAATCACTATAATTTCGGAATACACATTACTAATAAGAGTTTTTTTACGGAACACCAATTTATAAGCTATTTATATACCAACGTCAATAATGAGTTTAAACCTGTATTTTTATTAACTAAATAACACTTACTACATATCTACTCTATCTACGGAAAAACAAGCTGTATAGTATATATACCAAGGAACAAGCCACTAGCGAACAATTAATTTTGTATCAGAAATCACAATAAAAAAGTAATAATAAATACTTTTAAAAATGTTCTTCAGTATTTTATAGAATAATGTGATTTTGATAAAACTTATATAAATAGTAGATTTTTAATCCTGATAGCTTTTTATTGATATGTAATCAGATATCTTGCTTCCAAAAAAAATGTATATTAGTGAGTTTAAAAACAGTTACCTTTTGTGCGGATTTCATAAAAGGTAATTGTATATAAATAATTAAAAGATGAAAAATATATATATGATAAATAAATTACTGGCGAAGTTAGTAAAACTTCGTCATGAACTCAATCAGCAAGTAAAAAAATTATCTAAGACTAGATATTTACAAAGAAGTAAAACTTTAAATTTATTACTCAGTATGACTGTTGCAGTCATTGTTACTAGTATTGGAATTACAACAGACTGGGCAACAACAGAAACACCGACAATTACATACAAAGCATCATCAATAAGTAATACTATTAACAGTGCCAATTTGCGGGTAAAAAACAATACTAAAACACCCACGCTTAACTACAAAACATCGTGGATAGGTAATACTATTGGCAGTGGAAATCTGCGGGTACAAAACAATATTGAGGGCATGTATGTAGCCGCTGATGGCACAGTTTATACTAACAGCCATTGGGATGAGGCGGCAATGGAAGCAGGAATATATAAAGATGGTAAAGTTATTGCTGCCCTTGGGGATACTCACGGCTGGAGTCGTGGCGGTGGCAAAGCTGTAACCGCAAATAGTAAATATGTTTACATTGCCATGACTCAAGGTTCGAGGGGCGATACAAAAGAAGATTACCCATCAGAAGGAACAACTTGGTATAGCGTTAGACGCTATGACTTATCAGGAAAACCTGCGCCGTTTCCGAATGGGCGTGGCTGGGATAAAAGTATGTTGATTACCAGTACAAAAAGTGAAGTGACTGGATTAGCAACTGTGGAAAACGAGTTGTATGTGAGTGATTTTGCGGCTAACCGGATTCGTGTTTATGATACTGAGACGATGAAGGAACTCCGCAGCTTTGCCGTTGTTAATCCGGGAGCAATAACTATCGATCCACAAAAAAATCTGTGGATTATTCAAAGTAAAAGTGGTGGTAAGCCTGCAAAAATTTTACATTATTCCCAAACTGGAAAGCAATTGCCCCAACAGATTGCAGATATCGTCGAACCAACAGCGATCGCTATTAATCATCAAGGTAAGCTGTTAGTAGCAGAAAATGGCCCGCGTCAGCAAATGTTGACTTATGACATCAAAGATCGGCCAGTGCAAGTGAGTAGTTTTGGTTCTAAAGGTGGTATCTATGCAGGAGTTGCTGGTGAAGTTCGAGATTTGAAACTTTACGGACTTACCGGAGTCGGTACAGATGCTTCCGGCAATATCTATATAAATAGTAATGGTTTCAACAAATCAGGAACAGATTTGCGGAAATTTTCGCCATCGGGAAAACTAATGTGGCGATCGCTGGGATTGATATTCGTCGATAATGCAGATGCCGATCCTAAAACTGATGGTGTAGATTTATTCACCAAACAAGAACACTATCTGATGGATTACAGTAAGGCTGCTGGTAAGCAATGGAATTACAAAGCCTACACCTTAAATCCTTTCAAATATCCTCAAGATCCACGTCTGCATACATCCCCAGATGGAACCTTTGTTCGCCGCATCCAAGGGAAGCCATTTTTGTTTCTCACAGATATGTATAACAGCTTTCTGCAAATCTATCGTTTTAATCCTGCCACTGATGGTAAAGTTGCCATCCCCGCCGGCATGTTTGTTGCTACTAATGGCGCAGATAAACCATTTATTGCCGGAAATTGGCCACCGCATCAACCAGAACAAGGGGAATGGATCTGGCGCGATCGCAACAGTAATGGCAAATTTGAAAAGAACGAATACGATCGCAGCAAAGATTATCCTCATCTCGGTGGCTGGTGGGTAGACAGCAAAGGAGATGTTTGGAAAGCTTTGCGAACAGAAGATGGCATTCGACACTATCCTTTACAGGGAATAGATCCTAAAGGCAACCCCATCTACAGCTATGGTTCGATGGAAAAGCAAGCTACTCCCAAAATATTTAACGACTTGCGGCGGATCGAATATTTCCCTGAAACAGATAGTATGTTTTTGTCAGGCTTTACGGTAGATCGCCCCGCATTTGGTGACGATGCTGGAGTTGCTGGATCTGAGATTGCCCGTTTTGACAATTGGAGTAAAGGAAATCGTACTCCCAAATGGCGGATTGTAATTCCCTACGACAGCACCGGGAAGCGTGAAGTGTCTACAGCAGCAATCAGTGTGGCGGGAGACTATGTATTTGCCGTGACAGTTAAAACCGCAGAGGTATATGTCTACAATGCCAAGACGGGAGCGCAAGTACAACAGTTAAAACCAGGCCCAGAAGTTGGCAGCGAAAGTGGCTGGATTGATATACCCTACGGTATTCGCGCTTTTCGGCGTTCCAATGGTGAGCATCTGGTATTTGTGGAAGAAAATTGGAAAGGAAAAGTGATTATGTATCGGCTGGCGGGGTGAGTATTTACAGCAATTACGACATAACACAGCTTTCAATACTGCTCGGTTAAGAATTTTGGCGTTGCTGAATCAAGGGATGATTCTTGTAGGGTGGGCATCTTGCCCGCCTCGAAATATAAGGGACGGGCAAGATGCGCATCCCATAAAACAAACAAAATCATCCCGCAAATATGCAACGCCAGAATTTTAAACTGGAATTTGGTTTGGGGAAAAGGGAAAGGGGGAAGGGGTAAAGCTATGGAATTTTCCCTTCCCCTTTAACCTTTCCCCAGCCTAGTATTGCTATATGTACAAAAATATGTGATTAAATGTATCGCAGATTTAGTGTCAATTATTTTGTCATTTCCTATTTAGCCTTTACCCGCGCTTGCTTCACCATTGCAATCAAAGTTTGATGAGCATCTTCCGCATCTACTAAAACACGATCGAATTGAATGCGAACTGGTACAGCTTCCCCATTGACTTGCGCTGTTAAATCCATACCCTGTGCATCAATTGACAGCATTTCGGCTGCGATCGCATCTGTTAAACCACCAAAAGCTTTAGCATAAATAACTACAGCATCAGCATGATCGTCATTCATGTGCTTGCAGATGCGCGAACTAATTTCAGCAGAAAAACCATTAGACATTGTGAAGTTAAAAGTGATGAATATGGCAAGAGCCTAAATTCTCAGCTAACCTAAATTCTCGACTAAACAGTTCAAGTTAGCAGAAAAAGCTAGTCTTACGCCATCGTTATTATAAGTTATATCTAAAAAACAATTGTCGTTGTATATATTTGATAAGTTAAGTTTATTAATCGTACAAAAATTAAATTAAAATAAGCATTATCCAGTATTTTTACCTTTCATTGCGGAAAGCAGACAGCGTAAACTGTAGCAGAAGTATTAGCCAAAACTATTGCAGCTAAGAGACAATGAGCGAAACTAGCCCCAGACGAATTGTAATTGGGGATGTGCATGGACACTATGAAGGTTTAATGACACTGTTGGAGGCGATCGCCCCCACGTCAGAAGATCGAGTCTATTTTTTGGGAGACTTAATCGATCGCGGCCCTCACAGTGCGCAAGTAGTTAATTTTGTCAAGCAAAGTAACTACTCATGTTTGTTGGGAAATCATGAGCAGATGTTACTAAACATTCTGACCAATGAAAGGACTTCCTCCTCGACGATGCAAGCATGGCTGTTTGGTGGAGGGCAAGCTACCGTGGCCAGTTACCAAGAGGCTCCAATTCCTGATGACCATCTGGATTGGTTAAAAGCTTTGCCTACATACCTTGACTTAGGAGATATTTGGTTAACTCATGCTGGCGTTGACCCTTCCAAGTCGGTGGCAGAACAAACTGCCGATGAACTGTGCTGGATACGAGAGGAATTTCACAGCATTGAAAAACCCTACTTTCCAGATAAACAAATTATCATCGGTCACACCATTACCTTTACCCTACCGGGTGTTTCTCCTGGTAAACTGGCGCAAGGAAAGGGATGGCTAGACATAGATACTGGCGCTTATCATCCCCGGAGTGGCTGGTTGACTGGGCTAGATGTCACAAATCAGTTGGTTTATCAAGTTAATATCTTTAAAAACTATATCCGTATCCTGCCTTTAGAAGAGGTTGTAATTAACGTTGATCCAGCCAAAATTAAAGTCGATCGCCGCAATCGGAATTGAGGAATATTTGAAATGAGGGGGAGAAATCAATTAAAAAATTAAAAATTAAAAATTAAAAATTAAAGAACTTCTGCCCCCTACCTGGTTGTTGAGCGGCTTGCCCTGACTTGTACTGAGCGTAGTCGAAGTAGCGTAGTCGTTGGCGCAGCCTCTCGTAGAGAAGGGAGTCGAAACACTGCCTCCTGCCTCCTCTTTCTCAATTCCCTCAAGACTTCGCTAATGGTCGAATATTTGCTTTATAACTAGCATTATCCAAGCCAGATTTTCCATTACTAGGTTGAGAGTTAATTGCACGTCTGAGGGCATCAATGCGATCGCTGGTTCCGGGGTGTGTACTCAAAAATGTTGGACTAGAACCACCCTTTTTCAGCAGCTTTTGCATAAAAGAGACCATTGCTGACTGGGCATAACCAGTACGTGTCAAAGTTCGTAGTCCTCTTTGATCGGCTTCAAATTCGTTTTTACGACTGCGTGGTAAGTCTCGCGCTAACTGTACACCAATTTGCACTGCGGAATTTCGATCTAAGCCAGCCGCCGTTAATAGACCACTTTCGAGGGCTTTTTGCTGCATCTGCTTGACTACGTGTTTCCCACCAATGTGACCAATTTCATGGGCGAGTACACTTGCCAGTTCCGCTTCATTGTCTGCGGTTTTCAGCAAACCCGTGTGGACATATACATAGCCGCCCAAGGTCGCAAAGGCGTTAATAGCGTCATCCTCAACTATTTGAAAAGTATAGGGGAGATCGGGGCGATCGCTATTCGCTGCTAAACGCCGACCAACTTGTTCTACATAACGATTCACTTCGGGATTGCGGTAAAGTCGGACTTGACTGCCGACCAATTCCTGATTAATCTGCTTACCAAGATCAACTTCTTGATTAGGGGATATATTAGAAAGCTGAAATGCCTGAACTCCTTGGAGTAAAAGAGGCAAGAAATCTAAAGTTCTTCCAGGCAAGGGTGTACTCAGGCACAGACTCAGGGCGACTACCACTGAAATTAGGGGATAAAACCAGCGACGCCGCCATACACGGTAATTTGCAGCAAAACCTTTCCAATTGAACATAATACACTCTGAAGATTATTTCGGAAGAACATAAAATGAGGGGACAAATTATGAGACGGATTTAGAGTATTCTAAGTTGCATTCTTAACTCAAGACCAAAGGAGTTGTCATACAGATAATCTTGATGCAAATCTACCGAATTGCGGGAGGCTAGGGATTCTCTCTAGAGATAGGCTTAAACACTAGATTTTACTTTCTAGGTGCGTCAGTATTAACTGGTAAAAGTTTGAGGGTTAGCTGCCGTGCCTCGGAAATTACGAACTCGTGATAAACTGTCGCATAACCGCAACCCCCGAATACTTTGAGTTATTACCAAATAGGGAAAATTACCGTTTCCATCGAAAACTTTCTGGCTACAATCCATTACTTCGCTATTACCTTGGAAAACTTTTTATGGCTATTTTAGATTCAAAAGGTCGCTTGTTTGGCAAAATCAATCTTCTAGATTTAGGTGCTGCGCTGGTAATTCTACTAGTTATCTTTGGCATCTTTGTTTTTCCTGGCACTTCTGGTTCTGTTGCCCAAGTTGGGGCGAAAACAGTACCCATAGAAGTAGACTTAGTAGTTCGTGGTTTGAATGTACGCGACCCGGAGAAATTAATCGACAATGGTTTAAAAAAAGGTGGAAAAACCAATGTGATTATCCGCAATCAACCCTATGGACAGATTGAAATTAAATCTATTCAACAGCTACCTAGAACAGTCAATGTTTTTCAACCTGATGGCACTGTTAAAGAACTGCCAGATCCCAAGAGCAACAATTACAGTGCAGATTTTCTTTTGACTTTAGATGGCAAAGCTCAAGTTACTGAAAATGGGCCAGTTTTGGGTAACAGTAAAGTTAAAATTGGGATGCCATTTGAGCTAGAAGGCTTTAACTACAACTTCAATGCAACTGTCATTGATATCAGATTGAAAGACAAATAGTATTATCACTTTTGTGGATAATTTTCTCTAGCAATCTTATTAAACATCTGCTGAAAAAGAATGTAGAGACGCGTTAGCACAGCGGGGCAAAGCCCAGTCCAATTTTGCGTCTCTACTACTCATGTTAATTAAGCAAAGGTAAAAATTTGCGAATTAATCCGATTGTCACTGCTGGTAATTCCAACTGTGGTGTTAATCCCACATCTTCCAACTGTTGAAAAAATCGGATTGCTAAAGGATTGATTTCAGCAAGGCGGCGACCAATTGAGGGGCCTGTAAATTCCGACTTTTGTCCCCAAATAATGGCGGTGGGAGTGGTTAATTGTTGAATATAAAGGGATAAATCAAAGCACAAATCGCCACGGACAAAGGACAGTGCTGCATACTCAGCATTAGGCTGTAGAGCAGATTCTAGATAAGCATCTACAATTTCTTGGTAGACTCGATTGGATTGAGCAAATTGCCGTTGTTCTAAAAAGCTGCGAATGCCACCACTAGTAGCAATTCCAGTGCTGTAAAGTAAACGATCGACAATGGGAACGCTAACTAATTGGGCAAAAAAACTCCTAGAGTAGTCTTCGCCAAAGTCAGAAAGTCCGGCTGGGGTAGTAAGAATTAAAGACTTGAATAAATCAGGACGATCTGCTGCTACCCGAATTGTAAATGCTCCGGTCAAAGAAGAAGCGATCGCTGTTACTGGCCCAGTACAAGTTTGCTCGAAAAACTCCCGAATCGCGATCAAATAATCCTCAACTTTATAACTCCGTGCTGGATGTTCAGACCTACCCCAACCGAGTAAATCTGGCGCAATGACCCGATATTCAGCCGCAAAAGCCGGATAAACTTTCGACCACTCATAAGCAGAAGACCCACCACCAAAGCCGTGCAGGAATACCAAAGTTTCCCGATCGTCTTTGGCAGTCACATCATCCTCCCAAGGCGCTCCAGCAGCAGTATAATATACCATTCTACCTAGTGAGGTATCTATAGAGCGTTGTTCAAATCCTAGTGGTTGAAACATAAGTTTTTTTTGTTGACTGTAGTGATTCGTTGGCACAAGTAAGACAAGAGACCTGGGACGCAAGCACACAAAGAGAAGATTTGATAATTTATCCGCCTCCCCTTTCGTCACCTAGATGTTTACCGCACTCAGTGCTGAGTAAATTAACAAGCACTTAATATTTGTGTACTTAGTAAGAGCAACGTCCCTTGTAGGCAGTCTTTTAACTCAGCACTCTTCATGTGTCTAGTTCAAACTCGCCACACATTGTAATTATCAGCGAACCAATCACTCTCAGACTTCTCGCTAGCGTCAGATTAAGTAGATATAAAATTACTGGATTACTTGTAAAGATTTGGTGCTTTTTTTCATAAAAATAAAGTAACTGAACGTTGAAATTACTGTTCTATAAGGGTTTCTCCTGGTAGCGAGGCTCGCTCCAGCGTGAATCCAGCATAAGTTTTTATGGTAGTCTATCAAAAAACCGATAAATAATTTTGAGCGTCAACACGTCAAAAATAGTTAAAACGCTTATTTTAATAAGCTGTTAATTCTACTTGTATATGTAGAAAACACAGATTTTGATGTATAACTAATCTAAATTTTATCTAAGTAATAGTAAGGCGGGATGTCATGGTAAAGCAGGCTACTCTTCAATCAAATAAACTACCAACGATTGAAGATGCTAAATTTGCGCTTGACAACTTGAATATACAAAACGAAATTAAAGCTTCAGCTAGGCGGGGTCAGGTCGAGCCAGTTCTTGATGCTGCCAAACTTACTGTACCTACTTGTATTTGTTTAGACTTAGAAGACTTGAAGTGTTTTGAAGCGGTAGAGCGCCAATATGAACGTTGGGGAGTCATTTTTCACAATTGTCTAGCAATACAGCCATCAAATCCAGCATTTCCAACCTATTCAGGGCTAATAGTCTTAATGGGAGCGCCCAAAAGCGGATTTTTAGAAGCTACTTTCTTGCGTCCAGTTAATTCGGTTAGTGCCTTTGTCACTAGTTCGCAACGGCTAGTGCTTTCCGCCTACGATCGCGATCGGCAACTACTCGCTCAAACTGCACTACCAAGCTCTAATCTTGCCAATTCCGACTCGCCAATTTCCCCCAATACCTTATTATCTATAAATGTGAATAACATTCACAGCGTTACCTTTTGTACTTTTGATGGTCAATTCACCCTTGATAACTTTCGTTTTTGTCTTTAATTAAGACTTACGTACAAGATGCTCTTGCTCTTAGCAATTGAAAATGGTATCTTATGCGCTGTGCTGTATTAGTCTACTATCCCTCTATAAAATCGGGCATTTTGTGATTTAAGCCTTCATCTTTCCTTTATCCATAGTAAAACTTATACAATAGGTAATTTCGTAATCAAGTAGGTAAACACTGTGGCACAGGCTTCGTCTTCTTGGCAGCAATTGATCAACCAAATCCCCAACTGGAACTGGTCGCTTCCAAAATTCAAGACAAAGGGAGCCATAAAGCAGCAAACATTTAAACGTTTTTCTGGCCCTGGGGGCTTTCTTGGGTTCCTGACAATTATCATTGCCATGTTGTTGTGGAACTGGAAACTGCTACTGGCTCTCTTAATCGGCATTGGAGTAATGGTATTGGTTTACTCAATGCAGGAATGGGACTGGCAATTGCGCTGGTCAAAAATACGTAATTTCTTAAATAGTTCAAATCGTCGGTTAGTTTTAGCAGTCATCAGCGGTGGTATTGCTACTGTCAGCACTTACATGGCAGCGGCGATATGGGTTGACTCTCACAGTCACTGGATTGCTGCTGGTGCGATCGCGCAAGGTGTGGGAACCCTGTTAACTTTAATTTTATTGGTATGGCAAATTGTCAACTTCTATGAAAATCGAGAAGAAGACCACCTCGATCGGTTGTTGATGAATTTAACAGAAAAAGATCCATTGAAGCGGTTGATTGCTCTAGGTCAACTCAGTAAATTCATCAGCCGTAAGCGAGTTGACTCTTCAGTGCAGCAAGATATTGTCCAATGCTTGCAACTCCTACTCAGTCGAGAGGAAGAAGTTGTAGTGCGAGAGGCAGCTTTTAAGAGTTTACAAGCCTGCGATCGCCTACAGGTGCTACCCCTGAAAACAGCAATACCTTTCGTACCCGTATCATCAAAAGTCAAACACCACGTTTATTAGTTATTTGTCCTTTGTCATTTGTCCTTTGTCCTTTGCAAATGACTAATGACCAATGACTAATGACAAATAACTATTTTCGAGACAACGTTCCATTGCGAACTTGCACTATCGGATGATTGCAGCGCCGTACCAATTGTTCATCGTGGGTGGTAACAATCACCGTAGCCCCAAAGGAATTTAACTTCTGGAGAATCTGGATTACTTGCCAGGAATTATCTGGATCGAGATTTCCAGTCGGCTCATCGGCCAACAGTAGGGGTGGTGTACCAACGATCGCACGGGCAATACTCACCCGTTGCTGTTCTCCTCCAGACAGTTGATCTGGAAAACAATCAGCTTTACTCAGCAAACCTACCAGCTTTAAGGTTGGTTCTAAACGTCGTTGAATTTCTTTACGGGTATACCCTTGAGCTTGCAGCACAAAAGTGACATTTTCTGCTACTGTTCGTTGGGTAATCAATTTGTAGTCTTGAAACACAATACCAATTCGTCGCCGCAATAATGACAAGCGATCGCCCCGCAAATCCGCTACATTACATTCATCAACAATTACTTCTCCCTGTGTAGGCAACTCCTGGCCATACAGCAGTTTCAAGAGCGTTGATTTACCAGAACCACTTGGCCCCGTGATAAACAGAAATTCTCCCTTTTTTACCTCAAGGTTTGCATTCAATAAGGCGTGAGTGCCGTTAGCATAAGTCTTGCTTACAGATTGCAATTGTACCTTTGTAGTAGTATTGCTACCGTGCTGTTGAGTTTCACTGTCCTCTCCATGAACAGAAAAGTCTTTCTTAACTTGAGTTGTTAATACTGGCATTGTTAAATTTTCCTCATACCCACAACCAAACAGTTTGCCTGCTTAAATGTGACATTCTCCCCAAAATAAGGATTCCCAGGTTTTGCCTGGGAATTTAAATTTCAACAAAGAAAATTTAAAATTTTTTCAAGACTTT
This sequence comes from Nostoc sp., assembly GCF_036917315.1. Lineage (GTDB taxonomy): Bacteria > Cyanobacteriota > Cyanobacteriia > Cyanobacteriales > Nostocaceae > Nostoc. The sequence continues at coordinate 136,869 of NZ_JBALDR010000013.1, read as the reverse complement.
AATATTAACTAAGTAAGAACACTCAGCACTCAGCACTGTTAACTAATTGCACCCTTGGCTGTCAAACGATAAACACACGCTTTCACCGCAAACGCTGGCAAAGCCAACATCCGCCGCCAGCGCCAAGGTTCTTGATAAAGGCGATACAACCATTCCAAATTATTATTTCCTAACCAGGCGGGAGCGCGAGTTTTAGTTCCCGACCAAATATCAAAACTGCCACCAACGCCAATCCAAATTGCTTGGGGACACAAATGGCGGTTTTCGGCAATCCATAACTCTTGACGCGGCACTCCCAAACCAACAAAAATCACTTGTGGCTGCAATTGAGCAAAAGTTTGTCGCAATTGTGCTTCTTCTTCTGGAGAATGGTAGCCTGAGTGAGTGCCGACTATATTCAAACCTGGAATTTGCTGCTGCCAAAAATCTGCCGCATTTGCTGCTACTCCAGGCGCTCCTCCATAGAAAAATATTTTTGTCCCTGTCTTTTGTTGCCCAAGTGCTTGCAAAAGTTTTTCTGCTAATTCAATCCCTGGAAAACGCTGCACTTTTTGCCATAACAGCCATCGTAAATACAGAACAACCCCAGCTCCATCTGGAATCACCAGTTCAGCATTTTTAATCACCTGAGCTAATAATTGATTTCGCTCTGCCTGCATAGTCATTTCTGCATTGAGCGTTACGACATGAGTTCCTCTGCCTGTGTGCAGGCATTCTAACAACCAGCCTGGATAGTCAGCCATCACATGAACTGGTATTCCCAACACTGAAAATGCTTGATTGCCGTTAGACATAGCCTATTCTTAAGTAATACTCACACCAGATTTTGCATGAATGTTAAGTTTATCAAATTTTTTTATATTAGAACTTAGGCAAAAGAGATTCCCCTTTACCCTGCAACGAGAGAAAGCATAATTAAACTAAATAGACATAAGAGTGAACAAGAATGTATATACATAGCACTGCTACGTATATCTAAGGGTTTTAGATAACACATAATTAATTTCACTCCTCTGTCTATTAATTTTGGGCGCTTGTACTTGGGCTGAACCAGTCCAACTTTTATTGTTAAAGTGTAATATTCACTCAGTATAAAACGCTCAACTCGCAACTCTGGTTTCGGGAATAGAAACCCCCACTATACTGCTTGTAGATAGTGTGGGAGTATGTCACGAAACTCGACTTTATGGTTATAGTGTAACGGGCTGAAGTTGGCTATGAGTAAAATTCGTATCGCTCTGATTGAAGATCATGACCTAACTCGTGTGGGTATTCGTACAGCACTACAGCAAAAGGATGAAATTGAAGTTGTAGGTGAAGCTGCTAATGCTGCTGATGGTCTAAAAATGTTAAAAATGCTACAACCAGATATTGCCATTGTCGATATTGGTTTACCAGATAAGGATGGCATTGAGTTAACACGGGAGGTAAAATCTACTACTAACGGCCAGCAGCTACTTACAAAAGTATTAATTTTGACGCTGCGGGATAACAAAGAAGCGGTGTTGGCAGCTTTTGCCGCTGGTGCAGACTCTTACTGTATGAAAGATATCAAATTTGATAATTTGCTGGAAGCAGTACGAGTAACTTACAATGGCAACGCCTGGATCGATCCAGCGATCGCTCGGATTGTATTACAACAAGCGCAACAAAATCCTCAAAAGTTGGAATCGGTTTTGGTCGATTCCAAGACTATTGCTCCTAACCCAGATTCTTTTGAGAATCTGGAAGGAATTCAACCTTACACCCTGACAGAAAGGGAATTGGAAGTGTTACAGTTGATTGTCGAAGGTTGTAGTAATGCAGTAATTGCGGAAAGACTTTACATCACAGTTGGCACTGTTAAAACTCACGTTCGCAATATTTTGAATAAGCTATGTGCCGATGACCGTACCCAAGCAGCAGTCCGCGCCTTGCGTTCTGGGTTAGTTGGATAAATTTAATTTTGGTGTGGATCGATTGAGGATAATCAAGGGGAACTCACAACTTTGAAAAGTTATATTTTCAAAGTGAATGGCTTCTCTGATTTTCTCTTATTTATTAGGTGGGATAAAGATCATATTATCTCGCCATTCAAATATATGAAAACAAAAGTCAAATATGGCTGAGATTGGGACGGAAAAACTTAAGCTCATGGTGGTAGATGATGAGCCAGATAACCTAGATTTACTCTACCGCACTTTTAGGCGAGATTTTCAAGTATATAAAGCCAATCATGCCTTTGGTGCTATGGAAATCTTGGATCAATTTGGCGAGATGGCGGTAATTATTTCTGACCAAAGAATGCCAGAAATGAATGGGACTGAATTTTTTAGTCGCACCGTAGAGCGCTTTCCAGATACGATTCGGATTTTGTTAACTGGTTTTACTGATGTTGAAGATTTGGTAGATGCGATTAACTCCGGTCAAGTATTCAAGTACATTACCAAACCCTGGAATCCAGAACGGCTGAGAGGGTTAGTTGAGCAAGCCACTGATACATATCGCCTAGTTAAGAAGCGCACCCAAGAGTTGCGTCGGGCCCTACGGCGAGAATCTTTGTTTAATGCGGTAACAACAGCAATTCGGGAATCTTTAGACTACGATAGTATGCTGCAAAAAATTGTCGCAACTATTGGAGAAACATTTGAAGCTACCAGTTGCTTGCTCAAACCAGTGGAGGGCGATCGCCTCACACAAGATGAGTTCTTCTACCGCGATCCGAAATCTGATGTATTAGATTCCTTCTTCGACTCCAGTGTTTTAATCGAAAAAGTGCTGGAAACCCGTCATTATCAACTCGCTCAAGATATATATGACGGTAATCCTGGTCATCACCTAGTTGTGCCACTTAGCTACCATCAGCATCTGTTGGCTGTGCTAACTCTCCACCAATGGGGACGCGATCGCCCTTGGGAAGACGAAGACATCCAACTAATTGCAGGTGTTGCCGAACAAGCAGCCTTAGCCCTCTCTCAAGCAAAACTCTACCAACGCCTCCAAGAAAAGCAACAGCAGATTCACACTGAGTTAGAGGTGGCTCGCCAAATTCAATACAATCTGCTACGCCAAAGTTTACCTGACATTAAAGGTGTGAAGGTACAAGCTTGCTGCTATCCGGCACGTGAAGTAGGAGGCGATTTTTTTGAAGTTTTTGTCCATCCTAAAGGCGACTTGTGGTTGGCAGTGGGTGACGTTTCTGGCAAGGGCGTCCCAGCAGCTTTATTTATGGCTAGTATTATTTCAGTTTTACGCCGAGAATTATCTCAAGAGACACCAGCAGAGCCGAATGTGGTCATGCAGAACCTCAACCACGCTCTCAGTGAAGATTTAATTAGCAACAATTATTTTGTCACTCTTGTGTTAGCTTGTTATACCCCTAACACTAAAGAACTGGTCTACACTAATGCCGGTCATATTTATCCAATATTATGGTCACGCCAAGGTGCTTTAGCCGAAAATCCCAATTACCTGAAAGTTCGCAGCGTTCCTTTGGGGATTTTGCCTAAGTGGCAGGCACAGTCTGGTCGCTTGGTTCTGGCTGCTGGAGACACATTGTTACTAGCCAGCGATGGGATTACAGAAGCAATGGTATCAAATAATCCCGATGCAACAGGAAAAACTGAGGCTGGGGTTGAGTCAGCAAACCGTTCGATGCTGAATCAAGATGGTCTTTGGCAACTCTTACAACAAGAGCAACAACCACTTTCTCTTAACCATTTACTAGCTCGCATCCAGGCAGATAATCACGTTCAAGAAGACGATCAAACTATACTTTCACTGGAGATTTTGTAAGTCATGAAAAGTGAGCTTCATGTACCAAGCGACTTGAATTTTCTGAATATTGTTGAAAACTGGTTGTTGGGATGTTTGAAAATTCAGCTAGGAGAATCTGTGGATTGGTCGCGGCAATCAAGTCGTTTGAGACTGGCTTTAGTGGAAGCCTACTCTAATGCAGTCCGTCATGCCCACAAAGACCAACCAAATTTACCCATATTACTGCGTTTAGAAGTGAAAGACCGGGATTTTGCCCTAGAAATTTGGGACTACGGCGAAGGCTTTGATATGTCTAACTACTACGCTCCAAACCCGATGGAAAAGCAAGAAGGTGGTTATGGTTGGCTGATTATGAATCGTCTCATGGATAAAGTAGATTACAAGTTGCAGGTTAATGGTGCCAACTGTCTGAAGTTAGAAGCTACTTTACCCGAATTAGTCCAATAGACAAAAGTGACTATTTTTCAAGTCATGCTATTTATGAGGAAGAATTCAGGAGTCGGAATAAAGCTATGAATCCTGCGTGAGTAGGTAATAAATATTGGTTTAAAACTTTGCCCTTGCTAGTTATTTGCTACTTAATTTTCACGACGTAAAGTAAGTAACTCTTTGGGGGAAGCTAAAAGTTTAATTCTAGTATAAGAAATTTGCCGTTGTTGGTTGAGGATAAATAGCCACAAGACATTGACACTACACCACGAAGTTTGTGCTTTGCCTGTTACCTGGACTTGGATATCACCATTTTCCAAAGTCTCGACTATTCCTGTATTCGGGTAAGCTTTGATGTTTTGACCTTCTTGTTTTAAGTAGGCTGCGATCGCATCTGTCCCGACAAAATCGGATTCAAATGGCGGACGCATCACACCATCTATCGCAAATAAGGCAGCAGTTGCCTCAAATTCTCCTGCATTTAAGGTTTCAAAATAACGCAGTACGCTTGATTCTGTAATTCCCTCAATCTGGAATTCTTCTTTCAACTGCGCTGGCGATATAAATTCAGTAGAGGTCATAAAATTACCTGTATTATGCTATCTGAATATTAATTTCAATACAAAAATAAGTAAAAAAAAAGCTGCTATTGAGATAGATTGCTACATTTTAATAAATCTTCCTAACGATGGAAGTTTTGAACTACTATGCAGTTTAAGACAGGCTATATATTGGGCAATTAACAAATCTTAATTAAAGGTATTGGCTACATCATATATAATTAAAACGCCTTTATTTGGGCAAAATCCAGATAAAAAAATGAATCAGTATTCTGTAACGAGCAGCAGTCTGGTGAAAGAAAAAGCCAGCGAGTTGGGCTTTCACAAAGTTGGAATTACTGCTGTAGATCGGGTAAATGCCACAGAAGCGCAGAGGTTGCAAGCATGGATTGAACTGGGTTATCACGCTGATATGAAATGGATGGCTAATCCCAAGCGTCAGGATATCCGCTTAGTGATGCCAGAGGCGCGATCGCTAGTGTGTGTAGCCCTGAATTACTACACACCACATCAACGTCCTGAAGGTGAGGAATACGCCAAAATTTCCCGTTATGGTTGGGGAAGGGATTATCACAAGGTAATGCATGGAAAACTCAAGCAGCTATCTATATGGCTAAAATCACTCGATCCAGGCGTATTGGCTCTTTATTATGCAGATACTGGCCCAGTGCCAGATAAAGTGTTGGCTCAACTTGCTGGAATTGGTTGGATTGCCAAGAATGGTAATGTGATTACACGGGAATATGGCTCTTGGGTATTTTTGGGAGAAGTGTTGACCAATTTAGAATTAGAGAGCGATCGCCCGCATACAGAACACTGCGGTAGCTGTACTCGTTGTCTTCAAGCTTGTCCCACAGGTGCAATTACTCAGCCTTTTGTTGTCGATGCTAATCGCTGCATTGCTTATCATACAATTGAAAATCGTGACAAGGAATTGCCAGAGGCGATCGCATCTAATTTGCAAGGCTGGGTTGCTGGTTGCGATATTTGCCAAGATGTTTGTCCTTGGAATCAACGTTTTGCCCAAACAACAGATATTGAAGAGTTTCAGCCTTATCCTGGGAATATTGCTCCCCACCTGCTAGAATTAGCCCAAATCTCAGATCGGGAGTGGGATAAACGATTTCCAGCATCTGCCTTGCGGCGGATTAAGCCAGAAATGTTACGACGCAACGCCCTAGCTAATCTTGACGCATCCAGGCAGAAGAATGACCCAGAAAGTAATTATTTTTGATTTTGATGGCACAATTGCTGATACAGTAGATGCCCTTGTAAGTATTGCTAATCGTTTAGCTATAGACTTTGGTTATAAACAAATAAGCCCAGAACAATTAGCCTTTCTCAAGAACTTAACATCTAGGGAAATCATTAAGTACTCAGGAGTTTCTCTATTTAAGATCCCTTTTCTAGTTAAACAAGTTAAAGGGGAATTAAAAAACAAAATACCAGAATTAAAGCCAATTGTGGGAATTAAGGAAGCATTAACAGAACTCCAAAATCAAGGATATAAACTGGGTATTATCACTTCTAATTCTAAAGAAAATGTTACCCAATTCCTCACAATCAATGATTTAAATCACCTATTTGATTTTATTTACTCAGGAATTACAATTTTTGGCAAAACAACTATTATAAATAATGTCTTGAGGCAAAAGCAACTCAAACCTCAAGAAGTTATTTATGTTGGAGATGAAACCAGAGATATAGAAGCATCAAAAAAAGCAAATATCCAAGTGATTGCAGTCACTTGGGGCTTTAACTCATCGGAAGTACTAGCCAAGCAAAATCCAGATTATTTAATTCAGCAACCTAGCGAACTACTAGAAGTGATGAACAGTCGTTAATTAATAAATAGTCAAAAGTGGATTAACAATCGACCGAAATAGTAGAGTGGGCAATGTCTACTAATACCGAGAACCTCAATTTTCATATTGGTGACATTGCCCATCTGACAAAATAGCAAGATATCAGGAAAAATTAATTTTTCCGTTCGCCCTTTTCTAAAGCTTGTTTTACTAAATCATCACTGACATTAGTTGCATCCCCAGTCTCAGAATTCCCAACTTCTTTTGCTGACTCTAGAAAATCATCAGGATTGCCAGTTGACTGTGTTTGAGTTTTTGTCTCTTGTGGCTTAGAGGTTTGATAGTTAGGTGCAGTAGCTGATTCGGCTGCTGCTGCACCTTTACCTGTGCGATCGACTTCGCTCACGCTAAATTTTTGTGCAGCTGCATAATCAGCATCAAAATTCACCGTTGGCGCTTTTTCTTCACCACTAGCTATGCTTTCGGCAGCTAATTGCGCATCCTGGGTGGAAGCTTCATTTAAATTGGGCTTTACTTCTTGATCGGGCATAATTAAAACCTTTAGGTAAATTTTTTATTGTTTACTTGAGCAATCATAGCAAAGCAATTGGTTACTTTCTTGCTTCCTATAGAGAGACTTTTACCTCTATTAAAAGGTAGATTAAAGCTGCAAATTTACATAAATTTAACTCTTTCTATCGATAGTAGAATCTGATTGCCGAACTCTGGTAACAATTAGTTTGGCCTATTAAATTATTTTGGGACAAATAATAATGACTGCAAGTTACGATAAAACTATTTCTCAAGCCCAGAGCAATGAAACTCAAGAATTGGTGGATCGGTTTAACGCCTTAGATACCGATGCCAAATTAGCTTGGTTCTATTTTGTTTATAAAAAAATGGGTGATTCGATCACGCCAGCTGCGCCCGCTGCGGCTGAACCAGAGTTAGCACCACTTCTGCTCGGAGATTATTTTAAATTATCCGATGAGCAGCAACTAGATATTATGCGGGATATCGTTAACCGCAAAGACACAGAATATTCTCGTGCTTATGGGGCGATCAAAGAAAACAACCAGTTGTTAGTTTGGTATGCTTGGGCGGTAGCTATGGGGGATACAGTGGTTGGAATACCGTCTAGTTACCAGCCAAGTAAGGCAGTTAACGATCTGCTTTCCGAAATTGAAGGACTAGATTTTGAAGAGCAAATGTCAGTGTTTCGGACAATAGCTGGTGAAGTGGGTTACACCGATGTTAAACCAATCGAAACGCAAGCAGAAACTGGAAAAACGTCAAGTTTGTAATCAGCTTTGGCGATTAGAAGTCGCGACTACCCAAACTAAAGTCCGCAGAGGCGGACTTTAAGAACCTACGAGACAGCTAACTGACTCAAGTCGGCTGGGGTGAGGTTGGAGTGTACTACTTGACCATCACGGAACCAAACGATGCGCTGGGTTTGACGGGCGACTTCTGGTTCATGTGTTACCATGACAACTGTGATTCCACTGGCATTGAGTTCGCCAAAAATATCTAAGACTTCTTGGGTTGTGCGCGAATCAAGTGCGCCTGTAGGTTCGTCGGCGAGGAGTACCACGGGACGATTGACGATCGCCCGCGCGATCGCTACTCTTTGTTGTTGTCCACCAGATAGTTGAGTTGGTTTGTTGTTGAGGCGATTTGCTAAACCTACTCGCGTCAAGGCTTCTGTTGCGCGATCGCTTCTTTCTTTCGGACTCACACTAGCATAAACCATTGGCAACATCACATTTTCTAATGCTGTGAGTTGGGGTAATAAATGGAATTGTTGGAAGACAAAACCCAGCTTTTTATTACGGATATGTGCCAGAGATTTATCATCCATTTGCGCCACATCAATATTATCTAAGTAATAATGTCCGCCTGTGGGTCGGTCTAGACAGCCGATAATATTCATCGCTGTGGATTTACCTGAACCAGAAGGCCCCATAATTGAACAATATTCGCCCTCGTTGATAGTTAAATTAACATCGTTAAGTGCTTTGACTTCAGTTTCGCCACTGCCATATATTTTAAAGATATTTTCCAAACGAATAATTGTTGATTTAGGAACGGGATTAGGAACTAGAGAATCGGTAATTGAAATAGTGTTTGCCATAAGGATTTATTATTAGTTGGTAGAGATGCAATTATTATAAAAATTTTGTTAGGCTAACTAAGGAATCATGGCCACCTTAATTACTTTACGCGCCTTCATATCAGAAAACACCTGTTCTAAATCTTTTAATGGTCGTTGTTCGCTAATAAGTAACTCAAAGGGAATTTTGCGACTAGCTATGAGTGCAAGGGCCGATCGCACATACTCTGGTGTATTATGAAACACGCCTTTGATGGTAAGTTCGCTATAGTGTAGCTGTTCTGTATTCACAGTAATACTGGTATCCCGCGGACATCCACCAAATAAGTTGACTGTTGCACCAGGACGAGCGCAGGCGATCGCAGTTTCCCAAACACTTGGGACACCAGTAGCTTCAATTACTACATCTGCGCCCCATCCTTGGGTAAGTTCTTTCACCACACTGGTAATCTCTGGAATTTGATGATAATTAAAGGTCTGGGTTGCACCCAATTTCTGACCAATTTCTAGTCTGTGGTTATTACCTCCCCACAGCAAAACCTCAGCTTTCTCACTCAACGCCGCCACAAACATCAGCCCGATCGCCCCATCTCCCAAGACGACTACTTTATCTTTGGGCTTAATATTAGAACGCGCTACACCATGCAACACACAAGCTAAAGGTTCCGTCATCGCTGCCAATTCCCACGGCAACTCATCGGGAATCTGCAACAAATTATGTTCTACTATCGGTGCAGGAATTTTTAAGTATTGGGCAAAAGTCCCATTATTCCAGGTCAAATTTGGACATAAGGAATATTCTTGGCGTTGACAAAAAAAGCACTTCATGCATGGAGCAGAATTATTAGCGACGACGCGATCGCCTACTTGCCAATTTGTCACCCCAGCACCCAAGGCAACAATTCGTCCAGCCGCTTCGTGACCAAACAGGGTTGGCGGTATCAGCATTCTGGCATGACCACCACGCCGCCAGACTTTCAAATCTGTACCACAAGTTGTTGCTGTCCCCACTTGCATCACAACTTCGCCAGCCGCCGGAGTGGGGTCAGAAACTTCCTCTAGGCGTAAATCTTCTTGACCATGAAGTAACGCTGCTAGCAAAACTTTAAACCTATCAATTAGCTTCATCTGATTTTACCAGTTGAAGTTGGTTGATAGGTTTAAACAAATTAGCCTTGATTTATAGTAAGCTTTTATGAATACGAAAATGGCGAAAAACTAGTACAGCGCGGCGTAAATCAAGCTACCATTTGAAAACTTGCAAAAGCCTTGATATACAAAACTTTTGAATGCGTAACTTTTGACTTCCGCCTTGCGATACTAGGTATTCACCGCTGGCTGGGCGACCACTCCGGTGTTCCGGGTTTCCACATTAGGCAGGCGAGTAGTATTTAATAGCGGTACAGTTAACAGCGGTACTTCTTGTCGGCACGACAGGCAAAACCAATATAGTTCACCATGACGGGCATGACGTAGGAGGGAACCACCGCAGCATGGGCAAGTGTTGGCTCTCGTACTCATACCAATGTCCTCCTTAAAAAAATTGTTGTTTTAAACTAAGTCAAAAAAGCAGTTGATTAAAACTGAATGTTAGCTGCATGAATGCGGCCATTCGATTCTATGCGGTCTTTAATAATTTGTCTGTAAACAGCTTCATATCCGTTAACCATCTGGCTAACGCTAAAGTTGTTTTCTACGTGTTTTCGACAGGTTTGACGATTGAGTTCCAAAGCTGGTGGAATCATTGCCACCATTTCTGCATAGCTATTGCAGATAAAACCTGTTTTATCGTGGGCAATAACTTCAGGTACGGAGCCGAAATTCATGGCAATTACTGGCGTACCAGTTGCCATTGATTCAATCATTACTAAACCAAAAGGTTCTTGCCAGCTAATGGGGAAAAGAGTTATCGCAGCATTACCCAGAAGTTCAGTTTTTCGGGCGTGGTTAATTTCACCGAGATATTCAATTTGCTCACCATCTATGTAGGGAGCAATCTCTTGTTCAAAAAACTCTGAGTGTACTGCATCAACCTTTCCTGCCATCTTCAAGCGCCAACCACTTTGTTTAGCAATGGCGATCGCATGGTGCGGGCCTTTATCTGGCGAAAAACGGCCTAAAAATGCTAAATATGGAGGTTCTAAGGGTTGAGCTACAAATGGGTAATCTGCTAGCTCAATTCCGTTATAAACCGTGCCAACATAATTGAGATCGATTTGACGCTGGGAATTACTAATGCTGATGTATGGTTGCTTTTGGTAGTAGCTAAATGCGTGACGGTTGTCAGTTGTAAAATTATTGTGCAGGGTGTGGACTGTAGCAGTTGCTGTTATCAAACTCGCTAAAGGTAATGCCGAAATTCCTACATGAGAATGGATGATATCGAATTGGTCGGCACGCTGGTAAACTTGGCTTAGTTCTAGCATTTCGTACACTGCATACTCTTTCACATTTGGGTCTAAGCGTAATGCACGTGGATAAACTGCTTCTAAATGAGCCAAAGTTTGAGAATCACCAGAGGCAAATAAAGTTACCTCATGACCGCGACGAACAAGTTCATCAGTCAAGCGACTCACTACCAGTTCTATTCCTCCATAATTAGGAGGTGGAACCCTTTCCCATAAGGGGGCAACCTGAGCGATTTTCATAAGTTTTTCTGGTTCAGTCTATGAAATTGTCCTCAATAATGATCTAGTTCATTATTTTATGAGTAAAGAGCATTTGTACTTACTCTTTTGACATTTAAATTAACCTAACAGGCTATTAAAAGCGCAATAACGGTTAACCGTACCGCAAATTTTTTACCAACAAATCTAACTGACTATCGGCAAAAGTCAACTTTCAGCTACACTTCTAACCGTATCGCTAATCTATTAGTTGTTGCATCTGTCTTGGGGATCATAAAGAGGTAGAATGTTTTGTAGCAGAACTTACAAAATTGAATGTTTTGTAGCTGACAATACTAATATCTTCAATGGGATCAAGTCATTAAAGCTTCATTTAAAGGTAATTGGGAAATGGAAAAGAAATTATAAATATTAAGTAATTGTACAATAATTACATAATTTGTAATTAGTAATTTACAAAAATCCTGATAATTAACTAATGAAAATCGCTACTTGGAACGTCAACTCAATTCGCACTCGCCTTGAACAGGTTATCGATTGGTTAACCCTAAATCCCGTTGATGTTCTCTGCTTGCAAGAAACCAAAGTTGTGGATGTGGAATTTCCGCGATCGCCTTTTGAGGAGTTAGGGTATAACCTTTATATGTCAGGACAAAAATCTTATAATGGTGTAGCCCTGATTAGCCGCCAGCCACTCGTAAATGTCAGTAGCGGGTTTAGGGCGATTTTGCCAGATTTACATCACGAATGGGACGAGCAAAAGCGCGTGATTACTGGTGTAATTGAGGGTGTGCGGATTGTAAACTTATATGTTCCTAATGGCGCAGCGGTAGGAACTGAGAAATACGAATACAAACTGCGCTGGTTGACAGCGCTACACGAGTATTTGCGATTGCTGGTGTTGTCAGAATCCACAATTTGTGTGTGCGGCGACTTCAATATCGCCCTAGAAGATAAGGATATTCACGAGCAAGTGAGTACAGAAAATCACATTATGGCAACAGAAACAGAGCGTCAAGCCTTACGGGATATTCTGAAATTGGGATTTGCCGATGCTTTTCGCAAATTCACTACAGAGGGTGGAAATTATAGCTGGTGGGATTATCGCTCTGCCGCTTTTCGTCGTAACTTAGGTTGGCGAATTGACCACCACTATCTCACGCCCATCCTATATGAGCGTGCTACAAGTTGCATTATTGATGTCGCACCGAGAAAGTTAACTCAACCTAGCGACCATGTGCCGATAATTGTGGAATTTTGAATTGGGTATAGAGAGGAGGCAGAGGGGCAGAGGGGCAGAGGGGCAGAGGGGCAGAGGAGGAAAAGACCTTTTACCCCTGCCGTGAATCAGAGCGGAAAATGGGTCTGAGTACATCCACTTATATATAAGTTATAAGTAGTTCTCGTACCCTACGGGAAGCTAGCCCAACAGGTGGGGTTAATCCCTTTTCTGTTTTTATTTTCTCCCCCCTGCTCCCCTGCTCCCCTGCCTCTTTCACACTCTCCATCAATTTAACGGCTTATATATATCCTCAGAACTGGGATTAAGATAAGGACGCTGCAAATCAATTAGGTGTCGCGCAAAGTGTTGATCAATAACCCTCATCCGTTCCTCCATCGCATTTTTACCTTTTTGCCAAGCTTCTAACAAAGCATTTGCAACGATTTGGCAACGGTTCATCCCAAAACTTTCTTGTGCGGCAAATTTTTGGGTTGGTTCTTCGGCTAAACCTAACCCTGGAGCTAAAAATTTGGTAAACAAAGGAATTTCGGGCTGGAAATGGGATTGATTTTCGATATAAACAGTCTGAAGGATTGTGCGGATTGCTGGATAATCGGGGAGTTCAAAGTAGAGTAGCCCCGAATCATAGCGTCCGTATGCACTGGGGTTGTGGAGAACCTGAAAACTAAAGGGAATCGAGGCTGCATTTAGTTGCAGCGTCAAGCTTTCCATGAGAGCGATCGCACCAGATGCCGTAAAGTTAAAGTAGATTCGCCCTGCTCCTAAATCGGCGTCTGGGTTGCTTTGCCGTTCCTGCCCAACATTGCTAACTGCTAAGTAACAGCCATTTTGCAGTCTATTTTTGGGCATCCAGATTGCTACCATATCACCAACTTTGGTAGATTTCTTACTGGATTCTAAATGGCAATCTGGCTCAACATAAAGTGTTAAACCGCCTTTAGTCACAGCCATAGTCCCATCAGGTTCTTTCCGCAACACCTGCCATCGAGGGTCAAAGTAACCTATGCCGTGATTACTGGCGTGCAATTGTTCGTAAAAGTCCCAGTCAATCTCCAAAATAGAATTATCTGCTAAATTATGCTTTTGCGGGCAATTAGTATTATCAGTATTGACTGCCAAAGTACTTTGTAGGGAGCCATTATAATAGATTCCGTAGAGGAAATTTCGCAGCAGGAGAGTGAGATACTTCTGTTGTAAATCTACGGAATTTTGCTGAAATCTATCGGCTATTTTAGTTGGCAGAGCGAAGGGTTGATAATTGGGATGGTAAATACAAAAATTAGACTCAATCTGGATATTTTGAGCAATATCAAATAGGGAATTTAGCGATTGATTGATAGAGGAATTTAGCATTAATCCATTCAGAAATCAAACTTTAATAAAATAGAATTCAGGAGTCAGAATACAGAATACAAAATTGTATGTTCTTTTTGAACTTTTCTGCTACCTATTACTAACAACCACGTAGCCGAGTTTTCTCGTAATAAATCCGAAGTAACTGCTGCTCTTTCACAGGCTGAGGAAATTTATGAATCTTTGCCACAGGATTCAGGATTTCTGACTCTGACATCCCGAAAATGGTCAATACAGCTTGCTCTGGCATTACAAGTAAACTTTTAGCTACTTGCAGCATACAGAGTTCAACATTATTAAAGTGTTTCCGGCACGTAATCATCTCCTGAATTTGATGAATTAGTACCAGCCCCGCAAACTGGATAACGCGCGAAATAAAGTCACTGCGGTATTCCAAAATCATCGGGAAAGCATTTATATAAGCCCTAATTAAGGCAATAATTGAAGGTTGTAAAATCTCTAACGGTGTTAACGCCAAATGTAGAGATTCTTCTAACTCAATGGTGGGGTCTACTACCAGACTCTTAAGCCAAATTCCTAGATAGCTTGCCAGTAAAGTTCCTAAATCAAAGGCTGGGTCTCCCCAAGAACAAGCTTCCCAGTCAATTAGTCGTATAAGACAATTGTCTAGTTGCTCCCACCTGGAATGAACCAAAATGTTGTTCAATTTTAGGTCGTTGTGAGTTAAGCAGCAAGGATTCCAGCTATATGCCAAATCTGCGATCGCAGATTCCAAACTCTCGTATTGTTGATAAAGAACATAGAATTTTAGTGCATCCGTGGGAACAGTCCCAAAAATCTCTGGCCCAATCGACCCTACCCCTTGAGCTGGATTGTAAAACCCGTAGCGAAACTCTCCTTGGGGAGCAGTTGCCATAAAATCCTGATATTCTCGGCGGTTGTAGGTGGCGCGATGCAGTCCCGCCAAAGTTGTGCCGATGGCAGAGGCAATTTCTTGTGGAAAAATTTCATTGTTGTGGTACAATTTCGCAAGCTCTTGATATTCATTCAAGTAGCTACGGACAAGAATTGAATTTTCTTCGTCAAAATGCACTACCAATGGGGCAATTGCTGAAGTATTACCTAGAACTGGAAACTGTTGTAGCAATTGGTGAAACAGCCACTCCTGAAACAATTCATGAGGCGCGCCGTCATTGTTGTTAACGTTACGTTCTTGTTTTACGAGCAGTTGGCGATTATTTGCTAAAGTCACTAGTAAATTGAAATTGTTCTGACTACTTCCTGGCAACTCAGATTTGTCTGATGGGCCATCTTCTGAGCTACACAGACCCGCGTCTTGCAGATACTGGATAACGTTATGAGAAGACAGTGATAATACCATGTATTATTTCCTACTTCATTAAATTACTTAAACTTATCGTGTCAAATTTGCTTGGTCTTAAGAGTTTTTAGTAGATAGGAACTAATGCAAGAAGAGAGATGTGAATAACAATAAAGATTTCTACAATCTACTAATATCTCATATTTGGGAGAAAAACCTGCCAAAATGGCACCAAGTCCTTTGCAATTCCTTTAAAATTGGCTCCCAGATACCGTGACATCTTTACACTTGATCGGCATAGTTACTTAGATACATCTAGAGTAAGTTTTGTGGTAGAGCCTTTTTTTGTGGCAAAGAAGCATCCCCAGCAAAAAAACTGATTGGTAGCAGATGTTGTTTGATGTTCAGTAGTCATCCTCAAAGCAGCGAAGAATTTGAGTAATCCTTCGCGATCCGAAGCATGACATTCAACACTATTACTTTTATTTATCATCACAAAGCCAAAAAAACCGGAGTTTTTTAGCAATTAGTAATTATTTTTTGATTTAATTTTCAGAATTGATGTCTGGAAACCCTGTTGTCACGTTATTTTTGTCACCTACATATTGTAGATGACTATGGGCGATCGCAAACAAAGCCTACATGAGCACACCTTATGTAAGTGTACTTTTGTCAAGCTTGAAACAGGGTATTTTTCAAAGGCAAGGGTAATACCAATTCAAAATTTAAAATGACGCTCTCTACGAGACGCTGCGCGTAGCTTGCTTCTCTGTAAGAGTACGCGGCTCGCTCTAAGCAAAGCCATACCGTTGGCGTTCGCGTTAGCGTCTCTGAAAGAGAAGCCTCTCGAAGAGAAGGCTTTACGCTGCGCTAACAAAATTCAAAATTAAGAAAGTAAGACGTAGCATAGGTTTGGGCATTTGCATCTGTATCATATTTTTTGTGAAATGGTATAACAACCCACAGTAATATAAATGTACTAATATAATTCAAAGCAGAGAAAGTCATGCCATACCAAAAAAAACAGGAGGGTGGTTATTGCTGAGAGACTAATGCTACCTTAAAGCCACAAATTGATTCACCATTACCGCCAATGCCAGCATACCCAAAATCGTCATTAATCCCGCAGGCATAAACTTGCGTGTTTTTGCCAGTCTAAATGCAAAGAAAACTACTAAAACAGCAGTAACTAACACTGCTAAAATCGCACCCCAAGTTTGTCCTTGGAGTTGAAAGTAAGCGGCAAGTATTAGTAATAAACCGCTAATGCTACCACTTAGGAGTGAAACTCTACTTGTAGCTTGAATATAGCCAATAACGCCACCAACAATCGCTAATATGCCGTAGGCAAAAGCAGCAACTATACCTAAATTCATTGTTAAAACCTATGTAGACTTTGACTTTACTGCCAGGGTCAGCAGACAATTTACCATAGCTCTTTAGCTATACCACACAGTTGATTGATAAATAATCTAGCGATACCAATGGCAAGTACTTCCTTATATACAAAGGTTCAATATCTCCAGCGCCAAGCAGCCTCACTTTTACTGTACCAGTCTGTTCTCCAAGGCGAAGTCGGGATGGCGTTTCTGGAACTGTTGCAAGCTATACGTTACACTAACACCGATGCACGAGGTTGTCTCCAAGCCTACGGCAGTTACTTCCACGCTTTAGCTGCTAAAAATCAAAACTGGGAAGACTATTTAATTACTCAACTTCTCTTCTGTGAGAATCCCTTTACAAGGCTGGCGGGAGTGCGAGAATTTGAAGATTTGCCCTCAGCTTTAGTAACAGCAGTTCAGCATGATTTACAAATATTGCAAAGTCTCTATGAATGTAGCAGCGCTTCTTTGAGCGAGTGGGTACAAGACGTAGCTTATATGCCGATTTCACCAGTAGTGTGGTATAAAGAGCAAGAATTGCTAGGAGTAGAGACAAAATTCACTACATATCTACAAGAGTTAGATAATTGGGGTGATGCTGTAGAAGAGTTAGCAGCTTATTATCGGCAATGTGGCTCTGGTTTATTTGCAGAATATCGCGCTTTACGCTGGCAATCTGGGCAGTTTATCGGTATCCGGTATTCTGACCAAATTGAGCTGAGTGCCCTTGTCGGTTATGAATCTCAAAAAGATGCTTTGCTGAAAAATACAGAGTTTTTATTATCAGGAGAGATGGCACTGCATGTATTACTTTACGGTAGTCGCGGTTCTGGCAAATCTTCTTTAGTGAAATCTTTGTTGAACGAATATAGCAATCGCAGCCTCCGCTTATTAGAAGTGGCAAAATCTGATTTAAAAGACTTACCAGAAATCGTGGAACATTTACGAGGTGTGTCACAAAAATTTATTATCTTTGTCGATGACCTTTCATTTGAAGAAGATGATGATGCTTTTAAAGCTCTCAAGGTAGTTTTAGAAGGTAATTTAACCGCGCGGCCGCAAAATGTAGTTGTGTACGCTACTTCCAATCGCCGCCACCTGATTCGGGAGTTTTTTGTGGATAGACCTACCCCTAAGGATAACGAAGAAATCCATGCCTGGGATACGATGCAGGAGAAGCTTTCGTTTAGCGATCGCTTTGGTTTAACCTTAACTTTTGAACCAGCTAATCAGAAAACTTATTTAAAAATTGTACAACATCTAGTGGCACAAGCTGAAATTAATATTACCCAAGAAGATTTGGAATTTCAGGCATTACAATGGGCAACTCGTCATAATGGTCGTTCTGGACGTACAGCACGGCAGTTTGTTGATTTTTTAAAAGCAGATTTAACACTTTTTCATGCAAATAAAAATATATCCAACACTTAATATTAAAATTGTTTCATTAATGATTGCGCTTTTTTGTAACTTACAAAAAAATATTATGTACCATTAACTAAAATTAGAGATTTCATAACAATTCTGATACCAAATCTGGGAAAAATATCTTGAATAACCAAACAGAACAATGAATTACAAACCACTTGCATTAAGTATTTTATGTATATGTGTTGTTTAATTACGAATTACGAATTACGAATTATAAATTACTATGAGAGCTACTTATTCAGATAATTTTACTACGCTAAAAACCAGCAATATGCAATCAGTAACGATCGGCAATAGATTTATACTAGTGATAGTTGCCTTTAGTGTGAGTTTTGGTCTTAGCCTTGTCCCAAGCTGGGATTTTAATAAAGCCTTTCTCACAGGTGTAATTACTGCCGTTACTATCCATACAACAGCATTATTCATAGACAAGCGGCGCAGAAATTATGAAATGTATGTTTTAGGTTCTCTACGCAAGCGAATTAAAGATATGGAGGGATTAAAGGCTCGCGTTGTCAGAGAAATAAATCAAATTGAAGAACATCATAATTTATTATATGCTGAATCACAACAGCTGCAAAATCAAGTCATAGAAAGCCGTAGCCAAAGAGATAGTCTACATAGAGAATTAAGAACATTTGCCGGACAAAAGAAGCAATTAGAAACAGAAGTTAGTAGCCTGCAAACTGAAATTCATAATTTGCAGAATAATCAAAATGAATTGAACAATGCCTTTTCTATCCTCACAGCAGAGAAGCGCCGTTTAGAGTCCAATTGTAATGTATCTCGTGCTGAAATCACTCAATTGCAAAGTCAAATTTCCGAGCTACAACACGAAAAACAGGAAGTCGAAAGTAATTTAACTCTTTTAGGCAGACTCAAACCCCAATTAGAAGAAAAATTATACGAACTGAGAATTGCAATTCAAGAGCTAGAAGTTGAGACAACCCAAAATAATCAATTGCTTGTAGCAACGAAAACCGAAAGAGAAAATATCCAAGCTATTCTTGATTCTTCACAAACCCAACTAGCAGAACACAAAGCTGAATTACAGCAATTACAAGGACAAGTTTCATTATTGCAAGAAGAACGAGACTCATTACAAAATCAAGTATGGGAATTACTACAACAAGTAGAAACATTGAATCCAGAGCCTTTCTCTGATAATTCCCAAGATGATGATATTGAGTTATTTCCATTTTCGGAAATAATGGAATCTTCAGATGTAATTGAAAATTCAAAAGTTGAGACATCGGTAAATATCCCCGAAGAATGGACTAATTTTCTCGAAAATCTTCCAGGACATGAGTTACAAGTATTAAAAGCTATAGTTGAACAAGATAATCCCAATAGTGCTATTAAAAAAATTGCCGAAGCAAATATCACTATGCCAAATTTATTAATCGATTCTATAAATGAACGGGCAAATGATACTATTGGTGAATTAATAATTAATTCTGATTCCGAAAGTCCAAAAGTTTATCAGGAGCATATAACAGATGTCAAAAAAATGATTGCGATATATGAAGGTCTCATGGCCAGACATACTTCGTCAATTTAAATTGTTATTGCCGTCGTAAGATTTAGTAGTAAGATGATATCCCTTACCTACTTACTGCGTGCTTCTGCGTTTAGAATAAAGTGAAGTGTAATACATGGCAAAGCTCAAAATCTCGAAGAAAATATCCACTGCTTTAATCAATTCCCTTGGTGCGGGAGTAGTACCAAGAGTGGGAGTTGAATATATCGCAGTAGGTCGAGAAAAAGAACTCAAAAGCCTATTACAAAATCTCGATGATATTGCAGAAGGTGTCGCAGCATTCCGCTTCATAATTGGTAACTACGGTTCAGGGAAAAGTTTTTTATTACAACTAATTCGTAACCGGGCTATGGAGCAAGGTTTTGTAGTAGCTGATGCTGATTTATCCCCTGAACGGCGATTAGCTGGAAGCAACCATGAAGGTGTAGCTACCTATCGAGAATTAATGAGCCATCTAGCTACAAAAACTCGTCCTGATGGTGGTGCTTTAGTCTCAATTTTAGAAGGATGGATTAATAAAATTCAACAAGAAGTGGTTAAAGAAACTGAAATGCGTCCGAATGACGATGGTTTTGATGACCAAGTTGAATCGAAAATTAGGGAAGTAGTTCAGTATATTGAAGATTTAGTTCACGGTTTTGATTTTGGTAGCGTGATTATCGCTTATTGGCGTGGCTATAGATTGGATGATGATAATTTAAAAAATGCAGCAATGCGCTGGTTGCGGGGAGAATTTACTACTAAAGTTGAGGCGAAAGCAGCTTTAGGAGTGCGGGTAATTATTGATGATGATAGTTGGTATGACTATATAAAACTGTTTGCGAAATTTGTAGCCGAGATTGGTTATAAAGGACTGTTAATTTTAGTTGATGAAGCCGTACATTTATATCAAATATCTACCACTGTTACACGAGAAAAAAATTATAATCGACTCCTGGCAATGTTTAACGATACTATGCAGTGCAAAGCAGAACATCTTGGCATTGTTGTTGGTGGAACAACTAAATTTTTAGAAGACCCCAAACGGGGACTTTTTGCAGACCAAGCTTGGCAAAGACGTACAAAAGAAAGTCGTTTTGTTGCACAAGCTAATGTTCAGGAACATTTAGGGCCAGTGATTCGGCTAAATCCGTTGAGTGAAGCAGAAATTTTGACGCTTTTGCAACGTTTAGCTGAGATTCATGCACTAAATTTTGGGTATGAACAGATTTTGACAAATCGGGAGTTGAAGGAGTTTGTGCAAGAAATTATTAATCGCTTGGGTGCAGAAGCATTAATGACACCAGGGGAGATTGTGCGAGATTTTATGAGTGTGTTGAATATTCTTCATCAAAATCCAGGAATTGCGTTTGGTGAATTAATTCATTGCTCTAAATTTAAGCCTACTGCTATGGGTAAGGATGCAGATGTGGATGAGGATGGCGCAGCCGAATTTAGTTTGTAGTTTACTCTCTAGTAATTGGTAAGCCTAGCCAATCGCTAAGTTCATAAGCTAGCCAATCAAGTTCTGGAGGAGTAGCAGGAAAAAAATAAAATTCACCACTTAAAATATCATACTTTTTTATTCCTGCCCAGATTGTCAAGCAAGGTTGATTATATGTATCCTTACCGCGTTCTAGACGTAGAATATCTTGTCTCAAACTTGGAGATGGATGAAACCGTTTAATTCCGAACAATTCATAAATCAAGATAATTTTTTGATGATTAATACAAAGCTTCTTTTTACCAAAAATACCTATCAAAATAAAAATAAATAATAAAATTATCAGGGATAAAAATAATATAAAAGATGCCAAAGATCCCAAGTTAACAATGTTACCATCAATAAAAATTGGCAATACAGGGATAAATAAAATAATTGGTATAAATATAACTAAATTCATAATAGTTCTTTGGCTAAGGAAACCTTTAGGTGGGATGAGAATTTCTAAAGAGTTAGCATTCTTAGTCAAGACAATTTTACTGTCAGCAGGTTTTCTAGGGGATGAATTACTTTGTATCCTGGGAATCTGAGATGTATTTCCTAGTTTATTTAAGGCTTGCAAAGCGTCTTCAGCAGAAGTCAAACGTTTACTCGCAAATTGTGGTGCTGCTTGCCTTGCAACCATAGCACAACACTACGGTAGAACCTTCGGCATCAACAAAATGTGGGAATTAGTAGGTACAGGTAAGCAAGGTACTACTCTGCTTAGTTTAAGACGAGGAGCGGAAAACTTAGGTTTTAATGCCCGTCCAGTCAGAGCAACTCCTGAATTAATAGAACGCTTGGATAGAATTTCTCTGCCTGCCATTATTCACTGGAAAGGATATCACTGGGTTGTTTTGTACGCACAAAAAGATCAGAAATATGTTATCGCCGACCCAGCAGTAGGTATTCGCAAGCTCAACCATCAAGAGTTATTAGAGGGATGGACGAATGGTGTCATGCTGTTATTAACTCCAGATGAAACTCGTTTTTATCAACAGGAGTCGGATAAAATAGACGGCTTTGGACGTTTCCTCAAAAGAGTTTTACCCTATAGCAAAATACTTGCGGAAGCGATCGCAATCAATATTGTAGTTGGACTTCTTTCTCTAGCTTATCCTTTAATGATGCAGCTCCTCACAGATGATGTTTTGGTGAGGGGAGATATACAGTTATTAACTACCGTAGCCATTGCGGTTATTACCTTAAATATTTTTCAAGCTGCTATTGGGATTGTTCAATCTCACTTAGTAGGACAATATGCTCAAAGGCTAGAGTTAGGATTAATTTTAGATTACGGGTATAAACTCCTGCGCTTACCCTTATCTTATTTTGAAGCCCGTCGCAGTGGGGAAGTTGTTAGCCGCATTGATGATATGGAAAGAGTTCATAATCTAGTTTCTCAAATTGTTTTGGGTTTACCCAGTCAATTTTTTATCGCTGTCATCTCTTTGGGAATAATGATTTTTTATAGTTGGCAGCTTTCTTTAGCTTCCTTATTTGTCTTTATAATAGTTATGGGTATTAATTGGCTATTTTTACCAGCTTTACGACAAAAAACCCGTGCTTCTATTATTTTAAATACAGAAATTCAAGGTTTTCTTGTAGAAACTTTTCGCGGTATCCAAATACTTAAGACAACCCAAGGTACTCCTCAAGCTTGGGAAGAGTATCAAGCTAATTACGGTCGCCTCGCTAATTTTAAGTGGAGTACCATGAAGCTAGGGTTTTACAGTACCACCGTTACAACTCTATTCAATAGTTTGACAAATATTGGTTTGCTTTGGTTAGGCAGCTACTTTGTAATTAATCGCACTCTAAGTATAGGTCAATTACTTGCTTTTAACGGCATGAGTGGAAATTTCTTAGGGTTTTTGAGTTCGGTGGTAGGCTTAGTTAATGAATTTATTATTGCTCAAGTAGTAATTCAACGCCTCACAGAAGTCTTAGATGCTACAACAGAGGATGAGAAAGAGTGTAAAAAACCTTGGGCGGAAATCACTGTTAATACAGATATTGTTTGTACTAACCTGAATTTTCATCATCAAGGTAGAGTTAATTTATTAAAAGATTTCTCTCTCATCATTCCTGGGGGAAAAGTAACAGCCTTAATTGGACAATCAGGTTGTGGTAAAAGTACTTTAGTTAAGTTAATAGCGGGATTATATGAATTGCAATCTGGTAATATTCGTTATGGAAGTTATAATCAGCAAGATATATCTTTAGACTGTCGCCGTCAACAAATAATATTGATTCCTCAAGAACCGCACTTTTGGAAGATAGCAGATATCCATGACAATTTTTTTGCTGTTGATTCAGTATTTATATGGCTCATTTTCCCAAACTAAGCTTAGTAAGTAAATATATGGAATTTTATTCGCTATATAGTCTTTATTCTTATAATTATCAAGCTTTTCAAATGCAATATTTTTCAGGTATTTACATATATAAATAATATTTATATAATCCTTATTAATTAGTTATAGTCTTACAGGATTTATTTAAATTTATTAATAAACTTTCTAAATTATTTCTGCCTATTTACACTTAGATTTTTGTTCTGCTCAGGTATCAATTGTATGAAACGCTAAACTGGCATAGGTGCTGTAGCTTGCAAATAAGAAATTGGAACAACACGATTTTGTGAGGTTAGCTTAAAAACAAGCGATCGCACGACGAGACAATTCAGCTTTACGTTGCTGTTACGGTTCAGTTTTCGTTTTCGCACGTTTGTGGATGTCTGCCAAGATAACGATACTGTTGGCGAAATACTACTTATACCAATTCTGTATGAAGATGCGCCTATAGTGCAAGAAGAACAAACCGCCAAGAGCGCCAAGTACGCTAAGAATTAAGAGATTTGGCGCAACTTCACAAAGAAACGGTATAACCTTAAAGCCGTTGTTACTACAGCTTAAGTTGTGGTTATGAACATGGATTTTGTAAGAGTCTATTGCAAAGGAGTAGCGATCGCCTCAAATTGCTGCCAACAAAGATACAATGCACGCGGTACGTGAAAACATCCTTTCCATTTGCCACCTTTAAGGTTCAACAATACTTCTCCACGTCGATTCAGGTAGCCAAACCATTCACCGTATTCGGAATCAGCAAAGTGTGACCAGGCGTAATCGTGCATCTTTTCATACCATTCCCAACACACCTCACGCCCTGTCAACCGATAGCCCATCGCTAATGCAACCAAAGACTCTAGGTGAACCCACCACAGCTTTTGATCCCATTCCAATTGTTGTGGGGGATGACCATCTGCATCCATAAAGTAATACAGTCCACCGTACTCGCTATCCCAAGCAAAATTCAGGATATTTAGCACCACATCAACGGCTTGGTTAATAGTTTTAGTATCGTTTTGGCGACGCGCGATATCCATGATGAACCACATAGCTTCGATACCGTGACCTGGATTAATCAGCCTTCCCTCAAAACAATCTATATGGGAACCGTCAGGGGCAACGTTTTCGTACATTAGCCCCCGTTCTTGGTCGAGAAAATCGGTCATCACTTCCCGGACTGTCTCAGCTAGAACATTCTCTAGTGTTTCCTTTGGCAGCAACCATTCCATTTCTAGAGTCAGGTTGGCTAAAATCATTGGTACAGCTAATGATTTCATCGGGCGTGTGCCGGGATAGGTTTTATTATATTTACCCTTTGGGTTATCTTTGCGGCGTAATACGTTGTTATAAGCTTGCATTGCTACATCCTTTGCCCATTCTTCGCTGCTAGCGAGTGCATATTTACTAAATGCCATCGCTGCAAAGCAATCAGAAAAGATGTTGTAAGGATGAACCAATGGTTTTCCTTCACGGGTGAGGGCAAAGTACCAGTTACCATCGCTATCTCTGCCATGTTGGGCGAGAAAATTAGCGCCATTGCTGGCAATTTTTAGCCAATTTTCGCGCTTTTCTAACTGGTTGTAAAGCATTGAAAAAGTCCATACTTGGCGGTTTTGCAGCCAAATGAATTTGTCTGTATCATAAATTTTGCCTTCGCGATCGAGGCAAGTGAAATAGCCGCCTTGCTGCCAATCGATAGAATATTTTTCCCAAAAAGGGAGGACATCGTTGAGGAGAGCGTTTTTGTAAAGTTCAGCGAGCGCTTGAAAATTATACTCCATAAATTTCCTCCCCATTTTGTGCTAAAGCTAACAGCTTAACAGTTATCATATTTTGGCTCAAACATGGTGCGTAGGCGTAGCCCGTCGTAGATATCGCGTCAGTCTTTTACAAGATTTAGTCAGCAGCAGTTATACTTCTATCTTGTATCTTGCACCATTCTCAATAACCGTAGGGGAGCCAGTGAGGTTGTTATGAGTCAGATTGAACGAGTTGCGATCGTTGGAGGAAACCACGGTAATGAGTTAACAGGAGTACATTTAGTCAAAAAGTTTCAGCAATATCCTAATTTAATTGACAGGGCAAGTTTTGAAACTCTGGCATTACTTGGCAATCTCAAAGCTATTGAAGAAGGCAAACGATACATTGAAAAAGATTTAAATCGTTGCTTCACTAATCAAGGCTTACAAAATCCCCAACTCTCAAGTTATGAAGAGACACGGGCAAAAGCAATTCAAAAGATATTGCAACCGCAAAATCAGCCCTTTGTAGATGTAATTGTTGATTTACACAGCACAACTGCCAATATGGGGTTAAGTCTGATTTTTTGTGATATGCACCCTTTCTTGCTTCGGTTAGGCGCTTATTTAAGTTCTATCAACCCTTTGGTGAAAGTCTTTATTAATCAAGAATCCAAAGAAAATGGTTTTCTCCGTTCTTTGTGCGAATTGGGTTTTGTTATAGAAGTTGGGGCTGTGGCTCAAAATGTTTTAAACGCCAAATTATTTCAAGAAACAGAACAGCTTATTTATGCAGTTTTAGATTATTTTGAAAAGTGCAATCAGGGTAATATTCCGCAGACAAGCAACCACCTTACACTTTATAAATACATTGGAACTGTCGATTATCCTAGAAGCGATGCCTACGGTGGGCTGCGCCTACGCGGGGAAATTCAAGCCATGATTCACCCCCAGCTTCAGTTTAGGGATTATCAACCTTTGCATCCAGGCGATCCAATGTTTCTGACTTTTGAAGGAAAAGATATTTTCTATGAGGGAGCGTCTACTGTTTATCCTATTTTTATTAATGAAGCAGCTTACTACGAGAAAGGAATTGCGATGTATTTAAGTCAAAAGCAGGAAGAAATAGTTTAATTTGTTCATTGCCTTCGTTTCACTTTTATCTCTATTTTTATTCCCTAACACCCCTAAACTAGAAATCCCAGAACTTCAATTTTCTGCCTGCAATAACCAAAAGCCGCTATAAGTCATACCAGAATCATCGGGTTGAACTAACAAAAAATGCAATCCTCGGCTTTGCTTTTTGCGTTGTTCAAATGCTTGGGCTGCTGTTGTAACTTCTGGATCTTCAAATGTGGCAACAATCCATCTATCTACCAAGCTAGCTTCTAATATTAAGCCATCCGGTGCGCCAGAAATGTAGTTCAAGCTGACGGCACGGGCTTGCTGCAACCAGCGTGCTAGGCGCATTGATTGCCGTCCCCCATAAATAACTATGCCAGGAACGGGGACTGTTGATGCCAAACCTAAATTGATCGGTTTGAAATGTTCTGGAATGTGCAAAATGGGAATAGGGCGATCGCTAAATCTCGTTTCTACATCACTAGCAGCTAAACTTGCAAAACGCCATTGTTCTCCCCAGAGGTTTTCTGGTAATGGTGCTGGGGGTGGTTTATCCAGCGTTGAGGGATATTGCTTTTCTTGTAACCACTGCTTTAACGCCAAGGTGTGGCGGGTAGGTTCGACATTAATACTTAAGTTGCGTCCAGCCGCTTCAATTAAGCTTAGAGACTGAGGACGAAACACCTGAATTACATCTGGCAATTTTTCACCAGCAGCTAGCTCAAGTTGAGTCGCAACCCAATTAGAATTTGCTGCTGACTGGAGACAGCTAGCTTCATATTGAAAGCTGCGAGTTGCGTCACAAATCAACAATTCCCATAAAATTTGTCCAGACGCATCTTGTGAGGGACGACGATAAAAATCAACCTGCCAAATTTTCATAATTATGTAGGCATGGGGTATAGAGGGATGGGAGAGGGAGAGTATCGGTGAGAGTTAAAACTAAAAGTTTTAAGTTCAAAGGCTCAACTTCCGAGTTCAGAGGTTCAACATTCAAACTCATCTTCCCATGCCCAATGCCCAATGCCCAACACCAATTTATATAGCCTGAATCCATTCTTTGACAGAATATTCAGTCCAGACGCCATTTTTCCAGTAGGGATCATTTTCAATTAACTGGCGCACGATCGCTTCGTCTTCGGCTTCGTAAATCCCAAAAACTTTTGTGACATCTTTGGTGGGGCCAATGGTAATCAGCACACCGGATTCTTTCTGTTTTGCTAATCCGTCTAAATGAGCTTGGCGATGGGGGGTGCGTTTTTCGAGAACGTCTTCGCAGTAAGTTCCCCAAAGTACATATTTAGTCATAATTGCTTGTTACTCCTACTGGTTAATAAGATATTACTCTTGCGGTTTCTAAGCGCTCTTTTAACTCAAAGCTTAGACTCAATTTGTTGACTCAACCAATCACGAAAGTTAGCATGATAAACACTATAATGCATTTGTGCTGCTATTGATTCTAAATTTAAAAACTCTCGCCACTTGTCTAAAACTTCCTTTATTTCATATTCATCTACATCTAATATTTCTGCGCTCGCTTCTATTGATATCGGTTGCTCTTGAACTAAGATATTTAACACCTGCAAAGCCATTGATTGCTGTTTATGGGTTGCTAAATTCATTTTTTCTAAATGATTTTGGTAATATATCTGTAAATTTTGGGGGTAAATATCCTGATTAATAGCTGCTAAAATTTCTTTAACATACATAAAATTGGTTTCATCATCAAAACCTTGCTCTGTCATGTTGAGCGAAACATCTTCTTCGCTAACGCTATGCACCCTGCGGGAAGCCGCAGAAGCATCTACAGGATGACATGATTTACTTAAATAAGTTTTAATATATTCCTGGATATCAGCGCGATTTTGTTCAAGGTAATTTGATAAATCTAAAGATTGGGCTGGTGTTTCAATTAATAAACCTGATTTATCTGCCAAAAAAGGACGGCGACTAAGGATAAAATAAACTTTGTCAGGTAGATAACGGGGTAAATAGAAAATATTTGAGCCGCGTGGTTGATTGTTGAGATCAATTCTATCGCAGCCATCTATAGTAATAATTAAACGTTGTTTTGGTTGCAATCTATTGCTGATTTGTTGCAGTAACAACGATAAAAAACCACTGTCTTCTGTGGTAGAGTCAGGAAAGCTAGGGGTAAGATTGTTTCGACTCCGCTCAACACAAGTTTTAATACCTTGATTTTGGGCAATTTCTATTAATTGAGTGCAAATCGTTGTCAGAAATTCCTCAACGCGATTTTTACCTGTAATTTCGACATTGTAATAAACAACTCCCGGATTTTGGCTGACATAATGGGCAAGAATGGCACTTTTACCAACACCAGGATCGCCGATAATAGTAAAGTAGCCCCGGTCAGATTGACTGAGAAAGTTATTGATAGCAGAAAAGACAAATTCACGACCGACAAAATTATGATTTTTAGCAGTAATGATTTGCTGAAATTCTAGGGGATATCTGGGGATATCGATCGGATTTTCCGCGATCGATTTCATTTTTTTAACCCCCTTCTAAACGGAGGAAATGAACCCGCCCTGAGCTTTCGCCTGCTGCAATTGTCAATCCATCTGGGGAAACAGCACAGCAATATATATAACTTTCACCAGTGAAAGTAGAGATTTCCTTTGCTGTGTCTAAATCCCACAATCTCAGGGTGTGGTCAGCAGAAGCAGAAAGGCCTTTTTGACCATCTGGGGCGATCGCTACTCCTCTTACCCAGTGGTTATGACCTCTTAGGGTAGAGATTTCTGTTCCTGTCTCTAAATCCCACAGTTTTAAGGTCTTGTCATCTGAAGCAGAAAGGGCTTTTTGACCATTTGGGGCGATCGCTACTGCATTTACTGAGTCGTTATGACCTCTCAGGGTAGAGATTTCCTTTCCTGTCTCCAAATCCCATAGTTTCAGGGTGTTGTCACTAGAAGCAGAAACTGCTGTTTGACCATCTGGGGTAATGACTACTGCATTTACTGAGTCGTTATGACCTCTCAGGGTAGAGATTTCCTTTCCTGTCTCCAAATCCCACAGTTTCAGGGAGGTGTCACTAGAAGCAGAAACGGCTGTTTGACCATCTGGGGTAATGACTACTGCATTTACCGAGTTGTTATGACCTCTCAGGGTAGAGATTTCCTTTCCTGTCTCCAAATCCCACAGTTTCAGGGAGGTGTCACTAGAAGCAGAAATCGCAGTTTGACTATTTGGGGCGATCGCTACTGCATTTACCGAGTTGTTATGACCTCTCAGGGTAGAGATTTGCCATCCTGTCTTCAAATTCCACAGTTTCAGGTTATTAGAAGCAGAAACTGCCTTTTTTCCATCTGGGGCGATCGCTACTGTATTTACTGAACCTCTATGATCTCTCAGGGTAAAGATTTCCCTTCTCGTCTCCACATTCCACAGTTTCAGAGTCCACAATTTCAGAGTCCACAGTTTCAAGGTGTTGTCACTAGAAGCAGAAACGGCTGTTTGACCATCTGGGGTAATGACTACTGCATTTACTAAGTCGTTATGACCTTTCAAGGTAGAAATTTCCTTTCCTGTCTCCAAATCCCACAGTTTCAGGTTGTTAGAAACAGAAACGACTGTTTGACCATCTGGGGTAATGGCAACTGCTGTTACTGAGTTGTTATGACCTCTGAGCGTAGAGATTTCTCTTCCTGTCTTCAAATCCCACAGTTTCAGAGTGTGGTCACTAGAAGCAGAAATCGCTGTTTGACCATCTGGGGTAATGACTACTGCATTTACCGAGTCGTTATGACCGCTCAGGGTATAGATTTCTCCTCCCGTCTTCAAATTCCACAGTTTGAGGGTGTGGTCACTAGAAGCAGAAACCGCTGTTTTACCATCTGGGGCGATCGCTACTGCATTTACCGAGCCTTTATGACCGCTCAAGGTAGATATTTCCCTTTTCGTCTCCAAATCCCACAGTTTTAACTGTTTCAGACGACCTCTCAGGGAAGGGAAATCTCTTGCTGTCTCCAAATTCCACAGTTTGAGGGTGTTGTCACTAGAAGCAGAAACTGCTGTTTTCCCATCTGGGGCGATCGCTACTGCTGTTACCGAGTCTTTATGACCTCTCAGGGTAGAGATTTCTTCTCCAGTCTCCAAATCCCACAGTTTCAAAGTCCACAGTTCCAGGCTATTAGAAATAGAAATTGCTGTTTGACCATTTGGGGCGATCGCTACTGCTGTTACCGAGTCTTTATGACCTCTCAGGGTAGAGATTTCCTCTCCAGTCTCCAAATTCCACAGTTTCAGGGTGTTGTCACTAGAAGCAGAAACTGCTGTTTGACCATTTGGGGTAATGGCTACTGCATTTACTGAGTCATTATGACCTCTTAGGGTAGAGATTTCTCTTCCTGTCTCCAAATCCCATAGTTTTAGGGTGTTGTCAACAGAAGCGGAAACTGCTGTTTTGCCATCTGGGGCGATCGCTACTGCATTTACTGAGTCGTTATGACCAGTCAGAATACGCACTAGGTTTCCACCCGGAGAGGTTAAACTGGCTGTAATCGGTTGAAGTCGAGGAATTTCACTTTTACTTTGTACTGAATCTGCCAATATTTTCTGAATTTCTGGCTCAGGAAAACTCTGCAATCTTCCCCATAATTGTCCTACTAATTGATTTGGGTCTTGATTCAAAACATGGGCTGATAACTGTAGGGTACGTTGAATTAATTTCAGGGGTTTGATTTGTTCTGGGTCTAGTTTCTCTTCTTCTTCTAAGCTATCTAATATCTCTGGGTCATCAATCAAATAATAATCTCTAATCAGGCTTTCTACTCCAAATTGAGGATATTGAATTTTCAAACAAATAAAATCGAAATCTGTGAGAGTTTGATAATATTTTTCCGAGTTCCCAGCTTTTAATTGTTGTTCAGGAAATTGGCCCAAAAACAAATTTTGAAACTCTGCTGATTTGGATGCTAATTTAATGGCAATTTCCCCCAATTTATGCCATCTCCTTCAGCATAAAATTAGCCATACTTTTATTAACTTCTTTAAATAGTTTTCGACCTTTACCTAGTTTATCTTGACCTTTAAGAAATTCTAGAAAACTCTGATGGTAAATACTATAGTAAGTTTTTTGGTCATCTTCATTTACTTCCGATTTTACATACTCAACCCAATCATTTAACACTGATTTTACTTCATATTCATCCTCATCAAGAATTTCTGCAATCATGTTTAGGGATATTGGTTCACCTCTTTCTACCAATATATACAGTATTTTTACCTTTTTTTCATTGGATTCTTTATCCATCCCCATCCGGTTCCAATGAGCCATATAATAGTCATGAAGACCTTGTGGTAATCCCTTTAAAGTTAAATCATTGTATTTACCTTCAGAGATTCCGGGTAATATATAGCGCAAATATATAAAATTATTTTCACTCTTAACAGCTATTTCCTGAGTAAAAATATCTTCAGAAATATTGCGCTCA
Source organism: Nostoc sp. (assembly GCF_036917315.1). GTDB lineage: Bacteria > Cyanobacteriota > Cyanobacteriia > Cyanobacteriales > Nostocaceae > Nostoc. Next base: position 105,212 of record NZ_JBALDR010000013.1, on the reverse strand, counting down.
TTAATCCAATTTCTTAGTTTATAATCATTATTCAAAAATAATTGAATGTACTCTTTTACATCTTCTTGACTCAAAGCTGTATAATCACGCTTTGTTAAATCTAATTCATCTACAGGAGTATCAGGAGACAAAGTTAAACGTTTTGTTTCTTGATTGTAAAGTCTTCTAGTCAGTAAAAAATAGACTCCATCGGGAAGATTTTGTGGTAAATCTAAAAGATTACTATTTCCTTCTTGTTCTACTTCATCTAGTGCATCAACAACAATGATAAGTTTCTGTCCTTTTAGTTCTTCACTGGCTTTTTGCAGGAAAGTTCTCAAATCAGCGTTGTCTACATTTTGAAGAGAATGACGCTTGATTAATTGTTGACGAATACTGGCTAAAAACTTTTCTGGTTTGTTGCGTCCTTCTGCGAAAACATTAAAATAACAAGGGAACTTAGTCGCTAAAACGTATTTAGCAGCAATGGAACTCTTACCCATCCCTGCATCCCCAATCACAGAAAAATAACCCTTGCTTTGAGTTGTGAAGAATCTTTGAATAGCCTGAAAAACAAAATCACGACCGCAAAATAAGCGAGTTTTTTCAAAGATTAAGGCTTTAAATTCTTTGGGATAAACATCTAAATTCCAATCTGGATAAGGCTGATATTTGGAGGCTTTCGTTTGTTTAGCAACCGCAATAAAGGCTTCACCAAATTCTTCTAATTCAGCCAAAAAGTTAATTTTAGCATTGATTATCTGCGTTTTTAGTTCGCTATTTTGAGTTATAAATTTTTTTGTATTATCTACAAATTTAAAGGGAGCATTAGAACTGTAAGCATCCCAAAAATAATCTTTAATTACTTTTTCTCTAAACAGCTTTAAAATTGCTTCCGGCTTAAATACACCATATTTTACCAGAGTGTAAGCATAAACCCCATCAATATCATCAGGAATTTGCGTAGGATTGAGTTTTAATTCTTGTAAAACTTTGATAACAGCTTCGTTTTTTTGAGCTTGTTTAATGATTAGTTGACTAGCTTGAGGAGCATATTTACTAATCACTGAAGTAATGGCGGCAAATTCTATCATGGCATATTACCGAAAACTTACTATCTTACGAGCAGTATTATACTAAGTACTGTTGCATAATATTATAGTTGCATAATGTTGTTGTATTTAAATATCTGCTAAAACTACTGCTGCTGGGGCATTACCTACGCAGGGCAAAGCTTACACACAGTACTGCAATTGCGATACTGCTTGTACAAAATATCTAATCTGACGTTGCTTACCTAGTGATAACACTGATTTATTAAAGGAAATTGGATTAGTATTATTTAGATGCGATCGCCTCCGGTGGGGCGTAGCCCATCGCTACACCTCGTACATCATCAAATATGATATCTGTCAAACTACTCATAATAAAACAACGCTTCCCCGCAAGCGGCTACGGTGTACGCACAAACCGGAAAAACTTCTCCACCAAAGATTTACGGTACGTTACGCTGGCGTGACAAAGCTAAATTGTTGCAATCATGGCGATGCCTACGGCTGGCTACGCCTACGCATTTGTTATTTCGGCAATCGCATTTGTTGATTCGGCGATCGCATTTGTTAATTTGGCGATCGCATTTGTTAATTTGGCGATCGCATTTGTTGATTCGGCGAACTCATTTGCTATTTCGGCGATCGCATTTGTTGATTTGGCGTATCCATAACGCACCTACTGGCGTGTCAACAAGTCTGAAATAGCTGATTAACCAGGATTTTACCCCACCCTAACCCTCCGCTTATAAAGGGGAGGGAACTAGATTTCTTTTTCCCCCCTTTCCAAGGGGGGTAATTCGACTTGTGTGTACACTGTAGCCTCGGGCGGGGTGGGGTTCTTGAGGTTTAGCAAGTAATCAGCCGGACATGATATAACTTCTAACTTCTCAAGTTCACGCCGAATTTTTCCACCAAGGCTTCGCGCACTTTATTATGTACTGGTTCGACTTCTGCCTCAGTAAGAGTGCGATCGCTAGCCCGATAAATTAAGCGGAATGCTAAACTCCTCTGTCCTTCGGGGACATTTTCGCCCCGATATTCATCAAATAATTCCACAGATTCGAGCAAATCTTTACCCGCTTTGGTAATTACTTTTTCAATTTCGGAAACTGAGATTTTCACGGGTGCGAAAAAGGCGATGTCGCGATCGCTAGCTGGATATGTAGAATAAGGCTGGAATGTGGGGACGAGAACTTCATCTTGTTCTAGCGAATCTAAAAGCACATCTAGATCCAACTGGAAAACGTAGACGGAATCTGGTAAACCTTTTTCTCGCCGCAGTTGGGGATGGAGTTGCCCAAAAATACCCAGTCTGTTACCCCGAATCCACAGAGAAGCGGTACGTCCTGGATGTAAGCGATCGTCGCGGCGATCGGGTTGAAATTCGATTTGCAAGCTAAGTTGCCGAAATACACTTTCTAAAATGCCTTTGGCTTCAAACCAGGTGATGGGTTCTTCGCGTCCACTTTTTGACCATTTACCAAGGGTGCGATCGCCTCCGATAATTCCCGCCAAAGCTTCTGTTTCTTGCAAACCGTCTTCTTCTTGCCAGAAAATTTGCCCGATTTCAAAGCCGTTCAGCGCACCATTACCCTGCTCTAAATTGTATTGAAAGGCATCAATTAACCCAGAGATCAAATCGGTTCGCAGCGCTGAATATTCAACAAATAAGGGATTTGACAGGACTATATTTCTGTCTTCTCCTGGTTTGACTAAAGAATAGTGGATTAATTCTGTCAATCCTTCAGCCCGCAGGAAAGCTCGTAATTTGCGAATTAGTTCTTGATCTAAAGGTAGATAACCAGCTTCCGCTTTTTCTGGTAAAGTATCGCAGAATTTGTTGTAGCCATAGAGACGGGCGATTTCTTCAATTAAATCAATTTCTCGCTCTAAGTCACGGTAACGATAAGGTGGGACGGAAACTGACCACGTAGGTTGATGGCTGCTATCTTCTCCTGAAGAAGTTAATTGACACCCCAATGCAGTCAGGATGCGCTCAACATCTTGTTTTTGAAGTTCGCCTGTGTCTTCTTCTAAATCGATGGGCCCCAATATCTGATTAACTCGGTCTAAACGCAGGGCGATAGAACGACTCCAAGTAGACGGATCGGGGCGGGTGTCGGCAATTTCCTGCTGGACAATAATTCCACTCGCTAATTCGCTAATTAAAGATAAAGCGCGGCGATTAGCTATTTCCAACTCAGCCCGGTTAACTCCCCGTTCGTATCTGCCAGAAGCCTCACTTCTTAACCCAACACTCCGAGAAGAACGGCGAATTGCCACGGAATCAAATAAAGCTGCTTCTAAAACTAGGCTTTGAGTACCTTGATGGACTTCTGTTTCTTCCCCACCCATGACTCCCGCCAGTGCAACGGGTTTTTCGTTAGCGGTGATTAATAAATTTTGGGTTGTTAGGGTGCGAGTTTGTCCATCTAGGGTTTTGAGGGATTCTCCATTATTGACGAAGCGAACGCCGATGCTTAAATTTTCGCTACTTGCAACAGATTTTAGGCGATCGCGATCAAAGGCGTGCAGTGGTTGTCCCCATTCCAACAAAACGTAGTTAGTAATATCCACCACATTACTGATGGGACGTACCCCAGCCGCCCGCAAACGCTGTTGCAACCATTCGGGAGATGGAGCAATTTTCACCTGTTCAATTACCGTACCGATGTATGCAGGACAAGCTTGGGTATCGGCAATTTTTAAAGCTAAATTTCCGGCATTTTTGGGAATAGATACTTCACCAGGTTCAGGAATGCTCAACTTTCCACCCGTTAAAGCGGCTACTTCTCTGGCTACACCTACCATACTCAAAGCATCAGCGCGGTTGGCAGTTGCAGTCAGGTCTAAAATTACATCATCTAAACCTAACAACGGCCGGACATCACTACCCAATGGTAAATTTTCCTGGGTAAAAATATGAATTCCATCGACATCGGTGGGCAAACCGAGTTCCTTTAAAGAACAAATCATGCCCTGAGATGGGACGCCACGTAGTTTTGCAGGTTTAATTTTTAAATCGATGTTGGGTAAGTAAGTACCCGTAGTTGCCACAGGCACATAGATATCTGCCTTCACATTGGCAGCGCCACAGACAATATTTAAAGTTTCACCTGCACCGATATCTACTTGGCAAACACTTAATTTATCGGCGTTGGGATGGGGTTGACGCTCAAGCACTTTGCCGATCACCACGCCATTTGCCCAAGTGCGGCGGTCTTCAATCTCTTCAACCTCAAACCCCGCCATTGTCAGGGTTTCGGCTAATTCTTCTGGACTAAGTTTTATCTCTACTAGTTCGCGCAGCCAATTTAGAGAAATACGCATGGAGTGTGCTTGTTTTAGGAATCGTCTTTTGCTCTTATTTTAGGGTGCAAGAAGCGCTCGATGGCTACTCGCCTTGCAAGGCGTACCCTTTCACTTGAACAATCCTACTACGTTAGACTGGCAATGTAAAAATTAAGTAAATACTGAGAATGTATCTACGCAGGGAAGTAAGTCCTTATTTTTATTTGGTTGATTTTGACCTTAAACTACATACGCCCGGATTTCTCGCTTGTGAAAAATCCGGGTGTTTTGTTTCAGACAAAAGCGTGTCAAAGGTTTGGTCATCTACGGTTTACTAACAACAATTTTAGCAATGTAGTCTTTGAGTGCGATCGGCTTTTTGCTATTTGGGTACGGGGAAACTCCTATCAATTTCACCGAATACTTATCTAAAAATTGAATTGGTAAAGTATCACGGCCTGGTATCAGGGTTAGCGTTAATGTTGAAACTTGCTGACCATTTTTTATGATGTCTAATCCAATAATAACTTGCCCTTGCCAAATACAAGTTACATCAGAAGGACACCGAGAATCCTGGATAACTTTTGAAAATTTGATTTCAATATTTTCAGTGGGGAGGTAAGCTGTCCTTCCATATCTAAGATAAAATGGAGTATTTAAAGTAGTTCCAACTCTAGCCATCAATTGTTGATGATGACCTTGAGCAATTGATTTAACTTCTATGCTTGAAGGCTTGATATTTGATAAGACTCCATAGGTAGGAAAACAATTTGCTCCACCAATCAATGTTAATATAACCGCTGCGCTTACTACACTTTTCATTTTTTATACTCCATAGTCAGGAATTTTATTATTAGTTGAGCCAGAAAGTAGACTTATAAATTGTTCTGTTTTCTGCTAGAGTGAACTTTTTGCGTCTGAGAGCTACAGACCAGACTGAAGTATCAACAATGACTTTCATCGACTTTGGCGCTGTTGCTCGTAATCATAATCATCGTCATATTCAATCGTGCCAAATAGCTCCAGAATTTTCAGTTGTTTTTGACGTTGTACATACTCTCGTAATGCCTCTTCAACAACGGCATCCTTAGTTGGATGGCCACCAAGTTCGAGTAGCTCTCCTCCTTAATTAAGTTTTCGTCAATTTCTAGATTAGTACTCATGTGTAGATTATCGCACAAAGGAATGTGCATAAAAAACTCATTGGAGTAGTTAATTTAAGTCAAATGCATAAAGACTATTTTCAGTAATTCGGCGCGAGTAAACGGTTTAGTCAGATATCCAGAAGCCCCGACTAATTTGGCTTTTACTTTGTCTACAATTCCTTTATTCCCAGTGACAAAGATAATAGGAGTATTTTGAAATAATGAATTATTTCGTATAATTCGGCACAACTCATAGCCATCAATTCCCAGCATGTTTAAATCCAACAAAATTAAATCCGGTTTGTGCCTTATAATTGACAAAACGGCTTTCACTGGATCGTTAATAGTCACTACAGAAAAATTTTCATTTTCTAAGAAATAACTAATTTCTTTAAGAATTGTAGGGCTATCATCTACAGAAACGATTTTGTGGACTTTTTTTACTGTTACCGTAGCAGCCGTTACTCTTTGGGAAGCAGAATTTATGTTATTTGATATTGTTGGTTGCTGAAAGTTTTCTTTTGAAGGAGTAGAAATCTGTGGTAATCGCTGAACAGGAACTATTTTCTCTTCAGGAATATTTGGGTAAGAATTGACAGTGCTACTTAGTTCTTGTTTGGTGTCAACTAACCCTGAAATCAATTTTGAGAAAAGCGATTGCTCCTCAAAAATCTTTGGTAACTTATCATAAGGCGGATCGGGTTCATGAAGGATAATCGCACCCTTAAGGATGTAAGGGTATAAATTGCGAGCTAGTTGAATTTCATCTTGATTCAAAATTACGGCCAGATGACACAGGCTAAAACCCTTCATCCAGTTAATTAAATCTGGCTGTAGATTTGGTAAATCTTGCTCGTCAAACTTACTGTTAATCAACAGATATGGACGTTGATATGGAGAAGAAATTTTAGGTATAAAAGCCTGCCAATTCTGTAATTTTAATTGGCAATATTCGAGAATTTTTTCGACACCTAGTCGGCAAATCTTTGGCATTCTCTCAAGTGGTTCTGTTAACTCATAAGTACCTACTTTGATGAGCAAAAATGATTCAATTACCTCTTTAACTAATTCTTGAACCAGCACTGCTGCTTGTGTAGAATGTAGATGTTGTTGACTAACAAGCCAGGATATAGCCTGATACTCAGGAGGATGGCTTCTGGAATTAGTGTCATCTTTGATTAACTGACTGTGTGAGTCAGGTTCAAACATCAGCCGTACTTGAGAGCGAACCTCATTAGTCAGGAGTGGGATTTGCTGGCTGAGGCGTCGCAAATGGCGTTCTAATCGATCGAAGGGTTCCACTGAATGGGTAGCGTAAGTTATTTTGCCCTGTTCTAAGTAAATCGACCAAGAAACTGAGTTACTCAATACTTGTAAACAAGTACTGTCGGAACAATTGGATAATTGTCTTAACAAACTTAGAGGACGTAGTTTGGTGAATGTACCTGAGTTATTCATATTTTTGAAGTTTTTTGCGGAATCAACAACCGAACATTTGTAGATTGAAAATATCAGCTATAAAGTATTCTCTTCTTTGTAATATTTTTCTATCCACAAATTATTTATTTGAAAATATGTACATATATTAAAAGATGTAATGCTTCTAAGTCCTTTGTTACATTTAGCACATTTTACTTAATCTATCTCAAAAAACAAGTAGGTGTGAATAAAGGTAAGAATCTATCATAGCGAGATTATCAGTAGATGTTGGTTAATTCTGGATTTTACTAACTACTGAGAACTCTTGAGTGAAGACCTTAATAATGATGTTTATTTATGCCCACTCACTTCAAGAGGCAAATTTGATTCCAAGTTCGCGTAGTTACACTGGTATACTTATAGAGTTAACAAGCTTAATTATGGTTAATTACTTTTCCTTAAAGAAACGATTCTTCTACATAAAATCTTTAAAAACTTATCTAGGAAAGTTTACGTATTTATTGTACTCTAGGTTTAATGGATATAACTTTTTGGTAGATACATTACAACAGATAATGCTGGGTTTTGATAAACTCTTTTTTGCTAAACTAAGCTGTACTCAAGTTCATCTTAAATATATAGAGAACTTCATGAAAATAATTTGTTTAATAAAGATTAGAGCATCTACCAATAGATACTATATTCTGTAGTCGCCTCGGCGATTGAAACTATATACTCTGAGCAAAGGGAAACAAAGCTTTGGACTTTACCATAACACAAAAAGTTATGCATGATACATTAAGACTTGATGAAGTAGTAGAATTTGCTGAGAATCCAGAACCACGTTGTCCTTGTGTACTTTTATTAGACACATCTGGGTCGATGCAAGGAGAGGCGATTGAGGCTTTAAATCAAGGTTTACTAAGCTTAAAGGATGAATTAGTCAAAAATTCCTTAGCTGCCAGACGCGTGGAAGTGGCGATCGTCACTTTTGATAGTAATATCAATGTAGTACAAGACTTTGTGACTGCCGATCAATTCAATCCACCTATTTTGACAGCCCAAGGCTTGACAACAATGGGTGCGGGAATTCATAAAGCTTTGGACATAATTCAAGAGCGGAAATCTCAGTATCGTGCCAACGGGATTGCTTACTATCGTCCTTGGGTATTTATGATTACCGATGGAGAACCCCAAGGTGAGTTAGAGCAAGTGGTAGAGCAAGCATCCCAGCGTCTACAGGGAGACGAGGCAAACAAGCGGGTAGCATTCTTTACAGTTGGAGTAGAAAATGCGAATATGACGCGTTTAAATCAAATAACTGTACGTACTCCCTTAAAGCTTAAAGGATTAAATTTTATCGAGATGTTTGTCTGGCTGTCAACTAGTATGTCGGCTGTTTCTCATTCACAAGTAGACGAACAGGTAGCACTACCGCCGATTGGTTGGGGGACTGTTTAATTAAAAATTGCAGCTTGATGTTTACACAGCTAGCTGCTTGAAAAAAAAATTTATGAACATATCAAAACAGATTGCTCAATGGCGGATTGTGGCTGCGTCTGTATGTGGTACAAGTCACTTAAAAAACAATCAATTATGTCAGGATGCTCATCACTGGCAGATATTGTCAGATAATGTTTTAGTGGCGGCCGCAGCAGATGGCGCGGGTTCTGCTAGCCTTGGGAAAGTAGGAGCGATGGTTGCTGTGGAGACAGCAATCGAAAACATTTCTACCAAAGGGCTGACTCGAAAAAGTTTGACTGATGATACATTGGTGCGATCGCTCTTAAATGATGCCATATTCGCCGCCAAAAAAGCTGTGGAAGATGAGGCGGCTACTTGTGACAAACAGCCTCAAGATTTAGCAACTACCTTAATTATGCTGGTTGCTACACCAGAAGTTGTAGCTGTAGTTCAGATAGGTGATGGTTTGGCAGTGGCAAAAGATAGTATGGGCAACCTGCTGGCACTGACGATGCCTGATAGTGGTGAATACATTAACGAAACTACTTTTTTAACTTCGCCTAATGCCTTAGATACAGCACAAATGAGATTATGGCGCACAGACATAGTAAACGTTGGTATCATCACCGACGGATTACAAATGCTGGCTTTGAATATGGTTGTTGGCGAACCTCACAAACCATTCTTTTTTCCGCTGTTTGAATTTGTCGCCAATACCGAGGATAAGACAGAAGCGAAGGAGCAATTGGTAAAATTTCTACGCTCAGAGCGGATTACGCAACGCACTGATGATGATTTGACACTCATTATAGCTGCATTCAACGACTCATGAGCAATAAATCTACAGGTTTCACATCTTACAATAACTTCCGTTAGCGGTAATTTCATTATGCAGGTACTACGTTGTTCCCCCAAAAAAGAAATCCTCAGTCTCAATGTCAGTTTGGGACGTGGCGGTGAAGCTTGTGTTTATGCAGTGCCATCCGATAACGACTTGGTGGCAAAGATTTACCACAAGCCAACCACTGCCCATGCAGAAAAACTTCAGGCGATGCTTGCTAACCCGCCAGAAAACCCTACGGCGAGTTTAGGGCATATCTCTATCGCTTGGCCAGAGGATTTATTACGGGCGGCAGATGGCAAAAATAGCATCCTGGGCTTTTTGATGCCACGTATTCAGGGGATGCGTCCAATCATCGACTTTTACAACCCCAGAACCCGTCGGCAACACTGCCCTCTATTCAACTATCAGTACCTGCTCCGCACGGCTCGAAACTTGGCGGCAGCTTTTGCCGCTTTGCACGCTAGTGGATATTGCATTGGTGATGTGAACGAGTCTAATATCCTCGTCAGTGATACAGCACTGGTGACTTTGATAGACACAGACTCTTTCCAAGTAACCGACCCAAACAGCAATGTTGTTTATCGCTGCCCAGTAGGTAAACCAGAATTTACTCCACCAGAACTACAGAATAAAACTTTTGCCCAGCACGATCGCGAAATCTCTCACGATTTATTTGGGTTAGGGGTGCTAGTATTTCAACTCTTAATGGAAGGCACCCACCCATTTTCGGGGATTTTTCAAGGTGCGATTGAGCCACCACCTTACGAAGCCCGCATTGCGTCGGGTCATTTCACTTATAGCGAAAAGCGTTACGTACCCTATCTACCTACTCCCATTGCCCCCCCTTGGGAAATTCTCCATCCCAGCTTACAGGAACTATTTGTCCGTTGTTTTGAAGAAGGTCATAACAACCCACAACTACGCCCCAGTGCCCAGACTTGGCTCTCAGCCATCGCTGAAGCCGAAGAGTCCCTGATTACCTGTACGACAAATCCCCAGCATCGCTACAACAACCACATGCGTAGCTGTCCGTGGTGCGAACGTACCGTGCGATTAGGTGGACGCGACCCCTTCCCATCACATCGGGCTATAGAAGCTAGAGAACATCTCCAACCGCGAATCAAAGCGAGAAAACGCTACAATCAGACACCGCATTTTCCCCAGCGAGCCATGTCACCGCAGGTAGCTAATTATTGGCAGCCAATAATGACTCCCAGCGGTTCATATAAACCTTCCAAAAAGTCAAAGTTGTACCCGATTATTTGTTGTTTGCTGGGTTTTGGTTTATTGGGATATGCAGATGTAATGATTAAATTTACTCAGCCGTTGGTTTCCCAAAATGCTTACACCCAACAAACGATCAAGTCTTCCCAGCCAAATAACAAACTCAGCTTCGCTGATTCTTATCAGCAAGGTTATATTGCTTATAAAGAGCGAGACTATGACAAGGCAATTGTCAACTTTAGCCAAGCAATTGAACAAGAACCGACACACGCTAGAGCAATTGTAAATCGTGGCAATGCCCGCTATAACCTGAAAGACTACGAAGGAGCAGTTACAGATTATAGCCAAGCTCTGAAAATCAATCCCAATCAAACCAAAGCTCTGGTAAATCGGGGCAATGCCCGCTATATGCTTGCTGAATATAGCAACGATCCCGATCGAGAATATAATCTAGCGATCGCAGACTATAATCGAGCTATCGGTCTGAATAATAATGAAATTGAAGCTTATGTCAGACGGGGGATTGTCCGCGCCCAAATGGCTAAATACAGCGGTGAATCTCAACAAGCTTACAAAAAAGCGATCGCAGATTTTACTCAAGCCATACAACTTAATGTCTCCAAAGCCGAAGCTTACTTCCAGCGGGGCGTTGTCTATTATCAAATTGCTCAATATAGCAGCAATTATCAGCAAGAATATAATCAAGCGATCGCTGACTTTAACCAAGCATTAACTCTAAGTCCTAAACTAGCAAAAGCATATCTCAAACGAGGTATGGTTCGCTATGAACTGGCACAATATGGCGGTAGTGAAGCTAACAAAAACCAGACAAAAGCTGTCGAAGATATACAGGCATCTGCCAAAATATTTCTTGAACAAGATGACATGGATAATTATCAACAAGCACTCAGTAATATGTGTGTAGTCATCGAAAACAAATGTGACCCTTTATTCCAAGGCTCAAGTAATATGGAAAAAACTAACTAGAAACAAGTATTTTTTGTTACTACCATATTATTGATTTTGATTGAAAAAATCAAGCCTGACTAGGGTTAGCGCCAGCTAATCCTAGTTATTTTATAGGTGACAATTTTATTTCATTGAGTAATTTATTTCTGTATTTATAGATATTCATAGAGCTTTTATATAGAAAAGATTTTAATTTATGTTACCTTTATAATTTCATCGGAAATTACAGTTAGATTATTGACGGAGAAACAGAAATCAGAAATACATTTCTCTCCCTTTAAGTGCATCCGCTTCATCTCGAAAAAGTTAAATAATCATATCCCTACAAATCTCCGAGGTAATTGCATGAAAGCGGTGATTTTGGCTGGAGGTCTTGGTACACGCCTCAGTGAAGAAACCAGTGTTAGACCCAAGCCGATGGTTGAGATTGGTGGTAAGCCAATTCTCTGGCACATAATGAAAACATACTCTGCCCACGGCATTAATGACTTTATTATTTGTTGTGGTTACAAAGGTTACATAATTAAAGAGTATTTTGCTAATTACTTTTTACACATGTCAGATGTTACCTTTGATATGCGCTTTAACCAGATGAACGTGCATTCTGGTTATGCAGAACCCTGGCGCGTCACCTTAGTAAATACGGGTGATAATACAATGACAGGTGGACGCTTAAAGCGAATCAGCGAACATCTTGGTAACGAGACTTTTTGCTTTACTTATGGCGATGGTGTCAGTAATATTAATATCACCGAGCTAGTTAAATTTCACAAAGAACAAAATAGCTTAGGAACACTCACAGCCGTTCAACCAGCGGGGCGTTTTGGTGCTATTTCTTTAGGACATGAGCAAACCAAAATCAGCAGCTTTCGGGAAAAACCTGAAGGTGATGGAGCTTGGATTAATGGCGGTTATTTTGTGTTAGAACCAGAAGTAATCAACTTAATTGCTGATGACTCTACAGTATGGGAACAAGAGCCATTAGAAAAGCTAGCTGATATGGAACAGCTATCTGCTTTCAGACATGATGGGTTTTGGCAACCAATGGATACTTTACGCGATAAAAACTATCTCGAAGGACTGTGGAAGAACAATCAGGCTCCTTGGAAGGTATGGTAAGGAGAGTTGGGGGAGCAGGGGAGCAGAGGAGCAGGGGAGCAGAGGAGAATAATTAATAACCAATGCCCAATGCCCAATGCCCAATGCCCAATAACTTTATAGATTTACTGTAATTTGAAGTGCGATAATACTAATGTATGATTTTGCGATTATAGGTGGGGGAATAGTTGGACTCTCGACAGCGTTGGCTTTAGGAAAACGCTATCCCAATGCCCGGATTTTAGTACTAGAAAAAGAGAGTCAATGGGCATTTCACCAAACTGGCAATAATAGCGGGGTGATTCATTCTGGTATTTATTACAAGCCAGGGAGTTTCAAAGCTAAATTTTGTCGTGATGGTTCTCGTTCAATGGTAGAATTCTGCCAAGAGCATGGAATTGACCATGAAGTTTGTGGTAAGGTAATTGTTGCAACTGAAGAACAAGAACTACCACGCTTAGAAAATCTCTACCAACGCGGCTTAGACAATGGCATAGAAGTCCAGAGAATTAGCCCCGAAGAAGTGAAGGAAATTGAACCTCACGTAAGATGTGTAGGTGGGATTCGCGTATCCTCAACTGGTATTGTTAATTACAAGCAAGTTTGTTTGAAATATGCCCAGCTAATTCAACAGCAGGGTGGAGATTTGCACCTGAATACAAAAGTCCTGAAAATCTCTCCAAGTGGTAAAAATCAGGTACTGCAAACAAACAAAGGTAACTTTGAAACCCGCTTTGTAATTAATTGTACTGGATTGCATAGCGATCGCACCGCCAAACTAGGTCAAGTTGAACCCCAAGCCAAAATTGTGCCATTCCGGGGAGAATACTACGAACTCACGCCAGAAAAACGCTATCTAGTCAAAACATTAATCTATCCAGTTCCCAATCCAGATTTCCCCTTCTTGGGTGTCCACTTTACTCGGATGATTGATGGTAGCGTCCATGCAGGGCCAAACGCAGTTCTATCCCTCAAACGCGAAGGTTACAAAAAAACCGACTTTGACTTACGGGATTTTATGGAAGTTATCACCTATCCCGGTTTCTGGAAGTTAGCAGCTAAACACGCTGATGAAGGCATCCAAGAAATTATTCGTTCTTTTAGCAAAGCAGCCTTCACCAGAAGTTTACAAAAACTAATTCCCGAAGTGCAAGCAGAAGACTTAGTTCCCACCCATGCAGGAGTTCGCGCTCAAGCCTTAATGAACGATGGCAAGCTTGTAGACGACTTTTTGATTGTTTCCGGTCAAAACTCCATTCATGTTTGCAATGCACCTTCTCCTGCTGCCACATCTTCTCTAGAAATCGGCAAAGCACTTGTGGCAGAAATTCCCCAACTTTCGCATCTAGAGAGTGTAGTCACTGCATAGATATCATAGTCATTATTTCCGGGACTGCTGACGTAAGGGATGAATCTTGTATAGTGGGCATCTTTCTTTGCCTGCCTCGAAATACAAGGGACGGGTAAGATACCCATCCCACAACAAAAAAGTGTCATGCATCAATTAAGAACCGCTATAGAGTGCTACTACCCAATGGGTTAGTCGGCAAACTATGTAATGAATGTTAGCCGATATATATAGCGCTTCTGGGTTGAGTCCAATGACCTAACCCCCAACCCCTTCCCTTATAGGCTATCCATTAGTCACATCTTTCTTTACAATCTTGAAACGCTTGTTTTGTAGGCATCTTGAACACTGAGGTGTCAAACATACTTGACAGATTGGCTCTTAGTCTTCTCGCTAAAATTAGGTTTTTATTGAGAATTGACGACGAACGAATCAGGGTTAGAAAAAGCGTGAGTGAATACTCTCGTAAATGTTGAGAAAGATCCGGGTAATGGATAGCCTTATAGGGAAGGGGAGCAAGATTCAAAGCCTCTCTCCTAAGAGGAGAGAGGCTTTGAAGAGAGGTTATTTGCTTGCATACAAACGAAAAATATAGCGGTTCCCTTTTAGATACAACACCCTATAGGGCGAATATTTGTGCGTCCCTACTAAACGAAAAATTTAACTCATCAATACAAAGGAATTAACCACAATGAAAATATTAGTAACTGGAACAGAAGGCTATCTAGGTTCATTATTACCGCCTTTGTTAATCGAACGAGGACATGAAGTTATTGGTCTAGATACCGGCTTCTATAAAGTTGGTTGGCTGTACAACCCTAGTGGAGTCACACCCAAAACCCTGAATAAAGATATCCGCAACATCACTCCTGATGATTTGGAAGGTATTGAAGCCATAGTTCACATGGCAGAACTCTCCAACGACCCAGCCGGACAATTAGCACCTAATATTACCTACGAAATTAATCATGTAGGTTCAGTTCGTCTAGCTAGTTTGGCTAAGGCTATGGGTGTGCGTCGCTTCGTATATATGTCTTCGTGCAGTGTCTACGGTGTTGCAACCGCAGGTGATGTCACAGAAGAATCCGCAGTTAATCCCCAAACAGCCTACGCAGAATGCAAAACTCTGGTAGAAAGAGATGTCAGACCACTCGCCGACGATGACTTCTCTCCCACCTTTATGCGGAATGCGACAGCCTTTGGTGCTTCTCCCAGAATGCGCTTTGATATTGTTTTAAACAACTTAGCAGGGCTGGCATGGACTAGCAAAGAAATCAAAATGATTAGTGATGGCACACCTTGGCGGCCATTAGTCCACGCATTGGATATTTGCAAAGCAATAGTCTGCACCTTAGAAGCACCACGAGACATTGTACATAACCAAATCTTCAACGTGGGAGATACAGCAAATAACTATCGCGTTAAAGAAATCGCGGAAATTATTGCTGATATTTTCCCAGATTGTAAATTGTCCTTTGGTGACAACGGCGCAGACAATCGCAGCTATCGCGTATCCTTCGAGAAAATCAACACAATCCTACCCGGATTTAAATGTGATTGGAATGCCCGACTTGGTGCCCAGCAGCTATTTGATTTATTCAGTCAGATACACATGGCTGAAGATACTTTCTTGTTTAGAGGATTTACTCGCTTAAAACAGCTAGAGTATCTAATTCGGACAGAACAAATTGACAAAGATTTCTTCTGGAATAAAAAATAGATAAAGTTGCCTAACTGCAACGGAAAAAGAATCTAAGCTTCCGAATCAAATAGCGTTGATTCGGGCTTATTCCATCCATCCAATTATTTGCAATCAGCGAGTTAAATTTTATGGTTTTCCTCTCAGCAATTAGGAAGCGAGTTAGCCATCTGAAAGCTAAATTAATTGCCCCTGGATTGAATCGCTACATTTTGAGAAAAAGCCGAATAAACAAAGCAGAAGATGAATAAATTGCTGACTATCGCAATTCCTACATTCAATCGTGCCCAGATTTTAGATAAGCAACTTACTTGGTTAGCCAAATCTATTAAAGGGTTTGAGTCTGACTGTGAAATCTTTATTTCTGATAATTGTTCTACAGATAATACCCAACAAATTATTAAAAAGTGGCAGATAATTCTTGGTAATGTAACATTTACATCAAACAGGAATAGTGAAAATATCGGGGTCATGGGTAACATTGCTTGTTGCTTAAAAGCCCCAACTAGTAAATATATTTGGACAATTGGTGATGACGATCCAATTCAAGAGAGAACCCTAGATTATGTGTTAACAACACTAAAAAAACATTCAGATTTAGCACTAATGTTTTTAAACTTCTCTGGTCGTCAAAAACAAACAGGTCAACTTGTTGTCGAACGCTGGTTGAATAGCGATAACGACGAACTAAAAGTTGATGGCAAAACTGTATTTCAAAGTTATCTGAATGAAAATTTTGGTGGTGTACTTTTTATATCAGCAGCAATTTATCGCACAAATTTAGTGCAACGTGCTTTACAAAAATGGCCGTCTGCTACTAATAATTGGGCATCTCAAGCATATTGGACTGCATTTTGTGCTGCTCATGGAAGTGTCATCGTCACTAAAGATACTTATTTAGAATGTACTATGGGCGCTAGTCTTTTGGATCTCGACCCAACATGGAACTTTAAAATGCGATATGCGTACATACCTGAAGTTTATATAAAACTACTCAAAGTAGGATATCCTCATAAATTTTGTCAGGAAATGATTTGGCAGAATTTCCATCAAAAAACTGACTGGAAAATCCTATTAGGTGCTTTAAAACGTTGGCCTTTATTGACAATCAAGATATTTATTCCTTACCTACGTTTGTTAAGCATATCAGCTTGGGCAATTCTTTTTCCACCCAAACAGCTAGAGACTAACCTGTAACCATTCATATATCAATTTATTAACTACTATTTTTTACCATGCAGAAATTACTGACCATTGCTATACCGACTTATAATCGTGCTGAATTGCTGGATAAACAGTTAGCATGGCTAGCTCAAGCTATCAAAGGTTTTGAAGATGATTGCGAAATTTTAGTTTCTGATAATTGTTCAACAGACAATACTCAGGATACGATCAAAAAATGGCAAATAATCCTTAGCAGTATCCCATTTAAATCAAATAAAAATCCTCAGAATTTAGGCGTTGTAAAAAATATTATGTATTGCCTAAATTCTACTACCACAAAATATGTTTGGACGATTGGTGATGATGACCCAATTCAAGATAGAGCCATTGCTTATGTGATTAGCAAACTTAAGCGATATGAAGATTTATCATTATTGTTTCTTAACTTTTCCGGTCGGAACCAAATTACTGGTGAACCAGTTCATCCACCAACAATTGTTGGTAATCGCTGGTTTGATATAGATAGTGAAGATGGTGATGGCGATGGTAAAGCTATATTTGAGCATTGTTTCTCAAAAAGTGTCGGTGCGGTCATTTTTCTGACTGCGACAATCTACCGCACTGATTTAGTGAAACGCGCTCTACAAAATTGGCAAGATGCTGAGAATAACTGGATATCTTTAGCATATTTAGCCGGTTATTGTGCTTCTAATGGTCGGGTAATTGTCACGAAAGAGACTTATTTGGAATGTGTTGTGGGTGTGAGTTATTGGCAGAAAGAACCAAAATCTGCACTTTTAATGCAATACAAACACATACCCGAAGTAATTTTGAAATTGGAGCAGAGTGGATATTCTAAGCAGTTTTGCCGGCGGATGCTTTTGCAAAACGGTAAAGAAGTCAACTTGAAAGTTTTCTTCGGTGCTTTAAGAAGATGGCCTATGTCTGCCATTCAGACAGTAGTCCCATTTTTGGCTTTAGTCGGTTTATGTGCTTTTGACGTGATGATTTCTAAAGAATTTAGTTTAGCAGAATCAAGTGAAATGCCTGCTCAAGAAATACGGAACTATAAGCCATAAGTTACTAAATTACTGATAAATCGACATTGAAACTAGAAAGAGTTTACCAGATGTTTAATCTAATTAAACGCAAATTATCTACATTATCTGCTGACTTTGAATATTATGTAGCTCGTTGGAAGCATAGCAGAAATCTGCCAGCATTGGAAGGGCGCGATCGCAACATCCTCAAGGCTCTCAAAAAAGACGGTGTTTATGTCACAACACTGGCAGATTTAGGCTTAAACTCTAGCTCCGAACTGCTCAAAGCTGCTTACCAGCAATTGTCTCAGATGGAAAATCTCAACAACGACCATCTAGATGAAAAGTTGCCACAAATTTCCACAGTTACAGGTTTACCAGAGTTTTATGCCTGGGCAATGGAGAAAAGACTTCTCAATCTCATCGAAAATTATATTGGTCTGCCTATTGCTTTTCACGGTGTGCATTTACGTAAAGATTTCCCTAGCAAACATCAGTTTGGCACACTACTATGGCATGGCGATTCCGAAGACCGTCGCATTATCAAAATCTTTATTTACTTGAATGATGTTGAAGAAAAAACTGGGCCTTTTGAATACATTCCCCGCTCTTTAACTTCCTTATTTAGTTGGAATTATATTCGGCTGTTCTACAAACTTTGGAAGTCAGGCTATAGGGGCATCGATGATGAGGAAGTGAAAACAGTCATCCCCAAATCAGCTTGGAAATCCTGCCCAGGTCCAGCAGGTACTGTCTTGATTGTAGATGCGAAAAATACTTTGCATCACGGAACAGTCCGCACAGAAGAACGCTTAACACTATTCTTTTGTTACACCGCCAACCCTCCTGAAAAGCCAGAACTCTGCACCCAATACTGGGATGATACTTATCCCAGAGCAGAGTTAAGGCAGCAAGTCGAAAATAGCCGATAGTGTATTAAAGGTAGTCATGCAATGCTGATCGAGATTAAACGCAAAATATCTTCACTGGGATCTGAGTTCGTTTACAGATTAGCACTTTTGAAACACACTGCTAATTTACCTACACTAGAAGCAGGCGATCGCAAAATTCTTGATGACCTTAAATGTGATGGTATTCATATTACCACACTTACTGAATTGGGATTCGATTCAACACCAGAATTGCTCAAGGCAGCTTATGGGTATTCGTCCCAAATGGAATCTGGCAATCATGAGGATTTAAATGAAAAAATTCCCCAAGTTTACACAGTTACATATTTACCTGAATTTGCTACTTGGGGAAGCGAAAAAAGGCTCCTAAATATCATTGAAAATTACATTGGTCTGCCAATCATTTTTCATGGTGTACATCTCCGCAAAGATTTCCCTAATAAAAATCAGTTTGGTACACAACTATGGCATAAAGATGCAGAAGATCGCCGCATGATCAAAATCATTATTTACTTAAATGATGTTGAAGAAAAGCACGGGCCATTTGAATATATCCCAGCCTCTTTAACCTCTTTATTTAAATTAAACTATTACCGTACTTACTACAAGCTTTGGCAATCTGGTCATTTAGGCATCACAGATGAAGAACTAAATGAAATTATCCCGAAAGAGGCTTGGAAATCTTGTACAGGATCAGCAGAAACAGTCATTATTGTCGATCCCAAAAAAGCCATACATCACGGTACATCACGCACTGAAGATAGGTTAACTTTATTCTCGTGCTACACTTCTACTTCTCCCGAACGTCCAGAAGTTTGTACTCAATATCGAGACAATACTTTTCCTCAACCAAAGTTAACTGAACCAGTCAGTAATAGCACCATATAGTTTTGTTAAAGCAAGCTGCTTGTTAATCTAAAAATCCGCTCAAGACTATTGTTGATGGGATTTATAACAAGTTAAGTTTTCAAATGTGCCAAGTTTTATTGTCGTTAATATTCCTATCGAGGTTATTCATTCATGCTCTTCACTCCAACTGCACTCAAAGACGCATTCATCATTGATTTAGAAGAAAAGCCAGACCACCGTGGTTTTTTCGCTCGGTCTTTCTGCGCTCAAGAATTTGAAGCACACGGATTAAAGCCAACAGTTGCCCAATGTAACTTGTCTTTTAATTACAAAAAAGGCACTATCCGGGGAATGCACTATCAAGTTCTGCCAGCAGCAGAAACAAAATTAATTCGCTGTACTAAAGGCGCAATCTACGACGTAATTATTGATATGCGTCCTGAATCTCCTAGCTTTCTATCACATATTGGTGTAGAGCTAACCCCAGAAAATCGGCGCGCTTTGTATGTTCCAGAAATGTTTGCTCATGGCTATCAAGCGCTCACCGATGAAACTGAAGTTGTATATCAAGTGGGCGAATTTTACACCCCAGGATATGAAAGAGGTTTACGCTATGACGACCCATTCTTTAACATTGATTGGCCTCTAGATGTGACTGAAATCTCTGAAAAAGATTTAAATTGGCCCTTGTTGAGAATGATGACTGTTGGCGTATAGACTATTTCTCTGTGCCAGGTGTTTTCCACACAACACACTGGCTCCTCTGTATCAGGTAAGGTTAAGGTACTTCCAAAAAATATCCCATCGCTATAGAGGCAAGGGGAGGGAATATGCAAGAGCAACTCATACCAAAGAAAAGTTTGCCCAAGCCTACAGAAATGCTATGGAGCAAATTATCAAAAATCATAGCTGGAAAAACGGACTGCTGTTATAGCATCTAGCAAGCAACCAGTTAGTAGCTATCATTAATGATAATTTCCATGAAAATGTACTTAATGTTTAGCTGTAAAAAATTATTAAGTGCAAAATTATCGAGAATTTGTAACACAACAAACAGTTCCAAAAAGGAGTTTAGTTCATGATTATTATCGATCGCGCCTTACAAGCCCGTGCAGCAGCAGGAAATCCTATCAAAGTGGGAATGATCGGTGCTGGTTTTATGGGTCGAGGAATTGCCAACCAAATTGTCAATTCAGTGCCAGGAATGGAGTTAGTTGCTATCTCTAATCGTCAGATTGGTGCAGCTAAACAAGCTTATTCGGAAGCAGGAATTGAAGATATCCAAGTTGTTGCAACTATCAGCGAATTAGAAGATGCGATCGCTAACGGTAAGTATGCAGTCACAGAAGACGCTAAGTTACTGTGTCGGGCTGAAGGCATCGATGCATTAATCGAAGTCACAGGTGCAGTGGAATTTGGCGCTCAGATCGTTATGGAAGCGATCGCCCATTGCAAACATGTGATCATGATGAATGCCGAACTCGACGGCACCATTGGCCCCATCCTGAAAGTGTATGCCGACAAAGCAGGCGTGATTCTCAGCGCTTGTGATGGCGATCAGCCAGGGGTACAAATGAACCTTTATCGCTTTGTAAAAAGCATTGGTTTAACTCCCTTATTGTGCGGTA
Organism: Nostoc sp.; assembly: GCF_036917315.1. Classification (GTDB taxonomy): domain Bacteria; phylum Cyanobacteriota; class Cyanobacteriia; order Cyanobacteriales; family Nostocaceae; genus Nostoc. Next base: position 84,088 of record NZ_JBALDR010000013.1, on the reverse strand, counting down.
ACATTAAAGGACTCCAAGACCCCTATCGCAATCCCACCACCCAGGAAGGATTTGCTAAACGTTGGGGTCAAAAGCCCCACATGGTGGCTAGCTTTGCTGACGGAAGCAAAATTTCCTTCGAGCAAGCGATCGTTGCCAATGCCACAGGCATGAAAGTCGCCAAACGGGGAATGTTGGGATATGACTTCAGCGGTCATGTCGATGAAATGACCCAGTTATATGATGTTGAACAACTCAAAGAACTAGGCGGTATTGTCGATTATGTAGTTGGAGCAAAACCAGGCCCAGGCGTATATGTATTTGCCACTCACGACGACCCCAAGCAACGCCACTATCTCAACTTATATAAATTAGGCGAAGGCCCACTTTACAGCTTCTATACTCCTTATCACCTCTGTCATTTTGAAGTTCCCTTGTCCGTAGCGCGTGCTGTTTTATTTGGTGATGCCGTTATGTCTCCACTAGCAGGCCCGTTAGTAGATGTTGTCACCACCGCCAAAATTGACCTGAAAGCAGGAGAAACCTTAGATGGCATTGGCTACTACATGACCTACGGACAATGTGAAAATTCCGATATCGTCCAACAGCAAAATCTTCTACCAATGGGTTTAGCTGAAGGGTGCCGCCTCAAACGAGATATTTCTAAAGATCGAGTCCTCACTTATGAGGATGTAGAATTACCTGAAGGCAGACTCTGCGACCAACTACGAACTGAGCAAAATGCCTATTTCGCTCCAGAAAAAATCTTAGTAGCAGTTGGATAATATCGGTTCTCAAAACATTTGCCACAAATGAATTGGCTGTAGGGGTGTACAGCTAGCTGTACGCCCCTAATACGTTTCGGATAAGATCCCCCCGCCTGCGGCGACCCCCTTAAAAAGGGGGTAAAAAGAAGAAAAAAGCCCCCCTTTTTAAGGGGGGTTGGGGGGATCTCCGACGCCTCTACCAAAATATTTGTAACAATAATTTCATCAAGAGGATAGAAAGCTATACTGCGGGACACTAAAGTTGTTGATAGTAACTTGCTGGGGAGCGTTTCAACAAACCCGATCGAAACTTTAGGTCAAATTTCATGAAAATTGCTCTCGTCCATGATTATTTAACCCAGCGAGGTGGGGCAGAGCGTGTGTTTGAACTGCTTTGTAAGCGTTATCCCGAAGCAGATATTTTCACATCTTTGTACGATCCCCAAAAAACTATCGATCTAGGCGATCGCATAGTTAATACAACCTTCTTACAAAAGATTCCTGGTGCAGCAAAATATTTCAGGTCGATGGCTCCTTTATATTTTCCTGCCTTTCGTGCCTTGGATCTGCAAGACTACGATTTAATTATTAGTAGTAGCACCAGCTTCGCCAAAGCAGTGCGAAAAAATCCCAATGCCCACCACATTTGTTTTTGCCATAACGTTACCCGTTTCTTATGGGATACAGCAACTTATTTAAGAGAGTACGGGGACTATAGATATTTTGCTCCTTTAATCGAACAAGTATTTCAAGTCATGAGAAAGGTAGACCTGAAATATGCACAGGAGCCTGACCTTTACATTGCTAATTCTAGTGTTGTTGCCCGCCGAATTGAAAAGATTTATGGTAAAAAGGCAATGATGGTGAACTATCCAATTGATACTAGTAAATTTGTTTTTTCAGATATAAAAGATGAATATTATCTGGCCTCCGCCCGGATGATCGGTTATAAGCGACTTGATATAATAGTCGAAGCTTTTAATTGGTTAGGGTGGCGGCTATTAATATCTGGTGACGGGCCAGAACTAGCACGGTTAAAATCCAAAGCATTACAAAATATTGTGTTCTTGGGACACGTAAGTGATAGAACCCGCAAAGACTTGTTTTCCAAAGCCAAGTCTATTATTGTCGCAGCCTTAGAAGATTACGGATTAGTTCCAGTAGAAGCTAACGCTAGTGGTACACCAGTCATCGCTTATGGAGCAGGTGGAGTATTAGATACTCAAATTCCAGGTGAAACAGGAGTCTTTTTCAAAAGACAAACACCCGAATCTCTACAAGTTGCATTACTAGAAGCCAACGCCATTTCTTGGGATTACGATCGCATCCGCAATCATGCAGTAGCAAATTTTTCAGAAAATGCATTCTTTGGCAAGGTTGAGCAAATTATTAACCAAGCTTGTGGCGTGCAGCAATTATTTATTTGATTTCTGAATCTCTTTCCACTATCAGATTACCTATTTCTTTGCTCTCTCCTCATTGGCGGTTCGTAAAAAAATAGGTATTCATCGGAGAATCTCTTAGCGTAAGTCTTGAAGACAAGGATATAAAAGTGGTTCAAACTAGTCTAAATCCTCATCTAGCTCCAGCTTCTGAAAGTGAACCAAGTTACGGACAAATGTTTGCCGTATTTGTGCGGCGGTTTCCTTGGTTCTTAGCAGTATTAATTAGTTCTATTGCGATTGCCAGCATAGTAACTGTAAAAACAAAGCCTACTTATAAAAGTTCTATGCAACTGCTAGTAGAACCTAACTATCAAGGTAAAACGGAAGGTGGCGCGGGGGTAGACAATCAGTTTACTGACTCTAACGTGGTCATAGATACAGCCACTCAGCTTAACTTGATGCAAGGTTCAGGACTCATCCAGAAAGCAGTTGATAAACTTCAGTCTAATTATCCAGATATAACTTCAGCTGAAATTAAAGCTTCTTTGGTCTTAACTCAAATCAGGAGCAAAGAAGATAATGTCGCTACTAAAATATTTCAAGTTGAATATACTGCTGGAGATCCTGAGAAGACCCAAAAAGTTCTAGATGCAATTCGACAAGTTTATCTGGAATATAACAAACAACAACAGACTTCGCGTTTACAAAAAGGTCTGCAAATCATCAGGGAACAGTTAAGTAAAGCCAGTGAAGAAGTAAACGCATCTGAAACAAATTTACAAAGATTTCGTAGAAATCAGAACTTAATCGATCCAGAGTCACAGGCCAAAGCAATTGAAACAGCTTTGAATAATCTTTCCCAAGAAAGACAGACAACTCGCGCTCAGTATGGAGAAGCTTTAGCACGCCAAAAATCTTTAGAAGAACAACTTAATCGTTCTCCCCAAAATGCCCTAGTTGCTTCTCGTTTGAGTCAGTCTACTCGCTATCAAGGCTTACTAAACGAAATCCAAAAAAGCGAATTGGCACTAGCACAAGAACGCTTACGCTTTACAGATCAAACTCCGAGCGTGCAAAAGCTCAAAGAACAGCTTCAGGGCCAGAAGGAATTATTGCAACAAGAGGTAGGAAGAACTTTAGGCGGAAAATCTGCTGGTGCATTCACTTCTGGAGACTCTCTTCTCGAAAAAGGGCAGCTGGGCCAAATCGATCTCAGCCTTGCTGGTCAGTTAGTAGAAACGCAGACAACTATAGTTGCTTTAACTGCTCGCGATCAAACTTTGGCTCAGAAAGAAAACGAGCTACGTTTGGAAATCAAACGCTTCCCGCCTCTGTTGGCTTATTACAATCGGATGCTACCGCAGTTGCAATTTAGTCGTGAAAGATTAGAGCAGCTTTTAAGAGCAGAACAACAATTGCGACAAGAACTTTCCAAGGGTGGATTTAATTGGGAAGTGGTGGAAGATCCCCAAAAAGGCGCGCAATTAGGCCCCAATCTCCAACAGAATTTGCTGTTAGGTGCTGTAGTTGGGTTAATGTTAGGAGGCATTGCTGCCTTTATTCGCGAATCGGCTGATGATGCAGTTCACACCACTGCTGAGTTAGAGAAGCAAATGGCCATGCCGTTGTTGGGAACAACTCCCAAGTTACCGCCAGCCAAACCCAGAGAATCAATGATCAAGTTGCCTTTTGGCAAGCCAGAAGTTCTCGCCCCCTGGACGATTCAGGTATTGCAATCTCCACCGCGTTGGGAATCGCTGGATCTGATTTACAAAAACATCGAACTTTTAAATACTGTTACTAATTTAAAATCTTTGATGATTACCTCGGCTTTAGCGGATGAGGGTAAATCAGCTTTGGCGTTGGGTTTGGCAATGAGTGCTGCTCGTTTACACAAAAGGGTACTGCTGATTGATGCCAACTTACGCGATCCCAATTTGCACCATCAGCTGAATCTTCCTAATGAGCAGGGGCTTTCAACTTTATTGGCAAGTGATACAACTCTACCCAACCAAATTAGTCTTCAATACTCAGGTTCCGCCTACATTGATATTTTGACCGCTGGCCCCAAACCTACCGATCCAGCTAATCTGTTGAGTTCTCCTCGGATGATGCAATTAATGGCAGCATTTGAGGAAAACTATGATTTGGTACTGATAGATGCTCCCCCAGTTCTCGGTTTGGTGGATGCTATGCTTACCGCATCATCTTGTCGTAGTGTGATTATGGTGGCAAGCATTGGTATTGTGACGCGAAGTCAGCTTAATCAAGCGACAGCCATGCTGAGTAAGTTAAATCTGATTGGGGTTGTAGCTAATGGGGTATCAAACTCTAGTAGTAATTACGTACCCAATATCAAACAACAGCAATTGGCTCTACGTCAAGCTGTAGAAAAGTAGCTAGTACGGCTAGATGATAAATCCCCGACTTCTTAAAGAAGTCGGGGATTTTGCGTTTCGTATTTATAATCAAAATTTGCTTTTGTTGCGATCGGGAAGAATCCAGTATATTTATGCTATCTTCATAGATTTTCAGAGAAATCACTGACTCTTTAAAGAATAAATAAAGAAGTTATTTGAGCGATCGCTATTTCTACAGAGTCTTATATTCTAGAGATTAAAGCACCTTCATAAAGGCTAGAAGACAAGAGCAGACTGGTTTTTCAAATCTATCGAGACAATGAACACTTCAGCGTAATTAAACGTAGATATAGATTCATGGGTAATTTCCCTCTACACTTCTCTACTGTCAGTAGTTTCCGGAAAATCAAGATTTGCCCATGAATGTTAATAGTAGCGGTGATTGCTACCTATGTAATTAGTATCTGTCTAATTTGTAAATCTCTACACCAGCAGAATTCTACGCAATACGTGCTTGGCTGAGTGGCAAATACTATAGCAGATTTTTGGACTTACAACAAGATTCGGATTTGGGTCTTTGGCATTAATAGCCTTTGATAACGCCTCAGTAATTCACTCCTGTATAAACCCAAAGACATTATGACAACTTCAATAATTCCAACTCTAGAGAATTTATATGATGTAACCCAGTCACAGCAAGATAATCGTGGGTACTGCACACTCCTGTGGCGACGGGGTAAGCTGTTGGTGAAGCCGCTTGGAGGAGTGAAACAACCATATCTAGCTTCATTAGATAGTAAGCGATCGCTAGTAGAATGCTTACAACATTCTCCAGTAAGTTTGGTCAGCATAGATCCAAAATTGGGTGAGACTTTGCTCAAATTTTGGGCAGATGCATGTGAAGCAGCTCAAAAACCAATATTTTTAAGCATACCCGCTGGCAAAAAACTTCCTAACCAACCCTTCAGACAATTACAGCGAGTAATTGATTGGATTGCTGCTTTCGTATTGCTGCTATTAGTAAGTCCAGTCATGTTGGGATTGATTGTATTAATGCAGGTTTACTCGCCAGGGCCACTTTTTTGTCATGAATGGCGTGTTGGGGAACGGGGTAAATTCTTTCAAGCGATGAGCTTTTGCACCCACAATACCACACCGCTAGCGCGTTGGATAGGTAAATACAATCTCGACAATCTGCCACAGTTATTTAACGTGCTACGAGGTGACATGAGTTTAACCGGATCTCGTTGTTGGACTTTGGAAGATGCAGTACAGCTAAATAAATTACCAGAAATTACAGCTTCCTGGGAAGTAGAGGCACAGTCTCATTTGTTACATCTGGATAGCCAAACTCTGTAATTTATCGGTGCGGTAATTGATGATTTCATTTATCGCACTGAGGCTCAAAAAAATTATTTATGTAACATCCGGTTCTAGATAATTAGTTTTCCAAACGCGATAAATCGCATCTCTACATCAGGGTTTTGTTGCTCATTCTGAACTCTGTATCGATTTATAGAGGTCTATCTACCTTGCCAAACTATTATGATAAAATCCATGAATTTCCAGCTTCCTCAACCTCTCAGTAATCTGCTCAAAGCTAGCAGCTTTTGGCAGGATAACTATTTGATATTGCGAGAATTTAAACACTTTCGTAAAATTGCAATTTTAGCTCTGGTTTTCTCTATTTTGGCGGCAACCTTTGAAGGTGTAAGTATTGGTTTTTTACTTTCCTTCTTGCAAAGCTTAACTAGTCCCAACGCTCAACCTGTGCAAACAGGAATAGAATGGTTCGATCTTTGGATTTTGGGAGCCAAGACATCAGCAATTAATCGTTTATATCGCGTATCTTTGCTGATTCTATTGAGTACTTGGTTACGTGCCACCTTTAATTATTTTTCTCAAGTCTATACTGAATTATCTCAACTACATCTTGCCGATCGCTTACGCAAGCAAATTTTTGAACAGTTACAATCTTTATCGCTAAGTTACTTTAGTCAAACTCGTTCTGGCGAACTAATTAACACAATTACCACCGAGATTGAAAGAATCAGACAAGGTTTTAGTGGCGGAGCTTTTTTAGTAACTAGAGGACTAACAACCTTTGTTTACTTAATATCGATGTTTTTGATATCATGGCAATTGACGGTAATATCAGCATTACTATTTACACTTTTAGGTGTGGGGTTGTCAAATCTGAATGCTAGAGTCAGAGAATCGAGTTTTGGCATGACAACTGCTAATGCTAATTTTACATCAACAGCCATAGAATTTATTAATGGCATTCGCACTGTTCATTCCTGTGGTACTCAAGAATTTGAGCGTCAGCGTTACTATAAAGCTAGCGATAAGGTAATAAGTAGTACAACAAAGGTTGTATTTACCTGGACACTTGTGAAGCCAATCGCCGAAGGAGTAGCGACTACGGTATTGATCGGAATGATTATTTTGGCATTCACTAGTCTTGTCACTAATGGAACGCTACAAGTTGCTTCTTTGCTAACCTTTTTCTTTGTACTCTTTCGCTTTATCCCATTTGTTCAAGATATTAATGGCACGAGAGCATATCTTAGCACTTTACATGGTTCAGCAGACAATATTAAAAATCTGTTGACAAGTGATGAAAAATATTACTTTAAAAATGGCAGAGTTGAGTTTAAGGGATTAAATAGGTCAATAGATTTAGTATCTGTGGATTTTGGTTATGATGATGAAAATCTAGTATTGCATAATATTACCTTGACGATTGAAAAGGGAAAGATGACAGCATTAGTCGGATCGTCTGGCGCTGGTAAAACAACCCTTGCTGATTTGATTCCCCGATTTTATAATGCTACAGATGGATATCTTTTCATTGATGAAATCGATATCCGACAATTTGAAATTAACTCTCTCCGTCGTAAAATAGCTGTCGTTAGTCAGGATACCTTTATCTTCAATACTAATGTTTGGCAGAATATTTCTTACGGAACTCCAGAGGCGACGAATGAGGAAATTCAAGAAGCCGCTAAACTAGCGAACGCACTAGAATTTATTTTGGAAATGCCCGAAGGTTTTGATACCCAATTAGGAGATCGGGGTGTTAGGTTATCTGGAGGACAAAGACAGCGAATTGCTATTGCAAGAGCCTTACTGCGGAACCCAGAAATTTTAATTTTGGATGAAGCAACTAGTGCCTTAGATTCGCTATCTGAGCGCTTAATTCAAGATTCATTAGAAAAGCTATCTGTTGGTAAAACAGTAATTGCGATCGCTCACCGTCTTTCTACTATTTCTAAAGCAGATAAAGTTGTAGTTTTAGAACAGGGACGGATAGTAGAGCAAGGTAAGTATCAAGAACTATTGGAACTAAAAGGCAAGCTTTGGAAATATCATCAAATGCAGTATGAGCTAAGGCAGCCAGATTAGGAATAACATCCAATTCCCAAAGGAATTAGAGCATATTTATCGGCTGTACATCTCTACAGCCGTAAACCCCTAAATATGTATCAGTAATTTTGCAAAATAGTAAAATAATAAGATTTTAAACACTTATTGTCTCTATAAATAAGTTATTAAAATTAGTCCTATATACTTAAAATTCATAGAAAATATGTCCCAGGAAACCTTTGAAAAAGACCTAATTTATCAATGCTCAAGTTTTGGTGTCGGTGGGAGTGGAGGTGTTGAAACTTATTTAGCTTCTCTGTTTGAACATCGACCACCTGATGTTAGCGATCGCGTGATAAAATCACTTAAAAATATCGATCAAAGACAGTTCAAACTGCTGCACATCCACAGTCCAGATTTGCTATTGCAGCTTACAGGTGAATGTCCTGCTATCTTCAGCGTTCATAATCACTCATTCTACTGCCCTAGCGGCACAAAGTATTTAGCAGAGCAACGGACAATCTGCGATCGCAACTTCTCTTACTTAGGATGTACCTGGGGTAAATTAGTCGATAAATGTGGTAGCCGTAGACCTTTAAGAACTCTTAGAGAACTTCAAACCACTCATCAGTTTTTAGATGTCTTGAAAAGGCTAAAAATTACCTTCATTGCCAATAGCGAGTATGTGCGGCAAGAGTTAATTCAAAACGGTGTATCCCCCGAACAAGTTATAACGCTACATTGTGGAATTTCTATACCAGAAACAGCAAGTTCACCCCTAAGCTTGGAAGTACATCAAAATCATCGAATTTTGTTTGCTGGACGAATTGTTTCTGATAAAGGTCTGGAATGGTTACTGAAAACCTTAATACATACAGACCCGAAAATTCAACTTGATATTGCAGGTGAAGGTTGGGAACGACCAAGGTTAGAAAAGTTAGCAGCCACACTCGGATTGAATAAGCGAATCACTTGGCATGGTTGGTGCGATTCGGATAAATTAGATAAACTTTATCAACAGTGTTTTGCAGTCATCTTTCCCAGTGTTTGGCCTGAACCTGCCGGTCTTGTAACTCTGGAAGCATACTCTCATTATCGACCTGTAATTGGTAGTGCAGTCGGAGGGATACCAGAACATTTACGAGATGGAGAAACGGGTATTCTTGTTCCAAGCAATAATATCCAAAAGCTGGCTGATGCTATTAATGAATTGTATGGAGATTATCAAAAAAGCCGATACATGGGCGAGCAAGGTCATACTTTATTGATGAAGGAATTTACAATGGCTGCTCATGTAAATAATCTCCGAACAATTTATGCAAAAACAATAGCTGAATTCTCTTCCCAAGCCAACAAAGTATATAGTATCTGTCCAGCTAAATAAGTTGAATTAAATAGTGCATCTTTTACTTAGAAAATATAAAGTGAGAAAAATATGTCATTACATCAAGAATGTCAACAACCTTTAGTCAGCGTTGTTATCCCCACCTATAATCGACCAGACTATCTCAAGCAAGCGATCGCAAGTGCTATAAAACAAACTTATCAAAATATTGAAATTATTATTTCTGATAATTGTAGTTCCGAAAATCCTCAAGCAATTGTCGCATCTTTTGGTGATTCACGCATCAAATTTTGGCAGCATCCGCAAAATGTGGGGATGTTAGCTAATCAGCAGTATGGCTTTAAAATGGCACAAGGTAAATATGTTGCTAGTCTGCATGACGATGATATTTGGCATGAAGACTTTTTAGCAAAGCTTGTACCACCACTAGAAGCCAATTCTGATTTAATTCTCGCTTTTTGCGATCAATACATTATAGATGCTAATGGCATAATTAATCACGCTGGTACCGAAGAAAATACACGCGCTTACAAGCGAGATAAACTAGCAAAAGGAATTTATAAATCTTTTTCCAAAATTGGATTAGTAGATAAAAGTATACCTACTGCTGCATCTTGTGTGATTCGCAATAACTTGGTGGATTGGTATAGTATTCCCTCAGAAGTTGCTGGGATGTGGGATTTATATCTAACCTATCTATTCTGTATATCTGGTTATGGCGCTTACTATTGTCCTGAAAAATTGACGCGATATCGTGCCCATGAGCAAACTGATACTATGCTCAGTGGTAGTCGAGATGTACAAGCAAAAATTCGCAAAGCAAAAAGCGAAATGTTTTGCTATCAAGTATTTATGGAAGACCCTCGGCTACAGGAATTTAGAACTCATTTTCAACAGAAATGGTTAGAAGCTAATACTACTTTGGGAATTGGTTTGCTACGAAGCGAACAGATAGCCGCAGCACGTCCTTATTTTTGGCAAGCGCTGAATCAACAAAAGTTTAATGTGCGAACTCTGGCAGCACTTAGTCTTAGTTTTACTCCGCAACTTTTAGCAAGTAAGTTAATAGGAATATCGAAATAATATCTCAATATCTCTGAGTTGAGGAATTTATTTGTTCAAGAGACCTCTTGAATAAGTCGTAGGACTTACGCACACTCTACGAATTCTCGGCGCTCTTGGCGTCTTCTCTGCGAGACGCGAAGCGCGATGGCGGTTCGATAAATTAAGCTTTTTAGCAATTTTTGCGTAGAATAGACCCCCCTTAATCCCCCCTTATAAAGGGGGGAAACTTGAAATCTTGCCCCCTCCCCAATACATACGGGGAGGGTTGGATTCAAGCTTTATTATCCTTAAGGAAATAGTGTATGAAACTTTGTATTGTTACTCATAAAATCAAAAAAGGTGATGGACAGGGGCGGGTAAACTATGAGGTTGCTAAGGAAGCAATACGTCGCGGTCATCACTTGACATTATTAGCTAGTGAAGTCGCACTAGAGCTAGAAGAAAATAGTCAAGTTAATTGGATTAAAATTCCAGTCAAAGGCTATCCTACAGAATTTGTGCGTAATTTCATCTTTGCCCAAAAAAGTGCAGATTGGTTACGTAAACATCGCTCTGAGATTGATTTAGTTAAAGTCAATGGAGCAATTAATCTGGCCGCGGCTGATGTGAATGCTGTACATTTTGTCCACAGTTCATGGTTGCGATCGCCTGTTCATATTTCTCGCAACCGCCGCGATTTATATGGTTTCTACCAGTGGTTATTTACGGCTTTTAATGCCCGTTGGGAAAAACAAGCTTTCCAAAAAGCGCAGGTTGTGGTGGCTGTATCTGAAAAGGTAGCCCAAGAATTAGTCAACATTGGTGTACCGCGTTCTCGGATTCGGGTAATTGTCAATGGTGTTGACTTAGAAGAGTTTACCCCTGGTGAAAGCAATCGCCAAAAATTAGGTTTACCGGAGAATGTCACCCTAGCTCTGTTCGCTGGAGACATCCGCACACCCAGAAAGAATTTAGATACAGTCCTACACGCCTTGGTGAAAGTTCCCGATTTACATTTGGCGGTAGTAGGTCATATCGAAGGTAGTCCCTTCCCACAACTAGCGGCATCCTTGGGGTTAAGCGATCGCGTGCATTTTGTCGGATTTCGCCGTGATATCCCCGAAATTATGCGGTCAGTAGATTTATTTATTTTTCCTTCCCGATATGAAGCTTGTAGCCTCGTATTGTTAGAAGCACTTTCTTCAGGACTACCAGTAATTACTGCCACAGCCACCGGGGGTGCAGAGTTGGTGACACCAGAATGTGGCATCGTCTTAACCGACTCAAATGATATCGAAGCTTTGGCTGTGGCGATGATGTCCTTGGTAAGTGTAGATATGCTCATGCAGCAAATGAGTCAAGCTGCTCGTTCTGTGGCAGAACAACACAGCTGGACTACTATGGCACAAACTTATGTGGATTTATTCGAGGAGTTAAGCAAGAATGCGGAACACCGTTCTTATACCGACTTATCGCCGTCCACAAGACCTCTCACGCTGCCTTTTGGCGCTACAGGAGCAAACTAAACCAGTCGATCAGGTGATAGTGGTTGTCCGCGATACGGATGCAGAAACTTGGCAATTTCTTGCCCAATACACAGCGCACAATTTGCCACTGCATACCGTGAAAGTGACACAACCGGGGGTGGTAGCAGCTCTCAACGCCGGACTGGCAGTAGTGGAGGGCGATATTGTTTCCATTACTGATGATGATGCCGCACCTCACCCCGATTGGTTAGAGCGGATTGCGGCTTACTTTACCTGCGATCGTCACCTCGGCGGACTGGGAGGGCGTGATTGGATATACCACGGCAGCAAATTAGAAGACGAATCCCGCCCAGTAGTGGGACAGTTGCAATGGTTTGGGCGAGTCATTGGCAACCATCACCTGGGAGTGGGAGAACCCCGCGAAGTCGATATTCTCAAGGGCGTGAACATGAGTTTTCGTACCCAAGCTATCGGACAACTACGCTTTGACGAGCGGATGCGCGGTACTGGAGCGCAAGTACACTTTGAAATGGCATTCACCCTGGCATTAAAGCGGGCTGGTTGGAAGATAATTTACGATCCTAGCGTTGCTGTAGATCATTATCCAGCACAACGTTTTGACGAAGATCAGCGAAATAACTTTAATGAAATTGCCTTTATTAATTTAGTCCATAATGAAACCTTAGTTTTACTAGAGCATTTACCATTTATCCGCCGGATTGCATTTTTGTTCTGGGCAGTATTTGTGGGTACATGCGATAGTTTGGGCTTAGTACAATGTCTGAGATTTTTACCTAGCCAAGGGCAGTTGGCAGGGAAAAAGTTATTAGCATCTTGGCGTGGGCGTTGGCAGGGATATCAAGAATTCAAAATTCAAAATTCAAAATTCAAAATTAAGGAAATTTGAATTTATTGGAAGCTGCTAAATTTATTTATCTGTACATCTAAAATTGAATGAATTCTAAGCAGATACTTTTCAATAGTTTTTTACAAGAAAACTATTCTCCCGAAGAGCGATCGCTACAGGGTTGGATGGCGATCGCAGGCTTTATATTACTAACTGTAGTTTGCTATTTTGGTGGTGTTACTGCCGGATTGCGTCTAATTTACCCGGCGACAGCTTTAGTAGTAGCCTTATTTTTATACTTGCGGCATCCCATTCTCTACATTGGCTTTACCTGGTGGATTTGGTTTCTCACACCCTTAGCGACTCGCTTAGTTGATTATCGGGTAGGGTGGGATGCTAGCCGTCAAATGCTTATAGCACCCTACTTAGTGGTGTTTATTACTATAGCAACATTCTTGCGACACTTTCCCCGCGCTTCTCGTCAAGGGGGTTTGCCGTTTGTTTTAGCTTTTATCGGAGTGTTTTATGGCTTTCTCATCGGTCTAATTTACAACCCACCTATCCCTGTAGCACGCGGATTGATGGATTGGCTCAGTCCAATTATTTTCGCTTTTCACTTATTTATCAACTGGCGAGATTATCCCAGCTATCGCCAGAATATTCAACGAACATTTCTCTGGTGTGTGTTGATTTTAGGAACTTATGGCGTATATCAATTTGTGGTAGCTCCTGAGTGGGATAGGTACTGGCTCATACAATCAAAATTATTCATGAGTTCTGGAAACCCTGTACCTTTCGGGATGCGCGTCTGGAGTACATTACACTCAGTTGGCCCCTTTGGTTCTGTTATGCAGGCTGGGTTACTGTTATTATTGACCGGTTCAGGAAGCTTAATTTTTCCGGCTTCAGCTGTTGGTTACTTATCTTTTCTATTAACACAAGCACGTACTAATTGGGGAGGCTGGCTATTTGGAATAATTATGATTATGGGTTCAGTCAAAGCCAAAATTCAAATGCGCTTAATTACCATAATTGCGGTCATGGCTATTTGTGTTGTGCCATTGACAACTATCGAACCAATTGCTGGAGTAGTAGCAGCACGTTTTGAAACTTTTTCTAACATTCAAGAAGATGGCAGCTTTAAAGATAGATCGGGAACTTACGATAGAAATCTTGGTTTAGCCCTTTCTAATGGTCTAGGTAACGGCTTAGGAAATATTTGGAAGGTCAACGAAAAAACTGGTCAAATTGAAGTAGTGGTAATTGATAGTGGCATTTTAGATATGTTTTTCACCCTTGGTTGGTTTGGAGGCATATTTTATATGGGTGGATTAATCTTTTTGATTATTACTGTTAGCAGCTATGGTGAAGGTCGTTTTGATAGTTTTCTCAGTGCTGCCCGCGCCATTGGGATCAGTTCTGCTTCACAGTTAGTTATCGGTAGCGGGATGTTGAGCGTATCAGGGATGATTCTTTGGGGATTTTTAGCTATGGCTATGGCTGGACATAAGTACTATAGCAATCCTCAGATGTTTTCCAATATTCCTAACTTCTCTAATAAATCGAGAATCTCATAAATCTTTTGACATCCTCACCGCCGTGAACGCACTCTTAAGAAGGAGTAATGAGTAATAAGTAATAAGTAATGAGTAAATACCCATTTTTCATCCACTCATTACTCATTACTCCTTACTCATTACTTTAAAGCCGTGCTGGAAACACGGGGTTTTAAACCCATTTTTCTTACAACTTAAATAGGAATTTTATAGATTATGAAAGTAATTATTGTCATGCCACTGGCCGAGCAACGAGGCGGTGGTGAAATGATGCTTTGGGATTTGGTGCAGCAGGGACGCAATGCTGGTGTTGAGTGGCTGGTGATATTTTTAGAAGACGGCCCGATGGTCGAACAAGTAAAGTCTCTCGGTATTGATGCGCGAGTTGTGGAAAGTGGACGTTTACGGCAAATCCACCGTTTTATTGGTGCTGTTTTGCGGATAGCTGCGATCGCTCGCCGCGAACGTGCAGATATAATTGTCAATTGGATGTGGATTACGCATATATCGGGAGGTTTGGCAGCGATGCTGGCGGGCTTGCCTGCTGTGTGGTATCAACTAGAAGTACCTAGTGATAAAACTTGGTTGGTGCGACTTGCTACTTTAATTCCAGCGCGGGCAATTATTACCCTTTCGCAAGATGGTAAGCAAGCACAGGCAGAGATTTGGCCGCACAGACCAACACCTTTGGTTTATCCTGGTGTCGCATTAGACCGATTTGAGCCGAATGCTTTACCAACTCCAGAAGAAGTACGGCGAAAACTAGGCTTACCTTTACACGGGCCGTTGATTGGAATTGTGGGACGATTGCAACGATGGAAGGGAATGCACGTATTGGTGCAAGCAATGCCCAAAATTTTACAGAAGTATCCCGATGCCCATTGTGTAGTGGTTGGCGGTAAGCACGATTTGGAACCGGATTATGAGGACTTTTTAAAAGGCGAAATCACCGCTTTAGGCTTGAAAGACCAAGTAATTATGGCTGGACTACAGCGTAATATCCCAGAATGGGTGCAGGCAATGGATGTATTTGTTCATGCATCGGATAATGAGCCATTTGGGATTGTGATTATTGAGGCGATGGCGCTGGGTAAACCTGTAATTGCCGGCAGTGCAGGCGGCCCGACAGAGATTATTACCGATGGCATGAATGGACTATTAACACCTTACGGCGATGCGGAGCAATTAGCGATCGCAATTCTCCGCTATCTTGACGAGCAAGAATTTGCCCAGAGTGCGGGAGTTGCTGCTAGACAACGCGCTCTCGATTTTTCAACGCAGAATTATGCCCAAAATTTTATTAGTGCAATTCGCTCTGTAATGCCTAGTCCTTTATCACAATAGTTTTTATAGGTTTGTAGTAAGCACTTTAGTGCTTAAAAATTCAGGACTAAAGTCCTTACTACAAACGCATTTACGCCTCATAATTAATACCCTGTATGCATCTGCACAATATAAAAAATATTTATGCAAAAGGAACTAAATCAATGTTGATTGATAGCCGCAAATTGCCAATAGATGAAATTATTAATACTGAAGTTTGTATAGTTGGTGCTGGCCCAGCAGGAATTACACTCGCACGAGAATTAATTGGGCAAGACTTTCGAGTTTGCTTACTAGAAAGTGGTGATTTGGAATTTAATCAAGAAACTGCATCTCTTGGTGAGGGCGAAACGGTTGGAGATCCTTTTCCACCCTTACAAGATATGCGTCATCGTCAATTTGGTGGGATGGCTAATGTCTGGAATATTGAAATTAATAAAAATCAACTTGGTTTAAGGCACGTACCGTTAGACGAAATAGATTTTGAAAAACGAGATTGGGTTCCATACAGTGGCTGGCCTTTTAGTAAATCTCACCTGAATCCATTTTATGAGCGCGCTCAAGCAGTCTGTAAACTAGGTTCTTTTGCTTATGAGGCAGAGGCTTGGGAAAATGCTCAATCTCCTCGGACACATTTCACAAGTGACCGAGTTACTACTAGTATGTTTCAGTTTGGCCCGCGCGATATTTTCACCAATGAATATCGCCACCAAATCAATCAATCTCCTAATATAACTACATTCCTCAACGCCAATGTGGTAGAAATTGAGGCAGACGAAACAGCCCAAACAGTGAAACGCGTGCAAGTTGCTTGTTTATCTGGTAAGAAATTTTGGGTTGTTGCAAAAGTATTTATTTTAGCCGCAGGTGGGATTGAAAACGCGCGTTTATTATTATTGTCAAACAGAATTCAAAAGAATGGATTAGGCAATCAACATGATTTAGTGGGTAGATTCTTCATGGATCATCCTTTTATTCGTTGTGGTATGCTTGTTCCGCAAAATCGCAAAATCTTTAATTCGATGGCTTTGTATGACTTACGCCGCGTGAATAATGTCACAGTCATGGGAAAATTTGCGCTCACGGAACAAGTTATGCGCCGCGAGAAATTACTAAATATGACCGCGTTGTTATATCCCAGAGATGAAAGGTATAGATCGGCAGCAAAGGCTTCTGCAAAAATTTTGTTCTCTTCACTTCGACAAAGACAGTTACCTAAAAATATTTTTCAGCATTTGCAAAATGTAATTACGAATATTGATGATTTAGTAGCTGATTGGTATAAATATAATCTCAAAAAGGAATATTTATTCCCTGATTTAAGTCATGGAGGATGGTCTGAGGATGAAGGTAATGAACAGAAATATACAAAGTTTGAAGTTCTTAGCCAAACTGAACAAACACCAAATCCAGATAATCGGGTAACACTCAGTAATCAACTAGATAAGTTGGGTTGTCCGCAAGCAAAATTAACTAATTATTGGAGCGAAATAGATATTTGCAGTGTGAAGCGATCGCAGTTAGTATTTGCACAAGAGTTTGCTAGCGCCGGACTGGGTGAGTTGCAGATTGAATTAGACGGAGATCGTCCAGTTGCTTCTCTTAGTACTCATCATAATATGGGTACAACGCGTATGCATCACGACCCAAAACAAGGAGTTGTCGATGCAAATTGTCAAGTTCGCGGCATCTCTAATTTATTTATGGCAGGTAGCTCTGTTTTCCCTACAGGAGGCTATGCTAATCCGACGCTTACCATTATCACGTTGGCAATTCGATTAGCTGACCATCTGAAAGCTGAATTGTCTCACTAAATATAACTTTGTGTAAAATCGTCACGTTTTAGATGTAGCGATCGCCTGATATTTTCGTGCCATTCAGTGCGAAAAGTTATATCAATTACAAAAAAAGAATGTGACAGATACAGCCTAGAAATCTAGATAAAATTTAGCTTTCTGAATTTTTAATTTTTAATTTTTAATTGGTATTACTTGCCTTTTACCGAATGTTGTACCAGCCAGCAATGTAAGCCCATCATTAACAGCGCCAATGGCAGCATCAACATTGGGATAATTTCTAAACTTGTCCAACTTGCAACCCAGCCTGCTCCAGTGGGTATAATCGCAGCCCCCAAACTGGCGGCACTAGTGGCAATGCTAACAGCCGCAGGAACATGGGGGTCTGGTAATCGTTGAGGAATTAACCAAATGGTTGCAGGAAAGATGGCTGCCAACCCAAAGCCAATCAACGGCAAGCTAATCCATTGATCTGGCAGTTGCCACCAAGCAAGCAATCCAATGATTACAAGACTAAGCGACATACTGATTGTGCGGACTGCCCCAAGCGATCGCAAGAAATAACTTAAAATGAAACGTCCCAATGTTAATCCCACCCAGTAGGCACTAACGCTGTAACCAGCAATCAGCGTCGGAGTGTGACGAGCGACAGACTGCACAGTGTATGCCCAGTTGCCAATGCAGGCTTCAGTGCCAACATAAACCAGCAAAAGTAATCCAGTTAGCAGTACTATCGGAGTTTGCAGCGCTCTGCCCAGATTTTCTAAGGCAGTTGTCTTTGATGGCAATACCCGTACTGTCATTGGAGTGTAGTTGAAGATGATGACGCCCAGCACGCTGACAATTAATAGGCTGACAATCCCGGCTAATACCCCATAAACTTGTCGCCAGTTCATCCCAACTGCTAACAAAGTAGTAGCGATCGCGGGGCCTGAAAGTGCGCCAATACCATAGAAAGCATGGAGCAAACCAATCAAATTGGCACTGCGGGAATCTTGCACAATGTAAGTGTTAATGCCTGCATCAATCAACCCAATGCCCAATCCCAACGCCGATCCAGCGGCAACCATGAGAAACCAGGAGGGTGAGATGGCATAGATTATCAGTGCCATCGTCAGCGCACCCGCAGCAATCAACAGCATTCGGGCTAATCCCAGCCGACTACTCACCAGACTGCTGGTGAATGCTGCCAGAATGTAGCCGCTAATTTGACTGAGAAACAGTAGGGTGACGGTTGCTGGAGTCAGGTTATAGGTAGACAGAATGGAGGGTAGAAGAACTCCTAATCCTGCTTCAGCAATGCCAATGGCAATAAAGGCATAGAAAGCGATCGCCGAACCTATCCACAGAGGCGGTAAGGTGCGTTGATAGTCTGTCATTGGCTGGAATGCTCCTGGATCGGACAATTTGACTGCTGAGATTTACTCAATTAATCAACAAACTTATGGTTGTGCAAAGCATGAATAGTTAAAAATATTTTTATAACTAAGCTAATCGGCATTATGAGTAATTATCTCAAAATATCATCACTATTTTGCTAAAAAGTCTACAAGGATTTGAGATAAATCCTTGTAAAAACTGGATTGCAAATTTTTGGACAGGTCTATTTATCCTTCCTTTTTGAATGCTTGACCTGCTATAAACGCTAATGCTGCTGTACCAGCGATCGCACCCCACTGAAGAAGCGGATTTTTCTCTAGCCAGTCGGAAATGCTAGGTATAACTAAGTTACTAAAATCACCCTTAACTCTGTCGTCTTCAGGAACAGATTGGTAAAAATTATTTGGTGCATCTTCAGATTTCGGCTCAGAAGAACGTAGTAAATCGAAGCCGACGAGCAGTAACAGTGAATCTACTAATGATGGTGAGAGGCGCTGTACCACATCTAATATTTTAGCTACATCCCCAACCAAGTAATCACGAGTTGGATGTTCGGCTACATAGAGGATAGCATCAGCTACAAGTTTAGGATCGTAGTAAGGTGGTATCCCGGAAGGCTTTACGCCTAATTTCGTCAGACCATTATTCCAAAAGGGGGTATTAATCACCGCTGGTTTCACACTCGTGACGCTGATCGGCCATTTTTCATGTTGCAACTCAAGGCGCATGGCTTCGATAAAGCCCTCAACCCCGTGCTTGGCTGCCGAGTAAGCACTTTGGTAGGGGAGCGATCGCCTACCTTCCATTGAAGAGACATGGATCAGTGCGCCCCGTCCCTCACGCTTCAGATGGGGTAGGGCTGCCATTGCACCATACACTTGTCCCATGAGATCGACATCAATGACATGCTTAAACTCTTCTGGTGTTATGTTGTCGAAAGTGGCAAAGATGCCGATAGCAGAGACGTGTACCCATGTATCGAGTCGCCCGTACACTTCTACAGCTTTATCTGCGATCGCTTTAACTTGCTCAGATACTTCCACATCAGCTACGTAAAAAGTTGCCTCACCGCCAAAGCCGCGAATCTCCTCCACTAAAGACTTTAGCTTCGACTCACTCCGAGCCGAGACTACGACTTTTGCGCCGCGTCTAGCAAACTCAAGAGCTGTGACACGTCCGATACCACTGGAGGCTCCGACGACCGAAACGACTTGCTGATTGATTGGCTTTAATTGCATAAGTGTTACGTTTTAAAATAAATCAGGGATTGGGAATTGGCTTCGAGAACGTTAGAGACTTTAGCTTCAATAGGTAATTCAGTTGCTTTGTTAGTATCAGTTGTTATTAAAAATATTTCTTAATAACTTTCCTAGTACATATATATGTTAATTATTGTTACGGTTGCATTTCTCTGTCTATTGGGGAATCTGAAAGCGCCACAGGAAGTAGATGTAAGCATTTTCTAGACTTTCAAGACTCCCGCATTTCTCACAAGCTTCAGGCGTTTGATGGAGCGGAGGGGCAGAGAGGCAGAGGGGCAGGGGGAAAAGACCTCTTATCTGCTGCCGTGAATCAGAGCGGAACATGGGGCTGAGTCCATCCACTTCTTAATAAGTGGTTCTCGTACCCTACAGGAAGCTAGCTCAACAGTGGGGTTAATCCCTTTTCTGTTTTGTTTCCCCTGCTCCTCTGCCCCCCCGCTCCTCTGCTCCCCCGCTCCCCAATCTGTTTAAGCGAGCCATTGCAATCCCTTATTCTGTAATTTCTGCTCGATCTGCTGCATTTCCTGGATAGTTTCTCCAGTAACGATCGCATAAATTTCGGTATAGATTTTTCCGTATTTGACCCTCTCTAAAGCCGACAGAACGATTAAGTCCTTGCGATCTAGTTCTGGTTTTAAGGTCACTAAAATTGAATCTAACGTTCCTTCCATGCGGTAGCTACTAGAATATTTGGCAACTTCCTTTCCCAGTCCCAGTAAGGTGTGACGCTGCAAACACAACGGAGTCGATCCATTAACTCGGAAATTGGCATCGATTGCATAAAACTCTCCGTCTCGATCTTCCAGCACATCGAACCCAATCACGCCGAAATAACCATGTTTGTAAGCATATTCACCAATGGCGGCAATCATCTCAAAGAACTTGCTCATGTCAGTGTTGCGGTAGTCAATCAGTCCCCCTAAATAGTTACCTTCTGGAGTGACGAGTTGGCTGGTAGTGCCGATGAGGGTTATCTCTCCCGTTTTGTTGACATAGAACTGTACGCAGTAATTCTGCACCTCATTCTTGACGAACTCCGAGACAATAATCCTATCGAGCAACTTAATATCCAAATATTTCTTGATTTCTTCAAAACAGTAGTTCAAATCGCTGGAGCTTTTGATAATATAAGTGCCTTCTCCTGAGAGTCCGTGGGACGTTTTAATTAAGTAGGGAAATTCTGGTAATTTAATATCTTCGAGATTGACTTCATGCAAATTGTAGCTTTCGTATTTTGGACATTGCACCCCCAGATGGTCTAGCGTTACTTTGCTGAGTAAACGGTAATGAGTGTCTGAATCAATAGCGTGTTTTTCAGGTTTTAGGCGATCGAAGGGAAATAGAGTGATGAGTTTGTCAAAGCGCTCGCTGTGGCTGAGATCGTCCAGATAAGTTAAGCGATCCATCATTAACCTATTGGAGTAGCTGAAGCCAAAATGCTCTTGCCAGTATGCAAGCAGCGACTTTGGCGGCGGATTAATCGCAATTCCTGGAATGCGATCGCCTAATACAGCTAAAATTTTCCAAGGTTCCTTTTGGCAAATCTTGTCAAAGGAGGTTTTGGTGGCTTCACTACTGCCATCTTGAATAAAATATTTTTCCAGGTTGGGATAAGCAGCCCAACTGGCAGTTGCAGGGTAATTCAGGATAAACCCATAAGATGCATCTGTAATATCTTGAGCAAACAGATCGGAAAGAGAACTCCCTTGAAAGTATTGAAAGTTATATTGTGAGTTCATTTAGCCCTCCCAGAAACCGCATCCTCAAACAGTTGAACAGATACATTTTCTGTCTGCACTCCTATCAGCAGCATCCTGTCTTGCTCAGAGACAATTTCTTTAGTAATTGCAGCTAAGGCTTGGGCAAGTTTCGGCGAAATGAATCTATCTTTTGGTTGATTTTGTTTGTAAACACGTTGTAATTGTTTTGTTTTAGTAGATTTTATAGCCTGAAGATTGCTATATTTTTTTTGCATAAAGCTAAAATTTGGTAATTTGCTCTTTATTTATATATCTTACTTATCTTTTAATTAACTCTATCAAACGAAAGAACTAAATCACTTTATTCTTTCTACAAAATAGTTGTTCATCTTAATAAACCAATAATCATGAAGGTATAAATATGTAAATATTGCTGTGTTGAGATATTGAATCTAATTGCACCAACTAGTTCATACTCTAAATAAATGCGTAGGCGTAGCCCGTCGTAGACATCGCAACCTACTTTCAAAACACCAAATTACAGACGAGGAAATACGATCCATTTGCTCGTCAAAGTTTTTCAGAGTGAGATGCTAGTAGCTAAGTGCGTGAAGACTCAGATTTGAATGAAAACCTGAGTTTAGGTATTCCACTTTCCTGTAAGCGACTTTTGATAATTTCTACAACCTCGCTGTATGACATATCATCTTTAGGGCCAAATGGTATATCTGCTTTCCACTTACCATTTAAGGTGACAGTAAGCATCGCAGGTACTAGAAATTTCCTAGCAGATATATATGCTTTACTTATGTATCCTTCTTCTTTATTGAGTCTTACTTTAGTGAAATCTGATAGACAGGATTCTAATAGCAACCAAAATACTCGATCTACTGTGACTGCTAAATAAACTTCTTTATAAAGAGAGCCTTGTAATGTACTACCTTTTGCTCCATGTATGAAATTACCTCTACCAACCGTCGTTGTTTCACCGTTCGCTAGCTTAAGAACCTTGTAGCTTATTGGTTCTTTGAGATTACCCAAAAATGTTTTGACGAAGATACTCATCCTTTTATCTTTCATGCTGTCTACGTAGTTATCATCTATTGGTAGAGAATCCAAATACTTATTAACCTGATATTGTTCCAAGTCAATACCACGTTCTATTAATAACTGCTTGAAATACTCTTTTTTGGCAATAAGGTTTGTTAGTCTCTTGGGAGAGTTTGTATTGCTTTCTTCTTCCGTCTTGTGTTCTTTCAGGAAAACTTTAAGTTTGCTAATGTCTATCTGTTCGTTAAATAGCAACTTAATCAGATCCTTCTTATATGGAGATAATCGTTCTATTGCCTTCTGACGATTTTGCTCATATGCATGGTATTGCTTATCAGAAGACATGTAAATTCCAGTAACACTTAGCAGGCATTTATTTTTGAGTGCAACTAGAGAGTTTTCATTGACAACCCTCATATCAACTCCAGCCAATTGAGTTAATTCATAACCTTCAATATGTTCTAAAGCTTCTTTCGTAGCTCTGTAGATTTCGATAGCAAAACCATTAACTAATAGTCTCCTTAAGAAGAATAAACCATACTTTTCATCTTTTACTTGACCTTTACAAGCCCAGTTATCTGAATAGTTAGTGCGCTGCTTGAACACCTGTTTTAAAAATCGATTAACAGACAGCCAATCCTTTGCAAATTCTTCTAACTCTTTTAAATTTATACAAATGTGTATTACATTCAGGGGCAATACAGCTTTCTGAACTCTCCAATCATCTCGCCAATGTATAGAATCATTAATCAGCTTAGGATCTTGTTTTCGTGGAGGTTCTACACCTAGTACAAAACTGTATGGTGCAAGTATAGTTAATGTTTCTCGTAATAGCGTTTCTGTTGGATGTAGTTTCTTTGTTCTAATTTTAGTTCCATTCAGTTGCGGGTTGTATTCTTCAATGCGCTGTCGTTCCATAGCATTGAGATGTGATTCAGCTACCAATTCGTAGTATATGACAAACTGCTTCTTTCGCTGTTTTTGTAACTGATACAGTCTGTGATGGCTATCACCTGCCCAACGACTACGTAAATTTTTTGCCTGCCCTACATACCAAACTATAAATTGTTCATCTAGTACATAGTATATCCCTGAATTTTCAGGAAGTAATTCTCTGCTATTTATACTTACATGAGGTAGTTGTGAGATAAATTCATTTGCATTCATATTCACGTTATATACTTAATAAGTTAAGTATTTACAGTTAATATTCCCAACTTTGCAAGCTATATAAAAACGTATCTCACAACTTAACAATCAAACTATCCCGCAAATGAAAGTCAGCTTCGTCACCTTTATGAGTTAAAGCCCAGTAACTCACATTACCATCTATATTTTTGATAACAGTAGTAATGCCAATTTCAATAGCTTGTTCTGCCAAGACGATTTTATCCAAATCGACATCTAACGCAAGTACCAAAGCATTAGCTTGATTATGAACGCTAAACGGTAGCTTTTCAAAAGCTGTTTCCTCTTGCATTCCTTGACGATAGCCATCAAAGCGATAGACATTCCAGTGTCCGGCAGGAGAGAGATTAAACTCCCAATACCGTGCAGAATCTTTAATGCTAAGAAAAAACTCGAAGCAGGTATCTTCCCAAAGTTCATGCTTGCGTGATGGTGCATTTGATGGTGAGGCAACTGTAATTTTTTTTAAGTTGCCTCCAAGGTTGTAGCAGATGGTAAGTTGATTAGCATTTCGGGAGATATTGCCTGTAATTTTCAAATCAGGAAAAGACTCGGTGGAAGGGAAGGGTTGCAGGGAAAATGTCTGGTTGTTCATTTCATATCTTGGATAATTTTGCGAATCTGCGTTTCTTGAGATTCAATACTTTCAGTCAGCTTAAACTGGACGATCGCTCTTGCTAAATTATGTTCTGGGTGCTTAACTTTGAAGTAGACATTCCCTGCTAAATAATCAGCAAAAAATCTCAGTCCTAGTTCAAAAGTAATTAGACGAATGGCATCATATATGTATGCATAATCATTCTCGGTCAGAAATGCCTTAGCCACAGCGAGATAACCCTGGAGGATTTCTTGACACAGATCGGTATCGAAATAAATACTTTCCCAATTCTCGGTTTCTTCGCCAGCCGGATTGCAACCCGATCGCAGGCAATCACCAATATCATAATGTACCAAACCGGGTTTCACGGTGTCGAGGTCGATGACGCTAACGGCTTGCTGGGTAACAATGTCAAACATAACATTGTTGATTTTCGGATCGCCGTGCATCAGACGTAGGGGTAGCTTGCCTTCAGCTTTGGCATTTTCTAGGATATGTGCAAAGGTTTGGCGATCGCTAACAAACTGCAAGCAATAATTAACTTCCGAAGATTGACGCACACTAGTTTTCGGCAAAACTTCCTCGTAATGCTGGAGATAAAACGGTGTAATATGGAAGCCTTCGAGGGTGTCAGCAAGTTTTTCTGCTGGCAAATCGCTGATTAGATTGTGGAACATCCCCAAGGCATAACCGATTTCTTTCGCGTGGGAGCGATCGCGCATATTATCAAAAGACTGGGAGCCTTCAATAAAGCTGATTGCCCGCCAAAATGAGCCGTCTGCATCCTTCAAGTGGTCTTGAGCGTTTTCGGTCAACAGTACCCGTGGCACTTCCCAGCGACGATTAAGGGGCATATCCTGCAACCTTTTTTGAACGTGTTCAGTTAAGGTACGCATATTCTGCATAATCAGTTGTGGTTGACGGAACACCTGTGTGTTAATGCGTTGCAGGACAAAATGTTGTTCTTTGGAAGAATCTAGAGTTGCTAAAAAGGTGTCATTGATATTACCACTGCCAAATGCTTTAACGCCTGTAACCTTTCCCAGTTGGGCGAATTGGTTAGCGATCGCAACTAGATTTCGGGTATCCTGTGTATTAAATTCTTTTATCATCTGTTTCATCTTTACAACTCCTCACGTACTTTGCACGAAAGCAATAGGGGATATCGTAGCGCAAGTGTCAGGATAATTTGTAATTCGTAATTCGTAATTCGTAATTCGTAATTGATTAACGAGATGTCAATTATGATTTTTAAAAGTACTAGAGCAATATTGAATCCATTCGTGAAAAACAAGATTCCCGGCTTTTTTGAAAAGTCGGGAATCTGCGGGTTGCAATTTTTGTCAACCCCGTGTTAATTCAACAGTTAGGAAATCTCATCGCTATCAACCCACTCGTCATAAGATGAGTCATAATCAACGTAGTGAAGAAAGTATTGTTGACCTTGGATTTGCTCAATCGTTGCGGAATACCAAGCCTCTTGGTCATCATCCCAACATTTTACCTTTTGACCTACTGCATATCCATTTTCATCAGTGGAGCGAAGATCGCGAGTCCGAATGTCATCTTCGCCTACCCACTCGTCATAAGATGAACCGTAACCAAGGTAATGAACAAAGAACTGGTCATCTTCGATTTTCTCAATAGTTCCCTGATACCAATCCTCGTCATCATTATCCCAAACTTCTACTGTTTTGCTGACTTCATACTGAGTCTTATCTGATTTATCTGATTTAGCAGCAGATGAGACATCTTGAATCGGCTTTTGTTCATCTTGTTTGATTTCCTCTTTTACTAGAGCGTATGCTTGCAAAATCAAACTGCGAGCGACAGTTTGAATTCCTGTATGCTCGTAGTAATTGGTAGTTTGATCTAGGAATGCTGCAACTAAATCTAAATTATCATCAGCAATCTGAATAAAATTACCCAAATGACTAGAAATTGATTGCGGGGTTACGCCTGTCTTGGCTACTAAATTATTCATCCAGCCTTGCACGGAGTTGAAACCCTGATTGATAAAACCAAGTTTATCAGAAGGATTACTGCCTGGAAGAAAGTTATTAACGGCTAAGAAAACCGGATTTTGAGTTATTGTACTAGAATCAGTACCACTAATAACTCCGTGAATTTTGCTGAGAAAGTCAGGCCCCAATGGCAGAATTCCATCTAGACAAACTAAAGCTACCATCCGCATTAGAGATGCATTTTGATAGTTGTTAGTCAGGGAATTAGCAAACTCTTGGGGATTAGGTTGAGGAATACCGTTTAGTTTGCAAAAGGCAATGATTTCGACGGCAATTTTCAATAATAAGTCAATAGATTGAGTGACATCAGCTTTAGGAGTAATTTTACCTAAAAAGGAGAGAAAGCCGATTTTTTCACTAACTTTATTCGCTAAAGCCGCCGCTGCCATCGCTGTGTCTGCCTTATCAATTGTTTGATAAAGTTTGATTGCGAACCCGTAGCCTTGTTGAGGATCTTCGTATAAGGTGACAGCGCGATCGCGGATTTTCTGAATTACCTTAGCATCAGTTTCTCCAGTAATGGTGCGGATACTATTGTCAAACCCCGTTAAATTGCTCCATTCACCTGGTGCTACATAATCAAGAGCTTTTAAAACTTTGACAGTAATATTGTCAGTCGGTAACTCGTCAACCAACTGAATAATTGATTTATCCATCAGCCGATCCTTAAAACTCCAGATATTGTTACAACACGGTTCAGAACAGCCCATATCTAGCGCTGGGCAATTACTAAACCGTATTTATAGAGTTCCCCAACCCGATCAAAAAATAACGATGTTAGTAACAGACGCTACACCTTAAGATATTGCATAGGCGATCGCATCCCAGACAAAACCCAAATGGATTGTGTATTATTTCGCCAAAACTACGCTTTGACGCACAGCACGCTTGCGATCGCTTTTACGAGTACCTCCAGCCATCTGATATTCATGGCTATTATTACCATATTTATAAGCAATACCACGCAAAATTTTCTCAGAATAGTCTGCTAAATCCTGTTCATTTTCGACGAGTTGGGTTAGTAAGACATCGATAGTAGAGAGGGTAGTATTGTATGCTTCTAGAGATTGCCGCATTCTTTCGATTTTCTCAGTATAATCTTTGACTGTTAGCCCCTCTCCGACATCGAGAGTTTGACTAATAGATTTAACGCTTGCTAGACGTAGTTCAGCTTTGCCAAGAGTACGTGAATTGCGTTTTCGCCTTCCCATAATTAATACTCATTTTCTTAATTTTTCATAACTCTATAGTGGACAATTGTTGAAAAGGTTGTCATACGTGGAATTGTTGATTTTTCTAAAAAAGCCTAAAATTTATTTGCCTTATCCTAATTAGTAATTACGAACTATGAATTACAAATTATGAATTGATATAATGTCAAAGCGGAAACTGCTACAGCTTGCGCGAAACACGGAAACGTTAAAGCAGAAGTTGCTGCAAGCAAAGCGGAAGCTGCTACAGCTTGCGCAAAACACGGAAACGTGAAAGCGAAAGTTGCTGCAAGCAAAGCGGAAGTTGCTACAGCTTGCGCAAAACACGGAAACGTTAAAGCGGAAGTTGCTGCAAGCAAAGCGGAAGTTGCTGCAAGATCGGACGCCAATTGATATTAGAGGTTGTTTGACAAGTGCTTAGGTATGATTTTAGGCACTCATTGATCCCCCCTAGCCCCCCTTAAAAATGGGGAAAGACTTCTTAAAGTCCCCCTTTTTAAGGGGGATTTAGGGGGATCTAAAACTTTTTGCTACCAACAACAGGACTTTTTAAACATCCTCTTAGAAAGCGATGGCTACGCCCGTCGCAGGCATCGCAATAACAGTAATTAATTTCCCTAAACAAAACTTCCCTGAGCAAAACGTTCCCTGAGCGAAGTCGTTCGCGTAGCGTCTTGCAAGGAAAGGAACATTCTAATTGCTTTTAGTACCAATGCCATCGCAGAGAGTGCGATCGCTTACATTGGGATTTGCACTTTTTACTCAGCACTTTTTACTCAGCACTCTTCATTTTTTACCCCTTATCTTTTTCCCCACTTCTGCAAGAAGTCTACTGTGCAACCCAAAACAACGGTTAATTTATCAATTAAATGTATTTAATAGCTGAAAGCAGCTATTATAAGAATCTATAAGCAATCAAATCTTAATTCTTTCATCTGGGTTGGAAAAGCATTGAGTGCCAGTCAAGAGACTTGATGAAATCAGTATAACTATTGATTGTAACTAAAACCGCTATGAACCCTAGTTTTTTAACTGCCCATACTCCAACCACGATCGCTATTGTTGGCGGAGGTTTTAGTGGTTCTCTAGTCGCTACCCACCTATTGAAAACTGCTACCCAACCCCTCACCATTAAGCTGATTGAGCGCAGCGATCAAATTGGCAAGGGAATCGCCTACAGCACCGATACCAACTGTCATTTGCTGAATGTATCGGCAGGTAACATGAGTGCATTTGCCCACGATCCAGGGCATTTGTTACGTTGGCTTCAGCACAACCGCAATGAGTTGACAGCATTTTTTTCAGAAGAAGTCAATGCCAGTACCTTCATACCTCGTAAAGTCTATGGTTTATACATTCAATCGGTTTTAGCAGAAGCAGAAGCCACAGCGCCCAGTGATGTGCGACTAGAACGCTTCACCGATGAAGTGGTAGGGGTACAGCCTGAAAAAAAAAGTGTAATGATTTCTCTGCGTAGTGGTCGCTGTTTTGCCGCAGACAGAGTTGTGTTGGCATTGGGGAACTCACCTTCTGCACCCCTCGCTATTCAAAACCCAAATAGTAATGATGAAAGTTATCTGCGAAATGCTTGGTCAGCCGATGCTTTAGCAGACCTTGATGCTGATGCACCTGTGTTGCTAATTGGTACGGGACTGACGATGGTGGACATGGTTTTATCTCTGAGCGATCGCCAGCATAGAGGTAAAATTTATGCTGTGTCCCGACGAGGATTATTCCCGCTCAAACATCAAGCGGCTCAACCTTATCCCTGCTTCTTAACGCTAGAAAATTCACCAAAAAGTGTGCGCGACTGGTTACGTCGGCTACGTACCGAGGTGGAAATTGCGGCTACCCAAGGCTACGACTGGCGGGCAGTAATTGATTCTCTGCGTCCGATGAATCAGAAAATCTGGCAAAAACTACCAACCGAAGAACAACAACGTTTCTTGCGTTATCTGACACCCTATTGGGATGTGCATCGTCACCGCATTGCTCCAAAAGTGGCGGATGTTGTCACCCAAATGCTGGATTCTGCTCAACTCACCATTGCCGCCGGGCGGATTCGAGAATATCAAGCTTTGCCGGACGGTGTAGCTGTTACCGTCTGCCAGCGCAAAACCCAAACTAATCATATCTTGCACGTCCGCCGAGTGGTGAATTGTACAGGGGTAGCAGCAGATTATCGCCGATCGTCTCATCCTTTGATTACTGATTTGCGATCGCAGAAATTAATTCGCCCCAATGCCATCGGTTTAGGATTAGATACAGATACCTACGGTGCTTTATATGCAGCAGACGGTAACGTTTCGGCGCTGTTTTATACCTTGGGAACCCCACGCAAGGGCGACTTGTGGGAAACTATCGCTGTACCAGAATTACGGGGACAGGCACAGGAATTATCTAAGGCGTTATTGCAGTCGCTACCAGTGCGTGTGCGTCCTATTCCGACGATGCCTTTGTTAAGCGATCGCAGTGCAGAGATACCGCAGTCAACTTTCCTATTTCGGCAGTTTTTTGACCCTGCAACTAGTAGTTATACTTACTTAATTGGCGATCGGCAGACAGGAGATGCTGTTCTAGTCGATCCTGTATTAGAGCAAGTTGACCGCGATTTGGAATCATTGGATGAACTGGGATTAAAGCTACGCTACTGTCTAGAAACCCACCTCCATGCCGATCATATTACAGGGGCAGGCAAACTTAGGCAAAAAACAGGCGCTCAAGCGATCGTTCCCCAGAATACTGCTGTGACAAAAGCCGATCGCTCCCTTGTCGGTGGCGAAATCTTAGAGGTGGGATCGGTAATCATCGAAACAATTTTCACACCAGGACACAGCGCCAGTCACATAGCATATTTGGTGAACAAAACCCATCTGTTAACTGGTGATGCCTTATTTATTCGTGGTTGTGGACGCACAGATTTTCAGGGGGGCGATCCTGGAACTTTATACGATGTCGTGACACAACGCTTATTCACCTTGCCAGATGATACCTTGGTATACCCTGCTCATGATTATAAAGGGCGCACTGTTTCCACTATTGGTGAAGAAAAGCGGCTTAATCCCAGATTTAGCGATCGCAGTCGCAGCCAATTCATTACCATCATGAATAATCTCAAATTGAGTTATCCCCAGAAGATGAATGCAACAGTACCGGCGAATGAATACTGTGGTGATTTTATTCCTCAAGAAAGCTTAGACCAAGCTACGAGTTCGGCAACAGATGAAGAACAGAAACAAATAGAACTCACAGTTATGACTAATACAGAAATATACAATGATTACTTTGCTATGTATATCTAGAGCAGAGTGAAAATCAAAATTTTTCCACCCAGGGACTTTCGTCAAAATGAGTAACATAGATATTTTTGCAGCTACAAGAGTTTCAACCCTCTACCTGCTCTATCTCTACACTTGTTCCTTGGTCTAGTTCTATGAACTTTGGCCCGGCAATCAAAACTACAATCATCATTAAAATACTCGTCACCATAATGATGCTCACGACGCTGGGATCTTCAAAATTACTTGTAGCTACTAATAATGCGGCGGCAAAATTACGTTGAGCTGTTCCCACTCCTAGCACTCGTTGGGTATCGATACCAGGACCGCCCAAAAGATAACCTACGCTAAAGGAGAAGACTATGAAAACGGCACAAACGAAAATTGCACCTGTTTGTAATAAGCTAATAATATCGTTAGTGTGAACTATCAGCCTGACTACCAGACCTAAAAGCAATCCAGCATTAGATAATTTGAACAAAATCGGCTGGATAGTGGGGGCGATCGCACTCAATTTTGCTTTGATGAATAACCCAACGATCAATGGGCTAACCATCATTAACAATAAGGGTTTGGCAATGTCCCAGGAGTTAATTTGCACACCTTCCACCACTAAGGGTAGTACAATCGGCATATAAAAAATTGTGCCCAGCATTAGCAACATCATTAATCCCACCGAGAAAGCGATATTGCCTTTGACTATGTGGGCAAGTTTCGGTAGTGCTGGAGGCCCTGATGCTACTGCCATAATCAGTAAGCCATCTCTTAGTGGTTCGCTTAAATGTACTACTTGCAATAGTAAATATACAAAAACTGGCACTAGTACAAAATTTGTTAGTAGCGATGATATGACTAAGCGGGGGTTGCGGAGTGGTTCCCAAATCTGTTGTACGGTGAGACTTAACCCTGCACCCAGCATGGTGAACACGATAAATGTGAAAAGTGCGAGTTTATCAATTAGTGACAAGATTTCGTTCATGATTTTTTTTCACGCAGAGACGCAAAGGGGCAGGGGAGCAGAGGAGCAGGGGGGCAGAGGGGCAGAGGGGAATGAGGAATAAATTACCCTTTAACCCTTCCCCTTTCCCCAATCCTTAGTCCCTATTACTTCAATTCCAGGGTGACTTGCTGTAAGTTGCCGGTGAATGCAAAGGGTGTTTGGTAAGTATCTACCGCAGGTGTGCCAGTATCTTGACCAACATCAAAGGTTTCATCTAAACCAAATCGGTAGCCTACAGTTTTATCAATGTGGCCTTCGGCAACCTGTCGATCGTTGATTGAGAGCTTACCAGTACCACCTGCTCCCGGAGCGCCACCATCATAAGTAAAGTCAAATTTAATTTGGGATTTACCGATCGCAATTGGTTGGGAAGATTGAATGATTGTGCGATCGCTATTTAACAAGTTGTAAGCAAAGGTGGGTTTACCTTCTTGCAAGAAGAAACTCCAACCCGCAAAACGTCCGCCTTGGGTAACTAAAACGCCTTCAGTACCAGATGAAGCAGCATCCACATCGGCAGTGATGCTAAAGGAGCGATTCTTAATATTGGGAGCGCTACCTTCGGGAATCCCTGCAACAGATGTGTAATAAGTAAACCTATTACGTCCTGTGATTAGGTTGGAACGGATTTTGACATCAAACCGTTGAAGTAAGCGATCGTCTAAGGGCAGAACTTTGTATTTCTCTGCTTCCTTCAGAAATAGATTTTGTAGTTGCGCTAACTTGTCAGGGTTCTGCTTGGCTAAATCGTTGGCTTCACTGAAGTCTTTGGTAATATCGTATAGTTCCCAATTATCTTCATCGAAGGTGGTTTTCGAGACACGCTCCCAAGGTAAGCGTCCATGACGGGCGGCTGCTACCCAACCTCGATCGTAAATGCCACGATTGCCAAACATCTCAAAATATTGGGTTTTGTGATGGGATGCTACAGCAGGATCGTCAAAGCTATAAACAAGGCTAGTACCTTCGATGGGTTGTTGTTTTACACCGTTGACTACCTCTGGTTCTTTAATCCCCACAGCTTCTAGAATTGTAGGGGCAATATCAATTACATGATGGAATTGGCTTCGCAATCCACCACGATTTTTGATGCGATCGCCCCAAGCTACAACTAAACCATTGCGGGTTCCGCCGAAGTGAGAAGCAATTTGTTTTGTCCATTGGAAGGGGCTATCCACTGCCCAAGCCCAAGCTGCATGAAAATGATTGAAGGTTTTTGGCCCACCTAAATCATCAAAAGCCGCGAGAACTTCTTGAGGACTTTCTGCTACGCCATTAAAGACTTTTAATTCATTAACACTACCTGTTAAGCCGCCTTCAGCACTCGCACCATTATCGCCGGCGATGAAAAAGACTAAGGTGTTATCCAATTCACCCAGTTGGTCTATAGCGTCAATGACTCTACCAATTTGTGCATCGGTATGGCTGAGGAAACCTGCAAATACTTCCGCCTGACGCGCATAAACTTTCTGCTCGGTGGGAGTGAGGGAATCCCAAGCTGGGAGTTCTGCCGGGCGAGGGGTCAGCTTCGTATCGGCGGGAATTACACCAAGAGCTAGCTGACGAGCAAAAATGTCTTCGCGTAATTTATCCCAACCTCGATCGAATTTACCCTTGTACTTGTCGATCCATTCTTTGGGCGCATGGTGTGGGGCATGGGTAGCGCCAGTGGCAAAGTAGGTAAAGAAGGGTTTATCTGGAGCGATCGCTTGTTGGGTACGAATCCACTTAATCGCATGGTCTGCTAGATCGGGGGTGAGGTGATAATCAGGGCGATGTCTACGACGGGCTGCGCCTACGCTTGGTTTCTGAATATGTTGAGTATTTTCTACCAAAGCTGGACTCCATTGATTGGTATCACCGCCCAGAAATCCATAGAAGTACTCAAAACCTAAACCTGTCGGCCAGCGATCGAATGGGCCTGCTGCACTGGTTTCATAGTCTGGGGTATTGTGCCATTTGCCAAAGGCCGCCGTGTTATATCCATAGTCTCGCAATACTTCAGCGATCGTTGCCGCACTTCTAGGTAAAATCGCAGTATAACCTGGATAGCCTGTGGCTAACTCCTCAACCACACCTGTATTCACAGAATGGTGATTGCGTCCCGTGAGCAATGCGGCTCTGGTAGGAGAGCAGAGTGCTGTAGTGTGGAATTGGTTATAACGCAATCCCCTTGCTGCTAGACGGTCTAAATTAGGCGTATCGATCGAACCGCCAAAGGTGCTGGTTTGTCCAAAACCGACATCATCAAGCAACACCAGCAACACGTTTGGTGCATTTTCTGGAGCCTTAATTGGTTTGGGGAAGTCTGGTTCGGATTCTTTGTAAGTAATGCCAATTTTGCCTTTAAAAGATGGTTGGGGTAATGGCAATTTGTCGCCGTAGTCCGCCCAAGCAGGTAGAGGTAAGAGACTAGAAAATATTAGCGTCAGGGCTGTCAAAAAGGCGATCGCACCAGAAGCTAACTTGAGAGATGCATACAAAGAATCTCTCTTGTGAGGATCAGTCAGTTGTGCCATTATTGTTGCTCATCAAAGATAGTGTGCTGGAAGGCAAATTTTTAACTAGCCGAAACCCGATATGAGTAGTTCCCGTATCGGGTGATTCTGACTCCCGCGCCGCCGGGCGGAAGCGGCTACAGTAATTGGGAGCGCAGAGATACGATCCCCCCTTGATTACGTGTAGTTGTGATTCATCGGGCTTTTTGGGATCAAAGCTTTGATTTAAGGCAATAGGATTAATTTGATCGGATTTGCGATCGCGTCCGACTTGAAAGAAATCAGTAGTCCATTCCCACACATTGCCAGTCATGTCATAGAGTCCATAACCATTGGGTGCAAAAGAACCGATGGGAGCAATGCCCAAGTGACCATCGGCTTTGGTGTTGAAAAAGGGAAAAATTCCTTGCCAAGTGTTGGCTCTATGTTCAGAATATTCATCGCCCCAAGCATAGATTGCACCATCCAAGCCACCACGGGCGGCGTATTCCCATTGGGCTTCGGTGGGTAGGGATTTTCCTGACCATTTAGCGTAGGCTAGAGCATCTTCGTAAGCTATATGAACAACTGGATAGTTGGATTTGCTAGCGATTCCACTGTCTGGCCCAAAAGGATGTTGCCAATTCGCGCCAGTAGTCCAATGCCACCAACTCAGAAAGGAAACTTGCTTGACACCCGGTTTTGCCATCTCAAATACTAGGGAACCTGGTAATCGCTGCTCATCGGGTAAATCGGGAAACTGTTCTTGAGATAAGGGACGCTCTGCAACTGTCACATATCCTGTGGCTTTGACAAATTCATCAAATTGTGTATTTGTTACCTCATATTTATCAATACAGAAGTTAGTCACCGTTATATCTCCAGGCGATCGCTCCTCCACAAAACTGGAATTATCAGACCCCATTTTGAACGTTCCTCCTGAAATCATCGCCATACCTTTGGGACAGGGATTGATTGTGGCTGCCAATGCGGTTGTATTGATGAATAAGAGTGCGATCGCTATTCCCTGAATGAATATTAGTGTGAGAAAGCAATATTTTTTTCCATCCCTAATATTCTCAATTTTGTTACTTTTAATTGAATGCCTGTAGTTCATCAATAAGATTCAACTTTTCTTAAAACTTATATTATTTTCAATCATCAGTTGTTTGAATGAACTTGAGAAGAAGTTATTTTTTCTCCTTCGTAAGCTAGGGCTTGGTCGCCTGCTTGGGCAAATGTTTGGGCGAGTTCAAGCAGTTTTTGTCGTTCTTGCTCGTTAACGATACCAGTCGGAGGCGGCATTCGTTTTTCTTTAATTTGGCGCACCGTTTCGTGTCGTAAAGAGAGCGCTTGATTTGGATAACTCAGCAATAATAAAGGATTCTGCTTCGCTGCGTTATCTGGACTATGGCAAACAATACAAGCGTGTTGACGTAGATTAACTTCAAATGCACGATAAGCAGCATCAACTTTAGCAACGTGTGGGTTTGATGGAGAAAACAAACGGGTATATAGTGTTACATAAGGTTGCTTTTTGCCATGAGCATCATTCCAAACCCAGCTACCATCCCATACATGATTTACTACTGGTCTTTGTGAGTCAACCACAGCTGAACGTAGCGCCCCTTTTAGCTTTTTCTGTTCTATAAACAGAAGTAATTCAGTACTTTGCTGGTAAGAATTCCACTTTTTCGATGAGTGCCAAAAAGGATAAGGATAAGCACCAATATCAAGCTGATTGCGGAACTGAATGGGAAGGTGAATCACAATTAAATTGTTTACCTGTTCAACTTTTGGTTCACCTTTGAACATAAAAGTGGGTAGGTATATGCGACGCCAAACTAATGGATCAAATTTAGTTGTTTGATTATCTTTGAGATTGTAATTACCTACTTTGCTTTGAGCGCCCCACAAAAAGGGTGCATTCATGGTTTCGCGGAGAGTTGTTAGGTTACAGCGCTTCCGGCTATTATGCAATACAGTTTTTCTCCTTGCCCTCTCCTATCAAAGCTTTCAGATTTGGGAATGTACCTCATAGCTGCCGTAAGTGCTGTAACGAGTTTGTCAGCGCATGAGTTGAAGGCAGCTAAATTTTTAGCATCAGAGACAACGGGACAAGCAGCAATAATTTCTTTACCTAATTTCTTAGCTAGTTCTATGTCCGGCGATGCTTCTTTTGCTAATACTATATTTTTGGGATTGAGTGCTTGTGTTGTAGATATCAAGAACGCGTTCGTCGAAGACGTTAGCAAAGCTATCGCTACCGCTATGCTCAATAACATAGATCGCGACCGAGAGTAAAATCTCCGAAGATTAGACATTGTAAAACTCTGAGACTAAATAGGATTTAAGTAAATATAGAGACGCGATATTTCGCGTCTCTATATTTTCTAAACAGTTAAAGCCTTAAATTGTGATTTTTGTACCATCAAACTTGGTGAAGGTGAAACCTGCAAATTTTTCGCGGAACGTTAGCTTTTCATCTCTGAGAATGCTGATGGCGATCGCTTCGCCAAGGGCCAACGACGCTGCTGCATCTGTGCGCCAGTGAATCCCAGCACTATCACGACCCAAGCCAATATTTGCCGCCAGTTTGTTCAATTCGCCGCCCACGGTCAGCAGTGGGCCTTGATAGGGAATCAACTTGGTGGGATCTTTGGGATCGGCTACCACCGGATTCGGAATCACATAACTCTCATCAAATAGTGCTTTCAAAATCGTGACACTGGCACCTGCGGACACCGAAGCACCTCCTGGATAAGAAGAGTGGAATGGTGCCCCTTCAGGAAAAGCTTGCGGTAGCAGATAGGATTTGTTTTTGCTGAAGAAGCGGTCTAGTACTTCTGAGTTAAAAACATCGGGGTGAATCGGATAGTTTGTTTTATTCACCTTGTTGTTGTGAACCAACCCACCATAAGCCTCTGCTCGCAGACGACGGTGAACATAGTACTTCTGCCAATAAGCCGCTCTGATTGCATGTGGAGCAACCCAAGCGATGAGAGATTGTGAATACCCTGGACCAAATGTCGCACTACCACCCGCTTGGGTCTTCGAGTTGTTATAAGGATTACCGGGATTGTAAGGTGAGCCAACGCCACCAGCTAGGAGGTTATCAATGGCTGGCTTGGCGAGTAGAATTAGAGCAGCATTTGCATAGACGGGTGGTGGCGTGTGGGCAATCTCTGACTGGTCGCGCCCGTTGATAAAGTAGCGACGGGTTGAGTCAAACTTAATCGTTCGACCAGAATCGCCACCATTTTGCACCAGCAACCACTCGTTATAGTTGGTTTGAAAACTGTTTTCGGGAATAGCTAGGGGAACACGGTTAAGCTGAACATAACTCTGTGTTCCTGCGGGCACAGGACGCAGTAAAAACTGGGAGACGTATGGCCCAACATCTACCCCTGGTAACGTGTAGTAAGTTGTTCCACCAGAGCCATTAACGTAAATCGCGGTGCCTCGAAATAGGAGTTCGGGTGTAACTCGTCCATTCTGTTTAGGCCCTTTGAATGCTGACAACCGATTCAGATCCTGAACTGCTGCCAGAATCAGCGGGTTAGTTGTATTATTGCGGAACTCGCTAAAGGGTACATCCTGCAACAGTTGTTGCCAAGCAATTTCGAGGAATTCAGCCGCCTGCTCTGCACTATCGAGGGTCGGTGGCACTGGAATTGTCAATTGGGTCGGATTCAGCCCACTCAAGCTAACCGCTAATGGACCGAGCGGTTGTACCAGCTTCCGTTTGCCACCCAGGATGATATTTTCATACTCATTGGGATCATCGGAGGTCAACGCATTAATAAAAGATTGATAAGCCTTCAGATCCACTTCGCCCAGCTTGTTATGGGGTAATCCTCGTGTATCCGTCGCAATTTTGTTAGCATACTTCGCCTCATCTCCATTGGTGGGATGAGGAGGAATAGGAATTTCCGAATTAACCTTGGCTGCTCTTATACGTACTTGAAAAGCTCTATTACGAAAGTTGCTATAGTTAAACGTTGCAGGAGTAAACGTTGCAGGAGGTCTTTGGGCCTGGACAATATTTCCTCCTTTCTTCAAGGAAAGGGATGAGCTGAAAACCCCTGCCACAACACTAGCTGCACTAAACAAACCGGCGCGACCGAGAAATGAGCGTCTGCTGGTACGACTACCAAAAAAACGTTTGCTAGCTACACGGGGTTGTTTCAGTTTATCTATTTCGCTATTAACCTGAGTATCTTGCTCGGAACCTTGATGAGAATTTGAATCTAATTGCATGAGATGTTCTCCACTAGAAAAAATAATGCAAAAATTTAGTCATAAGTGAATACATGAGCGTCTGAAAACTAGAACAACCAGCCACACACAAAATGCCCACCTCTAGAGAAACAGGGTAATCTAACGAGATTTGGTGATGATATCTGGGGTTACTTTACTGGAAGGTAACTTACATAGGAGTGATATCAGGTTCGGTTAAACATTTAATAATATCTGTAGGTTGGGTTGAAGAACGTAGAACCGAATGGGAATAGCGTCTACTACAGAAGGGGCTTCCCGCAGGGGAACCCAACATTTGATCCTTGTTCATCTTGGGTTTTACTGCCGTTAAACTCAACCTACATTGATAGATTTTATTAGAAGTAATCACCCAAACTTGATATGATTCTCCTGACAGTCATACCAGCGCTGAATGCCGATATTATTTATGCCTTCATTGCATGGCTGTTATAGTTTTGTAGTTGTAATCAGTCCGATCGGATGTTGCCGGGATTAAAGCACAGCTAAAACCACCGCTTGCTTCCAGTCAAGCTAAATAATCCTGTAAGTCTATCGATTTACCGTATTTTAGATAACTTAAATCAGACTTTCTCACAATCGGTGATAAAAATCAAGAGGTTTTTACAATAAACTCAGCAAGAGCGTGAAAGCCCCAGAGAAACAGGCGCACAGCATCGTATTCTCTGCTTGAGACTGTGGATGAAACGCGACGCAGTGGGTTTTGATCGAGTATTAAAGGCGGTTGTTGTTGAAAGGTTGAGTTGAGAGAACTAGGTGTAGTCCGTCGTAGACATCGCTTCCAGACAGTTTCAGAATCTGGATTCGATTATTGTTTTCCGAGGGTGAGAAACCAAGGTTAAGGAGGGATAGACGTTTCTAGTTGT
The DNA here is from genome assembly GCF_036917315.1 of Nostoc sp. GTDB lineage: Bacteria > Cyanobacteriota > Cyanobacteriia > Cyanobacteriales > Nostocaceae > Nostoc. The sequence goes on along the minus strand of NZ_JBALDR010000013.1, from coordinate 44,518 downwards.
TAGGGCGTAAGTCCGCTTTGCGTTCACTCTGTTCATAGTGCGAATGGCACGCTTGTTAAGCGTAAATCCCTGATATTTCTGGATGAAAGGGTGTGGGGTTGCAGGTTCGGGTGTAGAGAATTAAGAAGATGTTGAACTACTTGACGCATGACGCACTCGCATTCAATTGTCTGGAACACTATACCCAATACCCTACCCCCAACACCCTGCCCTCACGAGGTTCCACATGAGTCTTAGTGCCGAATGGCACGCTTGAAAAGCTGAAACCTTCTTGCTGGCAGGGTGTGGGAGGTGTGGGAGGATGGGGAGGCAATGCAGCATTTGTTGATATGCAGTTATTCAATTTCTCCTCTTTCTCCCCACACTTCCCCCACTCCCCACACTCCCCACACTCAAAAATCTTGTTATATCAGGGCTTTGCGATTAACAAGCGTGCCATTCGTTCATAGTGCTTTTTCCTTACCCCTGGATTAAGATAATTTGCACGGATGAGGACATTGGTAGAAACATTGCATTTCAACGTCTCGACTAATTTTTTTGATGAAGTTTTAGCAGACTTGCATATCACCAGCCTTGAAATAGTATCAGCAAAGCTTAATGTTAGCAACTCAGAAAGTTTGTATGCTTAGTATTAAAGCAAAAAAACAGTCCACACTACGACCGGAATGCATACTATACCTGCACCGCCAACTGCGCGAGAAGCTAGATGAATAACGTGCCAATCATTAGCATATCCATTTGTACTGGAATATTGGCACATCGGTGAAACGGCGATGCGGTTGCGAAAAACAACTTCACGAATCTTGAATGGTTCAAATAGATGTGCCATTAATCTTAATTCCTTCTCTTGCTACGTAAAATAAGTCGGGCAGGGATTTGCAGCATGAATTCGATTTCGCATTAAACAACTGGAGATTTTCTCTTTCGTACACTGAAATGAGCGATAAACGCCACAGCCAACAAAAAGAATCCCAAAGCACAAACGCCTGATTATGTCTAGCTATTTATTTAGTTACACTAATAATTAGGTATGCATATTTTCATAAAGACTGTATACTATTTAAAGTACATTAAATCGACCGACAAGCTGTAGTATATCATCTGACTGACATAGATACCTGCCAGTCAATTATTTAACTGCACTAATCAGAAAACAGAATGGTTTCTTTCATCCATAGTGGGCGATCGCTCATGAACAGCTTCTGTTTTATTGCTTTAGTTTGAGTTGTGCAATCTCAAATAGTCTGCATGTCACGATTATTACAAGGAAAAGATTTTATGAGCAACATCCAACTATACTTCGCCAAAGCCTCTACCTTCTCTCAACGGACTCGCGTCGTCTTACTGGAAAAAGGCATTGACTTTACCCCGATAGAAATTGACTTACAGAACAAACCAGATGGGTACACTCAGATTTCCCACTATGGGAAAGTTCCGGCTATCAAACATGGGGATGTGGAAATTTACGAATCCGCCATTATCAATGAATATCTAGATGAAGTTTTTCCCGAACCACCTTTGTTACCCCGCGATCCCGCAGCTAAAGCGATCGCTCGGATTTGGATAGACTACGCCAATACTCGCCTTGTCCCAGCTTTTAACAAATTTCTGCGCGGTAAAGATAGTCAAGAACAGGAACAAGGACGAAAAGAGTTCACAGAAGCACTTCTATATATTGAACAAGAAGGATTAGGCAAAGGTGATTATTTATTGGGAGATCAATTTAGCCTAGTTGATATCAGCTTCTATCCTTGGTTTGAACGTTTACCACTCTTAGAACACTTCCGCAAATTCACATTACCGGCAGAAACACCTCGTTTGCAGACATGGTGGAATCTGGTAGGCGATCGCTCCTCAATCCAAGCAGTAGCAAACCCTGTGGATTTCTATTTGCAAAGATTCGCCAAAGTTCTCGGTGAACCTGTTCCTGTTGGTGCATCTCAAAAATAGGACACGAAGGTATGGTAATGGGAGTGAACCGTTAACTGTTAAGTATTGACCAAATAATTAACCAAAATCCAAAATGGGATGACCTATGAGCTTAAATAACCAAGTTCTAGATAGACCGATTTCCCAAGAACTGCCATCCGTAGAGGCTAACCTCAGTTACCTGGTTCCAATGGCAGAAAAACCTGTTAACTATACTTATGAACCGCCAGCTGGGATTCCCCGCACGAATGCAACCTATCAGACGTACAAACTGCCAATTTACAATGCTCGCTCCATCTCAGAGAACATCTCGTTAGATCGAGAAGGATTCGCCTTTACTGGACATAATACTAATGTCCGCAACTTTTACGATGAAGACGAAGTACGCGGCGTCTACTATCCAGAAGCCGAGCAATTGTTAAAAGAGGTGACAGGTGCAACGAAGGTAGTGATATTCGATCACACCCTTCGTAACGCTGGTAACTCCAAGCCAGGTGAGAATAATATTAAAGAACCCGCCAAGCGCGTACACAACGACTTCACCGCCAAATCTGGCTATACTCGCGCCCGTTTGGAACTAGCAGCGCGAGGCATAGATGATGATGATATTGAGACGTTACTAAAACAACGATTTGCCATCATCAATGTTTGGCGAGCGATCGCACAACCAATCCAAGAGTCACCCTTAGCACTGTGTGACGCGCAAAGTATCGCACCCACAGACCTTGTAGCTGGCGATCTTGTGTACCGCGATCGGGTTGGTGAGACATACGGTGTCACATATAACTCCCAACATAAATGGTTCTACTTCCCACAAATGCACAGAGACGAAGCACTATTTATCAAATGCTTTGACTCCGCAGAAGACGGATACGCCCGTTTTGCCGCCCATACAGCTTTTGAAGATCCCACCAGCCCAGCCAACGCTCCTCCACGAGAAAGCATCGAACTCCGAACATTGGTCTTTTACCCCGCATAGATCGCAAAAACTTGTCTCAAACTCCTACTCTCTGCGCCTCTGCGTAAAACAATTTACAGCAGTTTTCATCTATTTGAACCACACCGTTCGTAGGGGCGCAATTTGCGTCCCTACCACGTGGTCTATTGACTAATCAAGCGATCGCCCACATAAACTCAAAATGAGCCAAATTGTAGAAGAAGTTCTGGCAGCTAACCTTAGTTACACTGATAAATTCGGTGATAAAGGTAATCTCACCATACCCCCATCTCGTCGGTTTGCAATTCTCACGTGCATGGATGCTCGGCTTGATCCAGCTAAATTTGCTGGACTAGCTGAAGGAGATGCCCATGTAATTCGTAATGCAGGTGGGCGTGCTAGCGATGATGCGATTCGCTCTTTAGTGATTTCTTATAAATTACTTGGTACGCGTGAATGGTTTGTAATTCATCACACTAATTGCGGGATGGAAACCTTCACTAATGAAATCATCAGTAATTTACTTTCTAGTAGCCTCAAAACAGCCAAGCTAGATGAAATAGGTTGGTCATGTAGACAAATAATTCGATTGAACAATTTTAGCACCTCAAATGCTTGTTATTTCGTGACAAATAAGAAATAACGGTTCAACAATTTCATTCATGACTTTGAAAGATACTTGATTCTTAGTCTAATAAACAAATAAAACGATTAAACAATTTCTGAAAAGCTTTATATAACAAGAGTTTGACGGACTCTCCAAAATTTTAAACATCTTCTAATTCTATTGCTGGCATAGTAGTGTTCACAAAAATACCTCAGTGGCGATCGCACTCTATTTCACTTTGCCTATAGCCAGTTGCATTGAGCGATCGCTTCTCTAGCATCATCTTGTCACTTCAAAACAAGATTTACTCTGAAGTCTTTTTTAAGACTTCTAGCACATAAACTTGCTGAAATACTAGTAATCCTTCATGGCGGGAATCAAAATCTCGACTTTGCGATCGCATATCTGCTTAATACAAGCGATCACTCTGAAATCTACCCAGAACAAAAGTGCTTGAAACGCATATTACAAGCTGATTTCGGCTCCATGTATTCCCAAGTGTAAATGAAGGACTGGTACGCTTCTGGAAAACTTGTTAGTCTATGACATTTTCTTACCGTAAATAGCGAAGTTTGGTATAAAAATGACAACCACACCTCGTCTTTTAAGTATAATAATTGTATAATTTATTGTGATAGTGAAGGTATGAAAGATTGTACTGACCAAAGCGTGAGTGTATCTAATAGCTCGTCTATAAACGCATAAATACACACACTAAAATCAAAGTACTTATAATTGCAATGGCAAATTACAAAGAGTGGAATCAAGCGCTTGTATTTTATTTTACCACTGGCTTGCCACGGGGTAAAAGAGTTTATCTGAGTGTTGACAATGAAATTTTAGGGCAAATTGGTCAGAAGTTCAACCAAAAAATTGAAGATAGCAATTGGAGTGATGACTTCCGTAGAGCCGTAAGAGAAGAAATTGTCACACAAGGACGAGTTAATTTGGCTAAATTGCAGGGACGTAATTTAGACGGCTTACCGCAAGGAGTTGCTTTTTTAGGTGCAATGGTTCTGGCAGCCAATGAAATGGTAGATGAAGAGGAAATCTCAGAAGAGAACTATTTTAAGCGTCTAAAAGCAGTATTAGGTTTGCCAACATCAGAAAATGGTCGTCCGCCAGGTATGAAGTTTGGTAAACAAGGAGAAGAACCCTTATGGGAAGACTGGAATCTTTGGTTGATGATAAATGGATTCATGCCTTCAGCACATCGAGGTTGCGGAGGAAGAATCTATATTAATTATTCAATTTCTCAATCTCTACTTCGTCGTACAGATAAAAACCGACTTGTACAACTGTTTAATGAGAAACAATGGACAGCGCAGTGGGATGCCATGACTCTGTTTGCTTGCGTGAGACGAGAAGCGCAGCGACTATCTACACATCTCAAACAATTAATAACTGAGAACAGGGAACGCTATGAAGCAGTAGCCGAATCTATTCATGAAGTTTACCAGCAGTGGCAAGCACAAGGACGGCCAGCAGTAGTAAAAGCAGGAGTACGTAATTGGAGTCGAAACATATTTGCTGGTTTATATCGCACAGAAGATCCGTTTTTTGGTGATGTTAATTACTATTCTTACCCAAAAAAAGTGCGGGGATGGGAGTTAAACACTATAAAAATCCAGTATGGAGAGAGAGATCAACGGTTAATAGATGAACGCCCTGGCTGGTATTTACCCTTAGAATTTCCTCTAAGTTTAAGTGAACTGGAACGCGGTGCTAAATACCCAATTACTCTGCAATGCGACCTTGATTCTCTGGTTTTACCTTCTCGTGATTTTTGGATGTTAATTCCCGATCCAGATGATACAGATACAGGAGCCTATGCTACTTGGGGTCAACCATCACTCGGCACTAAATTTATCCTGCTATGTAAAAAAGAACTACTTCCAGATATCAATCGCTTGCGAGATGAGCGGCTAATAGAGTGGAGCGGTGAACCTCAGCCTGTATTTAATGATTCAAACTGGGTAGAGCTTCACCAGTGTATGGTTATTTCCTTGGCTTGGAATGGAATATTTATTAGCAATCAAGAACTTAAGGATGCTTTGCAGCCCAATGTTTGTTTATCTATTAGCTTTTCAGGCGGGTTACGTGTTCCGCACCAGAACGCATGGTTGGAGGGTCATAGTCCTCAAGTTACCATCTTTGGTTTTTATCCCACTGTGATGCTACAAATAACTCGATTATTGGATAATTTACCAATAATTGAGCGATCGCAAAGTACAAATGCGCCAATTTCGGTAAATTTCCCAAGTTCAGGAGATTATGTTGTCAAGGCAACTTGTGCAGGAGAATCCACGGAACGTTTGGTCAAAATCGTCGATTGGAGTTGGCTTGGTATAGAAAAACCACAACGTTGTGAAATAATGCCTATTAATTCTGGGAATTATATATGTGGTAGCGTCATTCAGCCAGTTTCTGCAAAAGAGTAAAAGCAAACCAGGTGCATAATGCCACAAATCCAGCGCTGGTATAAAGGTTTTTCTTACAGGGGAAATCCACAAGAACTTGTCAAGCAAATTTCCGAGCAAGTCCAACGCCACAATCTTGGGAAGTTCGTTCCACTTTTGCGAGTTGAAAAAGGAGCAAAATCACGCAAACAGTTTTACTTTTTTTTAGCGGTTGAAAGTTTACAAGAAGGTGAAATACCAACGGAAGTTCAATCAACCCTACTTAAATTATCTTTTTTTACGTCTGCTATTAAAGGCAGCCCCAGCTTGAGTTATGAACAAATAAAATCTATGGTTGGGGTCGCTCATGATGTTTACGAGTATACTAACAATATTCCTTATCAGCCTGTACATGAATTAACCTGTGATAATCCATTTGACTTAATAGAGTCAGTATCTATAAATAATTCATTCATTAATATTGATATATCCCGTCGATACGAGCAACTTCTTTCCTGGCTATCCGCTCTTGGTAGTGGGACTTGGGAATCTTTCAAAAAAGCTTGTGCTGCCCTAAAGATTGAAGAACCTAAAAGAATTTTACGAAGGTTAAGATTGCTCGGACATATAGAGTTTTCTCCAGATGGTTATCGATGGTCTATCGCTCCTATTGCTATTGTTAAAATTACATCAGAGTCAAACTTCCAAGAATTTATATTGTGCGGTTCACGAAGCATAAACTTACTTGAAAAACTCAAGCAACAAACATCATTAGAATTGATAAACCAACCAACAGGAGAAGCTCCTCCTTGTGTTCGCATTCAAGCTGAGAACCCAAGTATTGTACCTAATTTAGTTGAACAATTAAGCAAAGAATTTTCTATTATTAACGCAGGTGAAGTATCGAAGCTGTTAGCTAGCATCTTGCCTGAACTAACAACTTGGAAGCAAAGCCTTAGAAATTTACAGGGAATTGTACCAAGTCTCTACGAGTGGGAGCTTTTTGATGGAAACGATTTTATTAGTTGCGCTTTACCCAGAGAGACTGGTATGTACCGGATGTACAACACAAAAATAAGCGATCGCCCCCTGTATACACTTTTTTACGAAAATGGTTGCTGGCTTCAAGGAGACTGGTACGGGCTGAGATTTTTGGCATTACAACATAGTGATCAACAATGTATTGCTCGTTACGAGGTTGAAACAAAACGTTTAGCAATCCCTGTGTCCCAAAGATGGCCAGAAATTTACGAACGCGCTTTGGTGCTGGCATCTGGAATACTACCTAAATATTCTAATTCATGGTTGTTATATGAAAATGTAGATCGAGACATGATGTTACAAATATGTTATAAACTGCATATCAATTGTGTCTGGGAATCTACTGATGTATGACCTAGTAGGTGCGTATCAAAGACTCGACCGGATTTATCAGCTGTATATTAAAAGCGCTTTTCCGCTACGTTACCGTGCTTTGGCTGAAGAACGCGATCGCCTACTACAACAACCAGGCATCTTGAGTCAGCCTCCTTTAGTTGAGCCTGTCCCCATTTATCCGTCGTCAGGAATGAATTTGTCAGCCGCAGCCAATCAACTGCCTGGATACCAAGATTTAGCACAACTAGGGCAAATGATTTTCGATCCGGGAGTCCAACTTTACCAACACCAGTGGGAAAGCCTTTTCCAAGTGTTAGTCAACCAGCGAGATATCGTTGTTACCACTGGTACTGGTTCTGGTAAAACTGAGTGCTTTCTGTTACCGCTTTTAGCACAGTTGGCAAAGGAATCCCAGACTTGGGCAGCTACTCCTCAACCGCCAAACAATCATCGCTGGTGGGATACAAATGTAAATCTTAATGGTGATCGCGTATCGCAATGGGGGCACGTACCCCGACCAAAAGCTATGCGTGCCTTAATTCTGTATCCTCTCAATGCTTTAGTTGAAGACCAGTTGCGTCGATTGAGAAAAGCACTAGAAGCGCCGCAAGTACACCAGTGGTTAAATCAAAACAGAAGGGAAAACCGAATTACTTTTGGACGCTACACCGGACAAACCCCTGTTTCAGGCATCCAGAAAGACGATAGCATCAGACGACTGAAAAACGAATTAAGTGAACTTGAACGGCAACGACGCGAGGTAGATACGGCTATCCAAAACAATCCATCTCTGCTTCAGGATATGCCCGACTTGCCTTATTACTTCCCGCGACTTGATGGCAGCGAGATGCGATCGCGTTGGGATATGCAAGACAGTCCGCCGGATATTTTAATTACTAACTACTCGATGCTCAACATTATGATGATGCGGAGTATTGAGAAAGATATTTTTAAACATACTCACGACTGGCTGGCTAGTAATCCCGAAAATCAATTTTTCCTAATTATTGACGAACTGCACGCCTATCGCGGCACGCCAGGGACGGAAGTTGCTTATATCTTGCGATTGCTGTATTCGCGTTTGGGGTTGACACCAAATTCACCGCAGTTAAGGATTTTGACGACTACAGCCAGTCTTGAACCAAATCAGCAAGGTAGAGACTTTCTGCGTGAGTTTTTTGGGCGGGACAATTTTGAATTTATCTCTGGACAACAAATACCCCCCATTTCAGGAGCGCGATTCAATCTTTCTGCATATCAAAGTGCATTTGCTCAGTTTGCCCAGTCAGTGCAGGCAGATCCATTTCAACCAATGCAGCCACCAGATTCAGTGTCAAATCAGGTACGGAATGCAATGTCTGATTTGGCTATGCAGATGGGACAGCCTACTGTATCTGGACTGAGTGCAGAGCAATACCTTGGCGAAGCACTAGCTACTGTAGGTGCAGCCGATGCTCTACGGGATGCTTGTCGGGAAGTTGACCATTTGCTTAACCCAAGTAATCCCAATCCTACAGTTCGGGCTATAAAAGTTAAAGATCCAAATAACTTAAATGCTCCAGTAGATTTAGACCGTCAACTTTTTCCAGGCGCAGCAACTAATAGGGTAGTATCTGATGCAATGCGGGGACTGCTCCTAGCACTAGGAATGTCTCAAAGATTAAACATAGGGCGATCGCCCCAACCCGTGCGCGGCCATTTATTCTTCCACAACCTGCAAAACTTATGGGCTTGCTGTAATCCCGGTTGCACTGACTCAGCCGTAAATCTTCAACGTCGCCAAAGCGATCCAACTCCGCCAACAGTTGGTGCTATCCATACTACTCACAGCTTAACCTGTTCCTGTGGCTCTCGCGTTCTTGACTTACTTGTATGTGAAGTTTGTGGAGATGTGTTTCTTGGTGGCTACAAAACAACTCGCAGAATAGGCAACACCAACGTCGATATTTTGACACCCGATCAACCTGATTTAGAAGGGATTCCTGATCTAGTTGTACTCAACCAAAGTTACGGAAACTACCGTGTATTTTGGCCTTTGCCCAACGAGATACCAACTTGGAGTACCCAACCTCAAGACTTGGAATGGCAGCTTGACAGGATAAAACGCAAATGGGTTCATGCCAAGCTGAACCGTGTTACAGGCATACTTAGACAGAATAACACCGTACCACAACCTGATGAAATACCGGGCTGGCTGTATCAGGTGGTAGGCAATCATCCAGAAGTACGAGCATTACCAAGCAAGTGTCCTCGCTGCGATGCCGACTACGGTAGGCGGGACAAATTTCCCACACCTCTGCGTTTTCACCGCACCGGCTTTCAGAAAGCTTGCCAAGTGCTTGCCAGTGGATTATTAAGAGAAATGCCAGCACCACCAAGTCTTACCAGTCGGTCATCTCGCAAGCTAGTAATATTTTCCGACAGCCGACAGGATGCCGCCAAGTTAGCAGCAGGGATGGAGCGCGATCATTATCGTGACATGACGCGGATGTTGCTGATACAGTCTTTCCAAGATTACTGGAATGACCTAGTAGCCTTCCTTCGCATTGATTGTAGGAATAACCAACTAGCATTAGCTAGGTTGCAGACTTTGAATCCTGATCTTCACGCTGCTGTTATTGCAAGTCCGCAGCCTGATGATATGGTTCGGCGCAACCGATTTCGCAACGCTAATCAGGCTTTAAGCAATGAAGCGAGAGACTGGATTGATGATTTGGGTTCAAGTAATCAGCAGGCTCGTGACGAATGGCTTGGCTTAATCCAACGTTACCCAGAGCGAATTCCCCTGTTAAATTTAAGCGAGAAAGTACAAGATGCTCTACTAACTTATGGCATTTGTCCAGGCGGATCGAGTTTTGAAGCTAAGAACTACAAAGTTGGTCAAGGAAGTGGGCTACAAAGGTTTCCTTGGTTTGATTGCTACAACTGGAATGCGAATCCAATCGCACGAGTTATTCCTGGCTCACAACCACAGAGAAATCATGCCGATCTCCTGGAAGCTTTTTTAACCGATGAATTAATGTATGCTATTTTCCCCCATATCGCCCGAACACTTGAAGGACTTGCACAGGGTTGGGTTAGCTATCAACCGCAAGGAAATCCATCACCAACGCTGATAGAAGCGACAGAAGCAGTGATCCGGCAATTAGGAACTCGGAAATTGCACCGCTATTTTGCCTATTACCGCCCTGGCAATAACTCAGATTTACCCAACTTTGCTCTGCGATACATTAATAGAACTGGTTTAGCACCAACTGGTATACAGCAGCAGTTAATTCAATCGCAAGCTTGCATACCGAGTAGTGGCGGACTTGCACTCGATCCAGCTCGACTCTATCTCGTTTTGCCGCCCAACCCTATAAACGGCTCTCGTCCAGGATACCGTTGTCTGCAATGCAACGCTTTATTTCTCCAACCTGCGGCTAGAGTTTGTCCAGAGTGTAACAGCGATCGCCGTTCTGACAATCCCAACTTTCCTACGATTCAATTAACACCAGGACAGACAACCCCTGATTTTGATTACTATATCTATTTGTCAGAACAATCGGGTCAACCTTTCCGCCTAAATGCAGAAGAATTAACGGGTCAAACTGACAAAGGCGATCGCACTAAACGCCAGCGCTGGTTCCAAGATATTTTTATCGAGAATGAAATTAAGCGTGTACAGGGTATCGACTTACTGAGCGTCACAACAACAATGGAAGCAGGGGTCGATATCGGTGCATTGTTGGCAGTAATGATGGCAAATATGCCACCCCGACGCTTCAATTATCAACAGCGAGTAGGTCGTGCAGGCAGACGTTCTGCGGGAGTCTCATTGGCTGTTACTTTCTGTCGTGGCAGAAGCCATGATGACTTTTATTTCCAACGTCCAGAAAGCATCACAGGCGACCCACCGCCACCGCCCTACGTCGATATGACGAGTCAAGAAATTTTTCAGCGCGTCCTCATCAAAGAAGTGTTAAGACAAGCCTTTACAGACACAGGTATCAGTGCATTAAGTGCATTATTGGGTGGAACTGATAACGTACACGGCGAGTTTGGTGATGTTGCTGATTGGGGGAATTACGAATCGTTAATTGCAGATTGGTTGAATAACTCAGCAAATGAGCCAGTGATTTTGTCAGTTTTGGATATTTTGCGAGAACAAACAACATTACCTCTTGCCAGTAATTCCCAAATGTTGAATTATCTCCGCAATAGTCTAATGCCTGACATTCAAAATATTGTGAATGATCCTAGCTACAGCCAAGATAAACTGAGCGAACGTTTAGCCAATGCTGGTTTATTACCAATGTTTGGTTTCCCGACGCGGGTGCGATTGCTTTATACCCGGTGGCCTTCACCTGGTTCTCAATGGCCGCCTGAAACCGGGGTTGTGGATCGTAACTTGGATGTGGCTATCAGTCAATTTGCTCCTGGGTCGCAAACTGTTAAAGATAAGGCAGTTCATACGGCTTGTGGTGTAGTTGAATTGCGTCCTCAAGGCAACACCATTGCTTCCTATCCAGGGTTTTTCCCAGCACTCCCAAATAGCAACCAATCTCTTGGACTCTGTGGTAACTGTCAAGCAGTTGTTTATCAACATACACTAAATCCATCAATCGTTGGAAGTCAGACACAAAAAGTTGAATGTCCAGTGTGTCATGCGATCGAGTTGCGTTGCATAGATGCCAGAGAACCCAAGGCATTTTTTACAGACTTGCAGCCAGAGGATTTTGACGGACAGTTTGAATGGCAACCGAGATCGACTCGACCTTCTTTGAGTATTGGTGCAAATGTTGGTACGCCTTCATCTATCCTCAATGCTTCTGTCTCTGCATTTAACTGGGATATCCTTTCTGTTAATGACAATGGTGGTAACGGAGGGTTTGATTTCCAGCAAGCAACTGTTTTTGGAAGAGGAAGACAGGCTGGCGCGTATGCCGTGTCTCCAGATCCTAATAGTCAAGTAAGTACATCTGGAGTAGCTTACCGAGTGGCGTTATTGTCCCGCCGGAAAACTGATATTTTGCTAGTAAATATCAATCAATGGCCTAGCGGTGTATTTGCAGATCCCAGAACTGTTCAAGGTCGTGCAGCTTGGTATTCTTTTACATTTTGGTTACGGATAGCTGCTGCTGCTCACTTGGATGTTGATTCACTGGAATTACAAGCAGGTTTCCGTTCATTAGTGCAGAATGGAGCAATCATAGGTGAGGCTTTCCTGTGTGACCAACTAGAAAATGGGGCGGGATATTGTCAGTTCCTTGCCCAGCCGAACGAATTTCAACAACTAATAGCTCAGGCAGACCCAACAATTCCAAATAGCATTGCCAGTCAGTGGATAAATCCTCATGAACATGGGAGTGAGTGCGATACATCATGTAACTTGTGTTTGCGGGACTATCAAAACCTTGCCTATCACGGCTTATTAGACTGGCGCTTGGCTTTGGATATGGCACGGTTAGTATCTAATCCCTCATCTGTAGTCGATCTCAACTCTGCTTGGGTAAATTTCCCGAATCCTTGGCTTAACCTAGTCCAAAACCGGATTCCTCAGACACTCCAGCGTTTGGGCTATAGTTCTTCAGTGCAGTTTGGAACGCTCACTGGCTATGTTCACCAGAATCCTCAACGTCGGACTATCCGCATTTTGCGTCATCCTTTATGGAACGATGAGCATCCAGAGTGGATTGCAGCTTTAGCAGATGCACAGGCTCAGTATCCAGCTTATCAAGTTGAGCCTGCCGACCCGTTTATGGTTCTCCGCCGACCAGGGGATTGTGTGTGATATCGAAATATAGCAATGATTTGGTAGGATAATAACTTCGTCTTGAAATGTTTGCATAGATAATTAAGAATATAATTAGCACTTGATGCCTTGGACTGAACACTTCCCTGATGGATGCCCACCGGAAAATGCTCACCCAGTCTCCGGTAAAGTCTACCGCTTTGTTGATAACGATATCCCAGAGGCAGATGATTTTCATTCATGGCGCGAACAGAACCCTAGTCAACCTTGCCCTCCAGGTTTAACAGAATGTCAAACTTGTGGTCTTTCTGTGTTTACTACAGAAGAAGGTGTCTGTACTGCTCTCCGAAGAAAACCCTTCCTGCGGAAAAAGAAACCAGCATTAGGTACTTTAACGTCTGAGTTTGGAGTGATACTGAATACGCCTTCCCAAGGAAAGAAAGGAACAGGTGAAAATCATCACACTTGGTGGGTTTCCCTGAATGCTGAACCCTGGAAAGTGTTTCATGTCATCACTGTTACTTGCCCAGATTCTGAATAAGGCATATTTATGAGACTTCTTCCACAACACACTCAGTTGGGAAAGTTAGAATTAATTGAGGTGTATGAATATTATGATACACCCTGCCTTTTTTCATGCAGGAATGCATCAGGGCAGCTATTCATATCTATTTTATTTGAACAAGAAAAAAGACTGGAAAAATGGCTTTATGCCTCCATCTCTCAACGTAGATTTGAAAATATCCGTGCAGGCTTGATTGATATACGGAATGCTTTTATAAATTCAGAAAATGGGTTTGTTTATGAAGTTATTATTAATTTAGATGATAGCCCTGATAGAGTTGAAATTATCTGGTGTGAAAATCTAATTGACGATTGGTTGCCTATGCCCAATGAGTTTATTGAGTTTGCTAACGAACCACTTCCCCTTTTGGAAGTAAAAGATGCACCTCGCACTGCAATGCAAATTCAACGAGAAGTTCTCAACCTGACATTTCAATTTCCTACCCCGAATCCAACTGAAGCACCAGTAGCATTTTTGGGAAGAATTTTAGAGTCTATACAAAGTGTATTTAATGCTCTTGGTCAAGCTATAGGTGGTACACCAACACTAACGGGGATAATACCTCATTCAATTACTGAAAAAATGCAGTTAACTGTACTAGGAACTTACCCTGGCTCTTTTGGTATAGAACTGGCAACATTACCTGAAAAAATAGAAAAAGATAGAAATAATTATTTAGTAAATAGTGTTATTAACGAATTTTTTGAATTAGTTAATATGAGTATTAATCCAGAAGATAATGCATATATTTTACGCCAAAAGCTTTGGACATTGAAAACTAGAGTAGCTTCTGGATATAGAGATTTTCTAGTGAATTTATATAAATCTGAAACTAATCTGCGTTTTAATTGGGGTTCACCTAATCAAGAACACAGGGATTTGGTAGAATTACATCTTTCATCCATCAAAAAAACATTGGAAATTATTACTATGACTGAAGATGAAATAGTAAAAGAGTCCGAAATTGTTAGTAAATTGATTGGACTGAATATACGGACTAAAAGTTATGAAATTTTGAGTATTGAACATAATAAAAAATACTCAGGGCGTATTATTGATGAAGCGATATCTAGAGTTGAAACAGCAACTTTAAGTGAAGTTTACGTTTCAACTATTCGGGAGATTAAGGAAATATCACCTACTCTTCCAGAAGGAAAATTGAAATATCAGCTTATTGCTCTGCGTCCCCACATAAGCTAAAGATATCAACCTAAAAACTTATCTAGCTGGTGTTATCATCTACATTCAAGAAAGATTAATCACGGTGACGAAGCGTAATCTCTAAGTATCCCTTTTTGTGCAAAGTCTTTAAAAGTTTCCATACATCCTGATTATCTGGTAAACTTTGACAAACCTGGCTAATTGTAAGACCAGTTTCTACCGTGCTAATGACATTTAAAAACTGTCTTTCTTCTTCTAGAACATTTTCATCCTTTGGAAGGTGAATTTTGCTCAATTCCTCACGCAAACCCAGACATTTATCAAAAATAGATTTGATTTCGTTAACCTGGGCTTCAAGGTTTTCAAAGTCTATGAGTGCTTCTTTACACAAGTCTATTTTTGATAGTAACTGTGTTTTTAAATTGCTAACTTGATTCAAAAGCTCAGTCACATCTTGTTCGCGGTTTCGGGCAATAAAGTATAAATCTCTTTCTAGTTGCTTCCAATCGAAAATCCAATTTTTGCACTCCTGGAGTAGTTTTTCCCAAAAAACTTGTCTTAGGGCTTCATAAGACCCTTCACGGTCTTCATCATCAAATTTACATCTGTCTTTCAAATAACGTTCATCAGGAGCAATTAGACACAATAAATCTTCGTATTGAGTTAATCGTTGCTCGAAAGCATCTCGACGCGATCGCCTCTCACCCTTAATAATAACTTCAATTTCAGCCAAGGGTTTTTGCAGCAGATCGTATTCTCTAAAACTTTTGACCCCATGACGGCTAAAATGCTCTACCACTCGGTCAACAAACTCATCGTTATACCGCACTAGATGTTCTGAATCGTTACTCAAACTGTTTCGTAAATTCTCAGCACCTGTCAAAATAATTCGCCACTGTTCGAGACCAGCTACTAAATCCTGTAGTTTTTTTTGAGTGCTTTCGTTAGTTTGCAAAAACTGCTTACAGTGATTGAGTTGATGATGCAATTTCAGAATGTCTGTTTCTTCTAAGGCAACCGAACTGGCTATATTCTGGCAATCTTGATCTAGCTGTAAAAATTGTTTTTCTAAAGTCTTTCGATGGTCATTAAGACAATCTTCTAAACCACTCATAGTAAGAATTGCCTGACTAACTTTAGAAGCCTTCAATCTGAGTGTGAAATTTTCTAAATTCCGTGTAATTTCACTTAGTTCTTTTTGCAGAGTATGACGTTTATCCCGGCGAAATACCTCAAGGCGATCGCTTAGGTTTTGTATTGTTCTATCAACCCCATCAAGAACCACATCATCATTGTAGTGCGCGAGATTATGTGCAGTCTTTACGCCATCAAAGTCTTTTAAGAAAGTTAGTTGTATGTCTTCAGTTGTCTTAAACCCCTCTGGTGAAGTTGCTACTGAAGAAAGAGTTGTTTCTGCTTCATTGAGTTCGCTAACAACCTCCTGTAAAAGTTTCTCATGAAAAATGTCTAGTAACGAAGAAACCTGAGTGCGAAGTTCATTTAACTGACCCTTCAAGTCATTAGGGTCTAGTTCTGCCACAGAAGTGCGAATGATTCCCCTTGGTCGCTCCCATTCTACATAGCGACGGCGTTGCAACCATTCCAGTGCTTCCTCAAACTCTTCTTGAAGATAGCCAAGTTTTTTGACCTCTTTCCATATCTCTAAACAATTTACTTCTTGGAGAATTTCCTGCTCCTGTACATTTTCAACTGCCTCTTTTGATTTCAGTTTGTTTTGAATAAAGGATTCCAGAGGATGAACAGCAAATTGAACTTGAGAAGTTTCTGTTTTCTTACTAGCAATTTTGCATTCACTAATCAAACCGTGCTGTTTCAAAATTGCCAAAAGGCTAGGCAGACCAGAACCCGCAATTTCAAATATCTTTTCAAAGTCTTCCTTTGAGGCTTGATAAAACTGACGGCCCCGGCGAACAGACAACGAAATTTTCTCAAGCGCTACCTTATACTTGAGAAGTGCTGGACGTAGATTTGTGTAGAAAGATTGATAGTTCGGAAATAGAGTTTTACACTTTTGATAAAACACAGATTCTATCAGTTTTGTTTCCGTACCATTGACTGCCTCTAGACCGCGAATTTTCCAGGTTTCTGATGCAATTGATGGGAATAGCAGCCGCAGAGCTAAGGCGTGGCACTCCTGACGGTGGTGTTCTAATCTATCTTTATCTGCTTTACTGACTTCAGGACGGTTTGAGAGCCAGTTTTGAATATGATCAGATAAATTAAGCAACGTACAAGCTGAACACTGTTCGGCTACCATGATTTTGCGGAGTAAGCCGAAAGCTGCGGGATATTCCCTTTCGCTTCGACCAAGCTGAAGGTGGAAATCTACTTGACCTGTCCCCGCGATCGCAGTTAATCTTTGTGGAATATTAGCTGCATTCTGGTCATAGCTCAAGTAAAATCGCCAGTCTAAGTGAGTTTCTTCTGGCGGAGTAAATCTCATCAAGTCAGAGTCTTCACCACCAACACTAATGACGACAGAACGGTTGGGAAACTCTAAATTGTATCTTTCAGGAGAGCCGTTCAAAAAATTATAAAATCCAAATCTATCCTCTTGCCATTCACCTTTATAGCGCCAATTCCAATTGGCTTTCTGACTAGAGCGAGAAACTGGGAAAAGTAAGGGGAGAATTTCCTGGCAGAAAACCGTTGTTGCTATCTTTTCTTTTTGAGCATCATTCCACTCTCCAAACCAGCTACGACGAAATGACCCAAGAATTTTATCAATGACTGTAGGAGGAGTTGTTTGAAGAAGAGCAACTAAGGCAAAGCTATGTTCGGTTGGTTTTACAATGTACGAACCATAAAAATCGTCGTCTTCTGCCAGCTTTTTTAAACTCTTTAACAGTCCGAAGCTCTCAGCGATACTTGCGTTCACACCCGATGGAAAACTAGCAAGAAGCTTAATTACTTCTCGTCCTTGTCGATGTTTTTGAAAGGAAATCACTGACTCGACTTTGTTAATAGCATCACTAATTTTGTGCTGTTGCGTACCGTATAGCTGCACTCGTCCTTCAAGATAATCCTCAATCAAATCCAGAGGAGTATACGGCTTCCCTTTTTCTTGAGCAAAAGTGACTATGCGTTTAAAGACTTCGATGACGGTGCGAGGGCCGTTTCCCAGGTCTTTGCGTTCGCACAACTGTCCCAAACTTTCAAGCGTTGCTAAATCTACTAACTGGGTTCTCTGGAACTTATCCTCTGGCAAAAACTTCTCACACAAAAAATCCCAAAGCTTACTCGGAAAATCAGATTTATAAGCGTCAGTTAATCGCAGCGATACTTTCTGCTCCTGCATCCGGTGGATAATATCACCAGCCTGTTCTTCAATCGCTGATTCAGTGGGCGTGGTAGGCATTCCCAGAATGAGTGCGACAGGCGTAGAACCTAAAGCCCGCATTCCTTTGACTAAATCGCTCAAAATCTGGATACGAACGCTAGATCCCTCTTCAGTCCGCAGGAATTCTTGACATTCGTCAGCAAATATTGCTAAACCCTTAAAACCTGCTTCGCGCAGTATAGAAACGCTTTCCTGCCAAAAATTCAGAACACTATCAGTATTGGTGGTGTCAGTTTTTAATTCTTGAACAATTTTTAGCACTTTATCTTCAGATACTTTGTGCTTGCGGGCTATTTCTGCGGCTTGCAATGCTTGAGACTTGAGTCCGTACTTGGAATACAGTGCCTCAATTTCAGGAACAAGAGCAGGGCAGGATTTTTCTAAACTTGCCTTAATCCAGCCATAAGTGGCAACCATTAAATTGCCCAATTCTTTAAATTTGAACGGTGGCACGGCGACAATTTTATTCTGTCTGCACTCAGACCACAAATAAATCAGGGTTGCTGTTTTACCATAGCCATAGTCAGCACTTAAGTAGCCATTGACAGGCTTTCCCTTACCAATTTCATCAATTAAACGGTCTCGAAGTGTTTTAACTTGTTCGAGTGGGTCGTAGCTGGTAGCATATAATTCATAATCATGTGCTACACTTTCAAGTTCGCTTTCAATCTGAAATGGACTAACGGTATCTACAATTGCTTGAATTGATTCTAGTTGCTCTAATAATTTTTTCATAAATAGTCGTTTCATATATAGGTTTGAAGGGAATATAAATTTTTAAATTAATTGAGTCCACTCTGGGGATTTAGTTAACATAATCCACTGTCCATAGCCCCCTTCATACCCACAGTCAAAGAACCCTCCTTGGTCATAATCATAGGTGCATTTTGCATTATCTAGAGTGCCGTCTAACCCACTCGGATCTAGCAAAAGCATTTGACAGATAGCGTCTTTAATGTCTTCGCGTAAGAAAATCTTAGTTCCATAGGTTCGTTGCCGTTGTTTGTAAATCGCGTCTACCGCCATTAGAAAAATAGGAGCAGCGCAGAAGTAGCGACGACTGAAGTATTCGGATTTTCCTTCTGATTTAATTACACAGGGTGATAGAGAATGTAACCAGTTCAAGACACCAGTGACACTGCTATCACTGAATGCTATTTCACTGGCAGGAAGTTCAAAGTTCACAGCAGCTTTTTCAATCACTTCTCCCACTATGGACTTTTTTTCAGCAGGTGATAAAGTAACTTCTTTTCGCAACCACAGTTGTTGTACGACAGTTGCATAAGCCCAGGAGAACCTTTTATCAGGGTCGAAAAGATGTAGGTGATAAATTACCAAGTGTAAAAAATCGCCTAGTAAAGCTGGATTTGATTGTTGAATATCAGCCGCTACTTTCCCTAGTGGAGTTAAACCAGATGGATTCTTTTTGTCGAGAATAGAAAGGTTACGCAGAAAGGGAAAAACATTTTTTTGTAAAACAGTAGCTCCAAGTTGACAGAGAGCCGCTAACTGGTCAATATCTGTTTGTTGAATAGAAAAATTTTCCAGAATAACCGCCACTCTTGACAAAGTGGTGTTTTGCTGTAGGTGGAGAGTCAATCTTTTGTTCATAAATCACGCTCCAATGTATCCAACCAAGCGACTAGGTTGTGCATAATTCGATGATTTCGGCTAGTTCTTAATTGCTCAATACTTTCACAAAAATAACAGGAGTGGTGAGTATCTCTTTTGAGCTTTTCTACACCCGCTTTCGTGGTTTCAAAACTACGTCTCACTGTAATTTGAATTTGAGATTTATTAGGGAAAAAGATACTGCCAAAGCCTCCAGCTTTCCACCAAGTTGTGCTATCGAGAGTATCGGGAATTAAGTTATGTCTGCGGAGGCGATTATAGCTGTTTGGCCCGCCAATCCCAAAACAGTGAACGAGCATTCCATGTTCTCTAGCAATATCACAGACTTTTTTAAATAATGCCAAGCTCTCTTGAGAGATCATATTGACACTTCCGTTAGGGCCTGATGTTCCCCAAGAACCAAAGCCAATTCTGCGAATGCCAAGCCTTGCATAGGTTTCGATACAACGATTGATTTGCTTGATAGTACGTCCCTGTACGGGAGCGATCGCACGCTCTTGTACATAATTAGGCATTTTGCTATAAAATGCCTCGCAATGGTAGAGAGTGTCACGGACTTTGTACTCTACAATCTCATCATCATCTGTGCTTAAAGGTACAATGTCAGGCAATACATACCCATCTGCCCACTGATTTTCTTTATAAAATTTATCTAAAAAGGCAAGAAGTTCATCATAAGTTCGTTTACCTTGCTGTACTTGATAAGCACCACAATCTAACCAGACACTTTTAATGTTTTCTACATCTTTTTGTTGCTGCAAAAATTTTGTAGTAGATGGGGGGCAAGTGATAGGTGAATAAATAACGTAAGCAAAGGGATTACGTTCCAAATCATCGCCTGATTTCCATAGCTCAAAAAGGCGCTGCAATTGGGAACCGCCAGCACTAAAAGATGCAACAAATTGAGAACTTAATGGTGTCGCAGGCACTAATTTTTTGTGCCACACAACTAAACTGCGTTTTACTCCTGGTTCAATATTGACTCGACTAAAGCCCATTCGGCAATAAAAACCATTAGCTTCCAAATCTAATGGACATTTGAGGCGTAAAGTTTTTATACCGGATGTTCTGCTATATTCTTCCCATGCTCTAATTAGTTTAAAACCTACCCCTTGTCCGCGGTGAGATGGGGAAACAGAAAGATGGTATAAAGTGGATATCTTGTCACGCCTGTGATGAAAATGCAAGAAGCCATGAGACGTACATAAAATTTCCTTATGAGCTATTGCCTCAGCCAAAGTAGCTCTATTAACAAAACCTATCTCATGGCGATGGGCATCTGCGAGAGCCTTGACAAAAGGTAAGTCTTTTTCTGTTGCAAATGTCACTGTAGTTTCTAAGGATTTAATCTGCACGTACTCCACCCAAGAACCTTTTTTAACTCCATATATCAATAAAGCTTTTATAACTTAACATCTTTACATAACCACTTTGCCAAGTTAGCCTGCTTTACTATAGGACTCATGTTTGATTTTTGAAATATACGCAGGGTGTGAAAGCGTTGTGCTACGCACCGTCTGAAAGCTTTGGTGCATTACGGACTCCGACGTAACGCACCCTATTTATACTTAGCTTTTTTAAAATTTAATGGATCGCAATATTACAATATACTTTGGGTAATTTCAACCAAGTACCTAGGACTTTTGTTCAAATCATATCTCACCTAAACTATGAACCAATTGTCGTATTAGAAAGGCTACTCGCAAGTGTTTGGTATTGAAAGCATCTGGAAAAACATGATCAACTCCAACTGGATTTTCCCTGGTTCTCACAGTTGAGTTATCCTTAAGCCTAATAATCGGACTAGAACTCTTAAAATCTCGCTGATGTACGCGAGTTATTCCAACAAGGCTTTCTAATATCGAAATTATTGCCAAGGAGAACAGTAAGGGACTCCAGAAATTAAATCTATCCTGATGCGATCGCTTTCATCTTAATCTCCTCATTTTTTGTAAACTGTAGTAGCCCAAAATTCTGACGCTTGTTTACTACTGTAGCTATTATATGAGTGAGAAGGGTAAAAAAGAAACTAAAATGTATATTTATGTTGCAGATGTTGTATTCGTTGCTTGGAATAACGAGAAGGGTCAGCTTCTAAAGCGATTGCGCGGTAAAAAATCGCGGCAGAAACTAGCTGATGAAATTGCAGCCGCAGGAGGGGAATGCTCCCATCAGAACATCAAAAAACTAGAGTACGGTGAGTCAGAAAGTGTTTCTATTAAAGTATTAGAGGCTATTTGTGCTGCATTGGATATTTCTCTAAGCGACTTCCTTAGCACTCTTGAAGTAACTAATTAAAGTTTTAGATATTTTCTTGATTTTTAGCTACTTAAGTAACTAATATATTGATGAAAGCAAAAAGGCGATCGCCCTCCGTCCAAAGATTGCGATCGCCTTTTGTTAAACCCCATCAATGAGGTTACTCAGATGATTGTACAAGATGAGTTTGACAACCAAGCCTCGGCTCAAGCAGAGTTTGAGGAATATGTTGACCACTTAGCTGACGCAGTAGCGCCAGAAATTGAAATTGACTCAGTGCCAGATGATTTGGGAGAACTGTATCGAGTTTGGAACGGTTCCCAACTTCTGGGAACTTTTTACCAGAATCTTGAAGGCAAATGGATAGCGCAACCCTGTAATAGCGAGAAAAGACATTGCTGTGACACTTCTGATTCAGCGCTGCTTTTGATTATTGCTGTCAACGGCTTACTGGTCGCGGATGTAGCTTAGAACTCAATATTTATCTCATCACTTAGAGACGTGTTAAATCCACGTCTCTTTCTTGTTTGAAGCTTTTGATCAACAGAACTATGATCTAGAAAGTGTTATTAACTTAATTCGGTTGCTTGTAAAGCTCATTTTCTAGAGCTGCTTGTACTTTCTGTGAGCAATTTTCTCGTAGCGCAGCCAGTCTAATCACCTTCCAAGGCTGAATTTCTTCTCCGCAATCATCAAGTCGCTTAATTGCCCACTTAATACGTCGAATCTGAAAATCCTCTACAGTTTCTGTGACTGATTCTAAATAAACCTTAGTCAGTGGCATTTCTGCCAAATGTTTTTCGAGTAGTGCCAGTAAGCCAATACTTTTCCCTATCCTACAAATAGTGATTCTCGCGGGTTTTTCTGCGCTCAGAAGTGTTTGGACAGCAGTTTTTACCTTTTCGAGAACTTGCTTGTCTCTTTCTGCCCAGTCAACTTTACCGACGCAAGGCAGAGGCACTTTTAAAGAAGGCGAATTTTTGTTGAGCCACTCTTTGTCATTTCTGTATAGCCAAATATAGGCTCCCTTGCCTAATCCCCTCAAAGTAGTTTTTGAGGCTTCTGGGTACTGCTGTTGTAAAGCTTTCCAAACTTCCCTGTATTTGATTTTGTCATCACTGGCTAAATTTAGATTAGAGTCTAAAACTTCCTGTGAGTCTACCAGCTGATTTTTCTTAGAAGATTTCCAAAAAGTTTTTAGCTTAAGTATGGCAGTATAACGTTTTACTGTTCTGGAATCGACCTTGAGTTGTCTTGCTGTCTCTCGTAGACCTAACTTTTGGATTTCTACTAGTTCTTTTAGCTTCTGCTCCCAGAATTGACCGTATGTCAAGACTTTGCCAATTCGCTGCTTATCTTCATCAGTTTCATCAGGGCCAGTTCTGCAATAAACCATCCCACAGGAACAAGAAAAAGTACCTAACGGCTTTTTGTTATCCAAACAGTGAGTGACAACAAGATTAGTTATTACTGGCTTAAGATAATGGTCTATCGCAGCATTTAGACACAGCCAAGGCCCTTCACCAAAAGGTTTATACTGGTAATCCGTGTTGAAAAATTCCTCGATAGAATTCGTCAGGAATCTAATTACGAGTAGATGTCTGATGGGATGAAATGACTTTCTATGCTTCCTAACAATGCTGAATAGCCAGTTTTGTTCATTTTCGTAATTCACCATTGAGTTAACAGCCTCAAGCATTTCAGCACCATAAAAGAACAAGAAATTATCTAGTAGCCTCTTCTGGTTTACTCGCCCGGTTGCCGTTGCAAAATTTTTTTCAATCAATAAAGCTATATATTTTCTTTGAAACCACTCTAGTTCTTTAGAGAAAAGATTACTAGTTATCAACCATGAAATATCTTGAGCCAGCAGTCGCAACTTCTTTAAAGTCTCTTGACTGTAAGTCTGTTGTATCGGTACAACAGGACAGTTTTCTTGGTTTGTAGCATAGTATTCATGCCTGTTAAAACCTTGCATAAAAATTGTACTATCTTGCAAAGTGACACCATGAACTGGGCAAACTAGAACCCCTGGTGTTTGGTGTAATCTATGCCAGTAGGACTCCCCATAGTTTTGCAAATCTTCTTCCAAACATTTTGGGCAAAATCGCAGATACCTCTGCATCTTCAACGAACTCGCCATAATTCCGGTTCTGGTATGAATATCTCCTCCGAAATCTGCTTTCATAGACTCCATCACCTGACTGGCTCTTTTCGGCGGTAAAAAAACACTGTAGAAAGGATAGAGGGTATATTTATATATCAAATCTTCTACTTGATAATTCGAGATAAATTGTAGATTCTCAATCAACGAATTCAGGTTAGAAGGTAAGTCAACAGTAGCTATTACATCTTGAGAATTAAATAGCTCTCTTAGAGTTATTTTTGGACTTGTGTTACCACTCCTAATGTGGTAGCGAGCCAAGATACTGTATAAAATTTCATCTGGATAAAGGACTGGAAAAAAGCCAAGCATAGATTTTTTCTCATGTTGAAACCTGAAAAGAATATTTTTGTAATATTCCAGGGTGTTTCAAGTTTGTGGCGATCGCCTTCCACACCTTTCTCTGCACAGCAAACAAAACTATGAGGATTTTTGTCCTCTATCATCAAACTTTTAGGTATTACACAATGCCTATATTATCAATAATTCAGGTATTACACAATAACTAAATATGTTTGAGCAATTTATAGAATCTACCCGTAGTCCTTGCTGTTGACTATGATTTAGGAGGTGTGTAATAGCTGGGTACTAATGGGAAAGAAAGGGCAGAAAGGACAAAAAGACGTACCAGAGATGTACGACGAGGTGAAGAAAAGGGTTAACCTAGCCCTTACCCCCACTGGTATTGAAGGATTAGATGCGATCGCCTCCAATTTTGATATAAGCAGGTCAGAGCTTGTAGAGAGAATTGGCAGACGACTGATTTGCCTAGATATAAATTCCTTTACTGAGGAGGAGATGGAAGCTATAAAAAAGCACTGGCTGAATTGATTGCTATTTACAGCGATCAGTTGAACGATCAGGGTTTGTTTACTGGTCTTGGTGCAGTTGAGGGCGATCGCAAATTGCAACTACAGAAGCAGATTGAGCAATGGGAACAAATCCGCACAAAAATCTCGCATGAAGAGGGTTGAGGGAAGTTTTTGAAGCATAAACTATGGCAACGAGAAGCAGGATCTTGTTTAACGTCTGACGACATCTAATGTTAAAGAACTTCTCCGAATTGATCTTGCAGATATACGTCGTAGCTCTGCTCAACGTCTGACGACATCTAATGTTAAAGAACTGGCTACCGTCAAATTTCCCAACCAATTCAACTTTTCTGCTCAACGTCTGACGACATCTAATGTTAAAGAACAGTCACTAGGGTTGTGATTTAAATGGGCAACTGTCTGCTCAACGTCTGACGACATCTAATGTTAAAGAACAGCGATGGCTAAATATCTTAATCCATCAAGTCTTCTAGATAATCTTACAAGCACCTGTCATTATGAGGCACTAAATTTGCAAAATTTAATGGGCTAGGCTAGCTTAACAACACCCAGAAGGCTTATTGTTGGAACTTTCTGAGGAATTGCAAGCATCCTGAATCATAATGAAAATGCTGAATTGCTGATTCAGCAAAGAATACCGACTTTTTATCTCTTTATGTCGGCTCAACAAGCAGATATCCTTGTCAAAATTTAAATATCCTCCTTTTTTAACTAGTTTGAATTGTAGTCCATGATAAATCCGGTGGTTGCCATACTTGGGACTCTTGAAGCTCATAACACTGCCAGCGTGTTCTCTTAGACCCAACATGGTCAACCCAGTAGGGTAAGGTTAGCGAACCATCTTCATCTGTAACTAACCACCATAAAGACTCACCATGATACTTCTCAGGTAAAAGGGTAACAGTATTGACTAGATCCCGACTTTCACCTAAACACAGTCCACCAAATCGATTAATAGAAGGTGGGTTCGCAAATGCCTGCTGCAAAAGTTCTGGCAAAGTAGGCTTTGCTTTGTCTGTTTTCACCCAAACTACAAACTCAACGTTTGTGAGCAACTCTTGGTAATCAGGTTTAGCATTCTTAGGGTGGTGGATATCTTTCGTTTTGAACCTACGAAAAGTCCGAATTACAATAGATTTTTCTGGTTTAGACAAGAGCGCGATCGCTAATTGAGTTCCACAATGCTTATAACGATCTGTCTCACCAATCAGAGAAAGTAACATCCCGTACACCGTAGAAGGTGGTGGCACTGGATACGTTTCAGCGTATTCTCTAGCACGGGATTGACGAAAACAAGCAATAGGTACTTCAACTTTCAAAGCAATTGTCGTCACGTTAGTCGCTCCCTGATGACAACTGCAAATCTTCAGCAATGACCTGTTTTAATGCTTTGACTGCCGACTTCACTCCAGGAAACACATTTGCTCCCAAATCTTCTAAACCCTGAGAAATTAAGCCTCCAATCCATAATTCTTTGGGGTCAATATCTCCTACTTCTACCTGTCGCACTAAGTTTGATACTGACATATTTCCCAGTTCGTCTTGCTCAAAGCAATATAGAAAGCGAGGAGAAAAATCATGTGTCCACCGCAGTACAATACTTTCAGGGGAGAAATCATACAAAAAACGGGCATGATTTCCCGCCACTTCACCAATCGAAATCAAACCATCTAGAACAGGATGGATGCGAGATTTATCTTTGAGGCTATCGGGTGTCAATGCAAAACCATATTGATAACGAGTAGCATGGATCTCTGTGGCATAAAGAGAATTTCGTCCTTTTACTCCACTAACAGCATTGAAGGTAATGTCTCCCGTAAATGGTATCATTGATACTGCACGGGTAACTTCTAATACACCTCGTCTAGCAGTTATTTTTCCTTTAGGCTTTTGCTTTCCCTTACGTGGAGAAGTTTGCTTATCCTTACCCTTAGAACTTTTTTTGTTATCATCTTGAGATGCTTCCTCGGCAGCGCCTCCAGACTCATCTGACGCTTCCACTTTTGCTGCTTCAGCCTGCATAAATCCCAAAATATCATCATCAATAAAGCGAATATCATCAAAGTTGGGGTCTTGCAAAACATGAGCTGCTACTGGTTGAGCATTCTCATACCAATGTCGATTCACTGGATAGCCAACATTTTGCCAGTAGTACCTTAATGCCCAACGAATCGCCTCAGATGAAATGGTAGTATGAACTTCACCTTTCCAATTCAATTTTTGTAAAGGAGTTATATTACCTTCATTTTCCCCACGATTATTAGCTGCGGTTCCATAGCTAGTCAAAATATTACCGAATAAATGAAACATTTCAAATTGCCTATTAAATTCATATTTTGTGTTTTATTAAGCAAAAAGATGTGTAATTATTCACTATTAGAATCAGAAATTTCCAATATTTGTTTCTCAACCATATTGCTTTTTGGATAACTAGCAAGAGCAATAAAAGTTAAATCTCTGGCAACTTTCCAATCCATTATCCCAGAAGTTAATGGCAGTAACTCTTCCCAATGTTTTTCTAGAATGGAAAGTTGACCTGCTCTTCCCCAAAACTCCGCAATGAATTTCCTAAAGTTTTCAGCATTTGTACAACGTCCTAGTTGCGATAAAATACGTGTGTTTTCTCGTTCAATTTGAGCATATTGACCTTCATTTGCTCGCCCATAAATTTTAGCGTATATTTTCTTCAATGCCTCATGACAAGCTTTAATAAATAGCTTTTGACTTTCTAAATTCCATTCAGAGTTTTGAATCATCTTATAAACTCCATCATTAGTAATGAGTTTCAATAAACTTTCATGTTTAAAAATTTTATATAAATTAGCCCACCAAGGAAAGTCTTTTACTAAGTTATTGGCAATTGTTCCCCTAAACAGATTGCAAATGATAAAATTTTTATTTTTATACTTAACAATTTGGTACTCTGGAAAAGAAATCCGACTAAGCTTATAGATAAAATCTATTATTTCAGTCGCTTCTACCACTGCTATTTCTATGCGAGTTTTTTGCTGCTTTGACCAAACTACCGTTCCAAATAATATTACTTGGCATCGTTTTACTTGATCGGGTATAGCCAATTCCATAATGGTTTCGTAAGTAAGGTATCTTAATGCAGCATCTCCTAAGCTAGATACATTGAAATACTTGTAATCTAAGTTTCCCAAATTCCAGTATTTCTGGGCATAAATTTCTAAGTCAACCACTTCAGGTATAACTAGGGCATATTGTGTATGTTCCAGTTTGGTATGCGATCGCAAAACAAAGTAGTGGCAAGCAACAGGAGCATATAAAAGAGCAAAAGCCAATTGTGGTTTCTCTTCAAACTTAGTTTTTTTTGTAAAAGCAACATGACGAACTACAGACCCCGGATATAGCCACCCTGCTACACCAATTGATTGTCCAAATAATTGGCCTTGTTTATCACAGAGTTGTTTGGCAAAATCTTGATGAGCATAGGAAACTGCTTTCTTATACTCGACATCGATTTCTATACCATCAACTATTAATGACCAGGATTTACCCCCGTCAAATTTAAAAACCTGGTTATGTTGGAGAAACGTTCCTGTTATTCCCAAGTGAATATTAATTTGGGTTTCAATATTCATTGAATGCGTATTTAAGCCTGTCAGCGAAATTAGACCTTCTTCATTAATCTGAAAAGATTGCTTTAGCAGCCAGTCTAAAACTACGAAATCCTGCCCTTGCCATTCAAGGCTAATACTGCGAGGAGTCAGCAACCAAGTTAAATTACCAGGTCGTTCCGCAGGTATTGGGTATAGTTTTTCTAGTTGCTTGAGCGTCATCCACAGCCCTGCTATGCCAGCACGATGTATCCAAGTTATGCTTGGATCGCCCAAATTTAACTGAATTTTGGGGTTGACAACACTAGCTACTAGGGACATCTTATTTATTTCTGGGAAATACTCTCAAACCTATATTGGGGTATTGGGGCCAAAACCAGCTTTAACTTGCGTTTCCCTTTCTCTTCACAGGCACAAAAATGCCACAGCCCATCTTGTGCTTTCCCCCAATGCCATATCTCAGCAATGTTAGCGAATCTTCATCGCTGAGATTAATGATTTCTAACCCAAAACCCACAACCGTAAAGCGCTTGATTTTAATAGTTCTACGTTTTGGGCTACCATCAGTATTTTTGGTAATAAAGGCTTTTCCCTGAATATCCAGTTGTTCTAACTGACGCTGTGCTGCTGCTAAAAATGACTCCGGTTCTTGATAACGCTGGATAATCACTATACGCGATCGCAATCTCTCAGCAGGCTCAAGCAAATAAATTTCAGGAATCCCCAAGCGAATTTTATGCTTGCCAATTTTCAGCGACTTACCTGCTAACGGATAGATTAGACTTATTTTGTCCACAGGTAGGCGAATATGAAGCCTAGAATTATCAGTCAGATGAATCTGACCATCCTCGCTGGGAATACCTGCAATAGTGTGAATACCCAATGTATCTATGTCGTGAACTTGGGATTGAAAATGAGCGATCGCAGAATACAACCCATAACCGTGATCCACAGGTATAGTCTGACCAATGATGCTAAAACGTAATTCAACCCAGGGTAACTTAGGCGTTAAAGTTTCTTTTGGGTAGATTTTGGTTAAAGTTTCTGTTATGGGGGTTTGGGTAGGTAAGCTAAAATAGCTACTCATCTCTTTCACCATATCTTGTTGAACCAAACACACAAAATCTTAGGCTACTCATTCTTATTACCTTAGAATACCTGATAGTTTTATATATAAGTTTTTATTAAGCGAAATTAACAATAATAATATTTTGTAATAAAAATGGTTTTAACTATAAACCTGCCAACTAATATTTACCTAAAAAAATTTTCTAGAGAGTTAGCTAGAAAATTTATAATTAGAATATGTATGATTCGGTCAATGACTGGGTTTATATCACAGGCTAGCAGGCAATTAGAAAAATATTTATCGGGATTTTTAATACAATTTTGATTAATAGTTTCAAAAAAGTCTTGTCCATAAAAGTTAAAGATAGATTTAGAAAAATCTTTCTCTTTAAATATAAATTTACTACCTGGAAAAAGTGTGATTAATTTTTTATTAACTAAATAATGCTTATATTGGCTGCGAAGCCAAGCTAAACCTTTAAAATCCATATTATTACTAATTAGCCACTCAACTTCCCTGGCTAACACTATTAAGTTTCGTAAAGTTCCTTCTGTATAATTTATTGTGTCCGTATTGAGAATACAATTATCTGGACTTGCAGCATGATAGTGTGTGTTTCGCGTTTCGACAATAACTGAGCTATCATATAGAGCTGAATTATGAACAGAGCAAACCATTACACCAGGAATTTGGTGAAACCGATGCCAGTAACCTTCTCCAAATTTTTGCGTATCTTCTTCCATACATATAGGACAAAACTTGAGAAACTTTTTTGCTCTATCGGTAGAATTAAAAGCTACTTTAGCCATCTCTAAGATAGAGCCATTTAGTTTTTTCTTCATTGACTCTCTTACTACCCAAGCTTCCTGTGGAATTAGAAAAGTCGCATAAAAAGGGTATAAACTATGATTTTGAATTATATTTTCTACAGTCTGCTTTGAACGCAAGGGTAAGTTATTAACTAGATAATTTAAGTTACTAGGTAAAATAACTCTACATATTTGTTGAGAATAATATCCAAATAGCTCTATTTCTGTTTGCCTGAAGCTTGTGTTACCACTCCTGATATGATACCGAGCTAAACCACTATACAAAAGCTCATCAGGATAAAGTTGTGGAAAAAAACTGAGCATAAGCCTACTCAATATTGATAAAGTCTTGAAGTGGATTTTTAATTATATCTGCTGCTTTTAAGTCTTGATAAGCAGGAATTTTTTTATTCTTGGCATTTTCGACAATTTGCCGAATATCATTACTCTGATATTTTGGCTTTGTTTTGCGTATGTTCGTCTTTGCAGTGCCTTTCTTAACTGGCTCGCCTTGCAAAGCAGAAATATATGCTTCTTTTACCAACGAAGGAATATCTGCATTATCTTCATTAATTGCAAGAACTTTTTCAGCACACTCTTTAGCTACAGAAGGCTCTACATCTAACTTCACAAGTTCAACAATAATATGACGTAGCTTTACTGATTGATTTCCCCTGTTTTGCTGCTTACGTGCTAATCTGCGAACTTCTTCTAAGTCCCTAGATTCAAGCTCAGACAAACACTTGTTTTTGTATTCTATAGCATCAATGGGAGCAATATCTTTGTATTTAATCATCCAATCCTGATCTCCTGACCTTATAGCATCCAGCATTGGTTTGACTAAATATAGTCCGTCTTTCGCTGATTGGTGAATTAGGTCAACAGTAATTTTCTCATCACCTCCGAGCGAAATTGCCCTCCATTGAATCATTTTATAGAGCTTGATAGCAATATCAATAATTCCTTGAC
Source organism: Nostoc sp. (assembly GCF_036917315.1). Classification (GTDB taxonomy): domain Bacteria; phylum Cyanobacteriota; class Cyanobacteriia; order Cyanobacteriales; family Nostocaceae; genus Nostoc. The sequence goes on along the minus strand of NZ_JBALDR010000013.1, from coordinate 13,132 downwards.
ACTCGTAGTAGAAAGCTTCGTTAATTTCATCAGAAAAATCAACAGGAGTTTTTGTCCACTGATACTCCCATATTCCCGTGAGGAAGAAATCCCAGTCATCATCTTGAAGCATTCTCTCCCAAATGACACTTCCTTGCCCTGTTCCTCTTCTAGCATTCCGAAAATTACCTTGTAAAATTGGAAAAGCCTCGTTTGTTCCCACTCGAATTACTGGAACTCCGATAGTGTTATCCATTTTGACTAAAAAATTTAATAAATCATCTCTATTCCTTCTTGCGTTCACCAAATTTTGCATTTCATCTATAACCAAAACTCCTAAGTGATGGGTATGAGCAATTTGGGCAACTTGAGCTAACATATAGTCTTCTGAATTACCTCTAGAACCAAATTTCTTGAAGTAGCTAGTTCCAAGAAGCCTGTCAACAGCAAGAAAAATATCAGTACACAAACCTTTCAAAGAGCGGGGACAATCAACTTTCAGCCAAACAATTTGGAAAGTAGTATATTCTGGATGAAGAATGACCTGCGGGTATAAAGACAAAATATTCAGCAGATTAGTTGACTTGCCCATTCCTGATGGACCAATCAGTGTCAGCCCTGATGCAGAGGTAGGAACATAAACATAATTTTCCAATGTTTTACCGCCGCCATCTTTTATAGCATCATAGATTTGCCTTGACCTACGTGTATATTCTGGCTTCAAAATATTTCGAGCTATATAGCCTTGCATAATTAACACAGCAATTACCTTCTGTAGCTCGATTGTCTTGTTCTGTGGATCAAAATATCTCGATAATCGTTCAATGCAATGAAATCTATACTGTGGCTCTAGCTCCGTCTCTACAGAATCATAATCAGGCACTTCTGTCACTCTTTCAACAAACTCATCTCTTGAAAGGATAGGAGGTAATGCCTGAACTAGGGGATTAATATTATATTCAGCTAACTTATGGTCACTATATTTAGCAATAGCAGCCCAATCACCATTTGGAATTTCAACCCATTCACGCTCATTCTTTCCGTCCACGTTTACGCTCCAGTCGTTTCTGCTTAAGAATATCAAGATGATTAGGTCGCAACGATTTGGGTGGTTTTAAGCTTTCATTGTTCGTCTCTACAGCTTCCGTGCTAGTTGGAGTTTCTGTTTTTGCTAGCTCAAATCCCTCATTTTCACGTCGTTTAGCCTTTTCAAAAGCCCTATTTTCTCTAATACCAGCAACTTTTTTGCTCTTACTTAATGGTTCATCCTGAGCCGCCTCAGTCATGTTTTCTGCTTTACTAACTATATGTTCTATATCTGCTATTAAATCAACTTTTTCTTGTAGTGTTTTGCCTTGAGCTTTCTGCTGTTGTAATTCTTCGTAAGCAAGCATATACTCAATATCATAAAAGTTTTTGTTAATGTATCTACCTTCTGGGTCAATAAGATAACACTTTTCAAAATTTCTACCATCCTCTAATGGGAGGTAAATAAAATTAGGGTTCCTAATATCATAGGAAACTATTAACGATTTCTCTGATTTAGAGAGCATATTGCTTCTAGCTTTTTCAAACCATTGTTCCTTTTGTGCTTGATCGCAGCTATAGTACATATCCTTGCCTCTGAGTTTAATGCCTTTAGCAGTGATGGTGGCTTTTTCAGTTGGCATTAGATTTAATTTGACAATATCTTCAGGAAAGCTTCTAAGTCTACCAGAGCGATTAGCGATACCCCACTTCCATAACTCTCTAGGGATAGGAGGTACATCATCAGCAATCATCGCTTCATCCCTCTCATATTCATTAAGAGGTTTATTATTATGGAAAATAATTAAACGAATAATAATTTCAGCAAATTGGTCTATATCGAGTTTACTATCTAGTCGATAATCTCTTGCGCCTCTTTGTCTAAAATCTGTATCCACATAACCAGGTAAGAAAGGCTTTACATACTCATGAATAATACGAAAGTGCCTTTCGACTAAACCCTTCCAATCTGCTCGGTAAGAAGCTGCATTTTCGATACGAACATAAAGATTAGGGATTAATGGCTCTACAGCCATTCCTGCCAATTCTCCCCTGTCTCCTAAAATTGCATCTGGCATTTGATTACAAGACCATTGTTCTTCAGCAATATCAATGTTATATTCCTGACAAAGCATGACTTTATCTGCGGCTACATTAGTTAAAGCCATCATTGCTCCTATCCAAGATGGCCCCTCTAAACCGACATAAAAACCCGTTATCATTCGACTAAAAACATCAATAATTACGTATATAACTGGTCTGCCAATTATCCAGTTACGATTGTATTTAGAAACTAAATATACATCTCCGACTGTAGCATCAATTTGATATCGAGAACCGGGGCCAATAGTTTCCATCTTAGAGGTTCCCAAAATAGCTCTGTTTTCCAGAGCAAATTTCTTCGCTCCTATTCGAGATGTCAAAGTTTTTGTTACATCATATTGCTCAATTTGATACCAATATTTGAATTGGGTAATTGTAGGTATTTTCTCAGTCGGAGTTAGAATAGATTTTCTAACACCATTATCGTCATATCTGATTCCTTCTTTATAAAACTCCTTTACCATTAACTCGTAGGCAGTTGTGAAATAGTTTTCCTTTGGATTATTGTAAAATCTGCTAATAGCTATTCTAAAGATTTTCCTATCCTCTTCCGTGACATTGACCCCTTCACCTATTTCTGGATCGTATGAATATTTTTTAGGTCTTCCTCTCTTTTTGCTTGAATCCCCTCTAATTTTACCCTTACCTGATGAATTGATAAAATCAGGTATCAAAGCATTTTTGGTTTTCCCCCTTTGCCAAAATCGTCTCATGTATCCATAAACAGTTTTTTCTACTAATTTATCTTTTTCTCTTCCTTCGTTATACTTTTTAATAACTTGCTTTACCAGAGAACCTCGAATATTCCTATAATATATTGAAGGTTCCTGCACAACTAAAGATGAAATTATTTCCCAAGCTTTATCTCTATACTCTTTATCTCTATCTGTTAAATTTTCCTCACGAATTATTCTTGCCCAAGGGTCTTGTTTCTGCTTAAATGCAAGACCTTCAGACATAGCTTCTAAAATTTCAGATACTTTCTTCGGTTCTGGCAAACCTTTTTTAGAATTAATATCAAGAACAAAGGCAATAACATAACCTTCGTCGATCCAAATAATTCTTTCGATCAGTTGACTATTTCCATCTGATTCCCACTCGATAAGGTCATTGATAAATAAATCTTCATGCATCTTACGTATCAAATAATATTTCTAAAATATAATTTTTTCGATAACTTTGCTGGAAGGACAAGCAGATATTTTTGTCTCCAACATATTTATAATGATTTTTTTTGCGGCAATTAAATGCTTAAACATGTAAAGTGATGTACCAGACTTGATATTCATTTCTTTATCTAGAGCGGTAGTTACTCTATTTATTGCCGTATCGTGTTCCTGAAGCTTGGATTTTAAAATAGTTCCTAGCTCATGCAATTGGGGAATATCCATTTCAGAATTTGCTTCTAAATTATAGGCAGAATGAATCCACTCAACATTTTCCGCTAATAGCCTTGGAATTTCATTTTCTGTAACAATTCCCCAGTCTATGCTTTTTGCTAAGTAGTACCGCCTCTCTAATTCCAATTTTTCAATTACTCGCTTTTTCTCTAGCTCTGTTGATTGCTTAACTGTTCGGGCAATCTGAACCTGCTTTCCATTCTGATTTACTGTAAGCATGAAATCAGTTGTTAAGACATAAGGAGTACCACTTTGTAGGTCTACAGGATACTTTATACCCATCTCCGTAGCAATACTCATCGCTAGGTCAAGGTCGTCTAAAGGGAATTGCTCTCTTGTATCTGTGACGACATCTGACCACTCAAATAAATAAAATAATCGTTTTTCTTGGTCTGACAAGAAATGATGTACTCGGTTGCTTTTCCAGCCAGGAGTCCTAGACGACCGACCTTTCGAGGGAAAATCTTGGATTGTAATCCAGGGCTTATAGTCTTTACCACTCCCCCGCCCACGACCTTCTTTTCTATAGCGCTCAAATTTGGCTTGCGTCCATTCTCCTCTGCCTCTAACCATAAAAATAACCCCTGAGAGCGATCGCATATCTTCTTAATACAAGCGTACTCTGTAAAGGGTTATTGTTTAACCGAATTATTAATTGTTTAGCCGAGTTATTAATTGTTCAACCGAATTATTCCTCCACACAATTAATTTTGCGTATAAAATTATACTATTCCACGGTAACACTTTTAGCAAGGTTACGAGGCTGATCGACATCTAAACCTCGACGGGCAGCGATGTGATAAGCCAATAATTGCAGGGGAACTACTGTCAGAATCGGAGAAAGCAATTCTTCTACATGAGAGACGGGAAGAAGATCGTTAAAGATTTCCGCAGCTTCGCCATCGTTGACGGGAGTCACGCCAATTAAGCGAGAATCTCTGGCTTTGGCTTCCTGGGCATTAGAAATAACTTTTTCGTACACACTACCAGGGATTGCGATCGCAACTACTGGTACTTTCGCATCTAAAAGTGCGATCGGGCCGTGTTTCATTTCTCCAGCTGGATACCCTTCGGCGTGAATATAGCTGATTTCTTTTAATTTCAACGCCCCTTCTAAAGCAATGGGGAAGTTAATTCCTCTTCCTATAAAAATGAAATCTTGGGTTTCGGCGAATTCGTGGGCTAACTGTTCGGTTAAACGTTCCTGACTTTCTAAAGTTGCCTCAATTTCTTTGGGAATCTGCCGCAACCCATTAATAATTTGATCTAATGTATCTTTTGAAACTGTCTGACGACGAGCCGCTAAATCCAATGCCAAAGCATAAAACGCCATCAGTTGAGCGGTAAAAGTTTTCGTCGCTGCTACCCCAATTTCAATTCCCGCTAGGGTACTAATAATATGCGGCACCAGATGACCAAGGCTGCTTTCTGGGCGATTGGTAATGCCCAGTAGTCGCGCTTGATATTTAGCTTCTTTCCCTTGGCGACGTTCTTTTTCCATCGTCAAAGCTGCTAGAGTATCGGCTGTTTCACCTGATTGGGTAACACCAACGATTAATGTGTTAGCCGTCACGGGTGATGGTGCATAACGATACTCAGAAGCATAATGTACTTGAGTTGAAATTCCTGCTAATTGTTCGAGTAAATATTTTCCGATTAATGCTGCGTGCCAACTGGTACCACAGGCGAGGATCTGGATTTGTTCTAAATCAGTGTATAAATCCGCAGGTAAACCAAGATTGATTGGCGATTCGGTAGATTCGGTTGGATTAAAGTAAGCGTCTAAACTAGCTCTTACTACTCCTGGTTGCTCATGGATTTCTTTGAGCATGAAGTGTTTGAATCCCTGCTTTTCAACCATTGCCGGATTGAAGTTGAGCAGTCGGGGTTGTTTTTTCAGTCTGTCGCCAGCAAAATTGTAAATCTCAGCGCCCAAAGGTGTGAGGCGGGCAATTTCGCCATTTTCCAGAGGTAGTACGGCACGGGTGTAGGCAACGATCGCTGGCGTGTCAGAGGCACAAAATAACTCCCCTTGCCCAAAACCAATTACCAAGGGTGCTTGTTGGCGAACAACAATCAATTCATCGGGGTAGTCAGCAGAAATAACTGCGATCGCAAATGCCCCTTTTAGGTGGTTAACAGCTTGGCGAATTGCTTCTAGGAAGGGAGATGAGGAAGATGAGGGAGGAAGATTCTTTAAAAATTCGGCTATTAAATGGGGAATTACTTCTGTATCGGTTTCAGAAAGAAATATGTGTCCTTTGGCTTTGAGTTCTTCGCGTAACTCGCGGTAGTTTTCAATAATGCCATTTTGCACCACCGCGACTCGTTTTGCTGTATCCAAATGGGGATGGGCATTATACTCTTCTGGTTTACCATGAGTTGCCCAGCGTGTATGACCAATACCAATTTGGGCAGGAGTTTCTATTTGTTCCAGTTTAGAACGCAGGTTATGGAGTTTTCCCTTTGCCCGCACACAATTTACCTCACCTTCCCAAACAGTGGCGATTCCAGCCGAATCGTAGCCCCTGTACTCTAGTTTCTCCAGTCCAGCTAGTAAAATGTCTGTCGCCGCTTGAGTGCCTATATATCCAACAATTCCGCACATTCTTCACGCCACTTTTTTTTCAGGATGATTAAATCCAGTATAGTAGGTAGCATAAAGTGGACGTTTTGCAAAGAAAAAAGGGAGTAAAATACTCCCTCTACCACTAGGTATTGTTATAGATTTTAGGTTTTTTTACAGCGGATTCCCCGTCAGCTTTTGACCTGACGGTACAAATACGGCTTCTAGGATTTAGATACCCAGAGATTATATCCCCAATCTAAAATTGCGATTTTGTAAGGCGGGCAATGTCCACTTTACGATCGTAAAGGTGCTTGCTATTGAGACACTTAAAAGTCTTGAGTGCCGAGTTCCGAGTTCCGAGTGAAGAACCAAAAAATTGTATTTCTGATTTACTTCTTTTTATCTCGGCACTCAGCACTCAGCACTCCGATCAGCACTCAGCTTTTTAGTAAGCTAGACCCATACTGCGAGTTGTTTCAGCGCCCAGGTAAACCCGGATGCTCAAAAAGTCGGTGGGACAAGCGGTTTCGCAACGCTTACAGCCCACGCAGTCTTCTGTACGGGGTGAAGAGGCAATTTGAGCAGCTTTACAGCCATCCCAAGGAACCATCTCAAGTACATCAGTAGGGCAAGCGCGGACGCATTGGGTGCAGCCAATGCAGGTATCGTAGATTTTTACGGAATGAGACATTGAATAAACGGCTCCTTTCGAGTGTTCTTCTCTGCGAAAGAATCATAATCAACGCATAGTCTACCGCAGTGGTTGATAGGCCGTAATCAAAAGGCTACATAACTTCAAACAATGTAATAAGCACCCTTAAAATTTGTTTTTGCGAGATTGTCCCTATTGACTGATAATTAGCAACATCATCAGAGCGTATTTACCACAGTGATATACCATAATGGGGTTGAATCGTAAAGATAGATGAAACAAAATTAAAAGGGATTTGCGATCGCCACATCCCCGTGTAAACGAAAACAGTTTGGCAATCTAAATTACGCAAAAACTTGTTTTTATTACTGAATAAAACTGCTTTTGCAATGTAAATGATTAATTTAGAGACTGCGATGCCTACGGCGGGCTGCGCCTACGCTCACTAATAACTTGTATATTTAATTTCTTAGGGCTGGCAATTTCATAATGTTTATTCGTACATATCAAAGGATTTCAGAAATTGCAAATTCATCATTTATAGTAGAAATTTGTGTTTGAATATTTGGCAGTGTAGCGGTTATTTGCAGTTGTTCATCTAAATTTTTAGTATCAGTAAATTTATCTTTTACATACTCACTTTCTCGGATTTGCCGAACAATACTTTCTAACAGCCAAAGTTGTTCTTCTACAGACAAGGCAAGGATAGAGCGTTCAATTTCTAGTAAATTCGGTGAGATCATTTTACTTTTGATTCCTAGTAAGGTGTATTTTTCAAAGATATTATATTCAGTCTATCTGGTTAACCTAGAGCATCGCCAATTCCTCATCATTTTCCCCACGCCTATCATTTCACAAATCATCAGAGATTGCTATAAATAACTAGAAAGCTATTTTATGACTTTTTAATTAAGTATTACTGCTGAAGCAAAATGTGCGCTAAACTGACTACATGAATTACGAAACAGCTAGGAAACTCCTCATAGATCAGACAATCACAACCGAGGAAAACCCAGATGCACTGTTAACGCGTATGAAACAGGGCAAACCGCCGGTACCCGGTCAGATCACTTCGATTTTGTTGGCATTGAAAGTGGTGTTTGAAGCCCTCAAAGATGCAAAGAGCCTAGACCGAGAACTGGCTTTGGCCCTTTATCAATTAAGCATTAAGGCGCAACAGCTATTTGGTGCAGGACGTAAAGCCGGGGTTGATTGGCCACCACTACTCAAAGAAGATTTACTACGAATTTCCTTAGCAGCTGAAAGTATTTTTTCGGGTATATGGCAAACCTTAGCTCCGATGGAGTTGGGGAAGAGATGAGGGAGCAGGGGAGCAGGGGAGCAGGGGAGCAGGGGAGCAGGGGAGCAGGGGAGCAGGGGAGCAGGGGAGCAGGGGGATAAGGAAAATAATTCCTTACTTCACTTTTAACTCAGAACTCAGAACTCAGCACTCAGCACTCAGATGCCTATTAACGAATTTGCAGTTCATTTTCTAACTTGTCTAGATCGGTTTTGAGCAAAACCGTCATTTGACCGGTAAAAGCTTTGCCATTCTTGGGTTGGGCAACTTCCACCCAATATACATAGCGATCGCCTACTCGTAATTCTCCCTTTAAGGCTTCCCGAATCGGAGTTTTGGCCAGACGCGCGGAATTAACTACCTTCTGGTTGGGATATTGATACACGACTTGGGCGCGATCGTAGTCTTGATAAATCTCCAAGCCATAAATTACCCGCAGGGATTCTTGGAGACGCGTAAATGTCATGCCGTTAATAGCATCATACATAGTAATGCGCTCAGTCCGAATTGTGCCGCGGTCTTTGGAAAACTCCACTCTACCAGGAGGCAATACCGAGGCTTGAAAAGTAAATCTTTGGGCAGCAGTATCAGTCTTTTGCACAAATAATTTCTCCCCTCTCCTGGGGCGGAGTGTCGGATGTGCTTTAATCCAAGTGCCTACCTCTTCTGTACTTTGTCCTGGTAAAGCATTGGCTTGGGAATCAAAAAGCGTTCCAACGCAGAGCCAGGGCACTAGAGAAAAAGGTAAAATTAAACAGTTAAGTAGAGATTTTTTGAGCATTTTGCTGTTCAGGATTTTTATAGAAATTTCCCCATGTGGGATTAACCATAGTCTTCCCGTTTTTCAGCAAAATTACTTCAGTGGATTGTAGCGATCGCGCATCGAAGCCTTTATGGATCGCTCAACTATAGGACTCATATCAATACTGTTCGGTTAAGGTAAGAGACGCGATGAATCGCCGTCTCTACAAAACGACTGATTATTGTAGAGACGGCGATTTATCGCGTCTTTGTGATGATTTATCTAAGCACTTCTCAAAGCCACAATCGGGTCGAGTTTAGCAGCTCGACGTGCAGGAACAACGCCAAAGAATAAACCAATAGCCCCAGAGACACCAACTGCCATAGTAATCGCTACAGGAGAAAGACTCGCCTCCAAAGGAGTCAAGGCTCCCACTAATAGGATGCCACTGATACCAACCGCAGTCCCAACTAAGCCGCCGGCTGCGGAAACAATCACTGCTTCAATGATGAACTGTAGCAAAATATCTTGCTCAGTTGCCCCGATCGCTTTTCGCAATCCGATTTCTTGGGTGCGTTCGGTGACGGAGACTAGCATAATATTCATGATGCCAATGCCACCGACAAACAGAGATATACCTGCGATCGCAGCTAGCATAATTGTCAATGCACCTGTAATTTGACCGACAGTTTGCAAAGCATCTTTCTGAGTGCGAAGAGTAAAGTCATCTTCACCATTAATTTTGTGTCTTAGACGCAGCAAATTAGTAATTTGAAATTCTGCTGCATCCACGCTATCGGAATCACGAGCGGCAGCAACGAGATAATCTAAGGCAATACCATAAGGAGAATTTTTGCCCACCAGTCGGTTTGCTGATGTGGTGATTGGGATTAAGGCAGCATCATCATAATCTGCTCCCACGCTGGAACCTTTAGCTGTTAACGTTCCAATCACTTGAAAGCTGGTATTTCCAACTCGCAATTGCTGTCCTACAGGGTTACTATTACCGAATAGTTTTTCTGCCAAGTCTCCACCTAGCACCACCACTTGGTTACTTCGCTTGATGTCTATTTCAGAGAAAAACCTGCCTTTATCAGTTTCAAAATCCCGCACAGATAGAAAACTCGGAGTTGTGCCAATAATATTGACATCGGTATTTCTGTTGCGGTATGTAATTACCTGTCTTCTATTTAACTCTGGTGCAACTCCTACTACTGTCGGTACTTGAGAGGCGATCGCATCCGCATCTTGCAACACCAGAGTTTTTGGCACTTCAAAGGAGATCCGCTGAGTTTCTCGATTACCTGGCAGTACAAATAGCACATTTGGCCCTAATGACTGCAACTGTTTATTCACATACTTCTGCCCACCTTCGCCAATGCCAATCATGGCAATCACCGAAGCGTTGCCAATAACTATACCCAACATCGTGAGGGCGCTACGCAGTTTATTTGACAGCAGGGTTTTCCCCGCCATGTTCATGCTTTCGAGGAAATTCATATCTTAAATTACAAATTACGAATTATTTTGTTCTTTAGCCTTTTCGATTTTGTAGTCTTTGGGTGGGTTAACAAAAATGCGATCGCCTTCTTTAACTCCCCCTAAAATCTGAGTTTGGTCTTGAATTTGTGCCCCAACTGTAACTTCGCGGAACTGGGGTTTATTCTTTGCATCTGGTACGAGTACGCCAGTTTTACCCTTTTCGGTGACGATTGACACCGTTGGTAATACCAAGGCATTATTAACGCGATCGCCTAAAAAAGTCAGATCCACATTTAAGCCAGAACGCAGTTTATCTATGCCAGTATCGAGAGCAACCCGCACCTGGAAGGATGTCACACCTTGTTCTACCACGGCTTCGGGAGCAATCAGGCGTACATGACCTTTAAAAACTCGATCGGGATAGGCATCGGCGACAATTTCCACCTGCTGTCCCTGTTTTATTCTGCCAAGATCGGCTTCGGGAACTTGAGCTAATATTTCTAAACCGCGTGCTACGGCGACAATTGAACTGGAAGTTGCCGACGCACTAGTAGAAGCAGAAGTTGTGGGTGTGACGAACGCGCCTGGTTCGGCATACTTTTGGGTAACAATTCCCGACAGAGGAGCGCGAATAATAGTATCTTCCAACTGTACTTGTACGCCCTTTAACTGAGCCTCAGCGGATGCAACAGCGGCTTGACGCTGAACAATTTCTTCAGAACGGGTTCCATCTTCTAACAGTACCAATGCTGCCCGTGCTTCGTTAACAGCAGCTTGGCGTTGGTCAATTTCCTCACTCCGAGTCCCACTTTGGACTAAAGAAAATCGTTTTTTTGCTTCTTCTAAATTGGCTCTAGCACTTTTGTCGTCGCTGATGGCTTGATCGAGTAATTGTTTTTTCTCTGCTCCTTCTTTATATAGATATTCGTAACGCTTTACCTGTTCGTTGGTGTAATTCACCCTTGCTTGAGCCGCATCTACTTGAGATTGAGATTGAGCAATCTCTTGGGGACGATTACCAGCTTTAGCTGCGGCTAATTGAGCTTGAGATTGTGCTAATCGCGCCTTAGCTTGAGTGATTTCTTGAGGACGACTACCAGCGAGGGCTTGGGCTAGCTGTGCTTGACTTTGGGCTAAGTTGGCACGATACTGGCTCCTTTGAGCCTCAATACCGGCGCTATCCATGCGGGCGAGAATTTGCCCTTGTTGAATGCGATCGCCTTGTTCGACATATAATCGCGACAGCACTCCAGGGTTCTTCGGACTAATATTTACGCTCTGAACTGGTACGACTTTGCCACTAGCTGTAATCCGCAAGGTGACGGTTTGGGCTGCAACTGGCACAGTTAGTTGAGCAATATCTTCTTTATTTGTCCCTTGATTTACTAAAGTGTAAGTTGTTATAGTACCCACAACCAAAGCACTCCCCGCCATTAGCCCTATCAGCCAGCGCAATGGATACTTAACTTTGCCAATAACTGGAATTTCTATGTGCGTAGCCATATTATAGAAGCCTGTAAATCTTGCGGTATAAGAATATTTTTTAGTTAGAGGACAAGTGGAGAATACGGAGTTGTTAAAGCTTTGGGATTAAATTTTTATGAGTCAATTAACAACTAGACGCATAATAAGCTTCACAGTTGCTTAATCTTCCTTCATACTAGGCATTAGTATTTCTGTATGTCTTCACCTGAAAGGGTGACTTTAGCCACAGCATATTAGTGCAATTCTGAACTATTTGTGAGAAACAAGATCCCCGACTTTTTTGAGAAGGTGGGAATCTACGGCGGGCAATTCTCACAAATCAGATAGGATTGCTATAGTGCGATCGCGCTTTAGTTGCTCTGTATCCTTTGCTTTTTCCCTACTCCCCATTCTCTACCGCAAAGCAGTTTGTAATTATTGCTGAAATTGGGTTAACAACCAAGCACCAACTTGACTTTGATTTATTTGACGAGTTCGGCGTAATGCATCGTTTAATAAAGAAATAGCTAATCCTGGTAATACCTGAGATTCTGTAATCCGCCTACTACCTTGGTTTTCAATAGCAAAAGCCATAACTTGGACATTCTGGACATTTAAAATCCAGTATTCTTTCACTCCTAAATCTTCGTATAAAAGTCGTTTTTCACCTTGATCGTCAGCAAGTGAGGTATTAGCCACTTCAATAACTAAATCTGGTGCTGGATAGATATCTAACCTGATGATAGAAGTACCGTAGGGAATGACATCAGCATTTTCACCAATATAGTAAGACACATCAGGTTGAGCTTCCTTGAAGCCTGTTTTCCGATATGTACAATTAGTTAAGCCTTTGGCAGGGATGCCTTTGATTGTGCAAAAAAGGTTAACAGCAAAGGCAATAATTGTGTTGTCGCAGGCGTGGTCATGGCCGAGTGCGTAGATTTCAATCCTCATCTGTCCATTGTGGTAGTAGCCCTTGGCTTTTTCGTAGTCAGGATTTTCAATTATTTGGATATATTCATCCCAAGTTGCTGTTATCCAGGTATCGCTTGCTAGTTGGGTCTGTAATTCGCTCATAATATTGCGAAAGAGGAACTTTAACAACCATCATACAAGTTTCATTTTCCAGCACTGAGCTGACAGCAAAGCTTTAACTGCATCCTTGCTAACAATTTTCGTAGGGTGTGTTACGCCGGAGGCTAACGCACCGATGGTCTACTTTTACAAAACCAGTCTTTAAGGCGGATTCATCCAGTTCAAAGGTGGATAAACGGAGTTCTGAGGTGGATTCATCCAGTTCAAAGGTGGATGAATGGAGTTCTGAGGTGGATTCATCCAGTTCAAAGGTGGATGAACGAGTATCTGAGGTGGATTCATCCAGTTCAAAGGTGGATGAACGAGTATCTGAGGTGGA
>NZ_JBALDR010000012.1:0-324298 GCF_036917315.1 Nostoc sp. | reverse complement strand
GGGGTTATTTTGAGTGCTGCTGGTGTAGGTATTGACCTTAAATTCTCCCCCTTGAGCCACCCCAGCACTGTTGTAGCGTTGGGCATATATCCCATAACCATCCCCGTCCTGACCATTGCTAGTCCAGGAAATGACAAAGTCCCCACCTGAATCCATCGCTACTGCGGGGTTATTTTGAGTGCTGCTGGTGTAGGTATTGACCTTAAATTCTCCCCCTTGAGCCACCCCAGCACTGTTGTAGCGTTGGGCATATATCCCATTGCCAGACCCGTCTTGACCAGAGCTAATCCAGGAAATGACAAAGTCCCCATCTGCATCTATTGCTACTGTGGAGTTAGATTGACTGCCGATGGTGTAAGTATTGACTTGGAATTCAGTCATGAAAAAACCTCTGAAAAAAACTAAAAATTTTATTTCAACAATTACGGTCTGATTAAACAGATTTATTAGTCATTAGGAATCACTGCACTCGGTCGCAGCCAGTAGTTCAACTCTGGTGCAGTAAATGCTTGGCGGATTTCTTTTCGTTCTTGATTCAAAACCATTGGACGCTGTACACCAGCAAGAAACTGTACATCATAAAGTTCTTGACAGCCTGCGGTGAACTTCAGCATTCCCACCTGTTGCCCATTTCGTAAATCCACGACTGCCACACCACAGAGCAACTTCTCAAATCGTTGAGTTATGGGCAATCCTCCGAAAATATGCCGTTCCCGAATCTGGCATAGTCCGACTAGGGCGTAATACCCGACGCAGCACAGACCCCGCAGAAATCCAGGGAGTACACAGACTACTTGTTTGTCTCCTGATTCTGGATGAATGCGCCATATTTCCCCGGCACCAGAGTTGAGTAACCACAAAAACCCGTCATGCCAAATTGGGGAATGGGGCATTGATAATCCATCTACAACAATTTCATTACTCTCTACTTCCACAACGACCCCGCCGTTGGCTTTGCCCGGCCGCCATCCCCCGACGGTATCTGTCGCACCGAGGGCAGTCACATACTTGGGTTTGCCATCCACCATTGCTAATCCATTCAGGTGACATCGGTCTTCTGGCACTACTTCAGAAATAAATTTCGGATGCCAGCGCGGTACAAAGCTAAAGTCTGGACTCAAAGCAGAAAGACACGAAAAGCGGGTGTTGACAATCCACAGCCCTTCTCTGCCAAATTCCAGGTCGTGAATGTTTAGGTCGCCTGTAAAATATGTCATCCGTGGCAAGTAGAGGGCATCGTAGCGTCCGGGCTGGTCTTCTAAAAACTCATAAGCTAAGGCGGGGGCATTGGCTAATAAACAGACTTCATGATGGCTAGCCAGTGCTAGTCGTGAACCATTCACTGCCAATCCCATTGGTTTGGAAAATTGGCGTAACAGCATGGTTATCTGTTCTCCATTCCAGCCTACTAGTGCTAGTTTTCCGGCTTGGTAGGTGGTGATGGCAACTGAGCCTCCGGCTTGACTCAGCCAGGAGATAAATCCCCGATCGGCATCACATTGAATTAAGTTATTCTCTTCTGGCGCAGTAGTGGGAAAAGTGGACAACATAAATCAGTTGAATTAAATTTCAAATTTTGTTGAGGAACTTTAGACTTAGTTAAATACAAAATATACTCAGTGGCTCTAGCCCTTAAAATTGAGCAGTAAATTACTAACTACGAACCCCGAAAATTACTGGCACACAACATTAGTACTGCATGGCGTAAATCCAGCGATCACCTCAATTAAGTAGACAAGTTGCTCTGAGCAACTTGTTAAAGGTGAACAAATTTATGCCAAGGTGTACTGGTGATTGATGTCATTGGTTTTAATGAGTTGTGAAAGTTTGTAGTCAGGGCTAAAATCCTTGAAATTGACTGATAAATCGCTCACTACGAAACTCTCAGAATTAATCACACAGACCACTAAGCGTGCCATCATTGTCAATAAACAAGTCTGTACCAGAAACAGCACTTAAAGGAATCGCCCCCAGAAAATAGGTCGCGCCGCCATAAAGCTGCACTGGATCTAACTTTGCAGATATTTTGAACTGAGTTTTTTATAATGTCTTAGCAGTAAATCTTGTTTGGTAATCTACTGTTATAATAAAGACTATTATATTTAAAAATAAACTGTATATATACTGAATGTAAAAATTAGTTAAAACTTTAATAATTTGAAAACTCGATCGACAAGTTTTGTTACTATAACGGCAAATTGCGTTGTTAGGGTAGAGAAAATGCGTAGGTGTAGCCTGTCGTATACATCGCCATGCTTCGTATTAAATATTTAGCCTAAATACGTATAATTATGCGATTTTTCACTCGAAATCAGTAGAGGTAAAAGTAACAAGGTTGACATAGAATGCCTTGCAATTGCTGAAATTCCTGCTAAAAAAGGATTATAAAAAGAAATTACTATTTGACCCACAATTACCTAAAAAAGCTTTTTGGTGTGCCATTTAAAATTTACGACGAAAGTAGGATGAGACAACAAGAGTGTGGTGTGACAGTATGGTTCACTGGTCTGAGTGGTGCAGGTAAAACTACTATCTGTCAATTCGTGGAGAAGGAACTGCGGATACAGGGATACAGAGTTGAAGTTCTGGATGGTGACGCAGTACGTCAAAACCTATGTAAAGGATTGGGTTTTAGTAAAGAGGATCGAGAGGAGAATATTCGGCGCATTGGTTTTGTAGCTCAACTTCTTGCTAGAAATAATGTAATTGTATTGGTTTCGGCAATTTCACCGTACCGCGAAATTCGAGAAGAAGTGCGCCAAAGTATTCGATTTTTCATTGAAGTTTACGTCAACACATCATTAGAAGTTTGTGAACAACGAGACGTAAAAGGGTTATATAAAAAAGCAAGAGCAGGGGAAATTAAGCACTTCACTGGTATTAATGATCCTTATGAAATACCACTCTGTCCTGAAGTCGAATGCAAAACTAACCAGGAAAGCGTTGCTCAAAGTGCAACTAAGGTCTTAGAAAAGCTAGAAGAGTTGGGTTATATAGTTGCTAGGATGAATGATTTATGAGTTAAATAAAGTTTTTAACTCATAATTTTTACTAAGATGCCAATAATTGCCGAATTAACCTGGCTACAGCTTTCTGCGTGAAGCGGTTGGCTATTTGTTGACCTAAACGTTGTACATCTGAATTTACCAATAACTGGGCAATTTGGGATGTAATTTGCACTGGGTCAAAGCCTCTTGTTTCTCGGAGAATACCTAATATACGTTTGATATGCTCTAAGGTTTGTTGTTGTTCAACTGTAGCTGCTGGAGTTTTATTAACTGCTGTCAATCCTACCCGTTCTCGTAACAAAGAGGTAAAGTTATGCAAAACATTTTTACCTAAAGCATCGAGTCCGTTAACAGATTCATCTACTAGTTTGTCACGAATAAAAGCACCGCGTTCAGATGACAGAAATTCTATCCCCTGATTCAGCACTAAATTAAAGTCGTAGTCTTGACTATTACGCGCATTTTTTAACAAGTTTTCTAAGCGATTCCAGCGAAATCTGCCATCTTTAAATAACAAATCTTGCAATGATGCTCTTAATTGCGGTGCTGGATCTGTTAACAGGCGTTTGGAAACGTAGGGATAAGCTTCGCTGAGGACTTTAAAGTTGGGATCTATATATATTGCAATACCTTCTAGCGTCACAAGGGAGCGAATAATTAAGGCGTAGTAGGGCGGTACGCGGAAAGGATACTCATACATCAAAGCCGATAGTTCATCTGTGATGCTTTTAATATTAAGATCGGCAACACTGGCTCCTTCGGCATCAGCAAAGACTCTGGCAAAAGCTGGGATAATTGGTGTTAAATCGGTTTCTGGTGATAAGAAATCTAATTTAACGTAATCTTTTGCTAATCCTTCAAAGTCGCGATTGACGACGTGGACGATCGCTTCAATCAAACCATAACGCTGTGGTGGCTTAATCTCGCTCATCATCCCAAAGTCGAGATAAGCTAATTTGCCATCGGTTGTCGCTAACAAATTACCAGGGTGGGGATCTGCATGGAAAAATCCATGTTCTAGCAGTTGGCGCAGGGAACACTGCACACCCACTTCAATTAGATAACGAGCATCTATACCTTGGGCGCTAATTTCTTCTGTCTGGGTTAATTTAGTACCATTAATCCACTCCATCGTCAAGACGCGACGATTGGTATATTCCCAGTAAATTTTCGGTACATATACGTCTTTTATATGACCGTATAATTCAAAAAATCGCTCCGCATTTTCACCTTCGTGGATGTAGTCCATCTCTTCAAAGATGCGATCGCCTAATTCATCGAGAATCCCAACTAAGTCACTTCTTACCCGTTTAACCTTTTTCTGCACCCAAGCGGCGAGGTTACGCAAGATATACAAGTCAATGGTGATTCCCTCTCTTAAGTCGGGGCGTTGAACTTTAACAGCGACTTCTTCACCAGTTTTTAGCTTACCTTTATATACTTGCCCCAATGAAGCCGCAGCAATTGGCTGGGCCGACAGTTCGGCGTAAACCTCTTCTGGAGGTGCGCCTAACTCTTCTTTGATAAACTGGTAAGCAATTTCGTTGGGAAAAGGCGGTAATTGGTCTTGTAGTTTAGTTAATTCTTCTAAGTATACGGGAGGAACTAGATCCGGTCTGGTGGACAAAGCTTGGCCAATTTTAATGTAAGCAGGCCCTAATTGGGTCAGCAATACTCGTAGCTGAGTAGCTCGGCGGCGGTCATTTTTGACGACAATTCCCCGTTTACTATCCGACCACAATCCAAAAGCAAAGGATAGAGTCGGCCCCAACACGGCGAAAATCCGCCGTAAAACTTGCAGGCGTCTCTTTTGGTAATGCGCCGCTATGCCCACGGGATCGTAAAGTATCTCAGGTTGGGCTGTTGTTCTCAATTGTTGGGCTGCTAAGAGTCTTGGCGAGCGCACAACTAAGTTTGGTGTACCATTTTCTGGTACTAGATCAATAACGTCCAGTTCGCCGTTGCGACTGTCCTCCTGAATCGGTCGGGAACTAGGGGGAAGTGTCTTAACAATCATGAAGAAGGCCACCAGTCAGAACGATCACATTAAGTATTGTAACAATATGTTTAGAAATTGGGAATTGGGAATGGGGCATTGGGTATTTTTTCCTCATCTTCCTCTGCTCTCCTTACTCCCTAGTACTAATAGGTCTGCTACACTTAAACGGGCATACTAGTTCAATAGTAGTAGGTATTGCTAGTTGCTGAAATATCATACTTATTGTCTTGTAAGTTAGAAGTATCCGGCATCTGCCCTCGTGGAGAATTTGGCTTGATGTTGCTTTGCCTGAGAATTGAAAACTTTGCCCTAATTGACCAACTAGAATTAGAATTTGGCGCGGGACTAAATGTGTTAACAGGTGAAACCGGCGCTGGAAAATCGATTATCTTGGATGCCATTGATGCCGCTTTGGGCGGTAAAGTCTCTAGTCGAGTCATTCGCACGGGGACAAGTCGGGCGATGGTTGAAGCTACTTTCACCTCAAACGCCCCCCTAGCGGCTTGGTTGACTGAACAAGAAATAGATTTGCTTGATGAAAATTCTGTAGTCATTAGCCGAGAAATCACAGCCACTGCGAGTAATGTCCGTAGTCGATCGCGGGTGAATGGTGTGTTGGTAAATCGGCAGATCATGGCAGGAATGCGCGATCGCTTGGTGGAAATTACCGCCCAAGGTCAAACGGTGCAAGTGGGACAATCTGCCCAAGTTCGGGACTGGTTAGATTTGTATGGCGGCGACTCTCTAATGCAGCAGCGCCATAAAGTCGCCACGAACTTTAGTAGTTACCAACAAGCGCATTTAGCTCTAGAAAAACGCCGGACATCAGAACGGGAACGGTTGCAACAACTTGACTTGCTCACTTATCAAGTGCAAGAACTGGGAGCAGCCAATCTCAGTGAGCCTAATGAATTGGAACAGTTGGGACAAGAACGGGAACGCCTGAATCATGTCGTTGATTTGCAACAAATGAGTTACAAGGTTTATCAGGCTTTGTATCAAAACGATCATGAAACTCCCGCCGCAGGTGATTTATTGGGAGACAGTGAGGCGATATTAAATGACATGGTGGAATACGATACCCAACTACAACCCCTATTAGAATTGGTGCGGGACGCGCAAGCTGCGGTAATGGAAGTAGGAAGGCAGATTAATGCCTATGGGGATGGATTGGAAGCCGATCCCCACCGATTGGAAGAGGTAGAAGAACGAATTCAGGAATTAAAGCAAATTTGCCGCAAGTATGGGCCGACACTTACAGAAGCGATCGCCTATTACCAACGTATCCAAGCAGAATTAGCCCAACTTAATGACACCGAACAATCTATCGAAAGTCTGGAACAGCAAGAAAAGGCGTGTTTTGAGAAACTTACCCAAGCAAGTAATCAGTTAACTCAATTGCGGGGTAAGGCGGCGGCTAATTTAGAATCACGTTTGATAGCTGAACTCAAGCCCCTAGCGATGGAAAAGGTGAAGTTTCTGGTTGAAATATTACCAGCTTTCCCAACTGCGATGGGAGCAGATAAAATTACTTTTACATTTAGTTCCAATCCCGGAGAACCACTGCAACCTTTAACAGAAGTTGCCTCTGGTGGGGAAATGAGCCGCTTTTTACTGGCTTTAAAAGCTTGTTTTTCTCAAGTTGATGCAGCTGGGACAATGGTATTTGATGAAATTGATGTCGGGGTTTCGGGAAGAGTCGCCCAAGCGATCGCGGAAAAATTATACCAGCTAAGTCAACGTAACCAAGTGTTATGTGTTACGCATCAACCTTTAGTTGCGGCAATGGCCGATCGACATTTTCGTGTAGATAAGCAAACTATTAATCAAGGCAAAGGTAAAAAAGCCAACAATGACAATGCCGAACAGCGTACCGTTGTCAGAGTTACTACCTTGGATAATTTAAACACCCGTCGGGAAGAACTAGCGCAGTTGGCTGGTGGTAAATCTGCAACTGATGCGATCGCTTTTGCAGAATCTCTATTACTACAAGCTGCTAACCACCGTCGCGGGAAGCATACTTGACTAAATAATTACGAATTACGAATTACGAATTATAATTTAGGCTGCCAATTCTGAAAGGCGTAAACCAGCGATATTATCACAGGAAAAAGTCTCTTTACCCATACATCGCCGACAGATTAGCTCTATAATTTGCCCTGCCCAGTTGCGGAAAAACCATTGGCATAAGGAGTCATCTTCTTGAGGAGTTATAGACAGAGGAATAAAGCCTTTCTTCTGCCATACTTCTGCTGCTGTATAGATATCATCAACAAGAATGGCAACGTGATGGACAGTATTAAAACCTTGCTCTTGGAATAAGCTAGCAATCTGTTCATCTGGGGCGTTAGGCGCAAGAAGTACCAAAATCATGCCTGACGGCATTAAGGCTGAGAGAAAGTACATACTTGCATCTTCGGGCAATAGGTTTTGCTCAGGACAAAAATCATCAGGCCATTTTCCTGGTCCTTCGGTGATTTTGGCATCATAGTTTATTAGAGCTTTAGCATAGTCTGTAAGATTTACTGAATTAGGAAACAACAGTACATAGTGATCTACGATAACTCGTTCACCAAATAGATGTATGCAAAAAGATGAGTTTAGAAATTCTGGAGTCTTGCACCCATCTTTATACAATAGCAATCCATCATTTTCTACAAAAGGCGACTCCTTATTCATTGAAGTTCCGGCTAAGTTAAAACCTTTTCTAGGATCTATTGGAAAGTTATTGTTCATAATGCTCACTTATAAAAATAATCTATAGTATTTATTCAAAATTGAGACTTAGAAACAGGGCTTATATCTACCATTATACTCAAATTGCTTTGAGCTAATGTCAAACACCTGCAAAGCAATTGTAGTAACTAATAATACTAACTGTCTCTAAATTTGCGCCGAATAATTTTTAACTTATCTCTTCCTTTTATTCTTGATGAGAGACTCTGCATAGCTTGTCTCTTTGTATCCTTCTGAGCGAGACGCTGCACCTAGCAGGCAAGGAACAGCTGTGTTGCCCTCCCCCTCTAGTTAATTTTTCACGTATACGAGCAATCTGTTCTTTGAAATTTTCAAAGACATAGGCATAATCCCAAAAAGCTGGGTTTGTCTATCTTTTAATTACGCAATGTGCAACTTTCGCCAAACAAAAATCCCACCCGTATAAAAGCTACAAGATTGTGATTGTTATCTCTTGCCGAGGTGGGATTCTTATTATCTGATGTCTAATAGATAAGTACTTCTATTTATACTCTTGTAAAGGCCCTAACTTGCGAATTCCTGGCCAAATCATAGCTGTAGCAATTACTACTACAATTGTGCCAATTCCACCACCCACAACGGAAATCACTGGCCCAAATAAAGCCGCAGTCAAGCCTGATTCAAAGCCCCCTAATTCATTCGAGGCACTAATAAACACGCTATTAATAGCAGCAACCCGACCACGTAAATGATCTGGTGTTCTGATTTGAACTAATGTATGGCGAATCACAACGCTAATACTATCTAGTGCGCCACCAAGGATTAGCATCAACATAGACAGCCAAAAAGAACGAGAAAGTCCAAAGATAATTGTGACAATCCCAAAGCCAACCACTGACCATAATAAGGCTGGGCCTGCTTTGCGTAACGGTGGTAAATACGCCAGGGTGATAGCCATAGTCAAAGCACCGATTGAATGTGCTGCTTGTAGATATCCCAATTCCACTGGCCCCACATGTAAAATATCTTTGGCAAAAATCGGGAGGAGCGCGATCGCACCACCCAACAATACAGCAAACATATCTAATGTGATCGCTGCTAAAATCAACTGATTCTGCCAAACAAATTTAGCACCAGCGGCAAGTGCTTTAAATGAAATTGGCTCAGTTGCGCGGATGACTTTTTGCTCTTTAATCGCCAGGGTTAAAATAAAACACAGTAAGGCTGCGATCGCTGCTAATACATAAACCCCTGTAGCACTTCCTAGTAGCGCAATCCCAAATCCTCCGAAGGCTGGGCCAATAACAGCAGCTAATTGAAAGCTACTACTATTCCAGGTGGCCGCATTGGTAAAGGCAGTGACAGGTATTAATTGCCACATCAGAGCATCACTGGCTGGTTTAAGAAATGCCCTAGCAACACCCGTTAATACCAAACAGGCGTAAATTAGAAAAATTGCACCTTTAGTATAAGAAAGCACTCCTAAAGCCAGCGAACAGAGAGCTAGCAAGCTCACCGACATTAATATGGTGAGTTTGCGATCGCGGCGATCGGCAACATCTCCGGCAATTAAGGTGAGAATAATCATCGGTAAGACTTGCGCCAGTCCTACACCACCTAAAGCGATCGCTGAGTTAGTCCGCTCATAGAGTTCCCAGCCAATCGCTACAGTTTGCATTTGCGACCCCACGAACAGCACCAGCCGTCCAATGGTAAATAGCCGATAGTCTCGAAACTTAAAGGCTGCAAAGGGATCGTGTTGTGCAACCTCAAAGTTATGGGGCTTTGAGTTCTGTTTTCTCGAAGACATTTTTTAGTAGAGTTAAGCCTTCTTCAATGTTGGAAATTTGGTCTTCTGTAAGACCTTTGAGCAAGTCGGTAATATGAGCGCGAGTTTGATCTTGGGATTGCTTGAGATGATGTTTTCCATCTTCAGTTAAATTGAGCAGCACCCGCCGCCGCTCTTGAGGATGAGCAATCCGTTTCACAAAGTCGCGTTGTACCAAGCGTTCTATGGTTGCTGATGCCGTGGCAGAGGTGACACCTAAATGCTCTGCTAAGTCAGATAATGAAGCACCAGGATTCCGGTTGATAAATGCTAGCGATCGCAATTGAGGTATAGATAAAAAAGCGGCACTATGGGCACGCATATCCGCTCGGATAAACCGCATCACTAATGGAACTGTCTCCATTACTCTAGCGGCACATTCTTCGGAAGTTGCACCTTGATTAGGTTTATCCAAGGTCATGGGCTTGTTGTTCTCCTAGTTACATGGCCACCCGTGGATAAAGTTTTCCACCAAGGATGGTCAAAATGATTAATGTGAATAAGAGAATTGTACAATCCAGACCAAAGCCATAGATGCTAGTGCCATTCAACAGCATGGTGCTACGTAACCCGTCAACCAGATAAGTCAACGGATTTAAATGGGAAATGAACTTTAACCAACTGGGCATCAAAGAAATCGGATAGATGGCATTGCTCGCAAAAAATAACGGCATGGTTAACAATTGTCCAATACCCGTCATCCTTTCTCGGCTTTTCACCAAACAGCCAATAATTAATGAGAAAATACAAAAAGAACCCGCCCCTATTATGACTAGCAGCAGTACTTGGAGAATAGCTAGGGGATGAAGATTTAGTTTGACACCTAATAAAAATGCTAATCCGTAAATGAATATTACCTGAGATAAGCACCTCACCCCACACGCCAGGGCTTTGCCCAGCACCATCGCCACGCGAGGCGTAGGACTAGCTAAAAATTTATGGACAATACCTAAATCTCGCTCCCAGATTAGCGTCATTCCACCACTAAAAATTGCCACGAACAGAATACTCTGAGCCAAGATGCCAGCAGAAATAAAGTCTAAATAGGGTAAGTTCCCTGTAGGAATCGCGCGAGTTCGGGCGAAAACTTGCCCAAAAATTAGCAGCCATAAAGCTGGTTGCACAGCCCGAACTACTAAATCCGTGGGATCGTGGCGGAGTTTACGGATTTCCAATTCTGCGATCGCCAGGGTTTTTGTAACTAGCTCTTTAATTGCAGAGATCAAATTTACTCGGACAGTGGGTGGTGATTTAACCCAACCGTTGAGCAGTACGTCTGGTTCTCGCTGTGTCACGGTAGTTGACTCCTGAT
Organism: Nostoc sp.; assembly: GCF_036917315.1. GTDB lineage: Bacteria > Cyanobacteriota > Cyanobacteriia > Cyanobacteriales > Nostocaceae > Nostoc. The sequence goes on along the minus strand of NZ_JBALDR010000012.1, from coordinate 313,454 downwards.
GTTAACTGGTCGCCTGTATAGTAAATAAAGACATCATCCAAAGTTGCATTTGGGTTATCTAAAGAAGCTTTTAAGTCGGTTGGTGTACCTGTGGTAACGACTTCACCTTGCTGCATAATCGCCACTCGGTTACATAAGCTATCCGCTTCTTCTAAAAAGTGGGTTGTTAAAAATATAGTTGTGCCGTAATCAGCACAGAGTTGTAATACAAGCTGCCATACTTGAGTTCGAGCGATGGGATCTAGTCCGACAGTCGGCTCATCAAGAAATAGAATTTGGGGTTGATGTAAAACTGATATGCCGATTTCCAGCTTGCGGATCATCCCACCAGAGTAGTTTCGTACCAAGCGTTTCGCCGCATCTTGCAAACCCATGTATTCTAGAATTTCATAGATGCGGCGATCGCGTCCTTTGGCAGGTATTCCATACAGCTTGGCGAAGATTAACAGATTTTCGTACCCCGTAAGACTACCATCAGCAGAGAGCGCCTGGGGTACATAGCCGATAGCCCGTCTCACAGGATTAGATTGACGAGCCACATCATAGCCAGCTAAGGTTGCTTTCCCTGCACTGATAGGCAGTAAGGTTGTCAACATCTTAAGAACTGTACTTTTCCCTGCGCCATTGGGGCCAAGCAGTCCAAAAACTTCGCCCTGTTCCACAGATATGCTCAGGTTATTAACTGCGGTGAACTTCCCAAAACGGCGCGTGAGTCCCTGAGTTTCCAAAATCAAAGGTTTTGGTTCTTCTTGAGGTTGCGATCGATTTATTTTTCCCGTCAGTATTGTCACAAGTTTGATGCACTTCTATTAATTAGTAAATCTAACTATTAGCTTCTCAATAGATTTACCAGAAGTCAATAGACTTGTTACAAAAATTAGGTTGGCTTGTAGCAAGTCGTGTAGGGTACGAAACCCAACTCAACATCAAGCCTCGATATTTCCGAACCTCTTTTACAGTGACATGTACTAAGTATTCTGTCATGATGAACTAAAGCAATATTGCTCTACTGTGTGCGGACATTATTTGAAAGTGATTGATAGAACGCTAACTTTACATAGCTAGATAAATGGATAATTAGTAATGTCAGATGAAGAATGTAGAGAAGTATATCGACAACTTGTAGCCATGCTGAATGAGAGTCAGATGAATTGGGTTGTTGAAGAAGTGAACGAAGTAGTACGTGCGGGTGAAATAATTGACAAACCAGTTGAGAATTCTTATAGACGTAGAAGCCTTTCACGAGAATTTATAACTACTAGAGAATACACTTCTCAAGAAGCTTTGCTTTTACTTATAGATGCGATACACTCAGTAGTGGTTCAAACAGCTTTTATAGAGAAAGAAGTCACCAACTTTTTCCGAGGAGAGGGGGAAGAATTCAATATTTCACCTGATGTTAGATTCGTCTCCGAAGAAGATTCAGAACCGAGAGTTTTTACCTATAGTTCAGCTATTGATAGAGCGCAACAAGCTCTTATTTTAGAGAGATTAATAGAGCAACTACGTGCAGAGTTAAGAGAATGACAATCAATCAAAGTCTTCTAAACCAAGTTCAAACAGCATTAGGAAACTCCATTAATCCGAACTTAACTGCTCAATCTCAAATTTTTGATTTATTTGAAGCATACATATTTTCATTTATTATTGAAGCAGCTAGAAGTGAAATGAATGTAGACATTGATTATATAGACACAAATAACAATAAGGCAACAACCTTTACGTTTAGAACTAGTCCAGGACAAATTTTTAATGGACTATATACTCATGCCGAAATTAGATTTCAACGTAAACGTCCTTTGGAAGTGCACTTAGGTGTTAGAGTTAGTGGTATTTCCAAAGTTCTACATGAGTGTGATGTTCTTATTTTAGAAAGAAGTGAAGCGGAATTTTGTCGCAACAATGGTGTTTCACCACAATCTTCAAAAGTCATACTTGCAGCAGAATGTAAGTACTATTCTCCACGAAATTTTGGGATAAAACTAGCTAGAGAGTTTCTAGGTTTAACCAATGATTTCTCAAGTAACTGTAAATATTACTTTGTTTACAATACAACTTCATCATCTGTGGAAGAATTGTTAGCACATCACAAAAATGGGCGTTGGTTTCGATATGTTGTTCCTAGCCAAGTAAATGATGTTGACTTGCTCAAAAGCGAATTTAAGAATGCAATTAAAAACTTCATAGCAACGAAGAAATATTCAATTTAACTTTGTTGTTATTAACCCTACGCGAACCTCATAACACTTTGCTGCATTGGACGGACACTTCTCTACACTCAAGAGGTATATGACGACTAAATGATTGCATAAAGACATACGATCCTTACGCGCTCCCCTGTAATATCTAAAAATAATAGAAAATGAGTAAAAATACAATCAAGTTGCTGGATGTAGTAGCACTGACAATTGATTTGCGTGAATACAACCTGTACCGTGGTCAGGTTGGCACAGTAGTAGAATTATTAGCTGGCGGTGCTGCATTTGAGGCTGAATTTAGCGATCACTTTGGTCGCACTTATGAATCTGTCGGTTTACGCCCAGAGCAAATTATGGTGTTACATTTTGAGCCAGCATCCCCTGATTCAATACGATCAATGGTGACAGCATAAGTAGTTGTGCTTTATTTTGATGCGTAAAAATTAGTTGTCTTACAATAGACAATAACCCTTGAAATTCCGAAGCAGACAATGAATACTACGGATAATTCCCCAATGGATGATAGGTCGTCAGCAGATTTGGTATCTGTGACAGAGTTACAGCACCAGCTTAATGACTCACTCAAGCAACTATCGCCGGAGCGATTACAGGTGGTTGCCGATTTTGCGGCTTACTTGGTAAATGCTGAAAGCGAAGCTGCAACCCAAGAACTGTTAGCAATTCCTGGATTACTAGAGCGAGTTAAGCAATCATCAGCAACCCCTAAGACTCATTACACAAGCTGGAGAACTCTTCGCTCCGATGTATGAAGTTCTTCTGCATCCCGATGCTCAAAAGGTTTATGTAAATGCTGACAAAGCCTTAGCGAAGAAAATTGCCCGATGTTTGCAGCAGCTAGAGCAAACTCCGCGATCGCACCCTAACATTAAAGCCCTCAAAGGAGATTATATAGGGTACTATCGCTACTGAATCGGGGACTACAGGGTTATCTACTCCGTAGAGGATGAACTGGTTCAGGTATTTGTTGTAGCGATCGCCCATCGCAGTGAAGCATACGAACCTTGAATGCTAGTTTGTAAGCAGCAACAGCGATCTCCAGTCCTTGTAGAAATGCCGCATAATAAATAATTTCAAAGCGATCGCCTTTTGTAGTGTAAACAGCGATGTCTAAGTTACGAATTATATAACATCTCTGGTTATCTTCAACATTTGATTTCCACCAGGCTGTAATTCGTATTCAACCTTTTCAATATCTACCTTGTAACCTTTTGAAGTGTAATATTTTACTATTTCATCTAAATGTTGTGAATGTTTCCACATTAAAGTTATGAGGGGAAATATTCTGACTTCTTTAGCAATACGCAGCATCTCACCTATAGAATCTAGATGAAAATTGTAATCGAGATGGTCTGAATATAAAAACAATAAATGTGAACAAAGGGCTATCTCAAATTCTTGATTTTTAAATGCCAATTTTGGTAATTCACCGACTGTGTATCTGTTGCTTTTTTTGCCAGTTTCATAATCAGAGAGAAATTCTTGAATAACTTTCACTCGATTGTTTCGCAGATCATCTGGAGATTTATGATAGCTCCATACCCAATCATTCGATGTAGCCTTGACTTGATTAATGATATTATCTACTACTTCATCAAACCTTTTCAATATTTCATCACTGGAAAATTGGTATAGTGGGTCAACAGAAACTACACTTTTACCCTGACTTGTCATTTCTGCATTAAAGCTTGCTGGCCCATCCCCAATTCCAATAATGCTTTTATTTAAATCTGCATTTGTTAAATTGAATATTTTTATATATTCATCCATTGACCTCCCAAAAGGAACCACTTTCTCTAAAACCATTGCCATAGAACTTACCTCATCAATAGACTGATTAGACAGGATAATAGCATCAAAATGTTTTATTCACTGCGAGACGGCAATCATTCAGAAGCGCGTTAAGCTCCTTTACAACTGCCAAGGGATTTCTACCTCTAAATACAGCAGCGATCGCAGCTTCATAAGGATTTCTACCTGTTCTTTTGACAGCATTTATTGCAGCTTGATTTGATAATCCTCGGACACTAACTAGCCATGCCGCTAAAACATGTCCAGTACGTCCAATTCCACCAGAGCAATGGACAACGACTTTCTCATTTTCTTTATCTGCTTCTATTAAAAAAGGAAGTATTTTCTGTGTGAGGGTTTCTAAATCACATAGATGGAAATCTGCAATTGGTGCCCAACAAACTAGTTGATTTCCAAATTCCTGTTTGTATGTGTTTAGAAGATCGGAGTAAGAAGCTAGCTGTTGTTCATCAAGAAGACAGCAAACACATTCGATATTTTGGCGCTTCATGAATTCTATCCAATCCTGAACATTCTTGTCAGTGTATCCAGGTCGTGCAGCACCAAAGACTATTTGCTCCTTTTCCCAAGCTGGGGCAAACTTGTACATATTTAGTCTAGAGTCGAGGTTGGTAAATCTAACCAATGGCAGAAAATGGCGATCGCAGTTTAAAAATCTTTCTACAGCCGATGCCAGCTAAAGTCACTATATCTAAAGGCCTAATACAATACCTACGTATACACGCTATATGACTTTAGAGTTATACTGTACTGATATAATCTACCTGGAGAATAATAAGGTAGAACGAATGCTAAAAATAAAGTTTTTCAAGAAATTTTATATTTTTGTGAATTGTTTTGCTGGCTATACTACCTCTAACGCTTGTTTTTAGGACTTTTGCAGCTTACTTTGCTAGCTCCAGTTGTTACCTTGACTAATCAATGAGGTTAAGAGAAACTAACTAAATACTGACGTATGTGCTTATAATATTAATAAGTTTTGTAAAGATTCTGAGATATATATGTTGAAATATGGAACATTAGTCAATAAATGGCAAGTTTGTATCTAAATATGTTCCTACGGCTATATTTTTAGCCTTCTGCTAAGGCAGTACAATTTAAGCGTACTTATCCTGGTTGACCAAAAGAATGGAGACATTAGAGTTCATAATCTATCCAGACGGTCGGGTACAAGAGAAAGTCACTGGCATTGTGGGTAATTCTTGCGCTGAAGTTACAGCAGCAATAGAGGCACAGCTGGGGCAAGTACTTAATCATGAGCCAACCTCAGAATATTTCGCCGCGAAGGTGCAGCAATCTAATGTGGCGAATACACACACCACTTACAGCGATTGGTAAGTTTTCACAGTAGTTTAGTGTTATTAATTCACAACCACCATGTCACACTTTAGCCAAATTAAGACTCAAATCCGTAACCTTGATTCTTTGAAAGATGCTTTGACTGAATTGGGAGTAGACTGGAAACCCGGCCCACGCGAAGTCCGTGGCTATCGCGGTCAAACCCATCCTGCGGAAGTTAGTATTGAGCAGGAAAATGGCTATGACATCGGCTTTAGATGGAATGGCAAAGAATATGAATTGGTGGCTGACTTGCAATATTGGCAGCAAGATTTGTCTGTAGATGGATTTTTGCGTCAAGTAACACAGCGCTATGCTTATCAAACAGTTGTGAAAGAAACCGCTCGTGTTGGTTTTCAAGTTTCTGAACAACAAAAAAATGAAGATGGTTCAATTCGCCTGGTAGTACAGCGCTGGAGTGCGTAATGGCTGATTTTCTGCCGTCGCCGGAAGAACAAGAAGATAACCGTTCCGGTTTGGAACCAGAACTAGGGGGTTTTTTACGGGATGCCCCAGAACGTTCTGGTTTAGAACCGGAATTGGGTGGTATATTGCGCCAAAATGGTGTTTATGTTGACGAAATCACCTGTATTGGTTGCAAGCATTGCGCTCATGTTGCGCGTAACACCTTTTATATTGAACCAGATTACGGGCGATCGCGCGTGGTTCGGCAAGATGGGGACGCTGAGGAAATTATCCAAGAAGCAATTGACACTTGTCCAGTTGATTGCATTCATTGGGTTGATTACACTGAACTGAGAAAGTTAGAAGACGAGCGCAAATATCAGGTAATTCCTTTAGTGGGTTATCCTGTAGAACAAGCAGTTGCTGCTAGCGAACGTCGGCGTAAAAAGCAAAAGTTAAAAACCAAAAAATCCCGTTATTAAGATAAAAACGTTAAATCAATATAATAAAGGACTGGTATATCCAGTCCTTTTGTTTTTCGTTATGTAGTTAATTTCCGATGTCAGGATAATTTTGAATTCCCTGTAAGAGCTAACTCTCTTCATTTGAAATTGAGAGGATCGTGTTGTGAAAGTAATTTTTCTACTTTTGCCTCGTCTAACCTAGCGGTTAATCTTCTAGTTTCGTGCAAGTCTCTAGTAGTTTTTGCCAAAGTAAAAGTTGAGCCAACAGAGAAAGCCATACCCATACCCATAAAGCCTTTCACCCAGCCATTTACAGGTAAATTTACAATACCGAAGGTGGTCATTGAAATAGAAATCACAAAAGCTGCCCAAGTTTGAATAACCCAAGCTGCACTGTCTTTTTGGGTACCAATTGTTTGCATATTTCTACCTTTGATATGAGTTATTAATACCAATTCTTAATTCGTAATTAAGAAGCGTAAGATTTAATCTGGGTTTCCAGACTTGTATCTATAGTTTAGTTTTGGAGAATTGGTGTTAACAGTAATTATATTTATTGGTAAGTTTACTGGTATCAATAGTAAGACCAGTTTCGGAACTGGACTTCAACAGGTAAGCTTAAGAGCAATGTAGTCAGTAGAAACTGGCACAAGATTTGTACCAGTTTTACAAGTGGCATTAAAAGGATGAGTTTAGTTATTGATCTGGAAAAGTCTGTACCTTGCCATCAGGACTGAGAACAACTCGAATTCTGACATTTTGTCCATTTTTATTAGCGGAAACAAAAGGTTTGCCAACTTCAGGCATCCCGGCATTATCAACGAATTCTCTTGCTGCCTTATTAAGGGGAAAAATTCGTTCAATTGTGCCGTCAACACCAACTATCAAACTGTACTCTAATGTTTGTCCCAGTCCAGTAGGTGGTTGCCAACGCTTTGTTAGATATTCTCTAGCTTCTGCGACTTGAGTTGTGTCAAATAATGTGCCAGTAGCTACTTCTCTGGATGTGGGGTTTTTACCTGCGTCCCCTAATTGATCGATAAATGGATTATTAGCAGCGGTTCTAGAGGAGGGAAGTTGTGAAGTAGGTTTCTCTCCAGCAGAAGATTGCTGTAAGGAACTGATTCTTTCGTCTAGTTGTTGTGAGGTTAGTGGAGAGGGTTGGGTTGGGGTATTGACACGATTATTATTGGGTATGGTGTCAAGAGATGGAGGCAGGACTGGTGAGATATTAGTTGGTAAGCTATTGGCGTTAGAAGATAGTCTGGGTGGCAAATTCCGCAGTTGAGGGATAGCACCGGGTTGGGAATTTGACCCGGTTGGATTCTGTCCAAGATTTGGTAATATGGCAATTTCCTGACCTGGGATTTTGCTGGATGGTGCGTTCGCGTTCGCGGAGCGACTCGTAGAGAAGCTCGCCGGAGGCATCGCTCGATTACTAGGAAGGGTTGCAGTCGTCCCTTGAGGTATTGTCAATGCATTTGGTAGTGCTGGAGAGAAACTAGAACTAGGAGCTGTTAGAGGTGCTTGGGGTAAAGTGGATGTGGAAAGTGGAGGGGTAGAACCTAGCAAATTATTTGATGGCGGGGTTAGCCCAGGTTCAGGCGTGGGAAAGTTTAGTGAGGATGAAGGTTCTAGAGCAGTTTTTACCGCTGCTGAATCCGATGTTTTGGCTGTCTGCTGTTGCTTTTCTCTAATATTGTTAGCATATTGCCAAGTAACTGGTAAAAAACCTACACCTAATACTAATACTGCGGCAATAGGCGCCCAAGCAGGGAACCTCAGAGTCGAACCTGTGCTGTTGAGAGTTGGGAGTGCCATGACATCAGTCGAGTATTCATCTAAAGCACTTGCCAAATCGAATAGTTGCAGCAAACTGAGTTGAATTACGGGACCAGATGAATAGTTGGCCAGAGAACCAAGAAATAGGTTGTGAGTTAAATAGCTGCTTGGTTCTAAGTGGATATTTGCCCCTGGAATCTGGTTACTAAAAGCATTTAATGTTTTTGTTGAAGACTTTAATTCCGGCTCATCCAGTGCTGTGCTTAACTCTTGGGTACTAGAGAAACTGACCCAAAAGCTTTCTGGAGACTGTTGGAGAAATTGCTGTATATAGTTGGTGACAGCATCACATAAAGCTTCGAGTTGCTCGCGATCGCCCCGAATTGGAACTCTTTGTTCTTCTGGTAGTCGGGGATCGTCAAAACGTAGCTCAAAACTCAGATGTTTGAGGACAGTTTTCCCCATCCAACGGGACAGAGGTGAGCTTTGCGCGAATACTTCTAGCGTGCAAGTCGGTGGTGTGTAGCAACGAATAACTGAATTTGATAGAGGCATGACAGGAACTACGAAGAAGACTATATTGGGATTTTGCAAAAATTGAGCCAGTTGCTTGCAAAGAAAAGTTGGAACGGTGGATTCTTCCACTCAGAAATTTGTCAGGTTCCTTCTGTTATGCAAACTGGCGTGCAAGCAGGAAGCATTGTTGATAGTGCATCGCTCAAGGACTAATGACCATCAAAAAGGTTTCCTGACCTAGCAAACTTTTGAAAACGAATTTTGGTTGAGGAATTTCAAATCTAAAATTTAAAATTTTGTTGAACGGTCTATAAGTGCTAGCCAGAGACGGCGATGCCCACCAGGAGCGCTGTAAAAAAGTAAATCTACAAGCAGTTTTAGGGCCAGGTTAGTTAGTAAATCCGTTGAGATTTGCTCGTCCTCTTCCATCCGCTCTTGGTAGGTGTTGCAAAAAGCATCAATATAGTCTCCAAGTAAAGCAGCCTGGTGAGGTTCCCGGTTATTTTCTGCCATTTGTTCTAACAGACCGACAGCACGGCGAATCAATTCCTGGTGCTGTTTGGCTAGGTAGCAGACGATCAAAACAAGCGATCGCGCTTCTTCGACATCTAACTTTTTTCGCCCTCCTTGACCTTTGCGTAGAGGATTTGATTGGCGCAATCGCCATAAAGCTACGCGGTCTGGCACTCTTGACTCTAAATTCAGATCGGTTGCCGCCGAAAGCATTGCCTCTGAACCAATCCCAGTTAAGGTTTCTAGCGCTAACAGCACCAAGTCTAATTGGGTTTTGATATTGTCCCATTGAACTGTGTTTGGGGCTGGAAGCTTGCTTAAATCCTCCCACTGGGAATTTGGAGTGGCTGAGTTGGCGGCCGAGTGCATAACTTTTAGCATAGGTGATCGAGCTGATAGGGGATGTTGCTGTTACCCATTTTGAAACCAGACTCTTAAGAATCAAGCTTGGTTTCCCATAGATAGCTATGAGCCAGAGGCTTCAGCTAGCTTTTTTATCTGGTAAACAGTAGGTATCTTTGTCTTACTCTAGATGAAAATTTATTTTCGACAAAGTAAAAAATTATCAATTCTAATTAAGGTTTACCCGACTTTCGCTGTTAGCTCCGTATCAGAGTATAAATAAACTATTGTTTTAAATGCTAACCGCTAGCGATCGCTAAGTAATTATGTAGAATACCTCCTAATTTGTTTGCATTTTTAAATTTTGAAATTTCTTGATATTTATTACTTGGTCTTAATATATACATAATTACTCTACAAATATTTTTCCTGTTTGCTAAAGGCACTTTTTGCTGCTGGACATTACCCCAACTGAGTTTTACTTGTGTGCAGCCTGTTATTTCAGTATAGGCTGGGCAACATCAGGACGATTGACGCCTCCATGAATAAAACTGATGACAAACGTAAAAATTTGATAAAGTCAGCATTTGAAGATGTTGGGTGATTGATTTATTCCAACTTAGTTGGTACTATTGCTCTAACCACAAACCACGCACATATCAGAACTCATTTATAAAGTTAATGGGCAGAGGTAATAGTTTAGATATTTACCAAAACCCATGCTTCAGTATTGGTTACAGATAATTCACTTAGTAGAAATAGCAACGCAATAATATAACAACTATGAAAAAGCATTTTTTTGCCTTTTCACTGATAGCTTGTGCTGTCGGTGTGACTCTGCCAACTCAGGCATTTGCAGTTAAGCTATATGGTGCTGGAAGTTTGCGCGATAGTCTTACAGAAGTAGCTGAATCTTTTAACGAAAAATATGGAATTCCAGTAGAAACGCGATTTGGTCCATCTGGTTTAACACGAGAATTTATAGAACAAGAATTCTCTGAAACTGGAAAATCCGCAGATGTTTTTGCCAGTGCAGATATTGATAACCCTCAAACATTGTTTGAAGAAGGTTTGAGTGAACCTGTAGCGAACTTTACTAGCAACCGCATGACTGCTGTTGTCAGATCGGGACTTGGTATCACATCAGATAATTTATTGGACTTTTTCTTAAAACCCGAAATCAAGTTGGGAACTTCAACGCCTGTAGCAGATCCATCTGGTGATTATGCATGGCAAATATTTGGCAAAACCGATCGGGTTACACCTGGTAGCTCTGAAATTTTGAAGGATAAAGCTTTACAGTTAGTAGGTGGTAATCCTAATGCTCCTATAGTTCCTAATGGCAAAAATAATTTAGTCTACTTTTTAGAAGAAACAAAACAGGCAGATATATTTTTAGCTTATTACACCAGCGGAAAGACTGCCCAAGCAACAGAAGGTGGTGAAAATCTACAAATAGTAGAGTTACCCGACTATTTAGCAACGAAAGCTAATTATGGACTGATTACACTAAAAAACGCCGATCCTGATGGTGAAAAATTAGCTGAATATATCTTGTCACCAAAAGGGCAAGAAATTTTAGCAAAGTATGGATTTAGCGAACCTTCTACTTCTGTTCCCGAACATCAAGGTGCGGGTGGAATTTTGCTGGCGGTAGGTGTAGCTTTTATCTTGAATAAAAAACAAGTATTGCTCAAAAAGAAATTAATCAAAATTGTTAACGGAGATGCATAACAAGGGCACCAAAACCTTTTTGAGTAGCCATTTATGGAAATTTCAACTAAATCGGGCTACTAATTTTCTGTCTTATCCACGCACGAAATGCTTTCATTGTCGCATTTCTGCCATTGCTTTTACTCTGCATCAAATATTCGGGAATCGCTTGGAAAATTGGGATATTGGGAAAAATAGAACTGGTATTTGATTCTATATATTTACCATCGAACAACACGTTTATTTCCAACTTGCTTCCATTCCATCGCCACAGTTCCGGTACTTTCAAAGCTTGATAATTATTAAAACGAGTCCGGGAGGTAATATCAATTTCAATAGCCAAATCTGGAGGCGGGTCGGTTTCTAAATTGATTCTATCTTTGCCCCTAATTATAGTTTCATTTTGGATATAGAAACAATCATCGGGTTCTACCCCAGCATCCATATTTTCCTTATCAAAAGTCGTAGAACCTAAACTCCAAAATTCCAGATCGAGTTCTTCTAATAATACTTTTACCAAGTCGCCAATAATAACTTTAGCTACTTCATGCTCTGGTAATGGAGCCATTATTTCCAACACCCCTTGACTGTAACCTATGCGAGAACTGCGATTGTCTCCCAATTCCGCTAAAATGCGTTTGTATACCGACCAGGAGACATCTTTAATCAACAATTGATGACCGGCTCTAACAATTAGTTGATTGAGTTCAAGTAACATCGCAAATTTCCTTCTCTTGATTAATGGCAATACGCTTGGTGTTTAATGATATTTTTCTCCCGAAGATTCCCTTAACACAATACGGTTTACTTAAGGCTTAAGTCTTTGTCAAAGTCAATTTTTTTAACGTTTTTATTCTGTAACTTCTGCTTCATCCTAACTTTGGGTGATGAAATATAGCAGTTCTCGTTTGAATGCAATTGAGAACCGCTATAGTTACATTTATTGCTACTTTATTTTATATGAACAACGGTAACACCACTGCCGCCATCTGCTTGTTCTGCTGGTTCGTAGTTGTTCACTCTGGAATGCTGTTGCAAAAAGGCGTGAACTCCTTGTCGTAGCTTACCAGTGCCATAGCCGTGAATAATCCAGAGTGGCCCTGTAGCTTCCGAGATGGCTTTATCTAAAATGTATTCGGCATCAGCCACCCGTTTACCACGCAAATCGATGGTATTTTGGGAAGTCCGAATTTCTGGGACATTTTGCGGTGGCGGGGTTACTGCTATTGGGGCTGGTTTGGGTTTGACGACTGGTTCGGGTTTTTGACCATCTAAAGATTCTACGTCTTGCAACTTCACCGTCATCTTCATTAACCCAAAGCGAACGCTTAATTCTCCATCTTGATCGGGGGCAGCGATCACTTCTGCTATCTGTCCCAATTTGGGAACGCGGATGCGATCGCCAATTTTGGGCATAAACCCAACTTTTGGTTTTACTGGCGTTGCTGGCTGATATTGCTGGCCAATTTGATTTAAAGCATTGGTTGCTTGCTGGGCCTCTTGGGCTGTAGGCGTACCTTTCTGCAAACGGCGGATAACTTGGGCAATTTCACCTTTTGCTTGAGCGATCGCTTGTTGCACTGCTACTTCCTGTGAAGCCCGCAAACTGCTTTCCCTTTCCTCCAAACTTGCGGCTTTTGCGGATACTTCTTTATATAAACGTTCCGCTTGCTGCAACAAAACTTGGGCTTCCGCAGCTTTGGTTTCCTGGCGGCGGCGTTGCGCTTCTAAGCCAGCAATTACCTGGTTAACTTCATCTGTGGCTTCTCCAACTTGGGTTTTTGCCTGTTGTACCACTTCTGGCTTTAATCCCAAGCGCAGGGCAATGGTTAAGGCATTAGAACGTCCGGGGATGCCCCACAGCAGACGATAAGTAGGCGACAGAGTACTTTCGTCAAATTCTACTGAGGCATTTTCAAACCGATCGTCTTCGTATTTCAGGGCTTTTAGTTCCCCGAAGTGAGTGGTGGCGATCGTTAGTTGGGAATGGTTGGCGAGATATTGCAACAAGGCGATCGCTAAAGCACTACCTTCCACTGGATCGGTTCCTGCGCCGACTTCATCAAGTAAAACGAGTGCTGAGTTAGAAGCAGGAAGTTCCCCCTCTGCTCCTCGGTCACTGAGCGTAGCCGTTCGCGTAGCGTCTCGTAGAGAAGTGCTGCTCCCCTGCTCCTCTGCTTCTCCATTCCCCAATGCCTCTAAAATCCGACTAATCCGGCGGATGTGTCCAGAGAATGTAGATAAACTCTGCTGTAAGGATTGTTCGTCGCCAATATCTGCCAACACCTTATCAAACCAAGGTATTTCCACTGGTTCGCGGGCGGGGACAAACAAACCCACTTTCGCCATCAATGCTGCTAACCCCAAAGTTTTTAAGGTTACAGTTTTACCACCAGTATTTGGCCCGGTAATTGTCACTACCCGAATTAGCGGGTTGATCAGCAAATCTACAGGAACTACTGGTTGCCCTTGTTCGTGCTGTTGTTGCCACACTAACAATGGATGTCGTAAATTCCGCAAGGTAATGATTTCATTGTCTTCACGCTGGATAAATCGCGGGGGATTCGCTCCTAGCCAGAAACTATATCGCGATCTTGCGGTTGCCAGATCCAAAGTGGTAGCGATCGCTAACAATCTCTCTAAATCTGGTTTAACTGCGGCTACTTGTTCAGTCAAAATGCGGCGAATCGTTTCTTCTTCGGCTTGCTCTCTTCTGATAATCTGCCGCAGTTGGTTGCCTAGAGGTACTACTGAATTCGGTTCCACATACAGGGTGGCACCACTGGTAGAGGTATCGTGAACTATACCGGGAATAGCATCTTTTTGGGGTGCTTTTACGGGGATAACAAAGCGATCGCTGCGTTGGGTAATCAGCTGTTCTTGAACTGCGCCAGATTTTGCCTGTAAGATATTTTGCAGCTTTTGGGTAATTTGGCTGCGTACTCGCCGCAAGTCTGTACGAATTTCTCCCAGTTTTTGACTCGCGCGATCAGTTACCTGGGCCCGTTCATCAATACAGCGGTGAATTTCTTGTTCTAGTTCGGGATAAGTCCGTAAATCGGCAACCAAATCAGTCAATATCGGCAAATCTTCTTGATTGTCGATGACACGGCGCAAATTTCTGGCACCAGCGAGGGTGGTAGCGATCGCTAACAGTTCTTCCCCTGCCAAAACTCCACTGCGTTCTGCTCGTTCTAAGGAATCGCCAATATCTTGAATTCCTTCAAATGACAGTCCCGTGGTCAGGCGAGTTTCCAGTTGGTAGATTTCTTTGGTTTGCTCTAACAACAGTTCGCTTTGGGTCTGAGAATCAGGTATTTTCAGATGACGCGCAGCTGTCGCCCCCAGCTTAGTTGCGGCAAAGGTGGCAAGGTGCTGGCACAGGCGAGGCCATTCTAATAATTCTAAGGTTTCAGATTGGATCAAGGTTTCAACATCTAATCTGAAATTATGGTAACAATTCTAGCTGCTAGATGGATAAATCTTAAAGGAGAAAGTTTTGCTTTAATTCAATCAGCCAGCTAGTCCGTGGCAATAGCCAAGTAATAACTGGCACATCAAACAATCTTTTCTGAGAAAATACCCCAACACTAACTGCCATCGGAAACAACACAGAAACGAATTAGGCAGCAACTATTTCTTGGGCTAGAACGTAAGGTTGAACGATGAGAGTATTAAATCGCTTACTGCGATCGCCATTCCATTCCCCCACCTGTACTGTTGTGGGTTTGGTAATCAATTGTTTATCAATCCACTGTTCCACTGATGGAATGTTATCACTGGCGATCGCTACTCCAACATCCACTAAGTCTAGCTCAAGCGCCACCAAAATTACTGCATCTCGTTGTACATGAGGAATTAACCATTCCCACTCTGCCTCATCCAAAATTTCTGTTAATTCCGCTCTTAAATCCGACATCACTTCCCAATGTTTATTTGTAAATGGCTATTTTTACATTATTCACTAGTTTCGAGTTCCTGACAAATGACAAATGACTAATAATTAAACTTCAGATTTCATTTCATCTATTTCAAATAAAGACACAATTACTCCAGCGATGGGAATAGATATAAAAACACCTAATAATCCTGCTACTCTAGCCCCTACTAGTAAAGCAAAAAATACCACCACAGGATTAAGATTTAGCGCGCCTTGCATAATTCTGGGCGCAATCAAGTTGTCTTGTATTTGCTGGAGGATAATACAAGCTATTAATACTTTCAATGCTAACCAAACACCTTGAGACAAGACAAATAGAGTCACTGTGCTTACTCCTAATGTCGCCCCTATGCCAGGAATTATATCAACAATTCCGATTATTATTGACAATATCAAAGCAAAAGGTACTTTTAATAGTAAAAACACTAAAAACGTTGAAACTGTTAAAAATGCGCTTAATAGTAACTGACCTCTAAAAAATCCCAAAAAAGACTTTCTGATGATGTTTGTAAATCTATTACGGCGCTGTTTTGGTACTATTTTTAAAATAAAATTCCACAGCTTATCTCCATCCAATAGCATGAAAAAAGCCACAACTGCAATCAATATAAAAGTTACAAAGTTTGTCATAAAACCTTGTAAAATGGCTAAACTAGTAACAAGACTGGATACAGCTTGATTCCGCAATTGTTCTTCAATAAAACTTAAATCTATCTGTAAATTACGGTTACGCAAAAATCCTTCTATTCCCTCTAATAAAGGTACTAAAGAATTTAAAAATGCAGTAATACTATTAATTAATTGTTGTCCTTGAGATAAAATCGTTAAACTTACAGTAATTATCAGACCGCCTATAATCACAATACTGAGCAAGAAAACTACACCAACAGCTATACCGTGGGGCAAAAAACGCCGCAGCCCTTGTACAGGATAACTGAGCAAAAAAGCTAAAATTGCTGCAAATGTAAAAATAACAATGACTGATTCAAAATAACCTAAAAGTTGTACAATTGCCCAACCAGAAGCAACCAAAAGCAAAAAGCGAACTAATGCCAGATTATTTAATCGCTCCCAAAAATTCTTGGCTTCAAAGCCGCTCATAATAATTCATAATTTATAGCTCGTAATTAAGACTTGAAAAAAGCTATTGTCTAGTGGGATAAAGTTGCTCACCTGACAAGATTGATAATTTATTTGTTGGAAATCCCTTAGTTAATTGCTAGAGCGAATTGAGTTTAAGATTAGATCAACCTAATAGCGATCGCTACCTCCCTAAAGCATATATCTGTAGTTTCTCTAGATTCATCGTCCTAAATCATGCATTCCGTTTATGACTGTGGCACACTTTTGTGTCAACGCTTCCAATTCCTCTTTATTACTGGAACTGGGAGCATCAATCAAGTTACCAATTCTGACGGTGATGGGAACTGCGTGAGGTAGGGACGAGCCTTTTTGTAAAATCTTCTCAGTACCCCAGACACTTACCGGCAATATTGGGGCTTTTGCTTTCGCCGCTAGCAGTAGTGCGCCTCTTTTGGGGTCTGTAATTCGACCATCTGGGGTGCGAGTACCTTGCAAGAAAACACCGACAGCCCAACCATTATTGAGATATTCTAGGGCGGAACGAATAGCATTGCGATCGGCATTTCCCCGACTCACTGGGTAAGCACCATACAATTTAATCGCTTGCGCCAAAATGGGGATATTAAATAACTCTTCCTTAGCCATATACGCCACTGGACGACGTACACAATTAGAGACAATCGGTGGGTCAAAGTAACTAGCGTGATTACTCACTACCAGTAGCGGCCCTGATTTGGGAACATTTTCCGCACCATAAATTTGGCCCCGAAAGTAAGCGTGAAGCATGGGACTGACGACTGACCATTTAAAGGCGTAGTAAAGTGCCAGACTGATAAACGGTTCGCGGTTTTTGTCCACAGAAGATAATACAAATCAAACTGAATTTAGCATAAGCGATCGCAACACCCAGATCAAACGCAAAAAGCCGTAGAGATGAATTGTTTCACCCATCTGGGAACACTAAATCTAGAAATCTTTAGAATTTAACAGTATGTTTCTCACTACAGTCAGTATTCCTGGATACAAGGTTAGCGAACAACTCTACAACGGTTCTCGAACCCTGGTGTATCGCGGTTATCGAGAAACTGACTCATTACCTGTAGTGATTAAATTGCTGAAAAATCCTTATCCGAGTTTTGGCGAACTCTTATCGTTTCGTAATCAGTACACCATAGCTAAAAATATCAACTCATCTCTAATCATTCAAACCTACAGTTTGGAACCGTATCAAAATGGCTATGCATTGGTGATGGAACATTTTTGCGGGATTTCTCTTAAAGATTATTTCACCTCTGAGCAGACGCGACATACTGCTTTTCTACAAGAGTTTTTCTTAATTGCGTAGGCGTAGCCCGTCGTAGACATCGCACTGTGCAATACCTTAGATATACTCTACCGCGAACGGATTATTCATAAAGATCGGGACTTACGCAAAATCATGAAAAAACGAACCACAGAGGGCGCAGAGGACACGGAGAAATAAGAGTTTCGGAGATCTGTTGCGTAAGTCCTAAAAGATATCAAACCCGCTAATATTCTAATTAATCCCGAAACCAAACAAGTTAAATTAATTGACTTTAGTATTGCATTTTTACTACCACGAGAAACTCAAACGCCGATCAGTTCAAATGTATTATAAGGGACACTCAGTTATTTATCACCAGAACAAACAGGCAGAATGAATCGAGGGGTTGACTCGTCGATGATTGTTGAGAAAATCGCTCGGTGAACCCATCTTGGTAATCTTCCTGAACAGATGGGCATCATAAATTATAAATTTTGAATTTATTACAGATACCTATGTCCGCCCTCTCGTTCTGGCAGTCTTTCCAATCAGCTAAAAAACCTGCCTACGATTCGCCCTCATCCCTCCACACAAAACCTGTTAGACCTTCACGCAGCCTGTTAGCTAAAGTAATTGTGGGTGGCACTACCTTATTTGTAGTTGTAGGTACTTATTTAAGCTATCAGACCGTGCGAAGCATGATGCTAGAAAATCTCAAGCATAATGCTCTGTCAGAGGTGGAACATAGCGCACATGAGATTGATCGCTGGCTAGCAAATCTAAAAGTTAGAGTTGAAATGCTGGCAAACACAGATGTAGTGCGCTCAGTGGATTGGTCGATCGCCAGTAAATATTTGAAGGCGGAACACCAGCGAATTGAAGATTTTTCACTCTTTGCTTTAACAACAAAAGATGGATGGCGCAATAGTACGGTAGAGAACAGTAAACGGGGAAATGTCCGCGATCGCCTGTGGTTTCAAAGGTCGATGTTAGGACATATCTATGTAGGCGATCCCATGATTGCCAGAGCGAATGGAGTGTCATCAGTAGCAATCTCGGCTCCCATCCGCAGAGATGGAAATTCATTAAGTTCTCCAATAGGTGTAGTGCATGGGAACGTTGCTGTCGATCGCGTCAAGTATGTCATTGAGACACTAAAATACGGGAAGCATAGCTATGCTTTTACTCTCAACTCCACAGGACAGGCAATTATCCATCCTAACCCAGCCTTCATGACCACAATCGAAAAGCCTGGGATGAAATTAACCGATTCCGAAGATCCAGGTTTAGCGGCGATCGCTCAAAAGATGGTACATCGGCAACAGGGTATTGAATTAGTAACCCTTGACAAAACTAAAAAATATGTTGCGTTTCTCCCTCTAAAAGAAGCTAATTGGTCAGTAGCACTCGTCATTCCCCGTGAAAATATTGAATCTCAACTAAAGCTTTTAGATACCATCGCTCTGGCAATCTTAGCCTTGGCGGGAACACTGATTGGGGTGTTGGTTTATTTCCAATCTGCTGAACAAGCCCAACTGAAACAATCAAAACTCTTAGCGGATGCAGCCAAAGAAATTGCTGACAGTGCCAACAATGCCAAGAGTGAATTTCTTGCCAACATCAGCCACGAACTTCGTACACCGTTGAATGGGATTCTGGGCTATGCCCAAATTCTTGGACGCTCCAAAAGTTTGCCCGACAAAGAACGTCAGGGAGTCAACATCATCCACCAGTGTGGCTCTCATCTGCTAACACTGATTAACGACATCCTCGATCTCTCCAAAATCGAAGCCCGTAAACTCGAACTTGCCCCCCAAGCTTTCCACTTGCCGTCTTTTCTGCAAGGCGTTGTCGAAATTTGCCATATTCGGGCGCAGCAAAAAAGCATTGAGTTTCACTACGAACCTGATGCTGATTTACCCGTAGGTATTACTGCGGATGAAAAACGTCTGCGCCAAGTGTTGATTAACCTACTTGGTAACGCCATTAAGTTTACCGATCGCGGCAGTGTTACCCTACGAGTTAAACGAATTGTGGTTGAGTCCGATGTCTACGACGGGCTACGCCTACGCACTGCCCAACTTTGCTTTACCATTGCCGATACTGGCGTGGGTATTGC
The DNA here is from genome assembly GCF_036917315.1 of Nostoc sp. Taxonomy (GTDB): domain Bacteria; phylum Cyanobacteriota; class Cyanobacteriia; order Cyanobacteriales; family Nostocaceae; genus Nostoc. The sequence goes on along the minus strand of NZ_JBALDR010000012.1, from coordinate 293,926 downwards.
GCCAGCAGATATCAACAAACTCTTCCAAACATTTGAACAAGTGGGGGAGCAGAAGCGGAAAGTAGAAGGAACGGGGCTAGGATTAGCCATTAGCCAGCAGCTTGTGCAGTTAATGGGTGGACAGATTCAGGTCAAGAGTCAGCCTGGTGTCGGTAGTGAGTTCTCCTTCGAGATCGTCCTCCCCTTAGCAACTGACTGGAGTCAACAGCAGACGGCATCCGTGGGTAAGATTATTGGCTACGAAGGCCCACAGCGCCATATTTTAGTCGTAGACGATCGCTGGGAAAATCGCGCCGTCTTGCTCAATCTCTTAGAGCCTCTAGGCTTCATCATCACCGAAGCAGAACATGGACAAGCGGGCTTAGATCGACTCCAGCAACATCTCCCCGATTTAGTCATTACTGACTTAGCTATGCCCGTAATGGATGGTTTTGAAATGCTGCGACAGATTCGGAAAAATGAACAACTGCGTTCGCTCAAAATCATTGTCTCTTCTGCCTCCGTCGCTCAAATCGATCAACAAATGAGTATTGATGCCGGCGGCGATGATTTCCTCGCCAAACCTGTGCAAGTGAATGATTTATTTGAACTTCTAGAAAAACATCTCGAACTCACTTGGAAAACTGAAGACATCCCAGATAAATCCTCAGATCGGCAGCAACCGACAGAATTAATTCCACCCCCCCTAGCCGATCTCCAGGCTTGGTTAGAACTCGTTCAAGAAGGGCGATTGAAGAAGCTCATCGCAGCAGCAGAAGAACTTGAGCAACAGAGCGATCGCTACCAAGCTTTTAGTCAAAAGATCGTCCAACTTGCAAAACAATTCCAAAGCGAACAACTGGAACAATTTATTCAGCAGTATCTCTTGGAAGAAAGACGGGAAGTAGTGAGTAGGGAATAGGGAAAGAAAGTGTTTGTTTTGCCTGTGCTGGTTCTAATTATCGTCTACTACTCTTTTCCAATATGATACATATACCTCCAATATCCACGATCGCAGGTTTAGTTTTAATTGTTGATGATACGCCCACCAACCTAGAGGTGGTTTCAGAGATGCTGGGCGATGCGGGCTTTGATGTGGCGATCGCTATCAGTGGCGATCGCGCACTACAACAGGTCGAACGCCGCCTTCCCGACCTGATTTTACTAGATGTGATGATGCCTGGAATCGATGGATTTGAAACCTGCCGACGGCTCAAGGCCAATGACCGCACCTGCCATATTCCGATCATTTTTATGACTGCCCTTTCAGATACTCAGAGCAAAGTCAAGGCATTGGAACTAGGAGCCGTAGACTATATAGTAAAACCCTTCTATGAAAAAGAGGTTCTAGCACGAGTCAGTACCCATTTGCAACTGTCTCTCCTCACCCAAACCCTTGCAGCACAAGTTGCCCAAAAAGCAGCAGAACTACAAGCTTCGCAACTGCAACTGATTCAAAACGAAAAAATGTCTGCCCTCGGCAATCTGGTTGCCGGGGTTGCCCACGAAATCAATAATCCCATCGGCAGCATTGTCGGCAATGTCAATGCGGCACAGGATTATATTCATGACTTGTTAGGCATCATCGATCTCTACGGCAGAAAATTCCCTCAACCCGGTGCGGAAATTGAAGACGAACTGGAAGCGCTCGATCTAGATTACATTCGAGAAGATTTACCGAAACTAATTCGCGCCATGAAAGATGGAGCCAATCGCATCACCTCTATCAGCCAAAGTCTTCGTATTTTCTCTCGTGCCGACAGCAATATCAAGCAAGCTTTTAATCTGCATGATGGTATTGATAGCACTGTATTAATTCTGCGCCATCGCCTCAAAGCTAACGAATATCGTCCCGCCATCGAAGTCGTCACCGACTACGGTCAACTTCCAAAAGTTTTTTGTTTCCCCGGACAGATCAATCAGGTATTTATGAATATTCTGGCAAATGCCATTGATGCGCTAGATGAGTCTAATTCTGGATGCTGTTTTGCCGAAAATCAAACTAATCTCAATCGGATTAATATTGGGACGAAAGTACAGGGAGATTGGGTAAAAATTGCGATCGCTGACAATGGCCCCGGTATGCCCGAAGGAGTGAAAACCCGTATATTCGACCACTTATATACTACCAAAGCAGTTGGTAAAGGTACAGGATTGGGGTTGGCGATCGCTCGGCAAATCGTTGAAGAAACCCACGGCGGAAAATTGAGCGTTAACTCAGTTATGGATAAGGGTACAGAATTTGTAATTACAATTCCAGTATGATTTTTGACCTTTTTTTAATTAAAAATTAAAAGTTAAAAATTAGTGAAGAAGAATAATTTTTAATTAATTTTGGGTACAAGCCCCCACTGATAGCGCAGCGTTAGCGAGTCCACGATAGCGAAGCGTTAGCGACGCAGGAGCGTCGCGTCTTGCAGTTTTTAATTTTACATTTTTAATTTTTAATTGGAGCGTTCGCGCAGCGTCTCGTAGAGAAGCGACTTGACTCTTTTCGGTTGGCTAGGGAATGAATCAATCAATCTAACACAAGATATTTGACCATTCATTTGCTACAAAAGGTGTGGATAAAGGAACGGGATTGGGGTTAGCGGAGCGCTTGGCAAATATAAAAAAACATGGATGAGCGATCGAGTAGATTCTAGAGCGCCGGTCGAAGGTACTGAATTTGCGATCGAGCTACCGATGTAGCATATCTGTCTGCATATCTACAAAAACTTTCAGGAAATCTTCAGCCACTTATCTCTGCTACTTTATGCTTACCCAATTTAGACAAACACTTCAGAAACAGTTGCTTTTTAGGTTTGTCCGTTTCGCTAAGAATCGCCCTACCTCACTTACCTACAAAACACTAATCAATATGGCATTGCGAGTAACTGTGGTGGTACTCGTCTCTGCTGGGGTGAGCTATATCCATGTCATGTCCCGCTTGGAAGCCCAAACCCAAGTCCAGCTAGAAAAGTACATCAGCGCCAGAGGACAGTATGAAAGCAACATCTTTAAACTTGCAGAGGATAACCTCACTTTGCTGCGCGATCGCCTTTTGCAGGAATTCAAGCAACCCACTAATGATTTTCAGGCTGAATTTGAGCGGCAATATTTTTCCTGGAACGATGGTACTAAACGCAATTTTCCCCAAAATCGACCGCGGAAAGACTTTGATTCTACTCGATATGCTGGATCGTTCATTGGTCAAAATGTGCAAATTACTAAAGAACTAAAGCAGCAACTACTAACGGCTAACACGCTGATTAGTGCCTACGGATCTGCTTGGTCTAATCAGTTTGTTGATACTTATTTCGTGAGACGAGAAAACGCAACGACAACCTATTGGAAAGGTATGCCGATCTTGTTAGAGACACCGCCTGATTTCTATATGCCGAAAGAGGAATTTTTCTATATTGCCGATCCTCAGCATAACCCGTCTCGATCGCCGAAGTGGACAGGTGTTTATCTCGATCTCAGTGTTAAAGTCTGGATGATTTCGGCAAGTGTACCTGTCTATGATGGCGATCGCTTCCTGGGCATTGTAGGACATGATGTGGTCTTAACCGATCTGATGGAGCATACGATCCAGGATCAATTACCGGGCACTTACAATCTAATTTTTCGCTCAGACGGTCGTTTAATTGTCGATCCTCACCGCACTGCGGAAATTCAGCAAGCTCAGGGTCAACTCAAAATCGATGCGATTAACGATCCCCATCTCAACCGCATTTTTCAGCTAGTGACAACCACTAAATCCAAAACCCACGTCCTGGAAAATAGCCAAGACCGTGAATACTTAGCAGTGACTCGCTTACAAGGCCCAGATTGGTATTTTGTCACAGTCTATCCGAAATCACTACTATCGGGGGAAGCATGGAATACGGCTCAATTTATCTTAATTTCCGGTGCAGTGGCGCTGCTGGTTGAAGTGTTGTTGCTCTTGTCGGTGTTGCACCAACAAATTGCTAAACCCCTCCAGCAATTAATCGCCGCTAGTAACCAACTTGCTAACGGTGATTTTGCAATCGCTCTTGATACCACGCGACAGGATGAACTGGGAGGACTTGCTAGTTCTTTCAACAGCATGGCAAGTCAGTTAAAGACTTCTTTTATCCAACTAGAACAGGTAAACAATGCGTTAGAGCTACGAGTTGAGGAGCGAACAACAACATTACAAAAGACACTTGAAGAACTCCGTCGGACTCAAACCCAGATGATCCAGAGTGAAAAAATGTCAGCCCTGGGGCAACTGGTAGCAGGTGTGGCACATGAGATTAATAATCCTGTTAACTTCATTCACGGCAACCTTACCCATATAGAAAATTACGCCCAAGATTTGTTGGAATTTATCCAACTGTATCAGTATCACTATCCTAATCCAGTGGCTGAAATTCAAATTGAGGCGAAAGAGTTGGATCTGGAGTTTATTCGAGATGATTTACCCAAGATGCTGTCTTCGATGAAAGTTGGCACTAATCGCATTCGGGAAATTGTGCGATCGCTCCGCAATTTCTCCCGTTTAGATGAAGCTGAATTTAAAGCGGTTGATATTCATGAGGGCATTAATAGTACGTTATTAATTTTGCAACATCGTCTGAAAGAGCGACCAAAGTGCCTAGCAATAGAAGTGGTAAAAAACTATGGTAACTTGCCTTTGATTATCTGCTACCCCGGACAACTAAATCAGGTATTTATGAATATTCTGTCTAATGCGATTGATGCGTTAGAAGATGCAAATCAGCACCGCCCGCCTACAGAAATTGCTTCACATCCCAACACAATTTGGATTCAGACTCAGTTGGTATCTGAAAACCAAATCATGATTGCGATCGCAGATAATGGTCTTGGAGTTCCAGAAACAACTCTAACAAGATTATTTGACCCCTTTTTCACGACTAAAGATGTGGGTAAAGGATCTGGATTGGGTTTATCTATCAGCTATCAAATTGTGACTGAACTACATCAAGGTAAACTTGATTGTAATTCCACGCAAGGATTGGGCACAGAATTTGTCGTAACCCTACCGATAGAAGCTAAAAAAAATTAACCAGGTAAATTAGCAGCACTCTGGATATTTTCTAATATTAAATCAGGGCTATTACGTTTAATCAAGCCAGTTAACACTTTACCAGGGCCAATTTCCATTACTCGCTCGATACCGTTAACTGGTAATTGCAGACAAATTTCTCGCCATCTTACAGAACCAGTCATTTGTTTGTTCAGGCGTTGCTTTAAAATCTCGGCATCAATAGACGGAATTGGTTCTACATTAGACAGTACTGGTACAATAGCTGGCTGAAATTCCACAGATTCTAAAATGTCTTGAAATTCCGCAGATGCTGGTGCTATTAAATGTGAATGAAATGCTCCAGAAACTTTTAGGGGAATCGCACGCTTTGTTTTAACTTGAGTCATCACCGCTTGTACAGCTTCAGTCGTACCTGAAATTACCACCTGAGCCGAACTATTATCATTTGCTATTACCACATCAGGCGTTTGGGCAATGACTTTTTCTAACTGTTCGCGGTCAAAGTTCATCAAAGCTGCCATCATCCCACCGACGGCACTATCCATAAGTTCTGCACGACGCTTCACCAGATATAAACCAGCCGACCACTCAAAGACACCTGCTATATAAAGGGCGGTATATTCTCCCAAACTGTGGCCAGCAACTAAATCTGGTTGGTGTCCTCGTTCTCGAAGCAGGTCAGCAAGAATGCTTTCAACCACGTAAAGACTTGGTTGAGTATATAGCGTCTGTGATAACTTCTCTTCTTGAGTTTGACAAATTTCAGTTACAGACCAGCCCAAAATATCCTCAGCTTTGGCAAGCTTGTCTTTAGCGGACGGTATATCTAGTAAATCTATTCCCATTCCCAGCGTTTGGGAACCTTGTCCGGGAAACACCCATGCAGTTTTTGTCATTTGTCAATAGTCAGTGGTCATTGGTCATTTGTCATTGGTCATTGGACATTGGTCATTCACAAAGGACAAATGACAAATGACTAATGACAAAATATTTATTTTCCCCATTGAAAGATTGCCGCGCCCCAGGTAAGACCGGCACCAAAGCCGGATGTCGCAACGATGTCATTGGGTTTAATTTTACCTTGTCGTACTGCTTCATCTAGAGCTAAGGGGATGGAAGCCGCTGAGGTATTTCCGTACTGGGCGAGATTACTGATAACTTTATGTTCTGGGATATTCAGGCGTTGGGCAACGGCATCGATAATCCGCTGATTGGCTTGATGCAATATCAGCCAATCTATTTGATCGACGCTGATGTTGGCTTGAAACAAGGCTTTATCAATTATTTCTGGCACTTTTTGCACAGCAAAGCGGTAAACTTCTTTGCCGTTCATCGTAATCGGTTGGTAAGTGCCTTTGGTGATATTTATATCAGTCAGCAATTCTTGGGAAGTACCTGTATAAGCAAGGTTGAGGTAATGGTTTTGAGTACCATCACTTTTAAGGGCAAATCCTAATAAGCGATCGCTTTTAGCAGCCTGTAACACCACTGCCCCGGCACCATCACCAAACAATACACAAGTTCGCCGATCTTCCCAATCTACCCAGCGAGAGAGTATATCTGCCCCGATCAATAGTACGTTTCTATAGACACCAGTTCTAATGTATTGGGCTGCTGTAACCAAACCAAACACAAAGCCGGAACAGGCAGCAGTCAAGTCAAAGGCGACTGCGTTGGTAGCTCCCAATTTAGCCTGTACTTGACAAGCACTACCAAACAAATCATCAGGGGTGGAAGTCGCTAGTAGAATCAGGTCTAGGTCTTCTGGTTTAATTCCTGAAGCTGCGATCGCCTGACTGCTAGCGGCAGTAGCGAGTACACTCAAGGACTCAGATGGCAATGCTAATCGCCGTTGACGAATTCCCGTTCTTGTGGCAATCCACTCATCTGATGTTTCAACTAGTTCGCTCAATGTCTCGTTGTGTAGGGAAGTTGCTGGTACTGCCGAGCCGCTTCCGGTGATTGCTACGCCTAAGTTTTGCACTCTTAATCTCCCAAGCTATCAGCTTTTTGTCCTTTGTCCTTTGTCCTTTGTCCTTTGTCAGTTGTCCTTTGTCAGTTGTCCTACCCTGCGGGAAGCCGCTGGTGCGTCTATGTCAGTTGTCCTTTACAAATGACCAATGACTAATGACCAATGACCAATGACCAATGACTAATGACTAATGACTAACCGCTCTCGCGCTCTAGGATATATTGGGACTGAATTCGTTGTATCACCTGGTTGTCAACGGCTTCTTTTGCCATGCGAATTGCATTAAATATTGAAGGTGCTTGGGAGCTACCGTGACCGATAAAACAGACTCCTGCCACGCCTAGTAGTAAAGCACCACCATGTTCTGCGTGATCCATTCGCTGCTTAATCCGCTTCAAGTTGGGTTTTAAGAGTGCTGAACCAATTTGACCGTGTAATCCTTGGGGTAATTCTTCCCGCAGAATTTGCAGAATCACTTCTCCAACGGCTTCGGCAAATTTTAACAATACATTGCCTACAAAGCCATCGCAGACAATCACATCAAAGCGACCGGAAAGCACATCACGCCCTTCAGCATTGCCAATAAAATTAATTTGGGAATTATCGCGGAGCATTTGGTGGGCGCGGACGGCTGCATCATTGCCTTTAGAGTCTTCTTCACCGATATTCAGCAAACCCACTTTCGGTTCGGCTGTACCCAAGACATACTTACTGTAAGCCGATCCCATAACGCCAAACTGCTCTAAAAACTTGGGGCGGCAATCTACATTAGCGCCAACATCAAGTACTAGCACTGGCTTACCAGCAATAATTGTGGGAAAAACTGTCCCGATCGCTGGGCGATCGATTCCTGGCAATCTTCCTAAGCGGAGCAAAGCTGATGCCATCGCTGCCCCAGAATGACCAGCAGAAAATACGGCATCTGCCTTTTGCTGCTTGACCAAATCCATCGCCACATTGATAGAAGCCTTGCGTTTGCGTCTAACTGCATTTAAAGGCTCCTCATCCATTGCGATCGCTTCTTCAGCATTCACGATCTCTACCTGCCCTAAACTTGTTTTTGATGGCAAGGCAGCTTCTATTTGTTGGGGATCGCCAACCAAAAATATATCCACACCCAATTCTTCTCTTGCTCGCAATGCGCCAGCAACGATTTCACCGGGTGCATGATCCCCTCCCATTGCGTCAATTGCGATCCGTACGCGAGTCGATCCCATTGCTCACAGCTTCTAGAAACCTTACAAATTTTACCAGATGGCAAAGCCCGAAAAAGCTTAATTTTCTGACTGCCAAATTAATTCTGTTACTATTGCAACAATATTTGCTGGCAAGCTCAAGATAGCACGAATTGTTCTGGAGTAGGGAGGAGGGCATTGGGCAGAGGGGCAGAGGGGGGAAAACTGACTGCAACTTCTTTCTTGCTCCCCTGCTCCCCTGCCCCCCTGCTCCCCTGCCTCTTCTACTCTCCTATCCCCAGCACCCAATCAACTAACGTCCGAACGCCGTAGCCAGTTGCCCCTGCGCTGTTGTAGCCATTTTCTTTATCTGTCCACACTGGGCCAGCAATATCTATGTGCGCCCAAGGGGTTTGTTTGACGAATTGCTTGAGGAAAAGGGCAGCAGTAATTGCACCACCTGGACGCGGGCCTGTGTTTTTCATGTCCGCGATACCAGACTTTAGCCCTTCAAAATATTTTTCTTCCATTGGCATCCGCCAAATCTTTTCTCCTGAAGTTTGGGCAGCTTTTTCGATTTGGGAAGCAACATCTTCATCGGGAGTGTACAAACCAGCAATATCATCACCCAAGGCAATGACGTTGGCACCAGTCAGGGTGGCTAAATCAACGATCGCATCTAAGCCCAATTTGTCGGCATACACCAAGGCATCTGCGAGGGTCAAACGTCCTTCAGCGTCGGTGTTGTTCACTTCGATTGTTTTGCCGTTTGATGCTGTGAGAATGTCTCCGGGGTGCATGGCGTGACCGCTAATCATGTTTTCAGCCGCTGCTGAGATGAAGTGAACTTCAACATCTGGCTTAATTTGAGCAATTGCTTTTGCTGCCCCCAAGGTAGCAGCTGCACCCCCCATATCCATCTTCATGGTTTCGATGCCGCTACCAGCACCTTTGATGTTGAGTCCGCCGGAGTCGAAGGTTACACCTTTACCAATAATTGCTAATTTCTTTTTGGGTGTACCTTCTGGCTTGTAAGTTAGGTGAATGAATTTCGGTGGCAAATCGGAAGCTTGGGCTACTCCCAAAAATGCACCCATGCCTAACTTTTCACAGTCTTCTCGTTCCAGAATTTCTAGTTGTAAACCGTATTCCTTGGCGATCGCTTGAGCAGTTTCGGCTAAAGTAATTGGTGTTACTGCATTAGCTGGCGCTGCCACTAATTGCCGTGCCAAATTTACCCCGGAAACAATTTGATTGGCGCGGGTGATGGCGGCTTCTTGTCCATTAAAACCCAGTAAATCTACACTTTCTATTTGTGAACCTTTATCTTCTGGTTCTGATTTAAAGCGAATATCTTGGTAAAGTGCTAATTCCACACCTTCTGCGATCGCTTGGGCACTGGCTGCTGGATCGTTATTCCACAATGGAAAACTAAAACCCAAAATTTTGCTTTTCTGCTTTTTTCCTACCCTAGCTACAGCCGCAGCAGCACGGCGCAGAGTATCTAATTTTAGTGCATCTGGTTTGCCTAAACCTACTAAAATCAATTTTCGCACTGGGCTACCAGCATTTACACGGGTGAAAATAGTGCTATTGGCTTTACCTTTAAATTCTTCTTCAGTAATCAGTTCTTTTAAAACCCCAGAAAACTTTTGATCTAAAGTAGCTAGTTCTCCGGTTAACTCTACTGCATCTTCAAATAATCCAATTGCCAAACTATCGCCTGCCCACTCTAGTAAAGGCTTATCACTAGGTTGAATTGTCATTTTGGGATTTTGTGTAAATATTCCTTCTTGTACCAGTATTGCTCAAAATTCTGGTTTCATGGTGAGGGGAGTGGGTATTGGGCATGGGTAAGCAAGGGTCAGTAGCTATAATTTAGCCAATTGGTATAAATAGCACTAATTAATGAGTCTTTGATCCTCGTTAATCCACCTCAGAACTCCGTTAACGAGTCTTTGATCCTCGTCAATCCACCTCAGAACTCCGTTAACGAGTCTTTGATCCTCGTCAATCCACCTCAGAACTCCGTTAACGAGTCTTTGATCCTCATTAATCCACCTCAGAACTCCGTTAACGAGTCTTTGATCCTCGTTAATCCACCTCAGAACTCCGTTAACGAGTCTTTGATACTCGTTAATGAAGCTATGATCTCCATTCTTTTACCTGACTTTTCGCGTTATGTGGAAAAGTCCACGAAAAACCTAACCCCCTAACCCTGGATTTCTCTCTTGTGAGAAATCCAAAGGGTGTGGGAGGTGTGGGAGGTGTGGGAGGATGGAGAAGAAGTCTTACCCCCCATACTCCCCACACTCCCCACACTCCCCACACTCCTCTTCCCCTGAAGCCTACACTATGCGTGAGAAATCCGGGCTAACCCCCTTCCCGACGCGGGAAGTGGGAAAATTCAAAGTCTCTCTCCTTTTAGGAGAGAGATTTAGAGAGAGGTTTTCCAGATGCCGTGAAAAGTCAGATTTTTTTACGTCCTGCTTCTTGCCCGATGCCCGATGCCCAATGCCTATCCCCCAATTTTGTTTGTATCAATGTCAAATTTACTGGCGATCGCTGCTATTATTTCTTGCTCAAGTGGTGTAGTTTTATTGTCAAGTTGGGCAATTTTTTCACACTGAACGAGCAAAGGTATAGCAAAATCACGATTCAGCTGATTGAGCAGTATATCTAAAGACTTAGGTGATTTAATATTTTGGGCAATGGCATCCAACGAGGTAGGACTGAGTTTTACAGCTTGTAATTCTGGCAAAATTTCTTCCAAAGTCTTATCTGGATGGCTAGCCAAAATCATGTGAACTAAGATTTGATCCATGACGGCTTCTTGAGCGATCGCACTTTCTAGATACTTTTCACTTTCAGCTTTTAATGTTGCTAATGTCTGTGGCGATGCCAGAGAAGTAGATTCATCCAGCTTGGTTTCGTAAAATCTACAAGCAGCATACCCCAATGAATAGATCATCGTTGCATTTGAACTAGCTCCAATCACTGCACCCGCCAAGGGCACATTTCGCAGCAAGCCTAATCCCGCAGCTTTCAACAAACGCCCTCCACCCAAAGCCAACCCAAAAATTGCTAAAATTTCACCTTTGCGGGCAGGATCTTTTAAATCTAGCCCGTAGACAGATGCAATTTGATAAAGCATTTCTGACTGCAATTTTGTTGTGGCTGTTAAATCAATTGCCAATAATGCCACTGCTATTCCTGGCAAAAAACTAGTGGCTAGTCCAACTGTGGCTGCTTGAGTTGCTTTTTCCACCATGATTCGGTGAGCAAGCTGGCTAGGTGATTCATTTGGATACTGTTTTTTGAGCTTGTTTACCGCCGCTTCTGCTTGTTCTAAATCAACAAGGTTACTATCGTTAATCAGCCAATTGAGATTTAAGACTCCAGATAGTTTTCTAATCAGCCAATTTTCGCTGACGCGATTCACAACCTGACCGCTGGTTTGAGTTGTTTGCTCAATAAACTTGTGTGTTTCTTTCGCCGTCGCTTCTCCCACCCCTATTGCTGTGTCTAAAACTGCTTGGCCAGTCTCAGCAACAGTTTTAACAAAAGACTCTACTATAGACGGTTCATTTTCTATTGATGATTGAGCCTGAATTCCTGCTTCTGAAGTTTCTCTGGGTGAATTAACTAATTTATTCACCTCTATTTTTTGGGGTTTGTCTGCCATTGCTTGACACCATCTTGTAAAGCCTCTCTCTTTTGGTTGTAGCCAAGTTTGAGGGGCTTTGACATCTCTCGATAAGTACAATTCGTCAGAGTAAATAGGAATTATTCTGAGCTTTAACTATAGACATAAGATGGATGACAGGGGTTGTGATTCTACCACTGATAACCTAATGTCAACAACACTTTGCCTTCTAAAATAGTGAGTATTTCTGGAGTCAGAATGCCCACTTCTCTTTGCAATCTTGTTTTATCAATTACCCGCAATTGGTGGTAAAGAGCAACTGAATCCCGTTCTAATCCACCTTCACTACTTTGAATTAATAAACAGGTTGGCAAAGACGCACGACGCAAATTTGTTGTTAAAAGAATGCTGATGATAGTGGTAGGAATTCGGTCTCACCGAACTAAGCAAAAGTTAAAAAGCAAAAGAAAAAATGGTTGCGATCCGCATGAATTTATGTGGAGCGCACTTTTTACTTTTTAACTCTACCTGTATCAGCTTTACTTTCTAAAAAGTCGTTATCCTTAAGAATTTCATAGAGATTAGTATCTTGCTCTAGCAAGCAAGCGTGTCCGCAATTGGGCAACACCACAATCTTGTTATTTGGTAAGATGTTCGCTATCCGGTTCACTTCATTTACAGAAGGCAAAAGGCGATCGCTAGCACCAGCAATCAACAAAACTGGTTGAGTTAAACGCCTTAACTTTTCCTCATCAATATCAAACTCTCGCAGTAAAGACAACCGCCAAAGAACGGTTTCGACTGGGACAGAACGCATCGTTTTTAGCAGATCGTGGCGATCGCTGCGAGAAATGCGTGACAAAGATGCTAAAAATGGCAGCAAGCCTAATGCGCCAATATCATACAATCCTGATGGCACTAAGTAAGTTAGCTGGGATGCCCAACTTAACCAGGGGCGAAGATGAAAAGACGAAGCTGGGTTAATTAGGATGATTCGCTTAAATAAATCGGGTGCTTGGATTGCCACTTTCATTGCCAAGCAACCACCAAAGGACTCACCACACAAGTAAACTGGCCTTTGAGAGCTTTTTTCTAATTCGGCGTCGATCAAGTCCAATACACTCTTAGTTAGGGCATCCCAAGTGTTAAGGTCTTTCCGGGGGAGCGCCAACGAGCGCACATCAAAGCCAGTTTCTAATCCTGCGGTTTGCGATCGCAATAGTTGACCAGTTCCATCCATTCCTGGCAAATATACCAATAGCGGATACTCTGGCTGTACTCGTTTAGGAGTCAGAAAACAAGGGTTTAGCTCAACTTCTGTGATAGTCATTAGTCATTGGTCATTAGTCATTAGTCAATGGTATAAAACTTTTGGACTGCGAATTGTTGCTTTTATTAGCTTCGGTACTTTTGAGCAAAAACAAAAAAGTCTCGGAACAAGCTACTCAAAGTTTTGCAGACAATCCAAAATTGTTCGACTGAGCGGCAAGGAGCCGAAGTCCAAAATCGAATAACTTTAATAGCAACCTTGAAGCAGTAAATTGCTAATTTCACCCTGACAGTGTTCTGTCAGTTCAGCCACAACAGTTCTGGCTTGTTTGCCGTGATATTTTTTATGATGTTGGGGCGTAATCCAATAAGGACGACCGATTAACACCGCAACTCGACGATAAATTACCAAGGGATGCCAACCATTTTGATTAAATAAAGGTTCTGAAGGGTCAAATACACTCAAAAGTCTTAATGGGAAGCCATTGGTGTTTACTTCTTCTAAGGAAGCGATCGCGATCGGCAAAATAGCTAAATCCTGCACATTCGCTCGCAAAGCCAAATGGGCAAATCCCCGCTGAAACTCACCTACTTGGCTTGGCTGAGTAAATTTCACCATTGGTTCAGTCCCTTCTGGAAATACTCCCACCATCTGCTTGGACTGCAATAGCACCTGTGACTGCGAAAAAAAGCTTTGCTGGCGGTTTTGAGTATCTTCCAAGGGAAAACACCCCAATTGACCGGTGACAATCTCTCGCATGACTGGAACTTGTCCCATATAGTGATGGCAAGCAAAGCGAATCGGATTCGATAACGCTGCCATTAAAATCAGTGCATCCATAAAGCTGCGGTGATTGCTGACTACCAAGACGCTTGCATCCTGGGGAATGCGGTCTTCGTAATAGCGGAACATTTGCGTTGAGAATGCCGCCACCAAAGCGCGAGAAATCTCTAGGGGGCTATTTCCACTCATACCTAATCAATATATTTTCCGGTAAATATGGCAATTTGTCTTAAATTAATTTTTACATTTCTTTACTAATGCCATGACCGTCTTAAGATAGAAATATCTAATCTACAAAAGCAACTAGATTTTCTGTATTCTTGATTATGTATTCTCGATCACAATAATATCTAATAGAAACTATTCAAAAAAATTATGATTAGTGAATTTCCATTTTTTAGGTAAAAATGAGTTTAATTGATGCATATTACAAAACAATTCTGGACTTGATAAATTTGCTAGTATGAAGATGTTATTGGAAAAAATAGGAATAATATTGTATAATTGCGTGGTTTTGCCGCTGAAAGCTAAGAGATAAAACCTTTTAATAAGTGAATTTTTATTTTGCATGAATCTAGTGAATAAAACAAAAAAGACATTTGCACTGACCACACCCCTATATTATGTAAACGATGTCCCTCATATAGGCAGTGCTTATACGACGATCGCAGCCGATGTAGTGGCGCGATTTCAGAGGTTACTGGGTTATCAAGTATTACTAATTACAGGTACAGATGAACATGGGCAAAAAATTCAGCGATCGGCAGAAAATTTAGGCAAAGCGCCACAAGAATTTTGTGATCAAATTGTCCCTAGTTTCGTGAGTTTATGGCAATTATTAGACATTCAATACGATCGCTTTAGTCGGACTACTGCGCCTCGTCATCAAGCGATCGTGAAAGAATTCTTTGAGCGAGTCTGGGAATCTGGTGATATTTACCAAGGACAACAACAAGGCTGGTACTGCGTATCTTGCGAAGAATTCAAAGAAGAACGGGATCTGCTAGAAGGACACCGTTGCCCAATTCATACTAACAAAGAAGTGGAGTGGCGAGACGAACAAAACTATTTTTTCCGCTTATCCAAATATCAAACTAAGCTGACAGAATTTTATCAATCTAAACCGGGTTTTATTCAACCAGAAAGTCGGCGTAATGAAGTTCTCAACTTTGTCAATCAAGGACTGCAAGACTTTTCCATTTCACGAGTGAATTTAGATTGGGGTTTTCCGGTACCAGTCGATCCCAAGCACACTCTCTATGTCTGGTTTGATGCGCTGCTAGGTTATGTCACAGCATTACTAGAACCAGATGCAGAACCAACTTTAGCAAATGCTTTAGAAACATGGTGGCCAATCAACCTGCACCTAATTGGTAAAGATATTCTGCGCTTCCATGCAGTTTACTGGCCAGCAATGCTGTTGTCGGCTGGCTTACCCTTGCCAGAGAAAGTATTTGGGCATGGCTTTTTGACTAAAGACGGGCAAAAGATGGGCAAAAGTCTGGGTAACACCCTCGATCCTGTGGCGTTAGTTCAGCGCTATGGTAGTGATGCCGTTCGTTATTACTTCCTTAAGGAAATCGAATTTGGCAAAGATGGAGATTTTAATGAAGTAAGGTTCATTAATGTTCTGAATGCAGATTTGGCAAATGATTTAGGTAATTTGCTCAATCGCACCTTGAGCATGGTGAAGAAATACTGCACTGAGAATAATGTCCCATCAATCGGCAATGAAGGGATTCCTGACGAAAATCCTTTGAAAGCAATTGGTTTACGTCTAGGGGAACATGTAAAACAAGCATACCAAGAGCTAGCCTTCAGTCAAGCCTGCGTAGCCATACTTTCACTGGCACAAGCCAGTAATAAGTTTATTGATGAACAGGCTCCTTGGTCATTATATAAACAGGGACAGCAGGAGTCGGTGGAAAAGGTTCTCTACGCAGTTCTAGAATCGGTTAGACTAGCAGCTTATCTGCTATCCCCAATTATTCCGAACATCAGCAGCGATATTTATCAGCAACTGGGCTTTGGAATAAATTTTAACGATCGAATACAAAGTTCAGTTAATGCTCCTTTTGCCACCCATGCTACATGGGGACTACTATCGAGCAAGCAACAGTTGGGTAAACACCAACCTGTATTTCAACGAATAGAACCCCCGAAAAACGATTAGTCCTTATCAAACTCTGATTTTGTTCAATTTTTTATTTTCTCACAAAATTTATCGTGGCTCAATTTAAATTAGCCGCAGAACATTATCATAAGCCGCTGTGACTAGCATCTAAAAGTTGGTAATTTGTATCAAAAATAACAGGGATAAAAATTGAGGTATCACAATGATGTTGAATAATTTGGAAAATGATTCAATCTTTACGCCAGAACAGGTTTTGGAGAATCGGGGTAGGGTCGCCATATTTATTGATGGCTCAAATTTATTTTACGCTGCACTGCAACTAGGTATTGAAATAGATTACACGAAGCTATTATGTCGATTAACAGGAGGTTCTAGATTACTGCGTTCTTTTTTCTACACTGGTGTAGACCGGACAAACGAGAAGCAACAGGGGTTTTTGCTATGGATGCGTCGCAATGGCTATCGAGTCATTGCTAAGGATTTAGTCCAGCTACCAGATGGCTCTAAAAAAGCTAACCTAGATGTAGAAATAGCAGTAGACATGATGGCGTTAGTAGATTCTTATGATACCGCAGTTTTAGTTAGCGGTGATGGAGATTTAGCTTATGCGGTCAATTCGGTCAGCTATCGTGGCGTGCGGGTAGAAGTTGTGAGCTTGCGTTCCATGACCAGTGACAGCTTAATTAATGTAAGCGATCGCTACATTGATTTAGAAGCCATCAAAGAAGATATTCAAAAAACTCCTCGCCAAAGCTATCCATACCGCCCATTATCTGGGATCGGTTTTTTGGAAGACCCCAGAACTAGTGATGGACACCTAGAAATCCAAGAATAATGGCGTATCAATTTCATAAAAGAGGGAGATGGGGAAAGAGAAAAATTCAAATTTTCTCCTCCACTCCCTCCTTTCTTATTTTTCCTTTGACCTTTTTTTTGGTATTTGGTTTAGTCGCCTGCGGGGGCAAATCCTCGCCAACTTCCCAAGAAAATACTGCGGATTCATCTAATAAAGATAGCAATTTGACTTTCTTTGATGTCACCCTAGAACAAGCAGACGAAGTGGGAAGACCAATTTGGAAAGTCAGGGCTAAAACCGCACAATACACCAAAGAAAAACAAATTGGTCAGGCGGAAAGTCCTTATGGTGAACTATATCAAGATGGCAAAATTGTTTACCAAATCAAGGCAGATGTAGCAGACATTGAACAAGATGGGAAGCAGTTGTTTCTTAAAGGTAAGATATTTGCCACAGATCCGAGTAATGGGATTGTGTTGCAAGGTAATGAATTAGAATGGCGTCCCAAAGAAGATTTGTTGATTGTTCGTAACAAGATTAACGGCACCCATAAAAAACTACAAGCAGTAGCGCAGGAAGTGCGAGTCAAAACCCGCGAACAGCGGATGGAATTTTCTGGAGGAGTGGTAGCAAATTCTATCGATCCCCAGATGCAAGTGAGAACTGAACATTTAATCTGGAATATTAAAGAAGAAAAACTGATTGGCGATCGCCCCCTAGAAATTGACCGCTACAAAGATAATAAAATTAGCGATCGCGGCAAGGGAAATTCTGCCGAAGTCAACTTAAAAACAAAAATTGCCACTGTCCAAAAGAATGCTCAACTAGAATTACTAGACCCACCAATGCAAATAGCTAGTAATTCTATGACCTGGAACATGAATACAGAAACTGTCACTACAAACTCACCTACGCGAATGTTCCAGCGTGCCGAAAATGTCACAGTGACAGCCAATCAAGGTGAAATGAAAATACCCCAAAAAACCGTTTATTTAAAAGGTAACGTCAACGCCGTTGGTCAGCGTCGCCAGTCTCTAAGATCCAATACACTAACTTGGTATTTAGATAATAAGTTAGTTGAAGCTCAGGGAAATGTTGTTTATCGGCAAGTTGACCCACCGTTAAATTTTATAGGTGAAACAGCCGTTGGTAATCTGCAAACAGAAAATATTGTTGTCAAAGGTGGCAGTTCTAGCGGTAGGGTAGTAACAGAAATTATTCCCCAAGAAAGAGCCAATCGTCAGCAGTAGAGTTAGTGGTAATGGGGAGTGGGGAGTAGGGAGTAGGGGGGACTTGAGGACAAGGTGGCTTGAGTGAGAATTCGGGACAAGTCCTCTTACCAATTCCCATTCCCCACTCCCTGTAACGCTCTAGGCTAGGATCTTAGTATTACAAGTCCTTTGATAAGCCATGAATGGATCAAACCGATTAGGCAAGGAATCCTTGCCAATATCCCAGCAAGCAGAACATTCCCAGCATCACGATATAGACCACGACCATACAGATCATACTCATGGGACTGGAGAGCCTGCTCATCCTCACATCCATAGCGAAGAATCTTTACGGCGAATTGCCAATCGATTATCACGTATAGAAGGCCATGTTCGTGGTATTAAAACAATGGTGCAGCAAAATAGCCCTTGTCCTGATGTTTTACTGCAAATTGCCGCAGTGCGTGGCGCATTGGATAAGGTAGCGCGAATTGTTTTGGATGAACATTTAACTGAATGTATTGCTAGAGCTGCACAAGAGGGTAATATTGACGTTGAAATTAAACAGTTAAAAGCTGCTTTAGATCGATTTTTACCTTAAAAATAAAAAATTCACTCGGATGAAAAGACATTTTGTAGAGATGCGAGATTTAGTATATTGAACGAGGCAAAGTCTTCTTTATGCCAAAATTAATACAAATGTCTCAGAGGATGTTTGGAAAGTATTAAACGCAACGGGGACGACACCCTAGATTTGCTGGAGGTAACAGCACCGATAGCAATTTCCATTGTTCATCGGTTCAGTCTGTTGGATATGATTTAGACATGCCTCAAGTAATACTGTTGCATTTTTATCTACTGACAGAATATCGTTACTTAAGCTTTTTTTGACTTTCCAAATATCCTCTGAGAATTTATGGTGGGATTACTATCAGAGTAAAATACTGTCAGGTAAATGTTATGAGTAAGATAAAAAATAAATTTTTCTCTCAATGGCTTTCTATTGCTACTGAAATTAATCACTCTTTACCAAATGTGCCTGTATTAAACTGCCCAAACTGTCATCAACAAGAAGTAAATTTTCAATTTGTAGGAGATTTGCAAACTAGAATAGGCTACATAGCAATATGGTGTCCATTTTGTTTACATGGAATACATCTTTCAAGAGTGCGTATTCCTGCTGTACTTGAAGCTAATTATTTTGATATATCCATAGAAGAAGTTTCAAAAAGAATTCCAAATTTTATCCATGTAGAACCTTAAAATAATAATTGCCATAGCCGGGCTATTTCATTGTAAAAAGTTGTTTGAGTGTGTCTAAACCAAAAGATCAGTTGGGCTTGTGCCATGTTTTTAAACATCTGATCGTGGTATAAAATAAAAAGTTAGACCAGCTTGTAATTTACACATATCTTCTAAAATGATTTTAGAAAAATATAAATTTAACTATTTTTTTAATTTAAATATTAATAAAGCTATAATTATTTTTTTACATGGCTTCATGGGAAACATTAATGAATTTGATGAAGCTATAAAATTGCTAGCTGAAGATTTTTCTTATCTGATTCTTGACTTACCAGGACATGGGGAAACCGAAGTTGTAGGAGGTGATGAATACTATGTAATGGAAACTACCGCTCAAGCAATAATCAATTTATTAGATGAATTAAAAATAGATAAATGCCACTTAATTGGTTATTCGATGGGTGGAAGATTAGGTTTATATCTAACTCTAAATTTCCCAGAACGTTTTATTAAAGTCGTATTAGAATCAGCTTCTCCAGGTTTAGCAACAAAAGCAGAACGATTAGAACGAGTTAGGCGTGATGCTCAAATAGCTAGAAAATTAAGCAGAAGCATTATTCAAACTGATTTTGCTGCTTTTTTGTCAAATTGGTACAATCAACCGATTTTTGGTTATATAAAAAATCATCCAGAATACGATCGCATGGTAGAAAGTCGGTTGCAGAACAATCCACATGAATTAGACAAATCACTGCGCTTTATGGGTACTGGATGTCAACCTTCTTTATGGGAAAAGCTACAATTAAATACAATTCCCATGCTTTTACTAGTGGGTGAATACGATCAAAAATTTATATCTATTAATACAGAAATGGCTAAAATATGTGATTTTTTTCAGATAAAAATAATTAGTAATACTGGACACAATATCCACTTTGAAAATACCTTGACATTTGTGGAAAATATCAAAAGTTTTTTGTTCGCAGCAATTTAAAAATTAGGATAACATTACTACTTTTTTACTGCTTTGCTAGAAGGAGTTGGGGATGGAGGTAAATTCGGGGCTATTGGTTGTTTAGCTGCGGTTAATTCTTCTTGCAACATTTTCTGATAAACCTTGGGCAAAGAGTTACTCACAGAATTAGTTTCTATGCCATATCCCAAACTTGTCCAAGTGGGAGAGAGTCGCCGCAAAACGTCATTTAACTTTCCCTGACGCAACAGTTGAGAAATATTAGTTCCCCAAACTTTAGAATCATTTAACCAACGGTAAACTACTATATCTTGATATTCTGCTTCAAAACTATAAGCAGTCCAAAACATCATTTGCATCGGCTTTGGGTGATAACGAGGAGCTAAACGATACCAAGTAATGTTGATAATTTGATATCTGCCAGCAGCAGTAGAACAATTACCTGTGTTGGGGCCTGTGACAATTGTGACGCATATCTCAGGATGTCGGCTAAGGTCGTTGACTTGCTGTCCACCGTATAACAGCGAATAGGGACGGTTTCCACTAGCCTCACTTGCCGAGATGGTTCGCATTAAAGCGCGTATATAAGGGTCGCCCTCTTTCATCACCAAAGGCGGCTGTTTATTTTCAAAGATGGGATCGGAAGGCGATCGCAAGTCTCCAATATACCATTGCAATAAATACACAAAGCCGAGAAGCGCGGCTATTGGGCCAATAAGTTTTTCAACACCTTTGAATTCAAAGCCTTTCAGAGTCTGACTCCTTCAAATTCACTCTCTTTGCTAACAAAAATCATCGACGAACTGATTCTAGTAAAGTTCACACCTGATTGTTAGTTATTATTTCTTTTTTATGAGGAATTAGCAAAAAAGAGTATAAATACAGGAGTTTGCAAAAAACTGAGGTGCAAAATGCAGGACTCACGCATCAAATATAAAGAGTTTCTACCTTCTGCCTCAAAACCCGTAGCTTTGTATTCCATGCAAAAGAAAACTACTGTAAGTATAACAAGCGAGATATTCGTAAAAATCCCGGACAAGTATAAACTCAATCACTTTTAGTAGTATTTAATCCCAGTAATAATTGTTTCCTTACTCAAATCGGACGATAAGTCGATACAACCTCATGGCAAAGGTTTCGATTGAAGTTGATACCGATGCGCATCTGCGATCGCCTAAAAAAGGTCGGGATTACGACCGATTGACAACTGCAATCGGGGAGATTGGATAATTAATCAGTCTGTTCCTCTAGCCCTGCATCAAATTCGTATCTTAAAATACCAGGAATTTCCTGAAGACACTGTAGATAACAAATGTTACTGTGGCCTAGTTGAAAACCAAGAGGCAGATAGCCTTTAGCAATATTGAGTCTGCTTTGTGTTTTTACACAATAGTCATAGTCATGGGCACAATATTCAAGTAGCTTGAAATATGAAAATCACTCGTATTCACCACCAGTTTGAAAAATTATGGTTAACCGTTTTACTTCCGTGAGTACTGCTCTCACACTTAAGGTAGTTGGAATAATCTGCATTTTGTCCTTTTTTGTTGACTTTTTGATTCTGTTGTTACCCTTTCAACCCACCGATCGGGTATGGCAAATCAATTTGGGAACAGCGCTTGTCGATCGAGGAATTGTTCCTCTAGTCGGTTTGGGGCTTCTGTTTGCTGCCTATTGGATTGAGAATGCCGATCCAGCAAGCGATCGCCCCCAAGGTATCGATTTAAGATTTCCCGCCGCGATTATCTCCAGTATTTTAGGGTTGATGTTCTTGCTGATTTTTCCCCTGCACCTAAATAACGTCAATCAAGCCAAGACTCAAACACTCAACCGAATCACCCAAGAAGCAGATCAGGCAGAAACTCAGCTAAACACTCGGTTATCGCAATTACAAGCACAACTGAATACCGATCAAGGAAAAGCGCAACTAGACCAGCTGCGAAACCAAACCAAAGCTCAGTTTAGTGAAATCCTCAAAGATGACCAAAAATATAAGCAAGCAATTGAAAGCCCTCAAATTCCCGCAAATATAAAAGAGTTACTGAAGAAGGCTAAAACAAATCCCCAAGTACTTGACAAAGCAATCGAACAACAAACAGATATTCAAACGCTGCAAACTCAACAACTGAGCCAACTTCGGCAGCGCCGAGACGAAGCACTGCAACAAGCTAAAGATACTGCTTGGAAGTCGGGACTGCGGATTGGTATTAGCAGTTTGCTATTGTCCATTGGTTACATTATCATCGGCTGGACAAGCTTAAGAGGTAGGGGTGCTGTACAAGGTGGTAAACCTAGAACTGCCGCACGCTAATCACTATTGGCATGGCAGTAGGAAGTATCCCAAAATTATTGACGGCTGATACTGCCATGCGCCTAATAGCTAATAACAATAACAAAGCAATTATCACTGAGTAAAATCGCTATAAAACTTGAGTAATGTTCTCAATTTACATACTGACATATAACGAAGAACTAGATATTGCTGCTTGTATCGAATCGGCGATGTTATCAGATGACATCATTGTTGTGGATTCATGCAGTAGCGATCGCACTGTGGAAATCGCCAGTCGCTATCCCATCCGCGTTGTCCAACACGCTTTTGAAAGCCACGGACGGCAACGCACCTGGATGTTAGAGTCTATACCCCCAAAGCATGAATGGGTTTATATTCTCGAAGCTGACGAACGCATGACACCAGAACTGTTTGCGGAATGCAAAAAGGCAAGTCAGAATCCAGACTACATCGGTTACTATGTGGCTGAACGCGTCATGTTCATGAATCGTTGGATTCGCTACAGCACACAGTATCCGCGTTACCAAATGCGACTCTTCCGCCACGGTAAAGTATGGTTTACAGACTACGGTCATACTGAGCGAGAAGTTTGTGAGGGTGCAACTAGCTTTTTAAAAGAAACATACCCACACTACACTTGTAGTAAAGGTTTGAGCCGCTGGATTGACAAGCACAACCGTTATTCTACGGATGAAGCTCAAGAAACCTTATATCAGTTAGAACAGGGAAAAGTTAACTGGCAAGATTTATTCTTTGGCAAATCGGAAGTCGAAAGACGGCGTGCCCTGAAAGATTTGTCTTTACGTTTGCCTGCCAGACCGTTGCTACGGTTTATATATATGTATTTTATCTTAGGCGGATGTTTAGATGGACGCGCCGGAGTCGCTTGGTGTACATTGCAGGCATTCTACGAATACCTGATTTTGCTCAAAGTCTGGGAAATGAAGTATCTACCAAAACCTAATTTAGATACAACAGCAATTTTGGTACAAGAGAGTACGCAACAATTGCAGGGCGCGGATTCTGAAACTACACATGTTGATGCGGCGTGAAGATAGCTGGAGATTAGAAGGATTTCCTGTATAGCGATGCCTACGGCGGTAAACTACGCAAAATCATAGGGCACACGATGTGCTACACAGATCCCTGACTTCGTAAAAGTTGTCGGGGATCTTGTTTTTTATAATTCAAGACTAGATAAAAGAGACTTCTAAATAAAAAACATCCCAAATTGTTTTGTGGGACGGGTGTTCCCATCTCTTCTATATTCAGGGCGGGCAGAATACTTACCCCACAAGATGGATAATTTATTTTTTGAGAATACCTAAGAAATTAATATTTGTAACAGAATCTTTTCATAAAAGCCACCCTTGCTCAAATGTGAGTGACTGACCAGATAAAATAATTTATTAGTTTCAGGATTTAGACAATAACTCTCTAAAACTCTTATTTCTCTGCGTCCTTTGCGTCCTTTGCGGTTCGTTTTTTCATTATTTTGCGTAAGTCCTAAGTTTATCCTGTAGTACTTTCACAATCATGAGCAGCTTTTGATTAAGCGCGCTAGATTAATAATAGCCAAGAACTTGCAACAATTATTTACAAGTCTTATAAATAAAAGCAACATCCTCTAAGAATAACTAGTCGCCATCGGATTGGTTAATGTCTATGTGTATGCTTATAGGAAAATAGCTGATTTCCAGCAGCAGGCAACTTGCTAGCGTTTTAGACAGTTACTTGCGGCAGAATCTGCCAAAGTTAAAGCCTTCGGAATTTGACGAATCTGCTGGTATGGATACGAATAACAAAAGTTCCTCTAGCTTAAAACAGGAGAATCGGGGCTTGGTAATCGATCGCCTAAAACAGGATTTAAAAAACGACCTGATTGCTGGTTTGTTGGTAATAATTCCCCTAGCAACCACTATCTGGCTGACAATTACCATTGCGACTTGGGTAATCAACTTCCTCACCCAAATTCCCAAACAATTGAATCCCTTTGATGGGTTAAACCCCGTTTTAGTAAATATACTTAATTTGTTGGTAGGATTGGCTGTACCACTACTAAGTATATTGCTAATGGGCTTGATGGCTCGGAATATAGCTGGACGATGGTTGTTAGATTTTGGTGAGCGATTATTACAAGCAATTCCTTTAGCAGGACAGGTATACAAAACTCTCAAACAGCTTTTAGAAACAATATTAAAAGATTCTAATGGCAAGTTTCGCCGGGTAATTTTGGTAGAGTATCCTCGCCGAGGAATTTGGGCGATCGCTTTTGTTACTGGTGCAATCAGCAGTGATATCCAAGCCCAGATGTCTCGCCCCGTGCTAAGTGTTTTTATCCCCACCACGCCAAATCCGACTACCGGATGGTACGCAGTCGTTCCTGAAGACGAGGTGGTGAACCTTTCCATGTCGATTGAAGACGCCTTTAAAATAGTTGTATCAGGTGGCATTGTCGCCCCCAATACGCCTTTGGTTTTTTCCAACGAGTCCACATTGGAAGTGAAACACAAAGAGATCGAGCAGCAGGTTATTCCCGTTGAAGAAACGTGAAGAAGACAGGAGGCAGGAGGCAGGAGGTTCAATAAAGAATAGTGACTCACACCCGGATTTCTCACGCATAGTGTAGGCAGAGGGGTGTGGGAGGATGGGTAAGACTTCTTCCCCATCCTCCCACACCTCCCACACCTCCCACCCTCTGCCTCTCTGGAATCAATCTGGCATAGTCACAAGCAAATGCGTAATGTTGTTGTTTAACTGTGCCAAAATTGATAGGCTTATAAGTTTGTCTTGCCTAGTAAATTCAGTTCTCGCACAATCACCCCTCAGTTTTATGCAACCTCGTAAACCCCAGCAAATTGCTCGTGAATTGGCGCTTTTAAGCCTTAGCCAATTGCCAGTCAACCCAAAGAAATTAGATAAATTGGAAGACGACCAACTAGTATCCAAGTTGGTACTAGGTGCAGTACGCACTCTGACCTCAGAAGTACAAGATACCCTCGATAATGCCGCAGGTGAACTGCAACGCAGTAACGATCGCCTCTTAAGTAGCCAAACTCGGGCCTCCGACCTCAATACTGCCAGAACAATGCTTCAAGAAGCGATCGCCTGCACCCAGACAGCCATCAATCAGTTGGGTACAGCAGTTGATTTCCCAGTATTGATTCAGTTAGCTAATCAGGACAAGGGAGTTCGGAATTACGCTAAAGAGCTTGTGATTACCGTGAACGAAAATCGACACATTATAGATGAACTAATTTCTGCTGCCTTAGTAGATTGGCAAGTAACTCGCCTCGCCCAAATTGACCGCGATATCTTGCAAATCGCGGTTGCAGAAATGAAGTTCTTAGGAGTTCCAGACAGTATCGCCATCAACGAAGCCGTGGAGCTAGCCAAACGCTACAGTGGAGACGATGGTCATCGCTTTATTAACGGTGTTTTGCGCCGAGTCACTGAGCAGAAAAAAACTGCGTAGTACCGCTGCGGAATTCATAATTTTTATACTGCCGTGGAGAAAAATCTGTAGCCGCTTCTGCGGCTTCCTCCAAGCGAAACTTCGCTCAAAGTGAGACGCTGCGCGATCGCAAAAAACTCTCTATTGTCACGATTTTCCTTAAACTGGCGTTGAAAGGTGAGGATAACTCGGAAGTTTTCACCCCAAGAAAAAGTGCAAAGTTAAATTAAACTCATAATTCATAACTCATAACTCATATAAACAATACTGCTGCAATGGTTTTTAATTGGTTCCGTCGTCAACATAACGATTCCTCTAACACTCCCTCTGATAAGAAACAGGAAGAAACTCCTCCTGCAAAAGAACCCCAACCAGAGCCAGCCGAAACCTCAACACCAACTGCTGAAACTACACCAGACACAACGACAGACTTATTGGCATTTGCGAAAGCTGCCTACAAAAATATTCAGCAAAAACAGCAAGTCGAGGTAGTAGAAACCCCACCCGATCCAGCAGATACCTTAGCACCATCAATACAACCTGAGACCGCAGAAACGGTAACTGCGGAAATAGCTGAACCAGAAGCAACTGAGCAAGCTGCTAATACAACCGTAGAAACAGCACAGCCAGAAGTTATCCAAGCTGCTAGTCAGGAAGAAATTACAGAAGATTCTTCAGTGGCAGCAATTGCTGAACAGCCAGATGTTTCCACCATAGAACTCACGGCAAGCGAAGTTGAACTAACACCCACCGAACCACTAGCTACGCCAGAGGCAACACAGCCAACAGCACCAGCTAACTTATCCTTTTTAGAACGGGCGGCGGCAGAACGGCAAGCCAAGCTAGAACAACTAATAGCCACCGCCATTGAAGTTCCAGAACCGGAGGTAGTACAGCCAGTAGCGACAACCTCAGAAACAGGAGAGGAAATTCCCGGACTGTTATTTGATGATGGGTTTGTCTGGTCAGCGAAAGTTCTAGCAGCTCAAGGTAGGAGTGCAGAAGACGTTTCTATTGAAGAAATTACCTGGCTGAAAAAGCTCCGGCAAGGATTAGATAAAACTCGCCGTAGTATTCTCAATCAACTGAAGGCGATCGTTGGTCAAGGGCCGCTAAACCAAGCTGCTGTAACGGAAATTGAGGCATTGCTTTTACAAGCTGATGTTGGTGTAGAGGCGACAGACTTTATTATCAATGCCCTACAGACAAAACTGCGAGAAGAAGTTACTGCACCTGAAGAAGCGATCGCTTTCCTGAAAAAAATCCTTCGGGATATGCTGGATGCACCAAGTAAAACATCCCACAAAACTACCTTTACCCCAGAAAAAGAAACCTTAAATATTTGGTTAATTACTGGGGTAAATGGTGCCGGTAAAACCACCACCATTGGCAAAATTGCCCATCTGGGACAAAAATCTGGCTATAAATGCTTGATTGGAGCAGCAGATACCTTTCGCGCCGCTGCTGTCGAACAGGTGAAGGTTTGGGGTAGTAGAAGTGGTGTGGATGTAATTGCCAATCCGGGAAAGAATACAGATCCGGCAGCAGTTGTATTTGATGCGATCGCAGCCGCTCAAGCGCGTCAAACCGAATTACTTCTGGTAGATACAGCTGGGCGACTGCAAAACAAGAAAAATTTAATGGATGAACTTGGTAAAATCCGGCGAATTATCGACAAAAAAGCCCCAGATGCCAAAGTAGAATCTCTTTTGGTTCTAGATGCCACTTTAGGGCAAAATGGACTGCGGCAAGCCGAAGTTTTTTCCCAAGCTGCCCAACTCAGTGGTGTTGTCTTAACCAAGCTAGATGGAACTGCTAAAGGCGGCGTTGCCCTAGCCGTTGTGCAGCAGCTAGGTTTACCCATTCGCTTTATTGGTGCTGGCGAAGGAATTGAAGACCTACGCCCCTTTTCGAGCTATGAGTTTGTCGAAGCTCTCTTGAGTAGTTAGCTGAAAAATTTCGAGTTAAAAATTTTTGTTAACAGACTTAGGACTTACGCAATACTGTATGATTCTTCTCTGGGAGACACTGCGCGTTGGCGTCAGCCTCTGACAGAGAAGGAGGTTCGATAAATTAAGCTTTTTAGCTATTTTTGCGTAAGTCCTAAAACTGATAAATTTAGGGATGACCGATCTGGTATTATCACTTGAACTAACTAGAAACAGCTCAAGTCCTAAAATCATGAATTTGTCACAATAAATAGGTGACTTTTGCTAAAATTTCTAGCTAATGCCCTTTTTGAAGTCTGAAATGGGCTTTTTAAATGTAGCAGCACGGTATTTAGTTGCGACATAGAAAATCCCCTAGACTTTCATCTTGCAGCAATTGAAAAGGGAATCGAGACGCTCACGCCCACAATATACAACTCTATTGTGGGATAGACAGCAGTCCCAATGGTGAGCAGTGCATTGGGGAACCAGCGCGGGTGATTTCAGCGCTGCGGGAGGTTTATTCCTCCATAGGTGTTTGGTGTTGGCTATGGCGACTTACTCGTGCAACGTCTATTGAGAGGTTGGAATTCTGATGGTTAAATGAAAACACTCTTTCTGGCTTTTGACTTAAAGTTCTTAGAAGATATTTCTTCTATTTTTAGTGTCATCTCTTCTATTCATATCTTACACTTACCAAATGACTCACCCCTAGAATAAATTACAGGCTAATGGTTTAACTCTGTTACCTCTGACTAAGAAGATCGAGTTACTTCACTTTTATCCAGTTTTGATGGGTTTAAATTTTGCGTATTCAGCAACTCAAAATTCACAAAACGAGAAATTAAAAATGGAAAAGCTCAATCTTGGCACTTATCCGAGCATTTATGGTATACAAATTAAGTATTTGAAAACTTCTTAACAATATTCTCAGGTTTGGGAACGAGTGTAGTTCTGTTTTTGAGCAAATCAAGCTCGATTTGAGCGCTTATAGAGGTTTTTACTCAAAAGACTTCTAGTCTTCTAGTTGCTTCTGCCCAAAAAGTCCCTCTGAGAGCGTTATAAATTATTCTTTGAATAAAGTATTTTTATGACTTTAGAGATATGCTTTGGTAATTAAGTTATGAAAAAATAAAAAGCTTTCTGATATATCAGCAAAACTAGTAATTTTTACGGGTAGAATTTGGACTAAAAATACATGATTTGAAATTATTAATATTCCATCAAAAAGACAATAAGCAAATAAAATACTTATAAAATTTGCCTGTTACGTCTTTATACTCTTGCTAAAATGGCAAGTCTTGCCTAAATATGGTTTAGCAATGCCAAAGCCAAAAGATTTATAAGTAATCTAAAATCTGCCAATATAAAGTGCAATAATACCCGTGCCTGTGTCTCAACTGCCCTCTCAACCCACTGATAATAGTAGTAGTGCCGCGACGGATGTCACACCAGTCGTGGCACTCAAAGAACTCGTGGCAAGGTTGCACCGGGAACAGAACAAAATTCAAGATTTGCTAAGTTCTTTAGGATTTGCCCTGAGAAGTTTCAATAATTTGAATCAGTTTTTGGAACTGATTCCGCTGATGGCAACAAGAGTGACAGATGCAGACGGTAGCGCCCTGTTTCTCTACAAACCTAATGGTCAAGTCAGGTTAGAACAGTTACATTGGCAAGATAGTGGCCAGCGCAAGAATATCCGCAAAGCGCTAGAAATAGCCAGTAGTCAAATCACGCTTTTGCCAAATACTGCCCCTCTAGCAAATGCCACGGGGATTTTGGATGACCAGATGCATCGCTATTTAGGACCAGATGTGCAAATCTTTGGTACGGCGATTCTGGTAAAGCATACAGAACGAGGATGGCTCTATGTCTTGAGCCGCGATCCAGAATATAGTTGGACAGAAACCAGGCAAAAGTTAGTTAGGTTAGTGGCAGACCAGACAGCAGTAGCGATCGAAAACGATGAACTAGCTGTAGAACTAAGAAAAAAAGAACGCCTAGACCAAGAACTAGAAATTGGTGCAGAAATTCAACGGCGACTTCTACCACGTCAATGCCCTACAATTCCTGGTGCAGTCCTGGCTGCACGCTGTAAACCTGCCAATCGTGTCGGCGGAGACTACTACGACTTTATTGCTACCAATCATAATAAAATTCAGCCCAAGATCAAAGGTGGCAGCGAAACTAGTCGCTGGGGTTTGGTTATTGGAGATGTCATGGGCAAAGGTGTCCCCGCTGGGCTGATTATGACGATGATGCGGGGAATGCTACGGGGAGAAGTGCTACATGGTAATTCCCCAGCCAGAATTCTACAAAACTTAAATAGAGTTATGTATGCGGATTTGGAAAATTCCCACCGCTTTGTAACGCTATTTTACTCAGAATATAACCCTCACAGCCGAATTCTGTCTTATAGCAATGCGGCACACAATCCTCCCTTATGGTGGCACGCAGCGACAAAAACTGTCAGCCGTTTAGATACTTTGGGAATGTTAATCGGTTTGGATGCTAACAGCCAATATGAAGATGCCCAGGCACAGTTAGAGCCTGGGGATACAATTATTTACTATACAGATGGACTGACTGATGCTGCTGCTGCTGGTGGCGATCGCTTCGATGAAGACAATTTTGTTACTGGCTTCAATACGGCTTGTAAATACTGCAATGGGCCAGAGGAGATTGTGGATTACCTATTTGACCAAGTTCAGCAATTCATCGGTGCTGATAAACAAAACACTGATGATATGACACTAGTTGTTCTGCAAATCTTATAATTATTGGGCATTTATGCTCGGTCAAGTCATGAGTCAATGCTTGAGTTTATGGTGATAGAGGATTGACTACAGTGATTCCACTAAATTTAATTTTTTATTTATTTTTCTTTGAATTACCGTAGCGATCGCCCAAATGGTTGTATATCAACCTTTTTTGGGAACTTGTTTGTATTTAGCTTTTAGAATAATACATAAAAAATGATCGTTAGAATACTTTTCTGTTCAATTAAAAACTATATATTTTGCACATCTAGCACAGTAGGAAACGCCAAGGGGGAGAGCAGGTAAAAGGTAAAATGTACAAGGTAAAAAGTAAAAGGTAAATTTACTTCTTCATTTTTGCTTTCTTTCTATCCTTGTGACGCAAGCATTTGGTCTGCTCCCTTTTGGCGTTTTAATTTTTCTTTCTCCGCCGTAGCAAGTTCACAACAGCTAGGACGGAGTTTTGCTTTCTTTGTTTCTTTGTCCTAGATTTGCTTTTTTAAACTTCCTTGGTATTTCAGCCAGTAAACTTCATTTAATAATTTGTCAAGATATTTCTGAAAATATTTTAGATGAAGAATTGAGATTGCTATTCTTGCGCCCCAGCTTTTTGCAGACTCCGCACCACATTTTTATAACCATTAAATTCTGCAATCATCAAAGCAGTATAACCGCCACGGTTTTTCAAATTCACATCTGCCCCAGCTTGGAGTAATAACTGCACAATTTCGCCATAACCTGCTGAAGCCGCCCACATCAATGATGTGGCCCTTGCTGAGTCTTGAAAATTCACATCTGCCCCCTTTGCCAGCAGCAAATGTACGATCTCTTTGTGTTGGCGTTCGGTTGCCTTAATCAAAGCAGTTTTGCCATCATCCCCAGGAATGTTGACATCAGCACCATAGTCTAACAACACTTGTACCGTTTGGGTGTGTCCTTGTGATGCAGCCAACGTCAAAGGTACTTCACCAAGATTTTTCCCATTTATATCTCCGCCAGAACGTAGCAGTGCCTCGACAATTTGGCTATGTCCCTGCAATGCTGCTACAAGCAGTGGTGTATCGCCCAGGTGGTTGCTAATTTGGACATCTGCACCCCTGTTAAGTAATATTTGCACGACATCAATGTAGCCTTCCACAACGGCAAGGTGTAAGGCAGTTTCACCATCTCGATCTTGAAGATTTATCTGGGCACCTCGATCTAGTAAAGCTGCTGCGATCGCACTGTGTCCAGCCGCTGCTGCTGCCGATAGGGCAGTTCCACCATCAGCGTTTTTCACATTCACATCAGCCCCTGCTGCTAGCAGTGCTTCCACAATCTCCAAATGTCCCAAGTCTGCCGCTAGCATTAAAAGTGTCTCACCCTCCTCATCTGGAATATTGACATCGACACCAGTTTGGAGAATTGCTTGTAAAACTTCTATTTTTCCCTGCTTAACGGCAAGTTTCAACGCCGTATCATTATCTTTATCAGCGATATCAACTTGGGCACCAGCAGCCAATAAAACTCGCACTACATCGATATAACCTTTGAGGACTGCTGCCATTAATGCTGTACTGCCATCTTCATTAGTGGCATTGACATCTGCACCTTTAGATAGTAAAAGTTGCAAAATGTCAAGCTGTTTGGCACTAGCCGCCAACATCAAAGCCGTTAAACCATAGAGTTTTCTGGGCAAGTTGATATTTGCCCCAGCATCGAGCAGCGATCGCACAATTTCGGTGTAGCCTAAATTGGCAGCAAACATTAATGGCGTGGTGCCTTGGCGATCGCACGCGTCCACCCTCGCACCAGCAGCCAATAGCGCACACAGACCCTTGATATCGCCACTTTTAGCAGCTTTGAGCAGCAAAGTATCGTTGTTTTCAGTCATGAATGAGATCCCACACAGGGGGTTTTGTTCGTCTACCCTCAAAATTTAGTCTGAGATTGTTTATCCACTTTGGCAAGAGGACGAAGCAAAATAGTCGCAGGAGATGGAGGAGTCTCTTTTAATTTGTGCAACTTTAAGCACAGAAAATAGAGTTATGCTAATTTTTATGAAGATTTAATCATTAGGCGAGAACACGATGAGTCTGGAACTTTCTACGTCGGTGAAATATTGGCTGAACTTCTTCCATCCGGTGCTAATGTGGGCGCTATTAGTACTCTCAATTTATGCTGCCTATTTAGGACTGCAATTACAGCGTACCAGAAATGCTCAAGGGGAAGAAAAGAAAGAACTGATTAAAGGTAGATATAACGTCAGACATTACCAAATCGGTTCTATACTACTAGCTTTGATGGTGGCAGGTGCGATCGGCGGGATGGCTGTCACTTACATTAATAACCAAAAGTTATTTGTCGGGCCTCACTTACTAGCAGGACTAGGTATGACAGGTTTGATTGCATTTTCTGCTGCCTTGTCTCCTTATATGCAAAAAGGGGCAAATTGGGCACGTGCAACTCATATTTTGATAAATTTCACGCTTTTGGGACTTTTTGCTTGGCAGGCTGTTACTGGCGTGCAAATTGTCCAAAAAATTCTCACTCAAGCATAGTTAGCAAAGTAGGGTAGCACAGTTGTGCTACCCTAAAAACGTACAAATAATTTGGAATTATTGATTTTTTAGAAATCCCTATCAACGCTTTTTCTTAGAATTAGCAGGAAACGGTATTTCTAAAGATTTATGAAAATCTTCCTGAACTTTGCGAGTTAAGCGGCGGGAGACTTGGCGGACAATTTGATTAAGTAAGCGATCGCCTGTAGATTGAATTATAGACTGGGGTAATCGCTGAATAAACCGGGGAAAGTGAAGATAAACTATCAAATCCAATTCCCATTCAACTCTTGTAACTTTACCAATGCTAGTAGAAACATCGGTTTCTTTTAACTCTAGAGATGCGCGATAGTCTACGTCATAACCAGGCGGTTGGTAGTCAGGAATGGGAATTGTACGGATGCGGTAAATACCCTCCTCTGGGGGCAACAATTCCAAACCTATTTTCGGTTCTACTTCGTAACCAAAAGAACCAAAACGACCAATTGTTAAAGCATAGCCATTTTCCCCAAGTGATTGTACCTTCATGGGTTCAGCGCAGCGCGAAAACCATGAGGCGTGAGAATTGAGATACTCAGCAACCTTCTCTACTGGGGCAGCCATTTCCATAAAATCTTGATAACGACCGTAAAATTTTGTCAGCGTCGCTACATTTGGTTCTGTTAATGTGTCCTCGGCTTCTTGGCTGGAGGCTACAGGTAAAACTGCTTCTGTTATTTCCCAGGATTTATATTCGCCTTTTCTTGAAAGCATAAATGCATTACTGTATATTTTGGCGTTAGTCTATATTAATGATTCCCCACACACCTGGGTCATTTCGCATTCAGATCCCATTTTGACCGAAACCTCATGAATCTGCGATCGACTCCATAGAATTACTAAAATAAAGAACTGAAGAAGCACACAATAGTTTCCCAGGATAGCATTTATCATGAAAGCATTTGTAGCAGGGGCAACAGGTGAAACAGGTCGCCGGATTGTGCAAGAATTGATCGCGCGGAATATTCCCGTCCGAGCCTTGGTGCGGGATATAGAGAAAGCTAGGGGTATTCTGTCTCCTGAAGCCGAATTAGTGGTAGGCGATGTGTTACAACCAGAAAGTTTAACTGCTGCCTTGGGGGATAGCACAGTTCTTTTGGTTGCGACTGGGGCAAAACCTAGCTTTGACCCCACTGGCCCCTATAAAGTGGATTTTGAAGGGACTAAAAATTTAGTAGATGCTGCTAAGGCAAAGGGAATTGAGCATCTTATCTTAGTTTCTTCTTTGTGTACTTCCCGGCTTTTCCATCCGCTAAACTTGTTTTGGCTAATTTTGTTGTGGAAAAAACAAGCTGAAGAGTATATTCAGAAAAGCGGTCTTACTTATACAATTGTCCGGCCTGGGGGGTTGAAAAATGAAGACAACTCCGACCGCATCGTGATGCAAAGTGCAGATACACTGTTTGATGGTAGTATTCCTAGACAGAAAGTCGCCAAAGTTGCTGTTGAAGCGCTGTTTGAAGCAGATGCACGCAATAAAATTGTCGAAATTGTTGCCAAACCTGAAGCAGCCTCAAAAAGTTTTAAGGAGCTATTTCAGCAGTGCTGATATTCCACAGGATTTTATTGCTTCTGTCTCTTATTCTCATCCCCAAGATAATAGGCTCACATTTTCATGAAAAAGTGATTCCTATGGCTCTGCCTACGCACTTTTCCAATTCGCCCCTTGATTTTACTCCTTAAAGCGATCGCTCTATTTTCCCTGCAAGGGCTTGTTCCCAAATCGGCAGATCCTCCGGTCGGTCAACATCAGCTAAGGGCAACAAGTCCACGTATAATAAATTAAGTTTCTGGGCAATATCTACCGTTTTCTGAAATACTTGAGCCGTTCCCCACTCGATGTTAACGAATAGCTCCGGGATGGGTTGGCGCAAAGCAATTAAGTAATATCCACCATCGATCGCAGGGCCAAGTACGAGGTCAAAAGCGTGTAACTTCTCAAAGGCTGTTGCTAAAATCTGGGCATTCACTCCAGGACAATCTGTACCAATGATAATTACTTTTTCTGCACCAGATTGAAAAGCATCAAAAAGCGATCGCGCCATCCGCGAACCTAGATCCCCTTCACCTTGAGACTGGTAAATCAAATCCAACCCCAGCCAGTCTTGCATAAGTTGCGAATCGCCACCTGCAAAGCGCACTTCCACAGATATGTCAATGGCTTTTTGCAATTCTTGAACCTGAAATATTGTATGCTCAGTCATTTCTCGTTGAAGATTGGCAGCACCAAAAGTTCCTAAAGCAGGTATCAGTCGGGTTTTTGTCTTACCTGGTTCTGGATAGCGGGTGAAAATAATCAGGTGCTGTTTTGAGTTTGCTGGTAAATTCAGCACACAATACCTTGTTTAACAACTAAAAATATCTTAATAGCAATACTTGTCGTTTTCGTTGGCTCTAGGATGATCTTTGCCCGTCCGCATAGCCCCCAAAATTGTAGAAACATAGACACAACGTCTAGCTTTACCACCATTCAAGCTGTAAAATGTTATTTGTCCTAATCCACCGACTGTACACTGATTTCCAATTTCAGAGATAGGACAACCGTGATAGTTAAATAAAACTCGCCACATTTGTTGTGAAGGATGTTTTAGTAAAGTTGTCTCCTTTTTTCCTTTATTATTTTCCTCTTCATCAATGCCAATGCTTGGCTCAAGATTATGCCATAGGTTGCTATTATTTTTAACAGCATCAGAAATAAATTGTCCTCCCTCTGCTTGATGAACTGCCCATTGCACAACACCATTTTGTATGCGAAAACTGGTTTGCCTAGTCAATTTATCTTTAGTGGCTTGGCTTTGCGCTTGGCGCAAAGCATAATAAACCTCATTTTGGGTAGTGTTGAGACGGCGAGTCTCCACAAAAGCCAGCCAATTGGATATTCCGATCGTAGCTAATATACCAATTAATACAATAACTACTAACATTTCTGGTAAGGTAAAACCACTGTTGGAATGATTATGCTTCAAGAGATTTTTTGCATAAACTAAAGATGGTAGATGCACCAGGCTATCCATTTTTATTCTGAGAGTTTTTCAGCTACTTAGCCGTTAAACAATTTTCAATTTGTTTAGCTTTTTACTTCGCGCTGGTTAGTAATATTTTCGAGCAACGTAGGCATTAAAATGATTATGAAAATTTTTAATAATAATTTTAAAGTAAAATTTATCCGCTGAAGTCTTGAAGAATTATTCAGAATATAATTCCATAAGAATTTAGCGGCAATTAAAGCTTTTTGTCGATTAAACGGCTTTTGTAGGGCTTTGCATGTCAGGTATTTATATAAATTTGTCAGACTTAGATTCCAAGTAGTCTTAAGTGCTAAAGGTCTTTTCTTATATGCTCTCTCAAGCACTTGCAAGCAAGCTTGTTCTTGCCTTATAAGATTAGAAGAAACGGAATTAGCACTGATTCTGTACAATATTTGTACAGATGGTACGCATACAAAATCAAACTGGCAAGCTAATCGCAACCACATATCCCAATCTTGAGCAGCACTTAGAGATTCATCAAATCCACCTAGTTTGATTAAAGCTTCTCTACGAATCAAAGGATTGGAGCCATTCTCTAAAAAGTTTGTCAACAATAACTTTTCATAAACGTCTCCATTGGCTGTAACATGTGTACCAGAGAGTACTATTTCACCATTTTCATCGATATAATCAGTCCAACTGTAAGCAACTGTCGCAGTAGCATTTTCTTGCAGAGCCTTTAACTGAGACTGAAGCTTATCAGATGTCCAAAGATCGTCCGCATCTAAGAAACTGACAAATTCTCCAACTGCAAGCTGTAGGCCTCGGTTACGACTAACGTTTCCGCCAGCATTGGTATAGGAAAATATTTTTATTCGGGGATCTTGAATTTGTGTAACAACATCTAAAGTGGAGTCTTTTGAACCATCATTAATTACAATTAATTCTAGATTGCTTAAAGTTTGATTTAGAACAGATTGAATTGTATGATGAATAGTATTTTCACTATTATAAGCGGGGATAATTACAGAAGCTTTCGGCAAATCTTGACTATAGTTAATCATTTGATAGGGCTAATTTATTTTTTAATCCTTTGCGAAAATGAGATTTTAAGTAGTAAAAAGGACTCATCATACTAGCCAAGTAAAATTCCATTTCAAAAAGTGCAATTAAATTATTTTTCAATTCACCTTTATAGTGAATACGGTGCTTTAATACTCGGCGTAAATTTCCTAGAATAGTTTTCATAAACACTATTGGTTTTTGCCAATTTTGAGTATTTATCAAGCTTAACTGGAAAATACACAAGCCACAACCGCGTGCCAGAGTTAAGAGATAATCTCTCTCAAGTCGCCAGCCTGGTATTTGATGATAAGTGTGCATGGTAGGATTATACCAAATCTGCCAGCCTGCATAATGTATATAAAGCAATGGTTCATAGTCATCACCCTGTACCAAAATACCAGGCAACTTTCCACTTAAATTAGGCCGCTGTGGTACATTTTCACGCCATACCTGTTTCCGAACAACAAGCGCTGCACCAGGAGGAAGTCTTAAATTATCTGCGTCAAACAAATATGGATTTGAACCATGTTCTCTAATAGCTAAAAAAGCTTGAATTCTTTCAAAATTTTCTGGCGGGTTTACTTCAAAATCACCATGAATCTGTCCACTCCAAGCACCTGCTTGAGGATGCTCTAATCCAAAAGTATATGCTTCTGATAACCAATCAGGAGCAGGTAAATTATCATCATCTAAAAATGCGATTAGCTGCCCTTTGGCTTCACGTACTGCTCGCAATCTGGCAAAAGCTGCTCCCTGTTCGGTTTCTAAAAAATATCTTAAATGACAGTTACAATCATATATTTTTTGGTAATTCTGGATTATTTCAAATGTATTATCAGAACTATTATTATCCACAATAATAATTTCCCAGCTAAGTTGTTCTACTCCTGTCTGGGTTAATAGCTTATCCAAAATTTTAGGTAAACGGGTTGCTCCATTGTATGCAGGAATGGCTACGCTAATATCTAAATCTTCAGCTGTTAATTCAGTCATAATGCCTAATGTTTTAATAATTTATTTTTTAAAGTATCCATTTTTCCAAAGATAAAAAGGACTAATAAAACTACTTAAAAAAAGTTCCATTTCGCAAGCAGCTACCAAATCATCTTTCAGATTAGTTCGATATTTGAGTAAGTGTAAGGTGATTTTACGCAAGTCATTTATCATATAAGACAAAAGAGCAAATGGTCTATATATTTGTTTTATATTTACCATTCTAGTTACACAGCGGCTAAGTCCAATCCCTCGGAAAAATGGAATTAAATAATCTTTTTGCAAACGCAACTTTGGTATTTTGTGTGATATTTCCATTTCTGGGTTATACCAGATTTCCCATCCTGATTTTTGAATATAAGACAACATTTCTAAATCTTCACTGGTAAGCATATTACCTTTAACTCTACCAGTTAAAATAGACTTATCTGGTACACTTTCTAACCATGCTTGTTTACGGACAACAAGTCCGGCAGAAGGAGGTAGCAATTTTTTAGATGCTTCATATAATAGCGGTAGATTCCCCCGCTCTGTAATTGCTAAGAATGGAGCAATTCGCTTAAAGTTTTCCGGTGGTTCTACTTCCCAGTCTGGGTGAATTTGGCTGCCATAAGCTCCCGCTTTGGGATATTTTTCGCCAAAAGCATAAGCTGCGACTACCCAATTTGATACTGGGTAGTTGTCATCATCTAGAAAACCTATAAATTTACCTTTAGCTTCTAAAACTGCCTTTTTTCGCGCATAAGCTGCGCCTTGTTTTGCTTCAAAGCAATACTTTAAAGGGTAAGGACATCGCCAATCTTTTTGATAGGTTTGAACAACTTTAGCTGTATTATCAGTGCTGTTATTGTCTACAACTATAATTTCCCAAGATAAATTTTCGGTGTGAACTTGGTTTTGTAGTCGTTCTAGTAGTTCAGGCAAACGACTTTCACCGTTATAAGTTGGGATAGCTACAGTAAAGTCAAGGTTCTCAGTCATTTTCCGAAAAGTGTATTTTGATGACGCTTATTATTATGTTCAGGCAATGGCTAATTTATCAATGGCTCTTAAATGAATCTATCAAATATTAAAACTGCACATGATGTTTCAATTTTGCTATCAATGTGCAGTTTTATGTTCAGCAATATTACGTATTTTTAAACCAATCTTGGTATTTAAATTACTTAACTGCATTTATTATCTTTTGCTGTCAGCATTGAGCCTAAGAGAGTGTTCACAATGACACATCGCTTTACGCTACTAGGTGATGTAGGATTTGCAGAGCTTGGTACAGCTACCACTATTTGTAACCCAGATGTTCCAAGGCTTGTATTGGGTAAAGTTCCCATATAGTCAAAAGTAATTTTTGCTGATGCATTTAAAGAATAGGATACATTAGAATCGGCAGTGTTTTCAGTAGTGCTATTTAGATTTGTACCTAACAAAAATTTATCAGAGCTAACGCCTACATCCGTTCCTAAAGGTTTCCATGTGCTGATTCCAATATCGGTACGATAAATAGCAACCTCTTGGGTTGTGCTATTTTTCCGAAAACTGACACTGTAGCTAAGTTTTTTGATTTTAGCTTCGCGTTGTGCTTCTTGCAATGCAGCGAAAACGGCGTCGTTAACTTTATTTATCCGTTGCCGATTTACAAAGGCAGCCCAACCAGGAGCTGCGATCGCTGCTAAAATTCCTACTAACAGCAGTACTACTATTAACTCTATAAGACTAAATCCAGCATCTTGTTGATTGTAGCCATTGATAGAGAGTCTATTTGCTAAATATTGCTGCTTTAGCTTTGTTTTTCGGATGTGCAACTGTAAAGAATCTAATAGTTTTAAACTAAGAATATTCGGCATACTATCCTGTTTTTATTAATCTTTATCAAAGATAGAAGCTATTTGGTAAAAATGAAGCTGCTTCCTTGAACTTTAATGTTTCCACTCGGAAAATAACTAGATTTGCTTTGCGCGTAACGTACTTTAGTTTCATCATTTTGTATGAGACGAGCTTGTGCATTACCTCTTAAGTAAACTTCCGCAGCACTTCTATTATCTGTGCCAACTGAATTTATACAAGCATAGAATCCTGTTCTGGCAATAGTTGCTGCTACTGGAACTTGACTAAAGTTAGTAGAGCATGTTGCTGCTGGCGCTCCCTGTGCTATTGTTGTTTGATCTATAAAATCAACTAAAACTAAGGGATCTTGAGTGTAACTCCCCCCTCCTGTCCAACTATTCATTTTTGCTTGTAACGTTATGCCCTTTTGTGACAAGTCAAATGGTTTAAAACCTTTATCTGGACATGGGAGATATTGTTCAGTGGTAAATCCCACGCCGCAAGCACCTACTGTAGCAGCACTATTTGGAACGCCATCTTTAATTTCCCATCTGGCGATGCGTGCAGCGTTAGACCAAGTAGTACTAGTGTCTTTAATTAAATAGTAGGCAACTAATGAGTAAACAAAAGTATCATCTTTTTGAGTGCCTGTAATTGTAATTGCTTGATTAACTAATTCTCGTTTCCAAAAGACAATCACAGGAACTCCATTTGTTGGACTAGGTAGTTGATTTGTACTTGCATTTGGGCAAGTGTTAGTATCAACAGTACCGCTTAGACAAGCAATTCCAGTAGCATCATATATATATATTGCTTGTTGGAGATCGCGAGTAATATAATCTAGTGCAGCTTTAATTTCTTGCTCAGAGTTCGCTTTGGCTTGTTCCTGACCATCAGTGTTTAAAATACCGATCATAAAACTTAGTAACGGCGTAATTACTAAAAATGCAATGAGCATAGCCACCAATAATTCAATCAGGGTAAAACCACTATTTTTATTTTGCTTGTGAGAGGGTTTTAGCTGAGTACTTAACAGCCACCTCAATATATTCATTTTGCTACAGATTCTCCTTAATGACCGATACTGAGTCATGAAATTATTTATGTTTACCGGGTTAATTATGGTTGACAACCACCAAGGCGATCGCACAAAGCGCTATAGGAGCTTTGACCCCTGACAATTTCAGTTGTCATTTCTACTAGGGGTGCTTTGCGATTGCCTAGTCCCCCAGTAAATGTTGCTGCTGTTTTTCCACTGCTACCCGCAGTTAAAGAACCAAATTCAGCATCTGAACGATATACCCGAACTCCCAAACGATAGCCTTGACCTTTATCAGCGTCGCTACCTGTGACAGCAACACGAATAGCTTGAATGTAAAACAAATCGCTAGTACAGTCGGGATTAGAAAGGCTGCCATTTTTGTTAAAGCAATACAAACCAGTCCTAGCAGTAGGAGCTGACGTACTACTCAATAAATAATCACTGCTTGAACTAGATACATTTCTACTTGTGCTAGCAGCCAGTGTAACGTTGATTGTCGGATCTGAGATTGTTTTAGACTTAATAGCATCAATGAAGGCTTTAGCCGCTCCTGTTGCCAATTCCACCCGTTTAGCTTGCACACGAGTTGCTGTTGACATTACTAGGACAGGTGCGATCGCTACCAGCAAAATGGCAACCACGAGGATTGCCACGAGCGACTCAATGATTGTAAAACCTGACTCGTTAGACTGGGCAGAAAATTCTTGTAGTTGGCGTGGGTTCATACTCAATTTCTTAATAAGGCTATGTTTTAAAGTAATTTGCGATCGGGTGTAATACACTCGTAACCTCTCTTCAAACCTCTCCCCTACAAAGAGAAGAGGCTTTGAATTTTACCCCTTCCTATCAGCGAAGGAGGCTAGAGGATTAGGTCTGTTAACGCGATTTATTTACCCAAAAAGTGCTGTGAAAACTCTCATTCAGACACTTTAGGATGGCTGGAGTTGGCAGTTAGTAGGACGTTCGGTTGCAGGTAGCGCAAATTTGAACTTGCGGTCAGGGGCCGGAGGGGTAGTAACAGGGGTAGAGACGATGGTGCCAAAGTAGGCGCTGGGCGCATCCTCAAACCCATTCCCTGCATTCGCATTCTCATCTTGGACAGCACACAATAGAGTTTTCACCCAAAGGTCATCCCGGCCTACTTCTCTGAAGTATTCATTCGGAGGATCTGCTGCTGGAGTTACAAAGCGCTGGGCAAACAAGTCAGGATTTTGCGCCAATAAAGCCACATCAAAACCCCAGTTACGGTTAGGAGGCATATAATAAGGCGCTTCACCAGCACCAGTAATACCTATAGAAGTACTATCTGATGTGTAACCAGGTCTGTCAGAATGCAGAACTCTGTAAAAGATACTGTTATTCTTAGCAAGGCTAGCAGCGTCAGTAAAATTAGGGTCAGCAGTGGTTGCTGGAGCAGTTGTTGGTCCTGGTCTAACAAAAGCTTGGAATGGTGCGCTAGCAAAGATACTGCGTTTAAATTGGATGAATGAACCGTTGATATTGGCATCAATCCCACTCCAGTTTTCTAAGAAGCGCACAAAGTTATGCAAACCCCCATTGATTTCGTAGCTACTTGAACCCACACGAGCAGGAGTATCGCCACCCGCAACTACTAGATTAAAATTTGTTGCACTTGCCTGAGACAACCATCTAGTGTTTTTAACGAGACTAGAT
Source organism: Nostoc sp. (assembly GCF_036917315.1). Classification (GTDB taxonomy): domain Bacteria; phylum Cyanobacteriota; class Cyanobacteriia; order Cyanobacteriales; family Nostocaceae; genus Nostoc. The sequence goes on along the minus strand of NZ_JBALDR010000012.1, from coordinate 251,145 downwards.
GATCCTGCTAAACTGGCGTAACCTTGATCTTGAGGTGCTGCGGTTGTTACCTGTAATTGCAATACAGGTTCTAATAACGGCTGGTATGTCGCATCTCTGGCTGTAAGAATCAATCCTGTAGTAGTTCCAGGAAAATCCCTCAAACTAGAAGCTGGTGGTTTGTGGTATCTGAAAAATAGACGATTAGTGGCGTTATATTCTATTTTATCGAGTCCTGACCCTGGTGCTTTAGTGTAATCAGTATCTGTTGTAGTTGCAAACCATAGGGCATTACTTGCTGTTTCAGGTAAGGTGCCGTTACTAAATTGGTCTACTACCTTATTTCCGCCCACTGTTTTTATGCCCAGTACAACCGGAGTAGCGGTATTAAAAGGTATAAAAACACCAGCAGCATTAACTGTTTGACCCAAAATATTTCGTTTGTAGGCAACCCGGCGGGCAAATCTTTCAAAACCAGGCTGTGCCAGTTGGGCAGTAGTACCAGCTAAGAGTTTGCTACGCTCTGCATTTGTTGGAAGATTATGGGATTGTATTGTTCGATCGCCATCGTAACCAATATACCAATCAGTTACTCCACATTCCGAAACTGGTATTTTAAAGCACATTTCCATTACATACTCTGGGAAAGTTCCTCGGCGTTGAATGGGTGTGACGAAATTGGTCAAGTAAGAACTGTTATTGTCGGTAGAAGTGGGAGTACCTTGATAGTAGGCATCACCACCAGAGTCAATCAAGAATTTAGATGAAGTGACGAAGTTGTTATTCCAGAAACCTACCTTTAGTCGGCTGAGTACGAGGTTAGGATCGCTTCCTTGGTTATTTCGCAAGTCGTAATCACCCTCATCACGGAAACCTTCGCGGAAGCTATTAGAAAGCAAGGTGACAGCATCAGCAATTACTGATGCTGGTCGCCAGGTTTCGCCTGTTGTGCAATTGGGTAGTCTGGGGTCACTAGGCCGACAAGCAAAGTCAGGATCGCGGTTTGCCGCAGCACGAGTGTAAAATTTAGTATCGTAGTTAGTAGCGCTAGGAGCAGGTAAAAGATCCGGGGTTTTGAATTCTTGTTTAGTGTGCAGATTAAAATCGCCTTTAACATACACTGGTAGCTCAGTGGCTAAAATTAAGCCTTTTTCTTCTGCTCTGTAATTAGTCTGACGACTCAAGTTACTGCCATTAATCAACATAATGGCGTTGGGTCGCCGTTCTGGATCGAGCCTGTAGTCACTAGCACTGACATTTTCACTAGCTGAGTTACTGGTATCTTTTTGAGCATCATCACGAGAGGCATAGATAATGCCGCTATTGGGCAATAGATATTCGTTATCAGATGCAGCGCCGATTGCTTGTGTACGAAGCTTACTTAAATCTATGGTAGTGGCACGAATTTCTAGAGGCTGACGCTGTTCGACTTCCAGATTGTAGTTTCCAGTTAATGCACCACCTTTATCTGTAGCTTTAATTTGTCGGGCATCAAGAAATGCCCTTTCTGTGATTGCACCATGAGGAATGTAAGTAGTACTCTGAGCTAGAGTGCCATCAGCAATGTTTATCGCACAGATGGCAGAGTCAATTGCTGATTGCTCAGAGAGAGTGAGTTTGCTGGTAGTTGCTTTGGCTAGTGCTTGCCGTAGCAGAGGATTCACAAGGCGTCCATTGGGAAATACCAAGTTGGCTTGATATTTCAAGCGATCTAGCAAAGTTACACCAGTGTTAGTCACATCATCAGCGCTAGTCGCAGCTGCAAAAAAACCATTGCTATTTACTGTCTGTCCTCTAGTTATGCCAGCAGATGTAGTAGCGGGAGCAGCGTAAACAACCCCATTATTTGATCTAGCTCCGACAGGTCTAGTACCACTTGTGTCACCGCTCACATCTGGTAGTGTATCTGTATTTCTTGCTGTCTCATTGTTTGTGGGATCGTAGTAGCTGCTTACACAGGCCATCGGTGTTTGATAATCGTCTGGTGTAGCTGCCTCAGGATCGTAGGAATCAAAATTGTAGTGATACACTGCCGTGGCACGCATTACCAAATCACCACGTTTTTGTTTACTCGCATTCAGAGGATCGGTCGGATCGGGTACAAGCATAGGCATAGTATCAGGCCAGACTACTGTGCCAGCACTTTCGTTGACTACCGACACTGGCGTGCTTGGATCATCAGGTGGTGTTGGACGAGTAAGTGTTAGTCCGGAACCTGTAGGCCTATATACTCCAGCACCTGTAATCACCCTCAGTCCACCGACCACATCAAGGGGATTAGATCGGGGTGAAGCGGCTGAAATTTCCCAAAAACCATCACGTCCAGTTACCCCTAAATCTGATAACTGTCTGACGCGAGTGGTACGAGTTCGATCTTTGGTAGTACTACTTGTCCACCTCACAGCAGGGCTGATGGTTTGGGGATCATTCTCTCCTACAAAGTCTCCTTTTGTGCTATCCCAGATAAGTTCAGGCAGGTTGTTGCCTACTACGATGCGATCGCCTAACTGTGTTTCTATTACGGGAGTATTATCTACAACGTCTGGATCTCTGGTAGGTAGTTGCGCTGTATTTAGTGTTAATTTTGTATTAGTATCTGTTGGATAAATCCAGGCATCCATTGGACGTAGCGTATTAACAGAACCTTTCATAAAAGTTGCTGCATCTGCTGTGGTGTAATCGACACCAGCAGATTTTTCAATAGCAGAATTACCATAAAGAACTTCTTTAAATGGTACACGCCTAGTACGCTTACGGAACCAGTTTTCTAATTCTTCCTTACGTACTTTAGTCGTATCTAAACTTGGATCGTTTAGAATCCGGTTGGTTATATTAGTTCTGATTTCTTGAGGATCAGTAGTAGCATCATTGTTAAGTTGTGCCTTCACTAATAAGTCTATACGTTGAGCATAAGCCTGAGTGTTATAGGCAATGTCATTTGAGTTATTTGAGGTAGTTTTATTAGTATTTGTAGCAGAAGTTCCCAACGTTTTACTTGTATCAGGTAGACCATTTTCTACAAATAAATCTACGCGTGTTCCACCTGTATCAGTTGCACTAATTGGGCTACTATTTGCAACATTACCGCCAACAACTATTTTGCCATTTTCTCGTTCGTAGTAACATGAATACCTACTACTGACCTGAAATAGGGTTATATTTTGATCGCTTTTAGCAGTAAATAAATTACTATTGGTAAAGATGCGTCCATTGAGACGGAATCTAGGCCCAGGTGTAATATCTAAATCATCTTCATAAACAACGGCATTATTAGTAATAGAAACTTGACTACGATCTTGTTGCATTTCTAATGCCGAGAAGCCCTTATTACCTCGATACTTCTCATATTTGGTTGTATCAAGAGAAGTAGCTTGAGCAATATCACTAATGGGAACTGTGACTGCATATACGAAAAAGCTTTTTTTCAATTCGCCAGTTGGTAGCTTATACCAACCCGAACTACCTACTAAGCTGGCGCTAGTATCACCAGCTACGTCACAAGCTCCACCTGCCTTAGTTGGTAACATCGGAGGGGTTCTAGCATCTAGTGGGCTTCTCTTTCGGAGTGTACCAGTTTGGGGGGGAGTGCGGAAGTAAAGACCATAGAGAATAAAGCTATCAAATTTACCGTTATTATCTGTATCGGCAGGAAATTTCCAGGCTGTTTGTATGTTTTCTTGATTTTCTAAAGCCATACTACTAGCTGCTTCAATCATCGGAGTTGAAGTACTTCCATTAAGGTTATAAGCCAGGGTTATAGGAGTTTCATCACCAAACGTATAGATAGAAAGTTTATTAACTAAGGTATTGTATAGGGTTAGATTTGATGGGACAGAGCGTGGTAAAGTTGGGTCGGCAAACAGTGCACTTATTTTGGCTTTAGCCCTGTCTAAAGCAGGGGTGGCAGCTTGCATTGTTGCTTCATTCACGCGGACGTTACTAGCATTTTTGGAACGCTCAAAAGACCGAAACAAAATTGCAGTTGTTAACAGTACGACTACCAAAATTACCATCGCCACTGTTGGCAATACAAAGCCAGAATTAACCGAACCGCGTCTTCTTTGAGTACCAGAGATAGTTCGCAAAAGCAAAATAATCTGCTTGTTAATTGCAGATAAAAGCTGCTTGTTAATTTGTCTGAAGTTTTTTTGAATTACCTTGAATAGGTGACGTTTTCGAGACATATCTGCTTCCTGGTCAAGTGGATTATAGCGAATTTTCTATTTATTCAAAGTTTTCACTCATGCCTATAAAGTATTCTTACAGGCATTAGTTCAGATGATATTTATCTAACTACTTTATTTGACTTGAATAACTTCCAAATAAAGTAGTTATCAAAAAAGATAATTTATTAAAGTTATATCATTTATGAATTGTTCATTTTATCCGGGAAACACTGATTTTTTCAGAATTATTTAGTTCGAGTCTGGTAAATAATAAGAGCATTACCTCACAGTAGATTTGCGTAAATGTGTTTTATTGTAAGGCAAGTTTATGAAGATGTTATTAGCAGATGTAGACTTATAATACCCATCTGTTAAAAGAAAGATATCAGTTAGGTGCAAAATAATCAGATGTGCAGCTTAGATTCCCGACTTCTTGATTAAAGAAGTCGGGAATCTTATTGTTCACATTGTTTTGATTAATTACTAATTACTTACTAGTACGACTTGGCGTAAATCCCACTACTACCTTTAAAGGCAAGCAAGCCTCTGCCACAGGGTACTAATTTTTCGTACCCTGTAGCAGATGTTATATAATGTTCGCTTGATTACTTACTAAACCCCAAGAACCCCACCCCGCCAAAGCTACGCTTCGTCTCCCCTCCCCGCCTGCGGGGAGGGGCTGGGGGTGGGGTACAATGATTGTGGAAATCATAACTAATTACCCGGACTTTATATTACTACGCATCATAGATACAAGACAGTCAAATTAACATTAAAAAAGACGGTTAGAAACCGCAACTACACAGGGTTTACCCACGGAGGTGGGTTCAAACCCTCAATTCTTCTTAAACTTTGTTTGTGAAGGCAGTGTGATCTTTCCCTACAGCCCTTTGGGTATCATACGGCAGGCGCTAGCGTCTCCCTTTGAGTGAAAGGGAGACGCTAGGTGCTATGTAGCAATCTGTGGTACTGTCACCTTCACAAGCACTTTTTTGCTAAAAGACAGACCATTTTCATTTTTGTCAATGATAATCGTGTCTCCAGAGATAAAAGTATTTTCCAATAATTTGGTGGCGAGGGGGTTTTCTACTTCTCGCTGAATTGCCCGTTTGAGTGGACGCGCACCATAAACTGGGTCATAGCCTGATTCAACAAGGTGATCGCAGGCTGATTGGGATATCTCAAAGAAGATTTTTTGCTCGCGGAGGAGATTTTCTACTCGTTTGAGTTGAATGCGGATGATCTGCCGCATTTCTGTGCGATTTAGGGTATGGAAGAGAATAATATCATCGACGCGGTTGAGAAATTCGGGGCGGAAATGCGATCGCAATGCTTCCATTACCCTAACCCGCATCGTCTCATACTTGGAATCATCACCAGATATATCCAAAATATGTTCGCTACCAATGTTACTGGTCATCACAATAACGCTGTTACGAAAATCTACCGTTCTTCCCTGAGAATCAGTAATTCTCCCATCATCCAACACCTGCAATAGAATATTGAACACATCGGGGTGCGCTTTTTCCACTTCATCCAACAGCACCACTGAGTAAGGACGGCGGCGAATTGCCTCGGAAAGTTGACCGCCTTCTTCATAGCCGACATATCCTGGAGGCGCTCCCACAAGACGAGAAACTGAGTGTTTTTCCATATACTCAGACATATCCAAGCGCACCAATGCATCATCAGAATCAAAGAGAAACTGAGCTAAGGCACGGGCGAGTTCGGTTTTACCTACGCCTGTGGGGCCCATGAACAGAAATGAACCAATGGGACGAGAGGGATCTTTCATCCCCGCACGGGCGCGGCGAATTGCGGCTGCTACTGCTTCTACAGCCTCTTCTTGCCCAATGACTCGTTGATGCAAATGACTTTCTAATTGCAGTAATTTTTGTCGTTCCGATTCCAACAGGCGGTTGACGGGAATTCCTGTCCATTTAGCGACGATTTCGGCAATGTCGGATTCAGTAACTTGTTCTCGCAGTAAAGTGGAACCTTGGTTTTGAATTTCTAAAAGACTCGCTTCTTTGGCTTCGCGCTCGTGCTGCACTCCCTCCAATTTGCCATACTTTAGTTGGGCAGCTTTATTTAGATCGTAGGCGCGTTCTGCCTGTTCAATTTGCACTCGCAGCGCATCTTCTTCTTTCTTTAAGGCGCTTATAGCCTCCAATATCTGCTTTTCACCTTGCCATTGCTCATTAAATATTTGCTGCTTTACCGTTAAATTGGCAATTTCTTGTTCAATGCGCTCTAAACGTTCTTTCGTTTGGGGAGTACCCTTTTCTTCGCCAGCTAATGACAGCTTTTCCATTTCTAACTGCATGAGGCGGCGATCGATGGTTTCCAATTCGGCTGGTTTGGAGGTAATCTCCATTTTCAACTGTGCTGCTGCTTCATCTACTAAGTCAATAGCTTTATCTGGTAAAAAGCGATCGCTAATATAACGTGCTGATAAAGTGGCTGCTGCTACCAAAGCCGAATCAGAAATTTTGACGTTGTGATGCACTTCGTAGCGTTCTTTCAATCCCCGCAGAATGGAAATAGTATTTTCCACACTTGGCTGATCGACAAATACTTGCTGAAAACGACGTTCTAAAGCAGCGTCTTTCTCAATGTGTTTGCGGAACTCGTCGAGGGTAGTTGCGCCAATACAACGCAATTCTCCCCGCGCCAGCATTGGTTTAAGCAGATTTCCCGCATCCATTGCCCCTTGTTGAGTAGAGCCTGCACCGACTACGGTGTGCAGTTCGTCAATAAACAGAACAATGTCACCGTTAGATTCAGTAACTTCCTTGAGAACCGCTTTTAGGCGTTCTTCAAATTCACCTCGTAATTTTGCTCCAGCAATTAAACTGCCGATATCTAACGAGATCAACTTGCGGTTTTTCAGAGATTCAGGAACATCACCGTTTACCATCCGTTGTGCTAATGCTTCTGCGATCGCAGTTTTACCTACCCCAGGTTCACCAATGAGTACGGGGTTATTTTTGCTACGACGAGACAATACTTGAATTACCCGCCGAATTTCGTCATCCCGCCCAATTACCGGATCGAGTTTTCCAGCTTTTGCCTGTTCTGTCAAATCTCTGCCAAATTTTTGTAAGGCTTCATAGCGGGATTCTGGGGTTTGATCTGTCACTTTTTGGCTACCGCGAACCGTTTTGATAGTAGCTTCGAGTTTAGGTGCATCCGCGCTAAAGCCTTTGAGAATCTTTCGTCCAATGCGATCGTCTTCAGCAAAGGCCAAAAGTATGTGTTCTACGGAAATGTAGGAGTCTTTCATCCTAGTTCTAGCTTCCTCGGCTCGGTCTAGTAAAATATCTAAATTGCGGCTAAGGTAAAGCTGATCGCTTTTACCAACTTTGGGCTGGCGTTGGGTAAAGGCTTCTAGCTGCTGTTGTAAGCGGATTGGATCGACCTCAGATCGAGCTAGGATACGTATTGCTAGACTAGTGGGTTCTTCTAACAGGGCAATAATTAAATGTTCAACATCTAGTTGCTGTTGTTGATAAGCACGGACTATATCCTGAGATTTAACAATTGCTTCCCAGGCTTTATCAGTAAATTTATTGGGATCTGTAGGTTGCATCTTTAAAATTTTGGAATTTGGATTTTTAGTTTAGGGATTGGGAGTGGGGATTGGGAGTGGGGATTGGGGATTGGGCATTGGAAAAACTTTTCCCTAGTCACTAATTCCTAGTCCCTAGTCCCCAGTCCCTAATTATCCAAACATTCTTAGCGTATATCCGCGTGTATCTCCGGTGGCGATTTAGGATTGGCAATTGATGATAGTTTAATCCATTACCTATTTCCTAATTTAAAACGAAAACACTGTTATGAGCAGACTTTCCCCAATGGTATTGTTGGACCGAGCGTTATTAGTGTTGCTCATTAACGAGAGTATGGGGTAATATTAATCGGATCTACCCAGAAAATGATCCTTTAACCCGGCTAAAAAGGGGAAGTCTGGCGTGTCTGGCTTGATTGGCACGAGATGCCAGTATGTCAGAAGAATCAATCTCCCTCTAGCTCAACTTTTCAAGACATCAGTGTGGATTTTCCGATCGCTCTTAAGCAAAAGTTACTCCCCAGATCCTCGAACTCTTAAAGAAGTTGAGGATCTGAATCCAGCTTAAATAAGCGACATTTCACCCTACTAGATAATTGATTTTTTGGAAATCCCTGATAAAATTACTGACTTACAAGTTGCTCTTGTGATTCTTGTTTGACTGCCGAACTTTGAGTTCCCAGTTGAATCAGTTCAATTTTATACCCATCTGGATCTTCTACAAAAGCAATTACTGTCGAACCATGTTTCATCGCCCCTGGTTCGCGCACAACTTTACCGCCCTGATTGCGAATTTCTTCACACGTAGCGTAAATATCATCAACGCCAAGAGCAATGTGACCGTAAGCATTACCTAATTCGTACTTTTCCACACCCCAGTTGTAGGTTAGTTCGATTACCGAGTTATCGCTTTCGTCGCCATAGCCAACAAAAGCCAGGGTAAATTCTCCGCCTGGATAATCTTTTTGGCGCAGCAGTTTCATTCCGAGAATTTCACAGTAGAACTTTAAGGATTCTTCAAGGTTGCCCACCCGCAGCATTGTGTGTAGTAATCGCATATTGACCTTTTCTCTGTAATTGATTTAGTGTTATTCTCTGCAAACATTTTACCTAGCTCAAAGTCTTAAGGTAAAAATGCTGTCACAGAAAGAATTAAAAGCCGAAAGGGCAGGATAAACAATTACCCATTCTGGGCATTGCTTCCTATCCCTATAATGGAAATCTTCTTTAATCTCAGCCGAGAAAGTCTCTTAACCGCCTATGCTAGCGATTGGGTTAGGCAACTGGACTGGATGCGTAACACACTCGAATAAAGGATAAAGTACAGATGAGTAAATTTCTAGATACTGCCATTGAGGCGATCGCAGCCCGTGAAATTCTTGATTCACGCGGTAGACCGACAATTGAAGCCGAAGTGCATTTAGCTAACGGTGTTGTCGGACTGGCGCAAGTTCCCAGTGGTGCTTCTACTGGCACTTTTGAAGCTCACGAACTGCGTGATGGCGATAAAAGCCGTTATGGGGGCAAAGGCGTACTCAAGGCAGTACAAAACGTCAGAGAAGCACTTGCACCAAAATTACTAGGCTTGGATGCCCTCAACCAAGAACTGCTAGACCGGACAATGATTGGCATAGATGGTTCTGCTAACAAATCCAATTTGGGGGCGAATGCAATTTTGGGGGTTTCCTTAGCAGCAGCCAAAGCCGGTGCTGAGTCTCTAGAAATTCCTCTATATCGCTATTTGGGTGGTCCTTTAGCGAATTTGCTCCCAGTGCCGTTGATGAACGTGATTAACGGTGGCGCACACGCCTCAAATAACGTCGATTTTCAAGAGTTTATGATTGTCCCAATTGGCGCAACTTCCTTCCGGGAAGCATTGCGCTGGGGCGCAGAGGTGTTTGCTACCCTCAGTCAAGTGTTAGATGAAAAGGGTTTGCTTACTGGTGTAGGTGATGAAGGCGGCTTTGCTCCTAACCTAGAATCTAATCAGGTCGCTTTGGAATTGCTGGTTGCTGCCATTCAGAAAGCTGGTTACAAACCAGGGGAACAAGTCGCTTTGGCGTTAGATGTGGCAGCTAGCGAATTTTACAAAAATGGCCAGTATGTTTACGATGGTAAACCTCACGCCCCGGCTGAATTTATTGATTATTTAGGACAACTAGTCGATCAATATCCCATTGTATCAATTGAGGATGGCTTGCACGAAGAAGATTGGCAAAGTTGGCAATTGCTAACCCAGAAGTTAGGTTCGCGGGTGCAGTTGGTAGGGGATGATTTGTTTGTGACTAACGCTACTCGCTTGCAAAGAGGCATCCAGGAAAAAGCCGCTAATGCCATTTTGATTAAACTCAATCAAATTGGTTCGCTTACTGAAACCTTGGAAACAATTGATTTGGCAACTCGCAATAGTATCCGTTCAGTAATTAGCCATCGTTCTGGTGAAACAGAAGACACAACGATCGCTGATTTAGCTGTAGCAACTCGTGCCGGTCAAATCAAAACAGGTTCTCTGTGTCGCAGCGAACGCGTAGCAAAATATAATCGCTTGCTGCGAATTGAAGATCAACTAGGCGATCGCGCCGTTTATGCTGGTGCTGTAGGGTTAGGGCCGAAGTAGAGTTAGAAGTTAGGAGTTAAGAGTTAGGAGTTTTTAATTCATAATTCATCACTTTTAACTCCTAACTGATTTACGGATAAAACCCCAACTTGGGCAACCCCAAGGTTTCATCCCAGCCCATCATCAGGTTTAGACACTGAATCGCTTGGCCCGCCTGTCCTTTAATTAGATTGTCAATTGCTGACATGACAATTACGCGACCTGTCCGTGGGTCAACTTCTACACCGATATAACAAAGATTGCTGCCGTTAGCCCATTTGGTTTGGGGGTAAACGCCGCTACCGCAGACTCTTACCCAAGGAGAGTTGCGGTAGAAGGCTGAGAAAATTGTGATTAAGTCATCTCGCACTAAACCGGGGTCGCTCATTTTGGCATATACCGTTGCCAAAATACCGCGTACCATTGGAATCAGGTGCGGTGTAAATTGAATCATGAGTTCGTGACCAGCTAAGTCACTGCAAATTTGCTCAATTTCTGGGGTATGACGGTGACGACCGACGTTGAAAGCGGCTATCGAGTTGTCTGCTTCAGCTAGTAATAAGTTGGTTTGAGGCTGTCGTCCACTGCTAGATGTACCAGACTTGGCATCGATAATAGCTGTTTCTGGTACGATTAAGCCTTGCTTTAAAAGTGGCGAAAGTGCAAGGAGACTGGCAGTAGGATAGGAACCAGGACAGCCAATGAGTTGAGCTTCGGCAATGCGATCGCGATAAAGTTCTGGTAATCCATAAACTGCTGTAGCTGCAATTGTGCGATCGCTTCTCTCTGTACCATACCAATTTGTATAAGTTGTCAAATCACTGAATCGATAGTCTGCACTCAAATCTAGTACTTTACATCCTTTTTCCAAAAGTTTAGGTGCGATTTGGCAAGCCAGACCATTTGGTAAAGACAGGAAAACTACTTCACAGCGGTGAGCAATTATTTCTGGTTCTACCGCTTCTATTAGCAGGTTAGTTGCATGAGCCAAGTGTGGGTAGAGATCCCCAAAGGATTTCCCGATACTACTCTCACCGCCTAAATAAACCATTTCGACTTCTGGGTGATCCATCAGTAGTCGTACTAACTGCACTCCACCATAGCCCGACGCGCCAACAATCCCAACCGGTACGCGTCTAAATTTGCCCATGATCTGAAATCCTTATCCCATGAATGGTTAATTCGTTCTCAGCTATCAACAATATCAGCGACCAGACGCACAGCGCACAAAACGTCTTAAACCCCTCTACTTTGTTCTGGGAAGATGGGCGAGCAAACAAACGATTATTATTCTTCCTCATCCCCTTCATTTTTGTACTGTCGCTCCACTTTTTATGGCAAAAATTTTTGCCCCGTTATCAAATCATTGCTAGTCTACTTCTCTGCCTTATAAAGGAGCTACAATCTAAAAGAAGAAATTGTTAAAAAAATTTACGTTTATAGCTGGAAATCTTCTGTGTCACAGCCTAATCCTACCCAAGCTTTTAAATTTGATTCGATTGATGCCGCTTTAGCAGACCTAAAAGCTGGTCGCGTCATTGTAGTGGTAGATGATGAAAATAGAGAAAATGAAGGCGACTTAATTTGTGCTGCCCAATTTGCCACACCCGACACGATCAATTTTATGGCGGTGGAAGCAAGAGGACTAATTTGTTTGGCAATGACAGGCGATCGCCTAGACGAGCTAGACTTACCCTTGATGGTAAGTAATATTACAGATACTAACCAAACTGCCTTTACTGTCAGTATTGATGCCGGGCCAGAATTAGGTGTCACCACAGGCATTTCAGCAGAAGACCGCGCCCGAACTATCCAGGTTACTCTCAACCCAGCCACAAAACCTACCGATTTACGTCGTCCTGGTCATATTTTTCCGATTCGGGCTAAGGCTGGAGGCGTACTCAAACGCGCAGGACATACGGAAGCTGCTGTGGACTTAGCTAGATTAGCAGGGCTATACCCGGCGGGGGTAATTTGTGAGATTCAAAACTCCGATGGTTCAATGGCACGGTTGCAGCAGTTAGTTGAATACGCGAAACGTCACAATTTAAAAATAATTAGTATTGCGGATTTAATCAGCTATCGCCTAAAGCACGATCGCCTAGTGTATCGTGAGGTAATTACCAAGCTGCCTAGTCAATTCGGTCAGTTTGAAATTTACGCCTATCGCCATACTCTGGATAATACAGAACACGTTGCAATTGTCAAGGGCGATCCAGCTAACTTCAAAGATGAGCCTGTGATGGTGCGGATGCACTCAGAATGCTTAACTGGTGATGCTTTGGGTTCTTTGCGCTGCGATTGTCGGATGCAGTTGCAAGCCGCACTGAAAATGATTGAGGCTGCTGGTCAAGGTGTAGTTGTATACCTGCGCCAAGAAGGGCGGGGAATCGGCTTGATTAATAAGCTGAAAGCGTACTCATTGCAGGATATGGGATTAGATACAGTAGAGGCAAATGAGCGTTTGGGATTTCCTGCTGACTTGCGGGACTACGGGATGGGGGCACAAATGCTCATGGATTTGGGCATTAAAAAGATTCGCTTGATTACCAATAATCCCCGCAAAATTGCTGGAGTCAAGGGTTATGGGTTGGAAGTAGTCGATCGCGTGCCATTGTTGATAGAGGCAACCGAGTACAATTCCTATTATCTAGCGACAAAGGCGAAAAAGCTGGGTCACATGCTGTTACAGACTTATCTAGTGACAGTAGCAATCCATTGGCAAGATGACCCGGAAGCTGTGACGGAACGTTATGAACGCTTGGAGAAACTGCGGCATTTAGCGAAAAGTAACGATCTATTGTTACAGGAAGAAGCGCGTCCGTTAGCGCTCGCTATATTTGACGAGCCATCTTTAACAGTACACTTAGGTTTCGATCAGGCAAAAGTTGCTAGCTGTGATTGGTATCAGCAAAGTGGCCATCCTTACATACAGGCAATCTTCCAAATTTTGGACAACCTCGCTACTTTGCCATACATCCAAAAACTAGAATTTCTGATTTCTTCTGGTTGCGATCCTTTGAGTAATTTACAAGTCCAACTAGATCGGCAGACATTCGCGGATGGTACATTGCCTTCATCAATTAGCGATCGCTTGGAGACGCAGCAAATTTACAGCTTTAGCAAATAGTCACAACCCTAAAAGCCAACTTTTTAATGGGTTGGAGGATTTATTGTGTGTAAGTCCTACATTCCTCCTGAACTTTTCAGCGGTTCTTTTATATGACAATGAGAGCAATTAAAATTATTGTTGAAAAACATAATGACGGTTACGTAGCATATCCCTTGGGTATCAAGGGGGTTGTAGTTGGCGAAGGTGACAGCTATGAAGAAGCACTCGCTGATGTTAAATCTGCTATCCACTGCCATATAGAGATATTTGGGTATTAATTAACTGCCAACAATCCTCGGCAGATAATCTCAGTGCTTGATTTTCAAGTTCACGCAAAGTCATGGTAATAATTTCTAACAGAGAGCGATGAGTTATCAGAATAAGACAGCTTCCGATGCAACGGAGTGTTAAGCTGTCTCGCCCTTTGCTGCTTGTGGCATTGACTCAATCAACGCCCTTAATACTTTGTTGACCGATTCTGGTGTGGTGAAAACCTGAGCTACATCTTCGTCCGTCTAAGACCACAACTGTTAATTGTTGCGTTCCACTACGGGAAGCAAAGCGATTAGGCTTTGCCTTCTGATAATCGAAGCGATACTCAGCCTGAAGCTCATCGTCAGAATTTTGCAATTTTTCAAAAGGCGTTTCGTTCATAATCTTCACGTTCCTTTCGAGTAGCTAGACGGGCGCTGATGATACGGATAGCATTGGAACGCTCAGTGAAGTAAATCAACAGCAAGAGATTTTGTTGAGAGTGACCAATAATGATTTCTCGCTGCTCATCTATAGAGTGCGCTTCATCATCAAAGATGACTGCCGAGAATTACTGAAAGGCAGTTTTGGCTTCTTCAAAGCTGACACCGTGCTTCTGCAAATTTGCGGCTGCTTTTGATTTATCCCACTCGAACTCCATGACCGGATCGTATGCGATTTAGGGAATTCTAAACAAAGAGATTTGTTTAACAGGGAGTCGTCTAAAATGCTTTGGAATACAGCTCAGTTCGATAGTTTGATTGAGCGTACAGAGAAATTTGCCCGAAAGCATCCCAATTTATATAGATTACAAGTAGCTCTGTTCGCCCTTCTGGGTTATGGATATCTACTGTTTATGCTCGTCTTTTTACTATCACCAGCAATTTTAGTACTTGGATTGGTGATACTCAAGCAGCCTTTCAATATTTGGGCATGGTTTTATGTAATTATTATTAGTTTTCCTGGAGTTCAGTTTGCTATAGGAACTTTACCAGCTCTCTTGAGAAATAGTTCGCCAATTTATGGAAAATGTCTAAGTCGCTCCCAGTTTCCAAAACTATTTAGCTTGATTGATGAATTACAAGTCAAAGTCAAAGTTACTTCCCTAAAGAAAGTTTTACTGACGGCGGAATTTAATGCTTCTGTTATACAAGCTCCTAGACTAGGGATATTTGGTTGGTATGATAATTATCTTATTTTGGGGCTTCCTCTAGTGGCATCTCTATCGTGTGATGAATTAAAGGCTGTTTTGATTCATGAATTAGCGCATTTGTCAGGAAATCATTCTCAATTTGATAGATGGATTTATCTGTTGCGACAAACTTTAGCAGATACCGTTAAACACATGCAGCAAATCAATGAAGGACATCCCTCTATCTTCATTACACCTTTTGTTAAATGGTACATTCCGTTTTTTAATGCTTATTCGTTTGTACTTGCTCGAATTAATGAGTATGATGCTGACAAGTGCGCTCTTAAGTTAGCAGGATCTGAAACTTGTGCTGTGTCACTTATTAAAATGCAGTTAACAGGTGGATTTGCATTGCATACTTTTTGGCCTAATCTATACCAGCAGGTAGAACATAAATCACAACCACCTGCTGATGCATACACCAAACTACTAACAGTTTTATTCCAACCCAATAACTTACAGGAAAGCTATAAATTTCTTAAACAAGCTTTAGCTCGCAAAACCAATAATATAGATACCCATCCTTGCCTGAATGAACGTTTGAAAATACTAGGTTTTACTTCAGTTTCTCAGGAACTTCTTTCACACTGTTTTGTGCTTAAAGAAAATGCCGCAGAAGTGCTATTGGGTAAACAGGCATTACAAGAGTTTACCCTTGATTTAGATAAGGTTTGGAAACAGCAAGTGGAGAGTTCCTGGAGACAACGCTATGCGGTTGTACAAGAAGTTCTGCAAGAAATAAAAATCTTGGAAGAAAAGGAAACTCAGGATAATTTAAGTTTAGAAGATATCTGGAAGTTAGCTAATTTGAGTTTAGAAGTAAACAAAGAAGAATTAGCTATGCAAAGGCTACATCATTTACTCATCATGGATTCGGATAATGTGAGCGTACATTACTTACTAGGACAAATTTTGCTCAAACAAGATAATTTGGATGGAGTACAGCACTTAGAAACGGCTTTAAGCCAAGATGTTAGTTTGACAAATCGTTGTCTACAAATTCTGTATGAATTGTTTTGGCAACGCGGTGAAGTAGAAAAATCTAACTATTATCGGGATAGGCTAGATGCTTTTAATGAGCAATTGAGCAAAGCTAAGAAGGAACGTTCTATTGTGAGTCATCAAGACACTTTCTGTCAGCACGGATTAGAAAAAACTGAAACACGCAAAATTCGCACTTTGATATCCCAATGTCCCCAAGTTAAAAAAGCTTTCTTAGTGCAAAAAGTCATCAATCACTTCTCGAATATACCTTTTTTCATTTTGGGGATTGTTCGCCACTCAAGCTTCCTTCGACTAGAGTCTAGTGATGCTGATTTAGAGCTAACAACAATTTTAAAAAATAAACTCCAAATTCAGCCAAATTGGGAGATTATAGTCGTGGCTAATGGCAATTCCAAAGTTATCAAAAAGATGCAAAAAATAAAACAATCTCTTATTTATTACAAACAGTAATTTTGCGAGATTAAAATTACTGTTTTGGATTTTAGATTTTAAATAATTCATCCAAAATCCAAAACGCTAATTAATAATGAGTTGCCGACTTGCGATGATGCACGGCTGTAACGCCATCAGTATCTAGCAATTTGCCGCTCTCGACAGTTGCATAAACCAGCCAGTGGTCGCCAGATTCCATCCGATTTTGTACGGAACATTCGAGATATGCTAGGGCATCGGTAAGTATGGGAGAACCGCTTTCAGTTTCTTGGGATGCGACATCAGCAAATCGGTCTTGTCCTGGGCCAAAAGGTTTAAGGAAATGCTTCATCAATCCCAAGTGATTCCCTTCTTTAAGGATGTTGAGGACAAATTTGTTTCCTGTATGAGTCAGTGTTTCTACTGCGCGGTCTTTGGCAACGGCGATGGTTAAACCAGGTGGCTTAAAGCTGGCTTGAGACACCCAAGAAGCTAACATGGCACTGGAACGATCGCCTTCTTTTGCTGTGAGAACGCAAAGAGAACCGACAATCCGACCAACTGCTTGTTCTACATTTGTTGCAGGTTGACTTGGCGATCGCACTTTTCTGGCTTTCTTCAGTGCTTGGGCAAAGTCGGTTCCAGCTTCTTCACATAATTGTAAGGTGGCATCGTCGGGTTTGAATTTTACGCGGATTGTATCAAAACCAAACCGATAGCCAGCATCTTTCAATTTACTCTCAATTAAATCAACCGCTTCTCCACTCCAGCCAAAGGAACCAAAAGCACCAGCGAGTTTATTGTTAGTAGCGGTGGATAGCACAATTCCTAAAGCTGTTTGCACAGGTGTTGGTGCATGACCGCCGAGGGTAGGAGAACCGATGATGAAACCACCGGCTTTTTCCACAGCCGCCCGGATTTCTTCTGGTTCAGTAAACTCGCAGTTAATCGATTCTACGGCAACGCCAGCTTTTGTGATCCCACGAGCGATCGCTTGGGCTAATGTGGCTGTATTTCCATAAGCTGAGGCATAAATTAACGCCACTGTCAAATCAGCAGAAGTTTGCTGCTGACTCCATTCTCGATAAGCTTTGGTCAGGTCGATTAAGCCATAGCGTACCAAAGGGCCGTGTCCATTGGCATACATTCGCACGGGAAAATCAGCAAGTTTATCCAGCGCTGTTTCAACTTGACGGGCGTGGGGAGCCATGAGGCAATCAAAATAATAGCGCCGATCCTCGTTATATACTTCCCAACCTTCATCAAATACCTGATCTCCACAAACGTGCGCCCCAAATAACTTATCTGTGTACAGAATTTCTGTTTGTGGATCGTAGGTACAAAGTTGATCTGCATAGCGGGGATTGGGAGTGGGAATAAATTGTAAATTATGCCCATTACCCAAATCTAGAGTTTCTTCGCCCCGCATGACGAGAATTTGCAAATTTGGATTTTCCAGCGCCGCACGTAAATTTATCGCTCCTGGATTAGAACACACAAAGGTGATTTGGGGAGCAATTTCTAACAAAGCTTTTAAAGTTGCAGCGCGGTTAGGATTTACGTGTCCCAAAATTACATAATCTAAATCTTCGAGATGAAAACGTTGCTGTAAAGCTTCTAAATAAATTTGCGTAAACGTTTCCCCTGGAGGATCGATAATGGCAGTTTTCTCACTTTCGATTAAATAAGAATTAGCAGTTGTACCCTTAGCAAGAGCATATTCAATTTCAAATCTGAGCCTTGACCAACTACGCGATCGCAGTATTCTTGTATCTGTAGCAATGGGGAAAACTTGAACGTCGCGGGGTTTATTTTTTGACATGGCTAAAACAAGAGTTATGAGTTATGAGTTATGAGTTATGAGTTGAAGAAAGTCGTTAATCTAAATCTTGTAACTTCCGTTGTGCAGACGATATGTTTTGTTAAACTCGTCCCTACAACTCCTAATTTTTAACTTCTAACTCCTAACTCCTAACTTTTTAGTAGTGGTTGCCGACTTTACGATGATGCACAGCAGTCAAACTTTCTGGCTTAGAAACCCGTCCGGCGTAGACTGTGCTGTATACTGCCCAATGGTCGCCGCAATCCATTCTACTGATTACTTCGCACTCCATGTAGGCAAGCGCATCGTTGAGGATGGGCGCACCATTTTCGGCTGGCTGAGTTCTCACACCTTCAAAACGATCGGCACCAGGGGCGAACCGCTTCAAAAAGTGTTTCATTAATGGTTGGAAATTGCCTTCTTCTAAAACGTTGAGGACAAAGCGATCGCCTACTTGCATGAGTGATTCAATTGCCCGATCTTTGGCGACTGCAATGGAGAATCCCAAGGGTTTGAAGCTAGCTTGAGCAACCCAAGAGGCTAACATGGCACTGGATACATCGCCTTTTTTGGCAGTAATAATATATAATCCGCCGCTAATTCTACCTAATGCTTTATCTAAGTCAGCACCAAGGGATTTCATGGCTTTGATAGTGCGATCGCGTGTTACCCATTGAGCTAAGTCTGTACCCGCTTCTTCACACAACTTGTAAGTATTTTCCGTAGGCGTTTGTTTAATCCGAATCGCTGGAAAAACTGTTGTCAAACCCAAATTGCGGAATTTACTCACCAAAGGATCTATCGGCTCATCATCGCCACCGCCACTTTCAAACACGCCAATAGCTTGCTTTTCTTTGGCAGATCCTAAAACTGTGCTGAGTGCAGCTTGGATACTAGCAGCACCAGAAGCCGGAGGTAGACCAACGATTAGTCCAGCACAGCGGCTAACTAGTTCCCGTAGTTCTTGTAAATCGACTTCAGATCCCAAATCGACAATTTCCACGGCAACACCAGTTTTACCGATACCGTTGGCAATTGCTTGGGCGAGGCGATCGCTATATCCGTATTCAGAAACGTAAAATATGCCAATTGTTGTTTCTGCCTTGGTTTGGCTTTGGCTCCAAGTGCGGTAACGTCCAACTAGTTCTTCTACATTGTGAGATAATAATGGGCCGTGCCCTGTGGCGATCGTGTCGATAGTTTTCAGTTCCGCCATGCGCTTCAGGGCAGACAGAACTGACCGGGCATTCGGCCCCATTAAGCAATCGTAGTAGTAATGAAAGTCTTCTTCGATCGCTGCTAAGTTTTCATCAAAGGTGCTATCTGAGCAATAGTGCAACCCAAAGGCATCGCAGGTGTAGAGAACTTTGGTTTTATGGTCAAAGCTGAAAATGGTATCCGGCCAATGTAAATTTGGAGCAATCACAAATTCAAATTCATGCCCATTGCCCAAATCTAAGCGATCGCCATTTTTCACAATCCGCCGCTTAAATGGCTGATGTACTAAATCTTCAAGAAACTGAATCGCCACTTTAGAACCGACAACGGTTATTTCTGGAGCCATTTGCAGCAAATCTTTAACTAAACCGCTATGATCTGGCTCAGTGTGGCTGATAATTAAATAATCAATCTCTGTTGGGTTGATTAGTCCGGTGAGCGTATCAAAGTATAGTTGACGAAACTTTTCGTGGGAGGTATCAACTAAGGCAGTCTGCTCTCCACGAATGAGAAACGAGTTATAAGTAGTACCGTTTTGCAGACCAAACTCAATATCGAAGCGATCGCGATCCCAATCCAAAGAGCGAATAGCCGTCGTCTCTTGAGCAATCTCTACAGTCTGTATGGTGAGCCGTTTTTCAGTTTTCTCGGTGAGCGCTACCATAACTCCCTCCTTGACACAATGAGTATTTCTTCCTCTCCTTTTATTGTTACACGGCTTTAATGTTAATTTTTATTAAAAAACCTATACTTGACTTAAAAAAGTTAAAAGTGTGAACCCACAGAGGCACAGAGAGGAAATTTGGCTAGCCTTGGAAATTGGGAATTCGCGGCTGCATTGGGCATTGTTTATTGGCGAGACACTTTACTCAGCTTGGGATACCGACTATTTTCCTCAGTCTGTCATACAACATCTAGCTGAATGTCAAACCCTAGATGATTTATTGCTAGCAATTTCTCCACCCCATCAACAAAGTAATTTTCTCACAAATACTCCACCCCTTTGCGCTTTTGTCTCTCTGCCTCCGTGCCCTCTTCTCCTCGCCTCGGTAGTTCCCAGCCAAACTGCTATTTGGCAAACTTACCCAAATACTCGCGTTATTACCTTAAACCAAATACCACTAAAAGGCGTGTATCCCACACTAGGAATTGACCGCGCTTTAGCTTTGTGGGGTGCGGCGAAAACTTGGGGTTTTCCGATGTTGGTAATTGATGCTGGGACAGCGCTAACTTTTACAGCTGCGGATGCGAATGAGTCTTTAGTTGGAGGTGCAATTTTGCCGGGATTAGGTTTGCAATTTGCAACTCTCGGTCAACAAACAGGACAATTACCATTAGTGGAAATGCAAAAATTTTCGTCTCTACCACCACGTTTTGCTCTCAATACTACAGAAGCAATTAAAAGTGGAGTAATTTACACAGTATTAGCTGGAATTAAAAATTTTATTGAAGCATGGTGGGATTTATTTGCTGATGGAAAAATTGCCATTAAAGGAGGCGATCGCACTTTATTAATTAACTATTTGCAAGCTTTATATCCTGAAATTGCAGCACGTTTAATTGTGGAACAAAATTTGATTTTTTGGGGAATGCGGGAAATAGTAATGGAGAATAAGCAATAGGAATCCGATTTTTCACGGCAAAGAGACAATCCAAAATCCAAAGCCCAGATAGCATAGAATTAAAAGAGAAGTTTGCCCCTAAATAAACTATGCCCAAAACTTCACAGCTAGATGTAATTATGCAGCAATTGGATACCCTTTCTTCAGCATAATTGCTAGTAGTTAGGGCAAAAATCGATGCCTTGATTGAGGCACAATCCTTGCCATTGGGTAAAGTTCTACCACCTTTTTTTCCTTGGCGTAACGTTCGGAACAGCGAAGGAATATGTGTAGTGGATTGGCAACAAACCCTGAATGAGTTAGTTTAACTCGTTGAAATTATGGATTTTTAAAATACCTTGAATAAACTCCTGAATTTCGGTTGCCACAACCTCAGCACAAGATTCTGGTAAATCGTTTCCAGCATGAGCAATCATTTTCAACTCGACTTTCGGTATCAGTTGAGCATAAACACGGCTTTTGGCTAAAGCATCTGGTGTATCTTGTCCACCTTGTAAAATAAAAACTGGGACATCTATCATATAAAGCTGCTTTTGCAGTAATTCCGCCTCAATTTCTACTTGTCGCCGTTTGAAAAGTAACTGGCAACCTATAGGATACGGCAATAGCGATTGACGCAACTGCAAGTCTTGTGCAATTTTTTCATGCCAACCCAGGATTTTAGTCAAGGGAGTTAGCGATCGCAACAACTTAACTACTAGTGGTGGATAATTCAATAATCGCCGCATCTTCTGGCAATACTCTTCTTGTCCTGGTATCTCCACGCCCTCTGGTGCTAGCAGTACCACACCATCAACTTTCTCTGGATACTTTAAAGCATAGCTAGCAGCAATCCAACCCCCAAGAGAATGCCCCACTAAATATACTTTTTCTAGCTTCACAGCTTGCAAAAATTCAGCTAGACATTCAACTTGTAAATCTATCGAATGGTGGATATTGGGATTTTCTGATTCACCAAATCCTAACAAATCAGGTGCAAAACAATGAAAATCTTGTGCAAGGGATTCCATCACAGATAACCATTGACTGCTCTCATTCCAAGCACCATGTAAAAAAATTATAGGAGTTTTTTCACCGACTTCACGCCAGAAAAGTAGCCCTTGAGAGAGCTTTCTCCGGGAGTTACGGAATAGTGTATCCATTTTATTTAGTAGTTAACTTTTAGCACCATAATAAATAGTCATTTGTCATTAGTCATTAGTCAAATTACAAACACAAAGATGTGGTGCGATTCGTTTAGCGTCTCCTTGAGGGAGCCTCTCGTAGAGAAGATTCCTTAAATCGTAACTTTGGTGGCAAATGATCAATGACAAATGACAAATGACAAAATATTATTATGCCAGTGTTGTCAAGCCATTCAAGTAGTCTTGCAACTGCCTAGTATGGTCGTGAGACATCTTTTCTGAAGGTAGTAAACTGGGAGAGAAAGCTTGGATTTCCATGACTTCTAAAGTGTCTTGAATCTCCATTGTCCCATACACTTCGGCTTCAACCACAATACAAATTGAATGGATTCTGGGATCGCGGTCTGGTGCAGAGTAAACTCCTACCAAACGGTTAATTTTCACCAATTCTAGCCCGGTTTCCTCCATCAATTCCCGGCGAACTGTATTGGGAATATCTTCTCCCCAATCTACAATCCCTCCAGGCAATGACCAAAGACCATTGTCGCGCCGCCGGATCAGTACAATCCGACCATCGGGTAAAATTGGGATGATACTAGTGCCAGTAATGGGATGACGAAATATTATACCCAATACTGTTTGTCCAATACGCCATAAGCTACGTGTGGACTCTACAGCTGCCGGAAAAAAAGCAATAACGTTCAATCTTCAAAATTTATGTGTTGTATTCTGTAGTTCCCTACCACTTAACATAGGCTCAACTAATCAAATTTTTGCTGAGTTTTGTTTTATACAAAAATGTTTGTGGGTTGAGATTTTATTCTCACGATTTACGTAGAATATTATCAATTCTAACATCAAGTTTCAAGAGCAGCACTGTGTTTATATATACATAATATTTCTTGAAAAAGGTAAATTTCCAGTTTATAGGTAGCATTAGTGCTGCTGAAAGCAGCTGTTACTAATAGATTTTTAGAACACATTAAAAAAATAATATGAATAATGAGTCAAAATCCAAAATTCTGAATTCTGAATTTATAAGAGGCAATTAAGTAGGGTTTAAAACCTACAATTAATTAAAGATCGCTAAATCAAATATTTAGACTCTATTCTTAAACCCAGCTATGCCTTATGAATTATTTCTTGATAATATTGGTTTGTTTCAAGAACAATAACTAATGAGCTAATTTCCAATCTATTAAATAGATTGGAATCTCAGAAAAGATATTTTTCGTCTTGCTAGCAGGGAAAATTCATAATTTTTATTGACAAACTTAGGTATAATGCGATAGACTAGTACACTGTTTAAAGCGTATTTATTGCTGCACTAGGCTAGAAGTATATCAATAACATTGGTAGCTAATATTGCCTAAGTGATGCCTAGTTGCTACTTTTTTGTTGTTTATTAATAGAGGTGAACATGGCCAAGCGCCGTAACCCGAAAAAAGAAAAGGCGCTACGTAACCAGGCGTATGCCAGAAAGTTTCGTAAACGGACTACGACAGGAAGAATGCAGAGAAGGTTCCAACAAAGACCACCAAAGAGTGAAGAAGAAGAAGGCGCAGCAACAGCAGCTGACACTGACTAAGGTGCTTGCCTAAATCCTTATTGTTTGGGTTATTTACCTTTTGGGGCGCACATTTATTTGTACGCCCTTATTTATTATTGGGCATTGGACAATTCAATTTTGGATTGAGGATTTTGGATTCAATTTCAATCTAAAATCCAAAATCTAAAATTCTTACTCCCCACTCCCTCTATTGAGCAATTTGAGCACGGGCGGCTATGAGTGCTTTGTTTACCTGTGCAAAGCCAGTGCCACCGTAACTGTTACGCGCAGCAACAACTTGACGGGGGGATATCGCCTCATAAATATCTGCTGCAAATGCCGGATGTAGTTGTTGCCACTCTTCCAATTTCAAATCTTTTAAGAGTTTACCTGCGGCAATACTAGTTTTTACTACCTTACCCACAAGGTTGTAAGCTTCCCGGAAAGGAACGCCCCGTGCTGCCAGATAATCTGCTACATCGGTAGCATTAGAAAAATCTTCTGCCACCGCTGATGCTAACCGTTGGGTACGAAATTCTAAGCCTTCCCTGAGCAAAATCGTCATTGCTTCTAGAGACGCTTTGACTGTGTTAACGCTATCAAATAGACCTTCTTTATCTTCTTGTAAGTCTTTGTTATATGCCAGGGGTAGCCCCTTCATAATCACTAACATCGCCTGGAGATGACCGAATACACGTCCTGTTTTCCCCCGCACCAATTCTGGGACATCGGGGTTTTTCTTTTGGGGCATGATACTGGAACCAGTAGCACAGCTATCTTTGAGGGTGACAAAGCGAAATTCTTCAGATGACCAAAGAATGACTTCTTCTGCAAGGCGGCTGAGGTGAACCATAATCAAGCTAGCAGCACACAAAAATTCGATCGCAAAATCGCGATCGCTCACTCCATCGAGGCTATTAGCATAAATATCGTCAAAATTCAAGAGTTTGGCTGTGTAGTGGCGATCGATGGGGAAAGTAGTTCCCGCTAAAGCACCACATCCCAAAGGTGAAATATTCACGCGGCGAGAAACATCTCCTAAGCGTTCCCAGTCACGTTGCGCCATTTGAAAGTATGCCAAAAGGTGGTGAGCTAAACTCACCGGTTGAGCGCGTTGGAGGTGGGTATAACCAGGAATCAGGGTTTCAACGTGCTTTTCGGCTATATCCAGTAAAACGCCTTGGAATTCTCGCAATTCGCTTTTGATTTGTTGGATTTGGTCGCGCAGGTAGAGTCTGGTATCAGTACCAACTTGGTCATTGCGCGATCGCGCTGTATGCAACTTTTTACCCACGTCGCCAACAATTTCTGTCAGTCGGCCTTCAACTGCAAAATGTACATCTTCAGCATCGACACCGGGCTGAAATTTTCCCTGGCGGTACTCTTGGCGAATTTGTTCTAAACCGACAACCAGTTGCTCTCCTTCTTCTGGGGAGATAATGCCTGTGTGAGCAAGCATTTTGGCATGAGCTTGAGAACCAGTGAGATCGTATTCGATTAATTCAATATCAAAACTTATGCTGGCATTAAAACGAGCGATCGCTGGATGCAACGCTGATTCAAACCGCTGGCTCCAAGTTTCTTTTTTGGTCATAAATTATGAAAAGAGTGGGCGAGAGTTAAGAGTTAAGAGTGAGGAATTATGAGTTTTTGACTCCTAACTTCTCACTCCTCACTTTCAACTCCTAACTTTTAAATTTAACCGTAGCTAGTTAGATTCCGAATCATATAGCCAATGACTAAACCAATCAACAATGCCCATACTTGACCTGTTTGTATAAAGTGGCTCCAAGCTTTTTGCATCTGACCCATAACGTTTGGATCGGTGATTGTTTGTGCTAGGGCTGTCCAATTTACAGGCAAATGCCAAAGTAACTGAGATGTCAAATCGCTGTAATTGCTCATCTTTGGTGATTAAGAAGTTAGGGGTGGCAAATTTCAGCATCAGTTTATTATTTACATTAATTACTGATATTTACTGAAATATTGGATGTAACTTCAATGTCTTAACTCAAGATGTAGCCGATGCCAACCGCAATTTCTCGGCAGTCCGCAAAATCTGTCCCGCCAAAACTGCTGCGCCAAAACCATTATCAATATTTACTACGCCTACTCCCGCTGCACAAGAGTTAAGCATTGTCAATAAAGGTGCTAAACCACCAAAACTTGCGCCATAACCAATGCTGGTGGGTACGGCAATCACGGGACAACTTGCTAAACCTGCGACAACGCTGGGTAAAGCGCCTTCCATCCCAGCTACAACAATCAACACTGATGCTGACTCAATCAGATGGCGGTTACTCAGCAACCGATGAATCCCAGCAACGCCAACATCCCAGAGACGCTGTACTCGAAAACCAGAAAGTTCAGCAGTGACAGCTGCTTCTTCAGCAACGGGTAAATCGGCGGTACCAGCAGAAAGAATGCCAATTTCACCCGCAAATTGTGGTTCGATAGTAAGGGGAGCGATCGCACAAATTCGCGCCGATTCGTAATATCGCAAACCGCTAACTTTTGATTCTAATACGGCATAAACTGCTGGTTCAATCCGAGTCGCCATCACCACCGGGTTGCGGAGGCGCATCACTTCCATAATTTGAGCAATTTGTTCGGGAGTTTTACCAGGGCCCCAAATCACCTCTGGGAAACCAGTTCTTAGCTGGCGATGATGGTCAATTTTGGCAAACTCACCCACAGATTCATAAGTTAAGTCTTTGAGTGAGTCTAAAGCCGTATCTGGGGTAACTTTACCATTGGCAACCGCGACGAGTAGCGATCGCAAAGTTTTTTCATCAGTCATTGGTAATTAGCCCTTTGTTCTTTGTCATTTATTCAGTAGTTCAATAACTAATTTCCAATACCTTATAATGCCCCATGATTAATCCGTGATTTTAATTTCATGAATGTTCCAGAATGCGCCACCAAGTGCAGAGTATTGGATGCCTTCAAAGCGATTACGCACTGCTGACATTGATAAAGCATTAACTAGATAAATAAACGGTAAATTTTCTTGGGTAATCTTTTGGGTTTCGGCATAAATTTCTTTCCGCTTTGCTGGATCTAATTCCCTTGCTCCTTGAATGTATAACCTAGCAATTTCTGCTTCCCAAGGAGCCACTTCCCAACCTTGCACTGGCTTTTGTCCAGCTTGGGGTTTCTGATTAAACATGTGTAATCCACCTTCGGGAGACCAGACATTAGCCCCATCATTTGGTTCTAAACCACCAGTCAGACCCAGCATAGAAACTTCCCAGTCTAATGAATTTGACAGCTTATCTGTGTAAGTATTCCATGCTAGAGGAGTGAAATCGACTTGAATACCAATTTTACTCAGGTCTTGTTTAATTTGCGATCCAATTGCTTCGCGGATTTTGTTACCAGCATTGGTGAGTAACGAGAAGCGGACGCGGTTTCCTCGATCGTCAATTAGTTGGTTGTTGTTATATTTGAATCCTGCTTTTAATAGCAGTTCCTTGGCCTTTTCTATATTGTAGTTATAAACTTTTAGACCTTCTTCTGGCGACAAATAATAAGGGCTTTGCACAGAAATTGGCGAATTTTGTGGTTTACCTAAGCCACGAAAAGTGTTGTTAATCATTGTTTGCCGATCAATTGCATAGGCTACTGCCTGCCGAAACTCTACAGTATTGAACCAACGCGATTTAACTGGATCGACCAGCGGTTTTCCATTCCTTTTACCTTTATTCAAATTGAATAAAACAAACGTCGTACCAGTTGCTGGGCCACCATTGAAAATTTTGAAATTTCCCTGCTCTTCTTGCACCTTTAGCAAAGAAAAATAATCTGGTGAGACTCCCACAGTATCTAATCCACCAGAACGAAATTGTAGCAAGGAGGTATCTGTTGATTCCACAATTTCCCAGATAATCCGTTCAATATAAGGCTGGGATTCTCCTTTTGGCCCTTTGCGCCAATAATAGGGGTTACGCCTGAACACTACACGCTGACTGGTGTCGTAGCGCTCTAGCTTGTAAGGGCCGTTAACGATAATTTGATCTAGAGGAGTATCAACACCCCACTTTGACAAAAATATGGGCTTACCCTCTTGGTCTTTTGTCTTGATAAATGGTTCTAGGGTGTGAGCAGGTAAAATTGGTAGTCCTAGAGTTCCCAAAAATGGTGCAAATGGTTCTGGAGTTGTGAATTCAATCCGTTGAGTATCGATTTTTCGTACCTTTGGTAAAGCCCGACTTTCACCAATCCGTAGCACATCTCTAGCATCTGCGGGAATCGCTTCATTCAGGTAAATTTGGTTGAAGGTAAATATTACATCATCTGCTGTTAAAGGTTCTCCATCAGACCATTTCAATTCCTTACGTAAGGTAAAAACAAATCGCAATTTGTCATCAGAAATTTCCCAAGACTCTGCTAAAGAAGGCTCAATTTTGCCAGTTATGGGGTTTTCAGAAGTTAATCCTTCATAAATCAGAGGAAAAACATTCGGAGATTCCTGACTCAAAGGATAGTTGAAGGTTTTGGGATCGCTAAGAATGGCACTTACCAATTGCGGCATTTGAGCAGCGGCACTTTTAAAGTTAGTGGGGTTGCAGGCGGTAAGTGTAAGTGCTGTTGCTGAAGTCAAAATTATTGGCAACCAAAAATAATTAATTGCCAGAAAAATTTGTCTAAAAAATTTCATAATTCCAAATTTATTTCCATCCTAATCAGCCTTCAATATCTCGATCAGAGGTTAAAACAAAAGTTACTCTGAAACAACTAGTAAGACAACAGCATAAGCACATATACCTTCTTCACGTCCAACGGGGCCTAATTTTTCGTTAGTGGTAGCTTTGATGCCAATTTGATTTGGTTCTAATTCTAAAACCGCCGCTAGTTTGTCACGCATATTGTGAATATGTGGTTTTAATTTTGGACGTTCTGCTACTATCACCGAGTCAATATTTCCCACCTGCCAGCCTCGATCCCGAATTAGTTGATTTACTTGAGTTAATAGTATTAAACTATCTGCTCCTGCCCATTGAGGATCGCTAGGCGGAAAATAATGACCAATATCTCCCAAAGATAATGCCCCAAGCATGGCATCCATAATTGCGTGTGTTAACACATCAGCGTCACTGTGCCCCAATAAACCGAGTTCATGGGTAATTTTAATTCCACCTAAAATCAAAGCGCGATCGCTCACCAGTTGATGAATATCGTAGCCATTACCAATACGAATTTTAGTCATTAGTTATTAGTCATTGGTCATTGGTCATTAGTCAAGAGTTAGAAATGAAATTATTATTCTCTCCCTGCTCCCCTGCTCCCCTGCTCCCCTGCTTCCCCTGCTTCCCCTGCTCCCCCTGCTCCCCCTGCGTCAATTTCTCCAAGAGATCGGGGCGGCGATCGCGGGTTTTTTGAATTTGTTGTTCGTAACGCCACCGGGCGATCGCTGCATGATTCCCACTAAGCAAGACATCAGGCACTTTCAACCCGCGAAAATTCGCAGGGCGAGTATATTGGGGATAGTCCAATAACCCTTCCTCAAAACTTTCTGCTATGAGGGATTCAGTTTTGGCAACGGTTCCTGGGAGCAGCCGCACGACGCCATTAATCAAAGCCATTGCTGGAATTTCCCCACCAGTCAGAATAAAATCGCCCAAAGATACTTCACGAGTTACCAAATGTAGTACCCTTTCATCAACTCCTTCGTAATGCCCACAAATAACTACTAACTGGTCATAATTTGTCACCAATTCTTTCAAAAGAGGTTGATTAATTGTTTGACCCTGTGGACTCATCAAAATTACTTCTCTTCGGGGTAGCATCGGCAGCGACTCCACAGCGGTAAAAATAGGTTCTGGCTTCATTAGCATCCCAACACCACCGCCGTAGGGTTCATCATCTACTTTTCGGTGCTTGTCAGTGGTAAAGTCCCGTGGATTAATCAGATGCACTTCGGCAATCTGTTTGGCTAAGGCTTTACCTAGCAGCCCAGAATTGAGAACAGAGTTAAAACAGTCAGGAAAAAGCGTAACTATATCAAAGCGCACAGTTATTCGTATTCGAGGACACTAATCTTAAATTTGAATGTCTAGCAAACACCAGCAAGCCAAGGTCGGGTTAAACTCCAGTTAAACTTTATCAATAGTATCTAAAACTACCAGACCTCCTGGATTTTAGATGGGATCAAAAGTTTTTCTAATTACTTAATTTATGTTTAAATGTTGTCACAACTACATTTAAATTAATAATCATATCAAGTTAACAACTTCCAGGATGCATCGAGCCAGCCTCAGAAAAAAGCGTAGTCTTAACTGCTCTTCCCCAACCATAAAGGGGGAATATAGCCACTTAAAGACTATTTTGCCCTGCTACAAGTGGACAGGTGAAAAACAAGGCGCTGGCTTTGAGGAATAGCAACAAACACGTTTAGACTGAGGTTTCGTGTGCGTTAAGCGAGAATTTGGAGAGTAGCCGATCCAGTTCCAAACTTCCAAAAAGTGTCCTCTCGAAAGTTGCAAAGCGCAAAAATTATCAGGCAACTGAACCTTGTTAAATTCACCTGAAGTTGTTGACAGGAGAACCAAAATGCCGCAATTACAAGCTAAATCGCTAGAAATGAGGACACCCCAAGCAACAAAAACCGCCGTTCTGGTTATCGGAGGTGCAGAAGATAAAGTTCATGGACGCGAAATCCTACGAACTTTTTTTGGACGTGCCGGTGCTAGTAAGGCTTATATTACAATTATTCCATCTGCCTCTCGCGAACCTGCCATCATCGGTGGTCGGTATATTCGCATTTTTGAAGAAATGGGTGCCCAGAAGGTAGAGATTTTAGACATCCGCGAACGAGAACAGTGTGAAGCTTCCCAGATCAAAGCATCCTTAGAAGCCTGTAGTGGGGTATTTTTGACAGGAGGAGACCAGCTGCGTCTTTGTGGCGTATTGGCAGATACGCCAGCAATGGAAATTATTCGTCAGCGGGTGAGGGCGGGGCAACTGACGTTAGCAGGTACCAGTGCAGGAGCAGCGGTGATGGGGCATCACATGATTGCAGGCGGCGGTAGTGGAGAGACGCCCAATCGTTCCCTAGTGGATATGGCAACGGGTTTGGGATTTATTCCAGAAGTGATCGTTGACCAACATTTTCACAACCGTAATCGGATGGGGCGACTGATTAGTGCGATCGCAGCTCATCCCGATCGCTTAGGTATTGGCATTGACGAAGATACTTGTGCTGTGTTTGAACGTGATGGTTGGTTACAAGTCATGGGCAAAGGCAGTGTCACCATTGTCGATCCCACTGAGCTAACCCACACCAACGAACCCCATGTCGGCGCTAATGAACCCTTAACCGTACATAATTTACGTCTTCATATCCTCAGCTACGGCGATCGCTTCCACTTGTACCAGCGGACTGTATTGCCTGCTGTACACCGAATCTCCAGCTGACGGGATAGAGTATCTGAGGTTACACTGAGTTGACCGCACATTTATTATTTCTTACCGTAGAAAAATGATAAGAATACCATGTAAAAAGAAAAAACTGTTTCTAGCGAACAGTTTAGCGGTCAATTCCAGTAAGAAACTAGAATTTTGGTTCCGAATCTCCATCTACCTATTCCCATGAGAATCCTCAAGATCCAGACATTACGCGGCCCAAACTATTGGAGCATTCGACGCCACAAGCTGATCGTCATGCGCCTCGATTTAGAAACCCTTGGCGAGACGCCCTCGAATGAAATCCCTGGCTTTTATGAAGGATTAGTTGAGGCGCTGCCAAGTCTGGAGGGCCACTATTGTTCGCCTGGCTGTCGTGGTGGTTTTCTAATGCGAGTCAAAGAAGGCACTATGATTGGCCACATAGTGGAACACGTAGCCTTAGAACTCCAAGAATTAGCTGGTATGCATGTCGGCTTTGGTCGCACCCGCGAAACTGCCACACCCGGAATTTACCAAGTAGTAATCGAATACCTGAATGAGGAAGCGGGACGCTACGCTGGACGAGCCGCAGTACGGCTGTGCCAGAGTATCGTCGATCGAGGACGTTATCCCAAGGCAGAACTAGAGCAAGATATCCAAGACCTGAAAGACTTCACGCGTGATGCTTCCTTAGGTCCTTCTACGGAAGCGATCGTCAAAGAAGCAGAAAAAAGAGGCATTCCCTGGATGTCGCTGGAAGCCCGCTTTTTGATTCAGCTAGGCTACGGCGTCAACCAGAAGCGGATGCAGGCCACGATGACGGACAACACGAGCATTCTGGGCGTAGAGCTAGCTTGCGATAAAGAAGCCACTAAACGTATCCTCGCTGCTGCTGGTGCGCCAGTACCCAGAGGTACAGTAATCAACTTCTTAGACGACTTAGAACAAGCCATTGAATTCGTTGGCGGCTATCCCATCGTTATCAAGCCACTAGATGGCAATCATGGACGTGGGATCACCATTGATATCAGAACTTGGGAAGAAGCTGAAGCTGGATATGAAGCTGCCAGACAAGTTTCCCGGTCAATTATTGTCGAAAGATATTACGTTGGGCGCGACCACAGGGTACTAGTGGTAAATGGAAAAGTAGTAGCAGTAGCCGAACGTGTCCCGGCTCATGTGATCGGCAACGGCAGATCCACCATCTCCGAACTAATCGAAGAAACCAACCTTGACCCAAATCGCGGTGAAGGACATGATAACGTCCTGACCAAAATTGAACTAGACCGCACCAGCTACCAGTTGCTAGAAAGGCAAGGTTACACCCTAAATAGCGTGCCACCCAAGGGTACTATTTGTTATCTCAGAGCAACGGCAAACTTAAGTACAGGTGGTAGTGCCGTCGATCGTACCGATGAAATTCACCCAGAAAATCTTTGGTTGGCACAACGAGTAGTCAAGATAATCGGTTTGGATATCGCCGGACTTGATATCGTCACCACAGATATTAGCCGTCCTCTGCGGGAAGTTGATGGCGTGATTGTTGAAGTTAACGCCGCTCCCGGCTTTCGGATGCACGTTGCCCCAAGCGTGGGTATTCCCCGCAACGTCGCTGGCGCAGTGATGGATATGCTGTTTCCTAACGAGCAATCTAGCCAAATTCCCATCCTCAGCATCACGGGTACTAATGGCAAAACCACCACTACTCGACTGCTAGCACATATTTATAAACAGACGGGGAAAGTCGTAGGTTATACTACTACCGATGGAACATATATCGGTGATTACTTAGTAGAAGCTGGTGATAATACAGGCCCCCAAAGTGCCCACGTCATCCTCCAAGATCCCACAGTAGAGGTAGCAGTGCTGGAAACAGCTCGCGGTGGCATTCTCCGCTCTGGATTGGGGTTTGAAGCCGCAAATGTGGGGGTGGTATTGAATGTAGCATCCGACCACTTAGGAATCGGCGATATAGATACCATTGAGCAGTTAGCTAACCTCAAAAGTGTAGTAGCGGAAGCTGTATTCCCTGATGGCTATGCGGTACTTAACGCCGACGATCGCCGCGTTGCTGCTATGTCAGAAAAAACTAAAGCTAATATTGCTTACTTCACCATGAATCCCGATTCGGAATTAGTGCGGAAGCACATCCAAAAGGGTGGAGTAGCGGCAGTATATGAAAATGGCTATTTGTCAATTGTTAAAGGTGATTGGACACACCGCATAGAAAGAGCCGAAAATATACCTTTAACAATGGGCGGACGTGCGCCGTTTATGATTGCCAACGCTTTAGCAGCAAGTTTGGCAGCGTTTGTGCAAAACGTCACAATTGAGCAGATTCGTGCTGGTTTGAAGACCTTCCGGGCTTCAGTTAGCCAAACACCGGGACGAATGAATCTATTTAATTTAGGCAACTACCACGCTTTGGTGGACTATGCCCACAACGCAGCCAGTTATGAAGCTGTAGGTTCCTTTGTGCGGAACTGGACTACAGGACAACGGATTGGCGTAATTGGCGGGCCAGGCGATCGCCGCGACGAAGACTTTGTTACTTTGGGCAAATTAGCAGCGCAAATTTTTGATTACATCATCATCAAAGAAGATGATGATACACGGGGAAGACTACGGGGATCAGCCGCCCAGTTGATTATTCAAGGCATCACGGAAGTTAAACCTGATATCCGCTATGAATCAATTCTGGATGAAACCCAAGCGATCAATAAAGGCTTAGACATGGCTCCTGATAACAGCCTGGTCGTAATTTTGCCAGAAAGTGTTACTCGCGCGATTAAGTTAATTAAGCTGCGTGGTTTAGCCAAGGAAGAGACACACCAACAAAATCCCGGCACAACTGTCATTGATTCCCAAAATGGGATCGCGCCTTCTTCTGTTGTTAATACCTTGCTGTAGTCAGGAGGAGTCAGTGCGCTGACTTCTCCTGACTATTTTAATTACTGTTTTTCTTCTTCCTGATTGGTTTCTTCACTGGGAGTTTTCATCTCTTCCTTAAAACCTCGTAAGGTTTTGCCCAGTGCAGTCCCCAGTTCAGGAATTTTTTTTGGGCCGAAAATTAGAATAGCGACTATGCTAATTACAGCTATTTCTGGCCATCCCAGTCCAAACATATAAATTTCCTCTAAGGCATCTGTAATTAAATATAGACATTGATGGCTCACATCCCATAAGTTCGCCACTGATGAGTGCAACTAACTTTTCATTGGATTGGTAATTGGCAAACCTAACCAATCGCTTAATTCATGAGCTAGCCATTCCAATTCCGCTTCCGATTTAATTGCACCATCACTACCACCAAGTTGATATTTTTTTACTCCTACCCAAATATCCAATTGTGCGGGAACAGCAATTCTCGTGCCTTCAGAATCTTTTGTAAAATGTTTGGGAATGTAAACTAATTTATTAATACTGTGTCTTGGCAATGCACGGGGACGATAAAATTTCCAAGCAAACAACTCCCAGGTTAGGGTTATTTGTTCGGGATTCAGGCGTAAGCAGATGCGTCCAAAAAAATGAAAGAAAAATTTATACACCATCATAAAGCCAGCACCCCAAAATGGAAGCGAGAACAAGGCAAAGGGGATGTTGACAGGAAAAGGTGCTGAGAGTGCGCCAATTGTCCAAAATAAGATAAATGAATTCCAGACGATCGCAAACAAACCTGTAAATATTATTGATGGATCGAAACCAGATGGTGGAACGATAATTTCTAAAGAATCCCCATTTTTGGTTAGTTGAATCTTACTTCCATTTGGTTTGCCAACAACCAAAGTAGGCAAATTTGTCGGTTGTGGTTTCTCTAAAGTTGCAATCGCTTGGTTAGCAGAACTCAAACGCCGTTCTAAACTAGGTTCAATCATCCACTTTAACCAATTGCTAAAGCTGGGACTCAGATTAGCCAATTGTTCAAACTGAATGCGAAAATCTTTTTGGGGTAAATCGGCTGGATGAGTCCCCGTCACCAAGTAAATTAAGGTTGCGCCTAAACTATAAAGGTCTGATGCTGCAACAGTGCGTCCGCCAAATTGCTCTGGTGGCATATAACCATAAGTTCCTACTACAGTTCTTGTGCCGGTTTCGCTAGCTAGGACAGTCTGCACTGAGCCAAAATCTACCAAATAAACTTGACCGACACTATTTCCAGAACGCTCCCCCAATAAAATATTGCTAGGCTTAATATCACGGTGAATTACAGGCGGATGTAGTTCATGTAGGTAAACGAGAATCTCTAAAAGTGCTTTGGCTATCTGTTTGACTTCAGCTTCGGTAAAAGTCCGCCCAGTTTGTAAACATTGCTCTAAAGTTTGTGCAGGGATATAAGTTTGTACTAGAGCAAATCCTTGGATGGTTGGTAAATTTACCTCAAAATAGTTTAAATAGCCAGGAATTGAGGGATGTGCTAGGTTTTTTAAAGTTTCAGCTTCTCGCTCAAACAACTTGAGTGAATCCCACTCAAAGTCACTACTAAAAGAGAGTAATTTAATGACAACTAATTTTTGAGTTTGCAAATCACGAGCTAATAGCGTCCGTCGCCCTGCTTTTTTTCCTAATAGCTGCTGAACTTCGTAGCGTTCGCCTAATATTTCACCAATCATTATGTTTTCTTATAATGCTACGGTTGAAAAGTTTTATAGCTGATAGCTTTTCAATTTGGCAAATCGATATCTTTAGTATAATTGCGTAATTCTATGACCTCCCAACTTTGGCCTTATATTACTCCAGGTATTCCCGATGACTTATTTGAGCATTTGCCAGGAATTCCCCTGAGCCAGCGAGAAGTCCGACTGCTATTGATTTCTCAACTGCGGCTAAAATCAGATTCTGTGTTGTGGGATATTGGTGCAGGGACAGGTACAATTCCGGTAGAGGTGGGGCTATTGTGTCCAGGCGGACAAATTATCGCTATCGAAAGGGATGAAGAAGTCGCTAATCTGATCAAGCGTAACTGCGATCGCTTTGATGTGAAAAATGTCGAAGTTGTCGAAGGCAGCGCCCCAGAGTGTTTACATGACCTCAAAATTACCCCTCATCGCGTTTGTATTGAGGGAGGACGACCTATTCAGGAAATTCTGCAAGCAGCTTGGCATTATTTGCCGCCATCCGGTCGGGTTGTAGCCACAGCTGCTAATCTAGAAAGTCTGTATGCTATTTCCCAGAGCTTTTCCCTATTAAGAGCTAGAAATATCGAAGTCGTTCAGTCTGCGGTTAACCGCCTAGAGACACGCGGCTTTTCTCAAACCTTTACCGCCGTCGATCCCATTTTTATCCTCAGTGGTGAGAAACTAGACTAAATCAAAAAGATTTTAGATTTTAGACTTCGGCTGCTTTCGACTTCGCTACCTCGGCTTTGCCCTTCTCCTGTCGGAGACGCTGCGCGTAGCTTGCTTCCCCGGAGGGGTACGGGTACGCTCAGGACAGGCTTGGCACAAGTCAAGGCAAGTCGCTCAGTCGAACGATTTTAGATTTTAGATTGGGGATTTAGGTGATATGTCATCAGAAACCAAGCCACAATTACCAATCCCTAATCTCGAATACCTAATCTCTAATCCAAAATCCAAAATCCAAAATCCAAAATACTTTTATGCCTTGGTCTCGGATTATTAGTGGAATTGTTGCGATCGCTCTTGCTCTTTCCGCAACCCTTTTGGGGGGTTGGTACTTTACCATCATCTTTGCGGTCATCATCTTTTTGGGCCAACAGGAATATTTTAATTTGGTGCGAGCCAGAGGCATCGCTCCCGCCGCTAAAACCACTATGGGTGTCAGCCAAGTCTTGCTGGTGATTTGTACCATTGATGGCAGTTTAGCTGACGCTGTGATGCCAATAGCTGGCACACTTATTTGTTTTTACTTGCTGTTTCAACCCAAATTTGCCACGATCGCTGATGTTTCCGCTTCTATTATGGGGCTGTTTTACGTCGGTTATTTACCAAGTTACTGGGTGCGATTACGAGCAATTGATAGCGCTGCTTTTAGCAATCTCCCTTTCGGAGGTTACTGGCCCACAACCTGGACAGATTTCTGGGAAAAGGCAAATTCCGCTTCTTTAGCACAAGGTTTTACAGCCACACTACTGACTTTTTTGTGTATTTGGGCAGCTGATATCGGTGCTTATACTATTGGCAAATTCTTTGGGAAAACCCGTTTGTCTGATATTAGCCCGAAAAAAACTGTCGAAGGGGCTGTCTTTGGTATCACTTCAAGTGTTGCCGTAGCCATAGCAGGAGCCTATTATCTTCACTTGCCCAAATCCCTCTTCACAGGTTTGGCATTGGGTTTGCTGATTGGCATTGCTAGTCTTTTAGGGGATCTGACAGAATCTATGCTCAAGCGGGATGCTGGAGTTAAAGATTCTGGGCAGTTAATCCCCGGTCATGGTGGTATTTTAGACCGTACCGATAGTTATATTTTTACTGCTCCTTTGGTTTACTATTTTGTGACATTACTTTTGCCACTACTTAGTAAATAGGTGAGTTGGGTATTGGGAAGAAGAGGCAGAGGGGCAGAGGGGCGGAGGGGCAGAGGGGCAGAGGGGCAGAGGAGATAAAACTGACTGCAACTTACTTCTCCCCTGCTCCCCTGCTCCTCCGCTCCCCTGCCTCTTGTTCCAAGAGATGCCACATCTTTTAAAATAGGGTATTAATATTTTTTAATTTGCGATCGTCAAGGGTTAACGTTAATCCGCCCACGACATACCAGCTTTCCTGGGATCAGCGTTAATTCTTCGATATCTACATCTGAGCCAAGATCCAGATTGTACTCATAATTGTCTTTTAATATATCTCCTTGGTCTGGTTTGATTGGGATATCTACCAGTTGCAACTCATGTCCACTGAGTAATTGTAAGCCCAGACAAATCTCTAGAGGCGTTGTTTCACTATTGGTTACTCTCAAACCTCGCAGTATAATTTGGTTGTTCCCAAGGAGAATTTCTTGCCACTTGATTGGTTGTGACTGGGGATAATCTTTTGGTAAAACCTTAACCAATAGATCGTTCAAAGCAGTCGATAATAAGTCTGATGAGAGAGAAGCATTCAGATCCTTCTCGTCTATGATTAAATCGCCAACCACTGGTACTGTTTCTAACAGTCGCAGAGATTTACCCTTGAGTACGGAACCGATATTTACTCGAATATTTTCTGCTATTAATTGAATTTGTGTAATTAGGAGACCTTGATAAACTGCATGAGTAGCAAAAACAGATACCGAAGGAATGCGTCCAGAGAAAAGTTGGCGATCGCTAGCTTTAATCTCTACTTCTAATTCCGATATTTGGCTGACCTGCGCTCTCAACCAGAGCTTGACTGCTGTTGTGAGTACCTGCGTAATTATGCGGATTTTATTTCCACTTGTTGTTTGGGGATTTTGCTCTGGCATTTAACCAATCTATTTAGGAGTATTTGCTCAACAACCGAACCGAAATTAAATAAGCTTTAAATGTAACATTTATGCCTACTCGCTACAAAATGCAAATATCATTTAATTGATAGCAGTAAATAAGCAATTTCCACATGGAGGTACGGTTACAAAAAATTCTTGCTCAATGGGGTATCGCCTCACGTCGTGAAGCCGAAGAAATGATTAGGCACTCACGGGTGCGGATTAATGGGGTATTGGCACATTTAGGTCAAAAAGTCGATCCCGAAAAAGATGCGATCGCAATTGATGGTAAGGCTGTATCCGAAAAGCAGCGTCCGCCTTTAATATATCTATTGCTGCACAAACCAGCGGGAGTGGTTTCGACTTGCTACGACCCTCATCACAGACCAACAGTCCTGGATCTACTACCGAAAGAATTACGGGAGGGTTCAGGTATTCACCCAGTTGGCCGTCTAGATGCAGACTCTACAGGAGCATTAATCCTGACTAATGACGGAGAACTGACATTTGGACTAACCCATCCACGTCACAGTATTTCCAAGACATATCATGTTTTGGTCAAAGGACATCCTCCAGAAACAGTACTACAGACGTGGCGTCAAGGTGTGATATTGGAGGGTAGAAAAACCAGGGCCGCTAAGGTACGCCTAATAGAACGTCGTACCGAGGAAAGCGTTTTAGAAATAGTGTTGCAGGAGGGAAGAAATCGCCAAATTCGCCGTATAGCTCAACAGTTGGGATACCCAGTAATCAAACTGCATCGGACTGCTATCGGCCCAATTCAATTACAAACTCCAAAGCAACCCTTTTTGTCAGAGGGTAAATATCGTTCCCTCAAAGATCGTGAGATTCACTTTTTGCAAGATCAGATAACGCAACCTAATTATTGATTCAGTGGAGTTAAGGAGTGTCAGTAGGCATGAAATGGCTAAGAAAGAAGAATAAGCACCAGCCATCACTTTCATTAGAGGAACAACGAGCC
Organism: Nostoc sp.; assembly: GCF_036917315.1. GTDB lineage: Bacteria > Cyanobacteriota > Cyanobacteriia > Cyanobacteriales > Nostocaceae > Nostoc. The sequence continues at coordinate 211,763 of NZ_JBALDR010000012.1, read as the reverse complement.
GAAAAGTTGGCAGAATTAGGCGCTCAACTTTGGGCATTGCGTCAAGAACAGGGTCTATCCCTAGAGCAAGTGGTTGCATTGACTCGGATTCCCCGAAGATTATTGCAGGCGATCGAAGAAGGTAATTTAAACGATCTACCAGAACCAGTCTATATTCAGGGTTTAATCAGGCAATTTGCCGATGCACTAGGCTTGAATGGAGTAGAATTTTCTGGCACTTTTCCAATCAGTTCTGCACAAGTTAGCCCTCTCAGTAGGGGGAATACTTCACCCCTGGCTCAACTACGTCCGATTCATCTTTACTTTCTTTACATATTGCTAATAGTATGCTCTGTAAATGGGTTGTCTCAGTTATTAAATAACGCTTTACTACAAGCAGGTAATAGCCCAAACCAGCAATATCCAAAACAAAAGTCTGTTGTTAAACCAGAACTAGCTCAACTAAAAGAGTCAACACAGGTACAACCTGTCAGCGATACCCTGAGCGGTGTCCAAAAGGGACAGGTTGTACAGGTTGGTGTGACTTTAAAAGCCTCATCTTGGATTCGTGTAGTAGCCGATGGCAAAACCGAGTTTGAGGGTATCCTGCCAGAGGGAACTCACCGAGTTTGGAAAGCCCAAGAGCAACTGACAGTGAAAACTGATAATGCTGGCGGTGTGTTGGTGAGCGTCAATCAAGAGAAAGCCAAGGAAATGGGAGAACCAGGGAAAGAGGAAGAAGTTAGGATTGCTGCCAAGCCTAAGTTTTGAGATGAGGGAGAAATCAATTCAAAATGACGCTCTCTACGAGACGCTACGCGAACGCGGACTCGCTAACGCTGCGCTAACAAAACTCAAAATTCTACTCTTACAGAGAAGCAAGCTACGCGCAGCGTCTCATAGAGAACAAAAAGACTGTGGAAGATGAGAAGGATAAGGGGGACAAGGAGAAAAGGAGGAAAAGGAAGCATTTATTCTTCCCTCTCCCTTGTCTTCCTTGTCTGCCTTCTTTTACCCATCTCCCCCTGCTTCCCCGATCAAGAACTACCTTATTGTGCTTCTGGGGCGCGTCCATTGAGTTTGGTAAGAACTTTTAAGCGATCGCGCAATTCGTCTGTTATCGCTCCTGGTTGATAGCGCCACTCCCAGTTACCCTCAGCAATACTGGGAAAATTCATCCGCGCTTCGTTTCCTAATCCCAAAATATCTTGCAAGGGAATAATCGCTTGATTGGCTATAGAACTCAAAGCTAGGCGAATCAAATCCCAGTGAATGCCATCAGGGCTGATAGAACCTAAATAAAGCAACAAGTTTTGCTTTTCCTCGTCCTCAGCTGTATTGAACCAGCCTATAGTTGTATCATTATCGTGAGTTCCGGTATAAACTACAGCATTGTGCCGATAATTGAATGGTAAAAATGGATTAGTGGAATCAGCACTAAAGGCAAATTGCAAAATTTTCATCCCCGGAAATTCATACTTGTCTCGCAGCGCTTCTACCCCCGGTGTAATTACTCCCAAATCTTCTGCTAAGACGGGTAGCTTGCCCAACTTTTGCCTAATCACTTCAAAAAAAGCATCTCCAGGCGCTTCCACCCATTTACCATTTATGGCAGTTTGTTCGCCTTGCGGCACAGCCCAATAAGCCTCGAAGCCGCGGAAGTGGTCAATACGAATTATATCTACATAATCCAGCATTGCCTCAAAGCGCTGTACCCACCATTTAAAGTCTTGTTTTTGCAATTCCTCCCAGTTGTAAACCGGGTTGCCCCACAATTGACCGGTGGCACTAAAGTAATCTGGTGGAACTCCTGCCATTTGAGCAGCAGCACCTGTCTCTTCGTCTAAGCAAAAAATGTTGGGATGGGCCCACACGTCGGCACTATCATGAGATACGTAGATGGGGATATCGCCAATAATGTTAATGCCGCGCATATTAGCGTAACTTTTTAGTTCTGACCACTGGCGAAAAAACTCAAATTGGACGAATTTGTAATAATAAATATCTCCATTGAGCCGATGCTGTGCTTGCTCCAATGCTTGGGGATCGCGCTTGACAAATTCTGGCTTCCATGCGTGCCAGTTTGCATTCTCGTTGGCATCTTTCAGCGCCATAAATAAGGCGTAATTATCTAGCCAATAAGCTTTACTGTCGCAAAAACCTGCAAACTCTTTCTGCTGGATGGGCGTAGCATTGGTTCTAAAGTTCTCACAGGCTTTTTTGAGTAGCCCAATCTTAATCGGCACAACCTGCTCGAAATCTACCTTTTCTAACGGAAATTCTGGTAAATTAGCAAAGTCTTCTTCAGATAGCAAACCCTCTTCTAAGAGCTTTTCTGGGCTAATTAACAGAGGACTTCCTGCCATTGCCGAGTAGCACATATACGGAGAATTGCCGTATCCAGTGGGGCCCAGTGGTAAAACTTGCCAATATTGTTGATGGCTCTCTTTAAGAAAATCAATGAAGTGATAGGCTTCTAAGCCTAAATCCCCAATGCCAAATCGACTGGGAAAGGAGGTAGGATGCAGCAAAATGCCACTGGATCTAGGAAAAGGCATAAGTAACCTGAATTATGAGAGGGAGCAATTGTCTGATGGAAACGCTAGGCGATCGCATCAAATTTATCACTGAACGGTATTTGTAGGGGAAATCAAGTAAACTCATTTTGTTTGTCATTTGTCTTTTGTCATTTGTCCTTTGGGAATAACCATTGACTAATACAACTCTTGGAGAGGCTGCGCCAATGACTACGCGGTAGTTGAATCTCGACTTCGCTCGATTTCCGCGCAATCGAAACTCAGTACAAGTGACTAATGACCAATGACTAATGACTAATGACTAATGACTAAATAAATATGACTTACCGAAATCCTACACCAACAGTTGATATCATCATTGAACTAGTAGATCGACCTCATCGGCCAATAGTGTTAATTGAAAGACATAATCTACCTTTAGGTTGGGCTATTCCTGGTGGTTTTGTAGATTATGGCGAAGCGGTGGAAGTGGCGGCGCGGCGAGAAGCTGAGGAAGAGACGGGTTTACAGGTGGAATTAGTTGAACAATTACTGGTATATTCTGACCCAAATCGCGATCCGCGTCAGCATACCATTAGTATTGTGTTTTTGGCGACAGCTACGGGGGAACCAAAGGCTGGTGATGATGCTCAGGGTGTAGGCATTTTTGAGTATTGGCGTGTGCCTGGTAATTTATGTTTTGACCACGATCGCATTCTGCGCGATTATTGGCGGTATCGGCATTATGGGATACGTCCGAGGTTGGGGTAAGAGGGACGAACCGCGAAGGCGCGAAGGACGCGAAGGAAGAGAGGAGAGGAATACCTATGACACAAAGTTTTTGTGATTATACTGTGTCAGTGGTATTTAAAGGTGCATTATGGACGCTGAGGAACTATTGGAGAAATACGCCGCAGGGGAACGGAAATTTCATTCAGAAAATTTGAGTGAAGAAAATCTCAAAGGTGCAGACCTCAGTGAAATAGACCTATACGGTGCAAATTTGGCTGGAGTTGATTTAAGTAGAGCGAATTTAACCCAAGCAAAGCTTAATAGTACAAATCTTACTAAAGCGTCTCTAGCAAATACAAAGTTAAATGCAGTAAGTGCTTCTTCAGCAATTTTTGCTTGGACAGACTTGTATGGTGCTGACTTAAGTTGGTCAACTCTCAATAGCGCAAATTTGAATTATGCAAACTTAGAACAGGCAAACCTGACAGGTGTAAACCTAAGTAGTGCAAAATTAATTTATGCGAACTTAGATACAGCAAATTTAAGTGGAGCAAATCTTAGTAGTGCAGACCTGACTGCGGCTTCCTTAGCTGAAGCTAATCTCAGTAAAACTAATCTAACTAAGGCAGATTTCGGTCAGGCGTACTTGATTGGAGCAAACTTAACTCTGGCAAACTTAACTGAGGCAATATTGCAAAGTGCCAAACTCCAAGGAAGTATATTTCATAGAGCTAATCTGTACCAAGCTGATCTCTCAGGTATGAATTTGGCTGGTATAGATTTTACAGCAGCATCTCTTCAAAGTACAAACCTTACAAAAGCATTTCTCCAAGAAGCAAATTTAGAAAAAGCCAATCTGCGATGGGCAAATTTAACCAAGGCAAATTTAGATGTAGCAAATTTGAGAAGGGCTGATTTAACTGGAGCAAATATCTATGAGGCAACCTTTAAAAATGCTGACCTAACTGGTGCGATAATGCCAGATGGAGAAGTCTACAAACCGATCGCAGCTGAAGCAGAAATCGGTAAACAGGAAACATCGTTAGAGAAAGTAATATCTATGACCCGTAAAGTAATTAATACTGATAACGCACCCGCACCAGTCGGCCCTTATAATCAAGCGATCGCAGCTTCAGGTCAATTTGTATTCATCGCTGGACAAATTGCCATCGATCCTCGCCTTGGTGATGTCGTCTACACTGATGATGTCAAAAAGCAAACTGAGCAGGTATTAGCTAATCTTGAAGCCATTCTCACAGCAGCTGGTGCGACTTTTGAAGATGTGGTAAAAACTACTGTATTTTTGGCTGATATGAATGATTTTGCGGCAGTGAATGCCGTATATGCGAAATATTTCCCGGAAAATACAGCCCCAGCACGGGCTTGTGTGCAGGTATCGCGCTTACCTAAAGATGTGTTGGTAGAGATTGATGCGATCGCTGTAATTAGCGGTTAGGAGAAATAGAACAATAAGTAAAATCTTAACTGTTCCATTTAATGGTTCTGTTTTGCAATGCAAATTTCATATTCTTACTCTAGAAACTCCATCACTTCTTGTAGCACATCGGCTATATGTGGCTTATCGCAAGCAATTACGTCGTTTAAAAGATGTTTATGGTGCGGGAAGCTAGGCAAGTTGGGAAAGTGCGGTGTACTGTCATAACGGAAAATCAGACTATTTTGCTCATCTTGAAAGTGATAGCGGTAATCAATATATGTAATTTGATTATCTACAATAACAAAGGCTTCACTGACTGCCAGTAAATATTTAAGAGCGAAACGTATCCTAATGCGGAGATTAGCTCTCTCTGTCGTTAAAATTACTGCACTAAATTCCTCAACGTATGTGTTATGGCAGTTGAGTAAAAGTTGCTCAACTTCATCTAAATAGGCTTGAATAACTTCACGCGACATCTCTGAGTTTGCTCTCTATTTCTTGGTGTAGAGCTAAATAATGTTGGTAGTTTGCTGCCCATTCGACAAACACTTCATCGTCAGAAGTTTCGCCTTGGCTATATTTAGCAAAAAATTCTTCTGAATTTATTTGGTACTTTATTTCATAAGTATTTAACTGTTTAGTAAGAGCAATCAGTGCATCTAGTGGAGATGTATATTCGATAATTTGTTTGCGCATTGATTTCTTGATTCAGTTTCATTAGTTTATCCTAAGCCTCTTCTTATAAACTCCCGTCTCTTTTTTGCAAATCTAGATAAAATTCTGTTAATTACCTCTCAACAAACGCGATCGCCTTTCTAACTTTGGGAATACTGAAATTAAGTACCTTAAAGGAGTATTAAAAATGGCAGAAAATCGTATCAGTGCCAGTTTAGCCCCAGCAGACAAAGAAGCGGTCATGCAGGCGATCGCTACAATTAGAGAAAAGTTACCGTTTTTGGTTGATTTGACCCCTGAAGATCGGCGAACAATGCTGAAGATGGGAGATAAAAGTCGGGCTTTTGTCGGCAAAGCTTTAGAAGTGGCAACACAAAACCCTAATTTTTTGCCTCGTTACTTTGATTTAGAAGAAATGCGCCGGGACTTGGAAATATATGAGGACTTGTATCCGGTGCTGTTGTCTCTAACGCAACTGCAAGAATTGGTGGATGATACCTGTATAGCTGCTGCTAGTGAAGCGTATGCAGCAGCACTAGCAGTTTATAGTTATGCCAAAGCTAGCGGTGATGTCGCAGGTTTAGATGCAGTAATTGATGAGATGGGACGCAGGTTTAACCGCCGTTCTAAGAAAAAGCAATCCGAAGTCCCAGTTAGCTAAAGCTTGAAACAGGCAACTATACCAGTTGTCAACTTAGTAAAATACACCTCATTTGTAGGGGCATAACAATGTTATGCCCTTTTTGCGTCTTGAATTCAAAGATTTTTGGAACCCGCGCAGGCGGGTTTTGTCTGTGTAGCCGCGACTTCTCAGTCGCCAGGGCATTTTTGAGCCTCAGAAGGTCAACGTCGAGCCTCAGAAGGTCAAAGTTGAGCCTCAGAAGGTCAACGTTGAGCCTCAGAAGGTCAAAGTTGAGCCTCAGAAGGTCAAAGTTGAGCCTCAGAAGGTCAAAGTTGAGCCTCAGAAGGTCAACATTGAGCCTCAGAAGGTCAAAGTCGAGCCTCAGAAGGTCAAAGTTGAGCCTCAGAAGGTCAACATTGAGCCTCAGAAGGTCAACGTCGAGCCTCAGAAGGTCAACGTCGAGCCTCAGAAGGTCAAAATTGGAATTAAATTAAGGTTACACGTCAAAATTACCTAAAATAAGTTTAATAAATTCCGAAATACAGCATTTATATTTAGTAGTTATTCTATAAACATTAATATCCCGAAATTGAATCTTGTAATGAACCCACAAAACAAGCCCAAGAGTCTACAAGATATTCTTAAGCAACGTCAACAATCAGGTTTTGTGGGTCGTGAAGACCAAGTAAACCAATTTCGCCAAAATTTAGCATTACGCCCAGAAGACGATCGCCGTTGTTTTGTATATAACGTTTGGGGTCAAAGCGGAGTTGGTAAAAGTACCTTGCTGCGACAGTTTCGTAAAATTGCTGATGAAGCAAAAATTATTTCGGCTTACATCGATGAAGCTGAAAAAACTATACCAGAAGTCATGGGTCGTCTAGCTGAGGAGTTAGAACGGCAAGGTCATAAACTAACGCAGTTTACAGAACGCTACAAAGTTTACCGTCAAAAGCGCCAAGAATTAGAAACCGATCCAGATGCTCCTCAAGGCTTTTCGGCTTTTGTGAGAAAAACTGTCTTTAAAACTGGTGTGCGTTTAGCGCGTCGAGTTCCCGTTGACGGTGCTGAATTTGACTTTGTAGATGAGGATACTTTTGCTACCCAAGCCGGAGAATGGGCTTCTTATGTTGCAAAGAAAATAACAAATAAAGATGAAGTGCTATTAGTTCAAGAACCTGAAGAAGTTCTGACCCCGTTATTTTTGCAAGATATTTTTAAAATTGCAAAAGAAACTGCTGTTATTTTGTTTTTTGATACATACGAACGCACCGGGGAATTCTTAGATAACTGGCTACGAGAAATTTTGGAGGGTCGCCATGGTGAAGTATCTCTCAATATATTGATAGCGATCGCCGGTCGGCAAGAATTAGATAAAAATCATTGGGCACCTTACGAGGGGTTAATAGTTCGTTTCCCTCTGGAACAGTTTACAGAAGAAGAAGCCCAACAATATCTAACTCGCAAAAGCATTACAGACAATCGCATTATTGAAGTGATTTTGCGCCTTTCTGGAAACTTACCCCTGCTAGTAGGAATGCTAGCAGATGCTCATCCCAATGACCCCAACCAAGTAATTGAACCTAACAGCACTGCTGTAGAACGCTTTTTAAAATGGGTTGATGACCCTAAACGGCAACAAGTGGCGCTTGATGCTGCCATTCCTCGGTGCTTGAATCGGGATGTTATAGCCAAGTTGAGAGGAGAACAAGAAGCAGATGAGCTATTTACTTGGCTGAAAGAAACATCCTTTGTCAATGAACGCTCTGATGGCTGGGCTTATCATGATGTCGTCAAAACCCAAATGTTACGCCACAAGCGCCTTTCATCGCCGCAGGGTTGGGCTGACATACATGGCAAGTTAGCAGACTATTATGAAAACCTGCGAAACGATCTGCAATTGGACGAAGAGAATAAACAGCACGATCCTAGCTGGCAAAGCCACACATTAAACGTGTTCTACCACAATTTATGTCAGTCACCGCAAAGAAATTTGTCTGTATCTCTCAATGAATTTCTTGCTGCACTCAAAAATCAACGCAAATTTGCCCAACAATATGCAGAAACCATGCTTCAGGCTGGTAAAGATGCCGATTCTGCCGAAGTTCAGCGTTGGGGTGAGCAATTAGCAAATGGGTTAAAAGCTTATGAAGAGAACCTTTATATTGAACTTAACCCCAAATATGACTGGGCGATCGCACGTCGCGGTCAAACTTACCGATTAATGAAGCGTTACCCAGAAGCCCTAGAAGATTTTGACCGCGCAATCGAACTTAACCCTAAACTTGACTCGGCGATCGCCCATCGCGGTCAAACTTATCTGATGCTGAAGCTATATAATGAGGCTCTTGTAGATTTTAACCGCGCTATTGACTTACATTCTGACAGTAATTGGTATTTATATAATCGCGCTTTAGCCTACCAAGCCCTTAACCAACCAGATAAAGCATGGGCTGACCTAGCAATTGCTATCAACGTTGCTAAACAGCATTACGAAAAAGATGCTGAAGACTGGTCTAACACCTTTAATTTAGCCCTTTACTATTTAGCTGCTCAATATATTCAACCAGCAGAGCGGTTATATCGCTATGCCTTATCGAAGGGTGCTTCCTCAGAATCTGTTCGTAAAACTATCCAAGACCTAGATGATTTTTTAACCGTCTTCCCTGACCATGTGCAGGCTACATCTATACGACAGTTATTGCAGTCTTCTCTAAGTTAAAACTTCTTTGCGTGTGCGTAGCCCAACCCAGGTATCGCTCAACCCAATTACATACAAATATTAAGCGGAGCCTTTGAACCTCAGCGTTGAGCCTTTTATCCCCAATGTTGAGCCTTTGAGGCTGAAATTAGAAGTATATCTAGATAAATTGTTAAATTTACTACTGGTTTTCAGGAAAAATCTGATAAAACCTTGTTGAAATATACGAACTCGGTACATCTACCAGCGTCATACAACAGCTATGAGCAATACCTCTGGATTTTCAGTTAGCAAACCTGTTGCATTATGGAATAAACCCATTAACGCTGACTTTAAAGAACTATTCAAATCACTAGGAAAAGGTGTGATAAATGGGGTCTTAGGTCAGTGGGGAGAAGTAGCCAAAGATGCAGTAGAAGCTACAGCAGCACTAGGTTTAGGATCAGCACCAGAGGAAGTTGCTTGGTTACTAATTTACCGTTCTTTGGTAGAAGCAATAGTTAGTTTGATAAAAGGAAATCAAGAGTTACTGTTTGAAAAACCAAACGAGAGCGATCTTGAGCTATTGTGCGATCGCCTCAACGATTCCCTAGAAAGTATAGAATTGCGTATTGACCAAGATTTTTTTAACCGTCCTAAAGAGTTGCCCATTTTGGAAGTGATTAAAACTGCTTTTGCCGACTGGTTAAAATACTTTAGCGTCAATCCGGCACAGGCACTAACAATTAGTCATCGTCTTCCTACCTATTTTGTATTTGCTTTACATGAAGAGTGGGCAAAACATCCAGAGAAATATGCTTGTTTAAAAGAAGAACTGGATACCCCCTTTACTCAAGCCAATAAACGGGAACAGTCATGGCAGTGTTATTTAGCTTGGCTACAAAAACAGATTGAAGAACCGATGTTTTTAGAAGCTTTTAGTTTAAAACAGGTTTATGTTCCTTTACACGCCTACTATAAGCGGAAAGTTGCAGGTGAAAAATCAGAAGAATTTGAACGCAGCGTGAGAGATGATGATAAATATCAGCGAATTGTTCTTGACTTAGAAATTGAACTAGAAGCTTGGTTAGAAAAAGGCGATTGCCATGATGCAATTAGAGTGATTAGTGGTGGCCCAGGAAGTGGTAAATCCTCCTTTGCCAAAATCTTTGCAGCTAACCAAGCACAAAAAGGGAAAATTCCAGTTTTATTTATTCCCTTGCACCATTTTGAACCCTCGGATGACTTAGTTGATGCAGTTGGTAAGTTTGTGCGAGACGATGGCTTTCTCAAATATAATCCGCTAGATAAAGATAAGGCTGATTCACGCTTACTCATTATATTTGATGGTTTGGATGAGCTTGCCATACAGGGCAAAATTGCCACTGAAACTGCTAAACAATTTGTGCGCGAAGTCCAAAGAAAAGTAGAGCGCTTTAATGCGCGTGAAAATTGCTTACAAGTATTAATCAGTAGTCGAGAACTGGTAGTGCAAGCAAATATTAGCGACTTTCGCAAACCACAGCAAATCTTGCATATATTGCCTTATTTTGTGACTGAAGATGAAAGAAATAATTACATTGACGATCAAAACTTGTTGCAGCAAGATCAACGTCAAATTTGGTGGCAGAAATACGGCAATGCTAGCGGACGAGCTTATGATGGTTTACCACAAGAGTTAAACCAAGATAACCTTACAGAAATTACTGCCCAACCCTTACTGAATTACCTGGTGGCATTGAGTTTTAACCAGCAAAATAAATTTCCTACAGACGGCAATCTAAATGCAATTTATGCAAATTTACTCACGGCAGTTTATCAGCGTGGTTGGGCTGGTTATCAACATCCGGCTATTCGTGGAATTGAGGAAACAGACTTTGTTCGCATCTTGGAAGAAATTGCTTTAGCTTCTTGGCATGGAGATGGACGAACAACAACAGTCAGAGAAATTGAAGCCCATTGTGAAAACGGTAATTTAAAACGTCTTTTAGACAAGTTTCAGAAAAGTGCAAAATTAGGCGTAATTCGTCTTTTGATTGCCTTTTATTTTCGTGAGAGTGGAGTTAAGGAACAGGAAAAAACTTTTGAATTTACTCACAAAAGTTTTGGTGAATACTTGGCAGGAAAACGCATCGTGCGAGAAGTTAGACTTATTCATAAAAAGCTGAAGGCTCGCCAGAACGATCCAGACGAAGGATGGGATGAGCGCGAGGCTTTAAAAAGGTGGGCAATTCTGTGCGGTGCATCCCATATAGATGAATACCTTTTTAAGTTTGTTGCGGATGAAATGCGTTTACAGAATGCATCGGATGTTGGCAATTGGCAGCAGACATTATGCCATCTGATTGGTTTTATGTTGCATCATGGAATGCCGATGGAACGCTTGACTCCCAGACCTGATTTTCAAGAAGAAAACAGACAAGCACGAAATGCAGAAGAAGCGCTGTTGGCTGTGTTAAATGCTTGCGCTAGAGTGACAGAGACAGTTTCAAAGATTCAATGGCATACTCCTGAAGCTTTCGGTATCTGGATTTCCCGCTTGCAAGGGCAAAGAATCACTACTAATACTGATGTGTTTTGCTTGAATTGCCTGAGTTTTTTGGATTTACAAGGTTGCGTTTTAGTTTTTAAAGATATTGTTCAGGCGAATCTTGAAAGGGCGAATCTTGAAAATGCAAATCTTAAAGGAGCGAATCTTGTACGAGCGAATCTTAAAAGAGCAAATCTTGAAGAGGCAAATCTTGAAGGGGCGAATCTTGTACGAACGAATCTTAAAGAGGCGAATCTTGAAAGGGCGAATCTTAAAGAGGCGAATCTTGCACGAGCGAATCTTGAAGGGGCAAATCTTGCACGAGCGAATCTTGAAGAGGCGAATCTTCTACGGGCGTTTCTTGTAGGGGCAAATCTTGAAGGGGCGAATCTTGAACGGGCGAATCTTAAAGAGTCGAAAAGGTAGCAGACTTGAAGAAGATTCTAGTTAAGACTCCGATGAGCGATTTACAAATATTAAAAATTTGTAGTGACGTGACACAGCTAAATATTAAGCGATTTTTCCTTTTCATGACAATGTGCAGGTGATCGCTCAACTCAATTGCATACAAATATTAAGCGATCGCAAGATTCCGGTTCAATATCTGGTACTTTCGCTAAAACCGCGTCGTATTTTTCTCGACTGCCTCGCTTTGCTAACTCCCCTAGATAAATTTCAGTTGTGAGTGCAGCGATTTTCTCCGCAACTGCTGTCGCCACAAACTGATCGATAGAAATCCCGTCTTGTTTAGCAAGTTCCTGCAAACTTTTGTACAAAGAGTCAGGAAATTAGACGCTGAGGTTGCTCATGACAATGCTCCAATAGATTGCAAAAACTCTGATGTTATGCAGTTTTTGCATTTTGTATCCAAAGATTTTTGAAACCCGCGCAGGTGGTTACTGAGCTTGTCGTTCGCGCAGCGTCTCGTAGAGAAGTGCGGGTTTTGTATTTCGACTCCGCTCAACACAAGTCTGTATAGCCGCGATTTCTAATCGCCAAGGCATTTTTGACCCTCAGAAGGTCAACATCGAGCCTCAGAAGGTCAACATTGAGCCTCAAAAGGTCAACATCGAGCCTCAGAAGGTCAACTTCGAGCCTCGGAAGGTCAACGTCGAGCCTCAGAAGGTCAACGTCGAGCCTCAGAAGGTCAACATCGAGCCTCAGAAGGTCAACATCGAGCCTCAGAAGGTCAACATCGAGCCTCAAAAGGTCAACTTCGAGCCTCAAAAGGTCAACTTCGAGCCTCAAAAGGTCAACGCCTAAAAATTACCTCAAAAAAGTTGAGAAAATTCCGAAATACAGCATTTATATTTAGTAGTTCTGTCTATAAACATAGACGCTTCAAAATTAAATCTTATTATGAACGCACAAGATAAGCCTAAAAGCCTACAAGATATTGTTAAGCAACGTCAACAATCAAATTTTATCGGTCGTGAAGACCAAATAAACCAATTTCGCCACAATTTAGCACTACCCCTAGAAGACAATCGCCGTTGTTTTTTGTTTAACGTTTGTGGTCAAGGCGGAATTGGTAAAAGTACCTTGCTGCGACAGTTTCGTAAAATTGCTGACGATGCAAAAATGATTTCGGCTTATGTTGATGAAGCTGAAAAAACTATACCAGAAGTCATGGGTCGTTTAGCTGAGGAGTTAGAACAGCAAAGTTATAAACTAACGCAGTTTAGCGATCGCTACAAAGTTTACCGCCAAAAGTGCCAAGAATTAGAAACAGATCCAGATGCTCCTCAAGGTTTTTCCGCTTTTGTCGGGAAAACTATAGTAAAAACTAGTGTGCATCTGGCGCGTCGAGTTCCAGTTGGCGGTGCTGTATTTGATTTTGTAAATGAGGATGCTTTGGCTACCCAAGCTGGAGAATGGGCTTCTTATGTTGCTAAAAAAATAACAAATAGAGATGAAGTGCAATTAGTTAAAGAACCTGAAGAAGTTCTGACCCCGCTATTTTTGCAAGATATTTCTAAAATTGCTGATAAAACTCCTTTATTCCTGTTTTTCGATACCTCAGAGCGCACCGAAGAATTCCTAGATAACTGGCTACGGGAAATTTTTGAGAACCAGCACGGTAAAGTATCTGCCAATATATTAATAATCATCGCCGGTCGGCAAGAATTAGATAAAAATAACTGGGCATCCTACGAGGAATTAATAGTTCGTTTACCTCTGGAACCCTTTACAGAAGAAGAAGCCCGACAATATCTAACTCGCAAAGGCATTACGGACAATCGCATTATTGAAGTGATTGAAAACGTTTCTGGAAACTTACCCCTGCTAATGGAAATGTTAGCAGATGCTCGTCCTAATGACCCCAACCAGGTAATTGAGCCTAGCAGCAGTGCTGTAAAAAGCTTTTTAAGATGGATTGACGATCCTAAACGGCGACAAGTGGCGCTTGATGCTGCTATTCCTCGGTGTTTGAACCGGGATGTAATAGCCAAGTTAAGATCGGAAGAAGAAGCTGATGAGCTATTTACTTGGCTCAAAGAAACATCTTTTCTCAAAGAACATAGCAACGGCTGGGTTTATCATGATGTGGTCAAAACCCAAATGTTATGCCACAAACGCCATTCATCGCCGCAAGGTTGGGCTGACATACATGGGAAGTTGGCACAATATTATGACAGCCTACGGAACGATTTGCAATTAGAGGAAGATAACAAACAGCGCGATCCTAGCTGGCAAAGTCACACATTAAACGTTTTGTACCATAAATTATGTCAGTCACCGCAAAGAAATTTATCTATAGCTCTTAATGAGTTTCTTGCTCTACTCAAAAATCAACCAACTTTTGCCCAGCAATATGCAAAAACAATGCTTCAGGCTGGTAAAGATGGGGATTCTGCGGAAGTTAAGTATTGGGGTAAGCACTTAGCAAATATGTTAAAAGCTTATGAGGAAAAACGCTATGAAGATGCTGTGTATAATCGCGCTTTAGTCTACTTGGCTATTAAGCAACCAGACAATGCACGAACTTGCCTAGTGCCTGCCATCAAGCTTGCCACAGAGCATTGTAAAAAAGATGCTAAAGACTGGCATAATGCCTTTAATTTAGCTCTTTACTACTTGGCTGCTCAATATACTCAAGAAGCAGACCACTTATATCGCTATGCTTTATTAAAGGGTGCTTCCTCAGAATCTATTAGTGAAGCTATCCAAGACCTAAATGACTTTTTAACTGTCTTGCCCAATCATCTGCAAGCTACATTCATCTTAAAGTTGTTGCAGTCTTCTCTAACGAAGTCATATAATTTTCAACCTACCCCCCCAGAAAACCTACAAGTCCCAACAACAAACTGCTAATCAATTCTCTCTCTCATAGTGCAAGTCTATTTGAGTGGACTTACACTATGAGCCTGAGATTTCAAACTCTGGCACAAAAACGAGTAAGCGCAATATCCCAGTTAACTTGTATTCGGGAGACTGGGCTAAACCTAATTGCCTACAAATATGAAGCGATGCCTGCGGTGGGCTACGTCTACGCTACTACTACTTTACCTTTCTCATGACAAATCTTAGGCGTAGGCTAGTAAGAACCGCAGGCATTGCTTAAGTCAAAACTCTTGCAAACACTTGGGAAAAATTACCCCTAAAGGTAAATACCCTGCACTGCTTTGTTAGGCTGTCGGTAATTGATCGTAAGATTCCGGTTCAATATCTGGTACTTTCGCTAAAACTGCGTCGTATTTTTCTCGACTGCCTCGCTTTGCTAACTTCCCTAGATAAATTTCAGTTGTTAGTGCAGCGATTTTTTCCGCAACTGCTGTCGCCACAAACTGATCGATAGAAATGCCGTCTTGTTTGGCAAGTTCCTGCAAACTTTTGTACAAAGAGTCAGGAAGTTGGACGCTCAGGTTGCTCATGACAATGCTCCAATAGATTGCAAAAACTCCGCAGGTGTCATTGTGGAACTGTCATAGAGGCATGATACTGTCTCTCGCTTTAGGAATCAATGCTGTTTTGCGGTTCTAATCCCCATTTGAAAATGATTGCAATGGATTATTACCTTTGTGATGACAAGCAGCATTTCGTAGACGTAGCTTGCCGCAATGATGTATCCCTACGTTATCAGCCAGGTAAAAAAGAGATTTGTCTAAATCCACTCAAATCCCTGTGTGGCTAAAAATTCTTTAGCTGGTTCCAAAATATCTTTGCTTAAAATCAGTTTGACTTTTGGAGAACTAAGATACAAACGAAAACGCTCAATAAAAAGTTGGTTAGCAGGTTCAATCTTCCTAATAGAACCCCAGGGAATCAACAACGGCGTAAGTCCCAAGCTAAACAACGGGAAAATACTCAGATAAATCCCTTGAGGATTTGTACCAACGTTTAAAGTTCCTTTGTAATACACCAAACCCACAGAACCGCTTTGCATTCGGGAGAAGTTTTGTGGCGGCGCTTCTTGGGTGCTGTAGAGTTTAGCGAGGCGATTCCAGTCATGACGGAATACAAAAATCATGACTATCGTAGAAAATGTCAAAAAAACGATGTATATCCACTGCGGGGTGTGTGGCATTTGTTTTTAAGTCATTGATGATTGACGCTTCCACTGTAAGCGATGTTTAACAACAAGCCTCAGTGCGTCTACGTATTCATCAATCAATCACATCCCTTTGAATCTTTCCAAATTACCGAAGCATTCCGGTTAAAAATTGCTTAATTTAAACTCTATTCATTCAAAAAACTGGCCTTAATGAAAGCCAGTTTTTTGATTTTATTGGAAACTTCTAACGGATTTTACGGCCGAGTATTAACGGAACACACTTGAGAAGATATTATTAAGCTTTCTCATTCAAATGTCAAGATTTTATGAACTAGTTCCCCAAAGTTTGCCATTAGATATCGCTACTTTCCTTAAATTCTCAGGCTGTGCTTCTAAATTTTTGTCGCCAAAATGCTGATTCATCAAGGCTGGAACCTGTGCAGCTTGAATTCGGCTATGGCGTGTTTTATCTGGCATTACTAAATTCGGCCCAGCTTTACAGTTCTTCATACAACCAGTGCCCTTGATTGTAACTTGGTCTTCTAAACCGCGATCGCTTAAAGCCGCCTCCAACGCCTGACAAACTGCTTTACCACCGCGTTTCATACAATCAGACTTTTGACATACCAAAATAGTGGCCTTAGCCTTAGCTGGTTTTACCTTGACATTATCAATAGATGGGGGTTCTTGTGGTGCTGCGATCGTTTGAATTGTTGCTATTTCAGAACGCGCCGCCATCACACGTTCAGCTTTCAGTGTAACTTTGTCTTTTTTTATATCGTATTCTTTATAACCAACAACTTGTAGCCAAGTACCTGCTGGTAGCCGCAAGTCAAAACCAGCCCGTAAGTGTTTAGCAAGTTTAATGTAGCATTCACCCTCATGAGTACCTAGCAGCAAACCTTTCAGCTTATAGCCGTCTTTAATCACAAAATCTATAAATCTGCCCTCAAGGCAAAATTCTGATACTTCCATATTGTGAGATGCACCCATTTTTTAACCTCCTTTTAACTAGTACAAGCTATTAAGCGAGATATTCTCAGCAGTAGCAAAAAATTAGAACTGTTGATAGCGACTTTTCCAGCAACACTCAAGAGTCCAAATTTGGTCTTGACGAGAGGCTGTAAATCGCTGTACTACACTCCAAAGTTGAACAGCCGCAGTCGGATTGCTAATTTCAACTTTTAATGGCTGGTTAGCCGCACAACTACAGGGAATGTCTAACTCCTCTAAGCGTTGATAGACTTGCCAGCGGTCTACCCAATTCACCTCTACAAGGTGGTTTATTTCTATTTCTGAACTATGCGATTTCAAGAGAATTGCCCTCAAAGTGCAACAAACTTGCAGTAACTACCGCCATTTAACTCCCTGCTTTTTGAAAATCTTAGTAGTCTAGCTTCTTAAAACCAGCATACCTTAAGTGCAAACAATTCTCATTAATTTTGCAAAAAAAATAAAATTCTTGCGATCGTCCCATGAGAGAGATCCGGGGGATGACAAGGAGTATTAGGGCAAGGAGGTATTTACTTCTCTATCTCCCCTCACTCTTTCGGAATATATGCACATTTAACTTTTTATGTCAATAGTAATGAGAAATATACACAACTTGATGAGCTTGCCATAATTTAGCCAACGATCAACTTAAGACTTTTAGTAAACAAAAATACAAAATCTTGTGATGGCAAATTGGCTTGCTATTATTGCGAAAATGTTAATATGTAAAGAATAAGCAGTTAAAATCTATAATTGCTAAATAGCGAGGAGAACAATGTCTGAAACGCAAACTTTGTTACGGAACTTTGGTCATGTATATGACAATCCTGTGTTGCTGGATCGCAGTGTAACCGCTCCAGTTACAGAAGGATTTAACGTTGTATTAGCTAGTTTCCAGGCACTGTACTTGCAGTACCAAAAGCATCATTTTGTAGTTGAAGGCTCAGAATTTTACTCTCTGCATGAGTTTTTTAACGAAAGCTACAACCAAGTACAAGACCACGTTCATGAAATTGGAGAACGTTTGGATGGACTGGGTGGTGTGCCAGTAGCTACCTTCAGCAAATTAGCAGAATTAACCTGTTTTGAGCAAGAATCTGAAGGCGTATATTCCTCTCGCCAAATGGTGGAAAATGACCTAGCTGCCGAACAAGCAATCATTGGCGTAATTCGTCGCCAAGCCGCTCAGGCAGAGAGTTTAGGCGATCGGGGCACACGCTATCTATACGAAAAGATTTTGTTGAAAACTGAGGAACGTGCGTATCATTTATCTCACTTCCTCGCCAAAGACAGCTTAACTTTAGGGTTTGTCCAAGCGGCTCAAAGCTAAAATTTTCATAATCTAGATTTGTCTAACTAGACTGAAAGGAAAAGTTGGCAGCACCAACTATTAAAATATTATAAAAAATGGCAGAGAATGGTATCCCTATTTCTCTGCCATTTTTAATCTAAGTAAACATATTTATATAATATTTAACGTTGAAAATATTTAGCAATTAGCTAGTTAAGATAAATTTTTATCTAAGTACTCTATTTGTGCATAAATAAGCAGGCAGATATACACCAAAATAAATCATCATTTATTGCAAGTTTCATCAGATTAAATAATAAAGATTCGCAAAAGCTTTAGAAATTTTAGGTTCATAATTAAATAAAATTAAAAATACAAAATAATTGTTGGGCATTGGGCATTGGTTATTAATTATTCTCCTCTGCTTCCCTGCTCTCCTGCCCCCCTGCTCCCCGTTCCCCACTCCTTCCTGTCATCAAACTTAGAAAACTTAATAATAAAAAGCACCAGAGGGGGTAAAGACCCTTAAAATGATCAGGATTTCTATTCTCATATTCCAAGGCAACGACTATGCCCCGCCGTGATGACCTCCAGAAGATTCTACTGTTAGGTTCTGGTCCAATTGTGATCGGACAAGCCTGTGAGTTTGACTACTCTGGCACTCAAGCCTGCAAAGCGCTCCGAGAAGAAGGCTATGAAGTGGTTTTGGTCAACTCCAACCCTGCAACGATTATGACCGACCCGGAAACGGCCGATCGCACTTACATTGAGCCGCTGACGCCGGAATTGGTCGAAAAAGTCATTGAGAAAGAACGCCCCGACGCTTTACTGCCAACGATGGGAGGACAAACCGCCCTCAATCTCGCCGTTGCTTTAGCCAAAAATGGCGTGTTGGAAAAGTACGGCGTTGAGTTAATTGGCGCTAAACTCCCAGCGATCGAAAAAGCCGAAGATCGAAAACTTTTTGGTGAAGCAATGGCAAGGATTGGGGTAGCTGTTTGTCCTAGCGACACAGCTGAATCTTTAGAAGAAGCCAAAGCTGTTGCCCGCCAAATTGGTACTTATCCCCTAATTATTCGTCCTGCCTTCACAATGGGAGGAAGTGGCGGTGGCATTGCCTATAACCAAGAAGAATTTGAAGAAATGGCACAAGTGGGTATAGATGCCAGCCCCGTTTCGCAAATTCTCATTGACCAGTCTTTACTAGGCTGGAAAGAATATGAACTCGAAGTGATGCGTGACTTGGCTGATAACGTGGTGATTATCTGCTCCATCGAAAACCTTGACCCGATGGGCATTCACACAGGGGACTCTATTACCGTCGCTCCCGCGCAAACCCTCACTGATAAAGAATATCAAAGGCTGCGGGATATGGCAATCAAAATCATCCGCGAGATCGGGGTGGAAACTGGCGGTTCTAATATCCAGTTTGCCGTCAATCCGCTGAATGGTGATGTGGTTGTAATTGAAATGAACCCCCGCGTTTCCCGTAGTTCGGCTTTATCTTCCAAAGCCACGGGTTTCCCGATCGCCAAAATGGCTGCAAAATTGGCTGTGGGCTACACCTTGGATGAAATTAAAAATGACATCACCAAGAAAACTCCCGCGTCATTTGAGCCGACAATTGACTATGTAGTGACAAAAATCCCCCGCTTCGCCTTTGAAAAATTCCCCGGTTCTGACCCAGTGCTGACAACCCAAATGAAATCAGTCGGGGAAGCAATGGCAATTGGGCGGACATTCAATGAATCCTTCCAAAAGGCACTGCGATCGCTCGAAACCGGACGCGCTGGTTGGGGTTGCGACAAAGCCGAAAAATTACCTAGTGGCGAACAAATTCGCGCCCAACTGCGGACACCTAACCCCGATCGCATTTTCTCCGTGCGCCATGCCTTGCAACTAGGAATTAGTGCTGAGGAAATCTATGAACTAACTGGTATTGACCCGTGGTTCCTAGATAAATTTCAGCAACTGCTAGATGTCGAAAAATTCCTGAAGCGGACACCTTTGCAGCAATTGACAAAAGAGCAACTTTATGAAGTGAAGCGAGACGGATATAGCGATCGCCAGATTGCTTATGCCACCAAAACCACCGAAGATGAAGTTCGCGCTTACCGCAAATCACTAGGGATTATCCCAGTTTACAAAACCGTAGATACCTGCGCTGCTGAGTTTGAAGCGTTTACTCCTTACTACTATTCTACCTACGAAGAAGAAACAGAGGTAATGCCCGCAACCAAGCCAAAAGTATTAATTTTGGGTGGTGGCCCCAACCGCATTGGACAAGGAATTGAGTTTGATTATTGTTGTTGTCACGCCGCCTATGCCTTGAAGAAAGCGGGGTATGAGACGATTATGGTCAACTCTAACCCAGAGACAGTTTCGACAGATTACGATACCAGCGATCGCCTTTACTTTGAGCCGTTAACAAAAGAAGATGTTATTAACATCATTGAAACTGAAAATCCAGTGGGTGTAATAATTCAGTTTGGCGGACAAACACCGCTAAAGTTGGCTCTACCATTACAAGAATTTCTTAGAAATGAAACTTCTGGACTGCTCACTAAAATTTGGGGTACATCGCCAGATTCCATCGACATGGCAGAAAACCGGGAGCGGTTTGAAAAGATTCTCCAACAGTTGAATATTTCCCAGCCGCCTAATGGTATCGCGCGGAGTTACGAAGACGCGCTGATTGTCGCCAAACGCATTGGCTATCCGGTGGTGGTGCGTCCCAGCTATGTGTTGGGGGGACGAGCGATGGAAATCGTCTATTCCGATTCTGAGTTGGAACGCTACATGAGCTTTGCGGTACTCATAGAACCAGAACATCCGATTTTGATTGATAAGTTTTTAGAAAACGCCATTGAAGTCGATGTAGATGCGATCGCAGATCATACAGGACGGGTGGTGATTGGTGGCATCATGGAACACATTGAGCAAGCAGGAATTCACTCAGGAGATTCTGCTTGTTCCCTACCTTCCATTTCCCTATCACCAGCAGTTCTCAATCAAATTCGCACTTGGACGGTGCAGCTAGCACAAGCATTGTCAGTCGTAGGGTTGATGAATATTCAATTTGCCGTTGTCGGTGCAAGCAGCTATTCTCCCCAAGTTTACATTCTAGAAGCCAACCCCCGCGCCTCACGCACAGTGCCCTTTGTATCTAAAGCAACGGGTATACAGTTAGCGAAACTAGCATCCTTAATTATGTCGGGGAAAACCTTAGAGGAGCTACATTTCACTGAGGAAGTCATTCCCACACATATTGCTGTAAAAGAAGCAGTATTACCCTTTAATAAATTCCCAGGAACTGATACAATATTGGGCCCAGAAATGAGATCCACTGGTGAGGTGATGGGGATTGACAGCGACTTTGGCCGTGCCTTTGCCAAAGCGGAATTGGGTGCTGGGGAGCGTTTACCGCTAACGGGAACTGTATTTGTATCAATGAGCGATCGCGATAAAGCTGCTGCAAGTGGTGTGGTGAAAGAATTTATCGATTTGGGCTTTACAGTGATGGCTACCCTTGGTACACGCCGAGTTCTTCTGGAACAGGGGCTAAAGATTGAATTAGTCTTAAAACTCCATGAAGGTCGTCCCCACGTGCTTGATGCGATCAAAAACAAGAAGATCCAACTTATTATCAACACACCTTCAGGGGAAGAAGCCCAGACTGATGCTAGGTTAATCCGCCGCACAGCCTTAGCTTACAAAATTCCCATCATCACTACCATCGCCGGTGCAAAAGCTACCGTCGCCGCCATCCGTTCCTTACAAAATACGACTTTGGATGTAAAAACTATCCAAGAGTACTGCCCGATTGCGAGGGAATAGGGATGTAGGGGGGCACGGGGGCAGGGGAGAATAATTAATAAATAACTAATGCCCCATGTCCCATGCCCAATTCTCAGAAAAAATTAAACAATTGTTAGAAGGGAATGAATATAGTTCTCATTGAGATACTTTAACAAATATGAGGAAAATTATTTGAACCAGATAATTTCTTAAATTGACTTTTAGTCAGCCTTAAGATAGAGGGCAACGTTGCATTAACTGGAAAAACCAGGAGATTTCATGTCGTTATCTAGCCAAAATCTTCTCATAAATGTTACAATTTTTAATAAGACTTCCATAAAAAATGTTTAAAAAGCAACCTTTTATCTAACTGTAGATACTTGTGAAAACTAGGAAATAACTGTAGTTTTAGCAGTTAAGAAGCCTAAATTTGATGATTATGAGCAGCCGAGTTTCTCAGGCGCGTAAGTTGCAAACCATAACATGGGTTCCCAGTCTGACTGGGTAGCACCCTAATAAATAAAGAAAGCATCTATCCCTTAATGACCCTACCGCCAACCCCATCATTACCAAAGAGTAGCGCCATGAAGACCGCTCAGACAGCCACAGACCTCGTGCGGACTTACCTGCGTGAGATTGGCCGTGTGCCACTGTTAACACACGAGGAAGAGATTTTCTATGGTAAACAGGTGCAACGTTCCTGTGCTTTGCACGAATCAAGGGAATCTCTTGCCACCCAGCTAGATCGTCAACCGACTCTAGAAGAGTGGGCCACAGCAACAAACTTAGAACCAGCAGAGTTGAACGAAGCGATCGCAGATGGTGAAATTGCCAAGCGCAAGATGGTAGAAGCCAATTTGCGGCTGGTAGTGTCCGTTGCCAAAAAATATATCAAGCGCAATGTCGATTTACTGGACTTGATCCAAGAAGGTAGCATTGGTATGCAACGGGGCGTAGAAAAGTTTGACCCCACCAAAGGGTACAGATTTTCTACTTATGCCTATTGGTGGATTCGGCAAGCGATTACTCGTGCTATAGCCGAAAAAGCTCGCACTATTCGGCTGCCGATCCATATCACCGAAAAATTAAATAAGATTAAAAAGGCACAGCGCCAACTGTCTCAAAAATTGGGACGCGCTCCTACGGCTGGGGAGCTAGCTGAAGAATTAGAATTGACCCCCAAACAAGTACGAGAGTATTTAGAAAAGGCGCGTTTGCCTCTTTCTTTGGATTTGCGGCTGGGTGATAACTACGACACCGAACTCGGAGAAATGCTGGAAGATCCAGGAGCTTCTCCCGAAGAGTTTGTTATGCAATCTTCCCTATCTTATGACTTAGATCGTCTGATGGGCGATCTAACACCACAACAGAGGGAAGTAATCACACTGCGCTTTGGCTTAACTGATGGGCAAGCTCTGACTCTGGCTAGAATTGGTGAAATATTGAACATCAGTCGAGAACGAGTCCGCCAAATTGAACGGGAAGCCTTAAGCAAACTTCGCAAGTCTAAAGCCAACATGGATGAATATTTGGCAAGTTAGAAGTTAGGAGTGATGAGTTTGTAATTAACTCCCCACTCCTCACCTATTTATTAGGGTGAGAAAATACGCTGACTTTGGTACGGTTACACCTACTTCCACTCTTGCGCTAGGCTGTTACATTAGTTGACAGGAAGACAAAATAACTAAGTCAAATCCAAAACAGACATTTAATATTCAAATCACAAGCACCGCAGCCAATAGTGGTAGTTAAGGAGCTAAAAAATGAGTAACCCATCCAATCGTGTCTCAGAATTTTTTAATAGCGAATCAGAAACTAACGATTTACTCTGGCAGTACGTTAAATCCTTGAGTCCAGAGACAGTTACCCAGCTATCCAAACCCACGTCTGCCGAAGTCTTTCAGGTGATGGAACGGAATATTACAGGACTATTAGGTAATCTACCTTCAGAACACTTTGGTGTTACTGTAACCACAAATCGGGAAAATCTAGGTAGGCTTCTTGCTTCTGCGATGATTAGTGGTTATTTCTTGCGTAACGCTGAACAGAGAATGAATTTTGAAATGGCCCTACAAGGATCTGAAACCGACAACAGCGAAATTGACTAGAAATGTAAAATTTGGGAAATTCAATATTGTTGGGTTGAGAGCTAATCAGAGTTACAGTGATACGAATTGAAAATAAATCTCTGCTAAATGTTTGCCAATAATCCCCAATTATACATCTAGCTAAGTTTTTTCAAATATCCAAAATTAGTGACAAATTCAGGTTGAAATTTCAACGCAGAGGAACGCGGAGTCTTTGATTTCGCTTCTCTGTAAACTCCTGTAATTTTGTGATTAATTCAATCAATTATATGATGTCAGGGATGTCAGGCTAGTTAGTTATAACTCCCAAACCTATGCAGAAAGCATAAAAATCTCTCCTCTAAACCTTTTTTGCGGCCTGAATAATAAGTCTTTAACCGAATATGGTATTAGAGGCTTATTTATAAATGATGAATTCACATTTGTGGATAAACGAACAGCGCTAAATGACCTTTGCAATAAATCAAAACTCGGCAGAGTTACAACTAGTCTGCCGAGTTTTGTTATTAGTCAAGAGTCAAAATTCACCAATTCTCTCCCTACTCCTTACTCCCCATTCAACTATGAGTGAAACCAGTTCTTTCCCACCCCATAAAATCATTGGTGTTGCAGTAATTTGGAATGACCAAAAGCAAATTTTAATTGACCGCCGTCGTCCAGAAGGAGCAATGGGTGGTTTGTGGGAATTTCCTGGTGGTAAAATTGAGGCTGGTGAAACCATCCAAGAATGTATTCAACGGGAAATTTCCGAAGAACTGGGAATAGTGATTGAAGTGGGAGAGCATCTGATTACTATTGACCACAGCTATACAAACTTGCGCGTTACCCTTACAGTACATCACTGCCGCCATCTTACAGGTATCCCCCAACCTTTGGAATCCGATGAAATTCGCTGGGTAACTTTGGAAGAACTGGAGCATTTTACTTTTCCGAAAGCAAATACTCAAATTATTGCTGCATTAAAAGGGACTGAGGGCTAGGAAAGAAGCAGAGGGAGCAGGGGAGCAGAGGAGAATAATTAATAACCAATGCCCAATGACCAATGACAAATGACAAATGAGAAATTACTAATCCCGTAACAATCTATTAATTGCATCAGGTTGAGTCCCGCAATTTTCTACAATAGGCGCAGGGACTTTGATTTAAGGTGTCAGCAAATAAATGCCTAAAACCGTTGCCGATGTGATGAGCCGCGATCCTATTGTTGTTCGGGAGGAAACTCCACTCAAGGAAGCTATCCAAATTCTCGCAGAACGCCATATCAGCGGACTACCTGTTGTGGACGATCTCGGTAAATTGGTGGGCATTATCTCGGAAACCGATTTGATGTGGCAAGAAACTGGTGTTACTCCACCTGCGTACATTATGTTTCTTGATAGTGTTATCTATTTAAAAAATCCTGCTACGTATGACCGTGATTTGCACAAGGCTCTAGGGCAAACCGTTGGGGAGGTGATGAGTAAAAACCCGATCGCTATTTCCCCTAATAAAACTTTAAAAGAAGCAGCTACAATCATGCACGATCGCAGCGTTCACCGCTTGCCAGTACTTGATAGTGCAGGTCAAGTAATTGGTATCCTCACTCGTGGTGATATTATTCGGGCTATGGCTGCTAGTCAAGATTAGTCAAAAATAGAGACGCGATTAATCGCGTACAAAAGCCAAAAATAGAGACGCGATTAATCGCGTCTGTCTTTTTTATACATTTGAAAATCAAGGATAACTAAATGAGTATTACTCCGGAGTCTGTTAAGCAATTGCTCAGTTCTGAGGATTTAGGCGATCGCTTACGTGCAGTAAATCAAATCCGCGAATTGGAACCTGCGATTGGCTTTGAATTAATTCAAAGTGCTATTGGCGATCGCAATTCCCGTGTCCGTTACTCAGCAGTTAGTCAAATGGATACACTGGGAACGCAGGATTTACAGTTATCCTTGGATATTTTGCGCGATCGCTTACTTCATGACTCCGAAGTAGATGTACAAGCAGCAGCAGCAGACTGCTTGGGCGCTCTAAAGTTACGTGAAGCTTTTGAAGATTTACAGCAGCTTTATCATACAACTGGGGAATGGCTAATACAATTCAGTATTATTGCTACATTAGGAGAGTTGGGCGATCCACGAGCCTTTGAACTACTCAAAGAGGCACTTTCATCAGAAAATGAATTAGTCCAAACTGCTGCTATTAGTTCTTTGGGTGACTTGGGAGATGTACAAGCAGTTCCTCTGTTGGCTCCCTATGCTACCAACCCAGATTGGCAAATTCGTTACAGACTTGTACAAGCCTTGGCTCGTTTAGGTAATCCAGAAGCCAAATCTATATTAGAAATTCTGGCTAATGATGAAGTAGATGCGATCGCAAGCGAAGCTAAAAATTCTTTGCAGTCAGTTTAAGTCTATCTAAGGTTAAGAAAATTCACCATTCATATAGATTTATCTGGCAGTATAAAAAATTCGACCTGGTTGGTAAATTTTGCATTCCAGCCAGATCGAAATAGATTAATTAGAGTTACTTTTAGCAATTAAAAGTAACTTTTTTATATTTAGGATAGGACTATTGAATGACACTTTTGCGACGGCGAGACATAACCATGCCAGCACCAACTAAACCTAAACCTAGCATTGTGGTTGGCTCAGGAACGCTAACTGCTTCGAGAGTTAAGTGGTACTCGCTTGTTTTTCCATTAAGAGAAGCACCCAAATTGCCAACCCCAATAGTTTTTCCATTGAAATTAAATTTCCCCGTAATCCCATCCAATATTACGTCATTAATGTTGGTAGCTGATTTCCGAGTTCTGGTAACTACAGAATCATCTAGATCAAAAGTGAGAAGCGCAGTAGTACTACCCAAGGTTTGCGATCCGAAATTAATGAACGGAGTGTAAACGCCTGTAGAATATGTAGCTGTTGTGTTTGATATATTAGCTATCTTGGTTAAATTTAGAGTGTTAATGTTAATACCTGCGCCTGATAAGCTTGGTGAGAAGGCTGCAAAATCACCATCAGTATCAACACTATCAACATCGACAAATTTAATACTGGTAGTAGCTGGATTGATTCCATCACTAGGAACGATAGATGTACCAGTAAGACCAATACTTCCGTTCAAGGTTACAGCTTGAGCCGAACCAGCAGATGTAAACAACCCAGCAGTTGCCAAAGGGATTGCAAAACTAGCAGCCAGAGTAGCGTTTAGTAATTTAGATTTAAAATTAATCATGAGCCTTTGAGAGTCCTAATAATAACCTGGAACAGAGAAATTGATTGCTTGACTTTTACTATTCAGTAATCTATCTAAAATACTGTCAGTGAAAGCAAAACTTGCGTGATGTATTTCTTATCTCCATAAAATCACATAGACTTAGAACCTGCAATATTTACTGAGTGGTCTTCATCACATCTTCAACTAATAAATAGTCTTCATAAAATTTTAATTTCTTACATATCTGCGCTTCGTATATCTCTTACTCTCTAGGGTTTAAATTATTGACAATAGCTCTGACTTTAATCAAAACTATCTGCATAATGTCCAAAAAAAGTAATTATTTATACTTAATACTACTAAACCAGATTTTAGTTCAATGGAGTATGCAGTGTATCTATAATCTTTCGAGTTGCCAATATTTACTGAAACGGTTCCTCTCATAGAATAAATGGGAGAAACCGCTGTATTTGTTTACTACGGATAGTCTTTGCGCTCAAATTGAATGTTTGTAACAAATAGTTAATTGCTAGCTATTAACGCTGTTCTCAAATCTGTCAGATTTTTCAAATGCTAAGAGCCAAAGACTTGTGGCCAGGTTGTTACAACAAAAACTACAACTGCGGCGATCGCTAACAACCCTTGAATCAAATTTCCAACCAAAGACCCAACTACAATTCCTATACCCGCTTTAACCGCCAACCCAAATTCGCGCCGGTAAAGGTACTCACCAATAATTGCTCCCAAAAGGGGGCCTAGTAAAATTCCTAACAGTGGCCCCCCAAAAGGTAAAGTTGGCAATAATCCCAAAAATCCTACCACTAAGCCGACAATTGCGCCAATTTGCCCCCACTTGCTAGCTCCTGCTTGTTTTGCTCCTACATAGCTAGCTAA
The DNA here is from genome assembly GCF_036917315.1 of Nostoc sp. GTDB lineage: Bacteria > Cyanobacteriota > Cyanobacteriia > Cyanobacteriales > Nostocaceae > Nostoc. Next base: position 183,832 of record NZ_JBALDR010000012.1, on the reverse strand, counting down.
AAAATCTACTCCGACACTGAGCAGTAAAACTACAATTGTCACAATTAGTGGAATCTTGATAGCAGCAAAGGAACTACTAACGATTCCCCAGATGATAATTGCAATTAAAATTAAGCTGCTACCGGGAATCGCGGGAACTACAGCACCAATAATACCCACAACCATTACGGCGACTAATAGCCAATAAATAATTTGCATAGATCAATTGTAAATTGCCAAATTTTCCCATAGGGGCGGACATCTTTCATTAGTGTCAACTTAAGCCGAAAACTATATCGGACAGGCGTTTTGCAAATCCCTCACGCCCTCATCCCCTAACCCCTTCTCCCAAGGGAGAAGGGGAATCAAATATCTAGCTCCCCTCTCACGGATGGGAGAGGGGCTGGGGGTGAGGGCAAAACGTTGTCACCAAGCGGGTTTAGCGTTAAGTTGACACGTATGCACATCTGCGCGCTCCTACTGTTTATTCTATCTGGGTAAGATAGCGAAAAATGCTTAGTACAATGTGGTGCAAGTTTGCCTAATGCTTCTAAACTGCTATTTAAAAGCTCAAAACCTATGACGAGAAAAATATTAAGTGGACTAAGTTCTAAAGCCTACGAGCACCCCTTCGATCGCAAAGCCTTGGCTTCTTTGCAAAATATGCCCGGTGTTTCCCTACTACTCAAAAAAATTAACGAATACGGTATCGATCGCCTACTCAGACTGCAAAGCCTTGGTAGTGAAATCAGAATTTCACCTCGTAATTTTCCCCAATTACATCAAGCATTTGTAGAAACTTGCCAAATTCTTGATGTCGATCCACTTCCTGAATTGTATCTATTTCGAGGCACAGGTAACATTCAAACCTACATTGTTGGCGTGGAAAAACCCCTTGTCGGTATCAATTTAGATGCAATGGAGTGGCTTGATTCGGATGAATTAATTTACGTTTTCGGACATGAAGTTGCTCGAATCAAGAGTCAGCACATGGTTTATCACCAAATGGCAATTGTTATGCCAACGTTGAAAAATTTGTTGAGCAGTACCACACTGGGTGTAGGTGGCTTGGTAGCTGGTGGAATGGAACTAGGTTTGTATAATTGGCGGATGATGGCTAGGTTCACTGCCGATCGGGCTGCTTTGCTTGCTTGTCAAGATATTGACGTAGCAACTACTACACTGATGAAGCTCGCGGGTTTACCAGATGAGTACTTGACTACTGCTGTAATTGAAGATTTTCTCATCCAAGCCCGTGAGTTTGCATCCAATAACTTTGATAGTGTGGATAAAGTCACCAAAATATTAAGCTATACAGAATCTGGGCTTTCTTGGGTAGTTATGCGGGCTGGCGAGTTATTGAAATGGGTTGATTCAGGAGAATATAATAATTTAATTCAACAGACAAATTTAAAGATACCGGAAGAACTAGAAGAACTAGAAGAAAAAGAAGGAAAGACACCGCAAGAAAAGGAAGGTTGGAATTTTTTAACTTCTTGGTGATTGAATTTTAAGTTTTAAATTTGAGATTTAATTTTTAAATTTAAAATGCGCTTGTGACACTTAATAACTTGCTAATACCGATTAGCTGTGAGCTTGCTCCCAAACAAGGGGCTTAAGCCCCTTGTCTCACTAAAATTGGCTGGCTCCTAAACTAGCTGACAACCTAAGTACTAAGAGTAACGGCTAACTTATCAGCAATTCCCGCAATCCAGTTTTCATCTTGTTTGGTGTAACTGCGAGGAGCATTTGCTCCCAAAATTAATGCACCTTGGTTGCCAATAGGTTGACAAATTACACCTTGAGTATTTTCTGGTAAATAATCAAATTCAAGCCTACCTGGATATATTTTTAGAGCAACTAGATAAATCGGTTTTTGTTTTTCGAGTACCTGTTTTAAGATTACTCCTGGCACAACTTCAGATTTAGTACCCAGAATTCCACGACGCAACAAAACTTTACCTTGATAAAAAACCACAAGCGATCGCGTTACTGTATTAGTCAACAATAAATGAGATGCCCAGGCTAGCTCTGTTTTCACGGCTTCGGGTAAATCTGCTGCAAGTACAAAACCTTCTTCTCCAATTAGTTCTACAATATCAGGCGATCGCGGCTGAACTTGCTGCCAAATTAAACCCGTCAAAATTAACACCGCACTCAAAATCACACCCACTACATCACCACGCGATTGAGACTGGGTTAATTCCGGTGTCAATAAACGGTTAATCAATAAAAGTACAGCGCCTAGCCCACCCACGACAATAGGTAGACGCCGCAAAACTCGATTAGGATCAGGTTTAGTCATTAGAAATTTGGAATTGAGCATTGAGTATGGAGAAGAGACAAGGCAGACAATGAAGAGAGTGAGACAAGGGAGAGACTTGTTCAATAATTCCCCTTGTCCCCTTGTCTCCTCTGCTTTCCTGCCCCTCTGCCCCTCTGCTCCCCTGCTCCCTCATCTCCCCCTTACTCCTCTCCTGGTTCAATAATCCGCTGGAAAAGATAACCAGTACCCCGTGCAGTGAGAATCAATTCTGGGTTACTAGGATCGTCTTCTAATTTTGCCCGCAATCGTGATATATGCACATCTACTACACGGGTATCCACATGACGTTCTGGTGTATAACCCCAAACTTCCTGCAAAATTTCCGAACGAGAAAAAGCTTCTCCAGAGCGACTGACTAACAACTCTAACAAGCTGAACTCCATACCCGTCAATCGAATGCGCTCATCGCCTTTGTAGACTTGTCGCTTATTCGTATCGATTTTAATATTAGCGACATGGATTACCCCAGAACTGGGAATTCCAGAAGCACCGTTTTTATCTACTCGCCGCAGCACCGAGCGAATCCGGGCTTCTAGCTCCTTGGGGGAAAATGGTTTAACTACATAATCATCAGCACCCAATTCTAACCCGGTGATGCGATCGGCGACATCACCCAAGGCTGTTAGCATAATAATGGGGACATCTGATTCTTTTCGTAATTCTTGACATACACCATAGCCGTCTAGCTTTGGCATCATTACATCTAAAACTACCAGGTCAGGCTCAGTTTTGCGAAAAGTTTCCAAAGCTTCTTCCCCGTCGCCAGCCGTCACTACATCGTAGCCAATCATGGAAAGGCGCGTTTCCAAAATCCGGCGAATGCTGGCTTCGTCGTCTACCACCAAGATTTTTTCTTTATGGCTTTCCAAGTTTCTCTAGGCTCCTTGACTAAAAATTTACATGATTAATTTTTAATACCATAATATTAAGATATCATTCCATGAATTGATTTGGAAAAAGCTCTAAATACCACTATTATTAGTTTTTAGTTTTTTTCAAGAATTAAGTAAATATTAAGATTATTTAATAAGATTTAAGAATGGCAAAGCCAAAAACCTTTTTCACTTGTAACGAATGTGGAGCAGAATCGCCCCAGTGGTTTGGTAAGTGTCCAGCTTGCGGTACTTACAACTCTCTAGAAGAACAAATTACTATTCAATCCTCAGTAGATGTACCCAGTCGAGGAGGAGTGAGTAGTTGGCAATCCGCTCAAGGCAATGGCAAATCTCACAATAAACCAGCTAAAGCGCGAGCCTCTTTAACATTCGATCAAATTACCGATCGCCAAATCGCTCGTTGGGAGTCTGGTTATGAAGAATTAGATCGAGTGCTTGGAGGTGGGGTTGTCCCTGGCTCTATGGTGCTGATTGGTGGCGATCCAGGTATTGGTAAATCGACTTTATTGTTGCAAGTATCTAATCAATTAGCACAGAAATATCGCATCCTTTACGTCACTGGTGAAGAATCAGGGCAGCAGGTAAAATTACGAGCTTCTCGTTTGGGAGTATCAAAACCCCTAAGTGTGGTTAATGAGGGGAAGGTTGAAGTAGTAGATCCAGCACTTCCCATAGATCCTGACAGCATTGGTGCAGATTTATATGTACTACCAGAAACAGATTTAGAAGAAATTTTACGGGAAATAGACTCTCTCAAGCCAAATGTGGCGGTGATTGATAGTATCCAAACGGTGTTTTTTCCGGCGCTGACTTCTGCACCAGGTTCAGTAGCTCAGGTACGGGAATGTACCGCAGCACTGATGAAGGTGGCGAAGCACGAAGATGTCACCATGCTGATTGTCGGACACGTTACCAAAGAAGGAGCGATCGCGGGGCCAAAAGTTTTAGAACATTTAGTCGATACAGTGTTGTATTTTGAAGGCGATCGCTTTGCCTCCCACCGATTATTACGGACAGTGAAAAACCGTTTTGGCGCAACTCACGAAATCGGCATTTTTGAAATGGTAGCCGAGGGATTGCGAGAAGTCTCCAATCCCTCAGAGCTATTTTTAGGCAACCGTGACGATCCTGCACCTGGTACTGCCATTGTGGTTGCTTGTGAAGGTACTCGCCCGATAGTTGTAGAATTGCAAGCTTTGGTGAGTCCCACAAGCTACCCCTCACCCCGTCGTGCTGGAACTGGCGTAGATTACAACCGCTTGGTGCAAATTCTTGCCGTCTTAGAAAAACGCGTGGGAATTCCCATGTCGAAATTGGATTCTTACGTTGCTTCTGCGGGTGGGTTGAATGTGGAAGAACCGGCGGTAGATTTGGGAATTGCGATCGCGATCGTTGCAAGTTTCCGCGATCGCATCGTCGATCCCGGTACAGTATTAATCGGTGAAGTTGGGTTAGGTGGACAAGTGCGATCGGTTTCCCAAATGGAACTGCGGTTGAAAGAAGCTGCTAAGTTGGGATTTAAACGAGCGATCGTGCCAAAAGGGACAAAATTTCCCGACTTAAATATTGAGATATTACCAGTATCTAAAGTAATAGATGCGATTATCGCCGCCATCCCGCATCAGGAATTAACAGCCGACGATTTAGAACCCGATGAAGATGAGTAACTATTGGGGACTGGGGACTGGGAAGATGAGGGAGTGAGGGATCAAGAATTAATAACCATTCCCCAATGCCGAATGCCCAATGCCCAATGCCCCATGCCCCATGCCCAATGCCCAATCCTAAAGGAAAACCCTCATGACAACCCTCACCAAAGGCTACCAAATCACTTGGGAAAAACTACCTGATGATTACAAACTCCCAGATGATCCAGTGGACAACATCAACCAACCAGCCTTAGCTGCTGCACTTACAGAAAGCCTACAATTAGCTGGAAAAATTTCCGCTAACGCCCTAACAACAACTAATTACGGCATTTGTGTCACTCTAAACAACAAAATGGTCATTAAAGCTCCTGATTGGGCTTTCATTGCCAAAATTAATGTTAGTAGAGAAGAAGTAATACGCAGTTACACACCTCAATTACAAGGTGACATTCCCGTAATTGTGATGGAATTTGTTTCCGATACACAGCAAACAGAATATTCTATCAAAGCGACATATCCCCCAGGAAAATGGTTTTTCTACGAGCGCATCTTAAAAGTACCAAACTACATCATCTTTGAACCAGATAGCGGCAGTTTTGAGATGTATCGCTTACAAAACACAGAACAGTACATTTTGCAAGAACCTGATGAAAATCAACGCTACTGGATAGCAGAAATGAATCTTTACCTTGGGGTGTGGCAAGGTACTCGTGAAAACCGCGTCGGAAAGTGGTTGCGGTGGTGGGATGAACAAGGAAACCTTTTACCTTGGGGTTCTGAGTTAGCCCAAGAGGAACGCCAACGTACCGAACAAGAACGCCAACGTACCGAACAAGAACGCCAACGCGCCGAACGACTAGCAGCACAATTGCGGGCGGCGGGGATTGAGCCAGAAGTGTGATGAAATGTTTTAGGAAAAATTAAAAGCCACTGATCCCCGACTTGTTTGATAAGTCGGGGATCTTATTTCTCACGAATCATTAAGTAAAGCTGAATACCAGTTGTTAGACAAGATGAGGGTTTAACAACTGCGATCGCCATAGGTTTATTACGATTGAATATACTGCTATTGTAGGCTGCATCAAAATTGCCTCAAATATCCTTTGCCAAAATCGGAAGATAATGAACGCCTCTCTAAACACGAAGGATGGGAATATTACCAATCATTAAAGCAAAAGAATGTGGAAAGTTGAATATAAAAAATTCTTAAAATAATTAGCAGATTTACCACAAGATGTGCAAGCTCGGATTGAACCAATCGTCTTTCAATAACTAGAATCAGAAAATCCCTTTGATTTAGGCTATTTGCAAAAAATGAAAAGCTACGACGATAAATATAAAATTCGCGTAGGTGATTACAGAATAGGTATTAGTGTTGACAAAGAAACACAAACATTAATTTGTCAAAGAGTCGCACATCGTAAAAATATTTATATAAATTTTCCTTGATACAAAATCTTTGTAGAAACACATTTGTAGAAACACATATCAATAAATTATACCGTCCTAACTATAGCAATCCTATTTGATTGCCTGAAAAAACTCAGCACACATGTATTCGCTTATGTTCCCTATTCCCTATTCCCTATTCCCTTTTGGAAGCTGTAAATTTAGCATAATCAGTACGGTAAAGCCATAAAAGTAATAGCCGAAAAATATCAAACCCAATTTTTACTATGACTTTTTCTCCCCATTACATCCCTCAATCTGACCCACCGCTTCCTCCTTGGGAAACTCTACCAACGATGTATGATTTACCAAGTGACAACCCAGAGGAACCAGGTTTGCCAGACGATTTTCACTTTTTACAACCCTTACTTTTATACTTAACTTTTCAGCCCATTAACTGGAATCCCGAACTAGTTTACAGTGCTGCTAATCTTAATCTCTACTATGATCTCCAGCATCCTTTGTGGTATAAGCGTCCAGATTGGTTTGGTGTAGTAGGTGTAGGAAAGTTATACAAAGGGCAAGACTTAAGGTTATGTAACTTGGCAAGAACCAGCAAATCCCTTTGTAGTTGTTGAGTTATTATCTCCAGGTACGGAAGACGAAGATTTAGGCACAAGAAAAGAAAGTGCAGCAGATAAACCTCCTAGCAAATGGGAAGTTTATGAGCGAATTTTGCGGATTCCTTACTATGTTGTATTTAGTCGCTACACTAATGAACTTCGGGCTTTTCAGTTAGTCGGCGGTCACTATGAATCGATGAACTTGACTGATGGATACGTACTAATACCAGAGATAGATTTAAGTTTAGGCTTATGGCAAGGTTCATTTCGAGATATTGAAAGGTTGTGGTTAAGGTGGTTCACTTTGACAGGAGAATTAATTCCCGCACCCACAGAGGAAGCGGCGGCTGCAACTGAACGAGCTATGATTGCTAAACAAGAAGCTACAGAAGCTAAACAAGAAGCTGCTCAAGCCAAACGAAAAGCAGAACAATTAGCAGAACGTTTGCGTCAGTTAGGCGTGAATCCTGATGAACTAGATGAACTATTGTAGCTTCAGGAGTAGTTTTTTATACACAGCCTAATTTCCTGCTGTTGAGGAATCACCTGTACTGAAAACTTTCATAGCCGATGCCGAAACAGCTATCTCTTAACGATATTAGCTCTCAGAAAGATTAATTTTTGAGAGCGATCGCATATTTAGCAGTTGAAATACATATAATATTCCTTTCGGCAAGTCTATAGCAACCTCAGTTTTTATGAAAAACCATGATGTCACGCTATATCCTTACTGTTCCTCAACCCAGTTTCAATTGGGTAACTATAGGGAAAATAAGGTTCAGCAGCAAATCTCAAAGGCGATGCCCTGAACATTTGCAGATATTACCGCAGACACTGATTATGTTGCGGCGGCTAAAATACTTAAGTATGAGTAGTAGGATCTAACTACTCAGGTTAAAATTGTCTATTTGGTAACACAAGACCATCAGAAAATTGTAGAAAAGTGTATTTCCTTGACTTGATAGTGGTGCTAACCTCAATTTAAAGGATGTTATCAGCCCTTATCTGCTAGAGTTTCTGACTTTCAGCAAATTAGATAATTTATCAATAACAAAATCGCTAGGAGTGCGATGATGATGTCACAGTCCCCTATGACAAGACCAGAAATAGCTGCTGGAACTCTAATCGATAACCGCTATATTATCCAAAAACTTCTAGGACAGGGAGGATTGGGGCGAACTTACTTGGCATTTGACACTCGTCGGTTTAACGAAGCCTGTGTTCTCAAAGAATTTGCACCCATTGGCACAGGTGAAAGTGGACTGGAACAATATCGTAACTTATTTAAAAGAGAGGCAAAAATTCTTCATCAATTGCAACATCCTCAAATTCCCAAGTTTTTGGCTTGCTTTGAAGGAGATGGCCGGCTATTTTTAGTACAAGAGTATGTTGACGGTAAAACATATTCAAGACTGCTAGGAGAACTTCAACGTCAAGGAAGAAATTTTTCTGAAGACGAAGTTATACAGTGGCTAAAGAATCTGCTGCCTGTTTTGGAATATGTCCATCAGCACAACATCATCCACCGAGATATTTCTCCAGACAACATTATGTTACCCGATGGCAAGGATCTGCCAGTGCTGATTGATTTCGGGGTAGGCAAGCAAATTGCTGATATTAACGAGGGGAGAAGTTCCAACCACCAAATAACGTTTGTTGGCAAAATGTCTCTTGTAGGCAAAGTTGGATATGCTCCCCGCGAACAGATTAGTTTGGGTTTATGTTCACCCTCTAGTGACCTTTATGCTTTGGGTGTAACTGCCATTGTATTACTCACAGCTAGAGATCCATCTTTATTAATGGATCAATACTCACTTGAATGGAACTGGCGTGATTATACCTATGTTACTGATGGGTTTGCTCAAGTACTTGATTGTATGTTGGAAGATAGACCTAACAAGCGATACCAAACAGCCAGCGAAGTTCTTAGAGATTTAGAGCGTATTGGAGAACCAGAAATAGCAATATCTTCTGCAATCATGGTTGATGATTTGCCAGCCACGGTATTTAACCCTGAATTTCAGGCTATGTCAGCCATATCGCAGTCATATAACCAATCTAAAGAAACAATTTTTAGTTTACCTACTAGCCCACAAACTGGGCGTCAAATTGAACAACAGCAACAACAATCATCACTCCAACCAGCATTTATCAAACATTGCCAGCAAGAATTAGCCTACCACATCGGACCAATGGCAAATCTGATTATAGAAGAAATACTAGCTCACAATCCTTATATTTCAGCTGACCAATTCATTGAACTTGTAACTAAGGAAATTCCTAACTTTCAAGCAGCTTTTGAATTCAAAAAAAGCTTATTTTCATAGAGATTTAGACATCATGAAATTGATGAATAATTTTTCATCTCTTAACTAATTCTGTAAGTTTAAGTCAAGAGAGCTAATAAAAGTAAAAAAGTTTTTTGGTAAAGGTACACGCAACGTCTTTTATATCATGTCCGGTTAAAGACTTATCATTAAGACCGCAGAGGGGCAGAGGGGCAGGGGGCAAAGGGGAGGGGTTTTTGGGTTTTCTGCATAGAGAAAGGGAATTATAACTAATTAGCCGAACATGATATTACAGAAAGTTATTACGTTAGCGTAGCTGTAGCTAGTCCACGTACCACTGCTCTTAAGCAAACTAAACCCATTGTCTCGTAGAGAGCATGATTACGAATTATTGTAATCGCTTGTACCTCCTTGAGTACGTTTGATTCTTTTCATCGCCATTTCTAAACTTAACTGCATCCGTTTAAAGGCTTTAGCTAAATTACCGATTTCATCATTAGACATCTGCTCGAATTCAACTTCCATATGTCCCGTACTAACTTCTTCGGCTATGCGAGTCATGCGTTTGAGAGGCATCACAACTTGTCGATTCAAGAACAAGTTGACTAACAGGATAGTCGCTATAAATATAGCTGATACAATCAAGATAATTAGTAAGGAAGACTGATTTGCTTTGCTGATGACATTCTTTGCAGGTACTGATATAATCTGAGCGCCAACAATTTCATTAAGCTTCCACCCAAATCCATTAGCAGCACCATAAAGACTAATCATACTTTGAGGTGCAGCTTCAGGTACACTATGACAGACCAGACAGCTTTGTTCAGAAACTGCTAAGGGACGAGCAATATAAAAGATATCCCCTCCAGGAATTGAACGAAATCCACTAACTTCTTTAAGGTCTGATTTATTTCTGAACTGTTCTACAATTTCCGTCTCAAAACCGTCAGCCTTATCCCGAAGATTTGTGGGATTGAGAGTTGCTTCTTTATAAAAGAAATCACGGTAGTCTGTTGTTTTACGTAAAATTTCAAACACTTCTCGTGCTGAGTATCCAGGAACGGTTTGCGGCAAAAATTCAGTAGCTAATTTATCAACTAGCTCTGGATTCACTTGAGTACTGGTGTATTTACGAACAGAACTCATTGTTTGGATGAGCATGAGACCAGTGGAGCTAATATCTTGTTTAGCATTCTCCCTCAGTAGAGAAGAAAGAGTAAATCCACTCAAGCTCAGACCAAATGTCAAAATTACCAGTAGCAGAATTGTAAATTTTTGTTTCAAATTGAGATTCTTTAGCATAATTTTAGATTACCTACAAGTCAAATTATTATGAACAAATATGTCTAAAGTTACTGTTTACTCTACCATGAGCAATCAACTTTCATGTTTTCGTATAAAGGCATAGTTTAGGCAAAACTATGAGGGTATATCCAACTTTATACTATTAGTAATTATTGAGGTTAATGAAAATGTTATCTAAGTAATTAAGTTCCAAAAAGCTACAACAGCAATTCAAATGGAATTCCCAAAAATTCGTGTTGGCTGTTCTGATACCTTGCCAAAATAAATACCAGCAATTGTCAAATATTACTAATGGTGTGGAATGCAGGAAAGTCTTTATTCGGGGGACGCTACATTATTGAAGGCCAATTAGGTGAAGGCGGAATTGGCATTACTTATCTTGCCAGAAATCAACGAAATCAACAGCGAGTGATTAAAACCCTCAAAGAAGAAATCCTGAATCACCCCGCCTGGATACTCCACCGAAACAAGTTACGGCAAGACTTTCGTGATGAAGCAGTTCGGCTGGCTGTGTGCCACCATCCTCATATAGTACAGATAGAAACCATCTTTGATGAGGGGAATTTGCCCTGCATGGTGATGGATTACATCGAAGGGGAAGACTTAGCACAGCGCTTGAGGCGAATAGGGGTGCTATCAGAGGCAGAAGCACTACTGTACATCCGGCAAATTGGCGATGCTTTGACCCTAATCCATTCTAAAGGACTGTTGCATCGGGATCTTAAACCACGCAACATCATGATCCGCATTGATAAATTAGAAGCAGTGCTGATAGACTTTGGCATCGCTAGAGAATTTGTTCCTAATATGATCCAAAGGCATACAGTGTATCGTACTCCTGGTTTTGCCCCACCTGAACAGTATGAATCAGAAGCGCCGCGAGGAGAATACATTGATATTTACGCCCTAGCCGCTACTTTGTATAACTTGCTTACCGCAGTTGTACCAACTAGTGCAGATGATAGACGTCACAATATTAATTTAGAACCACCACAATATTTTAATCCCAACATCAGCAACAGGGTAAATCAGGCTATTATGTGCGGCATGGATCTGGAGTCAACGTATCGTCCCCAGTCTGTACAGGAGTGGTTGGATTTATTGGGTCCTGATACTGGGGAAGATATAACTAAAATATCATCTACTTTAGTGATAACGCCTAGAGTGAAACTACCTGTAGCTGTACCTGTACCTGTTGTATTAGATCGGCAGAACTGGCAATGTGTACAGACCCTCAAAGGTCATTCTAGTATGGTTCATGCGATCGCCATTAGCCCCGATGGACAATTTCTTGCTAGTGGCAGTAATGACAACACTATCAAGCTTTGGCAAGTAGGCACTGGCAAGTTAGTGCGTCAACTGGGTCGTTGGTCTTCTAGTCATTCCAGTATGGTTAATTCCGTCGCCTTTAGCCCAATCTCTTCAAACCTTTCTTATCAAGGCGAATCCGGGAAATCTGCGGGAGTTGCAGACCTGAACCGGGGAATCTTAGCTAGCGGGAGTTGGGACAATACAATCAAATTGTGGGATGTCAAGACGGGTAAAGAAATTCGTACTCTCACTGGTCATGCTAATTGGGTAAATTCCGTTACTTTTAGTCCAGATGGCAAGTTTCTGGCTAGTGGTAGCGCTGACTGCACAATCAAACTGTGGCAGGTACACACAGGCATAGAAATCCAAACTTTCACAGGTCATTCCGACCCAGTTTCGTCAGTCGCCTACTCTCCGAGAACGCTTGCAACCAATAGCCAGGATAGACAACTAGTGGCTAGTGGCAGTAATGATTACACTATTAAACTGTGGCAAGTATACACAGGCAGAAACATTTACACACTCACAGGCCACTCTTTCTTTGTCAACTGTATCGCCTTCAGCAAAAATGGAGAAATTATTGCTAGTGGTAGTGGTGACAACACGGTTAAACTCTGGCATGTAAATACAGGCAGAGAAATTCGTACTCTCACAGGTCATTCTGATTCAGTTTGGTCAGTCGCCTTTAGCCAGGATGGACAATTTCTCGCTAGTGGCAGTTGGGACAACACTATCAAACTGTGGCACATACACAGTGGTACAGAAATCAGCACACTTACAGGGCATTCCAACTATGTTAGATGCGTTGCCTTCAGTCCCGATGGCCAAACCCTAGTTAGCGGTAGTGATGACGACACTATTAAAATTTGGCGAAGGGGGTAGTAAATAATTCGTAATTTTTCTATGAATCTACAGATAGAACTGCGATCGCCCCAAATTTGTGACAATAATGACGGCAACCGTTATTTTTGAACAAAAATAAATTATATGGGCTTTGGTATTGGTGATTTATTCTGGATTTTTCTGCTTCTGACTTCTTTGCAACCCCTTTGGCAAAAACGTCAAATAGAATATCGGCGCTTGCGTGCTTTACAACAATTCCAGCAGGAACGCAAAAGTCGGGTGATTTTACTGATTCACCGCCAAGAGTCCATTAGCTTTTTGGGAATTCCCATATCTCGCTACATTACTATTGAAGACTCAGAACAAATATTGCGAGCAATTCGCCTCACACCCCCAGATGTACCGATTGACTTAATTTTGCACACTCCTGGTGGTTTGGTTTTGGCTACAGAACAAATCGCCAGAGCGTTAATTCGCCACCAAGCAAAAGTTACAGTCTTTGTACCACACTATGCTATGAGTGGCGGTACAATGCTTGCGATCGCCTCTGATGAAATTATTATGGATGCTAACGCTGTCTTGGGGCCAGTTGATCCCCAACTGGGTAATTACCCCGCAGCCAGTATCTTGAAAGTGGTTGAAGATAAACCCATCAGTGAGATTGATGACCAAACTCTAATTATGGCCGACCTCTCACGCAAAGCCATACAGCAGGTACAGCGATTTGTGCGAGCTTTGCTAAAAGACAGTATACCCAAACAAAAAGTTCTGCCAGAAAATATCGAACCGATTATCGAAGCCTTGACAACTGGGCGCGTCACTCACGACTATCCCATCACCATTGAAGAAGCAACAGAAATGGGGCTGCCCGTAACCGTCGGACTGCCCCATTCTATTTACGATCTCATGGATCTGTACCCACAGTCACAAGGAGGACGACCCAGCGTGCAGTACATTCCTATGCCTTACAACGATCTCCGTCCAATTCTACCTACACCCAAGGGCAGACCCTTAGAGGAACCAAATCAGATGACCTGAGGGGCTAGTTTTGGGGTAGGAGTTTTTTGTGGGGACTAGGGTGTAGCTGTTGGTGTAGCTGTCGGTGTAGCCATCGGTGTAGCTGTCGGTGTAGCCATCGGTGTAGCCATCGGTGTAGCCATCGGTGTAGACATCGGTGTAGACATCGGTGTAGCTGTCGGTGTAGCTGTTGGTGTAGCTGTTGGTGTAGCTGTCGGTGTAGCTGTTGGTTTAGCTGTCGGTTTAGTTGTCGGCTTAGTTGTTGGTTTAGTTGTCGGCTGGCTGAAGAGTGTCTTTGCTTCTTCATTCAACTTTTGGCGGAGTGCTAAATTAGCAATTCCAGTTTCTTGAAACTGATATTTCTTCTGATACTCCTTCACCACTTCTTCCGTGCGGGAACCATAAAAATGATCGCGCGGCAGGGGAGGATTTGGCTTCACCACTACATTCAAATTTCTGTGCAGAATTTGAACAATGTTAGCAGCAAAATCTTGGGTTTTTGGTCCTGCGATGCCATCAACTGGTTTTAGCTTGTAACCAGTCTGAAATTCTCGAATTGCCTTTTTAGTTTCTGCGTCTGTCAAAGCGGTATTTGTTACCTTGACGTTATAGCCTAATCCCCGCAATACTTCACGGAATTGCTGGGGCGTATAACTTTTTTGAGGGGCTGCAAAACCTGTGTCTGCAATTACCAAACTAGCAGTCATCAGGCAAGTAACAGCAAAGGTTGCGCTTGATTTTCCAAACCCACACCACATACTTAAAAACTCCTTTGGGTTAAATCAGCAGGATCATAAACGTTAACAGCTGCATTTTAAGTTTGTTTAATAACTTTTTTCACGATTTTTTAATGAATTTTGAACAAATTGTGATTTTTTTTTGTTAAATTTAGCCAGCCTCTTAAAAAGTAATTTATGTCATCTATCAAAAGAAGTATTTTGCATTGGCAGGGGTGCAGCAGCGATCCGCTCGTTTAAATCGAATACACCTTTTTAACACTAAATTGCCGTGTAGATCACATCTGTGCATTGATGTCAACTTAAGATGAAAGGCAGTCTCTTGACCTATGGCTATGCTTCAATCAGGAGTATTTTTAGCCTAAGGTTGAAAAAGGGGTTTTGGTTTGGGCTGAAGTTGACATCCATAACAGATGTGTCCTTGTGCTAGGGTTCTACTGCACTGGAAATTGCTGTAATTGGTTAGAAAGGGCAGAAAGAAAATAAATAAATGAAAGAGTTTATGTTTTAAATACCCAAACCAGTATCATATTTTACAGAAAATGAAACATGTAAAATCTTCTAAGCAGCGTAATCTTTGGTTTGAAAGATTTATGGCAATTGCTGCCACCGTAAATTTAAGTTTAGTGTTGTTTGATTTAAGTTACGTACCTTGGCGAGATTTCTACTTGCGAAAACTTCCCCAAATTACTAAGATTTATGACCCAATCAAAGGTATTGAAAGTCATCGAGACACAAAAAGTTATCTAGAAACAGTAGACGCATTAGAAGAAGAAGTTAGACAAACAGGGTTACAGTCGCCTCAAGTAAATGGCAGGCTAATACAAATAAGTCGTCTTAGCAGCGAGATGATTGACAGTAACCCGTTTGCGGGAGCGAATAAGAGTGGGACGCTGGAAAAAATCAAACAAAGGATGCGATCGCACATCCGCAAAGAATCTGCAAAACAGTCCTTCGCTACTTTTTGGAGTCAGCCGCATTTATCACAAAATGGCTGGCTTGAAGAAATTAATTTTTTTAACAAAAGCATTCGCCCTTTGATCGCCAGTAACTACTACCGCCAAATCGGAGAGAATGGCGATTTTATCGATAAATTCTGGATTATTGACTTACCCTTTGTGATTTTATTTGGCGTAGAATTGCTGGGGCGCACCTTCTTGCTCAGACGCCAACATCCTGGTTTTAGCTGGTTAGAAGCACTATTGTGGCGTTGGTACGATTTATTTTTACTAATACCATTTTGGCGAGAGTTGCGAATCATACCTGTATTAATTCGCCTCGATCAAGCGCGGTTATTGAATCTGCATCCAGTACGAAAGCAAATTAATCAGGGGATTGTCGCTAATTTTGCCGAAGAACTTACAGAAATTGTCGTGGTGAGAGTGATTAATCAGATTCAGGGTTCAATTCAGCGGGGTGAATTGACAAGCTGGCTCTCGCAACAAGAAAATTTACGTCCCTACATAGATATTAATAATGTGAATGAAGTGGAAGCGATCGCAGGTCTTTTGGTAAAAACAATTGTTTACCAAGTGCTACCTGATATCCAACCTGCGATCGTTGCCATTCTGCGCCACAACATCGAAACCGTCTTCCATCAAGTCCCCGTCTACCGCAACCTCCAGAATCTCCCTGGCGTGGGACAGGCCCAAACCCAATTAAGCGAACAATTGGCGACTCAAATCACAACTAATCTTTACAAAACGTTAGTTAGTGCTGTTGAAGACCCTGTGGCCGCAAAACTCACCAGTCAACTAGTAGAAAGCTTCACTAAAGTATTGGGATCTCAAATCAAGGAAAAACATGTACTCTCAGAAATTCAGAGTTTACTTTTTGACTTCTTAGAGGAAATCAAACTCAACTACGTCCAGCGTTTATCCCAAGAAGACATAGACCAAATTATCGAGCAAACTCGGAAGCTAAGAACACAAACATCAGTTTCCACAGTAGTTAATAAAGGTAATACTCTCCCAAAAATCCGGGAAGGGTAGAGGGGAAGCAGGGGAAGCAAGGAGCAAGGGAGAAGAGTTTTCCCCTCCGCCCCCCACACCCCGCCCCTCTGCCTCTTTTCAATGCCCAATGCTCAATGCCCAATGCACGACTATAAAAGAAATGCGCTAAACTCGAATTAGGCGAATCATCATTTGGTTCGTCACAAGACTTCTTGAAAGATATACCTATCGCAGGAAGTGGGTCGATGCCCACTTTTTTTATTGAATTCTCTCATGGCTCATCCTTTAGTTCCACAAATTATTGATTTGGCGACACCAGTAGCAGAAGAACTGGGATTGGAAGTTGTTGGCGTGGTTTTTCACACCAACCAAAGTCCACCAGTTTTGCGGGTAGACATTCGCAATCCTGAGCAAGACACTGGGTTGAACGATTGTGAGAGGATGAGCCGTGCTTTAGAAGCCTCCTTAGATGCTGCGGAAATCGTTCCAGATACATACGTCTTGGAAGTGTCTAGTCCTGGTATTTCGCGGCAACTGGTAACAGACAGGGAGTTTATTTCCTTTAAAGGATTTCCTGTCATTATCTCCACAACGCCCCCCTACGACGGACAACAAGAGTGGATTGGTCTGTTGATTCGTCGGGATGAGACAGCACTTTACTTAAACCAAAAAGGTCGTGTAGTCGAAATTCCCCGCTCCCTAATTACTAAGGTGCAGTTAGAGGAGCGCCGATAAACAAAGGGCTATGGCTCAAGAGTTAGAGACTAGAGCACCTTAGCTCAAGGCTAAAGATTAGGAACTAAGGGCTAAAGGTTAGAGGCTAGGGGCTAGAGGTTAGAGATTAGTTTAAAGCTATTCTCTAATCCCTGGCTCTAGTGCGTAGTTTTCAGTCCCTAGTCTCCAGTCGCCACTCAGTAGAGACGCGATTAATCGCGTCTCTCCCCACTCCCTAATTTTTAAAGGAGATTGCTTATGTCAATGGTTACTTTACCTGGATTAAAAGAATTAATTGAAAGTATAAGTCGCGAACGGAATTTACCCCGGCTTGCAGTTCAATCAGCGATTAGAGAAGCACTACTCAAAGGCTATGAACGTTATCGCCGCGCCCAAAATTTAGAGCGCAAACAGTTTGACGAAGATTATTTTGAAAATTTTGAGGTAGAACTCGATATTGAAGGAGAAGGATTTCGCGTTCTTTCCACCAAAACCATTGTTGAAGAAGTAGATAATACAGACCACCAAATTTCCCTAGACGAAGTTCAACAAGTCGCTCCCGAAGCGCAGTTAGGAGACTCTGTGGTGCTGGATGTTACCCCCGATCAAGGAGAATTTGGTCGGATGGCGGCGATGCAAACTAAGCAAGTATTGGCGCAAAAATTACGGGATCAACAGCGCCAGATGGTGCAAGAAGAGTTCCAAGATTTAGAAGGAACTGTTCTCCAAGCAAGAGTCCTGCGGTTTGAGCGGCAATCAGTGGTTTTGGCAGTCACCAGTAATTTTGGTCAGCCAGAAGTAGAAGCCGAATTACCGAAGCGGGAACAGTTGCCCAACGATAATTATCGGGCGAATGCCACCTTCAAGGTATATCTGAAAAAAGTCTCCCAAGGTCAGCAACGAGGGCCACAGTTGCTTGTGTCTCGTGCTGATGCTGGTTTGGTAGTTTATCTTTTCGCCAACGAAGTCCCAGAAATTGAAGATGAAGTTGTACGGATTGTTGCCGTAGCTAGGGAGGCAAACCCCCCTTCCCGTTATGTCGGCCCCCGGACTAAAATAGCAGTAGATACTCTCGATCGCGATGTAGACCCAGTAGGCGCTTGTATTGGAGCCAGGGGATCGCGAATTCAAGTGGTAGTCAACGAATTACGCGGTGAAAAAATAGATGTAATTCGCTGGTCGCCAGACCCAGCAACATACATTGCTAATGCCTTAAGTCCAGCACGGGTAGATGAAGTACGCTTAATGGACCCAGAATCGCGGCAAACTCACGTACTTGTAGCCGAAGATCAATTGAGTTTGGCGATTGGTAAGGAAGGGCAAAACGTCCGTTTGGCAGCCCGTCTGACTGGCTGGAAAATAGATATCAAAGACAAAGCTAAGTATGACTTTGCAGGAGAGGATGCCAAATTTGCAGCTGTCAGAACAAAATATCAATCAGAGGAATCAGAAGAAGACGATCTGGAATATGAGGAAGAATTTGAGGATGAAAGTCAGGAAGAATTAGAAGAGGAAGATAGTTTTGACAATAACGATGATGAATAATTGATTAATTTTGTAAAGTTTTGATACTGTAGATTGTAGTCTCAGTCTCAAGGATTATTTTCTCAAAAGCTACTTGGTATAAGTAAAAAATAGTAATAATAAACTTCTTTTTACACCCCAAATCCTGGACTGAGATCGCAAAGAACCGATGAAACCAAATTATCGGCGCTGTATTAGTTGCCGTAAAGTAGGCTCAAAAGATGAGTTTTGGCGGATTGTCCGCGTCTTTCCCGATGGAAAGGTACAATTAGATCAGGGCATGGGGCGTTCTGCCTATATTTGTCCAGAAATGAGTTGCCTACAAGCAGCTCAAAAAAAAAATCGACTAGGGCGATCGCTACATGCATCAGTGCCAGAAGCACTGTACCAAAGCTTGTCGCAACGTCTAGCCCGCAGTAATACCCAAAACCAAATTTAGTTGGAACAACTTTGTGACGTAATCATTAGCGGAATTGTGTCGAAAGCCGAAGTCGTGCTTTCATCACACCCTCTGTCGATCGTTAAGGTTAGTGCCAAAATAGTAAATGGGTGTAAAAGGCATTCGGCTCTCCAATAACGAGGGGCGAGGCAAGATTCCCAGAACAAGATGTAATCGATTGTGTTGTGGAAGACTCAGAATCAACAAAACAAGAAACTACAAAATGGCAACCTGGTAGCGCTCAGGCGCAGTTCGGCGTCAAGGGTTCCTATAAAAATCTTTTATTTAAGAAATTTTTATGGGTATCCCTCAACCATCATTCCTGGTGGGGATGCCATTATTAAACCGAAACATCTCTCTTTCCTGATTGGAGGCACCGGCAAAAACTGAACGGCAGTCTAAAAACAGTAATCCAAGGATGGAGATGTCGCAAACCAGGCAACCATCCGCTAAAACTGTAAATTAAAGGGGAAGAGTGGATGACCAACGGCAAAGTTAGAATTTATGAATTATCAAAGGAATTGAATTTGGATAACAAAGAGCTACTAGCAATTTGCGACCAGCTCGATATTGCGGTCAAAAGCCATAGCAGCACGATTTCCGAATCCGAGGCAGAAAACATCCGGGCCGCAGCAGAAAAGCTTGCAGCTACGAATGTGTCAGCCAAAAAGGAATTAGGTACAACCAGCCATAAGCCAAATTCACCACCCAACGGCGGACGTAACCGACCTGCTGCACCCCACAAACAGCAAATTTTGGAAATACGCAAACCCAAAATATTGAGAAATACTACTCCCAACGCCCCAGAGGCGTCACTTGCTAACAATACCCAAGCTGCCTTGTCTGAAGCTAATCCTCCCTCTCCTCCACGGCCTTTCGCTACACCAGTCTCACCCCTGAAACCGGCAGCACCAACTCGACCTGTGCCCCGGACTCAATCTGAGACTCAAGAGCAACCTCCGATCGCTGACTTGGAACAAACGCCTAATCCAAATCCGGCACCGGAAAAAATAGCATCCCAAAAACCGGAAAAAACAGTTCCGCCCAGACCGAAATCGGAAAAACCGATCAAACCACAACTAGTTGCTCCTCCAGCCAGACCTGAGGCAGAAGTTGCCCAGGTGGTAGATGAGCAGCCAGTATCTCAGGCAGATAAACCGATCCTCAAACGCGACCAACGGCTACGTCCCGCGGAAGGCGATCGCGAACAAATTAAGCCGAGAGTCGCTAAACTGCCAACAGACCAATCCGCACCAGGTGCGCCACAAAGGACAAGTCGTCCTACCCCTGCACCCAGCAGACCAGAGCAGAGAGGCAATAGACCATCTGCACCATCACAACTGGGAGAGGGACAAAGACCCAGACCGGCACGTCCAGGTGAAGCAGTAGCAGCCGCAATGCCGATCGCTACTCCACCCAGACAGATGTCAGGCATAGCGGGCAAATCCCAAGGATTGGGTGATGAACCAGTCACACCGGATCTCCTCGATTTGAAACGCCCAAGTCCGCCTCGACCGACCAAAGGCGGCAAAAAATGGGTAGAAGAGGAAATAATTGACGAAGTTAAAGAGAAGGCAAAAGCTGGCGTCAAAGGCAAGCGGATCAAACCCATACTTGATGATGAGTTTGAAGAAGATTTGCTTGATGATGACGATATAGATTCACCAGCCACAGTCCAAGTCAGCCTTTCTATCGCTCGTCCTCCCAAACCGAAAGCGACTCGACCTGTACAGATGCCAGGTGCAACCCTTGCTAGCGCCCCAACTGCAAGAGGGAGAAAATCTGGTTCTAGGTCTGGTTCCAAGTCCTCGGGCCGCGACCATCACCAAAACCGTCGCCAAGAAGCCGAGACAAAGCGCGATCGCCCCGAAAAAGTGACGATCACAGGGCCATTGACTGTGCAAGAACTGTCTGACGTATTAGGCGTTGCCGATACAGAGATTGTCAAAATCCTTTTCCTTAAAGGTATGGCGGTGAGTATCACTCAAAATCTAGATATTCCCACAATTACCCTAGTAGGAAAAGAACTAGAAATAGAAGTTGAAACTGTCGAACGAGAAGCAGAAGCTCGCAAAATCACGGAAATGGTCGGCGCAGAAGACCAAGAATACCTTCACCGTCGTCCGCCTGTCGTGACAATTATGGGTCACGTAGACCACGGTAAAACAACTCTGCTCGACTCAATCCGCAAAACCAAAGTGGCTGCTGGCGAAGCTGGCGGTATCACTCAACACATTGGTGCATACCATGTAGATTTGGAGCATGAGGGCAAACCTCAGCAGATAGTCTTCTTGGATACTCCTGGTCACGAAGCCTTTACAGCTATGCGGGCACGAGGAGCGCGGGTAACAGACATTGCCGTGTTAGTAGTGGCTGCTGATGATGGTGTCCGTCCCCAAACCATTGAAGCCATTAGTCACGCCCAAGCTGCGGGAGTGCCAATTGTTGTTGCCATCAACAAAATTGACAAAGAAGGAGCACAGCCAGAGCGGGTTAAACAAGAACTGACCCAGTATGGTCTGACATCAGAAGACTGGGGTGGTGAGACAATCATGGTTCCCGTGAGCGCCATCAGAGGTGAAAATCTGGATACGCTCTTAGAGATGATTCTATTGGTAGCAGAGGTTGCAGAACTATCTGCCAACCCAGATCGTACCGCCAAAGGAACTGTCATTGAAGCACATCTGGATAAAGCCAAGGGAGCAGTTGCTACCCTGCTGATTCAGAATGGCACCCTGCATGTGGGAGATATCTTAGTAGCTGGCTCGGCCTTTGGTAAAGTTCGGGCGATGGTGGATGACAGAAGTAAGAGAGTAGACATTGCTTCTCCTTCCTTTGCTGTCGAGGTACTAGGTTTAAGTGATGTGCCAGCCGCCGGCGACGAGTTCGAGGTCTTCCAGAACGAAAAAGAAGCCAGAGCACTCGCTAGCGATCGCGCAGACAGACAACGCCTATCCCGCCTGTTACAAGGACGTGTTACCCTCACAACCCTGTCAGCTCAAGCACAAGAAGGCGAGTTGAAAGAACTCAACTTGATCTTGAAGGGAGACGTACAAGGTTCGGTGGAAGCTATTGTGGGAGCGCTCAAGCAAATCCCGCAAAACGAAGTCCAAATTCGGATGCTGTTGGCTACGGCTGGGGAAATCACCGAGACAGATATCGATTTAGCTGCTGCCAGTAATGCTGTAATTATCGGCTTCAACACCACCTTTGCCAGTGGCGCTAGACAAGCCGCCGATGAAGCAGGTGTCGATGTCCGAGAATATAACGTCATCTACAAACTCCTAGAAGATATCCAAGATGCCTTGGAAGGTCTTTTGGAACCAGAGTTGGTGGAAGAACCCTTGGGTCAAACCGAAGTCCGTGCCGTCTTCCCAGTTGGTCGTGGTGCGGTTGCCGGTTGCTACGTTCAATCTGGCAAGCTAGTTCGCAACTGTAAAGTCAGGGTGCGACGCGGTGGTAAGGTGATCTTTGAAGGCGTCCTTGACTCCTTAAAACGGATGAAAGAAGATGCTCGTGAGGTCAACGCCGGTTATGAATGCGGTGTCGGCATGGATAAATTCAATGATTGGGTTGAAGGTGACATCATCGAATCCTATCAGATGGTTACGAAACGCCGCACTCTCACCTTAACGAGATAGTGTTAAGGGTAAAATGGTTAGAAGTTAGGAGTGATAAATTAGGAGTTAGGAGTTAAAGGCTACTAATTCTTAACTCCTAACTCTTAACTCATAACTTTTTATTATGCATTCATTTCGCTCTGAACCTATTTTGTGGATTCACGTCGCTGGATTGGCGACGTTGCCTGTTTTTTTAATACTCTGCTTATTGTTCCTGTCTGTAGGCAAACCGTTTTTGCCAGTCTGGATGGAGCTATTCTTAGTTGCCGCCATTGGTGTTCTCCCCCTGCTATGGATGCAGTTGCGTCGCCCCTTTTATATATTTGCTCTTTTAGGAATAGCCCTAAAGCCAGAAAATCTGACTGAACGGCAGCGGAAAATTCTTTGTTTAATTAATACAAAATTAAATCGTGTCCTGGCATTAGTGGCAGCAGTATTGTCGGTTTGGATACTGTGGAATCTTTACCAAATTGCCCCATTAGTAGCAAATTCAGCTAAATTCCTCCCACAATGGCGCAGCCTTGCACTAGTGCTTGCGGGATTAGCCTTTTTGGGCAGCAATCTATTTTTACAAATACCTGTGAGTGTAATGCGAGTTTTGGTGATTAATGAGACAGAATTCGCTGGCATTGAGCCATTATCTTTAGAAAAGATTAAGCAAGATTTCACCATTTTAGGAGTGCGGGTTAATCAAATCGTGCCCCGATTATTGCAATCCTTGTTTAGGATAAATCCAGATTCTTAGTAGCTCGTAAAGTATATTATTTAACTTTCAAGGGCTAGAGAGAAGAGCAGGGAAGGCAGGGGGCAGAAGAGCAAAGGAGAATAAATAACCAATGCCCAATGACGCCAGTCGCCTCAAGTCGGGAAACCCGCCCACGGCGCTGGCTCCCCTATCTTCAGTTACCGTTAAAGTTTAAAATAAAGGAATAAGGAACTATGGCTCAAATTCCAGCTTCTAGCGATCGCCAATTTTCTGCCGATACTGAAATTTGGTATAGCCTCAAATGTGCGATCTCCACTAGTTCAGGTTTTCAACGCTGGCAACTAGAACGCGATGCTCAATTAGAGGGAATTCGCTTGGAACATCAGGTACAACGGTATTTAAGAGAAACTTTAGAAACTTTAGCTTACTAAAGACCAAATAAATCTTGTAGGTTTGTTTGCAAGCGGCGGAGTTGACGGTATGCACCCTGCAAGCGATCGCCATCAACTTCCACTTCATTTGTGGGATAATTTTTAATAACTTCAATCAGCGACACTTGCCCGTCTTGATTCGCAGAAAGTACCAAAGCGGCTCGTAAAGCTTGCCGATTTGCTCTTTGAGACGGTGTAGAAATAACTTGACTAATTCGATCCAAAATAATATTACCAATCTGGCTATTTAGCGCTCTATCTAAAAATACAGGGTTTACCTTCACTGGCTTTGTTAAATACTGACGAATGGTTTTGGGGTCTTGTCGCGCCAAAGCTAAGTTCACTTTTAGTGAACGTGAGAGTTCACCTGTTTGGGAAAAGGTGGATAGTTCCTCTACAGAAATTGATTCACGGAAGATACCATACTTCAGCACTACTCGTTCCGCAGCAAAGGCAGGAGTGGACAAAAATAGAAGACAGATACTACCTACTAAAATTAAGACGCGACGCAGCCCCAAAAAATTAAAACACATTTCTCCCGATTTCCAATAGGTTTGTTTTTCCTGCGATCGTATTCCAGCAGAATTAGTCGCGGTATCTAGCTTTAAAGAATACTAAAAATCGCCTCATCACCATAGTACCCATAAGAAAATTTTCTAGATAACACAATATTAGGACTTACGCAAAAAAACTTTCTACCTTTTATTCCTCTGCGTCCTCTGTGGTTTGATTTTCCATGACTGTGCGTAAGTCCTAAATATAAGCAATGTATAAGTTCTGTGATCTATCTAGGGAATTGAGCTGAATCAGTGCTAATCATCCAGTATAGTTTGCATGGGTTTTACAGCAGCTACAAAGCTGCTACCTTTAACCTTGTTCGACATACCGTAATTCAGCACATCACAGACTCAAAAAATGAAATATCGGGGTTATCACATTTCTCTAGCGAAAAATTTTCGCCTTCTTTCTAGCAGTCATCTCAGATATACTTTGCGCGTAGGAGCCGGACTAACGGCAATACTTGTTGTTTCTAGTGGGTCAATACTACTACCTAATGAGGTTAATGCTGGTGCCACTCATCCAGAAAATATCGCCCCACCTCTCACAGCGCAAGCTCCTGCAACTGCCGCAGCAATTTACGTTAATCCAGCAACTGGTGCAGATAGGGCTGGTGCTGGTGCCACCTCAGCTGCACCCTATAAAAGCATCAGTTTCGCTCTTAGTCAAGCCCAAGCAGGTGCAGTGATTCAATTAGCACCTGGTAACTATAACCAAGAAAGTGGTGAAACCTTCCCGCTTTTACTTAAACCAGGGGTGACATTGCGGGGTGATGAAGCTACAAAAGGTCAGCCGATATTGATTACAGGTGGAGGTTTCTACACTAGCCGCACCTTTGCCAGACAAGACATTACCATCCTGGCCGAGCAAGATACCACGATCGCTGGTGTCACCGTTACCAACCCAAATAGCCGGGGTACGGGTGTGTGGGTAGAGTCAACTAATCCGATTATCAAAAACAGTACTTTTACTAACAGTGTCAGAGAAGGTGTTTTTGTGACGGGTACAGGCAATCCCAAAATTGAAAGTAACCTCTTTGTACAAAACAAAGGCAATGGGATTTCAATTGCTAAAGCTGCTCAAGGAGAAATTCGGAGTAACTTATTTCAGGATACCGGTTTTGGTCTTGCGATCGGTGGCACTTCCACACCTCTAGTTGTAGAAAACCAAATTATCGAAAACCAAGACGGTCTTTTTATCTCAGAGTCAGCGAAGCCCGTATTGCGAAAGAATGTCATTCAAAATAATAAGCGGGATGGAGTTGTAGCAACTGTTAGTGCTTTACCCGACCTTGGCACTAACGAAAATCCTGGTGGCAATCTTATTCGCAACAACACTCGTTATGATGTGAACAACGCCACCAAAACAGGTAAGATTGTCGCTGTTGGCAACGATATCGATCAGAAAAAGATTTTTGGCTCAGTAGATTTTGTTGCTGCAAGTGTTGACGTACCCCCCGGAGGGCCTGTTGCCTTTAAAGATGTGCCAGCAAATTACTGGGCAAAAACCTACATCGAAGCTTTAGCTTCCCAAAATATTATTGCGGGCTTTCCTGATGGCAGTTTTAAACCCAATGAACCTGTAACCCGCGCTCAATTCGCCACTATTGTTACTAAAGCTTTAACGCCAGCAGCCAAACGCCCAGGCATTCAGTTTAAGGATGTAGCAAGC
Source organism: Nostoc sp. (assembly GCF_036917315.1). Lineage (GTDB taxonomy): Bacteria > Cyanobacteriota > Cyanobacteriia > Cyanobacteriales > Nostocaceae > Nostoc. The sequence goes on along the minus strand of NZ_JBALDR010000012.1, from coordinate 157,854 downwards.
AATTTTTGGGCTTACGCTGCCATTCAATCTGCTTACCAGAGTCAATTTGTTTCTGGTTATCCCGATGGCACTTTTAAACCACAGCAGCAAATTCCCAGAGTACAAGCGTTAGTTGCTTTAGCTAATGGTTTGGGCTTAACTGCGAGTAATCAAAATATCCTTTCCTTTTACACCGATGCTGCCCAGATTCCTAATTATGCGATCGCTCCTGTTGCTGCGGCAACTGCACGGCAACTAGTAATCAACTATCCCACAGTGAAGCAACTCAATCCTAATCGTCAGGCAACTAGAGCCGAGGTTGCTGCCTTTGTTTACCAGGCACTTGTAAATGCTGGACGTGCCCAACCAATTCCTTCATCTTATTTGGTAACAGCCCAGTAAATGTCTAGTTAGCAAATTAGAAGCGCCAGACTAATAATTTGTTAGTCTGGCGCTTCCAAATAATATGAGTTTTGTTAAATTTGGGAGTTTTTAAACATAAAGTTTGGGGTCTTTAAATATAGCTGACCCCATTTGAACGTTCTTTGGTTTATGGTCAGGGTCTTTATATTGGCTGACCCCGTTTCAATGATTTCTATTTTCCCAGAATTTTTTGCTTTTTAGGATTTCCTAATAATTTTTTGATTTTTTCTTTCTAGATATTTTAATCTTCATAAAAGCATTAATAAATTTGAAGAATATAAAGATATATCAAAAGAAAGTAGTCAAAGATTAACTAGCTAAAATTTCTCCCTTCAGGAATTAGAATTTTTACCCGATTGGGGGCGTTGTTGCCGACGCTGTTCCCAGCGCCAAAGGAAAACCATTAAGGCAACTATTCCTACTTGGAGAGCTAAATTAGGTAAAGCACTCTCAACATTGCGTCCGGCAAGCACTTGGAAGAAAAAGACGAATGCACCGAGCGAACCAGAAGCAGCGAAAGCAATGTAAAAAAATTGTCGTAAACCCCGAAAAGGAGCAGCTATTTCTGCTTTGAGGCTGGCATACTGTTCGGGATTAAGGCGATTTTTGGGATTTTGATCTACCATGACTAAATCATGTTATACTCTTAGATTGTGTACGCCGATGTGGCTCAGTGGTAGAGCAGCTGATTCGTAATCAGCAAGCCGTGGGTTCAAATCCCATCATCGGCTTTGATAAAAGTATTGCTCAATAGTCAAGTTTGACACAAATCATGTTGTAGAGTGACTATTTATTTGTCGTCGGGCATCCTCGATATAACAAAATGTTGGCGACAAAAAGAGCCCTGACTTTTCTAAAAAGTCGGGGATCTGATTTCTTGTTTAAGTAGGTGTGGATTATTGCAGCAAAGGAGTTGTGCCATTACCGTTAGTTGAGGCATTCGCAATTGCAGCTTGAGTAGGTTTCGTAAGAACCGCTACAAGTGGAGTAACTTTTGAACTAGATTGTTTACTTCGTTTTCGATTGGAGCCGCCAGCCTTGGAATACTCTATACTGTTTTTGCCGTAGACAGTTGCAACTCCACTTAGCAGTAATTCGAGTGCAAACTCTAGCGATTGCTGCTCATCAGTGGGGCTGGTCTTGCGAGCAAATTGTCCAACAGTATGGTATTACTGAAGCTCAGATCGATGACGCACTGGGTTTTTACACTGCCCATCGTACCGAGATTGATGAAGCGATCGCTACAGAACAAGCTATTGAAACTGCTGGTGTCTAAACTCCTGCTGCATTTAGATGCAGACACCTCCATTAAAGCATTGCATACGGCTCTAGTTGCTCGTGGTCATGATGTGACTCGCACTCCCAATGAATGGATGCCAGAAGATGCTAGCGATGAAATGCAACTGCTGAAAGCCACAGATAACGGACGGTGTATTTATTACCTTCAACATCAAAGATTTCTTGTCCTTGGTTATTCAGTATCCGCAGCATAGAGGCATTATTCTAGGGGCACAAAATAGTTGGAATTTGTCTGACCTCATTCAAGCATTGGATCGCTTGCTATCAGAAACTCAAGCAGAAGACTGGTCTGGGCAAATACGTTGGTTGAATCAATGGCAATGAGAATAGCGTATCAATTGAAAAACAGAACTTTGCGATCGCTCCTTCAAATCAAAGCCTCTAAATATCACTCAAACTCAGTTTCGCAGAAAGTTTTTAACAAATCAATACAGTTAGCGATCGCTCAGTCTGGATTTTTTCCTGGAATCTTGGCAATAATATTATCGGCGCAATGTCTACGGCGGCAAGCTACGCACCAGACTTCTACACCCAGCGCCGAAAATCGTTGCATCAACAACTGGTTAATCTCGGCTTCTGCACCACTCGGAGAATGGTGCATAACTAATTCTTCAATAATTTGAAATAAGCGATCGCAATCTCACATCAATTAGTTTAGTTTTTAACTGTTGTTTGAGACAATTGTGCATCAATAACCCGACCTACTGATACAAGTGCCGATCTTTTTTGTTGACGCTTCAGCACTCCTACCGCACCAAAAGCACCAAGGGCTAAAATTCCTAAGTTTATCGCAGGTTCCGGGACAGACTTAGCCTCAATCGCCGCCAGCGCGGTGTCTGCTATCTCCTTATGAGCAGCAGTCGTTGGGTGGAAGCCGTCCCAGACTAGAAACTTGTTGTCCCCTGGTTTACATATATCTGGCCTAGATAGGCAAGACTCGGTTACATTTGTAAAACCTAATGCACTTGCCTGATTAAATAAAGAATAAGTATCAACAGAGATGATGTTGAGATTTGGGTTTTGATTCAAAGCCTTCACAGTTTGTGCTAAACCCAAGTTAAACTCACTAGTCGATTTACTGAGGGTTGTAGGGTTGCGACCGTTGATTTTAGCTGCTGGTAGCTGTCCCAAATCTGGCAAGTTAAACACCAAAATATTTTTGGCGCCAACTCCTACCAGAGTATTCAACGCCAGGGATATATTACTGATTGGCGTCTTCGAGTCTTCCGGGTTAAGAAAAAAGAAATCATTAGCACCTCCCCACAATGTGTAAAGTGCATCTGGATCAGCAGTTTGATTATTTGCTTGCAGAGTTCCAGCAAAACCAAGGACTTGTTTGAGTACTCCCGGTAAATTTTGATTAGGAACGACAGCGTTATCTAAACCAGAGCTAGCACCACCGAAAGCGAAGTTTATCCCTTGAGTAGGAGGTATGGAAGGAATAGTAGTCAATAAAGTGGGCTTTAATCCTAGCTGATCTCCGAGATAATCTATCCAGATCGGCCCATCCGAAAAACGTCCTTCAAAGTAAGGTGGGCTTGCAGGGTATGTTTTACTCGTAGCATTATATATATTGCCTGTATCAGAAAGACTATCACCAAATACATAAAGCCGATCAAAACTCGCAGCTGAGGCTTTGGTCGGCAACATGAAAGATAGAAGAACAAATCCTGCTGCTACAGCTTGTTTTTTCATATTTGTTTTACCTGTGGTCTTTTTAACCTGTTTAAAAGCAATGAAAGGGCGATAGTCTGACAACTTACTCTTTTGAGATACTTCAAAATTAAGTACGTCTATTGAGTTAATTTACGTTGTTTCACTTAACTATGCCTCAAAAATTTATGAAACACAGGTAAAAACGCTTAAAACACTTAGATTTACATTTTCTTGATGAAAAATAGGTATATTACAAAGAAATAGCAAAATTTATATCCTAAAGGACGGAATTGCCTACTTTTATGCTGATGCTGGACTAACCGCAACTAAATTAGGTAGACCGTCGTAGACATAGCTTTAACTTTGCTTTAATTTCAAAGCCTCAGTAGCCGATACACCCTCACCCTGACTGCCGAAATACCACAAAGCTGTGGCAGCCTCAGCACGAGTTACTGATTTTTTGGGTTGAAACAGAGTCGTATAACCAAACACCCGCCGAATATTCGATTGTTCGCCATTCTGATAATCAGCCAACACTGCTCTTAAAGCCTTGGGGTCAATTCGCGCTGCGTCTTGGAAACCCCAGGTTTGTTTGACCGCATCTAAGTTAGCAGAGGGTAAAGCTTGGCGACTATCTAGGGGTAATTTCCACAGCAGCAACTGTTCTCGCGTTAGAGGTGCATCAGGACGAAACAAAACAACTGTAGAATCTCCAGACAAAGGACTGGGAATTAATCCAGCTTCTGCTAATCCCTGAATTGCTGGAAAATCAGGGTCTTTTGCTGACACATCACTAAAAGCTGGTTGAGTACTTTCTGATGCCAAACGAATCTGTTTAGCTGGATTGTTGGTATATACAGCATTGTTAGCAGCAATTAGCCAACGGGCATATTCTCGATGTGTAACGATTTTACCGGGTTCAAACTGATTAGTTGTGGTCGTGGAGTTGCTCTTAGTTGTCTTTGCTTCTATAGATAAAACACCTAATGCAGCCAAGTCTTGGATATGTTGCCGCCATTCTTGTGGTGCCTTATTCAGATCGTTGAATACCTGAGATTTAGGGGTGGCTGTAGGGATTGTTTGGTTATTAGCTGTGCTTGGTGGCTGTGCTGCCAAGTTTGTTGGTGGTATTGGGCCAATGAACTGTGAATTTCCCGGTTGAGGAACGGCGTTAGCAGTTTCGTTAGGATTTGTAGTTGAAGTAGATTGTGCTGTTACAGTACTATTCGGTACGTAATCAATCAGTAATTCAGTGGCTGTTTGGGGTTGATTAGGTGTGGCGTTAGTAACTGATTTGGGCTGAATGGAAACCTTCAACAGCAAATCGTTGCGACGTGCCTCAAAAGCTCCTCCTGTATCATCTGTCGGCTGTTGGAAAATCTGCCAGTTATTTGTTTGAAATTCGCTGCGATAAAAACTAGCAATAAAATTACTGGGGTCAGAAGTTAACCAACGAGTTGAGATTTTGTTTTCTGAGCCGCTAGCAGGTGTAACTTCCTGTAGCTTGGCATTGGAATATAAAGGGATATCTTTAGGAAAATCAGCTGGTAGCTGAACAGTTGATTCGTTTTGCTGTGCTTGCGGTTGGTTACTCTGAGATTCTCCAAAGACAACTGGATTGCTTTGCAGTTTCGGATCTGCCGCCAAAGATTCTTCAAGGTTTTTGGCGACTGGACTATTAGCACAGGCTGTTAACGAAGTGAGTATAACAGCCCAAATTAGAAATACAGCTGGACGTTTACAGGGAAGCACAGGAAATCACAAATTGAGTTTCAATTCCTACCCTAGCGCAGACTGTCCATTAAATGGGAATGAGGCATGGGACATGGTTATTCTCCTTTATTCCCCTGCCCTCCTCTGACTATCCATATCACTAAAAGACACTACCGACTTACTACGTCTTCTTCCTAAATGTCTATTTTAGCGATGATATCTCCAAAAATGAGTAAACGGTAGCAAAAGCTACCGTATTGTCTTCGTTTTACAGCCATTAGGTTTTGATAGTTCCTATGCTTATTTATAGAATTCCCTAAAATTCTGAAAAACTAACATTTTTGAGAAAAAACATAAATAAATCTGAAATCCTTGCTAGATAAGAGTTTTAGGAATTGAAAGTTCGTAGTAAAGAATTTAGTCTTTAGATGAGGACTCGAGCCACCGACTACAAACCGATCGATACTTGATTGCGAACCAATTTTTCAGATAGTTACTTAAACATCCAAGTTGTAGAGCAGATAACTGATTCGATAACTGGCCAAAAAACAGTTTAGCTAGCAAAACCTGGAATCTACTTCCAGATGCACTAGTTGTAATGCGATGCCTACGGTGGGCAAAGCCTACGCCAAACAACTGAAGTGATAGACTAGGAATAAAGCCCCCCTTAGCCTCACCCAAAGAGGGGAATAGTTCGAGTTCGCTAACACTGGCCAACAATCGATTCTGGAAATTATTCATCTGACGATGGTAAGCTGAGTAAGGGAATCTCTGGAAAATGCCAGTTTCAAACAATTCCAGGAAATTAGCGTAAGTTCGTTATTCTTGGCGACTGGGGTAAATAGGTAAAGCAGTCAAGAGTTGCAGCAGTTTCCCTAGTATTTCTAAATTGATTTTCTGGAGAAAGTGCTACTTGTGCTGTAGTCAAGGGTTTCTTGACAGCCTCGAAAGCAGTGAGTGCTTGCTCTAAAAGTGCGTAGTCTACCGCCGTAGGCACCGCCTCGATGTTATCCAAAACTTTCCCTCAATCAACCCATCCCCTGTTATTCTGGGATAGTGCTGTGGTTCTTTTAGGAAAGCTGGAAGGTGCGCTTCGCAAGTTATAGAAGTAGTACATAGTTAGCTATGGCTGTTTTTCCCAATCCTAGTTAATGATTGGCTTGAGGCGAAAAAGACACTTCATCAAATGCACTGGCGGTTGAAAAAAACCTCTACAAACTTGGTCTGAACAGTTAACAGCTTCCTGATAGATTAGATACAATTAGCATCTGTGTTTTCTTGGGCGATCTGCTCAAATCGATATGGTGCTGCACTAGCCGATTTGACATACTACTAAGCCTTTCACCTGCTGGCTCTGGCGAAAATTTTTGATTCAGGGCAAATTAAGACTTATATTCAAGGGGCTTGGGTGTTTCTTGGAGATAAAGTTAACCAAACGGGAGCAAAAGGCTGAATAAGATATGTTTGATGTCAAAAACGCAGATCGGATAGGAGTATAAAAATCTAAAATAGATATTAAGAAAAAACAACGACCATTGACAACCGTCAGTCTTTTTTACTTTCTGTAAAGCGTCACCGGGTTGTTACCAGTGCTGAAACACGATTACATGCAAGTTTCCCAGGATCAGCCTATTTATTCTGAGGCTCCACTCCAGCTGTTACTGTTTGTCGATGGACGCCCCAAGTCCCGTCAACAGGTGCAGCGAATACGTGCTTACTTAAAAGAATTGCAGGCTGAGTATAGTTTTGAACTTCAAACTATTGATGTTGGACAACAACCTTACTTAGCAGAACACTTTAAATTGGTAGCAACGCCAGCTTTAATCAAAATTCACCCGGAACCACGACAGGTTTTGGCTGGGAGTAATATCATAGCGCAATTGAAAAACTGGTGGCCTCGCTGGCAAGCCGCTGTAGACGCCTATTTAAAATTACAGGAAGACTTACAAGAACGGATAGACGATACTGCTAGAGTGACATCACCCAAATCCACTATTCGTTCAGTTGCTGTTTCTGCCGAACTCATCCGACTCTCAGACGAAATTTTTCGTTTAAAACAAGAAAAAGATAACCTCCAAGAGCAGCTACAGTTTAAAGATCGGGTGATTGCGATGCTGGCACACGATCTCCGTAATCCCCTAACTGCTGCCGCGATCGCCATCGAAACTCTCCAATCTAACTACAATTTAGAGACAGGCCAATTTCAGCGCCTCAAACCATCCTTGACAGCGCATCTATTAAAACAAGCCCGTAATCAAACTAAGATCATCGACCGGATGATTGCCGACCTTTTGCAGGTAGGTCGCGGCAAAGATACTGAGTTTCCAATTCTACCACAAAAGGTGCAACTAGGTAAACTGTGCTTAGATGTACTAGAAGAATTGTGCGATCGCTACACCGCCAAATCCCAAGAGGTCGAAACAGATATTCCCAACGACCTACCTTATGTATATGCCGATCCAGAACGCATCCGGCAAGTACTAGTGAATCTGTTGGATAATGCCATCAAATACACCCCAGAAGGTGGCAAGATTAGCATCGCCGGATTGCACCGCACTACTCAAAAAGTTCAGTTTAGTATTGGCGATACTGGGCCTGGTATTCCTGTAGAAAATCGCGATCGCATTTTTGAAAACCACTTCCGCCTGCAACGGGATGAAGGTACAGAAGGTTACGGCATTGGCCTTTGTCTATGCCAACGCATCGTTCTGGCACACTATGGTCAAATTTGGGTGGATTCTGCCCCCAATAACGGAGCATGGTTTCACTTCACACTGCCAGTTTATCCTTCTTAGGTATTGGGTATTGACAAATGACAATTAAGAACTTGAGACAAAGCGATCGCGTCCCCCGGCCTTTGCTTGGTAGAGTGCTTTATCTGCCAGCACGATCAACTCTGAAGGTGAAGATTCCCAAGTCGGGACAACAGTTGCCACGCCCATACTGAGAGTGACGTGCTGACTCACCGCAGAACCGTCATGGACAATTTGCAAATCTTTGATTCCCGCTTGGATTGCGGCGGCAACGTGAAGTGCGCCAGATGCAGGAGTGTATGGCATAATTACAGCAAATTCTTCACCACCATAACGCGCTACTAAATCCTGATGTTTTTGTGCCTTAAGGCTTAAGACAGCACCCACCTTTTGTAGACAGACATCCCCTGCCGGATGGCCATATTTATCATTATAAAATTTAAAAAAGTCGATATCACACAAAATCATTGACAAAGGAAATCCCTCTTGTGCGAGATTAATCCATTGAGTATTGAGATAATCGTCAAAGCGGCGACGATTAGCCAACTCAGTTAAGCCATCTACATTGGCAAGGTGATGCAAAGCTTCGTTTGCCGCCTCTAACTGTTTGTATACTTGTGCTTGCTGTAGCAGTCGGCGCAACCGCTGGCGTAATACAGGCCAGTGAATTGGCTTAGTAACATAATCAGTTGCTCCCGCTTCAAAAGCACGGTTTACAGATTCCTCATCGTCCAAGCATGTGATCATCAAGATGGGAGTGCGCTCCCATATCTTGGAGATGACTGTATTGTTAAGAGTCGAGTCAGTATCAAAGGTGGCAAGGGCTGAGATTAAATTATTCCTAGCAATCTGGAGCAAGTTCTTACAGCAGGTAAAGCCATCCATCACAGGCATTACAGCATCTAGCAAAACTATATCCGGTTTGATAGTCTCGTAAGCATCTAAACATTGCTTACCATCATTGACCTCGACTACTCGATAACCTTCTTGTTCCATTGCTTTACGCAACAATACCCGGATGGTCTTGTCATCATCAGCCACTAGAATCAGTGGTGGTTGCTTAGAAACAGTAAATGGGCTTATGCCTGACATGAGTTGCCTTCCACTTGCGGAACTATCCTGAAAAAGGCTGTGCAACTCAATCGCATGGGGGCGATCGCTATTTTCATCAATGCCAGGATTTGCGGCAAAGGCGTGTCTGGCTTCACAATCAACTGTTTTTTGACAATGGACTGCCCAATGTTGTTGGGCCAAGCAAGCGGTAGATAAATAAGTTGCATAGACAATCTGTAATTGGAACACGAAGGCAATTGCTGCCTTTTTGTTCAGCGATGGTTATGGGAGAAAATGTTACTTTTATATTTCCCTATTGTTAAAGTCAAATTACGATTTTTTTGAGAATTACAAATACACACCCTAATTATTTAGTTATGTAGTTAGTTTGTAAACCTAGTGAGACAAGGAAAAGCAATTGCCAAAGTACCCTCAGAAGATAGCTAATACTAAATACTAATATCACCTGACTGAAATTTATTTAGTATATCCGACAAGGCTTGCTGAGGTTTAGTATAATTACATAAGATTGAGATAAAACTTAGTGCAAAACTTTATTTTCAAGCGACTTCATAACCATTGATTTCTAGTCATAAACCACTCAGAACTCAAGTTGATTACACAAACAAGCAAAAGTTGTTACAAAAACCATCCAAACCTATTGACATTCGCTAAATCTTTAAAATGCCAGACTCATTAATGTACCAGCAGGATCATTTTGTTGTTCTAGAAACAAATCAACCAGAACAATTTATGACACCATCAGAGCTATTAGAAAAGCTCAAAATAACTCTTCAACAACTCATAATTCAAGATTTACCACCTGACTTGCAAAAGTTTGATACAGTGGAAACTCAAGCCCAATATTTAATTGACACTAGTTGCGAATTAGATATTGGGCCTGGGAAATATTTACAGTGGTACGCAGTTCGTTTAGAAAAGTAACTTTTTGGTAAATGCTTAAGATTTTGCTCTTGACTATTGACTCGTGACTAGTGATTCTTTTTGAATATTGATTAGCGCTAGCTCAATTGTATTTTCAGATGGCTGTGTTATTTGAATTTCCAATCCAGGACCAAAATAATTGGTCATTTTTTCATGCTTTTTTTGCCACACATCAATTGGTATTAACGGTGAATCAAATTCTAAAATTAGGGCATAGCTCCCATCAACTTCTGTTTCTCGTAACCCTGTGACTGTTGGCCGTTCCTGATCGGTGGGACTCAAACCCAAAAAAGAAAGTGTTGTATCTAGATGAGCATCTTGACCGTAGCAATATCGGGTGATGTCTTTGCGAATTTTATTTTGCGTATCAGTTGCTTGCTGCTGGCGCAGTATCAATGCTGATGGTGACGTAGTTTGGGTAAATGGTACTGGCTTAAGTTCATTAGCTTTTAGCGCCAGCCCTCCCAATAATAGAGGAATCCCGTAAAAAAATCCGACAAGATTGAGTGTGGCATTATTATCAGCATAGGCGACGAAGCCAATGATGGTTAATATGCCACCGATAGTTAGACCGAGTGTTCCTAAAGAGATTTGGCGTAGCATGAGCTTAAATTAGTATAAAGTCTGAATACCTTAGTTTTATTATCATCGGCTATGAGTAACAAATTAGGAAAGAATATCGTCTCCAGGCGCTAGTATTCAACATTGCCATATTAAGGCGGTTAAACCGCACGGCAGTTACTAAAGAGCCGGAAGGCAACACACCAAGAGCCAACAAGTCAGGCATTTCCGCCCAAAGCACTAGCTTCGTTTAAACGAGACTTTACCCACTTTTGTCTTTGTGATTTTCAAACACTCAATTTTTCCTTAGTCTACTATTTGCGCAGCATCTCGTAGAGAAGGCAGGTAGCTCTAAGTTGACTACTAACGGCGTATAGTGTGCCAGAATATTAGATTTTGAGTTAACTTTAAATTTAAAGGTAGTTAAAGATAGGAAAAAAATAATGGATTTACAGACTATAAAAGAACGAATTGTCGCAGTTCAAAGTAAACGCGATTACCTATTAAGCTTACTGGAGCAACCAAACCTGGGAACTTTGAGAATTGACGTAAATCAGGCTTTGGAAGAACTGGATGAACTAATTGATGAATTTACACGCACTATTCCGGTAGAGTAGAAGTTATCAAAAATACGTCGGTTCAACCTCAACTTCAGGCTAGACCGACGTTCTTTCTTCAGTAGTATCATGTCTTCAATCCCCAGAATTGAACTAAGCCTGAGTTGGCGAAGCAATAATGACTGCATCATTTATCCTGCCACTGAACCATCTCCTGCACGCTGACCCAGCTGCCTAACTAAGGCAATAAGTTCGCTTGTAGGCACATCTTTCTTGCAAACGTCATCAAAGCTAGACATTGCCTTTGTCCCATGAAAATTGACATCTTCCACTGAGGAGTAAGCAAGTATCTGGGTGTTCGGAGATATAGCTTTAATGTGACTGGACGCACTCCAGCCATCCATGACTGGCATCTGTAAATCTAGAACAATTACGTCAGGATGGCAACGTTTAACCATTTCTATAGCTTCTTCACCATTACTGGCTAAACCTACTACTTGAATATTTTCCTGGCAAGAAAAAACCAATTGTAAGGTTAAACGAGTCAGTTCGTGGTCATCAACTACTAAAACACGCAAGGTAGAAAGCTCGCAGGATAACATTAACATTGAGGGGAAAGACAAATTTATTCAGAATAGCCTCTCCAGTTTATGAGAACAAGTGCCAGCACTGACTCTATCCTATGGTTGAATAACTTGTGTGAACCCTATGATAAACAACTTAGACAACTGCTCAAAAAATTCAATTTTTCCAAAAAGAACTAAGTTGAGCTAGTTGTCAAGGTATAAGTAACTTATTTTTTATCAATCAGGTTGGGACTCAGGTTGGGACTACACCAGTTGAGCGCAATGCCATGTTCATGAGAATTTTTTGTGAATTAGCTTCTGGAGAATCATCATAAGGACGCCGTTGAATGTAAGTGCCATCAGCTTGTAATTCCCAAGCTTGGCGATTATCTGCGAGCATAATTCCCATAATTTCTTGCAAATCTTTAGCAATATCTGGGTCTTTTACTGGGGTAATTACTTCGACTCGGCGATCTAGGTTGCGACGCATCCAGTCAGCACTGCCGATATATATTTCCTCCTGTGTATTGTTATGAAAATAATAAATTCGAGAGTGTTCTAAAAAGCGACCGACAATGCTAATGATACGAATGTTTTCACTAATATCTTTGATTCCTGGGCGTAAACAACAAACACCCCTGATAATTAAGTCGATTTGCACTCCAGCGCGGGAAGCTTCATATAAAGTGGCGATAATTTCTGGATCGACTAAGGAATTCATTTTGGCGACAATCCGTCCAGAAAATCCATTTTGAACATTTTCGATTTCGCGGTGAATTAGTGCCAAAAAGCGATCGCGCATATTCACAGGTGCAACCAGCAACTCTCGATAAGATTTTTGTAGAGAGTACCCGGTTAAGAAATTAAATAAATCTGTAATGTCAGCGCCCAATTCTTCACGGCAACTAAACAATCCCAAATCTGTATACAGCCGTGCTGTTTTAGGGTTATAGTTACCAGTCCCAATATGCACGTAGCGACGTATCCGGTCTTTTTCGCGCCGTACCACCATGACGGTTTTACTATGAGTTTTTAGCCCGACTAAACCATAGACGACATGAACTCCAACTCTTTCTAGTCGTTTTGCCCAGTAAATATTATTCTCTTCATCAAATCGCGCCTTTAATTCCACCAGCACAGATACCTGCTTGCCATTTTCAGCAGCGGCAATTAAGGCGTTGACGATGGGCGAGTCACCAGAAGTCCGGTAAAGGGTCATCTTGATAGCTAACACATTTGAATCGTAGGCAGCATGGGTAATAAAACGGACTACTGTAGCCGAAAAGGATTGATAAGGATGGTGTACTAGTAAATCCTTTTCCCGAATTACAGCAAAAAAGTCTTTTCCTTCGTCCGTCTCCAGCGCATCTGGGTCTAAACTCGGTTCTCTCAGCCTTTGCAGGCGTAACGGTACAACAGATTGGCGTGGTGGATCTTTGAGTTCTGGCAATGGCAAGGACATAAAGTACATTAAATCCCGCAGTCCCAAAAGACCATCTACCTCATAAACATCACTTTCTGTTAATTCCAAATCTTGCAATAATCGCGATCGCACTATTTCTGGAGTCTGGGATTGAATTTCTAGCCGGACTGGACTACCACCCAGACGCCGTTTTCGCAATTCCTGTTCGATCGCTAACAACAAATCATCTGCTTCATCTTCTTCTAAGACCAAATCGGCATCACGGGTAATGCGGAACGGATGATATTCTTGAATGTTCATCCCTGGAAATAGAGATTCCAAGTTATGAGCGATCGCCTGTTCTAAAGGTACTCCAGTCCAGTGGGCAGGTTTTTCGTTATTTTGATCTCCCAACTCAGGTGGTATCGGTAAAAATCGTGGTAGAACACTAGGGACTTTGATTCTGGCAAAAAATTCTTCTTCGGTGTCTGGGTTTTTGACCACAACAGCCAGATTTAAACTCAGATTAGAAATAAACGGAAAGGGATGACTGGGATCGACAGCCAGAGGAGTCAAAACTGGAAAAACTTGTTCCTCAAAATAGCTATTGAGATGAGTCCGCTGCTTTTGATTTAAATCTATGTAATTCAGAATATGAATGCCATGATTTACTAGTAGAGGACGAAGTACTTCCTCAAAATGTTGGTGCTGTTTGTTGACATGGGGAGTGAGGGTAGACCTAATATCGTCTAGCTGTTGTTGTGGTGTGCGACCATCGGGAGTTAACAGGCTAACTTTTGCCTCTACTTGTTGCTTTAAGCCAGCAACGCGCACCATAAAAAACTCATCTAAATTAGAGTTAAATATTCCCAAAAATTTAAGACGTTCCAGAAGTGGGGTGCGATCGTCACAGGCTTCATGTAATACCCTGGCATTAAATTCTAACCAGCTTAACTCTCGGTTAAGATAATATTGTGGATCGCTGAGATTGATGGGGGTAGCGCTTTTCTTAGATTTTGCCATAATGACCTAAAGGCAGGCAGATGTAGCCCATTCAACTGGGGGACAATAAATATAGTAAGTTAAATGGTGCTTGAGCAAAACGCTGAGGCAATTTTTTGCTGTGCTTATTATCTAGCTCACTACTGGTAAAGGACAGACATCAGACTTTTAAAAATCTATTTGTATTCAAATAACTTTAGTCAAAGATTCAAAAATTAACTTGTGTAGACACGAAAGCCAACATTACTAAGAAATTTTTGGGCGCTTTGCGCGATACCTTGGGTATCTTCCAGATAATCACCCTACCCACCCAACCTATAACTAGATTTTATAGCCGGTTTCAATTTTGTGGAATATGGTGTTGGCGTATAGTTATCTGCCCTTTCAAAATATTGCATCCATACAATAACTGCGATCGGACTGGGATTCAAATCGTTACCCACAGCATATTACCTATAAAGATGCACTTAAGATTTAGCAAAGATATGACATAGCCATATCTGACAAGTTTTAACAAATTATTAAGCAGTGTTTACAGGGAATTGAGGCATTGGAACCAGTCTAAAGGCTTACCTCCAAGTCTTTATGGATTGGGCTTTCCAAAATCCCAATTTTGGTAATCATTGCCACAACTTTAATACAGATATTTAGTAGGCATAAGCGTTACTGCAACTCTATTTTAATGAGGTATTTGAAGCTTTTATTCAGAGCCACACCAATACTTCTATCTATTAGTTTTTTTAATTTATGACCTCTGCAATTTATAAAAATTTCAGTATTGTTGCTGAGATATTTCTGGGAGTCAATGGTTATATTGAGAACGTAAAGAAAAACAACACGGGGAGTTTGTTAATCATGAAAATTTCTGCGATCGTTAAAGGAAGCATCTGTTTATTAGGTTTGGTTAGCGTTGGTAATATCCTGGCTGCACCAGCAAGTGCAGGCCAAGCATCTGCTCGTGGTGCTGTAACTATTGTTAGAGCTTCAGGCGCTTCTATCAGTGTTAGTGGTGAATTAGCTTTGCCCAACAACGCATACTACGATCAGGATTTAGTCGTTAAAGCCACTATTACTGGCACACCAGCCGCAGACGATGAAGTTATAACAGATTTAACTCTAACTCCAGGCACACCTAACGTTACAAACCTCTCTACTAGCAGCAATCCTTTCGTTGCTTCAGCAGCAGCAGCCTTAGACGCAGCTGTAACTGCTGGCGACATTGGCGCACAAGCAGCTATCATTCGGGCTGGTTCTGGTTCTAATGGTTTAGGCGGTTTAGAATAGATTAAGTTTTTGCTTTCGTCTTGTAAGTACTTACAAAATTTTTAGCAACTGACAGAACAGTTGAATAAATCAATCGATCGTAGGGAGGAGAAATAGCAATGCTATATCTGTTCCCTATATTTATTTTTATATATATGATACGACGCTTCTTTGCGGCTCAGATTCCCGACTTCTCTAAGAAGTCGGGAATCTTGTTTGTTATACAGGTTTTTGGGTTAAGAAATTATCATACGACTCCTCATCATCACTTTACATAGCTTTAGTAGAATCAATATAAACCCTGAAACTCCCAGAAAAGAATGAATCCAGCACTTGCGTAATAATACGAATCCCCAAAATGTTCATTGTTAACAAAATGCTCATGTCAGGAATTCTATATTTTTCTATGATGAAAGTAATAAACAAGATAAAAAACATTCCACCTCTACTTTTGTTAGTCGAGGTTAATTTTGCATTCGCAAGCAAAATCTGGAAACAAGTTAAGGTAACAACATGAGGAGTTTATAAAACATGAATAGCTTATCTAACAAATTATCTATAATTATTCGAGGAAGTATCTGTTTATTAGGTTTAGTGAGTGGGGAATATTTTTTAGCGACATCGGCAAATGCACAACAAGCTACTGCTCGTGGCGCTGTTACTCTTATTAGACCTTCTGGTACTTTTCTCAGTGTCAGTGGTGAAGTAACTTTACCTTCTGGCTCTTACTATGAAAGAGGTTTAACAATTTCTCCTACCTATGGAGGTATAGCAGGTGGAAATAACGAAACCATAACTAGTCTGACTATAACTCCAGGAGTAGCTCAAACTACTATCATCTCTAACCCAAATCCATTTATTGATACAGCAGCAAATTTATTAAATAATAGTAATTCTGTTGAAGATTTAACATCTATAATCCAAGCAGGTGCTGGTAATAATGGTTTAGGTGCTTTAGATTAGACATAATTGGCAAATTAAAAATCTTAGATCCCCGAATTTTCAAATAATTTGGGGATATTTGATAATGCTATCAAAATCGATAACCACCTTGAAGTTTTAAGTCAAATCCATTCTCACCTGTACCAATTTGAGTTTCTATAAACACACTATTGTCGGGGAAATTATGTCTCATAATAATTCCATAATTAAAGCCAGAAACTCGGCTGCTCAAGCCCAGATTATTAATAGCATAATTTTTTAGATAAACACCAGCAGAAATATTTTTACTGACTCTGTGTAAACCCTGAAATTCAAAGAAGAACTCTTTGCCCATCTCTAAATTTGTCTTGAGATTCAAACCATGACTAGTACTAAACTCTCCATTGAAAAGACCTAAAAATTCCCCATTACTATTATTCTCAACAAAAGCGATGCCAGGAGCTAAAGAAAAACCAAAATTTCTTTCTTGGTGTTGATATAAATAACTTAAATAAGTAGAAAAAGGATTATTTTTATTAGAGGCACTATTCCAATCAACTCTCAAGTATGGTACGTGAGTGTTGATAGCTACAGGTTTTTTGGCTGAATTTAACCGTATATCAGTTTTAATATAGTTGAGAAGTATATTAGTATATAAACCTAATGTTGGTTCTTCCGTTCCTAAATTATTATTAGAAACGCCTGGTGCTGAGTTAGCATCTATATTAAACCACGTTCCAACATTAGCACTATAGTTAAAATTTCCAGAAGAACCTGCTGCTAACAATTCAACTGTTGGTAAAGATAGATAACCGTTAAAGCTATTAAAATCAACACCTATTTTGCTAACTCTAGTGAGTTCCATATAATCGAATGCTAAATCGGCTGCTCTTATTTGCAGTGGTACTAGTGTTGAATCTGCTGAATTATATTTTTGTACAAATCTTTGCCCTTGAGGGTTTGTTAAAATGACTTCTACAGCAGAGGCTTCGTTAATAGGATCGATGGAAGTACCATTTAAAGGGATTGGAATCCCAATGTATGTTAGAGGGCCAAATTTTTCATTAGAGAGCCTGAGATCGGAAAAAAATGTATCACCTTCATCTAAAATAGAAATATTTCTTTCAAGAAACTGAACTGCTCGTTTGTGGTTTCCTGTTCTAATTTGCAGGATGTTAGAGTTGTTAGGAGTGACTTGACTGGGAAATGTGTAAGTTCCAGATACCTGCTCTAACCCACTAGATGCATTGGCATAAGATAAAGTGCGATTCAGCCTGTTATTAATTTGTCTTCTTTGATCAGCCGTAACAGATGTATTTAAAGGAACAAAACCTTCCCCATTTTTTAGTTTTTGTCTAGCTTCTTCTAAACCTTGTTGAATCTTATCAATTTTAATAGCTTCAAAAACTCCACCTAATAGCAAACCTAATGTAGAATTCACTGATTGGATAGCATCAATACTAGTATCGCTAAATTTAGCTGTTAGGGATAATCCTGGAGCAGAAAAAATGTTAGAATAAGTAGCTTTACTTGCAACTGGATCGTATTGAATTAAGCTCCGATTATGAGGATGGCTAACATACAGTCTGTGCCAATCAGAACTTTCTTGAGTTTGAGATAGTGTCTCAAATACAGGATCTCTTTTTCCTAAAGATAGCCACTGTAAAGAGTTAAGATAATGAAAATCTTTTTCGGATTGAGAAAGAAAAGGATTGACTGCTACATTTAACAAATCAAAGTTATCAAATTTTCCAAGTTGAGCAACTTTAATACCTGGAAAGGAAGAGACAGGAGCAGTAAAACCAAAACCTTTTTCCGTCAAGACATCTCCCCAAAAGATGCCAGCAGCTTCTAGGGCACTATTAGGAATTATTTCGCCTTCTTGGAGCCTGACGTTTCCATCGTCTAGCAAAGGTTGTATATTTGTCGTTGGAAAGCCTTGTAGAATTTTGGGAGCATTAGTAGCATCTAAAACTTGAAATAAAGCTTGCCCACCATCAACACTCAAGGTAGAGCCACTACCAATAGCTGGAATAGAGTTTTTTAGAACTGTGACATTAGGATTGTTTGAGTCAATTCCGCTATTAATAATAACTCTGCCAGCAGGTATTCCTTCAGGATTTATCAATTGTCCGGCTATTGAAGTTACAGAAAAGTTATTAGTATCAACTTCTCCAGCTAACTCTCGAAAATCTGTCGGTATAGCGAACAGAGTTTGCAATCCCCAAAATGCTTGTTGTGAGGTAACATTTTGGGTAATATAAGTATTAGTTTGTCTTCCTTGATAGAGGATACCGGCTTGCGAGCCTTTCGTTTCAACTACTATTCTATTGCGATCTAAAACCCAGTAAAACTGGTCAGCCTTGGGAAATTTGGCATAAGTAAACTTATCAATAATCTGATTCTCTCCAGAAAATCTGACTCTTATATCCGTATCTATATAATTTTCATTTTTATTTGGCTTAAATAATTCTGTGGAAAAAGTAAGGTTATCTGTAGGATTAACAATCCAAGGATATTTATTGGCACTAAATGTTAGAGCATCAAGAATTATTGTCTTTTGGATTGCTTGTGGTTGCTTTTTTGTTCGACGTAATTTTTCTATTAGTATTTGTTGCTGGGGTGTGTATGGTTTTAACGGATTTGAATTTGATGGTTGAATTGTATTAAGTTGAGGCTTTTCTCGATCTTCTTCAGGTAGATTGGGAGGCTTTTCTTTGTATTCTTCAATCGGGATAACATCAGCAATGGTGAATTGGCGTAACCGTTTTGGTTTCTTTAGGTTAGAGTTAGACTTTCTTAAAGCCTGTTTTAACAGTTCTTGGCTTGATAAGTTATTCGTTTTTTGATCGGAATTGATTAATAACTTGTTATGATTAGCGATTAAATCAATATTGTTTTGCCTGTTTATGCTTAGAGCGATCGCAGGTAATTTAATAAATACAATTTTGTATAGAATTGTTGAATACAATAAACAAATTCCAAGAATTTTTAGATTTTTTTTGAATCTCGTTAGGGAGATATTGATACCTTTTCGATTTGAATTTTTCAATGTTTTCAGAATAAAATTTTTGGCGATTCAAACTATTGAGCATTGGCTAATGTCGAAAATTAACCATTATTTAATACTTAGTCTTTGAATTTATTATTGATTTATTTGATTCGATGGATTCAACAGTGTTTCAGTAAATATAGATAGTCAAAAAAGTTTGATTTCTTATCCTGGCGCAAAGAATAAAATATGATTAAGCAGATTTACTGCAACAAGAGTGTAATTCTTGAGCAAAAATTCAACATCAGCAAAATCACCACAACTCAAAAATTGAGCCGTGATTTAGCCGTATAAATACGTAATTAAAGGCTATTAATTTCCAAAATAAAGTAAAAAATATACTTCAGACTACTCACTTCTGTCTGATAATTTGATACGCTTCGCTAACTTTCATATTACTACTGCTGTTTGCTAGCGGAGTTTATTTATACATCCGCGCAGTACATTGATTGAGCGAATTGAGGATACCCTTAGTCATGTAGTGGTACTAGAGTTTTAAGCAAAGGGGCTGGGAGAGTTAGGTTTCTAAGGCTTAGATATTACGAAAAATACTTTTCAAACATCCTTGAAACATCCTTCAAGAATCGTTTTTAACAGACTTTCCCGAACAGCCAAAGGTGAGGAAAGGGCTAACAATTATTAAAAAACGTTAAGCTATTTTTAAGATAAACATTCTGACGACTCGATATCACATTTAGATTTATTAAAAAAAGTTAATGAAACCTAGACATATTGATACAGAAGTAGCGAGGTTAGAAGCCCTCCGCCAGTATCAAATTCTTGACACAGAACCCGAAGAAGCCTATGACAATCTTGCTCAGTTAGCGGCCTTTATTTGTGGCACTCCCATATCATTGGTAAATTTTATTGATGAAAACCGTCAATGGTTTAAGGCAAAAATAGGTTTAGATGTATCAGAAATGCCTCGGAGTGTTGGATTATCTTATCTTTGCCAAGAGCAGCGTCATGTTGTGGTGGTTCCTGATACCCTAGCTGATGAAAAGTTGGCAAGTAATCCGGTAGTAACTGGCTATCCATATATACGGTTTTATGCAGGTGTACCCTTAATTACTCCGAAGGGAGATATGGTGGGAACTCTGTGTGCAATTGACCAAGTTCCACGACAACTAAGCCAAAAACAAGTGGAGGCGTTTGTGGGTTTGAGTCGCTTGGTAATCGACCAACTCGAACTCAGACGTCATGTAAGTGAGGTATCTAAAGTTACTGAAAAACTAGTGGCACACGAGCAAGCAGCCCGCGCCCAATCTGAAGCTGCCAAAACCCGCATCACCAATCTTCTCGAAAGTATCACTGATGGTTTTTTTGCCCTGGATCGAAAGTGGCAATTCACCTATATTAATGGTCAAGCAGAACGGCTGTTGCAAAAAACTCACAATGAGCTTTTAGGTAAAAATATCTGGGAGGTGTTTCCAGAAATTATCGGCACAACATTTGATTGTGAATATCGCAGGGCAATCTTAGAACAGGTTAGTGTCGAATTTGAGGAGTTCTATCTGCCACAGCAGCAGTGGCTTAAAGTCCATGCCTATCCGGCAAAAGATGGGTTGTCTGTTTATTTCCAAAACGTTACTGAACGACTGAAAACAGCAGAAGCACTACAAAAAAGTGAAGAGCGTTGGCAATTAGCATTACATGGTAATAATGATGGTATTTGGGATTGGAACCTTAAGACTAATGAAGTGTTCTTCTCAACTCGATGGAAGGAAATGCTCGGCTATAAAGACCACGAAGTTTCCAACCATTGGGATGAATGGACAAAACGAATCCATCCCGATGAGCGAGATTGGGTACTTCAGTCTTTCCAAGACCACTTTGCCAAGAAAACACCGTTTTACGTCTGTGAATATCGAGTCCAGTGCGAAGATGGCAGCTATAAATGGATTCTAGATCGAGGACAGGCACTTTGGGACGCATTGGGTAATATAGTACGGATGGTTGGTTCTTATACTGATATCACAGTTCGCAAGCGGGCAGATGAAGAATTAAAGCGGCAAAATCTGCGATCGCAACTATTTGCCGAAATCACCCTAAAAATTCGAGAATCTTTACAAATAGATGAAATTCTTCAAACCACTGTCACAGAGGTACAAAAATTACTGCAAGCTGACCGGGTGTTGATTTTTCGGCTGGAACCTGACGGTTCGGGAACAGTCGTACAAGAGGCAGTTCTGCCTGGTTGGCCGGTAATTCTAGGAGAAAATCTTTTTGACCCCTGCTTTAAAGAAGAATATATAGAAAGATATCGCCAGGGAAGAGTAAGTGCCCTTGAAGACATTGAATCTGCTCATATCCAACCATGCCATCGAGAATTTCTTCAGCGGTTTGCTGTTAGGGCTAATCTGGTAGTGCCGATTCTTGTCAGGGACGATATTTGGGGCTTATTGCTAGCTCATCAATGTAGCGCACCTCGACAGTGGAATCAGTTTGAGATGGATTTGTTACAGCAATTAGCGAACCAAATTGGGATTGCTTTATCTCAGGCAAAACTATTAGAAAAAGAAACCCAGCAAAGTCAGGAACTTACTCGTTCTAATGCAGAATTAGAACAGTTTGCCTACGTAGCTTCCCATGATTTACAAGAGCCATTGCGGATGGTAACTAGTTATTTACAACTGCTGGAGCGGAGATACAAAAACAAACTGGATGCCAATGCAGATCAGTTTATTGCCTATGCAGTAGATGGGGCCAGCCGAATGCAGACCCTAATCAACGATTTGTTAAACTATTCCCGCGTCAGCACGCGTGGACAGCCTTTTGTACCAGTTGATTGTAGTGTTGTCTTAGAACAGGTGCTTGCTAATCTGCAAGTTGCGATCGCAGATCGAAAGGCAGTTGTCACCTACGATACTCTACCTCAAGTGATGGCTGATGCTACCCAATTGACACAAGTATTTCAAAACCTGATTGCCAACGCGATCAAATTTTGCGAGCATCAACAGCCATTAATTCACATTGGGGTACGTAAGGGAGATGCAGATATATTAGATGGAAAAAATTTAAATTTTACCCGTTCGGAGGATGAATGGTTGTTCTCAGTGCGTGATAATGGAATTGGTTTGGAATCCCAATATACTGAGCGTATTTTTATAATTTTTCAGCGCCTGCACGGTAGAGACAAGTATCCAGGTACTGGAATTGGTCTGGCAATTTGTAAGAAAATTATCGAACGCCACAGCGGGCGGATTTGGGTTGAGTCGAAGCTAGGTCAAGGCTCGACTTTCTACTTCACAATTCCAGATAGAGTAGGTAAGCAATGGTCAACACCATAACAGCGATTATGCCTATTGAGGTTTTGTTGGTAGAGGATAACCCTGGCGATGTCCAACTTACACGCATCGCCCTAGAAGATAGTAAAATCTCAATTCACTTGAACGTAGTCGAGGATGGTGTAGAGGCAATGGCATTCTTGCGAAAACAGGGAAAATATGCTAAATTACCTCATCCAGATATTGTGCTGCTCGATTTTAACCTTCCGAAAAAAGATGGACGAGAGGTATTAGCAGAAATAAAAGGAGATGAAAACCTCAAACGAATTCCTGTAGTAGTTTTGACTACTTCCCAAGCTGAAGAAGATATCCTCAAAGCTTATAACCTTTTTGCCAACTGTTATATAACCAAGCCAGTAGATTTCGATCAATTCGTGAAAATTGTCCAATCAATAGAAAATTTTTGGTTTGCGATCGTAAAACTGCCGCCGGAGTAGTGGAAATGGCAGGTAAAAATATTATTAAAGTCTTGTTAGTAGAAGACAACCCTGGTGATGTCTTATTGTTACAAGAGTTATTTAAGGAAGTTAGCACAGTTGTAGTTGAGTTAATGCCCGTTGAACGGCTTTATGAAGCAGTCAACCAGCTAACAAACGAAACTTTTGATGTTATTTTATTAGACCTCTCGCTGCCAGATAGCCAGGGCTTACAAACCTTTGTCATTGCTCACAATCAGGCAAAAGCAACTCCAATCATTGTGCTAACGGGTATAAATGATGAAACGCTGGCAACTAGAGCAATGCAACAAGGAGCGCAAGATTATTTAGTGAAGGGGCAAGTAACTGGTGACTTGCTGGTGCGATCTATGCGTTATGCCATCGAACGCCAACGGGCAGACAACGCACTGCAGCAGAGCGAGGAGCGATTTCGAGTTGCTCTCAAAAGCTCTCCAATCTTTGTCTATAACCAGGATAGAGATTTACGGTACACCTGGGTTTACAATCCCCCATCTGGATTGACAGTTGAGAAAATATTGGGCAAACAAGACTTAGATATCATCCCAGTAGAAGATGCTCAACGTCTAATCGCAATTAAACGTGGAGTGCTGACTACAGGTATCGGAACGCGAGAGGAAGTATCAATTACCATCAAAGATACAACGCGATATTATGATTTAACCGTCGAGCCGCTACGGAATGAAACCCAAGAAATTGTTGGGGTGACATGCGCCAGTATAGATATTAGCGAACGACAAGCTGCGCTACGCGATCGCAAATTGGCAGAAGAAAAAATTCGCGAACAAGCAGCATTACTAGATGTCACCACAGATGCCATTTGCGTCCGAGATTTAAACAATCAAATTATCTTCTGGAATAAAGGTGCAGAAACACTTTACGGCTGGCAAGCTACAGAGGCTTGGGGGAAAAATGCTAGCGAACTTTTGTATGACGAACCTTCACCGGAAATTGAAGCGGCTCTATTGCAAGCCATTAGTAAAGGTAAGTGGCAGGGCGAATTAACAAAACTTACTAAAATGAACAAAGAAGTCCTTGTGGCTAGTCGCTGGACTCTGGTATGCGATGAACAAGGAAAACCCAAATCAATTCTCACCGTTGACACAGATATTACCGAGAAAAAGCACCTAGAAGCCCAATTATTTCGCGCTCAACGCCTGGAAAGTATTGGCACTTTAGCTAGTGGTATTGCTCACGACCTCAACAACATCCTGACACCGATTTTGGCAGGAGCGCAACTGCTACCGCTGAAATTTCCTAATGCAGATGAGCGGACTCGTCATCTCCTAGAAATTTTAGAAATTAACGCTAGACGCGGTGCTGATTTAGTTAAACAGGTGCTGTCCTTTGCGCGGGGTGTAGAAGGGAAGCACATCACTTTGCAACTCAGACATATAATTGTGGAAATTGCCAAGATTCTTAAAGAGACATTTCCCAAATCGATAGAAATCAGCACTAATATACCGCAAGATTTGTGGATGGTTTCTGGAGATAGTACTCAACTGCATCAAGTGCTGATGAACCTCTGCGTTAATGCCCGCGATGCTATGTCCAATGGCGGTACTTTGAGTATCTCTGCTGAAAATATGTTGATTGACGCAAATTATGCCCGCATGAACCTAGAAGCCAAAGAAGGGCCTTACATAGTGATTACTGTCTCCGATACCGGAGTTGGGATTCCTAAAGAAATGCTAGATAGAATTTTCGAGCCATTCTTTACTACAAAAGATGTCGGACAGGGCACGGGTTTAGGACTTTCCACAGTATTGGGAATTGTTAAAAGTCACGGAGGTTTTGTGAACGTGTATAGTGAACTGGAAAGTGGCACTAGCTTTAAGGTTTACTTGCCAGCAGTGGGGGGAATAGAAACACGCAACCCCGAAAATTTGCCACCACAGACAGGACATGGAGAATTGATTTTGGTTGTGGATGATGAAGCCGCCATTCAAGAGATTACGACAACATCATTAGAAGCTCACAACTACAAAATCTTAGTTGCCAGTGATGGCATTGAGGCGATCGCACTATATGCTCAAAATAGAGACAAAATTAGTGCCGTCCTCATGGATATTATGCTGCCCTCACTGGATGGTTTAACAGCCATACGTACCTTACAAAAAATCAACCCCCAAGTCAGAATTATCGCCAGCAGTGGACTCATGTCTGACAATAAGCTTAGTGCAGTAGCAGCTATTGGTGTCAATACATTTTTGTCGAAGCCCTATACTGTCAACGAATTATTGCTTTCTTTACAGAAAGTTTTATTGTGAGTCAATAAATTACGTAAATATCCTGTTAGCAGTGAGTACAAAAGGCTGCTTTATTGATGTGGGTACGAATTGCCTGGATTTGATATGATTGAGCATCCGTTAACCCACTCCTTTTACCTATACTCACAGCTTGGCTAAATCAATATGCCTAGGTTTCTTAGGTTAATCATCAATATAGTAGTCTTGGGTATATTGTTACTTATATCCCAGCAAGTTTGGGCGCAAGATTGGCGTCCGGTTCGCGGTGGAATCCCTTTCGGTATCAGTGGTATGGCTTTGATAGAGCAACAAAGCAATACACTAAATTTTCTGATTGCCCATGACAACAAACAAAAAAACCAAGGTCGTTTAGCAATCATCAGCATTAAGGGTAAAAACCAACCTGAATATTTCCCTTTAAGCTGGCCGAATAACATAGAATTGCCCATTGACTTAGAAGCTTTAACATCTGTTCCAGAAAAGACAAAATCCTCTTTTATCGCTTTAAGCAGTTCTGGAAAAGCTTATTACATCAGGTTAGAGCCTGCCAATAAGACAATCTCGGTTCTTAAGGAATTCAATCTACCAGGAATTATTCAAAAAAATAATTTTGAAGCATTTGGATTACAAAATATAGATGGGAAATTAGTTGCTATCTGGGGGCATCGAGGTGAAGGCGAACAACCAGCAACTATTTTTTGGGGAATATTTGATTTAGCTAAATATCAAATTACTATCGCAGGTTCTGCCAATCTGAAAGTACCGTTTCCATCTGGCAATGTTCGCCATATTTCAGATATTAAAGTAGACCCCGTAGGAATTGTGTACATCACCTCAGCAAGTGATGCTGGGGATGATGGGCCATTTCATTCAGCTGTATATATCGCTGGTTACTTGGGATTGCGTGAAAACAAAATTGTATGGCGGCAAAATTCTCAATTTGTTCCTCTCTACCGCTCTGATTATCACAAAATTGAAGCTATGGAACTTGTTCCTGGTGCAGAAGGCGGTGTAGTAGTTGGTACAGACGACGAGAATTTGGGTTCTTATCTGTATATTGTGGGTGGGAGTAGCTAACTAGATTTTGGATTGCTGGTTTATTTGCGATCGCCTTGCATATTTTGACGCATATTATAGAATATTTGTCAATTTATTTGGTGCGATGCCTACGGGGGGCAAAGCCTACGCAACTTCGTGTAGGTTGACCATTATCTCAAAGATAACGGCCACACATTAATTAATTACCCCTACACATTAAATCGGAACAACATTACATCCCCTTCCTGCACAACATACTCTTTACCTTCACTGCGAACCAACCCTTTCTCCTTCGCAGCATTCATCGAACCAGTTGTTACCAAATCTTTATAAGCAACAGTTTCGGCGCGAATAAATCCCCGCTCAAAATCACTGTGGATTACACCAGCAGCTTGAGGTGCAGACATTCCCGCATTAATTGTCCAAGCGCGGGTTTCTTTAGGGCCACAAGTGAAATATGTCCGCAAGCCTAAAAGCGTGTAAGTTGCCCGAATCAATGATTTCAAACCCCCTTCTTCCACACCTAAAGACGCAAGAAAATCAGCTTTATCTTCTTCTGGTAATTCCACTAATTCGGCTTCAACTTGGGCCGAAACTATCACAACTTGAGCATTTTCTGTCGATGCAATTTGCCGGACTGTTTCCACAAAATGATTACCAGTTGCCAACTCATCTTCAGATACATTGGCGGCATAGATAATCGGCTTATAAGTCAGCAGTTCTAATCCTTTAATAATTTCTGTTTCTTCTTCATTCAAGCTCACCTGACGCACCGATTTACCTTCATTTAAAGCCGCAGCTAATTTTTCTAAAACTGAGACTTCAAACTGTGCATCTTTGCTAGTACGAGCTAGTTTACGAGTACGGTCAATTCGCCGCTCAATTTGTGATAAATCTGATAAACCCAGTTCTATATTAATGATTTCAATATCTCGTGCTGGGTCAACAGAACCAGCAACGTGGATAATATCGTCATTTTCAAAACAACGTACCACATGGACGATCGCATCAACTTCCCGGATGTGGGACAGGAATTGATTCCCTAGTCCCTCACCCTGACTAGCACCTTTAACCAAACCGGCAATATCTACAAATTCAACCCGCGCCGGGATAATTTGTACCGAGCTGGCAATCTTAGCAAGAACATTTAACCGTTCATCCGGGACTGCGACAACGCCGACATTCGGTTCAATCGTGCAAAAAGGGAAGTTAGCTGCTTCTGCTTTGGCATTAGCAACTACAGCATTAAATAAAGTAGATTTTCCGACGTTGGGAAGTCCGACAATTCCGGCTCTTAGCATTTTGGATTTTAGATTTGAGATTTTGGATTACATTACCAAGGTAATCTAAACAGGTTCCGGTATGGTTTGGGGAATTGGCCCTGGAACCGTCTGAGGAATGGGAGCAGGTACTGGTTCTGGTACAGGCCCCGGTAAGGGTTGGGGTATCGCTGGTCCCGGTACAGGTTCGGGACTAGGTAGCGGATTCGGCTCAGGATTGGGACTAGGTAGCGGACTCGGCCCAGGAGTAGGAATTTGTGGTTCAGGTATAGAAATCGCAGTAGGATTAATCATCGTAAGTCTAAATTAAATTATTTAACCTTCCCACGCTAGATGACAACCTCATCTGTTGACATCTCCCCAAATAGCTATCTATACCCACGAACACATCCTTTAATAATTTCCCCCTCTTCTCATTCTCTGCGTCCCTCTGCGCTTCCCTTTGCGCCCCTTTGCGTTTAAATTTCACCCCTCAATTCCCCACCATTTGCACAAAACTACTCCTCCTTCACTTTTTCCACCACCTCTGGCACTGGATCGTAACCACCTGGATGAAACGGATGACAGCGCAAAATCCGCCGAGTTGCCATCCAGCTACCACGCAACACACCAAATCGTTCAATAGCTTCAATAGCATACATCGAACAAGTTGGTTGAAAGCGACAAGTCGGGAGAAACAACGGCGAGATAAACATTCGGTAGCCCCGAATCAGCCAAATAAATAATAATTTCATTGCAGCTACCCAAATCTTATAAATTAGTAACAGAGGTAAAAATTTTCATTTTGTTGCATCTTTGCTAATTACATTTTCTGACTCCACCTCAATTCCGGTTTTCTGGCTGCAAATCGCGTCGGCTGCAATTTGGGTGTTACTCATCCTTCTGATTGCATGGGTAGTAAACCGCTTTGCCGACAAGCCAGAAATCGTGCGGAAGATAGTTCATATTGGCACTGGTAATGTGATTTTAATCGCTTGGTGGCTAGATATTCCCGCCAGTGTAGGGATCGCAGCTTCTATTTTAGCGAGTGCAATCACCTTATTATCCTACCGATTACCAATTCTTCCTGGTATTAATAGCGTTGGACGGCAAAGCTTAGGGACATTTTTTTACTCTGTCAGTTTCGGTATTTTAGTTGCCTGGTTCTGGTATTTACAACAACCCCAGTACGCAGCACTCGGAATTTTGGTAATGACTTGGGGAGATGGATTAGCAGCCTTAATTGGGCAACGTTTTGGTAAACATAAGTATAAAGTTTTTGGCACAGAAAAAAGTTGGGAAGGCTCCCTAACTATGATGCTCGTTAGCTATGTCGTCAGTAGTTTGATTTTAGTTGGAACTCAAGGAAACAGTTGGCAAACTTGGGCAGTATCACTCTTAGTCGCAGTTATAGCTACGGCTTTAGAAGCTGTTTCATTTTTGGGTATTGACAATTTGACAGTTCCTTTGGGCAGTGCAGCACTTGCCTTCTTCTTAAGTCAGTTAGTTTTAAGTTAGTAATTGCCTTGAGTGCTATTCCTAATTGAGCAAATAAGAGACAGGTGTAAATTAATCCTGGAATTGAGTTATGGATAGAGAGGAACTGCTGAGTCGATATGCTGCTGGGGAGAGAGATTTTAGTGGGGTTGATTTGAGAGGAGCCGATTTGAGTGGTGTCATTTTGGAGAATGTTGCTTTGAGAATGGTAAATCTCTGCAATGTCAACCTGAGAGGTGCTAGTTTGAGGAACTGCTACTGCGAAGAAAGCGGCTTGATAAGTGCTAATCTGAGTAGTAGCAACTTGGAAAGTACTGTTCTGGTAGATGTCGTTTTGGAGAATGCTGACCTGAGCAGTGCCAAATTGAGAGGTGCTAGTTTGAGCGAAAGCAGTCTCGTAGGTGCTAATCTGGCCTTGGCTAATTTGAGTGGTGCTTCTCTGTCTATTGTCCGTCTCCTGTATGCCAACCTTTCTGGAGCTATCTTCAGAAATACTATTTTGAGTGAAGTTGACTTCGACAGCGCCAACTTGAGAGATGCTGACTTCAGAGGTGCTAGAGATGCCAGCATTGATGATATCTACATTTTTGCCACTTATCTGAGATATACTCCTGTCAAGCCGATCAACCTGAACCGAATTGAGAAAGGAGGTGCTATTTTTTGCAACACTGTCCTGCCCGATGGAAGTATTTGCAATGACGGTTGTGAGCGAACTTGAGTCAAAAACTATAGATTCTGAACAGCGTGGGAACAGCAAAGTCGCCCCGATCCTGGCAAGGCTAGTATTCTCCTTCTAAAGAAGGAGAACATTTAAAGTGATTAAACTCTCGATAAACATACCCCAAATATAATCTGGGTACAAAAAAGTAGTAGAAAGTAAATTTTTCGTATCGGCTCAATCAACAAAAAATAAATCTTTTTGATTATATTCAATACCAGCCATTACATTAAAATTGAGCAGAGTTTATTACCGCGATCGCTCCAAAATCCAATCGAGTAAAATCGGATTGACTAACTCCGGCGCTTCATCCTGCGGACAATGCCCCACTCCCTCTAAAGGAATAAACTTTTCTACTTGCGGAAAGTTAGCTAATTCTCTCCCTAACTTAATTGGTTCCCACGGATCGGCTGTTCCCCACAAGATAATCGCTGGACACTGTAACAGTGGCAAAAGTTCTTCAGGTAATGGCCCTGTAGAATAAGAAGTAAAAGCCAGGAACACAGCACTAGCCCCCATATCGCTTGCTGGTGAAGTGAGAATATCTACCAACTCATCTGTCACCATGTCAGCATTTGCATAAGCTTGCAGCAGAATTTTCCGCACCGTTTTCGGTTTGGCGAGTTGATTGAAAAAGAAATCGCCAACTGGTTTGATAGATAACAGGCGTTGCAGTAGAGGCGCTCCGTAACGACGAGATAAAGGTAAAGTTACCCGTTTGCGATCGTGCAACAGCCGTAAAGAACAGTTGAGTAAAGCAACTCCCAAGGCAATATCTGGATTACTTACTGCTGCTTGCATGGCGACAATACAGCCAATGGAATTTCCCACTAAAAAAGCTGGCTCACCGACAACTTCACGGCAAAAATCTGCGACTTGCTGTCCCCAAGTTTCTAATGTGTAGGTAATTTTTTCACCAGGTTGAGGTTTTGCAGAAGCCCCAAAACCAATCAAATCGATCGCATAAACACGGCAATTTTCCGCTAATACCGGAATATTTTTTCGCCAGTGCCACCAAGAAGCACCAAATCCATGCACCAGGACAACAGCTGGCCCAGTAGTCCCTTGGGTTTGGTAACAGATCGGAAAATCTTGCCAAATCCAGGTTTTTGTAGAGTTAAGTGCTGTTTTTGAACTTGAGGTTGTCATGATAAATTTGATGTAAAGAATGCTAAAAGCTTTTTAGCAGCAAGGCACAAGTAAAATTGTTTTGAATTTGCATAAAATTTATCAGATTTTCAAAATAAATCCTTGGCTCTAGTGATAGCCTATACATATACCACAAAAGCTTATAGGCCGATAATACTAGCATTAAGCTGATAAATTTATCCAGTGTAGAGAGTTTTCGTCTTCTTTATAGAGATAATTTACTCACAACTGAGATTATGTCAGTATTAGAAATCATAACTTCTCTAATGTGAGTAATATTTGGGCTATTTTTTAGATTTGAGTGAATTAGCATCAGTGCTAGATTCAGTAGTTTCACAATTTACGATCGCAAATTTGGTCTATAAGATTGGCGAATATGAGGCATCGGCTAAGGGGTGGTTTGCAACTGGAAACTGACGCTGAATTTAACAATATTTTTCTTGTTCCTAGTTCTGCGGGCCAGAAATCATGAATCTACTAGAAACAATTGATACTCCCGTTGGGAGCTACGCACCAGATTTTGAATTGCCAGGAATTGATGGTCAAGTACACCATCTCAGGCGTTATCTTGAGAAGTTCCGAGCAGTTGGCGTTATTTCCATGTGTAACCACTGCCCTTATGTCGATCGGTATTTAGGCAGACTAAAAAACATTCAAGCCGAATTTGCCCCAAAAGGCTTCACACTAATTGGACTGAATGGTAGTAATGTTGACTACGACACTAGGTCAAGCTTTGAAAATATGAAAGCTTTTGCCCTACGTCACCAGTTGAACTTCCCCTACCTGTGGGACTCAACGCAAGATGTGACCGGTAGTTTCGGCGCAACAAAAACACCAACGGCTTTTCTCATAGATACTAACGGTATAGTCCGCTATAAAGGTAAAATTGATAATCATCCCCAAGAGCCATTTTCAGTGGGAGAGGATTATTTGAGAAGTGCGATCGCTTCTCTGTTTAAAGGTGAAGAAATAGCCATACCACAAACAGAACCAGTAGGTACTACATTGATTTGGCGTAACTAGACATAGATAGTCCCTGTAACTGTTATCTTAAATTGGAGGCAATTGCAACTTTTTTGATAAAGCGTAACTTCATGGGAACGAATTACCGACGGGTTTTACTCAAACTGAGCGGTGAAGCCTTAATGGGCAACATGGGCTATGGCATTGATCCCGAAGTGGTCAAAGGAATAGCACAAGAATTAGCAGAGGTGATAGCCACTGGTACTCAAATCGCCATAGTTGTTGGCGGCGGCAATATTTTTCGTGGCGTCAAAGCAGCGTCGGCGGGGATGGACAGGGCAACCGCTGACTATATTGGGATGATTGCCACGGTAATGAATGCCATGACGCTGCAAGATTCGCTAGAACGCATAGGAGTACAGACGCGAGTACAAACCGCGATCGCTATGCAAGAATTAGCAGAACCATATATTCGTCGTCGTGCCATCCGTCATCTTGAAAAAGGACGGGTGGTAATTTTTGGTGCTGGTTCTGGAAATCCCTTTTTTACTACAGATACGACTGCGGCATTAAGAGCAGCAGAAATCGATGCTGAGGTGATTTTTAAAGCCACCAAAGTAGATGGAGTTTATGATGCCGATCCTCATATTTATCCTGACGCCAAGCGTTACAATAGCTTAACCTACGCGCACGTTTTAGCCCAAGATTTGCGGGTGATGGATAGTACTGCGATCGCCTTGTGTAAAGAAAATAATATCCCAATTCTGGTATTTGACCTAACGGTGCGAGGAAATATCCACCGAGCAGTCTTGGGAGAATCCATCGGCACCCTTGTGGGAGGTTCTTGTGAAATTAGCTGAAGCTGAAAGTACGATGCAAAAAACTGTTGAGGCAACTCAACGAGCTTTTAACTCGATTCGCACTGGTCGCGCCAATGCGAGTCTATTAGATAAGGTATTGGTGGACTATTACGGTTCGCCTACTTCCTTGAAATC
The DNA here is from genome assembly GCF_036917315.1 of Nostoc sp. Lineage (GTDB taxonomy): Bacteria > Cyanobacteriota > Cyanobacteriia > Cyanobacteriales > Nostocaceae > Nostoc. The sequence continues at coordinate 125,099 of NZ_JBALDR010000012.1, read as the reverse complement.
ACTGGCAAATATTAGCACGCCAGATGCTACGACAATCTTAATTCAACCCTACGAGCGCAACACCCTAAACATCGTTGAGAAGGCTATTTCCCTCTCAGATGTGGGTTTAACACCCAGTAACGACGGTTCTGTAATCCGGTTAAATATTCCGCCCTTAACCAGCGAACGCCGTAAAGAATTCGTCAAAATGGCATCCAAATATGCTGAAGAGGGCCGTGTTGCTATTCGTAACATTCGCCGCGATGCCATAGACGCCATTCGCAAACAGGAAAAAGCCTCTGAAATCTCCAAAGATGAATCAAAAGACCAACAAGACAACTTGCAAAAATTGACAAATGAGTATACTGCCAAAATAGACTCGCTGTTGGCAGAAAAAGAAAAAGACATTACGACTGTTTAAAGTCTTAAGTCTTAAGCATAAAGGCTGAAGGATAATGGATAAATTCTTCAGCCTTTATCATTTCTTAACTTATTGCATAAATCTTAGAAAAATTGATCGAGTAAGTAAGTAGACATGAATAATTAAAGTAGGAACAATTCATAAATTGCCCCTACTCAATAGAAAATAAACTAATTCTGGAGCAAAAATTCAATATGTACGACTGCATCATCGTCGGCGCTGGGCCAGCTGGTGGAACAGCTGCATATCATTTAGCCAAACAAGGTCGCTCAGTATTAGTGTTGGAAAAAGAGTCTCTGCCAAGATATAAACCTTGTGGTGGTGGTGTATCTCCAGCGATCGCTCAATGGTTCGACTTTGATTTTAGCCCAGTAATTTCTGTAAAAGCTGACTCCCTTCGCTTTACCTGGAATTTGGGCGACCCCGTAGAAGCAAAAATCGCCACAAAAGAACCAGTCTGGATGGTGCGACGAGATATTTTTGACCATTTCCTAGTGCAGCAAGGGCAAAAGCAAGGAGCTGAACTACGAGATAATACGGAAGTAACAGGTATTGAGTTTCAAAGCGACTACTGGCAAGTTAACACAGCTAATGGCTCAGTTACAGGTCGCTACTTAATCGCGGCTGATGGTGTCAAAGGGCCAATGGCAAAATGGCTAGGCTTCAAAGATCGTAAACGCCGTTTAGCAGGAGCTTTGGAAGCAGAAGTTGCCGCGGAGGTCAAGGATAAATCTACAATTCATTTCGAGTTTGGCTTGGTGAAAAACGGTTACATTTGGAACTTCCCGAAAGCGGACGGTTATTCCATTGGTGTCGGTACATTTGTCGGCGGCAAACCCCAGGATTTTAAGAAAATTTTAGATGAGTACGCGCGATCGTTTAATGTAGATATCAAAACTGGCAAGCAATATGGTTATCCTCTTTGCTTGTGGGATGGCAACCAAAAGTTGCATACTCAAAATGCAGTTTTAGCTGGGGAAGCTGCTTGTGTAGTCGATCCAATGACAGCAGAAGGCATTCGTCCGTCAATTTTTAGCGGTTTAATGGCAGCAGGAGCCATTAATGAGGCACTTTCTGGTGATACCAACGCTTTAGAAAAATATAGCGAAGCGATTAATGAAGAATGGGGTACTGAGATGGCTTGGGCGCAAAAATTAGGGGGAGCATTTTATCGCTTTCCTGGCATTGGCTACAAAGTTGGTGTTAAGCGTCCTTCCGGTGCGAAAATTATGGGTAAGATTCTGTGTGGAGAACTGCGCTATGGCGACGTTGCTGGTCGTGCCCTCAAGCGTTTAATTCCTGGTTTTGGGACTTGAGCAACTTGTTAAAGTAAGCAAACTTCCGCCGCAGTGTACTAGATATTTCTCAATATGGCAATTTACTTGACAAAACGGCTATCTGTGTTAGCTAATATTCTTGCTCTTGTCCTCTTCATGCCGGGAATTGCCGTAGCTGCACCCGTTCAAATCAATACTACTTCTGGTATTATTTTCGCCCAAACTACCAAAACTGCAAGCTACTCCACCTCGTCAGAGATTAACCTGACTCCCCTACAACGCCAGGAACTCCAGGCTGTGCGTCAGAGAAGAAACAGGGAAATTGCGGCAGTCTTAAACTCATCCCAGCGCGCCCAACTTAATCACAATCTCCGGGCTGGTAATAATATTAATCAAGCCCTAGAAAAACTAAATTTGCAACCAGAACAGCAAGATTTAGTAAAGGCGATCGTGCAATTTACTAACTTGAAAATGAAGGCTGTTTCATCTAGACATTTGCTAAAAATAAAACAGAAGTAAAGGGTTCAATAATACTAGTAAATCGAGACTTAAACATTTTCAAGAGAGAAAGAAGGCTCAAACTTATGTATGGGTAAGAGAAATACAGCAAATGTTCAAAAATGGCTGAAACCCATATATATCAAGAAACTAAGCAAAACGATGTCCAAATCATTCTGTGTATAGTTTTTAGGCTCTTTTTTGGTTATTTTTCGTCTGAGTCCCATTAACTTCTGCTCATAAGCTTCCCGTTGCTGCTGCTGAATTTCTTGTAAACTGTTAATGTACGGTTTCACCAAGTCTCTTGTTAAACCACCCGATACAAAAGCTGACTCTAGATAAAATAATTGTGGTTCATAAGTTGGGTTGAGATTTAGATAATACCAATCAGCAACAAAAGCTGCTAAAAGTTGTTGAACTGTGACGATAATTTGCCGAATGATGCGGATAGCTTGCGTCTCGTTATTACCTACTGTTTGTAAAGATTCCTTTGCGTCTTCCCAGTTCCAAGCTGCTATAGAAAACTTCGCAATAGCGCTGCTTTGCGGATTCCAAAAATTGACGTGAAAGTAAACTTCATAATCAGTAACTTTGCTATGTAATATAACTGTTGGCACGGGAGCTAAAATTGTCTGTAACTGACGAATATCTGCATCCCCAATTGCACGGTTAAAATAGTCGCCAAAACATTCAACAGGGCATAAATTACTATCGAGACTATAATACTGATTCAAGAAAGTTTTTAACTTCTCTGGTAGTTCTATTTGTAGGTCATGTTGTAAAGATGATGGGCAACTTGGACTCACATTTGGCGGTGAAACTAATACTAATAAACGGTGTTTTCTCTGCCCCTCTACCAAAATGTTATAGCTTTCTTCTCGACTAAAAATAGTCGCTAAGTTTTTCTGGTCAAAAATTGCCTGAATTTCTTTGAGCTTGCCCTGAATTTGATTTGCTTGCCATTCCCGCAACAGTTCCAAAAGTTGTTTACTAAACTCCTTCTGCTGTTGTAATTCTTGTTCTTTAAGCTGATTGGCATGAGTAAAACTTTGCTCATATTTTGTTAATGCTTCCACATAACGAGGGTCTTCTTTCACTGAAGATGGTAACAAAGCAGAAATACTCGAACGCTCAACCTTGGAGCCGATATAGTCACCAGCAACTTCTCCAAGTTTTTGCCCAAGGCTATAAGCAGCACTTTTCAGCAGGGTAAAGAGGACATCCAATATAACAGGGGTTAGGAACATAGCTATTTATGGCTTCAGCAGAATAAAACAAGTTTCGTTTTATACAATATTCTGTTGTAACCTGTCATTAGTAAAAGCGTCATTGTTAATTCTGCTGTTGACAAAAGTCTAATTCGGAGTTCATCAAGACTATAGTCAAAATCATTAACCAATCGAAAACCCTCTGAGAGATGGCTACAGAGTCGATGGTAGGTTATTACTAGCAAGAATGAAGTTCATGTAGAGGATAGCAAAGTGTCACTAAGGGGCAAATAAAGGCAAATCCCTCAATAGTTGCCTAGAGAGGGATTTAGTGTGGGCTAGAAAGAGATTTTGGGGTGAGTGTGGCGTTGATTTTTTGACTGCTAGTTTAAATTATTTGCTTTCTCAACTGCTTCCTTTAACTCTTCAAAGGTAATACTACCGTCTTTGTCCGAATCATACTGTACTAGTAACTCTTGGGGACTAGTGGTATTTGTTTCTGATGAGATGATTGCACTTAAGCCAGGACTTAAAAAAAGATCGTTAATGGAGATTTTGCCGTCTCGATCGCCATCTAAGCTATTAAAAAGGGATTGAAGCTCTTGCTCGGTTGTCATAAGTTTCTATCTGAATTGATTTTTCAATTTAATATCTCAAAATCTTGACAAATACGCAAGGACAGTTAATAAAAAGATTTTATTGGGTGCGGGATGGCGATCGATATGCTTTCGCGAATCGGTGCGGACAACAGCGATATCTGGCTCAGGTTCGGGGTATTGGGAGATTTTGCACGCGAACTAAGGCAACTTCTGCTAGCAGCCGCTTGAGATAGTCAGATGTACAAAGCGTTGTCGCTGCATGGGTAGGATTTTTGGTGCTCATCGGGATAACTTGTCCATCAATCAGTTCTACCCGTTCATCCTCTGTAATAATACCCGTTTCAAATATTCGATGATATTCGTTTACAGTCTACAGGCGCACTCTAGTTTGTATCATTGGATTTCCTTTGGCCATCGCATATCACTTTTAGGCGATTATCTCTTACTCTCAACTTTGGCAGCATCTATAATTAATCTTGCCCTATTTAGTTCGTTACCATGTCGGAAGAAGATATCCGAGCCGCAAGGCTGGAGAAAGTAGAACAACTCAAGCAGCTAGGGACTAATCCTTATGCCTATCGTTGGGAATCTACCCATCATACAGCGCAGTTGCAAGAAAAGTTTGCCGATTTAGTCAGTGGTGAAGAAGTTGATTTAGAAGTTGCGATCGCCGGACGCATTATGGCGCGTCGCGTTTTTGGTAAACTGGCTTTCTTCACCTTGCAAGATGAAACTGGCACAATTCAGCTTTATTTGGATAAAAATCGCATCCAAGAAAGCATGGCAGATATTGATGCTGATGCCTTCAATCATTTAAAACAACTCACAGATGCAGGCGATATCCTGGGAGTTAAAGGTACTATTAAACGGACTGAAAAGGGCGAGTTATCTGTCTACGTTAAACAATATACTATCCTTACTAAATCCCTGTTGCCCCTACCCGACAAGTGGCATGGATTAACGGATGTTGCCAAGCGCTATCGTCAGCGCTACGTTGACTTGATTGTTAACCCAGAAGTGCGGCAAACTTTCCGCCGTCGCGCTCAAATTACTGCTGGTATCCGCCGCTATTTAGAACAGCGGGATTTTCTGGAAATTGAAACGCCAGTTTTGCAAAGTGAAACTGGAGGTGCAGATGCGCGTCCATTTATCACCTACCACAACACTTTGGAAATGGAGTTGTATCTGCGAATTGCCACAGAACTTCATCTCAAACGGTTGATTGTGGGTGGTTTTGAAAAGGTGTTTGAATTGGGGCGGGTTTTCCGCAATGAGGGAATTTCGACTCGACACAATCCTGAATTTACGACGATTGAAGTTTACCAAGCCTACGCCGACTATAACGATATGATGGCGTTGACTGAAGGGATTATTACTACTGTTGCCCAAGAGGTACTCGGCACATTGGAAATCACCTACCAAGGGGAACCGATAGATTTGACACCACCTTGGCGGCGGGTGACAATGCACGATTTAGTTAAAGAATTTACAGGCTTGGATTTTAATTCGTTCCAAAGTTTGGAAGAAGCAAAAACAGCAAGTAAAAATGCTGGCATTCCTGGTATAGATGAAGCCCAATCAATTGGTAAGTTACTAAATTTAGCCTTTGAAGAGAAGGTAGAAGCCAATTTAATTCAACCTACCTTTGTAATTGATTACCCTGTAGAAATTTCGCCCCTAGCAAAACCTCACCGTTCTCAAGCTGGTTTGGTAGAACGATTTGAGTTATTTATAGTCGGGCGAGAAACTGGGAATAGCTTCTCAGAACTTACCGATCCCATCGATCAAAGAGAACGTTTAGAAGCACAAGCGGCGCGGAAAGCTGCTGGCGACTTGGAAGCCCAAGGTGTGGATGAGGACTTTCTGACAGCTTTGGAATACGGGATGCCGCCTACAGGTGGTTTAGGGATTGGGATCGATCGCTTGGTGATGTTATTAACTGATTGTGCCAGTATTCGAGATGCGATCGCCTTCCCTTTACTCAAGCCAGAAAAATCAGAATCATCCCCAGATGAAGCCAGTAGTAACAATTCGTAATTGAACTGGGGATTAGAGACTAGGGATTGGGTACTGGGGAAGATTTTAACCCTTCCTCCTCATCTCCCTAATCTCCCAGTTTTTATACCACTACTTTTTCTAAGATCAGCTTAGAACGTTTGACTTGCTCAGGAATGGTGACGGGGTAATCTCCAGTGAAGCAGGCAGAGCAGAAACTATTGGTGTCTTCTCGTGTCGCTTCTAGCATTCCTTCCCAACTCAGATAGGCGAGGCTGTCTACTTCCAGTTGCTTGGCAATTTCTTCCACTGACTTGGTAGCAGCAATTAGCTGATCCTGAGAATCGGTATCGATGCCATAGAAGCAGGGATGAGTTACAGGCGGAGAAGAAATTCGCATGTGTACCTCTACTGCACCTGCGTCACGTAAGGTTTTGACTAGTTTACGACTGGTAGTACCCCGTACAATCGAGTCATCTACAATAATTACTCGTTTACCTACCAGCACATCTTTGAGGGGGTTGAGTTTCATCCGCAGACCCGATTCCCGCATGGTTTGGGTTGGTTGAATGAAGGTTCGCCCAACATAGCGATTTTTAATCAATCCTTCGCCGTAAGTGACACCAGACGCTTGAGAAAATCCAATAGCAGCAGGTATACCAGAATCAGGAACACCAAAGACAATATCGGCATCTACAAAAGATTCTTTAGCGAGCTGGTGTCCTAATCGCATTCGATAGCTGTACAAACTCTCGTTGTGCATAACGCTATCAGGGCGGGCAAAGTAAATCATTTCAAAAATACACAATTTCCGCTCAGATTTTTGACTCCAATGATAAGAAGCTAAACCTTCTTCAGTAATCCAAACTAATTCACCTGGCTCTACGTCTCGCAGGTATTCGGCTCCAATGATGTCTAAACCACAAGTCTCGGAAGCCAAAACGTAACGGACTGGATTACCAGCCAAAGTGCCGATTACTAAGGGGCGGATTCCATTAGGGTCGCGGACACCCATAACGCCGACGGGAGTGCCAATAACTAAACTAAAGGCTCCTTGGCAACGTTGAAATGCCTGAATTCCACCTTCTAGCCAATCAGCGCCCGTATCTATGGCTTCTGCGATCGCAAAAGCGATCATTTCTGAGTCTGTTGTTGTCACTAAGTTACATTTATTGTCAAGCAACTCTTGACGTAGTTGCACAGTATTGACTAAATTACCATTATGTGCAAGAGCTAATGAACCCAAACGGGTTTCTAGTACTGCGGGTTGGGCATTAACTTTGCGGCTAGAACCTGTGGTGGAATAACGAGTGTGACCAACAGCAAGACTACCGGGCAATTGATCCAAGACAGATTCATTGAAAACTTGAGACACCAAACCCATATCCTTGTGGAGATGTACCTTTGTCCCCTCAAAGGTGGCAATACCAGCTGATTCTTGACCCCGATGCTGGAGGGCATACAATCCAAAGTAGGTCAGTTTAGCAACGTTTTCTCCTGGGGCGTAGATGCCAAAAACACCACAAGCTTCTTCGGGCTTGTCAGGTTGATTTTCATGACTATTGATTGGGTTGTTGGTCTGGTCGGGGTATTCATCCGAAGTGACAGAATGAATAGAAATCATGCTAGCTTTGCTCCTGGTGGGGGGTCAATCAATTTTGGATTTGAGACTTCGGCTACGCTCAGTCGAACGATTGACGATAGCGGAGCGTTAGCGAGTCCGCGTTCGCGCAGCGTCTCGTAGAGAGCGTCTTTTGGATTGATCGCACCGTAGTAAAGATGCGGCTTGGGATTTTAGAATGGCGATTTTAGATTTTTTGCCCAGTAAGAGCAAGATATGAACTAGAAGCAACGCCTCTAATCCAAAATCTAAAATTCAAAATCTAAAATTGGTAGTCAGTCACTGGGATTATATAGATGGCTGGGGAGTTCTTAACAAATCTTTAACCATCCATTAAAACAGTACCGTAAATTTGCTCAGAGACGCTAAAAGTTGTGAGTGAAGTCTAAATACTCCGCATTCAGCGCTCAGAAGTAGTGGTATGGATGGCGAGACGTTTGGCGATCGCATGGGAATAGCGATCGTTCATATCTTCGATACTAACTTTGATTAAGGTTTGGTTATCAGTGGTGAAAACCCCCAAACCCGTCTCAAAATTACTAACTACACCCAGTTTTTGCCACTCTTGAGCCAGATGTTCCTGTAAATATGATTCCCAAATTTCTTGTTGTGCTGATGCTACAGAAACTAAAATTCTGGCACCACCTTCGGCAAACAACACCTCGTCAAGGCGGTTTAACTGTGTTGGTGTTATTTCTAAATTGATTTCAGCACCCAGATTGCCAGCAAGACAAGATTCGGCTAGTGCGATCGCCACTCCCCCCTCAGCAGAATCGTGGGCTGAACGTACCCAACCATTACAAATTCCTTCACGACAAACTTTCTGGACGCGACGTTCCAAGCCAAAATCTACCCGTGGTGGTTTTCCGGCAACAGTATCGTGGATAGTGGCTAAATATTCAGATGCTCCCAAACTGATTTCCGATGCCAGAGGCAATCCGAGAAGATAAATCACATCGTCGGCTGCTTGCCAACCTTGACCACAAATTTTGGTTATATCGGGAATTAAGCCCACCATTCCGACAACAGGAGTGGGATAAATGGGTTGTGGGATGCCTTGAGAATCAAAAGTTTCATTGTACAAAGAGACATTTCCGCCCGTGACGGGTGTTGCCAATTCTCGACAACCTTCCGCCAAACCGCGACAAGCTTCTGCCAATTGCCAGTAACCAATGGGTTTTTCTGGAGAGCCAAAATTTAGATTATCCGTCACCGCCAGAGGTTCAGCACCCACACAGCTAAGATTGCGTGCAGCTTCTGCCACCACTGCCTTAGCTCCTTCGTAAGGGTCAAGATAAACATAACGAGGATTGCAATCTACCGTTGCTGCAACACCGCGTTGGGCATTGAGGGTTTCCTTGTCTCCTTGTCCCCTTGTCCCCTTGTCCTCTTCCAGAGGGCGCAAACGGATAACAGCCGCATCTGCGCCACCTGGCAGCATTACTGTATTATTTTGTACTTGATGGTCGTACTGACGATATACCCAATTTTTAGAAGCGATCGTGGGTGTATCGAGCAAAGTTAAGAGAATATCATTCCAACTTTGCAGTCCTCCTGGAAGTTCTATCCCAGCAATTGTAGAAAGAGGTAGGGAATCAGGAGTCCATTCCCAAGCTTGACGCGCATATTCTGGCGCTTCTGCCAATAACTCCCGGTTATATAGTGGGGTATTCTCCGCCAAAGCCTCAGCGGGAATTTCTGCTGCTACTTCACCCTGAAAGAGAATCCGCACAATAGGTTCAGCAATAACTGTCCCAGCCACAACGGCTTGAAGTCCCCAACGGTGGAAAATATCAATTAATTCTTGCTCGCGTCCCTTGTGTGCAACGAACAGCATTCGTTCTTGAGATTCCGAAAGCAGATATTCATAAGGAACCATTCCCATTTCTCTGACGGGAATTTTATCTAAATCTAATTCAATTCCCACACCGCCTTTTGCAGCCATCTCTGAGGTAGAACAGGTGATTCCCGCAGCTCCCATATCTTGGGCGGCGACAACTGCACCCGTTTTAAACGCCTCCAGACAAGCTTCAATCAACGACTTTTCCAAAAATGGATCGCCCACTTGTACAGCAGGGCGATCGTCTATGGATTGATCGCTCAATTCTGCACTAGCAAAACTCGCGCCTCCCATACCATCGCGCCCAGTAGTGGAACCAACATACAGCACGGGGTTGCCTAAGCCAGATGCTCCAGATTTGACGATTTCTGAGGTTTCCATCAACCCCAATGCCATAACGTTCACTAGAGGATTACCAGAGTAAGCAGAGTCAAAGTAAACTTCGCCGCCAACGGTGGGTACTCCCACACAGTTACCATAATGAGAGATTCCTGCCACTACGCCTTGGAACAGCCTTTGAGTTTTGGCATCTTCTAAGGAACCGAAGCGTAACGAGTTTAATAGGGCAATGGGACGCGCACCCATTGTAAAAATATCTCTGAGAATACCTCCGACTCCCGTTGCGGCTCCTTGAAAGGGTTCAACTGCTGAGGGATGGTTGTGAGATTCAATCTTAAAAGCTAGTTGGAGTCCGTCACCCAAGTCTACAACACCAGCATTTTCACCAGGCCCCACCAGGATGCGGGGGCCATCGGTGGGAAATTGTTTGAGTAGGGGTCGAGAATTTTTGTAACAACAATGCTCAGACCACATGACGCCAAACATTCCCAGTTCAGCTTTGTTGGGATGACGGCCTAGCCGACGGACAATTTCTGCGTATTCTTCTGGTTTAAGACCTTCAGCAGCAATTTCTTGGGGGGAAAAGGCTGGTTTTGAGGTTGCAGTCATGGAAGTAATGCACTCTGGGGGGACAGAGCATTATTCTATCGATTTACTTGCCCTGTAAGTGCAGTTCTTAATTGAAGCGCGATCGCTCTTCAATTTAAACTCTAACTAAATAGCAGTATTTCCATCTTGATAAATACTGGCAGAAGATGCTTGTGCAGCCTTTCTTACAAGCAAACTTGTTTATTGTATCGAGAGGTAGTACAACCTCAGAATGCAGTCAACAGGATTGCTTCTGACCATGAACTAGACAAGATGAAGATAATTAGCACACCAAATGCTTTAGTCTTTAAAGATAACTTGATTTTTTAATCTTGGTGAAATTTCTAGCTCCTTTACTTACGTGAGTCTAGTCTCACTCAGAGATTATTCGGGTATATGCAGTTTAGATGTAACAATCAAGTGACGAGAATCACACATATCGATGATTAGGATCGTCTCCTTCATCTCGCTAACTAGGCATAATTAATGACAACTGAACTCTAGCCGAGTCATTAATAGGGAACACACTTAATAGCCGACAGCCTTAATCAAGGACTGTCGGTTTTTTGTATTTATCATTTGTCATCAGTTAAATGCCCAATGCCCACTTCCCCTGAGCGTACCCCTGGGGGGAAGCAAGCTACGCGTAGCATCTCGTAGAGAAGCCGAACGCAAGTGCCCCATGCCCATATGCATAAAATTTCCCCACAATTGCTTGGTAACTTGACAGAGATTTTGCCATAGTCACTACCAAATGTGGGGAGGGTATGATCAAATTGGGGATCTTATGCCTATCGAGTGCTAATATCTTGCACTCACTCTAGTAGACCGGAAGTAAACTTCTAGAACCAGCACACACTTTGTATTAAGACATCGCTTGAATGATGTAATCAAAGTAAGGTGCTGCTTCAGCAGCGTCTTCCGCACTCAGTAAGCTAAGGGAAGCTGTTTTGAGGGAATTAATCGCTTCTACCATTCCAGGCACGGGAACGCCCAATGAATTGTACATTTCCCGCACACCAATCAAACCGATTTTTTCAATTGGCTCTTTGTCACCGGCAAGTACACCATAAGTAATTAGGCGTAAGTACCAGCCAAAATCACGGATACATAGAGAGCGTTGGCGTTCACCGTAAGCATTACCTCCAGGGGAGATAAAGTCAGGACGCTTCTGCCAAAGTTGTTTGGTTGCTTCTTGAACTATCTTCTTTTCGTTTTCGGCTAAGGTAGCCGCAATCCGCGTCCGTTGTACGCCGGTTTGCAAAAAGTCTTTGATATTTTTAAGTTCGCCACTGCTGGGATAACGCAGTTCGTCGTCGGCTTTGAGAATAACTTGGCTAATTACAGTCATGATTATTGAAATCACCTGAAATATTATCTGTTAGTTTAGCGAGTTGGAGGTACACAAGTGAAGGGATCGGAGCTACTTATGTATTGAATTTATCTGTTTGGGGAGACTGGGGACTGCGGACTGGGGATTGGGGATGGTGGGGCCCCCTCTGGGGATAAGGGGTAATGGGGATTGGGAACGAAGAAAGTGTTTTCCCAATGACCAATGACTAATGACTAATGACCAATAACTAATGACTAATGACTAAAATAATTTGGCAACAGGGTGAATTAATTGAAGTGACGATCGCTAATCTGAGTGATACAGGCGATGGTGTGGGGCGTGCTGATGAGCGTGTAGTGTTTGTCCCAGATACTGTTCCAGGCGATCGCGTCATTGTTCGCTTGGTTCATGTTAAACCGAAATACGCCCACGGTAAGCTCCAACAGCTATTGTCACCATCTCCTCACCGTATCCGACCTAGTTGTATTGTGGCTGACAAGTGCGGTGGTTGCCAGTGGCAGCATATTAATTATGATTACCAGCTAGTAGCCAAGCAAAATCAAGTTATCCAAGCTTTAGAACGCATTGGCGGTTTTATTCAACCACCAGTAGATCCGGTACTTGCTGCCCCTTCTGCTTTTGGCTACCGTAACAAATCTACATATCCTCTCTCGCTATCGGCAACAGAACAAGTACAGGCTGGTTACTATCAAAAAGGTAGTCACCAATTAATTAACTTAAATCAATGTCCAGTTCAAGATGCGCGATTAAATCCCTTACTTGCCGAAGTTAAGCAGGATATCCAACAACAGGGTTGGCAAATTTATGACGAACAGCGCCATATTGGACAAATTCGCCATCTCGGTTTACGCATTGGCCGACACACTGGAGAAATGTTGCTGACTTTGGTGGTAAAGGATTGGAATTTATCAGGAATTGAAACCCAAGCCCAGGAATGGTTAAAGCGCTATCCGCAGTTAGTGGGAGTGTCGCTCAATCGCAATAGCGATCGCACAAATGCTATCTTTGGATCGGAAACCCGTTGCATCGCTGGAGTACCCCACCTGCGTGAAAATTTTGCTGGACTGGAATTTCAAGTACGCCCAGATACATTTTTCCAAGTGTATACCGAAACAGCAGAGGCACTATTGCAGGTAATTCAATCAGAACTCAATCTTCAAGGGCATGAGTTGCTAGTTGATGCCTACTGTGGTATTGGGACTTTAACTTTACCGCTCGCCAAAAAAGTACGTGTTGCTACAGGATTAGAAGTGCAAGCAGCAGCAGTAGAACAAGCAATTTTGAATGCCCACCGCAACGGAATTGATAATGTGACTTTCCTTGTCGGGGCAGTAGAGAAATTGCTTCCCCAAATGGGCACAATACCAGAAGTAGTAATACTCGATCCACCACGTAAGGGGTGCGATCGCGCAGTCATCGACACTTTACGGCAATTGAAACCATCTCGGATTGTTTACGTCAGCTGTAAAGTAGCTACCCTCGCCCGTGACCTAAAATTGCTTTGTCAAGATGGGCAATATACCATCACACGGGTACAACCTGCTGATTTTTTTCCTCAAACTGCTCATGTTGAAACTGCCGCCTTTCTTGTGCTATCACATTTTGACAAGGGTAGTAATTCCTTCAAAAAAACTGAAATTTGAAAATTTTAGTCTAGTGCATACTAAAGATGCTAAAATTGAATTAAGGCAAAAATAAAAATTCATTTTGTTTAAATAAATTCAAGTTGCATGGGTTATTAAAAACATGAAGAAGATTGCGTAAATTATAAATCGGCAACTAACTAGAGTATGCCAATACTCTCTAAAATTAACAGCATATTCTTAATTTGCTGACTTCATTATCAAACTTATTCCAGCCGATATCTCGAAACAATCCCAATTCATAGTTATAGAGCCAATGCTCCCTAGCATTTTCAAAATTTAGTTTTAAAGACGCAAGTTTGAAGGCAGCATGACCACCTCAAGTTTTATCAGGGTGACTGTAATAGCAAACTGATGTCTAGCTAACTGAAAGCTATGGGGTTTCTCTTGTGATTACTATTTCACTCCGTCCAGTTGGACGTTATTGGGGCACTATTAGTTTTGCCTCAACCCTCTACCTTTGTCCCATATTAGACTTATTGTTGGCAGAAATTCCAGCAATATTACAAGCAGAACTGCGGCTAGGACTTCAAGAAGCTCTAGTCAACGCAGCTAAACATGGTAATAATCTCGATCCGAGTAAAACAGTCGTAGTTCGTTTTTCCGTAATAGATAATCAATATTGGTGGATAATATCAGACCAGGGTAGTGGCTTTACTCCTTCATCTACTAGTAATGAAGAACCAACAGACTATCTTCCACCAGATGAGTCAGAAAATGGTCGTGGTTTATGTCTTCTACATCAAATTTTTGATCGGGTGGAGTGGAACCGCAAAGGCACAGAATTGAGGCTTTGTAAACAAGTGGAAAATCGTCCCCGTTTATCTCTGCGACGATAAGAGGCGAGTGGGGAATGGTAAAGGGGAGTAGGAAAAGTTATTAGTTGATTGTTTTTGACTAACTATTCTCTACTCCCTATTCCCTATTCCTTATTTTCCGTGACTTGGACAGGGAGGGGCAGAAATAGAGCGATCTAACCAACCAATTGCCTGTTCTAATCTCGCTTGAGCTTCTTGTGGCTGATCCTTTAAAAGATACACAATAGCTGCTGCCACTTGTTCATTAGCGCGGGAATTGCGGTTAGACTTGAGGCGATGCCAATCGTTAGGGGAAATGCTCAGTCTTTCCATCAGGGCTTGAGCAAGTTCTAGAGTACTAAGTTCATTCAGTTGACTGGTTTTCGGCAGCTGGGTAGATTGGGACATAACTATTGGCACATTTGCATTTACTTCTACTTTACTACTTGTAAATGAAGCCGCCTAAACAATCACAGCCGTCAGCAGAAAATCCCGAACCAGATTTTGAACAAGAACTAGAGGAAGTAGAGCGATCGCTCCTATCCTTAAGAGAACGTTATGATCAAGTGCAACGCGATCGCCAACAACAGGCACAATGGCAACAGCGCCGCGATCAACTAAAGCACAATAAATCTCAGACACCAGAAATCAAAGCAGAGTTACGGCACATTCAACAGCAGTTAGAAAGGCTAGAACTAAACTTAGAAAGCCAGTTATTTTCTTGGCGTAGCCTCAAAAAACCTTTCTGGCAAGTCGTCCGCTTTGGTGGAATGGGCGTTATCATAGGCTGGATATTAAAGTCTTATGCTGGGTAAATATGGTAAATCGACGGATTGCAGAAATATTGCGAAGTGGCCAACCTGATGAGTCCCTCCAAGTTCAAGGCTGGGTGCGGACGAAGCGCGAGTCCAAAGGGTTTGCTTTTATTGAAGTCAATGACGGCTCATCACTAGCTAATTTGCAAGTCGTCATTAATCAGGATTTGCCAGATTACGAAGCTATATTGAAAAAATTGAATACGGGTGCTGCTGTCGAAGCAACAGGGGTACTAGTGGCTTCCCTTGGTAAAGGACAACGGATTGAGTTGAAAGCCGAGACAGTGAAAGTTTACGGCGAAGCTGATCCCGATACATATCCCCTGCAAAAGAAACGCCATTCCTTTGAGTTTCTGCGAACCATTGGACATTTGCGATCGCGTACTAATTCTTTTGGTGCAGTTTTCCGCGTTAGAAATGCTTGTTCGGCAGCAATTCACCAATTTTTCCAAGAAAGAGGCTTTTTGTGGGTACACACACCCATCATCACCGCTAGCGATTGCGAAGGCGCGGGTGAACTGTTTAGCGTTACCAGTTTAGATTTAAAGAATATTCCCCGCACAGGAAACCAAGCAGTAGATTATAGCCAAGACTTTTTTGCTAAACCCACATATTTAACAGTTAGCGGCCAGTTAGAAGCGGAAGTCATGGCGATGGCGTTTAGCAATGTCTACACATTTGGCCCTACCTTTCGTGCAGAAAATTCCAATACTTCCCGCCACCTAGCAGAATTTTGGATGGTTGAGCCAGAAATGGCTTTTTGTGACTTAGAAGGCGATATGGATTTAGCTGAGGCGTTTCTCAAACACATTTTTAAATATGTGTTGGAAACTTGCCCAGAAGATATGGAATTTTTCAATGAACGCATTGATAAATCTGTGTTGGCTACAGCCGAAAATATTATTAATAATCAGTTTGAACGCTTAACTTATACAGAAGCCATCAAACTTTTAGAAAAAGCTGATGTTAAATTTGAATATCCAGTCAGTTGGGGTTTAGATTTACAATCAGAACACGAACGCTACCTAGCTGAACAACAGTTTAAAAAGCCAGTAATTGTCACAGATTACCCAGCGCAAATCAAAGCCTTTTATATGCGCTTGAATGACGATGAAAAAACCGTCCGCGCAATGGATATTCTCGCACCGAAAATTGGTGAAATTGTCGGCGGTTCCCAGCGCGAAGAACGCCTAGAAGTTTTAGAACGTCGTGTATTAGCGCAAGGATTAAATCCAGAAGACTTGTGGTGGTATCTTGATTTGCGTCGTTATGGTACTGTTCCACACGCGGGTTTTGGACTAGGTTTTGAACGACTCGTGCAATTTATAACTGGTATGGGAAATATTCGTGATGTGATTCCCTTTCCGCGTACACCCCAAAGTGCTGAGTTTTAGTTTAAATTTTAGACCTGGCCATTTATAATCGCCAGGTTTTTGACTTTTGTGGATAAAGAGAAATCTAACTGAAAACATTTATCATGAGTATACAAGACCAAACCATTGGTAAAATCCGACAAATGCCAGAAGCTTTAGTTCAGGAAGTAAGTGATTTTATCGACTTCCTATTAATGAAGCATAGCAGCAATAACTGGGAATTATGGCTTCAGTTTAGCGAGTCAGTGGAAATAGTGGAATCAGATTTTTCTGACTATTTATCTAATTTAGAAGATTATGAAGAACGCTTGGCGCGTGGGGAAATTCAGTGGTAGATATCACACGGGGAGATGTGCTTTTGTGCGATCTCAATCCTGTTGTTGGTACAGAACAAGCAGGAATTAGACCTGTTGTAGTGGTGCAAATTGATCGGGCAAATGCTGTTAGTCCTCATACCATTATTGCACCATTCACCTCAAAAATTAGACGGGCTATTTTAGCCTCTCATGTGTTTGTACCTGCTGGTATCGGTGGTTTAAGTCAAGATTCTGTAGTGCTTTGTGAGCAACTTAGAGTTGTTGATAAATCAAGAATTATCAGAGTAATTGGTCATTTGGATGATAATTATTTAGATGAATTGGCAATAGCTTTATGTACTATCCTTGGGTTAAGGATTATGAACAATGATAATGATTGATAAATATTAGGTATTCTCACATCATTTATTTACATAGTTATTGAACTGTCCCCCATGCGGGTTTTGGGTTAGGTTTTGAACGACTCGTGCAATTTATGACGGGGATGGGAAATATCGGTGATGTGATTCCGTTCCCGCGTACACCGCAAAGTGCTGAGTTTTAGTTTGAGAATTTGAAAACTAGGCGATTATAAATAGCATCTACACAAACCAAGTCCGTCTGCACGGACTTATAAAAACTTTGAAACCCGCATTAGCGGGTTTTGCTTGTATAGGCATCTACTTTTCTAAAGCGATTAATTAAAATTAAGAATTTTGAATCTCCTCTTGTAAAACTTGAACTTGCTCAATAGATAATTCAGTAACTTGAGCAATTTGTTCTAAACTCATTCCAATTCGCAACAAATTTAAAGCCAATTTTCTTGTTGTTTCTGCTTTGCCTTTGGCTTCACCTTTAGCTTCGCCTTCTTCTAGGATTTGTTGATAAATGACTGATTCGCGCATAATCTCACTCCTTAAAATCTTGCTAATTACATCTTTCTTTAATACCAAACCTGCTAAGATGCCACTGGCAGCAGCTATATTTCGTTGTAGCTGGCGATCGCTAATTGCTTCAACTGCTTTGGCGACTTGGGTTAATACCATTGTAGGATCGTTTGTTTGACTTAGCACGGCAAAGGGTAATAGACCTGGAATACTCATAAACCTGTCTGTTGGTTGTTCCCACAGACGTATTACTTCAAACTGATGGTAAGTGTTGTTTAATCTAAAACTGTTTTCACTGACTAATTCTGAACTGGTTTTTCTCAAATAGATTACTATTTGACGCATTTCTTTATTAGGAAAGCGGCGATAAACCCTAACTCGATAATCTAACATCCGAAAGGGGATATCTTCATCAGGGTCGGTTTGAAATTCGGTATGTAGAACTAAATCATCAGATTGCAATAAAATTAACGAATCGGCACGAATTGGTTCGTTTGATAATTCAGTAGGGCTAAGTTCTGTTAATTTAATCGGTGAACCTAGTAACCATGTTGCCAAGTCATCTTTGAAGTTTTCGGCAATGAATTTACAGATATTGTCATACATAGCAGCCTTCAAGTAAAGGTATCGAGTATTTTTGAAAAAAATTAAATTTGTTGGTATTGGGTTTCCTTTAGTTAACCCAATCTATTGCTACGATTTTATTTTATGTTAAACAAGTAATACAAAAGCTAGCACTGGAGATGAAAATTAGTGTTAATGTTACTTCTCAATATTGGGAATGAGCGATATGCCATAGAAAGCCGACAGGTTGTAGAAGTAATACCACTTGTTGTACTCAAAAGTTTGCCCCACCAGCCTGAGCATATCGCTGGTGTTTTTAACTATCGCGGACGCATTGTACCAGTAATTGATTTATGTCAGTTGATGCGTGGTAAACCTTCCAGTGAGTACCTGAGTACTAGGATTGTATTAGTCAATTATTGGGGGAGTAATAATATAGAACTTCAGGCTCCCTATATTTTGGGTTTGATGACAGAACAAGTTGTAGAAACATTACATAAGTCTGAGTCTGAATTTGTTAATCCCAATATCCAGATAGATACAGCGCCATATTTGGGCAAGATGATTGTAGATGATCTAGGGATGATTCAGTGTCTTCGCATTGAGTACTTGTTGTCAGAAGCGCAGCAAGTCAATCTCTTGCCAGAAAGTCATCACAATACTAGATTTTAGATTGGTCTGAACATTCTATAAATGGCACAATCTGTTATTGAGGCTTTACTAAAAAGCAAGATTGGTTTAGATGCAAATTCTATTGGTGCTGATGCGATCGCTAGTGCAATTTATCAACGCATGGCAGATTGCGGCATCACGGATATTGCTCACTATCTGGGGAAGTTACAGGTATCTACCCAGGAATGGGAAGCACTGATTGACAATGTAATTGTTCCAGAAACTTGGTTTTTTCGAGAACCAGAGTCTTTTGCATTTCTGAAGCATTACGTATTATCTGAGTGGTTGCCAAAAAATCCCCAAGGCGTACTGCGGGTTTTGAGTGTACCCTGTGCAACGGGTGAAGAACCATATTCCATTGCGATCGCTCTTTTGGAAGCAGGATTAAATCCGACAAACATTCACATCGATGCTGTTGATGTTAGCAACAAGTGCCTACTAAAAGCCCAACGAGCAATCTACAATCAATACTCGTTTCGCGGCAATAGCCAATCGTTTCAAAAGCGCTATTTTCAGGGAACTGAGGCAGGATATCGCCTGTGCGAACAGGTGAAAAGTATGGTGAATTTTATTAATGGCAACTTGGCAGATCCGGCTTTTCTAGCTGACACGCCGCTTTACGATGTAGTCTTTTGCCGTAACCTGTTGATTTACTTCGATGTGACAACAAAAGAGCGCAGCATTCAAGTCTTAGAAAGGTTGCTAAGGGAAGAAGGCCTGCTATTTGTGGGACACGCTGAAACTTGGTTATTGTTTAAAACTCAATTGATCTCAGTTCGTCAAAATTCAGTAGTTGCTCATCGAAAGTCCACGGGAGGCGAAAATGTTCGTAAAAATCATCATCCAAATCTTCAGAGACAAGGCTTTACAGGCAAAAATATAGATGTTCTCAACAAGCGACAGCTACCGAAAAAAAACCATTCCAAGTTTGTCGCCCAAGAGAGGTTAAGTGTTGCTTCCCAGAATCCGATATTGCCAATAGACCTGAAGGTAAATTTGTTAGAAACAGCTAGAGCTTTAGCCGATCGAGGTCGATTAGATGAGGCGGTTAAACTATGCAACGACTATCTCAACCAAAATCAGGCGAGTACTGAAGCATATCTTTTACTAGGTCAGGTGCAGCAAGCGATGGCACAAAATGAGCGGGCGGCACAATCTTTTCAAAAAGCAATTTATTTACAACCGACTCACCAAGAGGCGCTGACTCATCTGGCATTACTCAAAGAAAATCAAGGGAATGCGGATAGTGCTAATCTTCTCTGGCAGCGAATTCATCGATTAACGAAGGATAAGCAGTTCTGAGGAGAGCGAGTAGAAGGCAATACTGTGTAGGTTTTGCCTAAAAAATAGAAATGTGTAGGTTAAGTTCTCGTTTGTATGCAATAAACTTTGACCTCTCTCCAAACCTCTCTCCTAAAAGGAGAGAGGCTTTGAGTCTTACTCCCCTTCCCTTGTAGGGAAGGGGCTGGGGGTTAGGTCTGTATTGGACTCAACTGAGAACCGCTATATTCTTAACCGAGCAGTATTGGGATTCATCCACCTTTGAACTCCGTTCATCCACCTTTGAACTGGATTTATCCACCTCAGATACTCAAACTTCTTACTCAGGATTCAACACTTTTACATCATCAGTAAAATCTAGTCTCTGAACTAAGCTAGCTACTTAATAATTTGTTTAAAAATAAAAATACAGACTGTTCATCTTGTTTATGATTTGGGAATTTTAAGAGATGAATGCGTTTTACAGCAACAGAGGAACAATAGGATATCCAATGTTCAAGAACATGACCTTGCAAACACGGTTGATCGGTTCATTTTTTTTCATGGGACTGATTGTACTCACGATGGCCTTGCTAGGATGGTTCACCACCAACGAGTTAAATCAGTACATTAACATACTGGCGACGGATAACATCCCCAGTGTGTCCGGGATATGGAAGATTAACGAAGGTCAGACACAAATCCAATCAGCAGAACGGTTACTATTCGATCCTGAAATCACTGTTAGTGAAAGACAAGGTGCAATTACTCAAATCCAGGATGCTTGGAAACAGATTAATGAAGGTATTAAACAGTACGAAGCAACGCCCTTAAGCGAGCAAGAAAAAAAAGAGTATGGCTTACTTAAAGAACAACTGGATGCCTGGAAGCAAGCTCATGAAAAATTGTTAGATATTGAACAACAATTCACTCAACTGGGTATTCGCAATCCTTGGAAAAAACAAATTGACTTAATGCGTCAAGGAAAAGAAAAAACATCAGATTTTGCCATTATTCAAGCACCAATTCAATTACGTAATCGCATGGATTCTGAGGGAGCAAATAGAGAAGAACCGTTATTTAAAATAACTGACGATCAAGCAGGTAAACTTTTGAAACTTAATGAAGGTTACATATCAGATACACAAAAAGAAGTTGAACAGAATGTGGCCCGCAGTATTTTCTGGATTTCTGTCGGAATTGCCATTGGCCCCATAACTGCGATTATTTTTGGGTTTGTAATCGCTCGACAAATTGCATTTCAGATTCTTGGTGTTGTTAGGGTTGCAGAGCAAATTTCTACGGGGAACTTAACAACTCAGGTCACGGCTGATGCCAACAGCAAAGATGAAATGAATAGACTCTTAACTGCTTTCCAAACCATGACTCAGAATCTCAACACTCTGATTCGTCAGGTACAGCATTCAGGTATCCAAGTGACTACCTCAGCTACTCAAATAGCAGTTTCGGGTAAACAATTAGAAGGGACGCTCACGGAACAGGTCGCCTCTACTAATGAGGTAGCTGCTGCTACCAAAGAAATTTCCGCTACCTCTAGAGAATTAGTAAGTGCAATGGAACAAGTTGCGGCCATTTCACAAATCACAACGACAGCAGCGAATGATAGTCAAAAAGATATAGTGCGGATGGAAACCACTATGCGGCAGTTGGCAGAAGCCACTAATGCGATCGCTGCTCGATTGGGAGTAATTAGCGAAAAGGCAAATAGCATTAATACTATTGTCGTCACAATTACCAAGGTAGCAGACCAAACGAATCTACTGTCGTTAAATGCGGCGATCGAAGCTGAAAAAGCTGGAGAGTATGGCTTGGGCTTTGCTGTCGTTGCTAGAGAAATTCGCCGGCTAGCAGATCAAACCGCCGTTGCTACCCTCGATATTGAGCAGATGGTGAAGCAGATGCAATCGTCAGTCTCTACAGGTGTGATGGAAATGGACAAGTTTGCCGCAGAAGTTGGGCGGAATATAGAAGATGTTGCCAGTATTAGTACACAGGTTGGGCAAATTATCCAGCAAGTGCAAGACTTGAATCCGCGATTTGAGTTTGTCAACCAGGGTATGGAAACCCAATCTGTGGGAGCGCAACAAATTAGTGAGGCGATGGTGCAGTTGAGCAGTACCTCTGTGCAAAGTACAGATTCTTTGCGGGAAATTAATCATGCAATAGCCCAACTTAACCAAGTGGCGCAGGGATTGCGTCAAGAGATTGCCCGCTTTCAGGTGAAAACAGAAGACGTTATACCCCTGATTCACCAATTCTCTTGAGCAGCCCTTATGAACCCCGCTACGCCATTAAATATTGAACGTTGTTGGAATTTTATCGGTATTGAGGGCGATCGCTCTTGTCCGCAATTAGCCACCTATACCCATTGCCGCAATTGCCCCGTTTACTCTACTGCTGGACGCTATTTGCTAGAGCGCTCCATACCTGAAAATTATCGGCATGAGTGGACTGAGTTACTAGCTAAATCTAGAACTGATGAAAATTCCCAGATATCCCATACTTTAGCCACCACTCAAATCACGGTTGTGATTTTTCGTCTGCAACGGGAATGGCTGGCACTTTCTGCCCAAATCTTCAAAGAAATTTCTCCTCCCAGCGTGGTTCATACCCTACCGCATCGCAGCAACCAAATCTTGCGGGGATTGGTAAGTATCCGAGGCGAATTGCGATTGTGTATTTCTTTGAGCGATCTGTTGAATCTGGAAACTGCCGATACAGCAGTACAATCGCTGAGTCCAGTGGTGTATTCGCGCATGGTGGTGCTGGAAAAGGCAGATAAAACTTGGGTGTTTGGTGTAGATGAACTTTATGGAGTACACCGATTTCACCGGGATGAGTTACAAGATCCGCCCAAGAGTCTGACTCAAACTTATACAAAAGGATTATTTCACTGGCAACCTGGCGTGTCACCAATGGAGCGATCGCACAGTGTCAGTTATTTGGATGATGAATTGTTATTCACCACCTTAGCAAGGAAGGTGCTTTGACACTCCCCGCGATAAATCGACGGGGATTCTTGAATCTAAGACATAACTTGCTCTTGCAGGTTTGCACCAACAAGAGTAGAGGTTTCATCTCCGCAAGCGTTGCCTACGTCTAGCGCAGAGGTTCCGATATGCCCTACCGTACCCAATCCTCGACTAAGGATATTTCTAGCTGCGTTTTCATCCCTATCCATGACACATCCGCATAAACATACGTGTATTCTAGTGGATAGAGTTTTCTTAACAATTTCACCGCAGCTAGAGCAAACAGCGCTACTGTATTGCGGATTAACCGCAACCGTGACACGTTTAAATACTTTACCAAAGTACTCAACCCAGACACGGAACTGATACCAAGATGCGTCATTAATAGACTTGGCTAAACAATGATTTTTCACCATGTTTTTAATCCTCAAATCTTCGTAGGCTATCAAGTCGTTAGACTGAACTACGCACCGTGCTAATTTCACAGCATGGTCTTTACGTTGCCTACTTATTTTGAGGTGGCGTAACCCGAAAATCTGTCTAGCCTTGCCTCTATTTTTTGAACCTTTTATCTTCCTTGAAACTCGACGTTGTGAACGTTTAAGAACTTTTTCTCCAACACGAAGAAACTTAGGATTCTGGATCATAACGCCGTCAGAGTCGGTGTAGTATTCTTTCAAACCTACATCCAGCCCAACTGTATTACCAGTTGGCTCTATGTCTTCAGAACGGGCTACATCAATACAGAGTTGAACATACACACCATCTGCACGTTTTACCAATCTCACCCGTTTAATCTGGTTAATTTCGTAAAAGTGCAAATCACGAGTACCTTTAAGTTTTAACTTTCCAATACCTTTTTTGTCAGTAAAGGTTATTGATTTTCGGTTATCTGCAAGCTTCCACCCAGTCGATTTGTACTCAACAGAACGACAATCTTTCTGGAACTGAGGATACCCTTTTAAACCGGGAATACCCTTCTTGCAGTTGTCATAAAACCTAGAAATAGAAGACCATGCCCGTTCAGCACTAGCCTGTCTAGCCATTGAGTTAAGTTCATTAGCAAAGGGAAAGTTAGCTGCAAGTACAGCACAATATTTTTGCAAATCGTTTTTGCCCGTACCTTTAACATCCATCCATAGCCGAATACAGCTATTACGAATAAACTTTGCAGTCCGAATTGCATCATTTATTGCAACTAATTGCGCTGACTTTCCATAAGCTTTGAACTCAAAAACAAGCATCTTTCTACCTCGTATCTTATACTACCACGTTTGGTATAAGATACTAGGAAGGAAGATGAAAGTTTTTCAATCTTGACGGCTGAATAAATTCAGCTATTCGCTTATATCCCCCGCATGAATGACGGGGGCTTTACGCATCACGGCTCGTAATCAAAAACCTAACCCCCCAACCCCCTTCCCTACAAGGGAAGGGGGAGCTAAACTCTCCTCTCCTCGTAGGAGCTACCGTGTATACACAAGTCTTTTAAAGTTGCTGCGTAACGTAGGGTGGGTTAATTTTTGTAGGTCGATGCAACAAACGTGCAGGGCAATGCAACAAAGGTGCGGGGCGATGCAACAAACGTGCAGGGCGATGCAACAAACGTGCAGATGAAGAGACTTGTGTACACCACCGTAGCTTCGTAGGAGAGGGGTAGGGGGAGAGGTTCTTCCAGGATTAATGAATCGGTGTGTCTAGGAAGGTGCAGTAATGTTAGAAGAATTTGATGTCAGCAATCTTTCCTTGCTTGATTTATTCAACATGGAAGTAAAAGCTCAAGTTGTGGTATTGAACGATTGCCTGTTGGCACTGGAAACTAAGCCCGATCCCCAACTAGAACTGGCAGCTTTAATGCGAGCAGCCCATTGTATCAAAGGCGCTGCGCGAATTGTCCAAATCGATCCGGTTGTCAACCTTGCCCACGTCATGGAAGACTGCTTTGTGGCGGCTCAAGAGGGAAAAGTTACCTTAACTGCCGATCGCATTGATGTATTGTTGCAAGGGGTAGATATGCTCCTGCGGATAGCGGAAACGGTTACAGCCAACCCAAATTTGCAGCTGTTAGAAAATATCGGCATTCAATCATTGGTGAGTGCGATCGCTAATATCCTAACTCTAGAGGCAACCTCTACAGAAATTCATCCCCTAGTAACAACAGCGCAGTTAGAAGACAACCAACAGACAACCCTGATTTCCCCATCCCCATTAGAAGAACTGGGCATCACCCAAAATCGGGCGGTGCGAATGAGTACTGAAAATCTGAATCGCTTGATGGGTTTAGCAGGAGAGTCTTTAGTTGAGGCGAATTTATTAGAACCATTTGCTAACTCTTTGCTGAAACTGAGAAGCAATCAGGGGGAATTGTCCAACTTGCTGGAGAAGTTGCAGGAGTTATTGGGCAACTATCATCTGGATCGGCAAATTAAGGAAACCTTGAGTGCAACTCATCAAAAAGCTAACGAATGTTACCAGATGATGAGCGATCGCCAAAACGAACTAGAACAATTTTCTCAGCGTTCTGCTAACCTTGCCCAGCGCCTCTATCAAGAAGTTATTGCTACTCGAATGTGTTCCTTTGCAGATGGGGGACAGGGATTTCCGCGAATGGTGCGCGACTTAGCTAGACAATTGAGTAAACGGGTGAAACTGGAAATCGTTGGTAAGTCTACTTTGGTAGATCGAGATATTCTAGAACGTCTAGAAGCTCCCTTGACTCATATCCTGCGGAATGCGATCGATCATGGGATTGAATTGCCCCAAGAACGTCTAGCAGCAGGAAAGCCAGAAGAAGGAATTATTCGGATTGAAGTTACACATCGCGCCGGAATGCTGTTTATCACCGTTGCAGATGATGGGCGGGGAATCGATATCGAGTTTTTGCGCCAAGTTGTGATCGGCAAACAACTGACAAACCCGGAAATGGCAGCCCAACTTACCGAAGTTGAGTTGATGGAGTTCCTATTTTTACCTGGTTTCTCCACAACCCAGACTGTAACTGAAATTTCGGGTAGAGGTGTGGGGCTGGATATCGCCCATAGCACAGTGCGGGAAGTTGGCGGCACGCTGCGGGCGGTTTCTGTGTTGGGAAGGGGTATGACCTTTCACTTACAGTTACCCCTGACACTATCTGTGATTCGCACCCTGTTGGTGGAAATTGCTGGCGAACCTTATGCTTTTGGACTGACACGCATTGAAGAGGTGTTGATATTATCGAAGTCTAAGATTGCTGTATCGGAAAATCGCCCATTTTTCGTCATAAATAATCAACCTGTGGAGTTGATTTTAGCAAGTCAAGTTTTAGAGTTAGCCTCGCCTGCGGTGAATATAGAATCGCTATCAGTGATTGTAATTAGCGATCGCTTCAATCGTTATGGATTAGTTGTAGATCGGTTTCTCGGTGAGTGCAATTTGGTTGTCCGCCCCCTAGATCCCCGCCTGGGTAAAGTCCCGAATATTAGCGCCGCCGCCCTGATGGATGATGGTTCTCCGGTGTTGATTGTCGATGTCGAAGATTTAGTCCGTTCCATTGCGAAGGTGTTTTCCAGCGGACAACTTTCTCAGGTAAATCAGTCTGCTCATCAGGCAGTTACCAAAACTTACAAGCGAGTATTAGTAGTAGATGATTCAATAACTGTGCGCGAAATGGAGCGCAAACTTTTGGAAAACAATGGTTACAAAGCTGAAGTGGCGGTTAATGGCATTGATGGTTGGAATGCAATCCGCAGCGGCGATTATGACTTGGTGGTGACAGATATTGATATGCCCCGGATGAACGGCTTTGAACTCACCAGCCAGATAAAAACTCATGCCAAGCTGAAGCAAATACCTGTGATTATCGTTTCTTACAAAGACCGGGAAGAAGACCGACTGCAAGGGTTAGAAGCAGGTGCAGACTACTACTTAACTAAGAGCAGCTTTCATGACGACACTCTGTTAAAGGCGGTGATTGATTTAATTGGAGAAGCATAAACCAATTTTAGATTTTAGATTTTGGAATAAATCTTTTGTAGAGACGGCGATTTATCGCGTCTCTTGCCTTAACCGAACTATTTATTGTGTCAACTTTAAATTAAGAAATCAAGGAATCAACCACAAATAAAATTAACAATAAACCTTTGACAATCCAAAATCCAAAATCCAAAATGGTATAGCCTGTGAGAATTGCGATCGCTAACGATATGTTCATGGCTGTAGAGGTACTGCGGCGGGCTGTAGTAAAAATACCAGGTTACAAGCTGGCGTGGGTTGCCTACGATGGTGCGGAAGCTGTGAGCAAGTGTGCGGCTGATACTCCTGACTTGATTTTGATGGATGTGCTGATGCCCAGTATGGATGGAGTAGAAGCTACACGGCATATCATGAGGCAATCTCCCTGTGCGATTGTGATGGTAACAGCTAGCGTTAATCGCTATGCAGCCAAGGTTTTTGAAGCAATGGGGTATGGAGCCTTGGATGCTATCAATACGCCAATCTTAGGTGATGATGGGCTACTAAATAAAATTGCCACGATCGCCCGTTTAATTGGTAAATCTTCATATCGGCGATCGCCGCCTGTCCATCACTCAAAATCACTTCCACCTCTAATCGTTATCGGGGCTTCCACTGGTGGCCCCCAGGCATTGAAAACTATTCTCTGCCAATTTCCTCAAGACTTTTCGGCGGCGGTGGTTATTGTTCAGCATATAGATGCCCAATTTGTTCAAAGTTTTGCCGCCTGGTTGAATGAGCAAATTCCTCTGCCTGTGCAACTAGCGATCGCAGGTTCTACACCACAGCCTGGTAAAGTTCTGCTTGCTGGCACAAACCATCATTTAGTGATGCGTCCCGACCTCACTATTGGCTATGACAAAGAACCACTACATTTTTTCTATCGTCCATCAGTTGATGTTTTCTTCAAGAGTGTGGCTAAAAATTGGACTGGAAAGGGGGTTGGGGCGTTGCTGACGGGGATGGGTGGAGATGGCGCTCAAGGCTTAAAACAATTGCGCGAAGCAGGTTGGCATACTATTGCTCAAGACCGCAAAACTTGCGTTGTTTATGGTATGCCGAAAGTAGCAGTGGAATTAAAAGCTGCGGTGGAGGTTTTGCCAGTTGAGGCGATCGCATCAGCCTGCATCAATTTTACGGGAAAATACTTAATTAAATAGCAAATTTTATATCACGGTAATACACATATTTGTGTTAAAGCAAATACTTAAAATATCTTTACGAACTATTTCAAAACACTAATATAATGATTTACTGAGATATAATTGCGACAATCACAAGCTAGTATATTTAACTTATTAGTTTGTAGTCGTGAAAACAAAGACCTATTTAGAGGTGCTAAATGAACCCGCAAGAAACAGCACTCTTACAAATATCTCAAAAGACAGAAAGATTATCACCAAAGTGGAGTGAACCACAAACCCCACAAACTGCGCCATTTATTCTGGATACCAAAATATGCACAGTCAGACTTTTGCTAATTGACGATCAGGTAATTATCAGCGAAGCCTTCCGTCGGATGGTTGCGACAGAAACAGATATTTCCCTTCACTACACAAGTAATCCAGCTAAAGCTATTCAAGATGCGATCGCCATAGAACCAACGACGATCTTTTTGGATATGATCATGCCAGATATCGATGGATTAATGTTACTGCGTTGGTTTCGCTCTCATCCAGTAACTCGTGATATTCCGATCGTCATGCTATCCAGTAAAGAAGAAGCAAAGCTCAAAGCAGAAGCTTTTACTGAAGGCGCGAATGACTACCTAATCAAATTACCAGATCCAGTTGAGTTAATTGCCCGCATTCGTTATCATTCCAAAGCTTACAATAACCTCAAAGCCCTCACTACTGCAACTGCTACTGCCCAACTTCAAGCACAACAGTTAGAAAATACCTTACGAGAATTACAAACTACCCAAGTTCAATTGATCCAGACAGAGAAAATGTCTAGCTTGGGCCGGATGGTTGCAGGTTTAGCGCACGAAATTAATAATCCTGTTAATTTTATTCACGGGAATTTTAATCATCTTAATAACCATGTAAACTGTCTTTTAAATTTAATCCAACTATATCAACAAGAACATCCAGATTCGTATTCTTTATTTGAAGAGAAGTTTGGCGACTTTAATATTGATTTTATCATCGATGATTTACCAAAAATTCTTTCATCCATGAGGATAGGAACCGATCGGATTCGTGACATCGTGCTATCGCTAAAAAACTTTTCTCGACTCGATCAGTCAGAGAAAAAAGCTGTGAATATTCATGAAGGTATTGAAAGTACTTTATTACTTTTAAATCATCGACTACAACCAAAAATTGAAATTATAAAAAAATATGGAAATCTCCCACCAGTTCAATGTTATCCAGCACAACTAAACCAAGTATTCATGAATATCCTTAGTAATGGCATTGATGCTTTACTAGAGCTAGATAATCATATCCAAAAGCAAATTGTGATTCAGACTGAAGTAACTGAATTAGAAACAGTCATAATTACATTTAGAGATAACGGTGATGGAATAGATTCCGAGATTCAAAGCAAGATATTCGATCCTTTTTTTACAACTAAACCCATCAACAAAGGAACGGGGCTAGGTTTAGCAATTAGCCATCAAATTATTCAGAAACATCAGGGAAATATCCAGCTAAAGTCTGAATTTGGCTATGGAACTGAATTTGCGATTGAAATTCCAATAGCATTAGCTGTTAATCATAAAAGCGACATTTAAATTAAGACTTCACCGGATAATTATTTTTTAGGGCGTTGATTTATCTTCTAACAAAATTTAACTTATAAGTTTCTAAATAAGAATGCTGAATTCTGTTTTAATAAATAGATAATCCATTAAATGCTAATACTATTTGGTTAAGACAAGAGACGCGATGAATCGCCGTCTCTACAATAATTTATCGCATCTTTGCGCTCTATAATTTTTATCAAAAAACCTTAACCGAACCGTATTGCATTAGATGCTATCGCACTTGTTTATCGGAATCCGTAATTCATCTCATCTAATCTTCATGATGAATTATGAATCATTTGCTACCGCTTGCGTACATGGGATGAGTGACGCTAGTGTTAAAAGAAATCGTGCAAAGCTAAACCCTTATCCAACAAATCGAATAGGAAGCTACAATGGCAATTCCAGATAAACAAGTAAAATCTAATACTGATATTTTAGATAATAGACGCACCCAAACTCGCATCCAGGTTCGCATTCCTGAAGACCTGCATGAGGAACCAGTCATTTCACGACTGGTTTCTCACTATGGAGTAACAGTCATTATTGCTGATGCCGAGGTAAGTGCAAACGTGCCACAATATAGCTGCTTCGATCTGGAACTGCGAGGTACTGTTTCTCAGATTGAAAGCGCCCTAACTTACCTGGATGAACTGGATTTAGAAGTTTTGCACCAATCCAGCCCTGAAGAAGATGGTTGGTAAATTGAGTGCTAAGTCCTGAGTTATGAGTGCTGAGTCAAAAACACTCAGCACTCAGCACTCAGCACTCGTTGCTGATTTTAGGCCATTTGATTTTCAATCGCCCACCGCGCTAGTTCAGTGCGATTGTGGAGATTAGTTTTGCCCAACATATTGGACACATGGCTTTCAACCGTGCGCTGACTAACATTGAGTTCTTCAGCAATTTCACGGTTAGCTAAACCCCTAGCAACAAACTGAACTACTTTCAGTTCGGTTGGGGTTAATTGCACATCGAAGGGAACTTGGATACGGGAACCGTTTTCGCCTCCTTTTGCTTGGTGTTCTTTCCAACGGATAGTTTGTTTCAGCGAGGATTCAACTTGGGCGACGAGTTCTTCTGGTTCAAAGGGCTTGACCATATAAACATCAGCACCTTTGTTCAGACCTTTAACTCGGTCTGCACTTTGTCCCTTAGCTGAAAGGAAAAGAACCGGAATCCAGCTGGTGCGTTCGTTTTGCCGGACTTGTTCCACAAAAGTATATCCGTCCATTTCCGGCATCATCACATCGCAGATGATCATGTCTGGAACATCTTGCTCTAAAATTTCCAGAGCTTCACGTCCATTTTCAGCGGTGATGACTTCATATCCCCGGAATTCTAAGTAATCCTTCACCAGCAAGATGAGGTTAGGGTCATCATCAATCAATAGAAGTCGTTTGTGATCTTTCATGCTGGGCTCTTTCATAGCAGTGGCACTTGTCGCGCTTCGGTCCATCAAAGTCTTGAATATTTATCCTCTATGGTGGGTTATTCGAGATGTTGTCCTTTTTCCTACTTAACTTGCCTTTGCTGTCTCGAAGTCTCAAAAATGCCGAGCACTTTCAATAGACTAGTAGCTCGATAGCAAAAGTCCAGCAAGGATACGTATAGCAGTAGTATCTATAATGCGCTATTATATATCGCTTTGAAAGGGGCGGGGTAAAAAACACTGATTAAATAATAATCTTTCGGACTCACAAGTAAGTATTGGCTTAAAGATGACCCTACCTCAAAACCAACCCGCACTTTCTTAAAGCTTACTGCTATACCATATCCTTTAGTTGTTAAGCCTCTATGAGGTGTTCACAAGAAACTAGGGAAGTTTCTGGCAAAAGATGGATTGAAAACGCATATTCTTCTACCACCTTATTGCCTATTCAGTGTTCTCGGATGATCCGCAGGGTAACTTCCGGGTTTGCTTGGCGATACCAGACACCATCAGGGTAAACCACCATTATCGATCTAGAACAAGAAACACGCAAGCAATTAGCTTTAGTTTTGATAGACGCAAATAGAATAACTTTAGTGCGGCTCATCGAGTTTTAAATCTTTAAGTCGCTTTTTTAAGTAATCCCAGAATTCCAGACTAGCTCCTTTTGGGCAGCAATTGCCTGGTTAGCGCAAATAAAAATGTATTGCTGAATTTTTGCAAGTCCTAAGCTTTCTACACAATTACTCAGGGTCTTATGTTCCAGAGACTTAGTAGTTTTGGGGATTTTATGGCTGGACTGGCTGGCTGTCACTGTATTGTTACTTATCGAGTGGCTCCCTGATTACAGTTCTATAACAATTTGCAAGCTTTGCAAATAAAGTTGACTGGGGAGTGGAGAAGAATTCTCATACCTCCCTACTCCTACTCTCTTCGTAACTTATGGAACAAAACCCGCAAAGTAGAAATAATTAAGCATTTATACTTAAGTACATCTATGACCCTCTAGTTCGGGAACCCGTACTCAAGGCATTCTTGCCATTAGACGCCACTTTTCGGTAAATTAGCACTCAGGAGTTGAGAGTGCTAAACTGGAGAAAATAATTATGGCAGCTTTATCTCTAAGCGTTTCTACAGTTAAACCTTTAGGCGATCGCGTTTTCGTAAAAGTGAGCGCCTCTGAGGAAAAGACCGCAGGTGGTCTGTATTTGCCCGATACCGCCAAGGAAAAGCCCCAAGTAGGGGAAGTAGTGGCCCTTGGCCCTGGCAAGCGTAATGACGATGGAAACCGTCAGGAATTGGAAATTAAAGTCGGCGATAAGGTGCTGTACTCTAAGTACGCTGGTACTGACATCAAGCTCGGCACTGAAGAATATGTACTGCTTTCTGAAAAAGATATTTTAGCAGTTGTTATCTAGTGGGGAGTGGGGAATAAGCAATAGGGAACGTCAAAGACAATGCCCGATGCCCAATACCCAATACCCAATTCAAGAAAAAAATTGACTTACTCCCGGAATTTAGACACCTATGGCAAAGCGCATTATCTACAACGAAAACGCCCGTCGCGCCTTGGAACGAGGCATTGACATCCTGGCTGAGGCTGTAGCTGTTACCCTTGGCCCCAAAGGTCGTAACGTAGTTCTAGAAAAGAAATTTGGCGCACCGCAAATCGTCAATGACGGTGTAACGATCGCTAAAGAAATCGAATTAGAAGACCATATTGAAAACACTGGTGTAGCTTTGATTCGTCAAGCTGCTTCTAAGACCAATGATGCTGCGGGCGATGGCACCACAACTGCTACCGTTTTAGCTCATGCGATCGTCAAAGAAGGCTTGCGGAACGTTGCAGCTGGTGCTAACGCAATTTCCCTGAAGCGTGGTATTGATAAAGCTACTGCCTTTTTGGTAGACAAAATCAAAGAACACGCCCGTCCAGTGGAAGATTCCAAAGCCATTGCCCAAGTTGGTGCGATCTCGGCTGGTAATGACGAAGAAGTTGGTCAGATGATTGCCCAAGCAATGGACAAGGTGGGTAAGGAAGGCGTAATTTCCCTAGAAGAAGGGAAATCTATGTTCACCGAGTTGGAAATCACTGAAGGGATGCGCTTTGACAAAGGCTACATCTCTCCTTATTTCGCTACTGACCCTGAGCGGATGGAAGCGGTTTTTGATGAGCCTTTCATACTGCTAACCGATAAGAAAATCGCTTTGGTACAAGACCTCGTACCAGTGTTAGAGCAAGTAGCTCGTGCTGGTCGTCCTTTGGTGATTATTGCCGAAGATATTGAAAAAGAAGCTTTGGCAACCTTGGTAGTAAACCGTTTGCGCGGTGTACTCAACGTGGCTGCTGTTAAGGCTCCTGGCTTTGGCGATCGCCGCAAAGCACTACTAGAAGACATCGCTGTTTTAACTGGTGGTCAACTAATTACCGAAGATGCTGGTTTGAAGCTAGATAACACCAAGCTAGATAGCCTGGGTAAAGCTCGCCGGATCACCATCACCAAGGACAGCACCACAATTGTTGCCGAAGGTAACGAAGCTGCTGTTAAGGCTCGTGTAGAACAGATTCGTCGTCAAATCGATGAAACCGAATCTTCTTACGACAAAGAGAAATTACAAGAGCGTCTTGCTAAACTCTCTGGTGGTGTTGCTGTAGTGAAAGTTGGTGCAGCGACCGAAACCGAAATGAAAGACAAGAAGTTGCGCCTAGAAGACGCTATCAACGCTACTAAAGCTGCTGTGGAAGAAGGTATCGTTCCTGGTGGTGGTACAACTCTGGCTCACCTTGCTCCTGAATTGGAAGTTTGGGCAAAGAGCAATCTTAAGGATGAAGAGTTGATTGGTGCGTTGATTGTCGTTCGCGCCTTACCTGCACCTCTGAAGCGGATTGCTGAAAACGCCGGTCAGAATGGTGCTGTGATCGCTGAACGCGTGAAAGAGAAAGAATTCAACGTTGGCTACAACGCTGCAACAAACGAATTCGTCGATTTGTTGGCTGCTGGTATTGTTGACCCTGCGAAAGTGACTCGTTCTGCTCTGCAAAACGCTGCTTCCATCGCTGGTATGGTGTTGACAACCGAATGTATTATAGTTGACAAGCCTGAGCCTAAAGATGGCGCTCCTGCTGGCGCTGGTGCTGGCGGCGGTGACTTCGATTACTAATACTTTGTAGTTACATAAGTTGAAAAACAGCTGCTTCCCTTGTGGAGGTGGCTGTTTTTTTGTGTCAAAAGAAGAGGAAAAGGGTGAGTTACGACAACGCTTGTAAATATTTAGCTGAACAGTACCCTGCTGATTTTGTGCGTTGGTTACTTGGGGTAGAGGTGCAACAAATTGAAGTATTAAAAACGGAACTCACGCTTGAACCAATTCGCGCGGATTCTGTGACATTTTTGCAAGCAGCTAACCAAATTTTGCACATTGAATTTCAAACTTTGGCGAAATCTAATCCGGCGCTTAATTTCCGAATGCTTGATTATTCTGTGAGATTGAAGCGCCAATACCGTTGTCCTGTAGTGCAAGTGCTAATCTTTTTGCAAGAAACTACTAATGAAATGGCTTTTACTGAAGAATATCGGGACAACACGACGATTCACCAATATCAGGTTGTTCGTCTTTGGGAGCAAGATTCAACACTATTTTTAGTTAATCCGGCGCTGTTACCTTTAGCAAGTTTGACGCGAACTGACTCGCCACAAACTTTGCTGGCACAAGTAGCTGAACAAGTCGCTACAATTCCAGATAGGGAGGAGCGACAAAATATTGCAGGTTGTGTAGAAATTTTGGCGGGTTTGCGGTTTGATAAGGATTTGGTTCGGCAATTTTTGCGGGAGGATATTATGAAAGAGTCTGTAATTTATCAAGATATCGTTCAGAAAGAAGCGTTTAAATTGATTAGTCGTCAGTTGAAACGGCGTTTTGGTGATATTGATGGATCATTAGTTGAGCAGGTTCGGAATTTATCTGCTGAACAGTTAGAGAATTTGGGAGAGGCGTTGTTAGATTTTTCGGAAGTGGCTGATTTGATAGCTTGGTTAGAGCGGCAGGAGAGGGACTAAAGTTTTTACAGAAGGATATTATTAAATAGTCTGCAATTTATCAAGATATTTTGCAGCAATAAAACTAGGTTAATAAACTATAATCTGATGTCTACTAAATCAGCCTTTTTAAGAAATTGACGCATCCTTTAGAGTAATTAAGCACTGTATTTAAAAAAATAAATTTACATCTATATTTATTTGCAGACCTTGTATCAGCGTTTTCATAAGGACTGTGATTTTGTCTACATGGTTTATCGATTTGGCATAGACCTTAAGAGGCGATCGTGTTTTAACGACTTTAATTTTTATCGTATCGCTTTTCTGGACTAGAGCGATCGCACTTCTATTTTCCATAAAAACCCATGAGCCAAATTAATCCTGAAACAACCCCCTTACATATCTTAAACCCACTCAACCGATTTTCTGACAGAGCAGAAGATTATGTAAAATATCGACCAAGTTACCCCATAGATGCAATTGATATTATCTTGGAAGGATTAGGTGAAAATTCACAACTCGTAGCAGCAGATATTGGCGCAGGTACAGGAATTGCTTCAAGATTGTTAGCTGAACGGGGGGTTAATGTCATAGGCATAGAACCAAACGCGGCGATGCGAGAAGCTGCTAAACCACATCCTTTGATAGAGTTTTGCGATGGAACAGCAGAATTTACCCAACTCCCCGATCATTCAGTTGATTTAGTTACTTGTTTTCAAGCTTTCCACTGGTTCAATCCCGAACCAACTTTATTGGAATTTAAGCGCATTTTAAAACCATCAGCACGCTTGGCTGTGGTGTGGAATAACCGCGATCGAGAAGATGCATTCACTACAGAATATAGCCGCATAGTCCGCGAAGCATCTAATAATCATCCAGCAGAATCTAGAATGCAGTCGGTAGAGCCACTATTAGTAACTCCCTATTTTATTGACATCCGTGAATATAATTTTACTTATAGACAACAGTTAGATTTAACAGGACTTATTGGACGAGCAATGAGTGTTTCTTACCTTCCGCGTGAAGGTTTGGCATACGAACAGCTTATTGATAGGTTTCAAGAATTATATCAGCGCTTTCGTGATGAGAGTGGTTTTGTCTATATGAGCTATCGCACTAGCGTACACCTTGGGGAAGTAATTTAAAAATAAAAATGGGAATCATAAAAAGTAGGGTGCGTTAATTCACTCTCAATAAATATCAGGATTCACATGGCACAACCAAAATATGAAGGTTATTGCGAATGCACTCCTACGAAATTAGTCCGAGAAAAATTTGGAGATGTCAATGTTTATGCTCAAAACGCTAAATCACTCTTAACAAAAGCTACTGGTTTTATTGGTAATTATGATTTCACTCTAAATCCTTACAGGGGATGTCAATACGGTTGTAGTTATTGCTATGCTGCTGCATTTACTCCTAATGCTCAAATGCGCCAAGATTGGGGTAAATGGGTAATTTTTAAGGAAAATTCTGCTGATATTTTAGCGAAAGAATTAAAAAAATGGTATGTAAAAAATCCCCAGACTCCTCCTAGTATATATATGAGTAGCGTTACCGATCCTTATCAACCACTTGAGTCTAAACATCAATTGACTCGTCGGTTGTTGGAGGTAATGCTAGATGTGAGGATTGACGGTTATCCAACTCCAACCTTGGTGATTCAAACTCGTAGCCCAATTATTACTAGAGATATTGATTATTTACAACGATTTAAGCGATTGCGAATTAATATGAGTATTCCCACTGGGAGCGAATTAGTAAGAAAAGATTTTGAACCGCGATCGCCCAGTATTAAAGCTAAACTAAATGCTATCACTAAAATCAAACAAAGTATTGATTACTTCAAAGGTTTTCTTCCTAAAATTTCTATCACTATTACCCCTCTACTTCCTACTTTCCCAACTGATGAAACTGCTTTTATTGACAAA
The DNA here is from genome assembly GCF_036917315.1 of Nostoc sp. Classification (GTDB taxonomy): domain Bacteria; phylum Cyanobacteriota; class Cyanobacteriia; order Cyanobacteriales; family Nostocaceae; genus Nostoc. The sequence continues at coordinate 87,941 of NZ_JBALDR010000012.1, read as the reverse complement.
TTAGCTATCGCCGATAGGGTTGTAATTCAAGCTTTTCATGCTAGTAACAGTCGTTCTCTTATAGCATCAACTCGCCAAGAAGCTGAAGAAATTAAGCAAAAATACTCTTGGTGGTATGAGGATGAGAAATTAAACTATATTAAATTTAAGGAAAAGTTAGTTTCTCGGCTTCCAGGTGTAGAAATTATGGAAGGCAAAGAAGGATTTGGTTATGAATAATCCTATCGTAAATTGGTGGCGAAGTCAGCAGTTTAAATTATCTTTAAAGCGCGGGGATATCCGACGTGCAACCCAATTATTGCAAGAGATTCAAAAATCGGGTGCAACATTATCATGGTTAGAAAAACTATTTAGGGATAAACTTCAACTTGAACGTTATTCCCAAGAATATAAACGACAAACAGAAACTTTAAGTAAACAACTAACAGAAGCATCTCAGCAAAAAGATGATTTGATATTAATCCCAGATGATGAGTTTATTAAATATATGTATAAAGCTTTTCATTTAATACAGCACGATGAATCTAAACTGCAATTTACTGGTATTGATGAACGTATATTTGATGATTTTGAATCAAAACTAGTTGAATATCTCAAAGAAGAATTTAGTAAGATTCCTGAAAAAAAATTATTTATTAAGCTAGAAGATGCTCTTGAAGATATTAATAACTTAAAAATTGGACAAGATCCAGGCTACCGTTTTAGTCTAACTCCTCATGTCTACTTTATGAAGTATTTTTTAGACAATGTATATTGCATATATTTAGCTTGGTTTCTCATTTACCAGGATGCTTTTCTACCAAGTAAGGTTAATATCCTTGATATTGCAGCAGGGCCAGGAACAGTTGCTTATGGTTTAGCTTTATTTCTCCAAAGTAGTAGCGGTTTTTTTCATATCCCGCAAATGCACATATCTTACTACTCTTTAGAAAAACAAGATGCCTTCCAATTTCGTGGACTTCAGTTTTGGCGACGATATATAGAATCACGTCTAACCCCAGTAAATGCTTTCTTCCGCTTTGTTACTACTGATATTTTTACTTGGAAAACTCAGTCGAATAATCTACCCAAAGATTTTTTCGACTTTATCGTAATTTCCCACTGCTTCTTTATAGATAAAGCTAAGAGGGTTGAAGCTAATAATACTTACAAGCAAATATTTGCCAGTAGCTTAAAAAAATCAGGCTATATTCTACTAATTGTGCAAGATAAGAAATTATTCAAAATTTACGACGTTCACCAAGTTGAAAATCAAGAGCAAGAAAAAAATGTAGTGGAGAAATTTCTGGCAGAACTTGGATTAGAGTTAGTCTGGTATAAATATTTAACCTCAACAGATTCAAGAAAACCTTTGCCTGGTGTTGAATTTGGTAAGTTTGCTAGAGAAAAATTACCAAAGCAACTGTATATGAGTCCAATACTTCAACAGTATTTTGGTCAGAAGCATCACTTACACTATACATTAGATGATTATGTAATCTTGGCGAGAAAATAATGAGAAATTGCAAGTAAAGTAGCAGAAAATGTATTAAATAAATATAAGGTATATGAACTTTAACCTTTAATTTATAAATGACCTGCAATCCGCAAGCAGCAGAAGGTTGGCATGGCAAACTTAATTTAGTCTATGCCGATCGCCAAGGTAAAACTCAATTAATTTATAATCACCAACAAGCGCCCTTGAAGGTACAACGCCCATTCTATCCAGAAGGGGAAAAAGTTTGTCATAGCGTAATTTTACATACAGCTGGGGGAATGGTGGGAGGCGATCGCTTATCCTCTAACATCCACCTCCAACCCCAAGCCCAAGCCTTAATCACTACAGCTGCTGCAAGCAAAATATATCGCAGTAATGCCTTACAAGCTAGACAAACCATCCAGATGCAAGTTGATGCTGGTGCTTGTTTAGAATGGTTGCCGCAAGAGACAATTTTGTTTAACGACGCGATTTATCGGCAAGATTTACGGGTAGAATTAGCAACCGGGGGCAGTTGGTTAGGCTGGGAAATTACCCGATTTGGTCGCAGTGCTAGAGGAGAAAAATTCTTACAGGGAGAATGGCGATCGCACACGGAAATATGGCAGCAAGGTATTCCTTTATGGATTGATCGGCAATGGTTACGGGGTAGCGAAGAAATTTTCCACAGTCCCCACGGCTTGGCTGGAAAACCAATAGTAGGTAGTTTAGTTTGGGTTGGTGGTGCAGTTTCAGCAGAAATTGTCCAAAAAACGCGAAATTTATGGAATGGGGAAGGAGAAGCGGGTGTTAGCCGATTACAACATGGATTATTGTGTCGATATCGCGGTTCTTCTACATCTGAAGTGAGAAACTGGTTTATTGATGTTTGGCAGCTGCTGCGAGTTTCTTTTTTGAATTGTGGTAATTGTATACCAAGAGTGTGGCAGCTTTGAACGAACCACGAAGGCGCGAAGGACGCGAAGGAAGAGGTAAGAATGCAACTTACGCCGCAGGAAAAAGATAAGCTATTAATTTTTACTGCTGCTTTATTAGCAGAAAGACGTAAAGGAAGGGGTTTAAAACTGAATTATCCTGAAGCGATCGCGTATATTTCTGCTGCTATTTTAGAAGGTGCAAGGGATGGGCAAACTGTAGCTGAATTAATGAGTTATGGTACAACTCTATTGACGCGGGATGATGTCATGGAAGGGATATCAGAAATGGTGCATGAAGTACAGGTAGAAGCTACTTTTCCTGATGGCACAAAGTTAGTGACAGTACATAATCCAATTCGTTAACTTTTGAATTTATTATGATTCCTGGGGAAATTATCACACCATTAGGTGAAATTGAACTAAATGTTGGTCGTCCAACTATAAAATTACAAGTTTCAAATACAGGCGATCGCCCCATACAAGTTGGTTCTCACTTTCACTTTTATGAAGTTAATGCTGCTTTACATTTTGACAGAGAACAAGCGCGAGGAATGCGCCTCGATATACCCGCAGGAACCGCAGTTCGCTTTGAACCAGGCGACGAAAAAGAAGTAACTTTAATCCCCTTAGTTGGTACTCGCCAAGTCTACGGCTTCAACGCCAAAATTAACGGAAACTTGCCAAGAATCTAAAATAAACTCAGACTTCATTGAGGATTATATGTTAATAGCAGAACAGCGACGCATCAGCCGTGATTTTAAAACTATATTGAAATCAATGGTGTGTCTTTTTAGAGAACCAACTAATCTAGACTATATTTACAATCTGGAAGATGAGTTGCGTTCCACTCAAGCGAGTTTATTAGCTGTTGAGTGGTTAAAAACTCAACCGGAAGTATCCCTGTTAATTCAAGAACGTTATATTGCACCATATCCTAATATCGAAGTATTGTTGCAATATCCTGAAGATTCATTAGGATATGCCTATGCGTCTTATATTAAAAACTCTGGTTTTGATCCCGGTTTTTATCGTCAAATGCAAGTAGAAGATGATGTGAGTTATGTGCTGTTACGCAGCCGTCAAACTCATGATATTTGGCATGTAGTTACAGGTTTTAAAACTGATGGATTAGGAGAACTAGGTCTTAAAGCTTTTGAATTAGCCCAAACTCGGAGAAATTTAGCTGTTTTCTTAGTAGGAGGCGGGTTATTATCTATCCTTGTAAAATCACCAGATGTTCTCCCTAATTTATTAGAACAGATAGCTGTCGGTTACACAATGGGTTCAAAAGCAAAACCATTATTAGCGCAAAAGTGGGAAGAACATTGGGATAAACCTTTATTAGAATGGAGAACTGAATTAGGAATTGATTCAGATATTTTAAATTAAAAGGAATGAGATAATGAGTTACAGAATGGATCGCCGCGCCTACGCCGAAACCTACGGGCCAACAGTAGGCGATCGCATCCGACTTGCAGACACAGAATTATTTATTGAAGTTGAACAAGATTTCACCACCTACGGCGATGAAGTAAAATTTGGCGGCGGTAAAGTCATCAGAGACGGTATGGGACAATCCCCCATTTCTAATGCCGATGGTGCTGTAGATTTAGTAATTACTAATGCCTTAATTCTCGATTGGTGGGGTATTGTCAAGGCCGATATCGGCATTAAAGATGGCAAGATTTTCAAAATTGGTAAAGCCGGAAATCCTTATATTCAAAATAATGTAGATATTATTATCGGCCCTGGAACCGAAGCCTTAGCTGGTGAAGGAATGATTCTCACTGCTGGCGGTATTGATGCCCATATTCATTTTATTTGTCCCCAACAAATTGAAGTGGCGATCGCTTCCGGTATTACCACCATGATCGGCGGCGGTACAGGCCCAGCTACGGGTACAAATGCCACTACCTGCACCCCAGGCCCTTGGAATATTTACCGAATGTTACAAGCTGCTGATGCTTTTCCCGTCAACTTAGGATTTTTGGGCAAAGGTAACGCTAGTCAACCCCAAGGACTTGTAGAACAAGTAGCCGCTGGTGCAATGGGGTTAAAACTTCATGAAGACTGGGGAACCACACCCGCAGCCATTGATACTTGTCTCAGCGTTGCCGATGCTTATGATGTGCAAGTAGCGATTCATACTGATACCCTGAATGAAGCCGGATTTGTTGAAGATACGATCGCAGCTTTCAAAAATCGTACCATCCACACCTACCACACCGAAGGCGCAGGTGGAGGACATGCACCAGATATCATCAAAGTTTGCGGCCAAGCCAACGTTCTGCCATCTTCCACTAACCCCACACGCCCTTACACCCTCAACACCTTAGACGAACACCTGGATATGTTGATGGTATGCCATCACCTCGACCCTGCGATCGCTGAAGATGTCGCTTTTGCCGAATCTCGCATCCGTCGGGAAACCATTGCTGCTGAAGACATTTTGCACGACTTAGGCGCATTTAGCATGATTTCTTCCGACTCCCAGGCGATGGGAAGAGTAGGCGAAGTGATAATTCGCACCTGGCAGACATCTCACAAAATGAAGGTGCAACGGGGAACTCTTAACCCACAAGGAACTCAGCAAAAAGCAGATAATTTTCGGGCAAAAAGATATGTTGCTAAGTATACGATTAACCCTGCGATCGCTCACGGAATTGCTGAATATGTGGGTTCAGTGGAAGAAGGAAAATTAGCAGATTTATGTTTGTGGCGTCCTGCATTTTTTGGCGTTAAACCAGAGATAGTGATTAAAGGCGGAATGATTGCATGGTCGCAAATGGGCGATGCTAACGCCAGTATTCCCACACCGCAACCAGTGTATATGCGGCCGATGTTTGGTAGTTTTGCAGGTGCGCGCCATGCCACATCATTAACTTTTGTTTCGCAAGCAGCTTTAGAGAAAGAAATTCCCAGCCAGCTAGGTTTACAAAAGGCAGCAGTTGCAGTTTCTGGGACACGCCAATTGAGTAAGCGGGATATGAAGCTGAATAATGCATTACCTCACATAGAAGTAGATCCAGAAACATACCAAGTCAGGACAGATGGTGAGTTGCTGATTTGTGAACCTGCGACAGTTTTACCAATGGCACAGAGGTACTTTTTGTTTTAATTCATCACAGATCAATCTACTGAAGTCAGAAGTTACCAAGAAAGGATTATCGAAACTTCTAAAGACGTAGATAAAGGTTTAAAATGCAAAATTAGGAAATCTCTTTGTTATTTTCCGTTTCTAATTTACTTATTGGTAATAGCAAGTTATGCTCAATTTCTTGTCTAATTTTATCGCTAATATTACAATCGCTGTTTAAACAGTTAACCAGGAGCTTATTACTATTATAATACTGCTGTAGTAGTTTAGCTTGTCTATAACTGAATTGCCAGTTATGACCAATATTACGGTGTTCAATCATTAAAGCTATTAACTGCTCAGTCCAGGCTTGACTATTTTTATCCCACCATTCTCCAAATCCTTCTAGTTCCTCAAATAGGTTTTCCCATTCTGGTATTGCCTCATTGAGTTTATCTCTTAGTAACTGCAATGCCGTCTTCAATTCTGATTGAAAAGAAGAAGCTAAATCTATAGCATGTATAAGAAAATCATCAAGATCAGCTATATTACACCAAGCATCATCCCGAGCAACTAACGCTTGTCCACGAGATGATTTATCAATAGTTTCATCAAGAATATCAGTAGCATCAAGACCTTGAAAAAAAGCGTTAGCTAAGTCATCACTAAGAACAAGAGTATTTGTGAGAGCATGATTGAGTAACCAATCTATCTCTATATCATCTAAAGTATCTTCTGAATCCCATCCAAGAGCATTATCTAAACCAGATAAAGTATTTTTTGAATCCCATTCAAGAGCATTATCTAATTTATTTTGTTCGCTATCTAAAGTCATTGTAAAATACAATGCTCTGATAGCTGCTGGCTTGTAAAAAGATTCAAATGAACTAGATTTACAATCAAGCCATTCTAAAAAATGATGTAATTTTTCATCTGAAGCAGCTAAATTATCAATTTTTTGCTTCATTAATAATACTAAATTATCTGGATATTCCATAACTCCAACTGTGAGTAAAAACACCTCCTGCCAGCGTTTTTCATTGATGTGATGCACTAAATTTTTATATGCTAAAGTAGCTAAAATTTTTCTAGCACAAAAATACTCTTGAAAAGTCAAATGCGAAAAAGAATAAATTCCTTTTGCTCTTTCCACCAGTAACCCATGCTGGGCTTCAATAGATTTCAAAACGTCTTCGCTATCAACTTTCAAAACCTCTGGTTCTAAATTAGCATCCTGTAAATTACTGATAAACTTGGCGATATATGCCTCTACAGTTTTTTGTTTAAAAAAATAGTCTTTCTGCTCAAAGGTAGTAAAAGCAATTTCACTTAGTAAATCTTCTTTACAGTCCAAAGATAAATTCTTATAAACTTGATTGCGCTCAATGTTCCGTTTAGAGTCCCATTTCTTAAGCAATATATCTAACCCTTCTTTATAAAGTTCTGAACGGTTTGCTGGAAAATCTTCATTTTCCTCAAATACCAGACACAGCAAGGTTAGCAATAGTGGATTAGTTGCCAGTTCAAAAATTCGTTTGTTATCTTGTAGTTTTTCAATAAATCTTTCAGCTTTCACTTGACAGTTTAACCGGAACCAGTTGTGAGCAAAAATAGCAATCTGTTCTTCGTCAAAATCTGCTACTTCCACTTCAGTAAACTGTTCAAAAGTGTATTCTTTGGCAGCTATCCGACAGGTTATAACAAATTGATTGGTGTGGAACTGTTCGGAAATATTCCGAGTTTGCCATAAAATACGCTTTGTATCCTCTTCTCTAACTTCATCCAGACCATCCAGTAAAACCAAAACTTTACCCTGTCTCAACAGCTGCTCAGTTTTCACGCTGCTATTTTGGATACCACAGATAAATAATTGTTGAGTAATGTACTGGAGAATATTTAGCTGTTTAGGGTCTTGTGCGAAGTCTTTGAGGATGATAAATACGGGAACTCGGTTTGTCAAAAACTGCCCTTCGATACTGTGCATTGCTAAATACTTCAAAAATGTAGTCTTTCCTGCGCCCGGTTTACCTAAAACCATTAGTTTATTGTGATGCTGCACTGCTTGCAGTCCTGGTACTCGCTTCTCACTGGCTTCATGAAGTCCAAAATGATCAAAGTCCTGCCTATCAAACTTTTGCAGCAGTTGCCCAATTTTCACCCGCCTGCGTTTTGTGGTTTTCTCCAGAATGTTGACGTTAGTATAGATCCCTCGCTCTCCAGTTAACTCAACAGGTTGATCCATATCCAGCACGCGCATCGTTCCACACTTTTCTTTGATGCTGGGTTTAATCTTTTCCCGGATTTCTTGAACTAGACCATCAATATCATCTTCTGCAATGTCAGCAGTTGAGCCACCAGAAGGTTTCTGCTGGGAATATCGCTTTTCAAGATACTCTCGCAAGCGGCTTTCTTTCACAGGCCCACTGCCGCAAATACTGAACTTTTTGTAAACCCCCGTTAGAAAACTGTTGAGATTGCTGTTAGAGATGTTAAGCACTTGTGCAACTTGAACTCGACTCTTGCCATTACATTACCAAAGATTTCCAAAAAGACTGCCTTTTCTCGGTTTGACAATTCGCTGTATTGCTTTAGTTGTGTCAGGAAGTCTTTTAGTAACGACATATACCTATTGTAAAATCAGCTTCAAGTTCAGTTTAGCGTGCGTTTCAAGTAGAATTACGGCAAGTCATCAGATGTCAAGATAAGTCAAGATAAGTCACTACAAGTCAAATAAATAACTACAAAACAAAATTGCGACATTGAACTCAGTCAAGCAACTGAGGCGATCGCAATGTTAGAAATATTAATTACTCTGATTCTCAAGAAATCTGTTGAAGTTATCCTAGTGCTACTGCTGAAAAAAGTCTGGGCATGGCTGCTGAGGGATGAAAGCTTCCAACGTTTCAACCACTTTCTGAAAATGCAGATTCTTGCATTCTATCTGGATTGGATTTTACTCAAAACATCTCTAAAATTTCTGCCGGAGCCAGCAAAAGAGAATGATTGACACACATCTGGCTAGTTTAGGTGAGGGAAGCAAGGGTTTTCTCTATGGTCTTACTTTGAAAACAAATTGCACAGAATGCTTAACAGGGATTATTCTACATACGGGAAAGCTCACTCTACCATAAGAAGTATGTTGCCTTAATAAAGTCAGAAGGCACTCTTAGTCTTGGGCGATCGCCTACGCAATTATATTTCTAGTCCCCTACCGAAACCGATACATCGAAGGCTACATAAGTCATTCAAGCATTTGCTGTATCTAAAGCTAAAATTCTACCAGCCATAATTTAATAGTTAAAAATACTTCTTAGGTAGGGAGGCTTACTAAAAAAATTGGTAGACAAATTGTTAGAAATACAGCTAGTCTTACAAAAAATTACTTTTATCCCGTACCTTGCATCTATATGACTTCACAATCTTCTCGCTCTGACAAAATTCTCGTTGTTGATGATTCTCCTGATAACGTGTTTTTGATCAAAACTATTTTGGAGGAAGAAGGTTACACGATTAGCACCGCAGAAAATGGGATTTCGGCTTTGGCAGAATTGAAAGCTTCTCCTTGTGACTTGGTTCTGCTGGATCTGATGATGCCAGGTATGGACGGGTACGAAGTCACCAAGCACATTCGCGGTGATATGAAATTGCCGCAATATATCCCCATACTGCTGATTACTGCCCACGATGCGCCTAATGTCGCCCACGGATTAGACTTGGGTGCTGATGATTTTATCCGCAAACCTGTAACAGTAGATGAATTGCTAGCACGAGTGCGATCGCTCCTACGTTTGAAGCATAGTATGGATGAACGTGATGAAATTGCCCGTCAGCGAGAAGATTTTGTCTCCCGCCTCACCCACGACTTACGCACTCCCTTGGTAGCCGCCGATCGCATGTTGATGCTATTTCAGCAAGGTGCATTGGGAACATTATCACCGCAAATGCAAGAAGTAATCGCTATCATGGCGCGTAGCAATATCAACCTACTTTCTATGGTGAATACTTTATTAGAAGTTTATCGTTTTGAAGCAGGTCGCAAAAGTTTGGCATTTCAACCAGTTAATTTGGGTCAATTGCTAGATGAAGTGACTGGAGAATTGTCACCCTTAGCTCAAGATAAAAAACTCTCCCTAAATTTGGACGTTACTGAAGAGTCAGTCACAAATACAGTGATGGGCGATCGCTTGGAACTGCATCGTCTATTTACCAATCTCATCGGAAATGCGATCAAATTTACCGAAGCTGGATCTATTACTATTCGTTTTACTTCTCAACGCCAGTTCGATAAAAGCAATCAATCTCAATTCTCTGGAACATCCAATTCCGTTGACTACATTAGAATTGAAATAGCGGATACTGGCACAGGTATTCCCCCTGAAGAACAAGCCACCATTTTTGAACGATTTCGCCAAGGCAGCCATAAGAGTTCTGGTAGTGGCTTAGGATTGTATCTTGCTCGTCGAATTGTCGAGGCACATCAAGGCATTATTCTGCTTAATTCCGAGTTGGGCAAAGGTAGTGTATTTATTGTGCTTCTACCCACCAAAGCATGAAAAAAATAGTAATTATAAATTATGAATTGTAGAGTTTTTTATCCTCGTAATTCATGATTTATAACCTTACTACTATCTCCCGGTGATTTAAAGTAAAAAATCACTTAGAAAATAAACGCTAAAACTTGAAGAATCAAATAGGCTGAGATAATAGCATTAGGATTAAATAGTTTTTGATAGGACAAAACAATGATTACTACTGAATTATCTAACGTTGGCAATATTATCCAGACTCAGCGAGATTTTTTTCAAACGGGCAAAACTAAAGATGTGAATTTTCGCATTGAACAACTGAAAAATCTTAAGCAGGCAATTATCGAGCATGAACAGTTAATAGTCGAGGCATTAAAAGCGGATTTACATAAACCAGAAGTAGAAACTTACCTTACAGAAATCAGTGTAATTAAGGATATTGATTACGCCATCAAACATCTTCAAGACTGGATTAAACCCAAAAAAGCAGCGGTTTCTTGGGATTTTTTTTCCTACTCAGCGAAAATTTATCCAGAACCATTGGGTGTAGTCTTAATCATCGGCCCTTGGAACTATCCATTTCAGTTAATTATCTCACCGTTAATAGGTGCGATCGCAGCCGGTAATTGTGCAATTATCAAACCTTCAGAAATTGCTTCTCATACGTCTGATGTCATTGCTAAGATTATTGCCAAACATTTTGATCCTGCTTATCTTGTAGTGATTGAAGGAGGCGTGGAAGCAAGTCAAAAACTACTTGCAGAAAAGTTTGACCATATCTTTTTTACTGGTGGCACAGCTGTCGGCAAAATCATCATGGCAGCAGCAGCAAAATATCTCACACCAGTTACTTTAGAATTGGGTGGCAAAAGTCCTTGCATTGTAGATACTGACATTAATCTTGAACACACTGTCAGACGAATTACTTGGGGAAAATTCATTAATGCTGGACAAACTTGTATTGCCCCTGACTATCTTTTAGTTAATAAAACAATCAAGAAAGATTTAATAGATGGTCTGGAAAAATCTTTAAAAGAATTTTATGGTGATAATCCTGTAAACAGTCCTGATTATGCCCGCATTATCAGTGAAAAACACTTTGAAAGATTGGTGAGTTTTCTCAAGGACGGTGAAGTCGTCATCGGTGGAGAAAATCAACCTTCAGAGCGTTATATCGCTCCAACACTAATTGATAATGTCTCACTAGAAGATTCTGTCATGCAGGAAGAAATCTTTGGGCCCATTTTACCCATCATTGAATATACTGACATTACAGAAGCGATCGCTTTGATTAACTCTAGACCCAAACCCTTGGCGTTATACTTATTTTCTCAAGACAAGAACCTGCAAAAGCGAGTTTTGCAGGAAACTTCCTCTGGTGGAGTTTGTATTAATGACACAGTGATGCAGGTTGGTGTCTCGTCTTTACCATTTGGTGGAGTGGGAGATAGCGGTATCGGCAACTATCACGGCAAAGCTAGCTTTGACACCTTTTCTCATAAGAAAAGTGTATTGCAAAACTCTTTTTGGCTCGATTTAAAATGGCGATATGCTCCATATCAGGGCAAATTGCCGCTAATCAAGAAACTTCTAGGTTAGAAATTATGAGTTATGAGTTATGAATTTTTCACTCCTAACTCCTAACTCTAAACTTCTAACTCCTAACTATTAAATCCCAAAAGCGTTGCTGTAACGCTCTTCAGCCCAGGGTTCACCCCGGCGATGATAGCCATTGCGCTCCCAAAAACCAAGTTCTTCACCAGCTAAAAATTCCAAACCATTAATCCACTTAGCACTTTTCCAAGCGTAGAGGTGGGGTACAACCAGCCGCATCGGCCCACCGTGTTCAGATGGAAGGTCTTCACCAAAGACTTTAAAGGCAAAGAAGTTTTCTTCGCGCAGAAAATCTTCTACAGAAATATTGGTGGTGTAGCCGCCATAGCAGTGTTCCATAACGTGGGCTACTTTCGGGTCTAATTCAATCAGACCCATGAAATCTGTAACTTTAATGCCAGTCCATTTGACATCAAGTTTGGACCAGCGCGTTACACAGTGGAAGTCAGCTGTGAATTCGTGTTGAGGTAGCGCCATAAAATCTGACCAACTAAAGGTGGTAGATTTTGCTAAACCCCAAACTCGAAACTCCCATTCCTCAGCGCTGACTTGGGGAGTTTCACCGTAAGTTAATACGGGAAAACCTTTAGCTAAGTGTTGACCAGGAGGGACGCGATCGCTCTCTTCTTTGCCTGGTTTCTGAAAAAATTTTCCTAGCATAGTTAGAGAAAAATAAGTTTTCTCAAGATGTTTACAAGCTTTTTTGCTGAGTTGCCAACAGTATCAGATGTTTTACTCTTTATATAAACTCTTGAATGATAGGTAATGGGTAATGGATATTTCCAATTACTCACTACCAATTTTTTTCGATCTAATGAGCTTATGTAGAGTGTCTATGATTCATAATGCAATCAGGAAAGCTAAGAAAAAGCATTTATCTAGCGATCGGAACTTTGATTGTTGAGCTTGGCAATCAAATCTATCGGTGCTGTTCGTGCTTTTCCTGATTGAGAAATTATGATTCTTCTTCCTCTTCTTCAGCAGTTGGATAAACAAATGTAGAACGTCCAGTCAAAATTGACTTACCCAGAGATAGGGCTTTTTGAGCTTCAACGACGGCTTTATGCCTCCAGGTAGCTCGACGTTTATCTCGTTTTGATTTGGAAGTTTTCTTCTTAGGAACAGCCATGTCAGCAGATATCGCGATTCTTGACAACCTTCTTATTCTAGGCCATCCACTGACGCCAAAGACAACAGTTGAGTCAGGAATAAGTAAGTTGGGTTAAGACTGACGCCAGGACGCAGGAACAGCAAGAATGACTTTCTTTAAATCCCCCAAGGTTCCGAGCCAAGAAAGCTTTGGCTCGGACTTCAAACTCAACCCGTCATTTTGGTGTTGACACAGCGCTAGCTGCTGGAACTTGATTGGAATTATTTTCAAAGAAAAGTAAAGATCGCGAAGTTTTGAAGTAAGTGGCCCAATTTTGAGCATCAGGGCGCGATCGCCATTGGGGACGACTGACATCTAATGTCAGGACTGGTGCGATCGCTCCATAATTTTGTACGGACACAATAATGGAAACATCTGTCACCAAGATATCTTGGTCGAAGCTCCTTTGAGCAGCTGCCCTAGCGACCGCTTCCGCCCTCCTGAGAACGGTTTCATAGTTTTCTTCTGGCAAGCGGTCAATAGCTAGATCGACTCTAGCGGTGTAAGCTCGCACAACCTGCGGTGCGATCGCTTCCATCAAAAACCACGCAGGGACAGTAGATATAAGCAAAACTACTAAAGGAATTATCCGGATTCTTCTGGCAATTTGGCTAATAACTGAAAAGGGAGCGAGCGATGATGGTAGGTGAGCAGAAATTTTGCTCATGACCTTCTATCTCCTTAGTAATGATCTGTTATTGAAATTAGGTAAAGGTATTTTCCGACCAATTAACGTAATAAAAATTACATTCTAACTTAAGATTCAATTAGAATCACCTAGAGTATAAGACATAGGTTAGCTTTGTTTTTTTGGCAAAGCCAACCACAATTTTAAGACCAGCAAACAACAATAACTGACAAAGAGCGGGATGGCAAATTACTGGGCGATCGCGATTGGTATCAATCAATATCAGTTATTTCAACCTTTAAGTTGTGCCCAAGCAGATGCTGAGGCACTAGAAGATTTTTTGGTGACAGAGGCAGGTTTTTTCCCCAAGCACTGTCTAGTGATGACAGATACTTCGCCGCCGATTGGGGATAGATCGACTTACCCGACGAAGGAGAATATTTTGCTGCTGCTTGAAGATTTGGCAGCAACAAGTTGGCAACCGGAAGACTATCTGTGGTTATTCTTTAGCGGTTATGGAGTCAACTACAAAGGCAAAGATTACTTAATGCCAGCAGAGGGCAACCCGGAACTCGTACAAGAGACTGGCATAGAATTGCGATCGCTAATGCAAAGTCTGCAACTTGCCGATCTGAATGTATTGCTACTACTCGATATCAACCGCGCCTTTGGTACTCAAGCAGATGCTCCCGTTGGTGAAGAAACAATAGAACTAGCCCAAGAGCTACAACTGACGACAATTCTTTCTTGCCAACCAGAGCAATTTTCCCATGAGAGTAGCGAACTAGGCCACGGATTCTTTACAGCAGCTTTGTTAGAAGCTTTACGTTCTGGTAATGGCAGCAACTTGGCAGATTTAGAAACCTACCTAAGCCTGATCGTGCCAAAGTTATGCCATCACCACTGGCGTCCTATCCAAAACCCTGCCACTATCATCCCATCAAGGCAGCAAGTAATCTTGCCAAAATTGGCAATGGAAACTGATTTTCAGCTAGAAGCGGTGATTTATCCTGAAGAATCTTTTGCTATTGCCCTTGCAGCTCCTCCCCTGGATGATTCCGCTAGAACTTCAGCAGATCGAGGCAGACGGGGAGAAGTTAGTGTGAACCCCTCCCAACAGGTGAAAGGTAAAAAAGTCCAGGAATCAGGTAGCGGATTAGTTGTCCAGCCAATGGCAGAAACTTCCTTGGGAGTGAATACCAGAGGAAGATTTATCCCCAATTCCTCGAAAGGTTACGTCTCGCGATTGCCAGCGAATCAGCCAAGCATCCCTTTTTGGAAACAGTTTATCTTGTGGGGCGGAGGCAGCTTGCTAGTAGCGGGTTTAATCGCTGTAGTTTTTCTTCGTAATCAAGAAACTTTTAGAATTAAGCAAATATCAAGTGCATCACCCAATGCTACTGTTAGCGATCGCCAGATTGTCGAAAATTTACCAAGCGATGTCTCCGACGGGCTACGCCTACGCACTCCACCAGTTAGGCTTAACAACCAATCTAGCGCTCAAATAGCCTCTAGTTTCCAGTCAAAAAAGCGAAATCAAGCAGTATTAGACCTGGCGAAAATGTCGCTCAGACAAACTCAGGCTAGCGATTTGAGCATGGCGATCGCTACAGCCCGAAAAATTCAACCTGGCGAACCACTGTACGAACAAGCTCAAGAGAATATTCAGATTTGGAGCCAGATGATTTTAGATTTAGCAGAAGGTCGTGCTAAACAAAGACAGTATGCCAGCGCGATTGCTGCGGCTCGATTAATCGCCAAAGACGAAGCCCCCTACGCCAAAGCACAAGCAGCAATTAACCTGTGGCGCTTAGAGGGTAAGCAGTATGTGAGTAACAAAACTCTTTTAGATGCAGCTAATGCCTTAATTAAGCCCGAACAGGCATCTACCTACAATCGGGCGATTGAAGTTGCCAAGAAAGTACCAGCCGATCAACCAGGCTTCGATGCAGCCCAAAAATCGATCAATAAATGGAGTGAGAAAATTTTAGACCTGGCCAAGCGTCGCGCCGCCGAAGGAGAACGTAAAGCCGCAATTGCCACCGCAGCTTTAGTGCCAGAGGAGACAGGTGCTTATGAAGATGCTCAGGATGCCATTCAAAAATGGCAAAAGAAATAGTAAAAAAATAATAAAAAATGGTTAGGAGTTAGGAATTAGGAGTTACATTATTGATCCCCGACCTCTTATTCCTGACTCCTAACTTTTTCCTCAGCGTTCATATCTCAGTATTAGCAGTACTGCGATACATCTTCGCCACACTCGTCGGCTAGATAGCACAACGCTCGGAAACGTAAACCAACCACTTCTTCATATAAGGGGTTGAGCTTGCACATGGGCGGGATGTGAAATAAGGTCTTCCCAAATAATTTGACATCGCGCTCAAAGGGGCACTGAGATGGAATCAGTTTGCACAAGCGGTGAGCTAGTTTGCGATCGCGGACTTGAATGTTTTCTACTCGCTGCCGTAAGGGTTGGAGAATATCCCAGTAAGGCTTGGAAACAGAATGGTTTAGCTGGGTTGCTTTATGGTCAGTAGTTTCTGCTTGATTGATTGATACCCAGCTAGCCAGAAAAATCTTTTTGGTGGTATTGTCAAATACCTTCATGGTTAACCCTCTGTGTTATTGAGGCTATTCACCTTTTTGATGAATATATACAACGTGGCAACGAACTTTCCCGGAAAAATCGCGTTCTGACTGCGATATAATGTAATACCTGATTAGCCACTTAAGTCAGAACCTAATTTATTACTACGTCAAGTTAATCGCAAATTTCTGGGGATCGGTAGTGTAATATTACGATCTTGTTCATAACTTGACACAGTTTAAATTTTAATAAAGACATCCGTCATTGGATAGGTTTTAGTGTAACATTTACAGAACTTAATATAAGGTCTTTCTAAAAGAATTTTTGCTAAGTATAAACATCAGTAATATCCTAGAAGGCATTTTTCCTCTCCGTGTTCCCACTTTCTCACGTAAGTGTGTCTTGTTCATCGCTAACTGAATACCGTAAAAGTAGTGATTTTTCATTGGGTAGAATCGATCGCATTTCACAAAACTTAGGTTGGCAGTGCGATTTGAGAATGATATAGTCTGAAGCGTTAAAATTCAGATGAACTTGCTTATGGGTGTTTCTGTACTCTACAGCGCAATTCCTCCTGGCAGTACGCTGTACGCACGCCTTCAACGTGAAAAGGCACTCAGCATCCTTGTAGTTTATCTTTTCCCCTATGGCTGCGGTATTTTCCGCTTTTTTGAGATTGATCCTGAAGAGATTAATGAAATCCTTGAAGATTTTATCGAAACACACCAAGAGATTTTTGGATCTGAACTAGAAGCAGATTGGGTAATTGCTGAATTGCGGTCTGAGTTAAGGCTTACTCGTCAAGCCTATCCAGGGATTGAAGATAGAACAGCATTACTAGAAAAAACATCTGTTGAGATCGAGAAACGTTTGTCGCAGGAGCTATCGAGAAGAAAGTTTGCGAATGCCGATGAGATTGTTGAAAAGCTCATGTTCGGAGATCGAACTCTTGCTCCAACTCTGTTATCAACAGAAGAGTCATTGGGACTTATATCTCTTGAGCTAGTCAGTCAAGGAGCCAGCATTTTTCGACAGATCGATCCTGAAACACTGTTTACAAGAGATGAATCGTGTTTTGAAGACTTCGAGCGGTGGAGAAATCTGTATCTTTTAGCAGCCGAGAAAAATGAGGAGATATTGGTTGCAGTTGCTTGAGGCGACAGCAACCTAACAAGTCAGATCGCCTCCAATAACTATAGATAATTTCTATACTCATAATAAAAGAAAGCGCAAAGACGTTCAGAAAAATTCTGTGTCTTTGCGCCAATCGAAATTTGAGCGGTGAAAGCCACTGCTCAAACTTCTCTCTGTATGAGATTTTTACCTTAAATTCTCTATGATGCTACCTGAGCAGCAGTCCGAGTCCGCCGTCTTCTGCCATCAGCAACTTTTACAGGTGGCTCATCAGGGATTTGCATCAACAAAGTCACAGATGGCTGACATTGCAATTCCCGACGGATGGAACGTTGCAATTCTCGTTCTAAAGTTCCTTGCAATCCACCCCAGTCTATATCTGCTGCTTCACCTTGCTCAGGAGCAAATTCTGTCCAGCGCACAGTGAGGATTTCTTCAATGCGTTGTTTTACCCAGGTTTGTAACAGCGATCGCTCTACACTTGTAACTACACCCCGCAGGTGAGTTTCTGGTTTTGCTAACAGTTTACCATTCCAATCAATGGCAGCGGCAATGGTGATAATCCCTTCTGAAGCCATGCGTTGCCGTTCTTGCAGCACTTTGGCACTTACCATACCCGAACTAGTAGTATCCACCAATTCGATACCAGATGGCACTTTCCCAGCGACACGAATAGCATCTTCAGTCAGTTCGACAATATCACCATTCTGAATAATGATCATATTTTCTGCGGGAATGCCCATACTCTGAGCCGTTTCTGCGTGCTTCACTAGCATCCGATGTTCGCCGTGAAATGGCACAAAGAATTTGGGTCGAGTTAAGGCAATCATCAGTTTTTGTTCTTCCTGACAGCCGTGACCGGAGACGTGAATTCCTTTATCTCGTCCATAGACCACTTTTGCACCTTGAATCATCAACTTATCAATGGTGTTGACTACTGCGATCGTATTTCCGGGAATTGGGTTAGCAGAGAATACTACCGTATCTCCTTGGCGGATTTTAATGTGAGGATGTTCTTTGTTGGCAATGCGGGTCATTGCTGCCATTAATTCACCCTGAGAACCTGTAGTTAAGACTAAAACTTTTTCGTCAGGGAGATTACGAACTGCGTGCAATGGTTGCAGCAAATTATCTTCACACTTGATGTAACCTAAATTGCGGGCATGAGCAATCAAATTCAGCATGGAACGCCCTACAACCGTCACTACACGGTTCTGCTTCTTGGCGATATCCAAAATCATGTTGATGCGATGGACGCTAGAAGCAAAGGTCGTGACAAATAGTCGTCCAGGTGCTTGACTAAATACTCTCTCAAGATTGGGATAAACTGAACGTTCCGAAGGTGTAAACCCTGGTATCTCAGCGTTAGTAGAATCACTTAGGAGGCAAAGAACGCCTTTTTCACCATGTTCTGCTAGCCTTTGCAAATCAAACTTTTCACCATCCACTGGGGTATGGTCAATTTTAAAATCCCCGGTGTGAATGACTACACCCAGGGGAGTATGAATGGCAACAGTGAAACTATCAGCGATGGAGTGAGTGTTGCGGATATATTCAACTAAAAAGTTTTTGCCAATCCGCACTACATCACGTGGTAGAACTGTTCTGATTTCTGTGCGATCGCGGACTCCTGCTTCTTCTAATTTACCCTCTAGCATTGCCATTGCTAATCTGGGCCCATAAATCACCGGGATATCAAATTGCTTGAGATGAAAAGCAATCCCGCCGATATGGTCTTCATGACCATGAGTAACGATCATCCCTTTAATTTTGTGGCGATTTTCCCGCAAATAAGTCGTATCTGGTAAAACAATATTGACTCCATGCATCGCCTCTGTGGGAAAAGCCAATCCTGCATCTAACAGGATAATTTCATCGTCATACTCAAAAAGACAGGTATTTTTACCAATTTCATGCAAACCGCCCAAAGGAATAATTTTCAAGGCGGAATTATTAGCTTCGTTTTTAGCCATTTTCTCCTTAGATTGTTACTTGTGGTTAATTAAGTTGATAGTTAACGAACTTGTATTTAAGACAACATCATCTGTCTCTTAAGTCAGTCCCAAAGCAATCAAGTTTTAATTGAAGATTTCAATTTTTTATTCAATAAAATCAACTGTAAGACTCAAGGATTCATAGTATATCTATCAGTCCTAGCACAGGTTTTTAAATTGCAACTTATGAACAATTATGATCGTTGTTTATATGTATCTTTGACAAGGAGGAGACTACCAGCATTTAAATAAGTTGGTGGTTAAATTAAACTAAGTTCTTTGAGAACCGCTTCTAATTTTTGACTGACTTCTAAATCAGCTTCACATAGCGGCGGACGAGTTGAACCAACCTCCCAACCTTGAAGTTGCAGTGCTTTTTTCACTGGAATGGGATTTGAAGTGAGAAATAGAGCTTTAAACAACGGGAACAGTTGGAGATGAATGTCGCTTGCTACCTCAACTTTTCCCGCACTAAAAGCTTGAATCATCTGCTGTAGTTGGTTTCCTACCAGATGAGAAGCCACACTTACCACACCCTTTGCCCCGATCGCTAACAAGGGCAGAGTCATGTAATCATCACCAGAATAGATGTGGAATTCTTTTGGTGTCAAGCGACGAATTTCGCTTGCCTGATCTATATTACCAGTGGATTCTTTAATCCCGACAATATTGCTAACCTCAGCTAACCGGGCAACTGTTTCTGGCTGAAGGTTTTGTCCGGTACGACCGGGGACATTATATAACAACAACGGTAAGTCGGGACAGGCTTGTGCTATTGCCTTAAAGTGCGCTTCCAATCCCGCTTGCGGCGGTTTGTTGTAATAAGGAACAACTTGTAAGGAACCATGTACTCCTATCTTAGACGCTTTTTGGGTGGCTGCGATCGCTTCTTTGGTGGAATTCGATCCACAACCCGCAATTACCTTGGCTTTTCCAGCCACGGACTGCAATACTTCGACAAACAACTGGTATTCTTCATCCCAACTTAGCGTCGGGGATTCTCCGGTTGTGCCGCACATCACCAATGTATCTGTACCGTTGTTAGCTAGATGCGCCGCCAGTTCTGCCGCTACATCATAGTTGACACTACCATCTGCTTTAAATGGCGTAATCATAGCGGTTAAAACATTGCCAAAATCTCCCACCCTTTTTTCACTCCTGATTACCCATGTTTTTATATCTTGGTGGTTCTCTATTGTAATAACCTATCTGCAAATTGCTTTCAAGTGTCATTTTTCCTTTGTCATTAGTCATTTGTCCTTTGTCACTTTACCAATGACCTATGACTAATGACTAATGACTAATAGCTAATGGTTTGAGTAGATTTTTCTCTACTAATAACTCAGCGATTTGTACTGCATTCAATGCTGCACCTTTGCGAATTTGGTCGCCACATAACCATAATTCCAAGCCACAAGGATGAGAAATATCCTGGCGAATTCTTCCCACTAAAACTTCATCTCGACCGGTTGCTTCTATTGGCATCGGAAAATGATTCGTTCCCCAATCTTCTACCAATTTTACTCCAGGGGAGGAATTTAAAATTTCTCTGGCTTCCTTCGCACTAAAGGGAGTCTCAAATTCTAAATTAATGGCTTCTGAGTGGGCGCGGAGTACGGGAACCCGTATACAGGTTGCAGTGATTCTGATTTGCTGCGTACCAAATATTTTTCGAGTTTCGTTGACCATTTTCATTTCTTCCTCACAATAACCCAAATCGTTTAATGGGGAGTTATGCGGGAATAAATTAAATGCCAATGGGTAAGGCAATATTTCGGCAATCGCTGGCTGTCCTTGTAGTATAGCGCTTGTTTGGGTTTTGACTTCTGCCATTGCCCTAGCCCCAGCACCACTAGCAGATTGGTAGGTTGCAGCGACGATGCGTTGCACTGGTTTAACTTTATGCAATGGCCAGACTGCCACAGCCATCAAAATCGTTGTGCAGTTGGGGTTAGCAATAATGCCTTGGTGATGCGCTGCGGCTTGGGGATTCACCTCTGGAACTACTAAGGGTACTTCCGGGTTCATCCGAAAGGCACTAGAGTTGTCAATTACCACTGCGCCCTTTTCGACGGCAACTGCTGCCCAAGTTTTGGATGTGGAACCGCCTGCACTAGCTAGTACTATATCGACATTTTCAAAGGCGCGATCGCTTACTGCCTCTATTGGTATATTTTCACCTTTAAAGCGCAGCGATCGCCCCACACTCCGCTCTGATGCCAATAACTTCAAGTCAGCAACCGGGAAATTACGACTTTCTAATAATTCCAGCAACTCTGTGCCGACTGCACCAGTCGCTCCTAAAATAGCTAAACGATAGGATTTCGACAAACTTGCTTCCTCCTTATAAGAGACTTAATCTGCAATTTCTTGGAACAATTGACAATTTAGTTATATTTAGATATCGATCGCAGTCTGGAAATATTTTTTTTAATAGGTTTAGATTTTTCTTTAATTTAGTCTATCTTTAGATATTTAAGACATTTATTTTTTTGGTTGTTTAATTAAGTTAAGTGATGTTGCATTTTAGAGTAGCGGTGATTTATTTTTTTCATCGATTCTAACTATAACTATATATTATACAACAAACCGCCATTTATCAGAAGAGCGGAGATATCTGCACTTAGGAGTTGCGTTTAACAAGCCTCCTACCCGTAAAGAAACAAATGATTGGTTGCAAACTTTCTTACTAAGATGATGAATATACTAGGATCTAAATGCATAAAGCCAGCACAACGTAAAACTGAGCTATGCGGTTAACTAACAGATAGACTCTCGTACTACAAACAATTTAATAATAGCTAGATAATAGCTAGACTCAATACTATAACTTTAACCTGGGGGTACTAACCACTCTTTGAGAACCAGGATATCACGGCGTTAGCCCACTGAATAATTAATTCCCAAGTTTTAGAGTGAGAGTGGGAGTCGGGAGACAAGAGGTGAGAACTTACAACAAGTTTTCCCCTTGTCCCCTTGTTCTCTTCCCCATACCCAATGCCCCATTAATCAAATTGTTATGAAGGTAAAATGTCAAGTCCTTGATAATTGGCAGTAAACTGGATGTTTGTCCTGGGGCAAACATCCATCCTTGGATGTCACAAGACCTTTTGGCAAACTCCCATTACCCCTAAGAGACATCAAGCCATAAACGCAAACAATTTATTTTATTGCGTTTTGTGTGTACTCGGAGTATAAAATACCAGAAAACTAGAGACGAAGCATGAAAGTCACCCAGGAAAAACTTCCCGCCAGCCAAATTGGCCTGGAAATAGAGATTACGCCAGAAATTACCAAGCAAACTTACGAACAGGTCATTAAAAACTTAGCGAGTACTGCCAATATTCCTGGGTTTCGGAAAGGCAAGGTGCCTCGGCCGATATTATTACAACGGCTGGGTACAACTCGAATCAAGGCAGCGGCGCTGGAAGAACTAATTCAAGATGGTATTGAGCAAGCAGTCAAACAAGAAGCCATCCCAGCAATCGGTCAGCCGCAATTGCGCTCCTCTTTTGAGGATTTGATTAATAATTATGAACCTGGAAAACCCCTGACGATTTCCGCTGCTGTCGATGTAGAACCAGAAGTGAATCTAGTGCAGTACACTGATTTGCAAGCCAAAGCCGAAGAAGTGAAGTACGCTCCAGAGCGAGTGGAGAACACTCTGGATAAAGAACGTCAAGAATTGGCGACATTGATTCCTGTGGAAGGACGTGCAGCCCAAATTGGCGATATTGCTGTAGTCGATTTTAAAGGTTCATTCGCCAGAGTTGAGGGCGAGGACGAAACAACTGAACTAGAACCGATTCCCGGAGCCGAAGCAACTGATTTTCAAGTTGAATTGCAGGAAGATAAGTTTATTCCAGGATTTATTTCGGGAATAGTGGGGATGAATCCTGAAGAAACCAAAGAAATTGCGGCACAGTTCCCAGATCCCTATGCTAATGAAGAATTAGCTGGAAAAGCGGCAACTTTCACCGTGACGCTCAAAGAAATCAAAGAAAAGGAACTACCAGAAATAAATGACGATTTAGCCCAGGAAATCAGCGATTTTGAAACCTTAGAAGAGTTACGCGCTTCTTTGGTAGAGCGATATCAGAAAGAGGCGGACGACAAAACAAAAACCAATAAGCAGGAAGCTTTGTTAACGGAACTGCTCAAGCACGTAGAAGTTGACTTACCAGCAACTTTGATTGAGCAAGAAGTGGATGCGATGCTAACGCAAACAGCAATGCGGCTGTCTCAGCAGGGATTGGATGTGAAAAAGCTGTTTACTCAAGATATTATTCCGCAATTGCGGGAGCGATCGCGTACTGAAGCAATTGAACGCATCAAACGCTCTTTATCCTTGCGGGAAATCGGGAAACGCGAATCTATCGAGGTAACACCAGAAGAAATCGCAGCCAGAGTCACAGAACTTTTAGAGCAGTACCCAGAGGAACAGGACGTTGATAAAGATAAACTGCGGTCAATCGTGGAAAACGAACTGTTAACCGAAAAAATCATCGATTGGCTCTTAGAACACTCTTCAGTTGAACTTGTACCCGAAGGTTCTTTGAGTCCCGCAGAAGAAACGGAAGACACAGAATCTGATGCTGATGCACTTCAGACAGAGGAAGAAAACAGCGAAACTTCTACAGAAGTTACAGAAGGATAATAAAAAATCCCACAACCATGAGTTCACCAGTTCTGAGTTAAAGTACTGGTGAAATGGGTAAGGTAAGGGAGATGAGGAAGTAAAGGGAAAAATAACCAATGCCCCATGCCCCATGCCCAATGCCCAATAACTCAGGGATGAAGTCAAAATAATTAAAGAATTAATGAATTTTCGGCAAATAGTGACACCTGTTATCACTTGAGCTTGATACTGTGTTACACGAGAGGAAATTATATGAGGCATAATGGTTAACACGTAGCTTATAAAATTCCATTCGTTGAAAAGGCAGTATCCGCTGCTGAAACATTTGTCCTAAATAATCGTCAAAGAAAGCTTGTATGCTTGAATCGCAGTCGGGAAATTCCCCAATCAGCAACTTAAGTCGAATAAACATTAACTCCCAGTTAAGCAGCCCTAGCAACATCGTACCGATGGTGATAGAGCAATCTGGCATGGGAGAAAGAGCTTTCGACATCTACTCCCGCCTGCTGCGAGAGCGGATTATCTTTTTAGGAACGCCAATAGACGATGCCGTAGCCAACTCAATTGTGGCTCAGTTGTTATTCCTAGACGCCGAAGACTCAGAAAAAGACATCCAACTGTATGTTAATTCTCCTGGCGGCTCCGTCTACGCAGGGATGGCAATCTATGATACAATACAGCAAATTCGCCCTGATGTTGTTACCATCTGTTTTGGATTAGCCGCGAGCATGGGGGCATTTTTGTTGACAGCAGGAGCTGCCGGTAAGCGAATGTCTCTGCCCGACTCCCGGATTATGATTCACCAACCACTTGGTGGCGCTCAAGGTCAAGCCATTGACATTGAAATTCAAGCCAGAGAAATTCTTTATGTTAAGGCTAAGTTGAATCAGTTAATGGCTCACCATACTGGTCAACCCTTAGAAAGACTTGAAGCAGATACTGAGCGCGATTTTTTTATGTCGGCTGAAGAGGCAAAAAACTACGGTTTGATCGATCAAGTCATTTCCAGGCAAAATCTTCCCGTAGCAGGGGAAAACGTCACCATTCTGAAATAAGAGGCTGGTATGTCTAAGTACGACTCCCATTTAAAATGTTCATTTTGTGGCAAGTCTCAAGAGCAGGTGCGTAAATTAATCGCAGGGCCGGGAGTCTACATCTGCGATGAATGCGTTGACTTGTGTAATGAAATACTAGACGAGGAGTTACTCGATACCAATGGTGCGGCAGCACAACCAGCACCAAGAGCAGAGCCACCTGAAAAACGGCGTACCCACTCTGCTAGTATTTCGTTTAATCAAATACCCAAGCCAAGAGAGATTAAAAAGTATCTAGACGAACACGTCATTGGTCAAGACGAAGCGAAGAAAGTTCTGTCAGTAGCTGTTTACAATCACTACAAGCGGCTGGCAGTCATTCAGTCTAAGGCCAGTGGCAAACCTGGGTCAGATGATGCCATAGAACTGCAAAAGTCCAACATCTTGTTAATCGGCCCGACTGGTTGCGGCAAAACTCTCTTAGCGCAAACTCTAGCGAAAATCCTGGATGTACCTTTTGCCGTAGCCGATGCGACGACGCTGACGGAAGCAGGGTATGTGGGAGAAGATGTGGAAAATATCTTGCTGCGACTGTTGCAGGTGGCAGATTTGGATATAGAAGAAGCGCAAAGGGGAATTATTTACATTGACGAAATTGACAAAATTGCTCGTAAGAGTGAGAACACGTCAATTACCCGCGATGTTTCTGGCGAAGGCGTGCAGCAAGCCTTGCTGAAAATGTTAGAGGGAACGATCGCTAATGTACCACCCCAAGGAGGGCGTAAACATCCTTATCAAGACTGCATCCAGATTGATACAAGTAATATTTTGTTCGTCTGTGGTGGTGCCTTCGTAGGCTTAGAAAAGATTGTAGATCAGAGAGTTGGCAAAAAAGCAATTGGTTTTGTGCAACCGGGAGAAGGCCAATCTAAGGAGAAACGAGCAGCAGACACGCTTCGGCATCTAGAACCGGATGATTTAGTAAAATTTGGCCTGATTCCAGAGTTTATTGGGCGGATGCCAATGGTAGCAGTTGTAGATCCGCTAGATGAAGAAGCGCTGATGGCGATTCTTACTCAACCACGCAGCGCCCTTGTGAAGCAGTACCAAAAGCTGCTGAAGATGGATAATGTCCAACTAGATTTTAAAGCAGATGCTTTACGAGCGATCGCTCAAGAAGCTTACCGCCGTAAAACTGGTGCGAGAGCATTACGTGGTATTGTCGAAGAATTAATGTTGGATGTAATGTATGAGTTACCATCCCGTAAGGATGTGACACGCTGTACAGTTACAAGGGAGATGGTCGAGAAGCGATCGACTGCTGAACTGATAATACATCCGTCTTCACTACCGAAGCCAGAATCAGCTTAATAGTCATTAGTCACTTGTACTGAACTGAGTTTCGACTGCGCGGAAATCGAGCGAAATCGAGATTCAACTACCGCGTAGTGGTTGGCGTGGTCACTGAGCTTAGTCGAAGTGTAGCCTCTCCAAGAGTTGTATTGGTCATTAGTCATTGGTCAAAAAATAAGGAATAATAACCATATACCAGGGACTAATGACAACTGACAAAGGACAAATGACTAATGCCTTATATTAATGTTCGTGGCGTTGAGCATTACTACGAATGGGTGAAAAAACCATCCGGTTCTTTGGTAAAACCAGTGATGGTTTTCATGCATGGTTGGGCTGGTTCGGCTAGATATTGGCAAAATACTGCCGATGCTTTATCAGAGCAATTTGATTGTTTACTCTACGATATGCGGGGATTTGGCCGTTCTGGTGGAAAGCCAACCATAGCCGAAGCAAGTGAAGCTGTTGCCGAATCTGAATCTCCCCAGGAATCACAGGCAATCAGAGAGTTAACCTATGAATTAGAGGAATACGCTGATGATTTGGCAGCTTTGTTAGATGGGTTGCATCTTCAGCGTGTGTATATCAATGCTCACTCGATGGGCGCTTCTGTTGCCACTTTATTTTTTAACCGCTATCCCGAACGAGTAGAACGAGGAATTTTAACTTGTAGCGGCATTTTTGAGTATGACGAAAAATCTTTTAGTGCCTTTCATAAATTTGGTGGCTATGTAGTGAAATTCCGTCCCAAATGGTTAAGCAAAATCCCATTTGTCGACCGGATGTTTATGGCCAGATTTTTATATAGTTCCATACCACATTCTGAGCGGCAAGCTTTTTTGGAAGATTTTCTCGAAGCAGATTACGATGCGGCTTTAGGAACAATTTTTACTTCAGTCAGTAAGGCTCAATCTGAAGTGATGCCGCAAGAGTTTGCCAAGTTAACAGTGCCGACTCTGCTTGTGGCAGGGGAGTATGACAAAATTATTCCAGCTGAGATGGGGCGTCAAGCGGCTGCATTGAATGACAAAGTGGAATTTGTGATGATTCGTAACACAGCGCATTTCCCAATGTTGGAGGATGCGCCAACTTATATGCAACGGGTACAAGAGTTTTTGCAAATTAACAGCCCACAACCACAAGTTGGATAACTGATGGCGGTTTTTTAGACAGTTAAGTGTACCTGTGTGATACCTTGACGCATTTTATATTGTCGCCTTAACCAAGACTTTTTAATTATTTTACGGAGTAAGGGAGCAAGTTGAATTAACAGCGATCGCAGCAGTGCATTTTTTCGCAGTAGTTCGCCTTGTTTAGCTTCTTCTAACTGGAGTTGCTGGGCGCGGATAATTTCTGGCTGACGTTCTGCTTGGATGTACGATAGTGCCATGTCAATATCCTGGTGTCCAGCTTCTTTTTGCAACAGTGGCACAAGATGATTAGCAGCGACAATCACATCACGGAATGCGAGATTAATTCCTTGGGCACGGACGGGAGACATTGGGTGTGCAGCATCGCCTAAAAGCAGTACCCCTGGTACGTGCCATTGTGGACAATAACCAACCACAACAGAGAGCCGAATGGGAGATTCTATGGTGTCTGCATGATTACAGAAATGCTCTGCTAGCCATGAGGGCGACAGTGAGGCAAAAATCTCTGCCCAGTTGGCTTGTTTGGAGTCAGTATTTTCGGTTGCCGACATCACCCAAGCTAGATGCAGTTTTCCTGACTCTGCTCCGTGAAAGATGGTAAATACGCGATCGCCATTTACAATTGTACGAAACACATTATCGGCTGCAAACTCAGGGCTGGCGGCAAGTTTAAACCAGAGAATATCAATATTTTTGGGCTGGCGTACCAATTCTAATCCTATACGTTGTCGCACAAGAGAATTTCTACCATCTGCCCCAATCACTAAGTCAGCAGCAAATTCTTTCCCATCGCTCAGTACTACACCTGCGACACGTTCGTTACTCCACAGCAAATCCTTGACAGGAACACCTTGGATAAATTGAAACCCATCATTGGTTTGAGCTTCCGAAATCAGTGCTTTGAGCAGTGGTGGTTGTGAAACTAGCGTACAGGGTTGGGTTGCCCCCATTGGTTCATCAACTCGAAACAACTGCTTGTCCCCGATAATGAATTCCCACGCGTCGAGTTGCCGATGGGGAATATGTTCCAACAACGCCGATAGACCCATTTGCTCTAGGGCATCTAAGCCACTGGGCATTAATCCTTCACCGCGAAATACACGATGAAAGTCTTTTGCTGCTTCAATTAACGTTACAGCAATACCACGTTTTACAAGAAGCAGGGCAAGGGTTACACCTGTTGGGCCTGCGCCCACAATCACAATCTGCACTATCCTATCCCTCCTGTATCAGTTGCTCTCAAAGATGTTGGTAGAATTATCTTGAGATTAACTTAAACCCAGTTCTCGTTTTAGCAAGTTAATTGAGTTAGCGCCGATATAATTCTCAACCTTAATCAGCTTTGGCGGACGAATAATATCTTCATCAGATGCTTGCACGGCTGCTTGCACTGCCGCAAAACTGGCTTGATCGCTTATGATTACCTCAGCCCGTTTAACCATTGCCTGAAGTTTGTAAGCATCTTTTGGTTGCGAAGTCATCACCAATAGTTCATCACCGCGCAAACCGTGGAGAATGACTTCTGCGGCTCTTGCAATCCCAGAACTGAGGCTAACTATCCCAACACAGTTTTCTTTTGGTAAGGTTTTCAATATGCTGAGTTCTTTGCTGTAGTCGTAGATATCTAGAGGAATTACTCGTGCGGCTTTTGGAGCTGCGATCGCTTCTACATTACTGATAAAATACCGACTGGTGACTACTGTCGCAGAGGTAGTTTTATCTAGCACAGCTGTTAATTCTTCCATTGCTACCAACTGGACTGGAATTTTTAGCGATCGCTCTAATTCATACACCATCAATTCACCAGCACCCATGTCATAAGATGGCACTGCAACCAGTACCCGCGCACTACAACGCAAGCGCCAGTCAATTTCCGCTAAAAATAGCTCTCTAGCTTGATTCAGCGAGCATCCTTGGGAGAGCAGTTCGTCAAGTGCTTGCTGGACAACTTGATATGCATCAGGATTTTGTTTGAGAATTGGTGATTGCAACCTACTACCGCCCTCATGACCTTGGGCGCGAACATAAATACCCGAACCAGCCATACTTTCAACAAATCCGTCTTCCTCCAGTTGACGGTAAACTTTACTAATGGTATTGCGGTGTAAACCCGTTTGCATTGCCAGCGCCCGTGTGCTTGGTAATTTGTAGGCTGGGGGATATTGTCGAGAAGCGATCGCAAATCGGATTTGATTAAACAGCTGGGTTGATGCGGGAATTTCGCTGTCTGGCTGAATACGGAATTGAATCATCACCAAACCTCCTAATACTAAGTGCTGAGTGTTGAGTTTTGAGTGCTGAGGTTTGAGTATTAAGTGTTGCTTGCCTACTCAGCACTTTTAACTCAGCACTCTTTTGCTATCCAGATGCATTTGCTACATATTTAATATTCTATTTACATATAAAGTTTTTCTGATACAAATTTTTAATGCTCTCACTATTGGTAATTGATAATTTAATTAGAAAAAAGCTAGGCATACTGGCATAGTTATATCAAATAAACACACGGCTAATCACATAGCACTGGTAAAAATTATTATGACAGAGGAAGCAACAATTACCACAACGGTTAATCTTTTGCAAGATAATATTCAAGTGTCTGCTTATCTTGCAGAGCCAAAAGAATCTGGTTCTTACCCAGGAGTTGTAGTATTACAAGAGATTTTTGGTGTCAACGTTCACATTCGGGAAGTTACAGAACGGATTGCCAAACTTGGGTATGTAGCGATCGCACCTGCACTTTTTCAACGGATTGCCCCTGGCTTTGAAACCGGATACACACCCGAAGATATTGAAACGGGCAGAAGCTACGCCATGCAAACCCAAGCCTCAGAGTTATTGAGCGATATTCAATTAGCAATTGACTACCTCAAAAATCTCTCTCAAGTAAAAAAAGATGGTTTTGGCTGTATTGGCTTCTGCTTTGGCG
The DNA here is from genome assembly GCF_036917315.1 of Nostoc sp. Taxonomy (GTDB): domain Bacteria; phylum Cyanobacteriota; class Cyanobacteriia; order Cyanobacteriales; family Nostocaceae; genus Nostoc. Next base: position 57,732 of record NZ_JBALDR010000012.1, on the reverse strand, counting down.
GTCATGTCGCATATCTTGCAGCCACCTTGCCAGATATTAAAGCTACTGCTTCCTTCTACGGTGCTGGAATTACCACTCGCACACCGGGAGGTGGCGCTCCTACTGTCACTCGTACCGAAGAAATAACAGGTACTCTCTATACCTTTTTTGGTGCAGAAGATGCTAGCATTCCAGCCGAACAAGTAGATGAGATTACAGCAGAGTTAGAAAAATATAAAATTCCTCATCGCGTGTTTCGCTACGATGGAGCTGATCACGGATTTTTCTGCGACCACCGTGCCAGTTATAATCCTAAAGCTGCGGCCGATGCTTGGGAGCAAGTAAAACAACTCTTTGGTCAACTAAACTGAAGCATACGCAGCCAAGTTAGTCATTGGTCATTAGTCATTGGTGAATAACAAAGGACAAATGACAAATGACAAATGACAATTTAAACTTCAGTTGCACCATATCAAATAACAACTAATCTTCAAAAGTCATGAATTCCGAATCGAAACTTTCTCAAACAGCCAATTCGCCCTTTACAATGGACGATTTTGCCAAAGCACTAGAAAAACACGACTACCAATTTCAAAAGGGACAAATTGTACATGGCAAAGTTTTCCAACTTGACCATGATGGAGCCTATGTTGATATTGGTGGTAAGTCGTCAGCTTTTCTGCCGCGCGATGAGGCTTCTTTGAGAGCAGTTACTGATTTATCGGAAGTGCTGCCATTGCAAGAGGATATGCAGTTTTTGATTATCCGAGATCAAGATGCAGAAGGGCAAGTTACCCTTTCTCGAAAGCAGTTGGAAATTCAGCACATCTGGGAACGACTGACCGAAATGCAGGAAAATGCTCAGACTGTGCAAGTACGGGTTATGGGTGTGAATAAAGGTGGTGTCACCGTCGATATTCTTTCTTTGCGGGGATTTATTCCGCGATCGCACTTGGCAGAGCGTGATAATTTAGAAGCACTCAAAGGTCAAAATCTGACTGTGGGTTTTTTGGAAATTAATAAAAACACCAACAAACTCATCCTTTCTCAACGTTTAGCAACTCGTTCTAGCAACTTCAGCCTATTAGAACTAGGTCAACTGGTGGAAGGTAAAGTTACTGGCATCAAACCTTTTGGTGTATTTGTCGATTTAAGTGGGATGAGCGCCTTACTTCATATCAAGCAGGTAAGCCAGAAATTCATTGATTCTCTAGAAAAAGTATTTCAAGTTGGCCAGCCAATTAAAGCTGTAATTATTGACTTGGATGAGGGTAAAGGGCGGGTTGCTCTTTCTACCAGAGTTTTGGAAAACTTCCCTGGCGAAGTGCTAGAAAATTTTGATGAGGTCATGGCTTCAGCTGAGGCGCGTGCTAATAGAGCTAATAACAAAGCGTCTGAATAGTTTTGAGGTGGGCTGCTTGTACAAAGTATAAATAGTGCGTAGGCGTAGCTCTGCGTAGACATCGCACCTGCGATATGTAGGATTAATCGGTGAATACTGCCCAAAAATTGAGCAAAAATCCAAATTGTGGGTTATTTTATTACTCCCCCTGCATCTATAAAGATGTGGGGGGTTGAAATTGGGAAAGTTTTTAACTATCTCACGTTTTTTAGTACTTTGTCAAGCTAGTATCGAGGGTTTTTAGTAAGCACTTTAGTGATTAGAAAATAAAGACTAAAGCTATTACTAAAAAATTTATTACCTACTAAGATAAACTTGACATCCTAATAGCCTCTAGCTAGTAATGTGGGTAAAATAATAATTTTAGTCAGCTTCAGATAACTTTCACTTTAAACCACAGAAATTATTCTGAGGAAGACGTGTAGGCAATGCCAAAATTATGCAAGAGGTCTACCGCAGAAATATTTTGTGTTACGATTTAGATACTTATTTTAGTTGTGAATTTAATTATTCCAGTTGAAAAACGCTACGATTTGCCGCAAAACTTTACCCAGTGAAATTATCTAACTGAAAAATTATTTATGAATGTTAGTACAGATCGGACACTTATTCACCAGAAAATATATGCGAAAGAATTACGTTCTCTGATGCCACCTGAAGCATTTATCCCCGATCCAAGTAAGTTAATTATATTGTTCATTAATCTGGCAATTTTGATATTAGGTTGGATGATAGCGGCGCGGTTAGATTCTTGGTCGCCATACCTTTTATGGCTTTATGTACCTTTAAGCATAGTTATGGGTAATAGCGTGGTTGTCTTACTATTTAGCACCCACGATTTGATGCATGGTAGCGTGATTAAAAACCCCCGATTAATCTATATCATTAGCTTTTTAGGATTAACAATGTTGTGGATGCCACCAACGTTATGGAAAGCAGTTCATAACCGGGTGCATCATAATCACACTAATGATTTGAGCGACCCAGATCGTAATTACTTATATGAACAATCTTCAACCTGGGGAAAATGGATTCAGGACTTATTTGTACCTTCAACTGAAGTCAATCCTATATGGTTCATAGTGGGATTGACTTCAGCTTGGGGAGTACATACTTTTCGCAATCTGACATCTGTGCTATTTTTCAATGATGAATCCGTCGATTATGTTCCTGCTGCATTTACAGTCAGTGCTAAAGATCGTCGGGCGATCGCAGGAGAATTATTGATGATGATCGTGATTCATCTCAGCATTCTCATCTATCTGCAATTTGACCCCATAAAGCTCATACTTGGTTACTTTTTACCGATTGCAATTGGTTATGCTGGAGTAATTTTTTATATTTATACAAATCATTTACTTTGTCCGATGACCAACGTTAACGATCCATTAATTAATAGTATGTCTCTCCGGGTTTATAAAATATTTGACCTGTTGCATTTAAATTTTTCCCACCACACTGAACATCACATTTTTCCAGCAATTAACTCTGACTATTATGTTATGGTTAGGGATTTGTTAGAAACTCACTATTCTGAAAACTTTAATTTATTGGATGCTGGCGAAGCTTGGTATTTGCTGCTGAAAACTCCCCGGCATTATAGAGATGAAAATACTCTTACAGATTGGTCAGGTAAAAAGTCTGTTCCTTGTCCTACAAGCGACAGTTAAAAAGGTTTATTGCAAATGAATACGCTGCTAAATACTGAGGATTTTGCAAGAAATATTGACCACAGTCCAAGCCAGGGAATAAGCCGAAAAAGTCATGATGAACAATAACTAGTTACTTGATAGAAACAATATATCAAGTCGAATTTAATAAGCAAAATGGCATTTGACTTACTCAAACCCCAGTTTGCTTACTCAAAAGCTGTGTTTGCTTTCTCATTTCAGTGTTTTCCGCAAGCAAAATTACGTTTGACTTATTCAAACCCCGGTTTGCTTTCTCATTTTGGTGTTTTCCGCAAGTAAAATGACGTTTGACTTATTCAAACCCCAGTTTGCTTTCTCATTTTGGTGTTTTCCGCAAGTAAAATGACGTTTGACTTATTCAAACCCCAGTTTGCTTTTTCATTTTGGTGTTTTCCGCAAGCAATCAAGCATATTAAGAAAGCAATATGCTTGATTGCTGACTCATACCAGTAATTCTCACAGTTATGACAACTGTTCCTTTAATATTACTTTTCTCTATCTTTATCTAATGCTTCTTGAATTGCACGACGGCAAAACTCTTACGATCTTTCTTTAATTGCTTCTTTATTCATTGTTTTGCCTCCTCTGCATCCCCGACATCCCCCTTTTTCGTGTTCCACCCTCCTATTACTCTATCCCCGACATCTACAAAAATATGGGGGATCATTTTCAGAGTATTAAAATAAATAAGGTGTGACTTATTGGCGTGAGACTATCTTGAGCATGGTAACAAAGTATAAAAATATGCTCATATCTCTTTTTAAGTATTGCTCGATGGATTTTGATCCTATATCGAGCATTTTGACAACTATAAACGCTGTAACTATTCAATTTAGGTATTTGTATGTTTCTGGTAACTGGAGCAACGGGAGGAATTGGTCGCAGAGTTGTGCGACTCCTACGACAACGAGAACAGTCTGTGCGGGCATTTGTCCGCCTTACCTCGCGCTATAGCGAGTTAGAACACCGAGGTGCAGAAATCTTCATTGGTGACTTGCTAGAGGAAAAAGATATCCAGAAAGCTAGTCAGGGTGTGCGGTATATTATCAGCACCCACGGTTCTGATAGCGATGCCCTATCGTTAGATTACCGCGCCAATATTGAACTCATCGACCAGGCAAAAGCCAATGGCGTAGAGCATTTTGTCTTCATTTCCGTACTGGGAGCCGATCGCGGTTATGAAAATGCTCCCGTTTTCAAAGCTAAACGAGCAGTAGAGCAATATTTGGCAGCTAGTGGCTTAAATTACACTATTTTACGCCCATCTGGATTAGCATCTAACTTGCTGCCACTGGTAGAAAGATTTCGGGAAACGGGATTGTATCTGCTTGTTGGCGATCGCAAAAACCGTACCTCAATTGTCAGTACTGATGATTTGGCAAAGATAGTTGTGGATTCTGTGACAGTTGAAGGCGCTCGTAACCAGATTTTACCCGTCGGAGGTCCAGAGATTTTATTGCGAGAAGATATTCCCCGGATTTTTGGTCGGATTTTCGCCAAAGAACCAGTAATAATTAACTCACCCCTATTTGTCATTGATGGGTTACAGGGTGCATTGGGTTTATTTAATCCCAAAATCCAAAAAGCTTTGGGAACTTATCGCACATTGCTAGCCAATGAATTTTTCTGTACAAAAGATGAAATTGCCAATTTAGAGGCGATTTTTAACTTTCAATTAGAGACATTAGACAGTTTTTTGCGGCGCTATTTAGCAGTTTGAATTAAACATTAGTCATTAGTCATTAGTCATTTGTCATTAGTGAATAACAAAGGACAAATGACTAATGACAAAGGACAAAGGATAAAGAACACAAATGAAATCTTCTCTAGCTGCAAATGCTGCTCAAGCACGTCAGACAAAAGAGCGATTCGCCAAACCAGAGGAACAACTTACTTATGAATTGGGGAAGGCAGTACAGGAATTGCCGCCCCTGTACACTAGATTATTAGCGGGAACGATGACCGCCATCGTATTTGGGGCGATCGCCTGGGCGTACTTCTCTCAAATAGATGAAGTAGCAACAGCACCAGGAGAATTAATTGCTTCTACACAGGTAAGACCGGTGACATCTTTGGGTGGAGGATCGATTGTCGCTGTTAAAGTGCAAGAAGGCGATCGCGTTACTAAAGGTCAAATTCTGATTCAAAAAGATCCAGACTTGCAAATAACCGATGTTTCCCGCCTAGCCAAATCTACTAGATTGATTCAAGACGATTTACAGCGTTTAGATGCAGAACGTGTTGGAGGTAAAACTACTGGGACGAAAGTGCAAGATGAACTTTTAAACTCCCGCCTGCAAGACTTCCAAGCTCGTCAAGCAGCGGCGGAAGCAGAAGCAAATCGTCAAATAGCACTCATCGATCAAGCCAAAGTCCGCTTGAGCAGGTTGCAAGATAACTTGGTTAATGCTAAAAGCAGCTTTGCAAATTCTCAAACCAACCTTGTCAATGCAGATAGCATCCGAATTAAAATTGAAAGTAATTTAGCCCTGGCTCAAGAAAGGGAAAAAAGCCTACGCACTCTAATTACTCCTGGCGCTGTGCCTCGTGTAGATTACCTGGATGCTCAAGAAAGATTAACTCGTGCAAAAACAGAAATCACCAGAGCGCAAGATGAAGTCATCAACGCCCAGAATAGAATCACAGAGGCTCAAGATAAAGTCACATCATTAGAAAAAGATATTGCTGCTCAAGTCCAAGAAATTCGCCAAGCAGAACAAGCTTACAACGCTGCACGCAGTCAGGCCCAGCGTGTAGCATCAGAACGACAAAGCGAAATTTTGACGCAGTTTAATAAGCGTAAAGAAGAACTGACAACTGTTCAAGGTCAATTAGAGCAGGCGAGGAAGCAACAAGCTTTAGAAACGATTGAGGCTCCCGTAGCCGGTACAATTTATAAAGTCAAAGCCACCAAGGGACCAGTTCAATCGGGTGAAGAATTGCTGTCAATTTTGCCGGAAGGGGAAGAAATGCTTCTAGAGGTGAAAGTTCTCAACCGCGATATTGGGTTTATTCGTCAAGGAATGAAGGCAAAAGTGAAAATGGCAACTTTTCCCTTCCAAGAATTTGGCATTGTGGATGGCGAAGTTATGCAAGTCAGTCCAAATGCCATTGCTGATAAAGAATTGGGTTTAGTTTTTCCGACGAGAATTAAGCTAAATAGACACGCAGTGAATGTTCGAGGTCAAGAAGTAGAATTTACACCAGGGATGGCTGCTACAGGTGAAATTGTCACTCGGAAAAAGTCAATATTGACATTCATCACTGAGCCTGTGACACGGCGATTCAATGAGGCATTTTCCGTTAGGTAGGATAGGAAAGTTTGTTAGATTAGCGACAAGTAAGGGTTTAGCATTGTTAAACCCCTACATTTATTCAGGACAGACAAGCACTATTGAACTTAACTGCAAATCGCTATAATTTTCAAGCTATACCCAAAAATTTTCTATACCGATCTACTTGTGTTTGCATTCCCTCTAGTCGTTTGACAAAATCTGGATTATTCTCATCCTGATTGCTATTCACATTGATACTGCCCAGAATATTCTCATAGTTTTGAAATTGCGACCATAATTCTGGATTTGTTGATCTGTTATTACCTTCGGCTGATATCAGATATTTTGTGGTTTCTGTAATTGCCTGACCAATTACAGGGTTAAAATCAGAATTATTCCAACTTGCGATCGTTTCTGGTGTTAGATATCTTGTGGGTTCTGTAATTCCCTGACCGATTAGAGAGCCAAAATTGGAACTATTAAAACTAGAGTTTGTAGCTTGTGTGTTATTTCCTGCGGTTTGTGCAATCACCTGACTCGCTAGAGAACTGACATTAGAAATTTTAAAACTAGAGCTTGTAGTTTGTGTGTTATTGACTGCGGTTTGTGCAATCACTTGACTTGCTAGAGAACTGACATTAGAAATCTTCAAACTAGAGCTTGTAGTTTGTGTACTATTTCCTGCGGTTTCTGTGACAATCTGACGTACTTGGGCATCAGTCAGGTTGGAGTTAGCACTAAGCATCAGGGCAACGATACCAGCAACGTGGGGAGCAGCCATAGATGTGCCGCTATAAGTTGCATACTGATTATTCGGAACTGATGAATAAACCTTGACTCCTGGAGCTGTGACGTAAGCGATTGGATTTGTTCCAGAGCGGTTAGAGAAGTCGGCCAAATTATTATTCTTATCTACTGCCCCAACGGCAATTCCCGACTTGGATGCATAGCGGGCGGGATAGTCTGGTGATGAGTCACCATCATTACCTGCTGCCATGACGACAATTACTCCTTTACTGCTGGCATAGTTAATGGCTGACTCTAAAGTGCGATTGGAAGATCCGCCTCCTAAACTGAGGTTAATCACATTAGCTCCATTATCTACAGCGTAACGAATACCTTTAGATATGGAACTATAGGAACCAGAGCCAGAGCTATCTAAAGCTTTGACAGCCATAATCTTGGCATCATAAGCAATACCAGTGACACCGTAGTTATTATTTTCTCCTGCGATCGTGCCGGAAACATGAGTACCATGACCGTTGTCATCTAGAGTGTTGTTGTTTTGATCGGCAAAGTTCCAACCGTAATTATCATCAACATAGCCATTGCCATCATCATCTATACCGTTACCTGCAATTTCCTTGGTATTCGTCCAGATATTATTTTTTAAATCCTCGTGGTTGTAGTCAACTCCAGTATCTACAACAGCGACAACAACGCCTTTACCTGTATATCCCTGTGCCCATACTTCCGGTGCTTTAACCAGGTCTGCTCCCCAATTATTGCCACCAAGATCGGGAACATCAGCAAAGGTATTTTTACCAATAGCTCTAGCCACTGCTGCTGCTCCATTAATCAAGCCATAGCCATTAGTAGAGTTATAATTTTGAGTGCTAAAAGCATTATTAGTAGCGTTATTGCTATTTTTAGATTCATCGTTATTTAGCAACTGCACATCAGCATCGGCTGAGTTATAGCTACTACGTCTGTTGAAGTTGAGGCTGTAGTTATCTTTTGTATTAAAGCTATCTAATGAGGAGATTGAAGTGGCATTTAGCTGTTTCTTTGACAATATATTGTTATTAACATCATCAATGTGCATAAATTTTTTCTCAAAGATAGCAACCGTTTTTGACAGGTTGAAGCCTTGAAACCTTTACAATCAAAAGATTTCAATGTGCGAATAAACTTCATTCTCAATAATTACTATGGAATTTAATAACAAAATGCTAATTTTATTACCAAAAAACATTATGACAATTACGTTTTTTTTAAGAGTAACTTTATCGAGTAAATATTAAATATTTGAGGTGTATTAATGGAGACTAATGCAAAAATTGCAACATGGCGTTATCGACTCCTTTTGTTACTCTTAAAACTGTTGCGATCGCTAGCTATAAAAATATTTATATTACTCAGACTGGAGCAAGGATAATTATTGAAATCAGCAAAATTAAAATGGCGAACGGAGTTATGCTCCATTCGCCAAAAGCTATGTTTAAGCCGCTTTGCAAAGGTTTATCTTTTATATAGCCACAAGCTTTGAGTTAGTTAAATCTATTAAATGTTTGCTTGCTGCCGTTGATATAGTGACCAATACAAACCCTTTTGTTGCAACAATTGTGAGTGAGTACCACGTTCGGCAATCACGCCTTGCTCCAATACCAAAATCAAGTCGGCACGTTTAAGGGGAGCAAAGCGGTGAGCAATCAGGAACACGGTACGGTTGGCGGAAATTTTTTGCAGGTTTTGCAGCACTTGTTGTTCAGTTTCACTATCCAAGGCACTGGTAGCTTCATCTAAAACTAAAATCGGCGCTTGGGAAAGAAATAACCTTGCCAGAGCAATGCGTTGTCTCTGTCCACCAGATAAAGCTGTACCGCGTTCGCCAACATTGGTTTCGTAACCGTAGGGTAATTGACTAATGAAGTCGTGTGCCACGGCTAATCTTGCCGCCTCTACAACTTGCTCTGCGGTAATGTCAGGACTACCGAGAGTGATATTTTCCAAAATAGAACCGTTAAATAAAAAGTCTTCTTGGAGAACTACACTAACTTGTTGCCGCAGTGAGGCTAAATCGGCACTTTTTATATCAAAACCATCAATCAGGATGCGTCCTGATTCAATTTGATAGAGGCGTTGCAATAGCTTAGACAGGGTACTTTTCCCAGAACCACTACGTCCGACAATGCCAACAAACTGCCCTGGTTCGGCACTGAAAGAGATTCCTCGCAGAATTGCTTCAAAGTTTGGCCGGTAGCGGAAAAATACTTGCTCGAAGGTGACTTGTCCTTTCAGGGGTGGTAAAACTAAGCCAGTTCCCAGTTCAGCTTCTGGGGAGACGTTGAGAATGTCACCAATGCGATCTACAGAAAGCAGCACTTGTTGAAGGTTTTGCCACAACTGTACTAAGCGCAAAAGCGGGCCTGTGACTCTACCAGACAGCATTTGAAATGCAACAAGCTGTCCAATTGTGAGCTTTTGTTCGATGACTAACTTGGCACCAAACCAGAGAATCAGCATGGTGGACAAATTAGTAAGAAAATCACCAATGTTGCTGCTGATATTGGAGGTGGTAGAAGCTTTAAAGCCTGTGCGAATGAAGCGGGCAAATAAGCCTTCCCAGCGATCGCGGGCTACTGGTTCGGCCGCGTGGGCTTTAACGGAGTGAATTCCGGTGATTGTCTCTACTAGAAACGATTGACTATCGGCACTCCGGTTAAAGGTCTCGTTGAGCCAGTTACGCAGAATTGGTGTTGCAACTATCGTTAATGTGGCAAAGAGTGGCAGTACTGCTAAAGCCACAAAGGTGAGTGGGACGTTATAGTAAAACATCAATGCCAGGTAAACCACAGCAAAGATGCTATCCAGAATCACAGTTAATGCTGTACCTGTGAGAAACTGACGAATTTGTTCGAGTTCCTGGACTCTTGCTACTGTGTCTCCGACGCGCCGAGACTCAAAATAAGCCAAAGGCAAACGCATCAGATGGCGAAATAGCTGCGCTGATAAACTCAAATCCAGACGACGAGCTGTATGGGTAAAGATAAATAGGCGCAGAATGCCCAGTACGGACTCAAATATGGCTACGCATAAAAGTGCCAGCGCCATCACATCGAGAGTCGGCAAACTCCCCTGCACCATCACTTTATCAATGACGACTTGGGTAATTAGCGGTGTTGTTAACCCCAAAAGCTGCAAGGTAAAAGATGCTAACAATACTTCCGCGAGCAATCCTTTATACTTCCAAACTGCTGGAGTAAACCAACTGAGGTTAAATTTTTCTTGCTGGGATATGAGTTCTACTTGCCACAATTGTCCATCCCAAGACGCCTCAACTATGGACTGCGGCAAGCTTTCACAAGTCCGTTCGGGATTTAGAGGATTAGCGATAATTAAGCGATCGCCTTTAACTCCATAAGCTACCACCCAGGATGGACTCTGGGGTGAGTCAGAATTCCACAGCAATAAAGCTGGAAATGACAACTGTCGCAACTCACCCCAATTCACTTGTAAGCGCCGCATCACTAACCCTAACTTTTCTGCTGCTTCCACAACCTGTTTTGGGCGTTGTCCTCTGAGTTGACGCTGCACCCATTCCAGTTGCACAGAATTTTCTAGTTGTTGCGCCACCATTGTTAAACACGCAGCAGCGGTATTCCAACTGGCAACAAAGGGATAAATTGCAGCGATCAAATTGGCGGCTGGGAGTCCTTTTTGGGGTTGGAGGCTGTGGGGGCTGGAAGTCCCGTCTGAGGTTGATGTTATTGAAGGAGTGCTAGAGAAGGAAAATGTCTCCCTTTGTCCCTCCATCTCTACTGGTAACGCTTGCCAAAATTCCTGAATTTGTGGGTGAGAAAATTCTGTCCACAGCGCAGTGTCCCAACAAACTACTATCACTTCTTTACTAGCAGCTACAGCTTTAAAATCCGCAGATAGCTTTTGGAAGTCGCCAAACCAATCCCCTGCATCTAGGGCGGCTATTGGTTTGCCAATACCCTCTTCTCGCAAGCGGACTTTCCCAGCCACAATTAAAAATTGATAGCCACCGACATCGTTTGACCAGATTTTCTCTCCAAGACGATACTGGCGGGTTTGACACTCATTTTCTAATCGGGATTGTTGTTCGGGAGTCAGCCAGGATAGCGGTGGCTGATTCCAAGGCAAAGAAGCTAGCACTTTTAATCGTAAAGATTCATTATCCAGAGTTTTTAACTCACTTGTAATTTGACTGTCAGTTTTTGAATTTTCTCTGCTAGCCATTTTTCAAACAACTCATTTTGTAGTGCTTGCTGTAGTTGAGTATCTTCTAAAGACGCTGGTAGAAATTGTTCTACTCGAAACAAACCATAAGGCCCTTCTCCTTGGGGAGAGTCTTTGCCAACGATTTCTATTGGGCCTATCAATTGTCCAGGACTGGCCACATCAATAGCTGCCCGTAATATATCCGGCATACTACCTCGGCTGACGATTCCCATCATGCCATTCACAATTCGGTCATCTGAAAGGGAGTACTCTTTGGCTAGTTGCTCAAAACTACCTCCTTCTTCTATTTGGGTTTGGAGTTCGTCTGCCAATTCTCGATTATCAACAACAATCCGGGAAAGTACTACCCGATCCAAGAAAATCTTGCGTTCAATAAAATATTCTGGGAGTTTTGTTTGTGTCACTACAGCTTTCAGCTTTTCTAACTTGTAACCAAAAGCAACCGATGTGTGAAAGGTAGCGTAATCCGTGTTATTTGTTTTTAACCATTCTTGAAAACTTTGGGGATCGGTAAGTTGATTTTTCAGCCTAAAGTCAATAATTGACTGTTCAGTTATTGCGGTACCAATTTCAATATCATCTCGTGTTCTGATTTCTTCCTCAATTACGTACTGCCGCAGAATATCCCCAATGAACTGTCCCAATTTTCCAGAGGCTTGCAGGTACTTTACTGCTTGCTCTATAGAAATTATTTGGTCATTAATTGTCAAAAATGATAAAGATTCCATGAACTAATTATGTGAAAATGGTTAAACACTTATAGGACTTTTAAATTAAATCATATAGAAATCATCTGGTCATTCATGGATAAATATGATAAAGATTCAATGAACTAATTACATCTAAATGGTCAAAAAATTATATAGCTACTAAATAAAATAATTTGCCACAATCACTTTTACAGTCTAATGGGGACAAAATCAGGATTGAAAATATTAGTGGTGGCGCAGTAGTAAGGCAAATTAGTTATTTTCTACCAATGCTCTTCAAGAGTGCTGAGTGCTGAGTTTTGAGTGCTGAGTGGGGAATATGGAACTGGTAACGGGCTAAATGCCGCACTATCAGCTAACGGAATTGTTTTGCTCAATGCCCCACTTAAACGAGTAATAGTAATTGTTTATTCTCGTCAGCCTAGTTAATGAAAGTTATCCATGTCCAAGCAAGTAGCACAGATGCGATCGCACCGATTAATGTATTAAAAATATTTACTACTTCATTGGTCAACCAAGTATACTTAGATTGCAGTGTTGCGCCAATCACACTTTCTAGGTTGGTGGCAATAAATGCTGCCAGTACACACCAAGCGACTCCTAATAGATCGATTAAACCAACTCCCCAACCCACAAGTGCGATCGCTACAGAAGCCACAATTCCAGCTAAAGTTCCCTCCAAGCTTACCGCTCCTTCTGTACCGCGAGGTACTGGTTGGAGTGTGGTAATCAAAAAGGTGTTTTTACCATAAGCTTTACCGACTTCGCTGGCAGTAGTGTCAGCCAGCTTTGTACTGAAACTCGCTACATAGGCTAGTAATAGTAGGGACTGGAGACTTGTACTGAGCGAAGCCGAAGTATTGGGGATTAGCGACTGGGGATTAGGTACGAGGAATCCCGAATTTATTATTCCTACTCCCAAAGCACACAGCGCCCCAGTCAAAGCCGAACCCCAAACATTTTCTGGGCCTCTTGCCCCAGAACGCTTTTCGGCAATTCCTTCTGCCTCCTTCTGCGCCATACCGATGCGGGTAACGCCAGAACCAACCAAAAAATAGAACATTACTACTGCATATCCTTGCCAGCCTAGAGTTACCCAAATTAAGATGGCCAAAAACCAGGCGTGGAATAATCCAGCAGGGGTAAGTAGCTTTTTCGGAGCAATCCAAGCTAAACCCAATAAAATTGTGTTTAATACTACTGCTACTAACCAGGGATTTACAGAATCTATTGAGGATGACATCAGCAATTAATCATGAGTAATTTTGTCTGAATATCAACAGAATAACGAATTTGTGATGCTTAGTGCTTTATTTTGAAACCTCTCTAAGTAAAGTAATATGTTTGTATTATTAACTAAATTGCGTAGGCATCACTCTGAAAACTGAGTGTCAAACCATCAATGATGTCTTAGAGGATGTTTGAAAAGTCTGTAGTAGTGTATCAAATATTTGTTTACCCCACCCTAACCCTCCCCTTGTTAATGGGAGGGAACTGGATTATTTTATCTCCCCCTTTCTAAGGGCAGGGCTGTTTCATTCCCTAAAAGGCTCTGATTTACAAGCGTTTCAAGCAAAAAAGTCAGGTGACTAAAAAATACGCTGCAATGATTAAACAAAATGCAAAACTTCTTTTGAGTTAGATAAATTCTTCTCCGTAGCCGCAGAGTACGTGGCTGAGTATTACTTAGTTCCCAATATTAGTAATAAGGATAAATAATATAAGTTAATATCAATAAAAACTGTGTTCAAATTAACCACAATCAAAACTTAATAGCATAAATTGTAGATAGCATAAATTACTAGTCCTTTTCACATAAGCCATGAGCCAAACTTTATTCCATCTAGCTTTTCCTGTAACTGACATTGCCCAAACAAAAGCATATTATGTAGATGGTTTGGGCTGCATTCCTGGTCGTGAAAACCACCATGCCCTGATACTCAATCTCTACGGTCATCAATTAGTGGCTCATGTCACAAAAGAACCTTTGACACCACAACAAACTATCTATCCCAGACACTTTGGGCTAATTTTTACTCAAGAACGTGACTGGCAAGACTTACTACAAAGGGCAGAACAACAACAACTACTTTTTCGTGAAGAAACCAAAAATCGTTTTGTCGGTTCTCCTCTTGAGCATCGCACTTTCTTTTTAGAAGATCCCTTTTCTAATCTCATGGAGTTCAAGTATTATCGTCACCCAGAGGCTATTTTTGGGAGTTATGAACATACGCAAATTGGGGATAGAACTTAAAAAATTAAAAATTAAAAATCAAGTAATGCAAGCCTAAGAAGTATCCTGGTTAATGACTGGATTTTTTATTCAGCAAGGGTAACTGAATAGGCTTTTGTAAAGCTGCTGTGACTACTCTTAAGCTCCTGGGGTCTGTCAGCATCCAAGGGTGTAGAGTAACTGGTACTATAACTTGGCTCCCTACGGGCATTTGTGAACTATTTGCTGGGACAATCATTAAATCATAAGGTGTCCAGATAGACGTAAAATCTATCTGCCCCAACATTACAGCATCAGAATTTAAATCCTTGAGAAAAATGCTGTCGGGGCGCATTTGTAGGCAACCAGGACGCCCAGAACCATAAGCAACCACTGTTCCATAATGGGGCGAAGAGATGGTAATAAACCGCTGCACGCGGTTTATTCCTCCCAATCGCTGAACATAGTAACGGCTGACAATTCCTCCCATACTGAAGCCGATTAAATCTAGGCGTTGTTCTGGTGCAAAGGTCGCTGTAACATAATCTGCTACTTGTTTTGCCAATTCATCAAGACCCACATCACCATTGTTAGGAACTAGATTCAGGCTATATACAGAGCAACCCTCTAGTCTTAATTGAGCCGCCATTCTATGGAAAACTGCCTCTGTGTCGTCAATGCCGTGTATTAACAAAACGGGATTGCGTTGTTGATTTTTAATGTTCATTTACAAAATCTGGCTGAATTAATGGGTGTATTTCACTTTTGTAGGTACATACTGCTCTACAAACTGAAGTTATTGCTTTTCGGATTCTTTCTTTATAAAAATATTGTGGCAAACAAAACTGAAATGATTTTAAAGATAGTTTGTATAAAATTTAACTAATTTATCTTGCCATCTGCCATTCGGCTATGACACTCTTTCCACTGCTTGAGAGTAAACTGCTTGATTAACTTCAATTGGGTATTTACCAAACAAAGAAATGTTAATTATTGTAAAGCTTGCTTTCAGAATCTTGCTCTTAGCTACAGTAAAATTTAATAATTAGTTCTCGGTGTGTGCAGGTTGCAAATGCTTGCAATAGAACATTTGCCCTGTGGTTTTACTACAATGTTAATTAAGCACAAACCTATAAGGGTTGTCACCAGAACCGCGTGACGACAAGTAGATAATGTAACATTTTGTCGTAATTTTTAACAATTACGGTCTAGTTACAAATATAAAAGGTAAAAGGCAGGAGTAATTGTAATGGATTTTATCAAAAAGTTAATTTCGGGTATTCAGGGTTTTCTTGGCGGTATTTTGGGTTTCATTACCGGACTGTTACCAGGGAAGAAAAAAAGCAACGGCTACTTCTTAGAATTGGACGAAGCTAAAGATGCTGCCAAAGATGCTGCTAAAGAGGTAGCATCGAATGCTAAGAAAGTAGCAGAGACAGTTACATCCACAGTTGCATCGAATGCTAAGAAAGTAGCAGAGACGATTACATCAGAAGCACCAACTCCATCTAAGCCAGATTCATTGAACGGAACAAAAACTGCCGCGGCTAAGACTAAGGCTAAGGAAAAATCAGCTAAAAATCCCAAACCAGCCGACGTTCAACTAGTCCAGACTGCTGAGGGTCTTAAAGTTGAACCGGGCAAAAATGCAAAAGCCGCAGCAGCCAAAGTACTCAAAGAGCAGCCTACTGAAACAACCTTTGCACCAAAATATCTTGCTCCTTCGACTACTAGCTCTAATGGTCGTCGTCGTCCAGGAGCGAATATGAGTGCTTATCTAGACATGGCGCGTCAGATTAAAACACCTAAATAATTCATAGAGACCGTAATTTTACGGTCTCTGTAGATTAGGCGTGAAGATGCAAGGTTAAGATAACTTTGCCAGTTGTAGATGGGGGAACTCTCCAAAGTAAGAGCGATCGCTTAATTTTCTCCACTACCACTGGATCTTTTAGGGTGGAGGTTTCTTCATCCAAAACTACCCGTTCTACCCGACCTTTCTTGACGGTGAACTCAAAGACGATTTCACCACTGAAGCCGGAAGGAAAGTTTAGTTGTTGAAGGTGTTGGGTTAAGTCAGCAATTTCTGTGTCATCCAAACCAGTAACACTGATGACTTCTAACTGATGGTTGATGGCTGCGTCTAATATTTCATCTTGTTCCATCTCCTCTAAATCAAAGCTCAAAGACATCTCAACTTCTTTGACTGCTGGAGACTGTGGCGATCGCTTTTGCCGGAGAAAATCGGGAGCTTCTGCTGAGGCTGGTGCTAATGGCATTGAGAGTGATATTTTACGTGCAGCCGAAGCTTTGCCAAACCTAACGGCTTTAGGCATTTCCACTGGCACTTGCATAGATAAGTATTCGCTTCCTGGTTCAACTCGCACGTCATCGCTGACAGCTACAAAAGCGGTGTATTGAGAAAGCAGTTGATAATTTAAGGCTGTTTTTGTAACTGCCTCTACACCAGCTTTGGTTTCAAAACTCACCATTTGATTCATCAAGTATTTGATGCGAGCGCGTCCCCACAACTGCGCTACAGCAACATTTCCTGTTTCTTCAAATACGAGGTGAAATGTTTTTTCATAGTGCTTACCGCCCGCAGCAATGCCGGAAATTTGCAGATTTCCGCTAGTCCTATCTTGTTTGCGACCAAACAAAACTAATGGTTGTTCGCAAAATAAATCAGGGGCTACCTTTGGGTAAATCACAGGCGATTCTGTGTCACCCTGCCAAGAGATTTGGATATTCGTGAGTACAGGATTGTTAATTTGCCTGTAAAACTTTTCGGCAACTTCTTCTGTGGGTTCATCATGACGAATAATTGTAGATATTCCCCGGCCAATTTCGGCGATGCGATTTAGTAAAAAACGGTTAACTGAACTACCAACACCAAAACTGTAAAGGCGATTTCCTGGTTGTAGATGCTGTTGTACCTCTGCCAAAATCTCATTTTCGTTGCCAATATAGCCATCGGTTAAGAGTACAACACTGCGTAATCTTCCAACTGGTGTAGGGAAATTTATCGCTGTACGAATGCCACTGAGCATTTCTGTGCTGCCATCAGCTTGTAAATTGTTAATGTAAGCGATCGCTTGGGCACGATTTTCTGGTGTATTCGGCAGAGGTTTTGGCGATAACTGTCTAACTCTATCGGAAAAATCGATAATTGTGAAAGTATCGTTAGGATTCAACCCATTAATAAATCGCCGCATCAATTCCTGACACTTTTGCAACGGATCGCCAGATTGGGAGCCGGAAGTATCCACCAAAAATACGACATCTTTGGGGACAATCTCATCAGTGGAATATTCCAAAGCTGGAATCAGATATATTGCAAAATGTCCGCCGCGATCGTCGGCTTGGTTTAATACTGTAGATTGAGTTTCCTTACCAGAAACTTGATAGCGGAGAATTAAATCTTTGTTGGGAATTGTATCTTCTCCGGCTAATTGAATCCGCACAATTTGACCTGAGTGTTCAATTTTTAATTGATGGGAAGGAGAACGCACTTCAGAAATTGGCAAACCCGCATCAATTTCGACTGTGACATTAATATTGTGACGCGATCGCATTCCTTCTAAGACTACAGATGGTGTAATGCGAGAAGCATCAGGAACTTGGTCTGTGTCACCGCTATCATCTATCGGCGTTCCCGGAATATATCTTGGCCCCACCACCATCGGGAAAACAAATTCGTAGTTTCCCGCCTCAAATTTTAAACTTTCGGTGTAACGAATTGTGACATCAATTTGTTCGCCAGGTTTGATGTTAGCCAGAGATTGGGTGAAAATGTTGTCTCGTTCCTGTTCTAGAAGTCCGGCGGTGCGTCCTTCTTGTTTTGCCTTTTCGTAGATGGCTACAGCTTCTTCACGTTTTTTTATATTACCTTTGATGATGCGATCGCCTATTTTGATTTCCATGTCATCTACCGCCGCCTCATCAGGTAACGGAAAAATATAGACTGCTTCTAAAGGCTGCGTGAAATGATTTTCAAAGCTTTGGATGACCTCAACTCGTGACAAATTACCGGCAATTTTTGCGATAACTTCTGTATGCTTGAGTGGAAAAATTACTTGCTCTCCTTGAGGAGATTGGACGTACAAACCCCCTAAATTTAGGTTTTTAGCACTTACTATATTCATAGAACACTCCTACTTGATTTGAAAACTTACTTCTTAAATTAGGTAATAAGTAACTTAATTACGGATTACGAACTTGTACTGAGCGTAGCCGAAGTATTACGAATTATTTAACAAACACCAGTCCACTATACAAATGAAAAGCTGAATCCCAATTAGTCTGTTCCCTACGAAACAGTTCGATGTGAGACTTGATATGACTCAACATTTCTGTTTGATCTAATGTTGTATCTGCAAAAGACGTGAAATCTGACCAGATTTTGACTTGAGGTAGTTGCTGGTCAATCCAACTTGATAAACTATTCCAATTAATTCTGATTGTATTTTGGCTAGCTTGAGGAATGATTTCTAAACCTTGCTGAAATTCATAGCCGTTATCATAAAGTCGGAGAATGGAACGTCTACCAGGTATGTGTAAATCACAAAACTGAGCATAGTCTTGTGTTTGAGTTTTCCATTCCAGTTTACGGCGGGCATCAACATCTACAACTTGTTCAAAAATGGGCAAAAGTCCTACTACTCTTGCTGTGACTTCTGACCAGTCAAAGGTGAGAGAACCAAGTTGATTTATTTCGTTTCGGCAAACAACAGTAGCTTGTGGGGTAGATGCTTGGAAATGTTTGACTTGATAAACTTGAATTTGCTGAATTTGCGCTATTGTTGCCCAAAAGCAAGGAATACCAGCCTGCTGTAGCTGTTTGCCATAAAATTTTAGTTCTCCTACTTGGCCAGTGCGATACAATCTCCAGCCACGACTTGGCAGTATTAATCGTGCAGTATAGGGGTCTATCTGCATAATCTGAGCAAATTTTCGAGATGCTTCTGTTTTGATCTCGGTACTGAGTGGCTCTAAGACTAGTACGCCAAGTTCGGTGTTATTTGGTTCAGATTTTGCTTGGGAAATAGCTCTTTGTCTTTCTTCTAGTTCAATTTCTTGTAGCCGTCGCAAACCTTGGCGTGCGAGCGTTACTATTTTGGCGTTCCTTGTATCTCGCAGCAGTTGCCGATAAATTTTTTCTGCATCTTGGTGCTTTTGAGATACTTCATGTAGCCGACCGAGATAATATTGTACCCAAGGATTTTCGGGTGATTCTTTTTGCAGCTGTTTGAGTAATTTAGCTGCTGTTTGATAATCTTTATGCTCAAAGGCGATCGCAACTTGCTCAATCATCACTTTAAATACACGCTGGAGTGATGTCTCACCCAAAATCACTTTTGCGTGAGCTATAAATCATTTATACTTCACAAGCTGCGGAAATCAAGGATAATGCTACTACTGGGGCTGTAACTGCTCTCAGGATGCGGCGACCAAGGGAAACAGGTTGAAATCCAGCTGACTCCGCATTTTCAATTTCTTGTGTTGTCCATCCCCCTTCTGGCCCAGTAGCAATGACAATCTCCTCAGAAATGCTACTCAGCACCTTGTTTAAATGGAGATACTCTCCACGAGCCTCACAAATGTAACGGTGACTTGTCTGATTTGCGGTGACGGCAGTATTAAAAGCAACAGGTTCTAAAATTGTCGGCACGAATGAGCGCTCTGACTGTTCGGCGGCTTCCGCAGCGATGCGCCGCCAGCGTTCGAGCTTTTGAGGACTAGGATCAAGCAAAGTGCGATCGCTCAATACTGGTGCAATACAAGTTACTCCCAACTCTGTACAACACCGCACCACTTCATCAAATCCATTGCCTTTGGGCAACGCCACCATCAGCGTAATCGATACGGGTAATTCAGTTTCTACTAAAAGTGGTTCTAAAACCTGTGCTTGTTCCCCTGTTAACTGCACTAACCACCATTTTCCCTTACCATCCATTGCAATAAAGCGATCGCCTTCACGCAAGCGCAACACGCGCCCCAAATAATGCTGCTGTTCTTTTGTAAGTAAAATTTGTCCTTGTTGGAGTTGGGAGGGTGCGATCGCAATTCTTTGCAGTTGAGACATGGGATTTGGAAATTTCAAGAATATCAAATCAAAGATGGACACAGATAAGTCCATCTGTGTCCATTCACGGTTTAATTATCTATTCGGCTTACGAAAGATTCTGGAAGTAAACCTCTAGCGCTTCAGTCACCAACTGAGTCATCGGCTTACCTTGGCTTTCTGCTACTTCCTTCAACTTGCTATAAACCTCTTCTTTCAAATTG
Source organism: Nostoc sp. (assembly GCF_036917315.1). Classification (GTDB taxonomy): domain Bacteria; phylum Cyanobacteriota; class Cyanobacteriia; order Cyanobacteriales; family Nostocaceae; genus Nostoc. The sequence goes on along the minus strand of NZ_JBALDR010000012.1, from coordinate 37,186 downwards.
ACCCGATGGCGCGATTTGTTTGCACCATTAGCTGTTTGCGGTTCGTAGCTAGCAGCAAATTCGCGGATGGCATCAAAACCAACGCGATCGCAAAAATCACCAAACTTTTCCTTCGATTTCCGAGATTTCTTAAAGTAAACAAAAATTGGCTCTAAGAATATTTCTAAGTCATTGTGGTGAAGTTTCTCTGTGTAAGGTTGTGCCAGTCGAGTCTGATTTGGCGAACCGCCTAACCATAGTTGGTAAGATTCTGGAGCGCTACCGACAAAGGCCAATTCTGCTAGGTAGGGACGAGCGCAGCCATTGGGACATCCTGTCATCCGTACCACAAAATGTTCTTTTTGTAAACCTACTTTATCTAAAAGAGCGCGAACCCGCTCCAAAATGCCTGGTATTGCCCGTTCTGATTCCGTGATTGCCAAGCCGCAAGTGGGCAAAGCCGGACAAGCCATTGCATACCGCACTAAAGGTTCGATTTTACTAGGGTCGTCTACGATACCGTGACGGCTGAGAATGTCTTGAATAGCTTCCTTGCTATCTGGTTCGATATCGTAAAAAATCAGGTTGTGGTTGGCTGTCAGACGGATGGACAAGTTGAACTGTTTAACAATTTCCCGCAAAGCGGTTTTCAGTTGAAACGAACCTTCATCTTTGATTCGACCATTGTCAATGGAAATTCCTAAAAATAGCTTGCCATCCCCTTGTTCATTCCAGCCGAGGAAGTCGTAATATTTAAACTCTGGCAGTGGTTTGAAGGCTTCGATTGGTTTACCGAAATATTCTTCAACTTGAGTGCGGAATTTATCTACGCCCCAATCGTTGATTAAATATTTTAATCTGGCATGACGACGATCAGTGCGATCGCCATAATCTCTCTGGGTCGCAACAATCGCTTTCACAATGTCGTAAACGTCATCCTTTGCCACATAACCGATGGGGTCTGCTAACCTAGCGAAAGTTTCTTCTTTACCGTGGGTTCTACCTAAACCACCACCAGCAAAAATATTAAATCCTTCTAATTGCTTCTTCTTATTGGTAATCACTACCAACGTCAGGTCTTGGGAATACAAATCAATCGAATTATCCCCTGGCACCGTTACGCAAATTTTAAACTTGCGGGGCATATAGTACGTGCCATAAATCGGTTCTTCGTTGTCATGGATAATTGTGCCATTTCCATTGCGTTGTCGCGCCGCCTTCACCTCTGGGTTCTCTTCAGCACTAATTGCTTTTTCCCCATCTAACCAAATTTCATAATAAGCGCCTGTTTGCGCTGTCAGCAAGTCAGCAATATTCTGGGCATACTCCCAAGCATACTGATACTCTGGGCGATTCTTAAAAGGGGCTGGTGGTGCCATCACGTTGCGGTTGATGTCGCCGCAAGCTCCCAAAGTTGAACCCAGATTATTGACAATTGTGGCAATTGCTGACTTAAGATTCTTCTTTAAAATACCGTGCAGTTGGAAACCTTGACGGGTTGTTGCTCGTAACGTGTGGTTGCCATACTCATCAGCTATTTTATCTAAAGCCAGATACAGCTGCGGCGGCACTAAACCACCCGGATTTTTTGTCCGCAGCATAAACTGGTAATCTTTTTCCTGTCCCTTGGTGCGGTTGTCGCGGTTATCCTGCTGGTAAGAACCGTGAAACTTCAAAAGCTGTACCGCATTTTCGGTAAAATGGGTAGTGTCTTGAAGAATTTCAGTTGCTACAGGTTCGCGCAAAAAATTACTATTTTCCTTGATTCCTTCTACTTTGGAAGGCTTACGGGTTGCGATGGGGGAAGGAGCAGATTTAACCATTAGACTTGTATAGTATTCTCAATAAAGCATTAGTAGACGCCGAATCAGCACCCTTCGGCTACTTGATCCCCGGTAATCCGGCCGGAATAATGAGGAATATTTTAATTTTACCACGGCAAAAGCTGGCTTTGTCAGTGATGTAACACTTAACAAAACCAGCTTTTAGGAGTAGTGAGTTTTGTGTGCTGAGTCCTGAGTACTTAAGTAAAGTATAGAGCGAATAAGGACTCAATAATCTTTTATTTGAAGCGATAACCGATACCACCATTGATGCTAACAGCAGAAGCATCGCTATTTTGATAAGCACCAAGTCCTACTTTGGCATTAGTGTAGACGAGGAAGTTATTAGCAACTTCCGATTCAACACCAGCACCTACCACTACTGAATCTTTGTTACCTATAGGAGTTGGTGAGCCATCTTTCTCTACAAAAGAATAACCACCAGTTAAATAGGCATTAGTTCTATTAGCGATGGGCACATCCACAGAAAGTTCTGGGATAATGGCACTTGTCTTATCACTCCAGAGGACATTACCGCGTGCAGAAAATGGCGTAGTTCCTAATTTCACACGGCCTGTAACATTACCACCAAATGTGGCATCATCGTTGATACCTTGTCCGCCACTGGTAACGCCAGCTGCAACACCAGCACCAACATAGCTAGCATCAGTACCCTTTTTAGTTTCAGCAGAAGCTTGACCAGCTGATAGGAAAAAAGGAGCAACTATTAAGGAAGACAATGCAGAAATTGTCACGAAAGACTTGAGTAAGCGGTTCATAATTTTTACCAAACTTTGTATTTTTTACTTGTATATTCCAGGTCGAAAATAAAGTGATAATGTTCCAAATGATTCCCAAATTTTATTAAAAAAGTGTTGTTGTTAATGTATAACGCTTACAGGATAACTATCCCTTAAATTGATAAAGAAGCTGTTATAATTACATCTCAATGTCTTTCCATTCTGGCTGTTTGTTCCCCCGATAGACGCTTTTAAAACTGTCACAATATTTGGAACTAAAACTAAGTCGGGATATGGTAAATAAAATACCCGATTAATAATTTTTGCCGAGCTTTTCACAGATGATGAAAAAGTAGGCTGTAACATCTGTTGCAACAAGCTATAGAGGAAATCTATAAAGTTAATTTTGAGCAATTCTCGTGGAGATTGAATAATGCTAACCGCTGCAAAAACGTTGTCTGGTTTGATGGGTTTATGTGTCGGTGATGCGTTGGGTGTACCAGTGGAGTTTACTAGCCGTGCTGAACGAGTAAAATCTCCAGTGACAACGATGTTGGGTTATGGCACATGGAATCAACCACCAGGAACTTGGTCAGATGACAGTTCCTTAAGCTTTTGCTTGGCAGAGTGCCTTTGTAGGGGGTATTCTTTGGATGCTATAGCCAATTCCTTCTGGCGTTGGTACAAGGAGGCTTACTGGACTCCCCGTGGCGATGTCTTTGATATTGGTCAAACTACCCACACAGCAATTATGCGCCTGAAACAGGGAGTTGTTCCCCATCAGGCGGGTGGTAAGGTTGAAAATAGTAATGGCAATGGTTCGTTGATGAGAATCTTGCCAATGGCTTATTGTCACAGAAACTTCACTTTAGGCGAATTGTTGGCGCGGGTTCATGATGTTTCGGCGATTACCCATGCTCATGCGCGATCGCAAATGGCCTGTGGCATTTATATTAGTATTGCAGTGGCGCTTTTAGAAGGGGCTGACCCTCAAACAGCTTATTTACAAGGATTGCAAGATATCCAAACAATTTATTCTGTTCGAGAATTTTTATTAGAAAAGCGGCATTTTGGCAGAGTTTTCAGTGGTGAGATTGCAAAGATACCAGTAGAAGAGATTAATTCTGGTGGCTATGTGATTGATACCTTAGAATCATGCCTGTGGTGTTTATTAAATAGCTCATCTTATTCTGAGGCGGTACTGAAAGCTGTCAACTTAGGCGGAGATAGCGATACTACCGCCGCCGTCACCGGTGGATTAGCGGGAATTTACTACGGCGTGGAAAATATTCCCAAACAATGGATGAACCAAATTGCTCGTAGACAGGACATTATTTACTTAGCAGAGCGTTTTGCAAGGGCTGTTTACAGTTAATTTTGAGTTAAAAATTATACTAAGCATTTAAACAGCGGCTTTTCGCAAGTAAAATCAGTGGTAGAAAAGTTTCATACTGGTTGAACAATGCTAACCGCTGCAAAAACGTTGTCTGGTTTGATGGGTTTATGTGTTGGTGATGCATTGGGTGTACCAGTGGAGTTCACCAGCCGCGCTGAACGAGTAAAATCTCCAGTCATCTCGATGCTGGGTTATGGAACTTGGGATGTTCCTGCTGGTACATGGTCAGATGATAGTTCGCTGACCTTTTGCTTGGCAGAATGTCTTTGTGAGGGATTTTCGCTGGATGCGATTGCTAATTCTTTCTGGCGTTGGTATCACGAAAGTTACTGGACTGCTCAAGGCGAAGTATTTGATATCGGTAACACCACATTTTTAGCAATTGTCAACTGGAAACAAGGAACTCCGCCCGTGAAAGCAGGTGGTACTAGTGAAAATAGTAATGGCAATGGTTCTCTGATGAGAATCTTACCGATGGCTTATTGTCACAAAAGTTTAACTCTGGATGAATTGATTGCGCGGGTACATCAAGTTTCTTCCATTACCCACGCTCATCTCCGTTCTCAAATGGCCTGCGGCATTTATATTAGTATTGCAGTGGCGCTCTTGGAAGGGGCTGACCTCCAAACAGCTTATCTACAAGGATTGCAAGACATCCAAACAATTTATTCTGCCCAACAATTTTTGTTAGAGAAGCCGCATTTTAGCAGAGTTTTCAGTGGTGAGATTGCCAAGTTACCAGTAGAAGAGATTAATTCTGGTGGCTATGTGATTGATACCTTAGAATCATCCTTGTGGTGCTTGTTAAATAGTTCGTCTTATTCTGAAGCGGTGTTGAAAGCTGTCAACTTAGGCGGAGATACCGATACTACTGCTGCTGTCACCGGTGGGTTAGCGGGAATTTATTACGGCGTGGAAAATATTCCCAAACAATGGATAAACCAAATTGCTCGTAGACAAGACATTATCTACTTGGCAGAGCGTTTTGCAAGGGCTGTTTACGCTTAGTACAACATTTCATTAATTCTTTGCGTCCCTCTGCGCTTACCTCTGCGCTCCTTTGCGTTTAAATTTCAACCCTCAATTCGCCACAATTTTACGCAAAGCTGTACTTAGAGTTAGTAGTTGAGAGTAAAGAGTGAGGAGTTATAAAAATCCTAAATCTTTACTCTTTACTTTTAACTTGCTGAGAAATCCACTGCAAGTAAGCTTGAGAACCGGCAACAATTGGTAAAGCAATAATTTCTAGCACTTCATAGGAGTGCAATTCCTTAATTTTGGCCTCCATTGCCGGAAATTGCGCCAAATCAGTTTTAATCAGTAATTGCCATTCTTGCTCTTTATGCAGTTCCCCTTGCCAGGTGTAAATTGAGTGGATTGGTAACAGACTCACACAAGCAGCGAGTTTAGCTTCAACAAGGGCATTTGCAATTGCTTCTGCCTCCTGTATGTTGCCAGCTGTCACCAATACCACACCATAGCCAGCAGGTGTCTCCATGACCTCTAAACCGTCGCAGACAAAGAATAGACCTGACCATCAATCAGCAGCCGTGTAATGCCCTTAGCTTGCAAATGAGTCCGAGCCTTATGGAGCATTTTACTATCAGGAACTTTAATCACGCGATCGCGCTTTGTAGAAAAACGCTTGGCAACGCGATGGTTATCAAACACCGGCAGAGTTCTTTGCTGAGTTTCCAGGCTGGGAATTTGCCCCAAGTCACCAAAGTCTTTCAGAGGACGGGTAATTAATTCCGAGGAACGGTCAATTACCAAGTAGCAAGTTTTGGGCAAATTGGCTATCGACAGTGGTAAAACTTCAACTGATGCTTCACCTGGTCTGCGTTTTGTGACTAAAGGTCTTTGCTCATCCAGGTCATCGTCATCAAAGTCTTCTTCCTCAAAGTCGTCATCCTCTAAATCATCATCTTCTAAATCGTCCAAATCCTCGGATTCGTCGAGCAAATCATCGCCCAGCATGTGCGCGATGACCGCCGCTCCTGGATGTTCATTCTTTAGCGGTGGGATAGGAATGCTGACTATTTCCGGCGGCTTTGGCTCTGGAGTTTCTAATTTCTCAGATGTGACTCGGAGTTTCGGTTTTTCCGCCGCTGAGGGACGACGCCGCACCCGTCTACTAGCGGCGATTGACTCCGCCGTTTCCTCTGAGTAAAGTTCCTGCTCTACACGAATTACCCGACGTGGTAGTGGCTCAACCTTTGGCACTTCCAAGGGTGGGCTTTCAATGGGTGGAACTTCTATCTCCGGCTCAGGTTGAGTCAGCAGTGGTAACTGCTCGTAGCTAACCTGTGCCCTACCCTCAGGAGTTCTCGCAGCCCGCTTTAAAGAGACTAAGTATTCATACTCATCCTCTGGCAAAGTACTTTTGAGTAGGCGACTAATTGTCGAGTTACTCACACCGTAGCGGTCTGCCAAAGTTGAGGTTGTTTCCGCAGTCTCTCGATATAACTTCAGAATTTCTTGCTTGTCAGAGTCTGTTAATTTTCTCACGGTAGATACCAAAAATCCTTACTAAGCTCGTTTTCTTGTGCTGGTACGCCGCGTTCGTCTTAGTGATGCGTCATATTCTAAGGCAGCGCCCATACCAAATAACACTCCACTAAACACCCAAAACACTTCTAATATCTCTCCACTTTGATAATTGGGGCCTTGGGCGTATTTAAACCACATATCTGCAATGTAAAGCGAAAAGGCCGCCGCTGCAATCATTCGCCAAGACTGGGAAACTCTTCCTCCCCAAAAGGCTAATAACAGAGTGGTAGCAATAATTAACAGAACCACATCGCTAACTACGTAAAACCAGTTCAAAATAGCGACTAGCAGTTCCGTGGATGTTTCCTGTTGCATAGAAATCCACCATGCCAACAAACTACCGAATACTGCAATTGCTAACACAATTAGCCACTGCCATTTTTCCAGATTGATTCGCCTGGAAGCCACAGCTAAAATCATGCCTGCGCCAAGTAATAGATAAGTCAGTACAAAAAATATATCGCCTACAGACACATCCGGTTCATCTTTTAAAACTATTTCGGTATAGCCGAAAATTATCCCCCCAACGAAATAAGAAAGCATACCTAGCCCAATTAAGAGCCAAACATTCCGACCACTGACGATTTGTGGACTCAGCCAGTTCCTCAAGCATAAGATACTGGCAGCCAAATAAGCTAAAGCTTCAAAAATATTTGTGCCAATCACATACCACTCAGCCCGGCTTTCTATGCCATCGGCTCCGGGAACTTTGGCACTAAACAACAAAAAGTATAGCAGTGCCAGTACAGCCCAGCCAATATTAGCTAAGACAATGTTCTGAGTGTTGAAAATAGATTTAGAAAGGAACGAATTCTCGTAAGAGTTATTCATAGGACAAGACTTATGTAGATGCACTCTGGCAGTATTTTGAGTTAAAGGAATGTATATCTAGCAGTGTGTCTGCCAAGTAGTACACAATCGGACACCAAAAGCAAGTTGCCAGTGGCCGGAATTTTCTGAAAAAATTTCCATGCTACTGCCATAGTTTACCCAGTGGCGATTGATTTAGCCAATTGATAAACAGCGCTCGCTCGGCTTCTGGCATATCTTCTAGCTTATAAATCACTTGTTTGGTAAAATTACCATTGCCAAAATAGGCTTTTCCTAATCGATGCAGTTCTTGTAACAGAATAACCACATGATTTTCTTGCCAATCAGGTATTTTGGCTACCGGCAAAGGATTAGTAGACACCAAATATTTAACCGCTTCTAGAGAAGACGCTTGAGGAAATTGCTTCTGCTGTAATACTTCGGCAATATCTTTTTCAAATAATGCAACTTGCCTAGCACCTAAAAACTCTTCAATATCGATAGAAACACCTTGTAACAGCAAAATACTGGCTTGGATTAAAATCGCCGTTTTGCCATGACCACCTGTGTCACTATCCAGCTGCTCTAAACGGATTTTGCCCCAAACACTAAAGCGTTCCGGTTCCTCCAGCAAAACACAGGCTTTACCTCGGTTATCCGTTAATTCTCTCCATAAGGCTCTAGCTTCTTCTTCTTGACTAGCTTTGAAAACACTAATCAAGCGAAAAGTTTGCCCTTGATAACTGAGAATCGGCACTTGCTGATCCTTTTTTGGGTGCTGAATGCTTGATATTTCAACATCCTGCCGTTTGAGAATAAACATGGCACTAGCAAATAACTCCTCACAGGGGCACTCTTAATATGGAATATATAATGGCATTTGGCAGTATCGCCAAGGCTGAAATTACCTAGCATACTGTAGGAATGAGCCTAGCGATCGCCAGATCCTTCCCGAAGGTAGCCGCCCAGAGGACGTTAGCGCTAACGGGCAAATAACCCCTTGACAACACAATATATCTAAACCAATACCCCATCTGTTTCGTTTTCGATGTAGATTGCACTAACTAGCGACTAGCATCTTAGCCTTGCTAGTGGTAAATCTGCAATTTTCGATTGCTTCTTGGTACGTGAAGACGATATAATAGTGCAGGCAGGTGACTCCTTTGGGAGCCATTATTTTGTTTTGGGCGCGTAGCTCAGTGGATAGAGCCACGGATTTCTAATCCGTTGGTCGCAGGTTCGAACCCTGCCGCGCTCGTTTTAACTTGATACGAACTCTAAAGAAGCCTTTTCATGGTAGTTTACCAAATAGGCTTGAGAGTTCATATAAATGCACCACACAAAAGATAAGGGCGATCTAGCAGCTGCTAAAGTGATAGCAGATTTAGTCGAGAAAGAATATTCGGTTTTTGTACCAGTAGTAACTGAACATGCACCCTTTGATTTGATTGCCTACAAAAATGGCAAATGTTACAGAATTCAAGCTAAATACAGTTGTGATGGCACACTGAAAAATAAAAGCAATTGGGCAGACAAGAATGGTTGTCATGAGAAAAAGTACAAATCTGATGACTTTGATTTCTATGGCCTTTATTTGCCAGATATAAACAAAGTAGTTTATCCATCAATCAAGTTTGGTGGTTGCGGTATCAGGACAACGCCGCCTAAATCACCCAATCCTTTTTATTGGTGGGAAGATTTTACAGATTTAACTGAAGTAGCACTTAAACGAACCTATAAGGAGTTTGGCGTTGACTTAACAACTAGAAAGGTTAACCCAGACTCTAGAATTCATACCAGAAAAGTTGAAAGACCATCAAAAGAAGAACTAGGAAAACTAGTTTGGGAAAAGCCAACCGCACAAATTGGGAGAGACTTTGGCGTATCTGATAAGGCTGTAGAAAAATGGTGTAAGGCTTATGGGGTAGAAAAGCCACCTAGAGGATATTGGGTTAAGAAAGCTTATGGAAAAGTACAAGGACAGTTAATAACCCATGAGGAAGGTTGAACTAGTGAAAATCATAGCCAAAAATACAATTAAAAGACCCAATTATTGAACTTCAGAGTCTCTTATAATGTATAAAACCTTTGATTTAATGTTAATACAATTGTAAATCTAAAAAGCCCGTGACGAGGATTGAACTCGTGACCTCACCCTTACCAAGGGTGTGCTCTACCACTGAGCCACACGGGCAAAAGATAACTTCGGTTTTTTAGTTGTAAGTTACAATGCTGGGAGCTTTGCTCTTAACCCAGTCATTATAACTTATAACTTCGTAAGTGGTGGGCCGGGCTGGATTTGAACCAGCGTAGGCGCAAGCCAACGGATTTACAGTCCGTCTCCATTAACCACTCGGACACCGACCCGATTTGTCTCACGATTTAAAATCTTAGCACCATGTTTTATAAATAGCAAGTGATTAGAAAAAATAACTTGCAGGTAGAGATCGCAACAAAACTGCGTCTCTACCATCTGTATAAAAAATACTGCTTACACGCTCATTTCCAGCATTCGTTGCATTGGTCGCAGTGCAGCAAGGCGAATATCCTCTGACATGGTAATTTCGGGAGTGCGATTTTTCATTGCCCAGTAGAGCTTTTCTAGGGTGTTTAACCGCATAAACGGACATTCGTTACAAGCACAATTATTCATCGGTGGGGCAGGGATGAAGTGCTTGTCAGGAGCTAATTTTTGCATTTGGTGAATGATTCCCGGCTCCGTAGCAACGATAAATTCTTTGGTGGGACTGCTTTGACAATACTTGAGTAAGGCGGCTGTAGAGCCAATAAAGCTGGCGTGCCGCAATACACTACTTTCACATTCTGGGTGTGCGATCGCCTCTGCTTCGGGATGGGCAATTTTTAGCTGGACAATTTTCTTTTCCGAGAAGGTTTCATGGACAACACAGCTACCTTGCCATAGCACCAAATCTCGTCCCGTCTGTTCCATGACATACCGCCCTAAATTCCGATCGGGGGCAAAAATAATCGGCTGTTCCTTCGGTATCTGTTGCACAATTTTCACAGCGTTGGAGCTAGTACAAATAATATCGCTCATCGCCTTGATATCAGCAGAACAGTTGATGTAAGATACCACTAGATGATCTGGATGCGCTGCCTTGAAAGCGGCAAATTCGTCTGGTGGACAACTGTCTGCTAAAGAACAACCAGCATTCAAATCTGGTAAAAGTACTAATTTATCGGGATTAAGTATCTTTGCTGTTTCTGCCATGAAGTGAACACCAGCAAAGACAATTACATCCGCATTGGTTTTTTCGGCGGCTCTTGCTAGTTGTAATGAATCCCCAATAAAGTCGGCAATATCCTGAATATCTGGCTCTTGATAATAATGCGCCAGGATAACGGCGTTGAGTTCTTTTTTGAGACTCTGAATCGCGGCAAACAAATCTAGTGGTAGTTCACCCAGTTGGGTGTTTTCTCGTTGAGCTAGTGCAGTGGTAAACACAGTTTAGGGGTGCTTTATGTTGCAAATGTATGTCCTGTGGATTCAATTATAGTAGTTTTTACCAAAAATAGTGGACGGTTGATATTTTGGGGTTGTGTCCAAATCGGGCTGAGTTTCATATCCTGGAGATAGACGGCAAGGAAAGTGGCATGACCAGTCAGAAAACTCAATCGATAAACCTCAAAATTGCTGTAGTTGGAGATATTCACGACCAATGGGAAGTGGAAGATGGCGTTGCACTCAAGCATTTGGGTGTTGACTTAGTGCTGTTTGTCGGGGATTTTGGCAACGAGTCGGTGGAAGTGGTCAGAGCGATCGCATCTCTCGATATTCCCAAAGCAGCCGTGATGGGCAACCACGATGCCTGGTACACCGCCACCGAATGGGGACGCAAAAAGGCTCCTTATGACCGCTCTAAGGAAGACTGGGTACAGGAACAACTCGATTTATTAGGTTCGTCCCATGTCGGTTACGGTAAGTTGGATTTTCCCGCTTGGAATTTAACTGTAGTGGGGGGTCGTCCCTTTACTTGGGGTGGCCCAGAGTGGAAATTCGCGGAAATCTGTAAAGAACGTTACGGTGTGACGAGTTTGGAAGAATCCGCCGATCGCATCTTCAAAGCTGTTAAAAGCGCCGCTTACGAGACAATTATATTTTTGGGTCACAATGGGCCTAGTGGGTTAGGCGATCGCCCCGAAGACCCCTGCGGCAAAGACTGGCATCCAATTGGCGGCGACTTTGGCGATCCAGATTTAGGCGAGGCGATTTCTCAAGCCTTGACTGCTGGTAAAACCATTCCTCTGGTGACATTTGGTCACATGCACCGAGATTTACGCCATACCAAGAAGGTGCAGCGCAAGCCCATCTTTAGAAGTCCAGAGGGGACAATTTACTTAAATGCGGCTAGTGTCCCCAGGATTGTGGAAAATGACGGCGAGAAGTTGCGTAATTTTTCCATTGTCACCCTAGAGGCGGGTGTGGTTTCGCAAGTTTCCCTAGTTTGGGTGGGGAATGACTTTCAGGTGGCTAAGGGGGAAATTTTGTACGAGCGATCGCGTATTGTGTCGTAGACATTCGCATCCAGTAGTGCAATCTGCGTAAATAATAGGGTATAGTATTATCTGTCAAGTTTAGTGCTGACTAACAAAAGCGCCTGAATAGCGTCTAAAACTAGGATCAGCACAAGTTTGACAGATTTACTGGAGAGGTGGCAGAGTGGTCGATTGCGTCCGACTTGAAATCGGATGAGGCTAAAACCTCCGGGAGTTCGAATCTCCCCCTCTCCGTTGAATGAATGTTGTTATCAAGTAGTACACCTGTTTTGCATCTACAATATATCCAACATAGATGCAAAAACAGTATTTGATTAACTACTGATGAAAAATCTAAATATTAAAGAAGAAGCCCGCAAATTGATTGACAAGTTGCCAGAAAATTCCACATGGGATGATTTGATGTACCAAATTTATGTTCGGCAAACCGTTGAAGCTGGACTAGAGGATAGCAAAGCTAGTAATGTTATTTCTGTACAAGAAGTACAGGAAAAATTTGGATTACCAGAGTTAGTAAAAAAATCTCTTTAAAATAAATCTCTACATCAAAACTTTAAAAAACTATCCTTAATACTGTAAAAACCCTTTTATCCCACAAATAATTTATAGACAATTTTAGTAATCCTACGATTCTCATTAACATTACGTTCTAATTAGATTGTATACAAGTACATCAACACTGTACCTATTGTATAGGATTAATTTACCATGAGTAGCACAAATCAAGTTTTTGACGAAGCGTATAAGCAAGTTATTACTCTGAAAGGGCAATGTAATATTTTGGTTATAGGAAAAACTGGTGTTGGGAAAAGTACACTAATCAATGCTCTCTTTGGAAATAATTTAGCAAAAGCTAACACAGGTAATCCAGTAACTAAAAATATCACAAAATACACTACAGCAAAATCTCCTGTTACAGTTTATGACTCTCCAGGGCTTGAACTTTCTAGTAGTAACCCGTTTACTCAAATCTTTTTTGATCATAATAGACAAGTAAAAAAAGATATCTCTCAACTAATTGATACGCAAAGTAAGCTGGCACCAAAAGAACACATTCATGTTATTTGGTACTGTATAAATAATGCAGCAGATAGAATTGAAAAAGTTGAAGAAGACTGGGTAAAACAACTCGGTTCTCAAGGGTTATCTGTTATTGTTGTCCTGACTAAAGCTTCACAAAAAGCGAATGAAAACTTAAAAAGGTACTTAAGAAAGCTACCTATTAGGTATATTATTCCTATTTTGGCCAAACCACAACAAATGGCTAATAACTATACTATGGAAGCACGGGGTTTGGATGTATTAGCTAATAAAACTGCTAGCCTCCTCCCAGATGTAGCTAGATTAGCATTTACTACTGCAATCAAAAATCTGGGTTCAAAAGCACATATAGCAGCCTTCTGGCTAATTCATAGCTATATACCAAGTGCATTTTTTAGCTCGTTTATACTGTCTCTTCCGCTCATTGGGTCAAAGGGAAGCACAGCAGTAATACAAATGGGAATGCTTGCCCACATATCCAGTTTATTTGAATGCAAGTTTGACTTAAAATTTATCGGTATGTTGTTCTTTGCAGCTAATGGAATACCTCTAGAATTTGGTGTTGAAGAAATTTTAAATGTTGAGTCTGTAAAAGAATTTCTCCAATTAGATTCTTTTGAAGAAATTGTAAAGCATGGTTTAAATAAGTTCACAGAAAGTATACCTTCTTTAGTTCATACATTACCAGCCGGAATTCCTGTTTTGGGTGGAGCAATTGCTGGTTCATCAGCAGCAGTATCTACGCTTGTCATTGGTCTTGCTTACATAGATATACTCAAAGAACTTTACAAAAAAGCAGAATTTGATACAGAAAAAATGTCTCTCTCTGAACTGGGGTTATCTATATCTGAACTTAGAAAAATGCTACGTGAGAGAGTTGAATATTATGCAAAAAATCTTTGGGAAGTCTTGGATTTACTCTTACTTGTTAGTAACGGCAAGTTTGCAGTATCTCCCTAATTAACATCGGTTCTGATATTGGCGATCGCACCCACAAACTAAAGGTGATCGCTCCCTAACCTCTCCCCCTACTGCCATCGTGCTACCATTACCAATAAATTCTTTTGGGAGGTCAATCAATGGCTACCATTCATGCGCTCAATATACCTGATGAGTTATACGAACAACTCCAACACTTAGCTAAAGCTGAAAATAACTCAATTGATGCTCAAGTTATTACAATCTTGCAGAACGCTTTGCAGGCAAAAACACAGCCAACGGAAGAGGAAAGGCGAAAAAATGTCCCAAAGCTCCTAGAGGAAATTAGTCGCCGTCGCCGCCGCTTGAATCCAGCAGACTTTGGATTACCTGATAGTACTGAATTAATTCGAGAAGACCGCGATAGATGAGCAATCCTCTTAGATGCGTGGTAGATACCAGTGTGTGCATCAAGTATTTTATTGCTGACCCACTAACTGCCAAAGTTAATCAACTCTTCGGTCATCTCGCCAATCCACAGACAGAAATTTTTGTTCCAGACCTTTTTTACATTGAGTGTGCTAACACGTTCTGGAAGTATGTCCGTGCAAGGATGTACACTGCTGCTGAGGTTCAGACAGATTTAGCTACTCTGAAAGCTTTTCCGTTGCGTGTTGTTTCAACGGCTGACTTGATGGCGGATGCAGTTGCGATCGCATTAAATTATAAAATCTCCGCCTACGATGGCTCTTATGTCGCACTTTCACAGCAGGTAGGTGCTACTTTGCTGACTCTCGACGGCAAGCTGGTGAAAGCTTTAGCGGCTTCGTCTTACAATGTTTGCTCGTTTAATGACTTCGAGGTTCCGCCGTTGGAGTCAATGTAGAAGCGATCGCCTTTCCTCACTATATAGATGAGGCTAAACAAATTGATACAAACTCTAAATTGTGGGAAATTGAATTTTTCTCACCGATTTACTTAGTTGCAATAAAATTAGTTTGTAAAGCAGGGAATAAACCTGCTGTTTTTTAATATTCAATTGTCAAAAATGCCTTTTACTTATAACCGCACTGTTCGCTTTCAAGATACTGATGCTGCTGGAGTAGTTTATTTTGCTAACGTTTTGGGTATTTGCCATGAAGCTTATGAAGAATCTTTAGAAGCATCAAGTATTAATCTCAAAGATTTTTTTACTAATCCTTCTGTAGCTTTCCCCATTGTTCATGCTAGTGTCGATTTTTTGCGCCCTATGTTTGGTGGGGACAAATTGCTGATTAGTTTAATTCCCCAAAAAATAGGTGTTGAGAAATTTGAAATTACTTATGAAATTACTGTGGGTGATGTGGTAGTTGCTAAGGCTATTACTCGTCATGTTTGTATTGATATAAGTAGTAGAAGTAAGCAGGAATTACCTGATGAGATAGTTCAGTGGTTGGAGACGAACCGCAGAGACGCAGAGGACGCAGAGAGAAGAAGGTCGAGAGAGATTATGTGATGGGATTTTGGAGGAATTCTGTGGCTATTTGTTGTAACTTTTGGCGGTTAATCTTACCTTGAGAGTTGCGGGGTAAGTTTTGCTGGGGAATCCAATATTTTGGGATTTTAAATTTGCTGAGTTTGTCTTTGAGTAGGGTTTGGATTTTTAAGGCAGAGATATCTGATTGTTTGGGAATGTAAATTGCTATTAAGGCTTGTCCCCAGTGTTTATCTGGAATGCCAATGACACAGATATCAGTAACCATTTGAGTGGCTTGTATAGCTGATTCAATCTCTGCGGGGTAAATATTTTCTCCACCTGTAATAATTTTGTCGCTGTTACGTCCGACTATATTTAAATGACCTTGTTCGTCTAAAAAACCTAAATCATCTACTTGGAAATCAATTTGGTTTTCTCTAGTTTTAGGATAGTAACCAAGGGCTAAAGATTGAGCATGAATGGTGATATTTCCGATTTGATTGGAATTTAAAATCTCGCCTTGCTGATTGCGAATAGTTACTTTGGCATGGGGAAGAATTTGACCAATGCTAATTTTACCTCTCAGAAAATCATCTGGTTTGAGGGTAGCAATTTGAGAGGCAGTTTCTGTCATGCCATAAGTAGGTGCTAACCGGATGCGATGAAATCTGGATTTTTCTAGTAGTTCGTTCCATGCTGGCGCACCTCCCAAAAGCACGGTATTAAATTGGGATAGCCATTCAGTTAATTCTGAATTTTGCAGGAGGCGTTGTAACTGTGTTGGTACTAAAGATATAAAAAATTCTGATTGTTTAATATTTAATACTTGACCGGATTCTACGGCTTTAAATGGTTGAATAGCGAGTTTGCCTCTGGTGGTAAAAGAGCGCATAAATTGCATTAAGCCGCTAACATGATATAGCGGTAACACGCAAAATGAATTGACTTGCTTGAGTTGAAAGTATTCTGTAAATCCTTGTACTGATGCTATGAGAGTGTCCCAAGTGTGAATAGCAAATTTAATTTGTCCCGATGAACCACCTGTGGGAATCATAATGCTATTGGGAATTGGACATTGGGTATTATTATGCTCATTCTCCATTCCCCATTCCCCATTCCTCATTCCCAAAATAATATCCGGCTGTGCTAAATCAAAGACTTGTTGCCATTCTTGTGTTCCCCAGTCTGGGTTACAAAGAAAAACTGGACAATTAGCTGCACAAGCGGCAATAAAACTTGCTAAAAATCGTACTGGTTCGCGTTCAGATAAAATGATTCTTGGTGGCGTTCCACAGGCTGATAATTGTGTTAATTCTAAATAGAATTCTTGAGCTATTTGATTAAATTGATGGCTGTTGTAACCAATAAGCCAATCATCCTGAGTTAGGTTATTAAGACAGTCTAAAAGCTGTTGCATAAACTTTGAAGCCAGGTATCTTCTTGTTCAAAAAAATGGTCGATGCCAAAACCAATTGCCCTGTTGTTTCGGGATAATTCGGCTGCTAATTGGAGTGCTGCTTGTCTTGCGATCGCAGTTTCAAATACTGATGAAAATACAGTATCAATTTGATGTTGGTGGCAAAATTTTCTCAGACGAGATGGCGATCCTACTATCCCAGGCTTTATGACAAAAATCCCTCGCCAACCTTGTTGATGACAGGCGGCGAGTTGTCCAAGTGTGGCGACAGATTCATCTAAAGCGATCGCAGTTTCATAACTCAGACTCAATTCCAACATCTGCTGAAATTTCTCAACGGGTAGCGGCTGTTCGATAAATTCCATTTCTAGGGGTAGTTCTCCATTTGCCTTGAGATTATCGCAAGTCCGCAGCCATAAGTTAGCTTCCTCATAGCTGAGTCCACCGTTGGCATCTAATCGCAGTTTGGTAAAGGCTGGTAAGGTGTGTATCAATGACTCAAAAATTTTTAGTTCATGAGCGATCGCATCCACAGCAATTTTCCATTTAAACGTGCGATATCCCTGCTGCCAAAGCTTTTCCCATTGATTTAAAGCCGCTTCACCAGATGGTAATAAGCCGCTATAGGGCAAGGAGTGAAGCGCAGAGGATAAATTTAAATTCTTCTCCCCTGCTCCCTTGCTCCCTTGCTCCCCTGCTCCCCTGCTCCCCTGCTCCCCTGCTCCCCTGCTCCCCATCTCCCACGCTGACTCAAAGCCAAATTGACAAGCAGGTAACTCATCTGGGATCGAAAAAATCGTTTCGTCTGTGATTTCTTCTGGGAGTTGGCGACAAAAATCTAAGGCTTGTTCTAGGGTTTCGGAACCGAACCAACTAATGGGGGCGATTTCTCCCCAGCCGAGTTTACCTGATTCATCGATAAGGCGAAGAATAATACCTTCACGAATATCCCACTTACCATGATTGGTAGTCAGCGATCGCAAAAATCTTCGCTGATATGGACGAAATTTAAATTGATAACGCATCAATTAGTAATTGCTAAAGCATAAATCCCAATCCCAACAGCAAGCAAGCCCAGAAATGCACGGCTACGGCGATGAATTTACAGTTACTAACTTTGTCCGGCTGGTTGTGATTTTCTTGGACATGGCGGCATAATTTGACGGCAAAGGGTAAGCTCACCCAACTCAGTAATGTCCAAGCTGGAGAAATCCCCAGTAGCACAAACAGCAAGGTGAGAGGATAAATGCTAGCAGTGAACCAAACAAGGAGTTGCGCCCCTTTTTTGGTTCCTAGACGGACGATAGGCGATCGCTTGCCTGCGGCTATGTCATCCTTAACTTGGTGAAAGTGCGAGCAAAACAAAATTAAGGTTGTGGCAATTCCGACGATCGCTGAGGCTGCTAAACTTGTCATTGACCAAGTTTGGGTTTGGCTGTAGTATGCTGCCTCCACTGCTAAGGGGCCAAAGGCAAAAAAGCAAATAATCTCGCCTAAACCCTGATATCCTAAGCGAAAGGGAGGCCCTTGGTACATATAGCCCAAACCACAGCATAGTAGAATTATGCCGATAACAGTTAGGTCTTGTTGCCAAAAGGCGATCGCTAGTATGCCCAGCAACCCCAAACCTAAACACAAATTTCCTATCCAAAATATCAATGGCTTATTGCCTGTTAAGTTCACCAGAGAATGGTGCTTATTTTGATCTATACCTGTTTCGGAATCAAACACATCATTACTGATATTTTCCCAGGCAAGAATTAAGATTGCCGCAGCTACAAAAGTAGAAAATACTACACCATTGAAAATTTTAGTTTCGGCAAATGCTACTGCTGTTCCTACCCAAATGGGCATAATGGCAACGCTATACATTGGCGGTTTAATCGCTGCCATCCATAACTTGGTGTTGGGATATAAAATTTGCTTGGTAGTCATCAGTTGTGATTAATTAAATTACCGGAATATTACTCACACTTGAGATTTTATGATTTAAAGAGACGTTAGATATGGGTGATATATAAACAACTGTCACTTTTACTATCGCTTCTTAACCTTGTGTTGTTAACACTCACCTTCACGTTGCAGTCTCAGGCTGAAACTGTCTTATCATAGTCTGAGAACACCACAAATAAGGCAAACCCTACGCTGGTGAAATAGCAACTTAATATGTTACCTGTAAAAATACGACCACGATTAATTACACTTTAGGAAGTTAACTTAAAAAAAATTTACTATCGTTAAATCCATGACAGTTTCACCATGTCGTAGCAACTTCTTTGTCAAGCACAAAGATTTATATCAATTTCTGGTAGCGGTGCAAGAAAAGTGCGTCAAAAATAATTGCAGACAAATTGTCAGTGTCTCCCAAGAAATTGATTTAGTTGACCCTTTACTTGTATTAGATAAACTTACACAAGCAAATGAAATAAATTTTTACTTTGAGGATAGAAGTAAAGGAGAAGCGATCGCAGCAATTGATGCTGTAGCAAAATTACAGATTGATGGCTCAGACCGTTTTAATCAAGCAGAATATTTTATCAAATCTTGTCTAAAAAATATAATTAATTTTGGTAACGCAAACCAACCTTTTTCTGGGCCTCACTTTTTTTGTTATTTCAGCTTTTTTGATAAAAATGCCCAAGTAGATTATCCATTTCCATCTGCTACCATTTTTCTTCCACGTTGGCAAGTAGCCGTAAAAAATCAGCGTTGCATATTAGTAACAAATATAATTATCAATCCAAATGTAAATATTGAAAGATGGTTGGAGAAAATCCAAAATAAAATTGAATTTATCCAAACTTTAGAAAATTACTCTACTAATATTGATTATTTTCCTACAAACTTATATAAAAAATCTGTCACAAACTCTGCCCAATTTAAACGTTCAGTAGTATCTGTTTTGGAAAAAATTCAGTCTACTCATTTAAGTAAGATTGTCCTAGCAGATATATTAGATGTAAAATCAAGTAACCACTTTAGCTTAGTTAAATCCTTAAATAATCTTAGAAAAAACCATCCTAATTGTTATATCTTTTCTATAAGTAATGGCAAAGGACAAAATTTTATTGGTGCAAGTCCAGAAAGATTAATTAGTATTAATAATCAACAGTTAATCACTGATGCTTTAGCTGGTTCCGCACCACGAGGTAAAACCCCTGCTGAAGATGCAGCTAACGCCAATCGCTTACTAAATAGTGAAAAAGAAAAGCACGAACATTCCCTAGTGCTTGATTTCATTACACAACGCCTATCCCAGTTAGGTTTATTACCGCAAATATTAGCACCACGACTGCGACAATTATCGAATATCCAGCATTTATGGACACCAATCAGTGCTATGGTTCCCGCTGACATACACCCATTAAAGATTGTCGGACAATTGCATCCTACGCCAGCCGTTGCAGGTGCAGCCCAAGATGTAGCTTGTGCCGAAATTCGTCGTTATGAGAGCTTTGAAAGGGGTTTATATGCTGCACCTTTAGGTTGGATAGATTCTGAAGGGAACTGCGAGTTTATTGTGGGAATTCGTTCAGCATTGATTGATGGCGATCGCGCGAGATTGTATGCTGGTGCTGGTATCGTTGCTGGCTCCGATCCTCACAAAGAGTTTGCAGAGGTGCAACTTAAACTTCAGGCGTTACTGAAAGCATTAGTTTAAAGTTAATTACTAATCTTGTATGCCAGCTAAAGATATTTACCACCTATGTGAGTTGATTTTTCTTATGCTTCCGAGTTATATGCTTCATTCAGTTTGGTGGCTGACTCTTCTAATAAACGTTGTTCATGAGCATTTCTTGGTAACACCAGTTGGCGCTCAATACCTTGGGAGCCAATGATACATGGAAGTCCAAGAACAACTTCACTGCCAACCCCATAGTTAGAATCTGCTCTCACCGATACTGGAAATATCTGTTTTTCATCTCGCAGGATGGTATCAACTAACTGACAAACTACTATTGATATGCCATAGCTAGTATTTCCTTTACGTTCAGAAATGTTATAACCTCGCTTACGGGTTAACTCTGCGTACTCTTGCTGAATTTGTTCCAGCGTTGCTCCTTGTGGTATGGGAAATTCAGCTAACAAAATTCCCCCAATAAATGCACTAGACCAAACGACAAATTCACTGTCTCCATGCTCTCCAATCACATAAACACGAACGTCTTGTTTACTAACATTCAATCGCTTACCAAGTTGATATCTCAGTCTAGCAGTATCAAGAACGGTTCCTGAACCGAAAATTAGGTTTTCTGCTCTAGTAGAACAGTCGATCGCAATCCGTGTTAGTACATCCACTGGATTGCTAACGATAAGTATGATTGAATTCGGTGCAACTCGATCCAATTCTTTTATTGTTGAACGCATTATCTGTGCATTGTCGCTCAACGTATCTAATCGGCTTTGTCCTTCTTTTTGCTGCACCCCAACAGTCACGACAATAATATCAGAATCCGCTAAATCTTCATACTGATTTGATGGTGTAATTTCCATGTCTTTAAGTAGGGGAATGGTGTCTTCAATATCCCATGCTTGCCCCTCAGCTTTTGATAAAGTTCGGTCAAAAAGGACGACTGTTACACATTTACCAAGTAGCACTAAATCATTTGCTACATTTGCACCCACATTACCCGCACCAATAATACCGACCTTGGATATTTTGCTACTCATGTCAAATCTGCTTTTTTGTAACTAGCCTAATAGGTTAATGTTAACTCTAGAATTAACCCTTTCGAGTCAAGATTCTTGAAGCGATCGCTTGTCTCAAAGATTTGATGTGCTGACGCAAGACAGAATTGATGAGTGTTTTGTGTTCGACATTCTGAAATTGAAACCAAGCTATCATATCTGGAATAATCTGAATTAAGTTATGTGCTTGAATTGCTGGCAATCTCAACATTACTTTCTCTAAAAACTCATCGTTTAATAATGGAATATTCAGAATAATCAATGTCGTCATCTGACTTCAATTCCAAAGCGTCCCAATTAGGATGTGAGAGATTGTTTAAATCGTTGGTGTTCATTATGTTTTAGTTCCTGTATCGTAGATGCTTTATGAAAATTGAAGTGGTAAAAGCTACTGAACAACAGAAATCAGTAATGTGTAATTTAATGGAACTATACCAGTATGACTTAAGTGAAATAGAAGCTAAAGATGTAGATGCCTGCGGCTTGTTTGGTTATCGATATCTTGATTACTATTGGACAGAACCTGAGCGACACGCATTTATAGTTAAAGTTGATGAAAAACTAGCAGGGTTTGTACTTATTAATCAGCACACCTACCTTCATCAAGATAACAATGCTATGTCTATTGCTGAATTCTTTATCCTCAAGAAGTATCGAAGTCAGGGTATTGGTGAACAGGTAGCAACTCACATTTTCGACCAGTTTCCCGGTAATTGGGAGGTACGGCAGACTGCTTTGAACTCAGGCGCACAAGCTTTTTGGAGTAAGGTAATTAGTCAATACACTAATGGAGTTTTTAATGAGGTTTTCTTAAATGATGATCGATGGCATGGCCCAATTAAAACTTTTAATAACTCGGATCGCCTACTAACATAAAAAATACACCGATTTATCCGGTGTATTTCTAGCGTTACTAAAGCATATAATTTTGACGATTTTTTACACTAAATCTTGATGAGTAAACGATTTAGCATTCCCCCCGGTGTAAGTAGCTACAATATGGCCATCGCCAGTCATTTGATATTTGTATGTCACCAATCCTTCTAAACCAACGGGGCCGCGGGGAGGCATTTGTTGCGTACTAATCCCTACTTCTGCACCGAAACCATAGCGGAAACCATCAGCAAATCGGGTAGAACAATTGTGGAATATATTGGCTGAATTTACCAATCCAAAAAAAGTTTCAACAGACACTGAATCTTCAGTAATAATGGCATCGGTATGACGAGAACCATATTCGTTAATATGTGCGATCGCATCTTCTATAGAGTCTACAATCTTTATCGACAAAATAAAATCGCTGTATTCTGTTTCCCAGTCTATCTCTGTTGCAGCTACAATGTTAGGTAAAATTTTCAAGGTGCGTTTATCGCCTCTTAATTCCACATGGCGTTCTTGCAAAGCCTCAGCAACTTTTGGCAAAAATTCTGTAGCAATAGAAGAGTGAACTAGCAAAGTTTCAATTGCATTACAAACAGCAGGATATTGTGCTTTGGCATCGACGGTAATTGGAACTGCTTTAGAAATATCGGCGGCTTTATCTATATAAAGATGACAAATTCCGTCAGCGTGACCTAGTACCGGAATACGAGTATTTTCCTGCACAAATCTGACAAAGGAATTGGAACCTCTAGGAATAATTAAATCTACATATTTATCTAACTTCAAAAGTTCTAGAGTTTCTTCTCTAGTTGTCAGCAACTGCACTGCATCTGGATTAACAGCAGTTTGCGATAATCCCTGTTTAATTGCCTTAACTATCGCTTCACAAGAACGCACTGCTTCCTTTCCACATTTAAGGATTACACCATTTCCCGATTTGATTGCTAAGGAAGCAATTTGAATCGCCGCCTCTGGACGGGCTTCAAAAATAATTCCCAAAACGCCTAAAGGACAAGTAATTCGCTTCAGAACTAAGCCAGTGTCAAGTTCGCGGTGAATTTGAACTTTACCAATTGGATCGGCTAGCTTACCAACATCCCGTACCCCAGCGATCGCATCTCTTAATTTATGTTCATCCAACTGCAAGCGCTTATACAGTGGTTGGGGAATTCCTTCGGCGCTAGCAGCTTTACAATCGGCAACATTTGCTTGTAAAATTTCATCTCTAGCTGATTCTAAAGCTTGCGCGATCGCTTCAATCGCCTGATTTTTTGCTTCAGTAGAGAGAATCGCTAGTTTGCTTGCAGCTTGGCGGGTTTGCCCAGCGATCGCAATTAGGGGAGAAGCTATATCAAAAATAGTCATAGTACAAATCTTTACTTTTTCCTCATCTTATCAATCTCAGGTTATGTTCATCATTCGTCTTCCTCCAATCGGGTGAACCATTTGGGTAATCAGTAATTACTCTAATCGGGTGAAGTAAGACTGGGTGCAAAACATTTATTCTCTAAATATCAAACACGGACAAAGAGGTAGTAAGTTTACCGCAGCAAAAATATTATAAGTATTATTACAGGTTTTATTTGAAAGTCTTAAACATGATTTATGCGTTCCCCAGGCTAGAGAGACATAGTAATGTATGTTTCTCTAGTCTTTTACTTAAGTAAGTATTTTATACTGTCATTATTTAAATTTTTACGAAATTGCAGTGACGATCGCTGGATCTATTGAGTATTGATAGATCAAATACCACTCCTTTAGTAGGGAGATCCTATGTCATTGCAATCTGCATTAGATGCCTTAAACCAAAAACGTTATCAAGAAGCGGTCGAATTACTCGAACAATTCTGCCGCGATTGCGCTGAACCCAATTCCTCAGATTATCTTTCAGCACAGATGTGGCTGATGAAAGCTTATCAAGCCACAGGCGAAAGCGAAAAAGCCAAAGCCTTGTGTCAAAAGCTAATGATGAGTGAAAATCCACAGGCTCGCAGTTGGGCAGAACAAGCTAGTCAATCCTTTCGCCAAACGCCAGCTAAAGCTAGCCAAAAAGCTGGTCGCGCTGCCACGACTGGGATGAAATTAGCGATGGGGGGAGTGGGTGGTAGTTTGGCGTTAGCTTCTGGTGTCACCATGACCTTGTTGTTTGGCATGGTGTTGGCTTTAGGTTTGAGCTTAGTATTTATTTTGGGTAACGATAATCCACTCCAAGGATTAGCGATCGCTATTGGTATTACCCTAGTCTTTAATATCGCCGCCTTTTTCATATCTCCATTCATCATGGACTTAACCCAAGGCTGGCTTTACCAAACTCGCTGGGTAGAGTTGGCAGAAGTTGAAACCCTTAGTCCAGAGACAGCTAAAGTTATTCGCCAAGTCTGCGAGCAGAAAAAGCTGAAAACGCCGCGTTTGGGAATTATTAATGACCAAAACCCCACGGCTTTTACTTATGGTTCATTACCGAACAGCGCCCGTCTAGTAGTCAGTCAGGGACTTTTCACATACCTCGATGACGATGAAGTTGCTACCGTCTACGCTCACGAACTGGGGCACATCGTCCACTGGGACTTTGCAGTGATGACAGTAGCTTCTACCTTAGTGCAAATTTGTTACTTGATTTACAGTACAGCCAGAAGATTTGGGCGTGGCGGTGGCGATAGCAAAATCAAGGATGCGATGCAAACTGCTGCCCTAGTTGCTTACGTGTTTTATGTCATCGGTACTTATCTAGTGCTGTACCTCTCGCGCACACGAGAATACTTTGCTGACCACTTTGCAGCCGAAAGTACAGGTAATCCCAATGGATTATCCCGCGCTTTAGTGAAGATTGCCTACGGAATTTTAGAAGAAGGTTCGCGCGCACAAGAACCCAGCCGTTTAATTGAAGGAACTCGTGCCTTGGGTATCTATGACCATAAAGCCGCCGCTTCCACAGGAACCGCCTACCGCATTGCATCCGATACCCAAAAAATTGGTCGCGTCTTTCTGTGGGATATGTTTAACCCTTGGGGTTGGTGGATGGAGTTAAATTCCACTCATCCCTTGACAGGCAAACGAGTTCGCGCATTAAGTACATACGCCGAACAATTGGGTTTACCGACTGAGTTTGATATGGGGCGAGTTATTGGAGAAGGTAAAACTCTTAATAAAAGTAGGCTTTACGGCAACTTCTTTTTAGATGTTGTATTGTACGGCGCTGAAACAATTGGTTTCTTAGTTGGCTTGGTAACAGGTATGATTTTGTTGTCAAGTTCGCCAAACACAGGTTTAGTATTGGGTGCGCCACTAATTGGCTTAGGGATTGGAATTATGGTCAAAGCCTTGGTGATGTTCCCCGACTACAAGCAAGCACCAGAAACCGATATTCTCACCCTGATGTCAGACCCTTATGCCAGTCCGTTACGCGGGCAACCTGCAAAACTAGAAGGTCAACTTATTGGTCGTGGCGACGCTGGTTATAAATTTGGTTCCGATTTAAAAATTCAAGATCGTAGTGGGATGCTTTATCTGCATTACGCCTCACGCTTTGGCCCCATTGGCAATTTCCTATTTGGGATGAAGCGAGTCCAAAGCTTGATTGGCGAACAAGTTGGGGCTGTGGGTTGGTTCCGTCGAGGTGTTGCGCCTTGGATGGATTTAATTCAACTCCAGAGCGAAAATGGCACTATTGTCAACAGTTACCATCGCTTCTGGTCATTCCTCCTTGGCGGTGGATCGATTATCCTGGGAGTGGTCTTGATTATGTTTCTAAGCCGCAGCTAGCAAAGTTTCTAGGCTGCTGTCGAAGCATTTCTCAGTCCATCCAAGCTTTAATTTCTCAGGAGGCGGTTAGCAGCTGCCTCTTTTTTTAATGCAATTAAGTTAAAACGCTTGTGGATAAGCGTTTTAGCCCACATCTTCGTAAGGCTACGGTCGGTGTACACACAAGTCAAATTACCCCCCTCAATCCCCCCTTGTAAAGCAGGGCTGATTCATTCCATTTCAAACAGGATTTGTCAAGATGGTTAGCAAGAAAATTGTAAGTAAGCGTGACGAAGAGATGAACATTTAAGCACTGAAATATCAGTAAAATAGTTGGTTTCATCGGCACGCGAGTAACAAAATAACTAATTTTTAATCGCTAGAACCCTTGATTTTTCAAGCTCTTTGGGGAATGAATCAGCCCTGCCCTTGTAAAGGGCTACGGTGTACACACATCTTTCTAGAAAACCAAAATCGTCCTAGATCCCCCTAAATCCCCCTTAAAAAGGGGGACTTTAAGAGCTTTTTGCCCCTCTTTTTAAGGGGGGTTGGGGGGATCAAAAGCCTGTGGCGCAACTCTAGAAGACTTGTGTGTACACCGTAGCTTGTAAAGGGGGGAAGCCGGAAATCTAGTTCCCTCCCCTTTACAAGGGGAGGGTTAGGGTGGGGTAACGCGGATCGTGTTGGGGTTCGCATTTATTGATTTGGCGATCGCATTTGTTGATTTGGAGTTCGCATTTGCTATTTTGGCATTCGCATTTATTGATTTGGCGATCGCATTTGTTGATTTGGAGTTCGCATTTGCTGCTTCTGCGATCGCATTTGTTACTTTGGAGTTCGCATTTGTTGATTTGGAGTTCGCATTTGTTGATTTGGGGTTCGCATTTGCTGATTTGGAGTTCGCATTTGCTGCTTCTGCGATCGCATTTGTTATTTTGGGGTTCGCATTTGCTGCTTTGGAGTTCGCATTTGCTGCTTTGGCGATCGCATTTGCTACCAAAAGCTTAATTGTGCATTAAACTTGTATGCTGCCTTTGGCAAGATTTGCGACCACTTTCACTAACTCTTCTGGCTCAATTGGCTTGGATACATGAACTTGGAATCCAGCTTGCAGAGCGAGCATATGTTCTTCATCTCTAGCAAATGCCGTTAGTGCTACAGCTAGAATCTTCTCCTCTTGTTCTGCTTCCTGCGCCCGCACTTTCCGAATCAGAGAATAACCATCCTCATCAGGCATTCCGATATCACTGACTAAAACATGTGGTTTTAATCGTTTTAGTGCTTCCAGAGCTTCACCTACTGAGCTAACTGCCCTAACTTGCCCTCCAGACTTTTCAAGAATGAAGACGATTAACTCCCGCGTATCGGCATTGTCATCTACAACAAGTATTTGCAAGCCGTTGAGTATTAAGAGGTTATCTACTTTTACTTTACTCTCTTTAATTAACCGCTCTGGTTGCGGTTCTACGAGAGGCAACAACACTGTAAATTTTGCTCCCCTTCCTTCCCCTTCGCTAACTGCGGAGACCGTGCCTGAGTGCATTTCTACTAAGTGGTGGACAATTGCTAGCCCCAATCCCAAACCATTGTCTGCTCTAGTAGTTGTGCTATCAGCTTGACGGAAGCGCTCAAAGATATAAGGTAGAAAGTCAGCACTAATTCCCTTACCTGTGTCAGAGACAGTTATCTGAGCATTTGAGTTGACCTGTTCTAGATATATTTCAACTCGCCCTCCGTTAGGTGTGAACTTGACGGCATTAGAGAGCAAATTCCAGACAACTTGTTGCAGGCGTTCGGCATCACCCATAACTTGACCAACTGAGGAGTCAAGATGAAATTCAACTTGAATATCCTTAATTTCAGATGTGGGATGTACAGCTTCAATTGCCCCCTGAATTACAGGTATAAGGTCAACTTTCCGTAAATTTAGGCGAATTTGTCCTTGTACAATGCGTGAGATATCCAGAATATCTTCAATCAGTTTTCTTTGAAGTTTGGCATTCCGCTCGATTGTCTCCAATGCCTTAGAGGTAGTTACTTCATCCCATTTGCGAGTACGTATTAGTTGAACCCAACCCAGCATAGAATTGAGAGGTGTACGAAGTTCGTGGGAAACGATCGCTAAAAACTCTTCCTTGATGCGGTTAGCTTCTTGGGCGTGCTGATAAAGTTGGGCATTTTCAATGGCGAACGCTGCGTGTTGAGCAAGTTCTTCAGCCATTTCTAGGTCTACAGTCGTGTAATGGCGTCCTGGTTGTGCAGACGCAAATAGAATTGTTCCTAGCTTGCGATTACGTACTAACAGTGGCACTACCATCTGAGACTTAATTTGGAGTTGGCGCAGCAAACTGAAGTGTTCCTCATTCGAGGACTTTTTCTGTAGTGAAGACTCAAGAATGTTTGTAACCAGTTCTGGCTTACCAGTTCGTAAAACTTTCGCTGGGCCATAATCAGCATCAACAGCAATTGGATAGCGTTGTTGGAGTTCTCGGATCAGCGCCTCCTTCGCTGGTTCAGATGCAACGATGACTGGGTTAGTGAAGACGGGCAAATTATTTTCGACGACATCCACAATACACCAATCAGCAAGGGTAGGCACTGCTAATTGTGCGACGCTGGTTAGGGTAGTGCGATAATCCAAAGAAGATGCCAATACACTACTTGCTTCAGCCAAAAAATTAGAGCGTTTTTCTGCCGCTTGGGCTGCAATTCGGGCGGCTTGCTCATTGGCAAATAACTGCTGGCGCTGCAACTCTAAACGCTTACGCTGGCTAATGTCACGCATTAGCCAACGCAGAGCAACAGGCATTCCTTTTTCATTACGAACGGTAACTACTGTCAAAGCGACATCAAAACAGATTTTTTCTCGTGGTTGTAAACACACTTCCCATTCCCCGCCTCGGTTGATATGCTGCAACTGAGTTAGGTAATTAAAAAAAGCTTGATGATCTGACTGGGCGATGAAAGTAAGTAGCGGTTTGCCAACCAAAAATCGCTGTGAAACATTGAGCTGCATGGTAGCAGCACGGTTAGCTTCCAAAATAGTGCCGAATGTATCAGTTACCAAGTAAGCATCAGGTGCAAAATCAAATAATTCTTGGTAGCGCTGACGCTCCTTCTCTACTACGATTCGTGTTGCTTGTAGTTCCTCGGAGGCGATTTTTAGTTCTTCCAAAGTGATTTGCAGTTCTTCAAAAGCTTCTGCTGTTAACTCTTGCTGTGAATATGGCTCACTAGCAGTCTTTTGCACTAATCCCGTTACCCGTGAGCGCAATATCTCTATTTGTTGACTGAAATCGCCTACATCCATATTGCTCACTTTGCAAAGACTAAGAAGCGTAAGTTAGATAAAATATCTGGCAATTATAAATCCAAATGTACGCTAAAAGCCGATCTCAAAACTATTGCTCAAAAGATAGAGGTTTGCCTTGACGACGCAAGTTCTACAAAGTGAATTAGACACGATATAGTTGTCTCAACCTCTGGCTATTATTTTAAAATAAAGAATTCATCAAAAAATCTATCTACAGTGTTGTACAGCAAGAAACATAATAGGTAGATTTCAGTAAATGTTTTTATAGCTTAGGGGGACTTAATGCTTACAGCAACACTACCAGAACAATAGGTCAAAATTGGCCCAACCAAGTTGCTGATTAAGAATCAGTGGGTAAATAGTGTAACCCGGATTTCTCACGCATAGTGTAGGCTTCAGGGGAAGAGGAGTGTGGGGAGTGTGGGGAGTGTGGGGAGTATGGGGGGTAAGACTTCTTCTCCATCCTCCCACACCTCCCACACCTCCCACACCTCCCACACCCTTTGGATTTCTCTCTTGTGAGAAATCCAGGTGTAAGCGATGTCTTCGTAGAGAAGTGCGGGCTACGGCTACGCAAATGTGAAACAATCAACCCGACTACAGTCAGGTAATCTATCTTCCCAATCCCCAGTCCCCGTAAATCTGAAAAAAATTGGTATAAGGGGGATGATGAACGCGATCTTTGGTATGGGGTGGGCATGATAAATAGATTATGCACACAACCCTAAGAAAATTTTGATGATAAATGCGATCGCTAGTAGATTTCGCCAATTTATGGCTGGGAAAAACAGCCTAATTGGCAGATATGACCCCAAAAGCAAAACCAAGCGTCCCTTAGCACTGTATACCTGCATAGGATTAATAGGTGGAATTCTAGCATTGTTGTTAATGACATCCCCAGGAGTGGCCCAAAAACCGGAACCTCAACAATCTCCACAACTCCAACAACCGTTATTAGTAGCTACACGAGTTATACCGCCCTTTGTGCTATCAAACAAAGGTCAGCTATCAGGATTCAGTATCGACCTCTGGCGCAAAATCGCTAACCAAATAGGTGTAGAGTCTAAATTTATAGAGTATTCCACAGTGCCGCAACTGCTTTCGGCTATTAAAGACAACAAAGCCAACTTGGGAATTTCAGCCATCTCGATTACAGCCGAACGCGAACAGAATTTTGATTTTTCATTACCTATTTTTGCTGGCGGGCTGCAAATTATGGTGAGAAACCCAGAGAGTAACAGCAGTGCCTTCCCAAATATTTTGCAATTGTTTTTCTCTGCTGCCCTATTGCAGGTAATAGGCGTTGCCCTAGTGCTAATTGTGGTAGCAGCCCACATTATTTGGTTGTCTGAGCGTCATCACAAAGATGGGATGATTCCCAAATCATACTTTCCTGGCATTTTCAAAGCCTGTTGGTGGGCAGCTGCCACCTTAGCAACCCAAGCTGACGAAATGCCCAAGGGAGTATTGGGACGCTTAGTAGGTATTGTCTGGATGTTCATCGGAGTACTTTTTGCCGCCTACTTTACAGCCAGCGCGACTACCTCATTGACAGTGCAACAACTTCAAGGTGACATCAGAAGTATAGACGATTTACCCGGCAAGGTAGTGGCTACAACTGCGGGTAGTACAGCCGCCACATACCTGCGAGAACATAAGATTTCAATTTTAGAAGTTACCAAGATTGAGCAAGCTTACAATGCTCTGCAAACAAAAAAAGCTGATGCCGTAGTGTTTGATGCGCCTGTACTCCTCTTCTATGCTGCCAATGAAGGCAAAGGGAAAGTACAGATTGTTGGCAGTATCTTGCGTGAAGAAAGCTACGGCATCATTCTGCCCAATAACAGTCCCTACCGCAAACCAATTAATCAGGCTCTGCTGAGTCTCAAAGAAAATGGCACTTATCAATCGCTATATGATAAGTGGTTTGATGCTGAAAAATCCTGAAGAAACGAGCAGAGGAGCAGGGGGCAGGGGGCAGGGGAGCAGGGGAGCAGGGGAGCAGGGGAGCAGGGGAGCAGGGGAGCAGGGGAGAAGTTGCAGTAAGTCTTTCCCCTCTGCCCCTCTGCCCCTCTGCCCCTCTGCCCCTCCACCCCTCCGCCTCTTTTCAGCTCCCTTCTTTCGCAAGTTGAGCTTTTGCCTGTTGCCAGAGAGTTTCTAACTCATTCAAACTGTAATCAGAAAGGGGACGGTCAACAACCGCCTCCATTTTTTCTAATCGTTGGACAAAGCGCTGATTTGTGCCTTGCAAAGCGGTGCTGGGGTCAAGATTATGCCAACGCGCTAGCTGAATCACGGCAAATAGTAAATCGCCTAATTCTGCTTCTTGCCGTTCGGGTGTTTCCTCAGCTAAAGCTTGCTGAAACTCTCCCAACTCCTCATGAAACTTATCCCAGACACCCTGAATATTTTCCCATTCAAACCCGATCGCCGCAGCCTTTTGAGAAATTTTCATCGCCGCCGTCAGTGGGGGAAGGGTGCGTCCATAACGAGCGAGTTTAGCACTAAATTTTTGCGCGTCTGGAGATGCTTCGCCCCTTTCCGCAGCTTTGATTTGTTCCCAATTTTGCCGCACCTCATCCACACTGGCTACCGACACATCACCAAACACATGAGGATGACGGCGAATCAACTTTTGGGAAATCCCCTGAGCGATCTCCTTAAGAGAAAATTGCCCAGATTCACTAGCGATTTGGGCTTGTAATACCACCTGTAATAATAAATCGCCTAACTCCTCAGCGATCGCACCCTTATCCCCACTCTTAATCGCATCCACCACCTCATAAGCCTCCTCAATCACAAATGGAGTCAGCGTTTCGGCAGTTTGAGCCAAATCCCAAGGACAACCACCATCAGGCTCACGCAACTTCGCCACCACCTCAATCAACTCCTGCAACGCCGCCAAACTCTCTTCTTGCTTTTCCATACCTCTGCGTACCTCTGCGCTTCCCTTAGCGTTCCTTTGCGTTTAAAAAAATTACTTCTTCACTCTCGCCCGACGACTACCACCCCTCACTTTCCGCCTCTTAATTTTGCCACTAGGAAGCAACCCCCGAACCCCCTGTTTTCGCACGCGTTTATAAGCCGATCCCCCCCAATCGCTGAGAGAATGACTCATCGCACCGAGTTCCAACCCCAAAAACAGGGCGATATATTCAGTATCGTATTGCACGAGCGATCGCCCCACAGTTTGTCCCAAATCCTGCCAACTAAAACTCAGATTCCACAACCTTTGAGCGATCGCTAAAACAAAAATTGCCAAAATAGCAAGCAAACACCCCAGATAAAGTATCCGCAGAATCGTGCCAATAATCGGCCCGTGGGATAAAAAAGAACGATGGCGGAGACTTTTTTGATAAGGTAGCCAAATCCAGCGCAAGAAACCCCAGCGTTGGAATTGCACAGAGTAAATATCCAAATCGGGGCCAAACATCAGCCCACCAAAGAGAAACCCGCCTGCAACCAACAAAGTCGCACTGCTACTGCGAGTCTGCCAGAAAGTAACGCCCGCCACGAACGGCAGAGCATACATAGTAATGCGATCGTGCGTCCGACCAGAGGGCATCCTAAATCCTGAGTGCTGAGTAACTGAATACTGAGTCAGTATAAGAGAAAAAAAGATTTTCTTGAAACTACTAGCGCAACGCGAAATCTTTTGCTATATTAGTTAAGGATTAGTCAAACGGGCGGTTAGCTCAGTTGGTAGAGCGCCTGCCTTACAAGCAGGATGTCATCAGTTCGAGTCTGGTACTGCCCATTTAGTAAATTAAGGCTAGAGACAGCTTAGATGCGGTTTCTAGCCTTTTTTAAATGGATTCACAATCTCTAATTGACCAGTGACTACTAACCCATCTTGCATATCTTCAGAATAGAGAATATTTGCTCTTGCGGAAAGCGCACAAGAAATAATTAGACTATCCCAAAAAGAAAAATTATATCGACTGCGGATATCTGATGCAGATTCAAAAATAGTCAGATTGAACTCTATCACAATACAGCGGCGATAAAGCGACTGAATCACAGCTTTAATTTGCTCTTCGTTAAAGGCTGCTTTTTTGAGCAAATTGGCAGCAACCTCATTCACAACCTGTGTACTAATGATGATTCCTTCAGCTTCTGTAATTGCAATAGCAATATTACGCTTTCTTGTTCTTTTTGCAACCTCCATCTTGTTATCGTCAAATAAACGATAAAGCCAAACATTCGTATCAATAAAAGATGTACCAGAACTCATAATTATCGGTTATAAATTTCCTCACGGCTCAATACACCATCCACTTGAACAGGATTTTCTGTTAATTCATCAATTATGTCTCTTTTTTTAGATGATTTTTTCGTCACCAAAACGATTACTTTAATATCATCCCCTTCACCAAGTTCTTGTTTGTACTCATCAGGAATCTGAATTAGACCATTTTGAATCTTTGCTTGAAACTCAACTGCATTTAGCATCTTTAACCTCTCTTATATTTATGGGGCTTCATTTATTATGAGCGATGCCTACCGTGGGCTGCGCCTACGCACCAGTAAGATATTCCGCATTTTTATAAGATTCGTCAAAAATGCAGCAGTTGGAAAATAAGTTTGCTACGGTAACAAAACAATTAATCGCTAGTTAATACTGAAGCCAGAAGGTCGGGACGAGACAGGTGTGGGCAATGTCCAGAAGGTAGTTCAATGGCATCGACTCCTAAACGCTTGCGTGCAGCGTAGCGCGACCATGTTGGAGACAATATTCGGTCATTGGTACAAACAATATATTTACGTTCAACATGCAGCAAAGCTTTTAGAGGATTCGTTTCAAAAATATATGCCATAGATTGTTGCGAACGACTTTTCGAGATTGCCCACTCTGTTACATCTGGTTGACAATCATGAAAGAAAAACTCTCTTAATACTGCTTCGTCTGAATAATCTTTCCCTACGGAAGCTGGTTCATACATATCAGGTTCATCGTAGAACTGTTGGAGTTTACTTGGCTCTTTTGGCTGGTAATTGAATGATTTGAGCGTATCAGAATCGAGACGATGAGAAAATTGGTCGAGTGTACTAACTCCAGGATATGGAAGTAGCGCCGCCACAAACACTAGTTGACGCACTTTTACCGCTTCTGCAACCAGGGGAATTATAGTACCAGCCATTGAGTGACCGACTAGGACAATATCATCATCAGTTTTGGGCAGTGCTTGAATTACTACATCCGCAAGTTGGGACAAAGTAGCAGATGCATTTTCGATTGGTAAATCCATTGCTAGGGTTTTGTGACCCTGTGTTTCTAAGTAGGGAATTAGCAAATCCCAACACCACGTGGCTTGGAAGGCACCGTGAACTAGACAATATAGACTCATATCAATTGAATAGTGCTAATGGTAAACTAGTTTTCTAACTTCTCTTATTTTTTAGCAAATTTTTAATCTCGATCGGGTAAGTTACATCAGCAACTGCTATATATTCAAACAGCAGTTAAAACAGGCTGAAAAGGTTGCAATAAAATACCTAAAATTTTATCAACTTCTTTAATATAGTATTCAGTCGAATCTATATAAACAGTCATTCCTTCTAAAAATAAAAACTTCCAGTTAGTTCCGCTAGTAACCGAGCCGTAAATTCGCCCAACTTCATTGCCTTGATTTTGATTGAATAACTGTGCTGCAATCATTGCCGCTACACATTGACCCAGACCGCCGATAATATCTTCTTTTTTCGCTTCAAAGATAAACATTACTGGAGCAGAAATAAATAATTGCTCTTGGGAGTTGCTGAGAATGTAATCGCAAAAGCCTTGCAAACCTTGAGTTGCATCAACATTAAATTCATTTCCAGAGAACAACGAGATTTTATTATTTAATAATCGTCTGACTTCTGCGAGGATTGGTGCAATTAAAAACTCTGACCTTGCTTTTTCGGTTGAAATTGCAGTTGCTAAGGGAATGTAATCTATTAAAATCGTTCTAAGAGTTTCTGATGGTGTAACAGGTTTTGTATCAACAAATAAATTTCGAGTTTCATCGAGTGTTAAATCAAAACTCTTTTTCACCTTGGGGAGACTAAAATCGCTATATGCCATCCTTCCACCTTGCGATCGTCTATTTAGTCTATTCCAATATTGATAGAGAACAAGGAGATAAGAGAATTAAATGCCTAATTCCCTAATTCTGTAACTTCTTAAGCTCTGCATCTGTAAACGGATTCTTCCCCGCCCGTAAATCTTTCACCCAGCGTTGCCGTTGTGCTTTACTATCTTTATCTTCAGGCTGGGCAATGTATGCCTCAAAGTCTTCAATTGCTCCTTGGGTGTCGCCTGTCAGCGCCCTAGCCAAGCCACGACTATCACGAATGTTGCCATCTTCAGGTGCAAGTGCAACGGCTTTTTCACAGGCTGGTAAAACATCGGTGGCTTGTTTTTGCAGACTCCCGTCCCAGCATAGTGTATTCCAAGAATCAGCAGGAATTTCGACTTTTGGATCGAGTTTGAGGGCTGCGGTATAAGCTGCTAGTGCTTCCTTAAACTTTTTCTCTTCTAAGCGACTATTTCCTTCATCAACTAAGCCTTCAACCTTGACTTGATTAGCTAACTCTTTTGCTCTCGCCTGGGAATCAAATTTTAATTTATTATCCCACTGCTGTGCTTTGCTAAACTTTTCCACAGCGCCATCAATATCATCATTTCGCGCTAACTTCTCACCTTGGATAACTAACGTTGTCGCTCCCTGCGCTAACTGCGATGGACTTTGGCATGATTGCAACTCTTCTAACACTTCTGGATGACCAATGAGATAATTATTTAGCAAATTGCAACCACTGAGTAATAAATTATCGAAATCCAAATCCCATAAAATCGCGGTGTTATCACCACTGCCAGAAGCCAGTGTCTTGCCATCGGGGCTGAATCCGACGCTATTGACCAAACTGCTATGCCCAGTCAGGGTTTTGATGGCTTTGCCCGTGCTGACATCCCAGAGTTTGATCGTGTTGTCAGCACTGCCAGAAGCCAGTGTCTTGCCATCGGGGCTGAATCCGACGCTATAGACCCAACTGCTATGCCCAGTCAGGGTTTTGATCGCTTTGCCCGTGCTGACATCCCAGAGTTTGATCGTGTTGTCAGCACTGCCAGAAGCCAGTGTCTTGCCATCGGGGCTGAATCCAACGCTATAGACCCTAATGCTATGCCCAGTCAGGGTTTTGATGGCTTTGCCCGTGCTGACATCCCAGAGTTTGATCGTGTTGTCATCACTGCCAGAAGCCAGTGTCTTGCCATCGGGGCTGAATCCGACGCTAAAGACCCTACTGCTATGCCCAGTCAGGGTTTTGATCGCTTTGCCCGTGCTGACATCCCAGAGTTTGATCGTGTTGTCTTCACTGCCAGAAGCCAGTGTCTTGCCATCGGGGCTGAATCCGACGCTAAAGACCCAACTGCTATGCCCAGTCAGGGTTTTGATCGCTTTGCCCGTGCTGACATCCCAGAGTTTGATCGTGTTGTCTAAACTGCCAGAAGCCAGTGTCTTGCCATCGGGGCTGAATCCGACGCTATAGACCGGACTGCTATGCCCAGTCAGGGTTTTGATCGCTTTGCCCGTGCTGACATCCCAGAGTTTGATCGTGTTGTCAGCACTGCCAGAAGCCAGTGTCTTGCCATCGGGGCTGAATCCAACGCTATAGACCCTAATGCTATGCCCAGTCAGGGTTTTGATCGCTTTGCCCGTGCTGACATCCCAGAGTTTGATCGTCTTGTCATTACTGCCAGAAGCCAGTGTCTTGCCATCGGGGCTGAATCCGACGCTATTGACCGTACTGCTATGCCCAGTCAGGGTTTTGATCGCTTTGCCCGTGCTGACATCCCAGAGTTTGATCGTGTTGTCAGCACTGCCAGAAGCCAGTGTCTTGCCATCGGGGCTGAATCCAACGCTATAGAC